>NZ_KE384398.1:0-152185 GCF_000425585.1 Terrimonas ferruginea DSM 30193
TGACCACGTATTGAAGCGGCAGATCGCTGTCCAGGATCTTTTGGTAAAAGCTGTTGAGCTCACGCTGTATGGAACGGGAAAGGCCCTGCACTAACAGAACAATCAAATGAACAAAGGTCAGCTTGCGATCACGGACAAATCCATTCCGGCCGGATTCTGTACGGCAGTCGCTAACAAATTGTTCATTATGTAATTTTTGAGTTAATTCATTGAGATAGGTTACTCTAAAAACAGGTTCGCTATTCAATACCCCCCTGTAATCCTATCCTAAAAATAACAAACTTTTTCTCTACTTAACACCTGTCAAAGAACTTCAGCCTTAAGGAAACGACATTGATTGACGATTCACGACGTCGAGAACCTCAGCCAGCTAATCACCATTGACCATTCACCATTGCCCGGAAATCCCCTTTTCCCGGGACCAGCAAACGGGTTAATTTTTCTAATCTTGACGCGGAAGAAAAACGTAAAAAACATTTATGAGACAATTATTAATCCTGATAGCCTGCCTGGCCATCGCTGCCAGCTGTCTTGCACAGATCAGACCCGTTCAGACCAAACCGGTGACCGCTACTACCAACGTCATCAAAAACGTGGCGATCAACGGTGCAGACCTCAGTGTCACCATCACCGGCATCACTTACAAAGAAGGTAACTACACCATCAGCTATACGCTGCGCAATAATGGCAACGTCACGGTGGACCTGCAAAATGTAACCATGCAGGGAAACATCTATGATGCCAATGGCAAATACGTATCGCCTGGCGGTGGCATGGTGCTGAAATACGACGGCGTACTTAACGCCGGCCAGGAATTTAAAGGAAGCCTGGGTTGTACCGACAAAAACGTATACAAAAACTGGAACTATAAATATGTGCTGAAAGCCGATGAAACAAATGCCATCGCCGAAGTGAATGAAAACAATAACACGGCAGAATATCCGATCGTGGGTTATAAAGATGCGATGGCCAATGTAAGCGTGGCGACTTCCGAACGGCCGCAGAAAATTTCACCCGTTACACCGCCGGTGCAAACGCCGCCTCCACCTGTGGCGCCGCCGCCTGCAAAACCGCTACCCGATCTCGTGATCACCTCGGGTTCCATTACAAAAAAACCTGACAATACGTTTGAGGTGCAATACACCATGAAAAATATCGGCGCAGCAGATCTGGAGATCGGCATCAACGGCATCCGCTCGAACGGACGCATACCCGACGGCACTATTTCAAAATGCAACACTTATCATTTTTCCAACTTCCCCGGCAAAGTGCTCAAACCCGGCGAAACATATATTAATATTTATACCATCGCGCCCAACCTGATAGCGATGCTCAACTCCGGGCAGCAGTACGAATACTGGATCACCATCGATTATATCAAAGACATTAAGGAAAGCAATGAAAACAACAATGATTTTAAAATAAACTTCCGGCCGATCTTCTGACGTGGCCGGTCAGGTTGATCATTTAACTACCGGGTCAGTTGTACCTCATACTCACGGCCGAGAAAGTTGTATACTTTTTCGGCCGTTTCTGTGTAATGTTGTTCCGAAAATTTCTTAAAAGCCGCGCCGCTTCCCAGTTTAAGACGGGTAATGATCCCCGGGCCAATTGCCCCGACAATGATTTTATCTCCTTTAACTACAATGGTGGCTCCATGGCCATTAGTATGCCGCGCAACGATCCGGCCTTTCCTGATACTAAAGGAGTAAGCCGGCAGCCAGGTTTCAAGTTCGTGTTTGATTTCATGGAGTGTTGGCATGGTCATGATTTTCGCGCTGGCCAAAATTAGCATATATTGTCTCCTGATTTTTCTTAGCCCTCGATTACTATTGGAAATGTGGCTTTTTTTTCGTAAAATATATTAATCGGTTATAAAACAAACCGGGAATCAAAATGACGAACACAGACATCCTGAATATGGGCTCAATGACAATGATCGCTGGCCATTCAGAAATTTACAAGGGTCTGCTCTTTACTGCAAAAGTGCCGCGCTCGAGCTTCTTTGATGGGCACTTTTTTTTAATAGATGTAAAAGAAATAAAAGATGATAAGATACTAGCCTATTATTCAATAAGCAGAACAACCGAAGAAGAATTTGCAAGTCAAAGAATGAAAGGAAAATATTACATGATAGTAAAGCACTCCGGGTTCATCCGGGATATCCTTCCCTCAGACGACTTATCCTGTTCATAAAAGCCAAGGTTAGCTCTCCCTCTTTTTTCTGTATCTTCAAACACCTATGAGCAGCAATGAATATCCAAAAGTTTATCTCTACCGGCGAATCGTTAAGGCCAAACTTTTCATCGATGCCCATTACGCGGAAAAAATAGACCTCGACAATATCTCGGATGAAGCTTGGTTTTCCAAATTTCACTTCATCCGGCTTTTTAAAACAGCTTACGGTTCCACTCCCCATCAATACCTGCAATCGGTGCGTATCGGAAAAGCGAAAGAATTACTTCGCGCCGGCAAACCCGTATCGGATGCCTGTTTCCTCGTGGGTTTCGACAGCCTCAGTTCTTTCAGCGGCCTGTTTAAAAAGATAACAGGCGAAACACCTTCCTCATTTGCAGCACGTTACCAGCAAAACAAACAGGCCATTGCCAAAAACCCGCTCGCCTTTGTGCCCGGATGTTACGCTTACCAGCACGGCTGGACTGAAAATCGCAATTTTGAAGAAACGGACCAATAAGTAATCGCCGAGCTTTGTATCACGCTTTTATAAAAACTCAAGTTCATGATTACTAAAATGACCATTACGAATATCCACGTCATCGACCAGGATAGTGCATTTGATTTTTACGTAAACAAACTCGGCTTCCGCGTGGTGGACGATATTCCAATGGGGCCGGACACCCGCTGGCTCACCGTATCGCCACCCGAACAACCGGATCTCCAGATCGTATTGTTTCCCGTAAAAGTGAGCAAAATGTTTCCGCAGGAAACGGCCGACACCCTGATCGCACTCATCAGAAAAGGCGTATTCGGTTGCGGCGTGCTCACCTGCCGCGATGTGTTTGCCACCTACGAAGAATTAAAAGCGAAAGGTGTCGAGTTTATCAAAGCCCCCACCAAAGAATTCTACGGCACAGAAGCATTGTTCAAAGACGACTCCGGAAACTATTTCTCCCTTCAACCTATCAGCAACTTCGATGAAAACGATATTTGATAAAACAACCCGGCATGAACTGCACCAACGAATCGACCAGCTGCAGGAAAGCAATGCAGCTATCTGGGGAAAAATGAACACCGCGCAGATGGTCAGACATTGCTGCATCTGGGATGCCTGGATACAAGGGAAAGGCAACTACAATTACCGGCACGCTTTCATTGGCAAACTATTCGGGCGGATGGCTTTGAAAACACATACCAAAGATGACCGGCCCTTACCCAGGAATATGCCTTCGGGAAAATTTTTCGCGGTAAAAGAAACAGTAGCCGGCTTCGGCACGCTAAAGCAACAATGGAAAGCCCTGCTCGATGATTACGCCCATTTTTCCAATGACAGATTCGTGCATGATTTTTTCGGGAAAATGACACGCGAACAGATCGGAATATTCGTTTACAAACATTACGATCATCATCTCCGGCAATTCGGTGTGTAACCCGCCGGCGCTACAACTGTTTGCTGATCTGAAGATGTTCCATTTCCTTGCCTGCCAGTTTTTTCTCTCCCACAATTGCAAACCCGGATTTCAGATACAATCTTTTTGCACCGGGATTATTTTTATCGACAAGCAGGCCGAGTATTTCGTTTTGTTCCCCAACGAACTCCTGTACTAAAAACGCAATTATTTTAGACCCAAGTCCTTTTCCCTGATGAGCCGGATCTACCCCAATACAATCAATATAATATTCTCCCGGCTCAGTTTCATTTTCAAGATTTAAATTCCTGTTGTATACCTGTTTAATTTTCGCCAGTACCGGTGCTCTCAAAGCAGCCAGATCAGCTCCATTATAAACAATTGCGGCTGCAACGATTTGGTTATCGGTTTCTATTACCCAACAGTTTTCAAAAGAATATTGATTGTTTGTTTCCCGGATTAAACTACTTAACAATTGAATAGCATTATCCCGGACCCTTTCCCCGATGAAATAATAAACAATGTCTTCCATCGCTAAAAAAATAAGTGGTGCTATACTATCAGACTCCGCAGATATTGCTTTTCTTATTACCATATTCATATAATATACTATGAAGCTCTTGTAAACTCGCCGCTATCACTCACAACCTGGTTACCCTATTGGGTAAAAACTTCCAGGAGAGAAAGCAGCGTTTTGCCTAAACCCGTCAGGCTACATTCGATTTTTATAGACAAGAATGCTATATTACAAACAGTTAATGAGAAATACTGCTCCACTTGCCGGATACCAAATATCCGGGAAGCGGCATCTATACAATTTACGGCAGGAAATAGTTCAGCCCCTGCCGCGGTTATACATTTAACCTTTTCTAACACAAAGGATGGTTTTATTATAGTATTTTCATCAACACTTAAACCAACCTGCGCTCCTATGCTCCGCAATTTCACACCTGTTATCGCGATATTATTGTCGCAATATTCTGCCTTCTCACAAACAACGAACATCATAACTGCAGACGGCAAAACGCTTAACTCCGATACAATCGACCGGCGCATCGAGCGAATACGGGATGCGGCCGGCGTAACCGGCATTGCCGTCGGCATCATCAACCACGACCAACCGGTTTATATAAAAAAATATGGCGTCAACAACAATGCCTCGGGACAGTATGGAACGGTGAACACCAGTTTGTACGCCGCCTCTTTTTCCAAATCAGTTTTTGCTTTCCTGGTGATGCAACTGGTGGATCAAAACAAAATAGATCTCGATCGACCTGTTTATACTTATCTCCCTAAACCGTTGCCCGAATATGCAGACTACAAAGACCTCGCCGGCGACGACCAGTGGAAGCTCATCACTTTGAGACACTGCCTCAGTCATACTACCGGCTTCTCCAACTGGCGATTCCTGAATCCTGATAATACCGGGAAACTGAAAATATTTTTTAAACCAGGCTCCAGGTATGCCTATTCCGGCGAAGGAATTGTACTGGCACAACTGGTGGTCGAAGCCGTTACCGGCAAAAAACTGGAAGAGCTCGCACAGGAAATGATCTTCCGTCCTTTCGGTATGCAGCATACCAGTTTCGTATGGCAACCCGGATTTGATGCCGATTACGCCGCTGGTCACGGTTACGATGAGCAGATATTTCCAATTAAAAAAAGAAACAACGCCAATGCTGCCGGATCGATGCAAACCACCATCGCCGACTTCACACAGTTCATAGCCGCCATTTTACAGGGAAAAGGATTGAATAAAAAAGAGAGGGACCAGATGCTTTCACCTCAGATTCCCATTTTTACCAAACGCCAATTCCCCTCACTGAATAACGACACCACCAGCCAGTATAAAACAATTGAATTATCATACGGACTCGGTTGGGGATTATTTAATACGCCCTATGGCCGGGCATTTTTCAAAGAAGGGCACAGCGATGATGGCTGGGTAAACTATTGCATTGCCATACCGGATAAACAAATCGGACTCGTGATGATGAGCAACAGCATGAACGGTGAAAGCATTTTCAAGGAACTTACCGAATACATCATGGGCATTACAATTCCCTGGGAATGGGAAGGCTATATACCATATACACCAACGGTAAAAGTGCCGGAAAATATATTGAAACGCTACGAAGGTGAATACAGCGGTCAGGCAAAAGCACGCGTCTTTTTAGAAGCCGGCGAGTTGAAACTGGAAGCCCCCGGAGAAGGACTGCCCAAATCCACGTTGTACGCCACCAGTGATAAAAACTTTTTCCTCAAAGCAATCCCGCTCAGTATCGCGTTCGTTCCTAAACCCGACGGCACCGTCGAAAAAATGAACGTAAATGATGACGGCCAGGTAATTGAACTAACGAAAATAAATCCGCAGGAAACCAAAGAAGTGTTTCCTTCCGAAGAACAACTCAAGGCTTACTCCGGCACTTACAGAATGGATAAAACAACGATGAAGGTTGAATTAAAGAATGGTCGTCTATCGTTGAATATTCCACGACAGGAAAAAATGGAACTACTATTTTTATCCGACACAAAATTCAAGGTCAAAAGTATCTTTGACATCAAAGGAGAATTTATCAAAGAGCATGGTAAAGTAGTGAAGATGGTGATCGAACAAAATGGTACGTTTGTGTGGGAAAAATTATAACAAACATCAAGCGATGAATAAAATAACCGCCGCCGTAGTAATCTTATTGATCACGGCAACCGCTTTTGGCCAGAAATCAACTAATTATAAAATATCCGGAACGATAACGGGATTCGAAGACAATCTCCCGCTGTACCTGAGTGATCTTTCCGACGGATTTTACAAAGACATCGATTCAACGATCGTTAAAAACGGGAAATTCAGTTTTACAGGCAAACTGTACAACAAGGCCGGAAAATATGCCATTCACACCAAAGATTTCCAGGACAGGGTTGCCTTTTGGGCAGATCAATCTCCTGCCACCATTGTTGCGGAGAAAGGAAAATTCAAAACGGCTGCTATCAAAGGATCGAAAGAGCAGTTGAAAAGCAATGAACTGGATAACGTTAAAGATGAGGATTTCTTTTCCTTCATAAAAAGCAATCCTTCCTACATTGTCAGCGCCGATCTGCTGAATATTTATAAGGCTTCATGGTCCAAAGACACAGTTACCCAATTATACAACCTGCTGACAGTCGACGCAAAGAACTCCATTTATGGCAAAAGAATCTCCAACTTTCTCACACTGAATCAAAGTCCGAAAGTAGGCGACAAATACATCGACTTCACTGAAATGACTATGGAAGGCAAAAGCGTAAAGCTGTCAGATTATGCCGGTAAAATTGTATTGCTTGAATTCTGGGGCTCCTGGTGCATGCCCTGCCGCGAAGGACATCAGGAGTTGATCAAAACTTACCAGGCATTTAAAGACAAAGGATTTGACATATTGGGCGTGGCAGCCGATAATGAGAAAAAAAGATTGCTCGAAGCCATTCAGAAAGATGGACTACCCTGGCAGAATGTAAGCGACCTACAGGGCGATCAAACCAAAGCCGCACTGATCTACGGCGTTTCTTACTACCCGGCCAATTACCTGATCGACCGCAACGGCACCATCATTGCCAAAGACCTGCGCGATGAAAAATTATATGCAAAGCTGAAAGAATTGTTACCGTGAATAATCGATTCCCGTAATAAGATCTGTAAAACAGGAAAGGGCTACCGAAGTAACCCTTTCTGAACAAGTGAGACGAATGGTTTCACTTATCCGCAGTTGGCTCCCTGGTAAGGATGAGGTCTACCCCGGCTTGCGCAAAAAAAAGTTGACTATCTTTAAACTCCATCTTGATATCCAATTCATCAAACCTGAACTTACCGGGAGCATATGGATACAAGGGGTACATAGACTCCCCGACAACGTCCTCACACATCAATCCCCATTCTTTATGCACAAAAACATTCAGCCGTAATACAGCTTCTTTGTTCACATAAATACCGGTATACTTCCCCGATTCAGATTTTGAAATAAAATAAGGCAGGCGGACTTCACCCGTATAGATGATGCGCAGGATGTCGAGATAGAAGTCGTTGTGCGGATACTTTGTTCCGTTGATGGAGACAGCAAGGCTCATTTCCGTTTTCGGATCATAGACAACAAGTGAATGCGTACCACGCGTGTCGCCGCCATGTCCGTAGAGCACTTCCTTGTAAAAATTGATCTCATAAAGATTGCGACCATACGGCTCATTCTTTGCCGGAATCATCTGAGCCAATGTCTCCGCTTTCACAATTTTATGATGAAATAAATTATAAAAAAACTGATTCATATCGGTCGGCGTGGCTGCGATATCACCCACACCGAGAATATTGCTGTATACATAATCTTCTTTTACTTGCCAGGTGTCGGCGGCGTAATCAAAGGCATAAGATAGAAATGTGTTTTTCGGGTTCATGTCCGCCGATTGCAGGTCCTTCAGGCGATTGGGTTTGATGATCTGCTGTTTCAAAAATCCACCGTATGATTGGCCGCTTTTCTTTTCAATGATATTTTTCAGCAGGTAAAAAGCCGAATTGGAATAAGCCGAGCTATCGCCTGGTTCAAAGTCCACACCCTGCCGTTGTATTTCGGCCATAATTGCCTCGTCGCTTACCAGCCCCTCACGCAACCAGTTGCTGTTTTCCGGCTTCAGCGAATAATCGCGTTTGATGCCACTGGTATGCTCCAACAGGTTCTTGATCGTGATCTTCTTCGCATTGGGAAGCTGGGGATAGAAATCAGCGAGTTTATCTGTCAGCGAAAGCTTACCCTGTTCGATCAGTTTCCAGATCAGGGTCGCTGTGAACACTTTCGTAACCGAACCAAACTGGTATTTGGTATGCGTATTCCATTTCAGTCCCGGCACGGCTTTCTGCCCGAAGCTGCGTTTATACACTTCTTTGCCCTTTTGAAAAATGGAGATCTCACCAATACCCTGATTATTCGCTTCTATATGATCGATGAATTGGTCGAGTTTTTTGGGATCGATGTTTTGAGCGGTGACGATAAAAGAAAACAACAGTGCCAGCGCTAATAAAATGTCTCTTATCATAAATAGGTGTTGCTCATCCGTTTCAGGTTTGCGCCGCGAATATACAACAAGTCACCAAACAGTGACTTAATAAATCGTTATTTTTGATTAACCTCGATATAAACCAACTTTGAAAATGGAAAAGAAAACAGCCAAACCCAGGGAACGTAACAAGGATAAAAGCAAGCAGCAATTTCTCGATGCCGTAGGTAAGATCCTGAAAACGAAAGGTTATGCAGGTCTGAAGGTGAATGACATTGCCGCCACGGCAGGGCTGGACAAAAAGCTTATTTATAAATATTTCGGCGGCGTGGACCAGTTGATCGACGAATATATCCGTTCCCTCGATTTCTGGAGCAATGTAACGCCTGAAGATATGCCGCCCATAACGGACGGCGGCGAAGCCATGGCGAAGAAGACACTGGTGGAACAATTTGACTATGTAGGCAGTAACAAGGAATTGCAAAAGATCCTGCTCTGGGGCTTATCGGAAAAAAGAAAATCGCTGAAACGTGTCGCCGATGAACGCGAGGCAGTGGGCGACGTGCTGCTCTCCAATATCACCGATCCGCATTTCGGAGAGCAGGCCAGTCGTTTCAGGGCCGCAATGGCCTTACTGGTTTCCGGTGCATACTATCTCAACCTCTATCCCGTCAACACCAAAACCTTCTGCGGCATCGATGTAACCACGGAGGAGGGCCGAAATGAGATCAAGAAAGCCTTGGAAATGTTGGTGGAATTGGTCTATGAAAAAAATTCACCTAAAACCGGTAAGTAAATCCCAATCTTGCTGAAAATGGTGTGCCGGGCGTAAAATGAATCTCCGATACGGGCGACGGCTCATAAAACAATCGGCTTTCCGTGTCGAACTGTGTTTCTTTCCATTTTACATTGGCCACGTTTTGCACCGTGAGATTGACATCAAATTTCTCGCGGCTATAATTGATAAACGCGTCTGCCACGAAATACCCTTTGGCGATAACTGAATTATCCTCATTTGCCGGGCGGTCACCCATGTAACGATACCGTGCAGAAAAGCTGATATGTTTGTTTGTTTTGATTGTCAGTCCACCGATCGAAGTGACACGCGGAGCAAGCGGAATACGATCTTCACCTTTTGCTTCTTCCACTGCCCTTGCATGTGAGTAATTAAAATCGACATCCGCGTACAGCCATGAAAGCGGCTGGTAACGGATCGATAAATCCGTTCCGATTCTCCTGGTCTTTCCCCCCGGTTCTACTATCCCTTCATCACCGACGTACACAAATTCCTGGTCGAGCCACAAATACCAGATGGCAGCCTGCACCAGCAGGGATTTTGCCGGCTTCCATACCGTACCAAGATCCGAACCATAGGCAGCGGGCAGAATACGCAAGCCCCGTTGCGGCACCACTACACGCGTATCGTTGGAATGAAACCCTTTACCGCCACTCAGGTATACCTGGATGCTGGAAGACGGATGGTAATTGAAACTGAGCTTGGGACTGACAATGCCCGCCTTCGCGTTACCGCGTTCATCATTATTGAAATGATCAGTATAAGCATTGCTGAAATGATCGTAGCGGAGACCAACATTCATATTGAATTGCGCGCTGGGGATAAACGTCAGGTTTTGGTACGCAGCAATATTGAGTTCCGAAATATCACCCAGCATAATAGGTTCGGTAACGGTTGTTCTGTCTTTGGTTCTGGATAATTCCGAATTCTTTGTCTGATCGTTGCGAACCTGAACGCCCGTTTCACTCTTTATTTGTAATGTCTTTGTGTTAAAAATTCTATTGTAGCTGCCGTTATAGCCATAAAGGTTTCTGTTCTCTCTTTGCCTGATCTGATCGCCGTTAACAGGATCTTCCTTGAAGAAAGTAAAATTGGAAAACAGTTCAAATTCATAATGGGAAAAGTAGACCTGATTTTTGAAATAAGAACCGTCGTTCAATGTGGTGAGCAGGGAAAGATTTGCATTGCCTCTTCCGGTCAACCCACCCTCATTCGGATCGATGGCCCCATAAAAGCCGATCAGCCCTGCTTCCACAGCACGATCCGGTATTTGTCCCGATGCTTTCCATTTGCTGGCAAAATAGGAACCCGAAGCTGTGAGTGTATTATTACTATTCAGCTTTCCATTGTACTTTCCAAAAAGATTGATGCGGTTAAAATGCTGCGGACTGTCGAAGTAGCCTTTGGTATGCATGTACTCTGCCGCCACAAAAGCATTTTGTGATTTTTGCCTCGCCTTTTCGTTTAATATATTGAACAGGCCGAGACCTCTCCAGGTATTGAACATGCCGCCTTCCACTTTCACCTGGTTATGATCGAGGCTGTTCAATGTTTTAAAATCCACGAAACCCGTGGTGGTAAAGTTTCCTTTCTCGGCATAATAGGGACCTTTCTTGAAATTAACGTGATCGATGAGTTCGGGAATAAGAAAATGCAAATCTGCATAACCCTGGCCGTGGGCATGCGACACCATGTTTACCGGCATGCCGTCTACGGCAATATTGATATCGGTGCCGTGATCGATATCGAATCCCCTCAGAAAGATTTGTTCCGCCTTCCCTCCGCCGGCGTGCTGCCCGATAAAAAGCCCGGGGACCATACGAAGAATCTCCTGCGAGTTATTGATTCCCCGCATGGCGATATCAAGTTTGCTCACAGATTGATATTGCTCACCGGCCATGCCAGTGATCTTCACCTCGGATAACTGAATATCATTCGGCATCAGCAAGACCTGCCTGTCTGCATTTTTTAAACCAGTAATAGAAATTGTCTGCGTATGATAACCAACTGACGAAACGATGAGGTTTACGGTACTGTCCTGCAGGGATATTGTAAACACACCTCTTTCATCGGATAAGGCACTACTCTTCGCATCTTGTGTTTGCACCATGGCACCATCCAAAGGAATATTTCTTTTGCTATCTATCACAGTGCCTTGTATGATCATTTGTGCATTCAGTAAGCTGGTGGCAAGGAGCAGGCACACGACAAGAATAAATTTCATATTTAAAAGTTGGTTCTGTGAATGGCAAATATATCACAGCCCGCGCTATTGTCTTATACAAAACCGGTAAATATGGGTACGACACTTACCCGCTGATACCTGTCAACAGCATGTAACGGCCTCTCCGGTATTTGTTCAACGTACTGGCACATGATACCGTGCCAAGATTACAGGTTGGAAGAAGCTGTCAGCTGAATATTCCCTGGTAGCCTTTTGAAAAAACAAATAGCCGGGGCTGACAAGCGGACCTTCATGGTTTCCCGGCTTTTTCAACCCCGGCAGTAACAACTTTTGCCGAAGACATTATTAAGGCAATCCGGCAGGGATTATTTCTCCCGGCTCCAGTTATACGTCAATGAAAGAAACCAACCGGCCTTGGGAAATACTTTTATGGTTGGAGGGGCTTCAGGAAGCGTTGATTTGGCATAAGGTGTGCCCAATTCAAAACGACGGTCAACTATTTTAGATTCCTTCAGTGTTAATCCGGCAGTAACCGCTATGCGATTTTTACCAGAAGTCAACAATGATGCGCCAAGGTGAAAATTGGCTGCATCGAAGCCGGTGGTTGTACTGATGCCGGGACTGATTGCCCAATTTATCTTGCTCCCTGAGCGCCAGTAAATATGCATCAATCCTCCGATTCCCAACAAGGCTCTCTTTCCGCCATCTTTCGATTCAATAGTACTGTTATCGGCATCAACAGACTTGTAGTATAGATCTCTGCCAAGAAAATCATCGTTTCCTCCCATAACGAAGAATCCTGTACTGAAATCCACTTTCCAACCGCCATAAGTCTTTAGTTCAACCTTGACGCTCTGCTTAGACGGGATGTTGCAGGCAAGCGGCTTTATTGGCACAAACTGCAGGTTCAGCATCACCTGGTCATTTTTTACTGTCAGTTCATTTGTATAATAGGTAAAGTTTGACTCGTTGATGAGATTATAGTTATTAATCAATTCGCCGATCTTGTTGTCGTTAAAAAATGTTTCGATTTCGCTCACGATAGCGTCTGCGCTTTTCAGGGCTGTATTCACTGATTCGATATGTCTTTTGGTCTGTTCAATTTCAGATTCTTTCATTTGGCTCCTACGGCCTTGCACCTGGTACTTTTCTTTGTCTTTTACTTTATCAGGAGGTAAATTCCTGAAGCTCCAGATATCACCTGCCATTTCTGCACTGATACGGCTATATTGTTGCTCAATATAAAGCGGTACACTTTCTTTCAACTTTTTCAACGCGGCGCGGCTTTCGGTAACCTGTTCTTTTAGATGCGTACCCAGTTGTGCAGGTTGGACGGCTCTGTCGGTGGAAATACCTGGAAAAAGAGCATGGGTTTCTGAAGCCAGCGAACTGCTGATAGCCGCGTATGTTGATCCGCAATCTGCATAATGCCCTTTCAGAATATTGTTCAGCTCTACCGCTTTATCCACCTCTTCGCGGGCAGTGGCAATTGTGTTAAATAGCGCTTCGAGGTCGTCGAGAGATATTACAATACTGTCCGGTGCTGCGGCTGAATTCCCCTTTGCAGGTGCGGGAAGCTCCAGGTTGAGAAAGGCCGGGAGCTTGATGCCTTTAAATATATCCGGCATAGCTGTATTAAAGTTCTCCTGTTTTGTGGAGTCAAGTATCGTCCATAAACTTTTATTAATATTCTCTACTTTCACCTGGAACTTATTGTCATGCTTTATTGATTTAAAAGCCTCAATTTTAGCTTTATCCGCGGTGAAGTTTAAAAAATTGAGCGTTATCGGGGACGATGTGACGGCTGATTTTTGTGAGCCACAGGCTGTCAATAATAACAACAGTCCAAAGACGAGCGAATTTGTTTTTGGTGACATATAAATTGTTTAAGGATAAAGTAATCGGATCTTTGTCCTATCCATGACTGACAGGTCTGATGGCCATTCAATAGTTGGATGGTTTTTCATCAGTGTATCCGGGATTGCATAAATCATAATCGAAAGAGGATCAAATGTTGTGGATTCACCAATTCGTACAGGAGCCATGACCTGCCTGTTAACCATATCGGTATTCCAGTTGTAAACCCGTTTAAAATAAGCATACACCTTTAGTGAGTCCCATTGAATGGGTGAATTGCTGCTTTGTAACTCATGATACAACCCAATGGCATGACCCAATTCATGCAATACAACGCGATCGAATTCTTCGTCACCTCGCTGGTCGAGGTTGGAAAGAAACATGGTGGTCTTGTTCCCTTCCGTTTCCTTTGCCAGCTTAGCCTGACTACCAACGAGTGATTGATATCCTCCTCCCTGCCGGAAGGCAATCCGTATGTCGGACTCCTCCGGATCTGAAGTTGTTGTAAACACAATACCAGTAACATCTGTCCACTTGCGTGCGAGATTCAATATCTTCGAAATGGTACGCTGATCATATATATCCGTGAAATAGATTTTCAGCTCCTTTTTATTCCATCTCAGGTTTCGGTCAAATACCAGTTTTTCGGGACTGGACCAGTAAAAATCATTTATTTGATTGGCAGGTACCCCACACAAATACTGGTAGCTGACAACAGGTTTGTTCTGCCACATAAAACAGATCACTGTGCCAGCTGCAACCACAATGGAAATGCCGGCTATAAGTAGCTTTCGCATCATCGCTGGACAATTAAACAGTAATTGTATCGCATGAATATTCTCACAATACTATAACCTCTTCCCGTTCAGGTCAACGGGAAAAATCCCGTATTTCACCCAACAAAAAGCCCTCCCACTTTCGTGAAAGGGCCAACTACACAGGGATACCAAAAGCTTTATAAACTCTTCAATATTTCCCGGGCATTTTCATTTGCCGGATTCAATTCCAGCGATTTCCTGTAAGCTTTCGCTGCTTCTTTGCGCTTGCCCGTCTTCAGCAGTATTTCACCATAACTGTCAAACGTGTTGAATCCCTGCGGATACAGTTCCGTGTTGAGCTTGAACACCTTTAATGCTTCGGCATCTTTGCCGCTTTCTATCAATTCATATCCGAACGTATTGATCACGTCTTCGTTTACATTGTAAACGGACTGCTTTCCTTTTTTATGTTCTGCGCTGATCAGCAGCAGGGTTTTGTCTATGCCGTTATCCTTATAAAAAGACGAAACAGTTTTCAGGTTCATGGTCCGCTCCTTCTCTGCCTGCTCTGCTAACGTCTCAACCTGATAGTATTTTCTTTCTTCATCCGTTACTTTGGATGTATCGATTTTGTAGCGTTCCCACTTCCCCTCGTTGCGGCGGTTAAACTGCGTTCCGTATATCTGCGGTAATCCCCGCCTCATCAGGTCTCTGTCCACAGCGGCGGCATACCACCAGCGGTTAAGCGTCGTATCGAGTTGCAATGCCTTTTCAAAACTTTTAACGGCCATTGCCGACGCAATGGTATCGTTGCCATGCTGGAAAACGATACCGGCATTCAGGTAATCCTTGCCCGTTTTCAATTGTTCTTCTTTTATCAGTTCAAATACCCGCACCCGGCGCAGGCTGTCTTCCTTACTTAGCACACGCCAATCGATGTTCTCTTTTCTCCGCGACTGCTGGTCTTCATCGGCCATCCGCTGCAATTCAACATTGTCGGTTACGCCCTGCGCGTGACTCCGTGCGGAAACAAAGAAACTGAGTACCGGGATCAGCCACCTGATCAATTGTATGGGTTTTATCATGTTCATAAGTTAGCCATTTTCGGGCACAAATATAAAAAACGTCACCAGACGGTGACATAATAAGCCGTTATTTCTCTTTTCCCGCAAAAAAGCCCGGACGTTTGCCCGGCTTCGCATTATCTATTATGTTAATTATCAGAACTTAAATGCCACACTTCCGAGGAAGTTAGCCGGTTCCTGCGGGCTGCCATTGTTGTTCCAGTAACGCTGGCCGGTGAGATTGTTACCTTTTAACGAAAACCTGAATTGCTGTTTGTCGTAAAATACTGTAGCACTCACCAATGTATAGGCCGGCATTTCGAACAAATTGGCGGCATCAAACCAGCTCCGGCTGATATAGTTCACACCGGCGCCAATTCCCAGGCCTGCCGTTTTGCCTTTCTGCAATGTATAGCTCGCCCATATGTTGCCGATATGATTGGGACTGTAGATCACGTTTTTTCCTTTCAAAGCAGGAACTGCATTCTCATACCGGTTCTCGTTGTATCCATAACCCGCCACGATCGACATGCCGTTGAACGGACTGGCGATCACTTCCACTTCCAGGCCACGGCTTCGCTGGGTGCCATCCTGGAAAGTGAAATTCTGTCCATTCACCAGTTCCGTACGCGTTGAATTGGTTACGTCGATATTATAATAACTCACGCTTCCGTTCAATCTCGTATTCAGCAGATCAAACTTGACACCACCTTCCCACTGGTTGCCGTACTGCGGTTTTAAAACAAGTATAGTATTATCGGGTTGCGTAACAGGGGCAAGGTTCACAAATCCATTCATGTAGTTGCCAAACAGCGACAACCTGTTTTTTACCAATTGATAAACCAACCCTAATTTCGGCGATACCAATGTTTGCCCGTAAGCTCCCGCATAAATGCCGGTCAGCACATTATAAGTACCCTTGGTTGAGAAGCGGTCTACCCGCACGCTCAGCATGGCCATTAATTCATCCGTCAGGTTGATCAGGTCAGAAACATACACGCTTGCATTTTTCGATACGGTGCTCGTAGTAGCAAACCCTCGCAGCACAGACGCTGCATCGATACCCGTTGTGGTGATGTTGCGGACAGGCCGGCGAATATTTACCGTGTCGAAGTTGACGGTAGCCCGGTAGAGTTCATTGTAGTTGTAATTATAATCGACACCAATCACCATTCTGTTGCGCAATCCTGCCACCTTGAAATCACCGGTAAAATTTTGCTGAAACCCGATATTGCCAAAGGTTTCCGGCGTCTGGTTGCGCACCACGCGGGCAAAAGTAGAATCCGTCAGCATGTTGAGGGCTGTCCAGTACAGGCTTTTGTAAAAGCCAACCGAATACAGGTAATTGGTTTGCGATTTCCAGTTATCCGAGATTTTGTATTCGATCTGTGCCTGTACGTTGTTGATGCCATTGTTTACATCCACACTATTATTGATCAGCGACTTTTTGTAATCCAGTGGCAGGTCTTTGAAACTGCGGGCCGTGATATTGGCCAGGTTACCCAATCCGAATGATACAACGGTATAATTGCCCCTGGTGAACTCCATGTCGAGGATCACTTTCAGCCGGTCGTTGACCTGGTAAGCGAACGTGGGTGCTACGGTAAAATTCTTATTGAAACCCTGATCCTGGAAAGAACCTTTGGACTGGCCCGCGGCATTGAGGCGGAATAAAATTGTTTTCTCTTTGTTCAACGGCGTATTGATATCCGCGGTCACGCGGTTGAAATTGAAGCTGCCTCCGGTGAAACTCACTTCACCGCCAAATTCTTCATAAGGGCGTTTGGTTACATAGTTGTAAACACCGCCAAAAGTAACGTTGCGGTTACTGCCGAATAAAGTACCGGAGGGACCTTTAATGGACTCTACGCGTTCGAGTATGGCGGGGTTGAGCGGAACAATGGCGCTGGTGGCCATGCCATTTCGCATACCGACCGTTGTTGAAAAACCGCGCATACTGAGCCCCATCGAACCTCCGGCCGAAAAGTTAGGAACAGCGCCGGGAATATTGCGGAACAAATCCGTACGTTCCGTGATCACCTGATCTTGCGCCAGCGCACGGCCAACTACATTGTATACCTGTGGGTTCTCAAGATTCTTGAGGGGCATACGGGCTACGTATTCACTCGATTTGTAAACAAATCTGCTCCTAGAGCTCGTTACGGTCACTTCCTGCAACTGGCTGTTGGAAATCACAACCTGCAATTCCACGGAAACGGTCTGATCGGCGATCACTTGCACTTTTTGTCTCAAGGTCTCATAACCTGTCAGTGAAACTTCCAGTTCCTGCGTGCCGGCGGGAACTCTGGAGATAGTAAACAAGCCGCCTTCATCGGTGATAGCCGATCGGTCGGTGCCCACAACCACTACCGATACAAAGGCTGCGGGCAGTTGATCGCGGGTAATGACGCGTCCTTTCACGGATCCGGCCGGTGTATTTTGGCCTGCGGCAAAAAAAGAAAAAGGAAGAAACGAGAGGAGGAATAAAATCCGGTGCATGAGATACGAAATTTCGCGCGAAATTATAGGGAGCGCGCGCTGCAGCTTTCCCTGATCAGAAAATGGTTTTACGATATTGGGAATAAGATGGGGGAATCAGGAACTTAACGCCTTTGCTCCTTAAGCAGCTTTGCGTGAAAAATGCAGCAACCCATTCACGATTGACGATTCACCTTTTGAATTTTGAATTTTGAATTTTGAAACTCCTGCATCTTTCTCCTTATAAACAGGGATACCCCCCCATTCAATCCTTTTTTCCCGCCATTCAATTTTTTCCAGGCAATTAATTTCCTGTTTACCCCCAATCTTGCACCAAAAAAGGAGATGTTGTACAAACGGATACTGATCACCCTTATTCTCGGATTTACAGCGATACAGCTAAATGCCCAGCACCGGCAAACGATAATGCATTTCAAATTGGAAAACGGTCAACCCGCGGAAAAAGCCACTATCCTCCTCAAACCACTAACAACCGGTAGCACAAAAAACTTTCTCAGCAACCCCAACGGATCGATCATACTGCCAACAGACAGTATCCGTTACGCGCTGTCCGCCGCCTTCACCGGCATGGAAACCATTGCCGATACAATCACTAACGATGGAAATACAGATACCCTCTTTTACACGTTCCGCCAGCACTTCAGTGAACTTACCAATATCCGGGTAAACAGTCGCAGGAAGATACTGGAAGTAAAAGATGACCGCTTTATTTACAACGTAAGTGCCGATAGTTCCGCACAGTCGAAATCTTTGTCGGAAATAATAGGCAACCTGCCTTTCGTAACCGTCGACGGCTCGGGAAACGTGGAGGTGTCCGGCCAAACAACCTATAGGGTATTGTTGAACGGAAAGGAAACGTCGTTATTTGTCAACAGTCTCGCGCAGGCATTGCGCAGTTTTCCTGCGGAAATAGTTTCGCGCATTGAATTGATTACGGCTCCTGCTGCGCGTTACGATGCGGAAGGTGTCACCGCCATCATCAACATCATCACGAAAAAATTTGCCGGGTACAAAGGTTTTGCTTCCGCTTATGTCAGCGACCGTACGCAATACAGCGGTGGTCTCACCCTTACAGGCCGTGCGGGCAAACTGGGTATTACCGTCAACGGCGATGCCAACGGATCCTGGAGTCCGCTGAACGGATACACCACTACCGTCACCAGCCCTCTCAAACCTTCCGCGTATGTGGAAAGAACCGTCAGCGGCATCAGTACCAACAAAAGGCTATCGTTCAACGGCACCATCGAATTGAATTATGAAATCGACAGCCTGCATTCATTGATCGGTTATGTAACGCCGGGAAAAGATGGCCTGGACGATGGACTAAGGCAGGAGGTCGCCACGCAATTGTCTCCGATGATTCTTACGCAGGGGTCGATAAGCATGAGCAGTACCGACCGTTCTCCCGGCCTCACTGCCGGATTCGACTTCACACATAAATCAAAAAAGAATCCCGCGCAGGAGCTGGCATTCCGGTTCAACTGGCGCGGCACAAAAAATATCATCAACAACACCACGGAACAGGAATACGATGCTTTCAATAAATGGATGATCAATCATTCCGTTGCAAAGAATGACGAGTACACTTTTCAGCTCGATGCCATTCCTTTGGCGCTGAAAAAATATACACTTGAAGCCGGCGCCAAGACCATCCTTCGCCAGGCATCGGCCGACTATACCAGCTTATTCACGTTTGATCAAAATAACGAATACCAACTCGACGAAAGCAACAGCAACAGTTTCAACTACCGTCAACAGGTATATGCTGTTTACAGTTCGGTTTCCGCGCGGATAAAAAAGAATAATATCAGAGCCGGCGTACGCCTGGAACAAACCAATATCAAAGGCTATTTCAGCAACCTGCCCGATCCTGTCAACGACAACTATTTATCGGTGATACCCAACCTTTACTGGAGCGTAAAAACAGGCAAAGCCAGCACTACTTCCCTGTCTTACAACCTGAACCTGTTGCGCCCTTACATTACCAGTCTTAATCCTTATGTGAACAATACGGATTCTTTCAATATTAATTATGGAAACCCGGCTCTCGGCCCGCAGCACATACACAAAGTAGTAGCGCAATACCGGCACAACAGTGAAAAATTATTTGTAAGTGCTACGCTCACCGGAAGCTGGAGCAATGACAAAATAGTATCCTACCGGCTATTTGAACCATCAACCGGCATTACTGCTACCACCGTTGGTAACGCGGGTCAGGAACAATTAATCTCGGCAGCTGTCAATATGCGCCAGACATTCAGCAAACTATTCCAGCTCGGACTTGGTGGTGAACTGCGATATGTAGACGTACGTAACAGGTTACAGCAAAGCCAGCACGCCCATGGCTATTCGGGCATTGTGTCCACTTATTTCCGGTGGGATGTAAGCAAACGCATCAATCTGAGCGGCAGCGGCGGACGGAATGTAACCGACATAACCCTCCTGGGGCGCAGAAGTCCTTACTATTTTTACCAGGTCAACTTTGGTTATCACATTGTAAAGAATAAATTATTTTCCAGTATAAATTTCAACAACGTGCACGACAGTTACTTCACACAACGCACATTTTTCCGGGATGACATCGTCAACAGCGTAACCACTACAAGGAGAATATACCGGATGATCTTTGTGGGAATTCAATATACCTTTGGTAAACTCCGCCAGGAAGTGGCAAGAAAAAAAGGCGTAGTAAACGACGATATTCTCCGCTAAGGCGTAATAAAATGAAACGCATCCGCTATATAACTACCTGGCAATTCGCGCTTGGATTTACATTGCTTTATTCAGCTTTTGTATTCTACCTGTTCGCCCAATTACATCCGCAGGGAACGCCGTTTGATCTGCCAAGTTTCTTTTTCTTCATTGGTGCGGGACTGGGCACCCTGCTAACCGTTTATGGCTGCCACCGGATTATCCGGAGACTGGAAAATCGGGTATCACCAGGCGTTTTCTATGGTTTGTTATTCCTGGTAAGCTTGCTGATGTTCCCCGTATTCTACGGTTTGTACTGGGGTTTGCTCGTTAACCGTATCATCTACGGCGGCGGTGCCACCGTGTTGTCGGTACTCCGTGAGGCAAGGCTGACCGCAGGTGTTTTCCAGGTGCCGGTATGTTTTGCCACTATTCTGGGTATGTACAATGAAAAAGTATTCAGGCTGAACCAGGATATCCTGCTGAAAGAAAATATGCTGGCGGAAACCAGGCTGACGCAATTGCAGCAGCAGGTAGATCCGCATTTTCTTTTTAATAACCTGAATATTCTTTCCGCGCTTATCCGGCAATCGCCGGACCAGGCTGAACTGTTTTCCCAAAGGTTATCGGAGCTATACCGCTATTACCTGCGTTCGGGACGGCAACAGTTGGTTACTCTCCAGGAAGAAATGCAGTATATGCAGGACTACCTGTACCTGTTGAAATGCCGGTTTGGCGAAGCTTTCGTCCCGGACATTAAGACACCAATAATACTATCACCGCAGGAGCTTTTTCTGGTAACCGGCACGCTGCAATTATTATTGGAAAATGTAGTGAAGCACAACGCGGCTTCTCTTCATCAACCACTCACTATCCATATCCGGATCACAGATGAAGAACTGATCATGGAAAACGAGATACGTGTACGGGAATCGGCATCCGAAAAAGTGGGCCTGCAAAATCTCGAACATCGTTATAGAATATTGACCGGAAAAAAAATCAGCTACGGAACAGCAGAAGGAACGTTCCAGGTACGCATACCATTGATCAAACAATTGAAAACGACAACTGCATGAATATTGTAATAGTTGAAGATGAAATACCGGCGGCGGCGCAAATACGTGAATTCATCCAATCATACCGAGAGCCGATGACTATTACGGGTGTATACAGTTCCTGCGCCGAGATCATAAAATACCTGGATGGAAACGAAAATGCAGATGTCGTGTTTTGCGATATCGAACTCCGTGACGGCAATGCCCTCACTGCGCTGCAACAGATAGAACTCAAATCGGTACTCATCTTCACCACTGCCTATCATCAGTTCTGGAACGAATCCCTGCAGCACAACGGTGTTGATTATTTATTGAAACCCATCACGGCACAGAAAGTACATGCGGCGCTGGACAAGGTCGTGACAATAAAACAAATCTTTACAAAGGGTAACCTGTTGCTGAAACAATTATCCGGCATGTTGTTGCAAAAACCGGATGTACATTACAAAAAGCGTTTTCCCGTGCGTGTGGGAAGTGAATTGTTTGTAATAGACGTGAACGATGTACAGTTTTTCCGCATAGCAAACGGAGTAATCTTTGCGGTATTGGGAGAAAAGAAAAAATATCCGCTGATGGAAGAAACCTTATCGGCGCTGGAAGAACAACTGGAGCCGCAACAATTCTTCCGGGTAAACCGTTCAGACATTGTGAATATCGGTTTCATCAAATCGGTCAGGATCGATGAAGGGAGTGACTACACGGTCTTACTGAAGGAAAGCGAAGAAAAGCTGGTGATCAGCCAATCGAGGATAGCGCCCTTTAAAGCATGGTTTGTTTGAAAATATCTGCAGGCAAAATGAAAGTTATACCCTTCTGTGAGTTGGATCATATATTCATTTAGATTTGCATACCAAATAACCTCTAAACGCTGCTTTACATGAGAATCTCCGACCGTTTGCGCGGCTGCTTTTGGGCTGCCGTGTGTGCTTTTCTTTCTATTTTACCTGCCGCTGCTCAACAAGCTGATGATCCCGCACTAAAACAGTTAATCGTAAAATATGCCGGCCAGTTGCACCTTTCTCCCAAAGATGCATATGCTGCCACAATCAGCAGCAGCCATCGGGATGAACCCACCGGCATCACGTATGCTTATCTGCAACAACGGCAGAAGGATTTGTCTGTTTACAACAAACTCATCAGCATCGCCATTAAGGACAACGTTATCCTGTACAGCTCAGGACTTTTCGTGGATAATATCGATGGCAAGACCGGTAGCGCGACTCCTGCAATATCCGCAGCAGATGCGGTAAAACAAGCCGCTCGATTCCTGGAGCTGCCCTCTCCTGCCAGCCTGGTAGTGACAGAAGACCGTTTTGCCGCGGAGAAAAAAATCTTCTTTAATGCCCCCGGTATTGCACGCCGCCCGGTAGAAGCCAGCCTGGTATGGGTAGCCTCCGGCGACAACAAAACCGTGCAACTGGCCTGGAACATCAACATTGATGTGGCTGCCACCGAAGACTGGTGGAATGTGCGCGTGAATGCACAAACAGGAGCATTTATTGAAAAAGATAACTGGACCGTGCACGAAAACACCGCAACGGCCGAGGCACCGTTGTTTCTTTCGCACCAATCGTACACGCCATCTTTCAAACCCATCGAACTTCCCGCGATACGGCAGACCGGACAGCAGTTGCCTCCGAATGTAACAAACGCCGCTTACCGCGTGATCCCTTACCCGATCGAGAGCCCGAACTTCGGCGGTTTTGCCATAGAAAATGAACCCTGGCTGAAAGCGGGTGCCGGTAACAATGCCACCACACATGGCTGGCATTTTGATGGCACCAACAATTACAATATTACCCGCGGTAATAACGTGTTTGCGCATCTCGACGTGGAAAACACGAATGTTTCCAACATCACCAACAACTGGCCCGATACATCTTCAACGGCAGCACCGTCACTCACATTCGTGAACGTACCCGATTTCAACCAGCAGGCGAATGTCGGCATTAACAAGAAGGCGGGGCTTGACAATCTTTTTTACTGGAATAATATCATTCATGATCTGCTGTATCAATATGGCCTTACCGAAGCAGCAGGTAACTTCCAGGCCGATAACCTCGGTCGCGGCGGTGTAGCCAATGATGCGGTGCAGGCACACGGCCAGGATGGCCTGGGTTACAACAATGCCAACTTCGCCACC
This sequence comes from Terrimonas ferruginea DSM 30193, assembly GCF_000425585.1. Classification (GTDB taxonomy): domain Bacteria; phylum Bacteroidota; class Bacteroidia; order Chitinophagales; family Chitinophagaceae; genus Terrimonas; species Terrimonas ferruginea. The sequence goes on from NZ_KE384398.1 coordinate 23,652, forward strand.
CCAATAGATGGCACGAGCGGCCGTATGCAGATGTATCTCTTTACCTCGGCGCCAGGGTTTAATATTACTGCTCCGGCGGGAATCGCCGGCAGCTACCTGGCAGCAGAAAATTCACTTGTCTCTCCGAATAAATTAATGAACACCGGTACGATAACCGGCAACGTTGTATTGTACAACGATGATGCGGGCGGAACTATCCACCGCGGTTGTGCTCCTGCCACTAATGCGGCAGCAATTGCCGGCAACATTGCCATGATAGATGGTTTTGGTGCAACCGGCTGTACCACTTATGCTTTCAAGATAAAAAGCGCTCAGAATGCTGGTGCACGCGCAGTCATCGTATATAGCGCCAACAATACACCGCTGGCGATGGGCGGTACCGATGCCACGATTACTATTCCGGCTATTTCCATCGGTGCCAATACTGCAACCGCTATCATCAACCAGCTCAACGCAGCAATACCCGTAACCGTTACCATGACGTCCGGCATTTATAAAGATGGCAACCTGGACAATGGCGTGATTTCGCATGAATACGGGCATGGCGTTTCCAACCGTCTTACCGGTGGCACTTTTAACACCAGTTGCCTGGGCAATGCTGAACAAGGAGGTGAAGGTTGGAGCGATTATATCGCGTTGATGTTAACGACCAACTGGGCAACAGCTACTGTTAGCGATGGCACCAACCCGCGCACCATTGCCACTTATGATCTGTCACAGTCTACAAGCGGCACGGGTTTCCGCCGTTACCCTTATTCTACCAACATGGCGGTCAATCCGCTTACCTATGCAGCACTGAACTCAGGTACCAGTGTACACGACAATGGTGAGGTATGGTGCTCCGCCATCTGGGACATGACCTGGAATATCATCCAGCAAACCAATTCCATTACCCCCAACCTGTATAACAGCGCAGGCACGGGTGGCAACATCATAGCCATGAAGCTTGTAATGACCGGACTGAAACTCCAGCCCTGTCAGCCCGGTTTCATTGACGCCCGCAACGCAATCCTGGCGGCAGATTCTATCTTGTATAACGGCACTTACCGTTGTGCTATCTGGAATGCATTTGCCAGAAGAGGCATGGGCTTCAGCGCACGGCAGGGATTTTCAACCAGCGCTAATGACCAGACAGTAGCAACCGACCTGCCGGCAGGTGTGTGGTTCAACAAAAACATGGAAACGCAGATTGTCAACTCGGGCAATCTTGTTACCATCACCCACGCTGCCACCTGCAATTGCCAGGTACCTGCCAATAATTATATTATACGGGACACCATACCCGCAGGCTTTGAATATGTAAGCAGTACCGGCGGTACGCTCAGCGGGAATATTGTAACGTCTGGTCCGCTCAACTTTGCCATTGCCAATGAAACAAAAAGCTACAGCGTAACCCTCAGGGCTACCATGACCGGCTGTGCAGTAGACTCCTTGGTGAATGACAACAGGGATGGTGCCACTACCGGCAACCTTACACCCGTAGTACTCTCCGGCGCAGGGACCTGGAGCAGTTCCACTACGATGGCCTATACAGGCGCCGCATCCTGGTTTGCTCCTAACCTCACGACCCCCACTAACTTTGCGTTGTCTACCGATCCTTTCATGCCGGGAGCCTTTTCTGTATTCTCCTTTTATCATTATTATAAAACAGAATCCCCTTATGACGGCGGAGTCATCGAAATCTTCAACGGTACTACCTGGATCGATGCCGCTCCTTATATCGTACAGAATGGTTACACGACAGCCATGGACGCCTCAACCATCCTGTCGGGACGCCGTGCATTTAGCGGCAACAACGGTACGTTTATCAAGACTACATTAAACCTCAGTTCATTCGCAGGCCAAAATGTCCAGGTACGTTTCCGGATGACATCCGATAACGGTATTGCCTTTACCGGCTGGTATATCGACAATATCCTTTCGCTGAATGGCTGTGGTACTTTTGTAAAAACCGGTTTCTACAACGGCAGCAATGCCTTGCTCGACACCGCCGCATACCCTGTATTTGTACGCCAGTTGATAGTAACACCGCTCAACCTGCTTGACTTTACCGCTGTGCAGGCAGGTCAACAGGTGTTACTTTCCTGGCAGACAACCGAAGAAGTGAATACAGAATCTTTCATCGTGGAAAGAAGCGCCAACGGCAACTCCTGGACTCCGATCGATACCGTTGCAGCCGGCTTCAGTGGCAATCACGCTTACAGGCTTACCGACTACAGGCCGCTGCAGGGCAGTAACTACTATCGCCTCAGGATGGTAGATGTTGACCAGCAATATAAATATTCTGTGGTCCGCGTAGTTACCTTCACGCAGAAGGATAATGGTTTTGTAATCGTACCGAACCCTGCCGATCAGCGGGCAGCGATTCATTTCAACAAAGTAATGCGCTTCCCATCTATTGCCGTATATGACATGACAGGCAAACTGCTGCAGCAAAAGAAACTGCCGGGTAATACGAGCTTTACCGAACTGGATACCCGGATGCTGGCCAACGGTACTTATACCGTAGTGATCAGCGATGAAAAAGAATCAGTAGCACAGAAGTTCTCCGTAGTGCACTAAGTAGTTTATAGAATAAAAAAAGAGGCTGTCCCTGGGAGACAGCCTCTTTTTTTGTGACTCTTAACATTGAAAAAACACGACCGGGATCGCGCTGACTTATCTTTGCACTTCAATTTTAAAAGAAGTAATGAGCAATCCAATAAAAGCGGTCTTCTTCGATCTGGATGGTACACTGATTAGTTTTCATACACGTTCTATTCCTGCTTCAACAGAAAAAGCATTAAAAAGCCTGAAAGAAAAAGGCATCAAAATCATTGCGGCAACCGGCAGATCCATCACCATGCTCGACCATGTGAAGCACCTGGATTTTGATGGTTTTGTAACCTTTAACGGAGGATATTGCCTCTCAAAAGAAGAACAGTTGCTTCACAAACAAACGATCGATGCCGGCGATATTACACGACTTTTAAATCACACCACGTCACCGTCGATTCCTTTTGTGCTGATGACGCAGCACACCACCATGACAAGCCACGTAACACGTGATATAGAAATCCTGCATGAAGAATTAAAACTGCCGGTACCGCCATTGATCGACAAAAATCAATTGAACACGTCAGACATTCTGCAGGCCAACGTTTTCATTACACCGGAAAACGAAGAACAGTTTATGCAAACCGTGATGCCGAACTGCGTGGCCTCAAGATGGACACCGGTATTTATGGATGTGAATCCGAAAGCGGTCAGCAAACAAGTCGGCATCGATGTATTCTGCCGGCACTTCTCGCTCAAAGTTGCTGAAACAATGGCCTTCGGCGATGGCGGAAATGACATGACGATGCTCAAACATGCGGGTATCGGCGTGGCAATGGGCAATGCTTCGCAACGCGTGAAGGATGTGGCAGATTATGTGACGGACGATACGGACAATAACGGGATCTGGAATGGATTGGAGAAGTTTGGGGTGATATAAACAGCCCTTTGCTGGTCTTCAAACCAACAAAAAAACATCAAAGGTTCATTCTTTCGCCGCTGTTGGTCTGGAGACCAACAGCGGAATCTTTTCATCACCTTCGTGGGCTGTCATTATACCACCTTTGTTAGTCTCCAAGACCATAACTGCTCGGAAGATTTTAAAGCCTATCAATCCGACATCACGCCACCGTTGGTCTCCAGACCAACGGGCCTGCACATCCTTGAGTTATATACGAAGTTGACTTTAGCCTATCAAAACTTTACCGGGCAGTAAAGCAGAATACAGAAACATCCAGTGGAGCAAAGACGGCGAGAGGCTGGCCACCGCGAGCGAGGCACTGCGGATCTGGAATAAAGCCGTGACTACTACATACTGGCACAGCAACAGGTTTGTTGTGGGGAATCGACTGGAATGAAAAAGACGGTTCCATTATCACAACAAGTATTGACGGCAAGATCAGGTTGTGGAGTAAGGAAGCAAAGATGCTTCGTATCATTCACTAAGCCTGCTAATTGATATCGCCGATTTTTGGAAAAATCTGTATCAGAAATCGCTGGTTGTTGTGTTCATTATCCAATACTCTTCCAATCCCGCCCCATCCATTGCCGGAAATCTGCAAATCGATCAGATCTGCATACTCCCCTCCTTCGAAATCAATCCCTTTCGAGCGCCAGTAACTCCAGAGACTCAAAGCCCGGTTATAACTCAAAACATAATTGTGGTTTTCGCTTCCGAATCTTGAGGCATAACCGGCTATCACCAGGATATACGACACATTCTCTAATCCTGGATTGGCATCTTTTGCCTGTTTCAACTTATCAATCACTTGCTTTAATTTCCTTCCGGCCTGATCAATCCTGGCAATCGTGCTTACATAGTTCTCAACATTTTTGATATTGTATTCATTGGTCGGAAATTTGACATCGAAAGAAAGCTTGAATCGCTTGTATTGAGACTCGTACCTGAAAAGTGCCGTGTCCTTTTTTAAGGGTTGAAGATTATTTTCAACCGCATCAATTATCGTCAGCTTTTCCTTTTGCAGTGTAATAGTTGAACGGAGTTTTACATAGGTCAGTACATACAATACCAGCATCACAAAAAAAAGGCTTGTCATGAGATCCGTGTAGCTGGGCCAGAAAAAATGAGAATGATTATCCTTCATCAGGAGTCTGTTTTTGCTCGTTTCCAAATGCGGGTTTTCAGCCGGCGGAAAAATGTATTAGCCCTGTCTTCTTTCATCTGCTCCAATTCGGTTAGTGCCTGCTGAAATTTTTCATTTAGCAGCGACAGTTCGTATTTCACCTTTTCGGATTGCGAAACCGAACCGGATTTTATGTCCGCAACATTCCTGCTTAACGGCTCCAGGTGTACCAAATTGTCAAGTCTCTTCCATTTTTCCGGATACTGTTCACGGATCATCTCTATTTCCCTGAGGGAAATTTGCTGCACCTCCACTATTTTACTCTGCACAAAATCTTTCAATTGATCGAGCGTCTGATACAATACATCATTCACACCGGTAAGTTTCTCGTTAAACACCTGCTGGGAATTCTCCAGGGCAGAATAATGGTGCTGTAAAAATTCCTGTAATTTCCGGTTAAATTCAAAAGCTTCCACAATCCTTGAAGCCAGGGAACTCAGATTATCTGTCCGCACTAATAACTCATTCATTTGTCCCACATATTTTCCGGAGTTGGCAACCATTTCATTCACATTATCGAGGTGAGAATTAAAAGCGGCAAACTTATCTGTGGCGCTTTGAACCTCTTTCAGCACTTTCACATTTGCCTTGGCGAATTCCGTTACGTCGAGTCGCTCGACCGCCAATAGAATTCTCTCCTGCGCGGCCAGCGTATCATGATTTTTGTTCATGATCACATTCAGGCGCCCGATGTTAGCAGAAAAATCGTCGTTAAACCTGAACAGATTGTTCTGCAATGAATACAATGTAGAATTGATATTCTGATTCAAAACCGGCAGCAATTCCGTCTGTATAAACGTATAAAACTCGTTTTTCCTGCTCTCTCGTTTAAACTTGGCCCCTTTGTAAAACCATCCGCTGTTGATGATGGTAAATGCAAGTCCTGTCAAACTTGCTATCATGGCAATTTTCACCCCTCCCAGCAATACGGCAATACTATCATCCGTTTGGCTGGCCATGGAAAGATCTCCACCCAGATCAGATATATTGAATAAGCCAAAAACGATTCCAAACATGGTACCGAGCAATCCGAGGTAAAGCGGCAATGAGATTGTATGTGATATTTCCCCTTCCTGGGTATCGGCATTGCGCTCCACTACATCTTTGATAAGATGGAAGTCGGACGACGCACCCCGATTTTTAATCAGGTAAATATTTATCGATGTGATTATTTCCTCCAACTCGGTGCTGCTGTCATCACCGGGAATAATAAGATGGATTTCTTTTTTGTCTTCCTCTTCAACATTCCCCAAACCTTCCAGGTGAAAAGAACCTTCAGACGTTGTGGCCACATTCTTTCCGTTCTGTATGTACTGCGAATATTGGTTTATAATATTAACGGGTGATTTTGAATTGAGATGGCTGACGGGAATAGCGGCATTTACAACAGAAGGTAATTCGTCGAATGTGCTTTTGAAGGCGCGTATTTTCGACAGGGTTTTAAAAAAAACCAAAACCTGTATAGCAATAATAACTACAACGCCAAACGTTTCTATGGTCTGAAAATTACTCATACCTGATTTCGGCTTTATAGTTGATGATCCATTTTTCGCCATCGAAGCAGGCCTTACCCAGTTTCACCGTGACTATACGGTTGACAACAGCACCCGGCGAGTTTTGCGCATCGCATGCCGGCTCAAGGTAAGAGGAAGCATGATAAGCTGCCTGTGTGACCGGGGCGCCGTCATTGATTACCTCAAATTGTGCTTCATTCCGGTTTGCCATCAGCACAAAGCGGTAAAGCGTATTCTCTTTTTGCTGTGACTTTGCCGACATGGGGAAATAGTTGTTGCTGGGAGAACTCATGTAAAAAACATCCGGCCGCTCTTCAGCTTCCTGCATCACCGGCGGGATATACAATTGTTTTTCTTTCTCATAACCCGAAAGGTCATTTTTTCGGATATCCCTGTTAACCACCTCAAGCGACTTGTTGATCTCACTTATTTTATCGTCGATATATTCTTTGCACCGGAGGAAATCTTTGTCAGTAATTGCTGAAGCATGATAGTAATTCTCGTTATCCCGTCTGGTCATTTCACGACTACGTTCTTTCTCGTGGTCACGATAATTATTAAAAATAGCTGCTACAAGTATCATAGAGGCGAGTGATAAGAAAACCGCGAGTAGTGTCCAGAAATTAAAGTAGTCCAGGCTGAAGAATCCTGCTTTTTTCTCAACCACGGGCGGATAGTCAACGCCGGCAACTTCCGCTGCAGGGATGTCCGCTTTTTTCTCGTTCTCCTTGGGAAAGACCTTCCCGACCTCTTCAATTAAGGTTGTTTTATAATGCTCAACCGAAGAGTAAATGTCAGGATATGATCGCTTAAGAATCCGGAATGCGCTGTCAACAAGACCTGCAGTAGCACTGTCGGGGCTGGCGGCTGAATACCTGCTGATATCAAGCATATTTATCGGCGCTGATAATTTTGACCGCGTTGCCGTAAACCCGTTGTTCAATGAGGTTGACAGCACCCTGTACTGCAATACAGTCTCGATAGTATTCTCCTCCAGGACTTTCTTCAGCGTATCCCATTTATTCAGGTCGGTCTTGTTGTTTTTTACAAACTCCGTCAACATCAGGTACGTAACCCTGGCATTGACATAGTCACGGGCACGCTCCAGATGATTGTCATCTTTCTGGGCCGACAGGTTTAAGGAACAGAAAAAAAGAATTGCTGATATTAATGATGCCCGCATCGTCTTTGGTTTTAATCTTTATGCAATTGGATGTTGTGCGCAAGTTTATTTAGCCCCCCGGTGAGTGGGTAGAAGAACAGTGTCTCCTCGATATTGGATGCCGCATTCTCCTGCACATCATCCATTTTTTCCCGGATACCTGCCAGCAGGTATTGACGCATATCTTCCCTGAGCCACTCCTTGTATTTACTGAACATGGAGGGATTGATGCCAAATTTGCTGTTGAAATTAAACTTCTCGTTCCAGCCGAAAAACCGGTCGATAAACCCGCTTACTTCTGTGGTAACGGCCAGCTGGAGGTCAGCATTTTCAAGGTCTGCATAAGAAACGGAGGTCTTCGGAACGATCGTTTGCTTATTGTCGCCCAACAGCACCGTTTTGATCTTCTCCTCAATTTCATCGACGCCGGCATAATCGCCGCAGAGCAGTCCGCCTTTGCAGGTAATCTCTTTTGGCTCGGCGAATTGTTTGATCTCCATTGGTTCCGTGAGCGCAGTAGCATATACATCCTCAAAGATCATTTTCGTAAAATCCGTCAACTTCCTGATACCGGGAGTGGGATCGGTAATATTGAGAATTTTCGAACCGGTACCGCTGAAGTTGATGAACCTGGGCGGTTCCAATCCTTCGGTTTTCATAAGACTCGCCAGGTGGTAAATGATACTTCCGTAGAAAAACAGGAACACAATTTTCAGATCGGTATCCTGTGAAAGATCGCGGGCAAAAGAGATCGGCACGTTATTATCCTTCACCTTCCGGTTGTTTTCGATCGAAAAAAAGAATTCAATCATTTCGGTCGACTTCGCGTGTTTTTTACCGAGGTCGCGCAGCACCTGGCCCAGTTCTTTAACCGAAGAATTGTCGAGACTTTTCAATAACAGCGGTCCGTATTTAGCAATAAATCCGTTAGAACGAGGCGAGTTGCCGTACCCGTCCCCAAAAATGGCGTTGGCCGCGTATTTGAAAGAGGTGAGGTGAACAGGCTTGTTGTCTCTGAAAATAACGATATCCGTTGTGCCGCCGCCAATATCGATACAGGCAACGGGTTTGTCGTAAGCAGCTGTACCCGCCCGCTCTTTGTAGTAGAAGAATGGAGCTATCGATTCCGACATTTTGCGGACCGGATTGTTGGATTTGATGTATTTGCCGCACAGCTCCTCCCAAGTAGCCTGAAATATGCCCCGTCTGTATTCCGACATGCTGGATGGATAGAACCAGACAATGTCCGTTTCCGCCAGGTTACCGCCATTCAGGAGCACTTTATTCCTTATTAATAACAACAAGGTATCGATGAACTTTTCCGTGCGCACCTTCAGCTTCCTGTCGTTTTTAAAATCAGACCATTTTAAATTGCCGGTTACCTCGATGTAGGGCGGTATCGTTTCCTTCAGATAAGAAAACGGAATATTGAAGTCGGCGAGGGAATATGTGGAATCCGATTCCACATTGAAGTTGCCGCTGTCTGCAATCACCGTCCTTTGCGGAAAAGAATAATTAGACCTTGCTTCTATTTTCTCCGGAACGAATTCCAGCGGAATCAGCCGTATAAGAATATCCGCACCAAACCCCAACGCCGGATTTTTCAGCAAATCGATTGTCTTTTGGTCATTGTAATTCAATGAACCGACTTGAATGTCATTTTCGGTTATTTCGAAGGGCTTCTCCTTCTCGCTGTCGGTTTTGTATTCGATATGTGTATTGGTGGTTCCGAAATCAATAGCGAAAGAAAACTTCTTGCTTCCACCCGCCGCCTGACTGAAAGCAGGAATAAGTATACCGCCGGCACCGGAACTGTTCCTGACTTCTATAAAATCAAATTCCTTTTCCAGTATGTAATAAGTGGAGCTAACATCCTGTCCTTTCACCTGTTTGCTACTCCGCAGCTTCCTGTTCAGCGGTTGCACCGCATCAGTACCTGCCGCATCCTTGTAAAAGCTGAGTGAATACTCATTGTGTTTCGTGAGCGGATGTATATCCCGGTCTACAAACATCACCCGGTAATGTGCGTTGCTGTCGTCGCCCGTTTTGATGAAAGGAAAAATGCTCAGGCCAAACTGATTGTCAACGATTATACCTTTGTTGTTCGCCTCGTCCGGTTGCTGTATTTTATCAGTGAACTGGTTGGCGGTATAGTTCCTGTAAAATTCTATATAGTGACCGTCAGCCCGAACAGGTATTCTTAATATTGCCTTTACGGCATTCTTCTGCAATTGCTGAAGTTCAAACATGCGCTTGCCATCAGGAAGCGGCTTTTGCAGGTCTGTAAGTGAGAAATATTTAAAGAATTCCTTCTTTAATGGCGTCACATAACCGTTGGCATCTGATGTGTAATTACCATTAAAGAATTTATCCGCATTTAAAGGATAAGGAAGCTTAATAAGATAAGGTTCCAGCAGATCGCTTACGGTAAGATAAGGGTATGTCACATGGGTTTGATGCGGCAGTACCCGCTCTCCGGGCAGCAACGGATCGAAATACGGCGAACGATAGTCATGCTGCCATTTCCCTTCAGCATAATTTAAAAGACCGTTGAACTGTTCATTGGGCAATACCAGCGGCTTTATAGCGATTGTCTTGGTAGCCCGGATTTCAAAGTCGCTCTGTACGCGCTCAGTCACCTTACTGCGAAACGGATAGCCGAATATCTCGACATTATTTCCCGGGTGATCAATGAACGTTTCTGCCAGCCGGCTGGTATATCCTTGCAGCCGTACAGGATCAGAGAAGGTACGAATCTCTTCTTTCAGGTCTGCTTGAAGATGCTGAAAACATTCTTCCAGGTAACTGTTTAACTCGGCAAAACGGGAGGCGAAAAACGGAATTGAATGCTGCAGGGAATAGCAATAAAGAATAAAATCGGAACTACGGCCACTGAGCGGGCAAAAGCGTTGATCAAACATCCGGTCTTGCCCGAACTGTATATCTACATAGGATGCCAGATCAGGATTGGCGGAAGAAAAGAAAAGTGTGGAAGGAGAGGTGCCGCCAATGATATTGATCGGATCAGGACCATTTTTATAATTCAAAAAATACATCCGCTTCAGCTCTGAAAAATTATAGGTCTTGGAGTCCTGCGATAAAAACAACCCGAGTGTTTTTCCATAAAGTCGGTGCTTTTCATTGCGGGAATGAATCAGCCGGCCGAGATCGCTTTCTTGTTCGATCCTGAATCCATTGTCCACTTGTATAATGCCAGGGTTCCATGCTATTACTTCTATACGGTCGCGCAGCGCGGGCAGGCTGAAAAAGATCTGGCCTGCATCCAGGCAATCCGATACGATCCGGTGATAGATGGTATCACCGTTAAGCGCTTTACCCGCAGCCACCTGTTTGAAAGCCACACGCGCCAGATCGATGCGTGCAAACGGACTTGGGATCGACGTGATCTGTTTGGCAGAATTCGCCCCTGCCGGATCTTCAATGGTATCGATAACGGATTCCGTAAGATGCGAATTGATCCTTGACCAATCTCGTATTGTATCAGAACCACCCGTATGTAACCGAAATATCTTGCCCATAAAAATGCGTGTTTATAAATTGATCTTTTCTGAAGAAATCTGCTTTGTTGCATCTGCAAAAACAGCCAGTAGTTTTCTATTGGAATTGCCCATGGCATCAAACCTCTTGTACTCTTCCACCTTATTCAAAACGGATACGTAATATTCGAGGCCATTCTCCTTTAAAAACGAGAACAGACCTTTCTTCTTCTCCGGACTTCCGCTTACAAGATTCAAGATATCGTTACCCTTCACGTCCATATTAAGCGGTTTAAAGGAGATGGTACTTGCCGACATCTCTCTCAGCCAGTCTTCAAAATGCGTGTTGAATTTTTCCAGGTCCTGGTGAAATCTTTTGTCCAGATATTGCTCCTGTAATTTGTGGTTGCCGTTTACAGCAAACTTTTGGGTTTTCTTTTCCTGAAAATGATTTTTCAGGAACAACTGAAACAACGCGTATTGCGTAAGCGGTAAAGCGAGCGTATGATGAGTAGCTTTGGAAAGCTCTTTAAAAGTTATGGTGGGTACATCCTCCTCGATCCCAAATTCGAAATGCCGGGGCTGAATGGCCTGGCCATTTTCCACCGGCAATACCGTATCGTCCGTTTCCATGAAGTCAACAATCGATAAAGCAGCGGCCAGTTCGATGAAATGTGCATTGTTTTTCTGATCTGCAGCACCGTCGGCACCTTCAATCCGGTTATTGGTCATGTTGTCGCCAATGTAATAAAGTGCATTCAGCGACTTATTGCCACTTATATTACGCGAGTAATAATTTAAAGCAGCCTTTGTTTTAGTGATGAATGTATTGCTGTCGATGGAAGTTTTCGTACCCAATCCGTTCACATTGAAATAAGGGAGAATGGTAACTGCGCCTATTTTAGCATTGTTGAGGCTTACGTGATTCGCTACCGGCGGAGCCGCGTTGCGGATGTTTTTGAGGATGAGTGGGAAACCGGCTGCACCCGTTCCGCCAAATATGGAGCTAATGATGAATATCCGGTCATCGGGCCCAAAGGTTTCTGCCATTTTTGTAAAAGAGCCGGAATTGCTGAACTTATTCAGCACTACGCTTCCGATATTGGGATTTCCTTTGAATCCAACGTCCATACCGGCGTCAAGATTCAGTTTGGAAAAAAGCAGGGAAGTGATCGCCTTGTTGGCAAGGTCCAACTCTGAATAACCGATGAATTCCCTGAACAAATGGTCGCGGACGCCTTCGATTTCTCCTCTTACATTATCCGACACAAACCCATTCTTACCCAGTTCATCCAGGAAGTTGATCCGGTTGCCGAAAAAAGTCGACGCTGGCGAGTGGCCTTTTTCATAGATAGCCTTATACAACTGGAGAATTTCTTCGGTACGCGTAAGGTCACCGTTTCCATCATCCGGATCGATAACAATCGGTACAACTGTGTCTGCGTTTAGTTTCACGCCGGAAGCCATCAGGAATGTCAATGCCTTAACAACTCTTGATCCGCTGCCTCCTATAGCAAAAATGAAAAGTTTAGCCATAAAAAAAGATTAGAAGGGTATACGCTTGTGATGGATACTGAGAAACTTTAAAACCAGTGAAAGAAGGAAAGTGAAAAGCAGGGAATACAATGCACAGGTAAAAGCGAATAAAACACAGTCGGAACTATCGAAACGCAAATCCCGGCAGAAATTGCCGCTATTCAGGTCAGATAAACTCTTTATCAATGCCAATGCAAACACGATGGCGGAAGCACCGAATAGCTGCAGCAGCCATGTACGCCTGCTGGTGAAGCCGGGCCGGTGAAAAAATCCTTTGTAGTAATTAAACATTATCAACAAGCCTGAGCCAAGCAGTACATAAAAAACCAGTGCATATACAGATGTCCCTGTAAAATCACTACAGGTTTTGTCAAGACCTTTAAGATGATCATGCAGGTCATTGGAATAACCTAAGCGGAACATCGTGTCAAAAATTGAATTCATAATTTCTATTTAGTAACTGTTATGGTAATATGAAAAAGGTCCGTATCCCGGTATTTGTTTTTGTACGCGAGGTGTATGCCGTCGATAAGCGTGGAAAAACCAAAGGTCCTGGCAGAGTCCTTCACCTGCTTAATGTCAGTGTCATTATCAGTATTGGAAGCGGCAACCCAGGCGGGAACTGAGTTTGTCAATCCGAATTCTACTTTCTGTGTGCCGGGCTTTAAATTGGCTGTTTTTACCTGGATAATGTGGGTGTAACCTTTGTGCTGCGATTCGGTAGCGTTAATCCGGCTTACACCGGCTATCTCGTAATTCAGGCTTTGTGCTGAGAAACGGTAATTATCCTTATTCAGGAAAAAATCTTCCTCCGCTATAATATTACTGAAGTCAACCGCCACGGGGAATTGGAACACTCCATTTTCGGCCTTTGCATGATAAACCTCCAGCCTGGTCGCCGGCTTTTCGAATTCACAAGAGCCCCTGCTTTGCTTTTTGTCATAAATAATCTTCGCCAGGGATTTTGATGCTGGTGCTTCAAATAAATGCATCTTTTCAAAGCCCCTGAAACTGCTGAAGTCAATCCTTGTGATCAGGGCGTCAATAAATTCAGGTTTACCGACGATGGTGATATAATAGGGCCGCGGAGTATCAATGGCATATTTACCTCCTTGCTGATTATAATAATTACCGGTAAATTTTGAACTGTATTTGAGCAACAGTGTCGATATGCGAATCGAATCGAGTTTTGTATCAAACTTATCGTAGATGCCGTTTTTCTGATTTGACAGGTAATTGAGTATATCTTTTTGCGCTTTTTTAACCGGAGAAAAAATCATATCAGATATGAGTATGGCAACACCTTTCTCCGATACATGGCTCAATACGGTATCAAAAAAAATGTCGAAGTCTGAAATACCGGTAGCAATATTGCTGAACGAAGAAGTTTTCATTCGTTCCTGGAAATCTTTCATTCCTTTACTCTGATCGGCTCCCAGGTAAAAGAGGTTCAGACCGTCCAGCAATCCCTCCGATCTGTACGACTTGACAGATGTAACAATAGAAGTGACCGTTTCTACAAACCCGGAAGGATTCGCGTTCAAATACCCGGTCATGCTTCCGGATGTTTCGACAAACACATTGTAATCGGGCGTTACAGTCTGAACTGCCGGCCGCGCTGTCGTGTCCGGAATATCGGCATCGGTTCGGGAACCGCCTCCCTGTACACAGGAAGCAAGAAAGATACTGGCATAAATTACAATGCACAGTAACCGGTGGTTACGCAGTGGCGTCATTGGTGCTTGTTTAGTTTGGTTTCGATATAATAACCCGCTTTTGCTCTTTTATGGCAAAAGCATATCCATCCGGGATTGCTCATCACGTTTTCATGCTCAGGATATCTGAGACTGCTATCAGTTTATCAAGTGAAAATCAAAAGCGTAAGTGCTTTAAATCTTCGTCAGGAAAAGGATACGAATTCCGGCGTTTAGCGACCAACCGAAATGGAAAATGCCATAAAGTTGTTTTGGTTTAACAGTATCATTTATCAGATCAGAAAATAAAATTAGAGCTTCTCTTCACTATTGTGTGTGGCAGACCGTGAATAGGGGTATTTTTCCCCCCTTAGATAAATTGCAGAGAGCGCAGGTGGTTGACTTTTTTAAAGATGAAATTGCATAAAAAACAGAAGCCGGGACTTATGCCCGGCTTCTGCTATAACGTTACCCTTCAGTCAATAAAGTTTTATTGCATCCAGCAGCTGTCCATTCATTTATCGCATCCGCACTATCGTGTTGATATCAAAATCTGCATACTGCCAGGCTTTGTCAAAACGGCTTTTTACCATTTGCGCTGCCGGAGTTTTTCCCTGTTTGCTGAGCGCCTCATATAACCCGATGAGTGCCCATCCGTTTTCTTTCCAGGTCTTCAGATCCTGCAGATACACTTTCTCCGCTTCTTCATAATTCCCTGCCTGTATCAACGCAAGCCCCAGTTGGTGCCGGACAGAAAAGAACCAATCAGGCGGTTCGTTATAATTCAGGTTATCTTCAATCGCAACCGCCTTGTTATATTCGTCGAAGGCCTTGGGAAACGCTTTCTTGTTCCGGTAAATTTCCGCAGCGAGTACATGTACCGCAATCTGTACGATATCCGACATGCTATTGATATCCCAGATGGTCAATTTTGTCAGGGTGGAATCTTTCGCCAGCTCTTTTAGCCGGGCACATTCGTCTTCAGCCTTCGCCATGTTGTTCTTTCCGAGAAAAGCCATTCCTTTCGCATAATGCAAAATGGCACGAGGGTAAATCAACGCATTGTCCAACGGCTTTATGGCAAGCAGGCTATCCCACATTGCAAATTTGACCGCCACAAAATAAGGCACTGTATAGTAGTGCTGCAATGTGCCCCAACCCGGCTGCACCATGATGTCTTTCGCTGTTTTTTCCTGTACTTTTTTTGCTGCCTCCCAGGCAAGCTTTGAGTTCCCTTCCAGTGTGGCCGTAGCAGATAAATAATGATAGTTATGCGGATAATAAGCAAGCGGATAAGCGCCTTGTGCATGGCAGGATACCAGGTAAGCGCTATCCGTTTTTACGGCGTTAAGATTAGCAAGCGAACCCTGGTGATAATCACCTGTCCAGATGTAGATATGAGAAGGCATGTGCAGCAGGTGTCCCGAACCCGGAACCAGTGTCATCAGCCGGTCAGCAGCCGCAAGTCCCCTTTCCGGTTTTGCCGATGCTTCTACTGCATGAATGTAGAAATGTGGTGCAGCAGGATGTTTAGGATATTGTTTGATCAATTTTTCCAGCACAGCTACAATCTCCGGCGTCCAGGGCTTCGGCTCTTTCGTTTTTTTGTCATACAAGTCCCATGGATGGAGGTCCATTAACGACTCGGCATAAAGAGCACTGATATCGGCATCACCGGTAAACGTCTCGTAGACTTTCTTCATTGAATGGGCATAGGCGATATCGAGAGCGGACCTGTCCGCGGGCGGTTGCGGGGTGTACCGGACCGACAAAGCGTTGATAAGTGCCTTTTCTTTCGGGGTACAATTGGCTGCGAGTGACATTGCCTTTTGAACGGCCTGGTAGGCGCGCTGATAATTATCCTCTTCCATGCCTGCATTATAATTGGGCCCCAGTACATAAGCGAATCCCCAATAAGCCATTGCGCAGGATGAATCCAGTCGTATTGCTTCAAAAAAAGAACGCGCCGCTTCCGCGTGATTAAATCCATAGGACAGCATCATGCCCTGGTTGAAATAGGTCTGCATTTCTTTGCTGCCGGTAGAAATTTTGAAATCAATCCCCTCGAGACCGGTCAAAAGAGGAGCCCTGATCCCGGCCGTATACCAGGCCTTGTCAGTAGTCTGTGGGGAGCAACCAATAGCACGGGCATCAGCAGCTGTGCTTTTATCCTGTTGTTTTACGGAAGGGCTACCACAACTTGTAATAAACCCGGAGATGATCAGGTAAAAAAGGAGCTTTTGCATATAGGAGGTTTAATGATTATGAATCAGACAATACAACCGCTAATCCTACGTCCGTCGTGCCGGTCATTGCAAGCGCTACAATATCAAAGGAGAATTTCCGCTGTCAAAAAATGGCAAAAAAACCGGATTTCACAGCTTTCGGGCAATTAAATTTTAATGCCCTGGTATCAACACACGCCGATCACCGGTTCTTCTATAATTGTAACATAATTTGAGTAGTTTTAGGGTCCGATTTTAACCAGTCACATTAATCAACTACAGCGCAGCTATGATAGACAGTTTCAAAAAATTTCTGAACGAAGAGCAGGACCCGAAAGCCATTGAGAAGATAGCAGGAAAACTGAATGAGCTCCTGATGAACGAGGAAACGGTCGAATATATCGCCGTGCAGAAAAAGCCCGCGGTTACGATCTCTCCTGATTGTGTGGCATTGACCAACAAAAGAATTATTTTCTGCCGGTCCAAAAACCTGGGCCTGGCAATGGACTTCCAGGATTACCTGTGGAAAGATGTAGCAGATTGTCAAATGAAAGAAGGTGTCTTCGGAGCTGAATTTACCATAAAAACAACAGACGGGTCGATCAGCAAGATCGACTACCTGCCAAAAGCGCAAGCGAGAAAGCTCTATTCCTTCGCACAGGAGCAGGAGGAAAAACAGCGTGAATACAGAAGACAACTCGAGCTTGAAAGTAAGAGAGCCGGAGCGCAGCGGATTACCGTAAGCGCGCCACTGCCGTCTTCACAGGCATCGCAACCATCACCGGCACCAGAAGAACCCAGGCCCGTTGAAGATGAGATCACGGCTTCACTGAAAAAATTAAAGACACTGTTCGAAAACGAATTGATTACACAGGAAGAATATGATGCCAAGAAAGCAGAGATCCTGGCGCGGCTGTAAGCCTTTGCGGTAAGTAGCCAACCATGAGTTATACAATGCCGAGTTTATTCGCCCGTCCGATTAATATGGCGGTATTCTTGGCTTCAAATTTTTCCAAAAGACTTTTACGGTGCGTATTTACAGTGGCTGTGCTGATAAATAGCTGTTCGGCTATCTCGATATTGGTATAACCCTGTGCTATCAGCTGGAGTACTTCTTTCTCCCGCCGCGTTATGGGAGGTTTCTTTTCTACGGGGACCCGTAACGCAGCCGCTACTTCTTCGCTCAGGTATATCTCGGCCCTTTGCACGGTTCGCAAGGCCAGCATAATTTCCTCTTTGGTTGCATTTTTTAACAGGTAGCCCGAAGCGCCGTTTTCCACCATGTCGTGTACAACCGTCTGCTGGTTAAAAGTGCTGAGACCTATTACCTGTACAGAAGGGTATAAACTTGTCACTTCTTTGCATAAATCGATACCGCTTTTATCGGGCAGGTTAATATCCATCAATATTATCTCCGGCTGCTGCAATTTCAGAAAACTGAGGCAGGATTCGGCATTCGTGGCATGTCCCATCCATTCTATGGATTCTTCGTTCAACAACAGGGCACGAATCCCTTCGATGACGATATAATGATCGTCTACAATGAACAGGCTTGTTTTCATGTATGCGTGTGCTGGTGATTGATGTTTTTAAACCGGCAATGTAATCAATACAGAAGTGCCGTTGCCAATAGCCGACTTCACGTCGGTTTTTCCTTTTAAAAAATCCACGCGGTTATTAATGCTGCTCCATCCGATGCCGCCCGGCTGGGCTAAGGCAGCAAGATCCATCCCCTTACCATCGTCTTCAACGGTGATGACCAGTAATTTTTCTGCTTCTGAATAATCAAGTTGCACCAATGCATTCTTTGCGGCAGCATGTTTTATGACATTATTGATCAGTTCCTGTATAATACGATAAATGGTAAGCGCCGTTATATGGTCTAAGTTTGCCTCATTCAATTTTACGGAATGATAGCTGACCTGCAATACGGCACTCCGGTCTATTTCTGCACAAAATTCCTTCAAAGCCTTATCCAGACCATATTTCACCAGTATCTCGGGCATCATATTATGGGCCACGCGGCGCATTTCGCGGATAGAACTATCCAGCATATCCAGGCTTCGGTTAAACGCCTGGGCATTGTCCGGCGTCATGATCAGATTTTCTTTCATATTGCTCAGGGAATATTTTATACCACTCAACATACCTCCCAATCCATCGTGCAGATCTTTTGCAAGCCTGCTCCGCTCCTGTTCCTCACCTCTGAGTACGGCTTCCGTAGCAGTGAGTTGTTTTTCGGTTTCCAACTCCTCGATCTTGGCCTGCTGCAACTTCTGGCGGCTTCTATAATTGCGGTATCCCAGGAGAGAGATAATCAGCAAGCCTGCTGCACCAGCCGCCAAAAAATAATTAAGTGTTGATTGTTGCTTTAGCCGGACCTGTTGCAGTTGTATCTGCGCGTCCTTCTTCTCCCCTTCAAATCGTTTGGCAAGCATCAGCGTCCTCTGCTGTACTTGTTCGTTGTTGATCTCATTTTCAAATATGCCTGCGCTGTCCAATGCTTGTTCGGCACCGACTATATCCTGTACCGCATACAATACCGCGGACAGGGATTTTAAGTTTTTTACGTGTTCGTATTTCAGCGAAAGACTATCACTGATGGCCAGCGCTTTCAGGATGTAATCCTTTGCCTGGGCATAATTCTTTTTATATAAAAAATAATGCGACAAGCCCCTGCTGGCTATGGCTTCACTTTCCGGTTCCTGTAGTTGCTGCGCCAGCGCCAGCGCCTTTTCGTAACAAGGCTTCATATTGTCCGCATCGTACCGGTGCAGGTAAACGTTACCGATATCAATTAAGCAGGCCATGATGCCCCGGGTAAAATCAAGTTTTTCAAAAATTGCTAACGCTTCCTTATAATATTTTAAAGCGCTGTCCGATTCCTCCTGGCTGAAGTTATTGCCTAAATTAACCAGCGCCAGACCCAAAGAAAAGGGCTCGTTTTCGTTCCGTAAAATAGTCACAGCCTCTACGCCGAGCTGCATTGCTTTTTCCAGCTGGTTCAACTCCCTGTACGTGTTTTGCATGGCATCACATATGCGTGCAACGAGTCTGCTGTCCCCTGTTTCTTCAAAATATCTTTTTGCCATCTCATACTGCAGCAGCGCATTTTCATAGTCGCTGGTGTATTGATACACATTGCCGGTGTTGGCGTAACATTTTGCAAGAATTAATTTATCATTCAACTGTCCGGCTAAGACAACAGACTGCTTGTTCAGCAGCAGGGAACTGTCGAATTGTGCCTTCTGATTCAGCAAACCCGTGTAGCTGTTTATGTACTTGATGGTACCACGCGTGTAATTCAATTGCTCGCTTAACCTGCCGGCCAGACGATAATAGTATGCCGCATCATCGGGGCTGTTTAGCTCGTAAGCGTCCCCGATATCAATGTACAACTGCACCTTGACGGTATCATTCCCTTGTAAAGGCAGTAAACGCAGCAAACTGTCTATGTTCGTTGCCGGTTGTGCATTTGCACAAAAGCCAATCATCACCTGACAGATGACTTGTATGACCAATCGCTTTTTCATTGTACAAATGCTTTTTCGCCTGGTGCAAATTAAGCAGCGCTTTTTTATAAAGCAATCCTATTTTTTAATGATTATGCTGCCGCATTCAAATCATGCTTTTTTACGATTGTCCTGCCAACCCGGGCTGCCTAGTTTTATCAAACAAAACCCCGCATCATGAAACGGAAAATTCCTATTACGTCCGGCACAGGTATTATGTTTACCAAATACGCTGAAACCAACAGACCGTAACCCCAAGCACATTATTCAACATTATAACTATTTATACATGCAACGATTGTTAACGTATATCGCTGTTTTGTCATTGCTCTTTAGTTGCAAAAAAGACGAAGACACCGCTGCAACCAACTTGCCCGCGGTTACCACAACGGTCATCTCTGCTATTACCTCAACCAACGCTGCCGGCGGCGGCACGGTAAGATCTGAAGGATCAACCCCGGTCACTTCCCGTGGTATCGTATGGAGCACCCAGGCAAATCCCACCGCAGACCTTCCGACGAAAACCAGTGATGGCAGCGGTGCCGGTTCATATGCTTCCACCATCACCGGGTTAACCGCCAATACAGTTTATCATGTAAGAGCGTATGCCACTAACAGTGCCGGTACGGCCTATGGGAACGAGGTGACTTTTACTGCTGCTGCTGCCAGGTTGTATGTCTGTGGAACCGAATGGAACAGTTCCTTATCCAAACAGCAATGCAAAATCTGGATAGATAACAATGCCGGCACATTCTGGGGAGGCAGATATTTTCTACAGATAAAAATCTTTAACCGTCGATAGCAAAGCCCTTCAACTTTCGCTGAAGGGCTTTGCTTGCATTTGTAAACCGTCTGCTGCTATTGGACCACCACCCTCCGCACTTCATCCTTACACTTCAATGCGTAAATACCTTTAGAATGTCTGTCCATGGGAATAGAGATCAGGCCGCTTGCCTGTTGCTGCCGCCATATCAAACGCCCCTGTGCATCATAAAGAAATAAATCAGCAGGCTGGTTTACCTGCACTTTCAACACACCATTGACAACCGGGTTTTCTTTAATAATAAACCTTTGTGTCACGTCGCTGAATCTGATCATTCTGACGTCAGAGAAACTCTCCCGCCCATCCAGGTCCGTCTGTTGGATGCGGTAATAGTTAACACCGTTTACAGGAGATAAGTGTGTATAGTTGTAACTGCGGAGCGAGCTGCTGTTACCTGCCGCAGCAACAACGGCAATATCGTTCCATGTGCCGGTTTCCGTTTTATGCTGAACGGTAAAATCTTTCGTGTGCTGCTCGGAGGCCGTACTCCAGTCAAGGGCAATGCCATTGTCTTGTTTGCGGGCATTGAAAGAGGCCCAGGTGAGTGGCAACACCGAGGAGGAATAAAGACGGAAATTGTCAAAGGCCATCGCACCCGGATTCTGGTTGTTAACGAAGATATTAAACCGCAGATCCAGGGTAGTGCCCGTGCCCGGAATAACAGCAGTGATCTCTGACAAGTTATTGCCTAAAGTATAACTCCCGCCATCTCCGATCCTGTCACCATCCAGGTCAAATCCAAGCGGCCCGCCGGAAGCCGTATTGTCGTTGGAATACATGCCCACAATTTTAATCCACGCGCCCCCATTTATACGATAGGCAATAGACATCGAATCCATAGCGGGAAGAAAGGGCAGACCCTGAAATAAGGCCGCGGAATTGGCACCAAACAACCCGCGGAAAGACAATCCGGTTTTACCGCTAATATTAATCCCCGACCAGGTTATCGACTGAGCTGCGCTGATGGTATTGTTGGCTCCGCATCCCGGACCTTTGTCAATATCCATCGCTGCCCAAAACTTGGCTCCCGTAAAGCCAGAAAAAACGATCGGACTGATTTCGGCACCGGTTGTTCTTTTAAAATAAGAAAGCGTGGGAGAAGTACAGGCGATAAACTCCGCTACAGATACCACCCGGCTGCCCGATGAAGGCGAACCGGCATCTTCAAAATTATCTGACCAGAATTGCGTTTGCGCTTCAACATGGCTGGCTAACACCAAAATAAAAACGAGTAAACAGGGTAGTTTTCTATGCATAATATATCGATTTAGAGGTAAAGCAGGACGATTCAAACGGAAGCGTGATACGCTGCCCATTCCGTATGGATGTAAAAAGACGGACCGTTACCGAGAGAAAAATCCTCATCAGGGCTGGTGGTTTGATATCAAATAAAGGAAGAAGATGATGACCTGGCAGGGTGAAACCGGCCTTGAGATAATGATATCAAAGCTACTATCCTGCGGCAGCCTGAGGTTGGGAAAAAGGCGTGACGGGGCAGGACAAATCAGGGACAAATCCCCGTTTTAACCCGCAATTGCTGTTGATGGAGAATAGTTTAGAGGCGGATAATGGTGTCGATGAGTTCCTGGTCGTTAGACAAGCCGATCTTTTTGTAAAGCCGGTACCGGGCTTTCCGGGCACTGTCTACGGTAATGTTCAGGGCCTTTGCCATGTCCGTAATACTGTGGTTCAATTTGATCAATGCTGAAATGCGCAGTTCGTTTTGGTTCAAAACGGGATACTCCTGCTTCATTCGCTCAAAAAATGCCGGATACACTTTTGAAAACAATAAGAGGAACTCATTCCAATAGGCATCGGAATGGAGCTTATTGGAGGAAATCATATCGCGCAGTTCGGTGATATCGGTAGCTTTCTGAAGGTCGAGTTCTTTTACCAATTGTGCCCTTTCGTTGCGCAGGTCGTCGATCTCCTTCCGGTAATCGTGCTCGCGGGAGGGAACAGTTGCTATATATTTCCGCTTGTTGCGTTTTTGCCGGTAGAGCCATAAGGCGAGTAATACCAGCACAAGGGCGGCCGCCAATGCAAAAGTACTCACGCGGTAGACGGCGATCCTTTTTTTGACGGCTTCCAGGTCGCTGGTCATTTTATCCGTGACCGTGGCTTTGTATTTGGAGAACTCCTTTCCGAGTGCCTGGTCTTTCTCTTTTAAATAAATAGAATCCTTCCAGTCGTAAAACTTGCGGAGGTATTTGTTGGCCTCGGCAAAATTGCCTTGCCTTTCGTTCAGTAAGGCCAGCGTTTCGTAATTATCGCGGATGTCTGTAATAAGTTTTAAAGGAATGCTTCTTTGCAGGGAAGAAGTGGCATACTTGAGGCTGGAATCGTAGCGGGCATTTTCCAGGTAAATTCTGCCGAGGTTAAACTCGAGATGTGCCAGCCCGGCCTCATCTTTCAGCGCCGAACGGATACCGTAACTTTTATAGGCGTAATCCAGGGCAAGCTCCCTCTTTTGTGACTTGAAATAACACCAGGATAAATTAGCATAAGCCAGACCCAGGGCATATTGGTTATTGGTCTTTTGATAATAAGGCAATACTTCCAATAAATAGTCGATGGCCTTGCCGAAGTTGTTCAGATGAGCTTCGGCATTGGAGATATTAAACTTGATCATCGGAATATCTTCTGCCAGGTTATACCGCTCTGCTTTTACCAATGTGCGTTGCAAATGCAGCAGCATCTCGTCGTAACGGTTAAGGAATTGGTACAGGTTGCCGAGGTTCATGGCGGCACGTACCTCTATATCGCGGATCTCATTTTTCTCGCACACCTCTATTGCCTGTGTGAAAAGAGTGGCGGCCGTGTCATAGTTGCCGGTACGCTGATTGGCATTGCCGAGACTGAGCAGGTAGGCCGCTTTCTGCAAGGGTGTACCGGTTTTCTCGAGTAGCGGCGCAATTTGTTTTCCTTTATCGAGCGTGGTGGTGAACTGCCCCTGGATATTAAGGGCACGGAGTTCTTTGAGCTCGAAGGCGAGTTGTTTTGCAGGCAGATTATTTTTTCGGGCGATGGCAACGGCTTTCTCCACCCAACCGGATACCAGTGAGGGGCGGCTTTCGGTGTTGAGGTCGATGAGTTCGGTATAAAGTTTCAGTCGGATGCTGTCGTGGGGAGCTTCCCTGATGTCGCTTAACAGTTTATCGGAGCGGAGGAGAAGGCTGTCCTGGCTCCGGGCCGGGAGAAAGGTAAACGTGAGAATGAAAGAGAAAAAAAGTTTCCGGGCTTTTGAGGGCATAGTTTCGGCTGTTGAAGCGCTAAGATAGAGAGATAATGATTTCGTGACGTGGATTATGCCTGAATAATAAGACAGGTGTATATAGCAATCATCCAAAATAACGAACCAGGCCATCCTCCGATAAAATCACTCCGCGAAAAAAGGGCCAGCTGATTCAGCTTTTAAAATATCCCCTTTCCGTATATTTAATATGAAATCTTCTGCCGTCGTTACGAAGTGCGGCACTTAATAAGCATGCTATGCGAAAGGTCTATATAATACTGCTATTGGTTACCGGATTGAATCAGTTGTACTGTTACGGCCAGGCTTCCGGATCTCCTGCTGTCCATAAATTTTTTGCTTTTGTAAACAGCTACCAGGTGGATAGTTTACAGTCTCTACTTACGGATGACTTTCAGCTCAGGCGTACCTACAGCAGTTATAGCCATGACAAAAGATCATTCATCGAAAATTATATTCCGCAGTCGAAAAATTTCAACGGAAAGTTCAGCATTGTATCAGTAATCCAAAAACAGCAGGTTGCGTCAGTGTTGGTGGAAGATCAAAGTGATTATCTTAACTATCTCCGGATTGACTTTCCAAAATGGGAATTCCAACTCTCGATGAACGAACGGGGACAAATTGTAAAGGCAACGATCGATACTACTACCGGTTATGAGTTGTATTTAAAACAAGTGGTGGAAAAAAGCCAGCGATTCGAGGAATGGCTTAAACAAACGTATCCAGGCGAATCCAACACATCACCCCAGGACTCCGGACTTTTATTACGACGATTAAAGGAATACGCTGATGGATTGTAATGAGCGAGATAATTGACGAGAAGAACCGCCTTCTGTTAATGCTGCTATCGCTTTATGCTATATCTTCAGCAAATGAAAAGACTTACCGCCTGCCTTCTTTCAGCCCTTGTAGCTGTGAGCCAAATTAATTGTACGATACAGGCATCACCCGGCCAGCACACCTCCAACGGATCAGCAATCATTACCGGAGCCGACCAGACAGGAAAGTACCTCCCCTATCTGAAAGGAAAACGGGTAGCACTGGTCGCCAACCAAAGTTCCATCATCGGCGGGACAAGCAGCGTTGACAGCCTGCTGAGTCTGGGTGTTAACATTGTAAAAGTATTTGGGCCGGAGCATGGTTTCAGAGGAAATGCCAGCAACGGCGCAGCGGTAGGAGATGAAAAAGATGCCAAAACGGGCATACCCATCGTTTCGCTATACGGCAGGAACGAGAAACCAACGAAAGAACAATTGGCCGATGTCGACCTCCTCGTCTTTGACATCCAGGATGTGGGCTGCCGTTACTACACCAATATTAATACGCTGGAGCACGTTATGCAGGCCTGCGCGGAAAACGACAAGGAACTGCTCATACTGGACCGGCCCAATCCCAACGGATATGTGGTCGATGGTCCCGTGATGACCGAAGACAAATTTAAATCGGCCATCGGCATTCATTACACACCAATGACCCACGGTATGACCATCGGCGAATTTGCCCAATACCTGAACGGGGAAGGATACCTGAAGAAACCCTGCAACATCAAAATCATAAAAGTGGCCAACTACAACCACGACATGCCATATGTGTTGCCCGTGAAGCCCTCGCCCAATTTAAATACACAACAGGCGGTCATGTTGTTTCCCAGCCTTTGTATGTTTGAAGGCACGGCTATCAATGAAGGCCGCGGAACTTACATGCCCTTCACCATCTTAGGCGCTCCCGCACTGAAAGGACAATATTCGTTTTCCTATAAACCCGTCAGTATTCCGGGGATGAGTGAAAGCCCGCGACACAAAGACTCGGTTTGTTATGGACTTGACCTCCGCAATTATGATATCAGCCAACTGCGCAAAAGCCGGCAGATCGATCTTAAATTATTGATTGAACTGTACAATGCCTACCCGGACAAGGCCCATTTCTTTATGCCTGGCAGGGCAGGTCAGGATATATCAGCGTTTGATCTGCGTATCGGTACGGATCAATTAAGAAAGCAGATCATCGCCGGCGTACCTGAGGCCGAAATCAGAAAAAGCTGGGAACCGGGATTACAGCAATTCAAAGCGATAAGGGCGAAGTATTTGTTGTATCCCTGATGATCATGAATCTAAACTGCTGCCCCGCTGACACCGGACAGTTTTTGAAATTTTTTACTACCTGACCCTTCCATTCTCCGCTTCGAGCGCTGAACTGCGTACGCGGGGTGCTTTGCTGTTTTTATCGATCAGTTTCCAGGTAAAATTCAGCCTGATCTGCCTCGTTTCAAAATAACTATAACTGCGGATATAAAACTGGTCCATATCCTGAACGCTCCGTGACCGGGAGCCTTTATAAATATCGTTGAACGCCAGCCGGACAACAGCATGTTCACCAACTATTTTCTGCAGAGCGATATCAACCTGGCTTGTATGCCTGTGAATCTCATTGGCTGCATTCAAACGGCGGCTGTTATAAATGGCCGTTAATTCTGCGCCGAATGTGCTGCTTATCCTGAACCGTTGTACCAGGTTCATCCTGCCCGCCCACTGCTTCACGGCAAAGTTGACCATTTTTGTATAGACGATCTCATTACGCATCCGGAGTGCCGATGCGTTCAATGTCGCATCCCACCAGTTCCTGATTTTTATCACTTGTGTCAACGTAAATCCCAGGCTTCGCTGGCTACCCACATTACGCGGAATCATGACGATTTGATTGCCGTTAATACTGTCGGTAATACGTGCATAGTAATGGGTCGTGTTGGCATAATTAACACCGGCTACGGTTGAACTCCGGTAAACATATTGCAGGCTCAACCGATCGGTCAATTGCGGTTGCAGGTAAGGATTGCCCTGCCAATAGGACAACTCATCCAGCAGGTAAACAAACGGATTGAGATCCGGATAAGCCGGGCGGTCGATACGGCGTGAATAAGCAAAACTAAAATTATGTGTATCGCGCGGTTTGTATCCGATGCTGAGCGCAGGAAAAAAGTTGGTATAATTCCTTGTAATAGTATCACTCTTATTGTCCGTATTTTCCATGCGGATGCCCGCCTGCCAGGACCATTTTTTCCAATTGTTCTTATAATTGATATAGGCGCTGGTAACAGTTTCCGCAAAAGAAAAATAATCGGAACGGCGGTTATCTAAGCTGTCGGTATTTTTTACATGATAAAATTGTCCATCGTTGACTGACTTTACGCCGGCTATTTTCATACCCGTTTCTATTTTACCATTCCACAGGTTGCTGGTGTAATCAATTTTCGCCGCTTTCAGCCGTATATCGATCTTATTGAGGGTGCGGTAACGCGTATCGCTTTGCAATACTTCTGTTACATCGAGGTACCGGTTCGACTGCAGGTTTCTATTGGCTTTATTGAAATAACCGATATCTGCGTCGAGGTTTAGCCTTCTTCCTTCTTTGTCTTCGTACTGGTAATTGACGTTTCCATTATATCGCCGGGTATGCTGGAAATAATAATCATTGATCGCATCCAGTAACTGATCGGTAGCGGCGCTACCGGGTAAACTGATCACGGTACGGGTATCTGTCAAGCCACCGCCGGTTATAAAATTGGCACTGGCCATCCATCCCACTGTGTGTTTTTGATTGATGGCATAATCCATTCCCAGTCTTGAATTGAAGCGTTGTCTTTTGTCTTCATCGTAAGTGCTACTGGAATAGCTGCGGTTGTTCTGCAGACGGTCTGTTCCATAGTCGTAGGTATACCGGCCCACAAAATGACTATAAGTAAAAAAGAAACTGAATTTTTTCTTGCGGTAATTCAGGTTGATGTCCGTATTCTGTCTTAAGGTAATGCCGTAGCTAAATCCCGAGCCTATGCTGCCGTTTAACCCCGAAGTTTGAATTTTATTTGTACGGATATTGATGATGCCCGCTGTGCCGGCAGCATCATATTTGGCACCCGGGCTATTGATGATCTCGATACTTTTAATCGAGGAGGATGGCATGGCCTGCAGCAGGTCGATCAATTCCTTTCCGGATAAATAAGAAAGTTTGCCGTCGAGCATAATGGTAACGCCCGACCTGCCGTTGAGACTGATAGTGGTATTATTGATAATGGAAATACCCGGCGCTTTCTTCAGCGTTTCCAGCGCCGACGATCCGGCAGCGTCTGGCGAGGCAGCCACATTATAGACAAGCGTGTTGGGGTCGCTGCCGATTTCAATCACGGGCTTCTGTGCGGTGACTACCACGGTCTGCAGGGTGGTGCCGGGACGGAGTGATATCACTCCCAGGTCTGTATCTGCATGAATGGTGACCACTTGTTCGTATGAATGGTAGCCGGCGTGTGTGATGGTGAGGCGGTATGCTTTCTTTTCTTTCAGGGAAAAGTTGAACCGGCCTGCGCTGTCCGTGAGTGCCATCTGCTGATCAGGAGATATTAAGACGGTGGCACCTGTGAGGGTGGAGACGGAATCACTGACGGTGCCGCGTAATGTGATAGTCTGGGCTACAGCCGTGGTTGTATAAATAAAGAAAAAAAGGAAATAGAAGACTTTCATGTTGGCCATTTCGCAATAAGCAGTACCGCTAAAATTAGGGAAGGAAAAATAAAAAAGGGATGCGTTTTTGTGCGGGGGATGTTTTCCTTTTAAATTGACCCGTACTATGCTGAATTGTCCGATCGAATCAATCCAGGTTTTCCGGCAGCCGAATAACTCGGGTTCAGGTACGACCCTGCCATAAAAACTTTAATAAGCGGTTGATACGGGTAGCTCCCAAACAAAAACCTGTTGAAAAATTTTAAGGCTGTTTCGTCACCACTAAATTCCTGAAATGGGCTTCTGTTCCCGGTCCGATCCAAAGACCAATGCTTCCCGTCAGGTTATCACCATGTTTTAAATCCGAAACAATCAATGTCGGCTGCGTTGCGCCATGAACAAATAATTTAGCCGTATTCCCTTTTACTTCGATTTTAACTTTGGTCCATTTGGCCGGTTCGAGATCAACATAGGTCTCATATTTTTTCGGAAATTCTTCCCGCAGTTTATACCACGGATAGTCAGGATAAGAAATGTATTGAACAGAATGGTTTCTTCTAACCTGGTCTTCAGCGCGTCCGTTGGTGGGTCTTAGATAAATGCATTCAAATTTTGAATTGGAAGGATCGATACGAAAAGCAATCCCAACAAATCCTCTCGCGCCTTCACCGCTGTTTTTCATGGGCTCCCCCGCCAACTCCACTTCGATAGTTCCGTTATGAAAAGCAGAGTCTGCCAACTTTACTAACCGCAGCTCCGTATCCAGCTCAGGATTACTATCGGCTACTCTCACAGAGCGTTTGGTTTTGTATACGTCCGGCTTAATAACAACGTTACTTGCCCGGAGATTTATCGTGTCCGTCAGCGGGTAAGTCAGCTTCGTTACCTGTCCCTGCGCAACCAGGGTTGCAAATACCAGCCAAAAGATAAAAACGGTATGCTTCATACTGCTCGATTTAGTAGATACACTCAAAAATAAACCGTTTACTGTAATCTGCGCAGGAAAGTACCCACAGCTTTTCGACGATAGTGCCGCGCTGTAGAATACACGTTGTTATATTGCGGAGCACTTCTCCCATTCCTTTACGCAACTAATAATACCCGGTTATTGATTCGTCAACTGGCCAGCTTGCAACTGTACTGCTCAATCCGGATTTCAAAAATCATACTTTTTTACGATTGCACAAGCTGCCGTAGCCGCCTACATTCACCCTACCAATTTTATGTATGAAAAAAGTAATGCTTGTTGCCATGAATTTCGTCCTGGTTGCATCCGCTCTGGCTCAAAAACAGGTTTTTGATGTATTGAGTTACACCCTGCCCAAAGACTGGGATAAAACAGAAACGCCGCAAGGCATACAACTCTCCACGAAAAATGACGGCCAGGGAAATTATGCAGCCGCTGTTATTTTACGTTCGACCGCAACCGCGGCAGCCTCGCCGGAAAACTTTACTAACAGTTGGGATAAACTCGTCAAAGGGACCGTATCCGTTTCTGGAGAACCAGCCATGCAAGCTTCTGTTGAAAAAGGATGGGACATTGTTTCCGGGCAGGCCCGCTATACCGATGGAACCAATAAAGGATGGGTAACACTCATCACCGCCACCGGAAACGGCAAAATGGCTAATGTGGTTATATTAACCAATACCGATAAATATCAAAACCAGCTACTGGATTTTATAAACAGCCTTGCCTTAAACGAAACGGCAACCGCACAAAAACCTGTTTCGTCAACAAATACTGTAACGGATCCGGGAAGCAAAAGCACTTACTCCATTACCGTTCCGCCTACCTGGAGCTTAAATGCCGCGGGCAATACTTTAACGGTAGAAAAAAACACGAATACCGGTAAAAGAATTATTGAGTTTATGGGTCTGATACAATCGTCGGGCAGTTTAGAAAAGGATATGGAGCATATTTTCTTTGAGGTCTTTGATGGCTGGAGCCTGCATAACAGTCCCAATAATCTTCTGTTTGAACAGGGTGATCATGAAAAAGGATTGACGGCTCAAGGGCTGCCTTACTATATGCTAAGCAACAGCATTAGCAAAAATGGCAGCGATGTTATCAAAGGTACCGTGCTGCTTATACAGGCAGGAACCAATGTAGCAATTGTTAACTCAGCCGATAATATACTGGGCAGTGAAACAGAGATGGCTTTAAACTTTCTCCTGTTCACTTTAAAAATAAATGGTGTTACCGGAAAAAACATCGATTATAAAAAGCAGTTGACAGGTACCTGGGGTTCCAACAGCGGTCTATATGGCAATAGTTTAAGTACGGTTACCAGCTACCTCGCAGAAGGCAGGTATTATGTGCTAACGCAATCGGCCTATACAGTCGGATATGACTATTACAACGACCTGATCAAGAACAAGAAATTTAAAAGCCAGGGATTATTTTCCGTAAAAGGGAATATACTGGAAAGAAAATATGGCTCAGGTGCAGCCACCAATTACTTCATTCGATTTTACGCAAGAAAATATGGGAAAAATGATTGGGAAAATTTGATGAGTTTGTATGACTGTAATTATGACAAAAATAAAATAGAAACGATTCTTCGCTTTCATAAGATTTGATTAAACACTCGTATGCAAATGAAAAAGATATCATTTCTTCTTTTATTCAGTATGGCAACACTTGCTGCTTTTGCCCAAAAACCGTCCAAAGAACAAATGGAAGCGGATAAAAAAAGGATGGCCGAGGCGATGAAAAAACTGAATGAAACAACTTCGAAAATGAGTCCTGAGGCCAAAAGAATGTATGATAGTATGATGAATGCGATGGGGGCGGGAAAAGCAATGAATGCTGCCATCAACCAGGTAAACAACAACCAATCAACCCAAGCCAATAAGGTGACAACCGGCGCTGTTGCTGCCAGCAATACCAAAACCATTGCCGCCACACCTTCCAATGCAACGATCAGTACATTTATCAGCAATACAGGCACCGCCACCTCTGCCGCTGTGTTGCCTGCCGCAAAAAATAAAGCCTCCGATATCTATAAAGACCTGAAAGAGAAAGGAGCAACGACCGCTGAAATGGGTAACGCTGCTACAGCGTTGTGGGTAGGCGGTCGTACCCAGATTGCATTGAGTTTAATGGCACAGGTTTGTAAAGAGGATGCCACTAACACCGACAACCTGAATAACTATGCTTCGATGCTCACAATGATGGGAGCACCTGAAATGGCAATCCCTATTCTGAACAACCTCAATAACCGGTTTAAAAACAACAGCACCATTCTCAATAATCTTGGCCAGGCCTGGTTTGCTGCAGGCGATGTGGACAAAGCCCAAAAATATTTAGACACCACTCTTGCACTTGCGGCATCACATCCGCAGGCCAACCAGACAATGTGTTTGATTGCCAAAGGCAGGGGCAACAAAACTGCCGCCGCCGCTGCGGCCAAAGCCGCTTTCAAACAGGGGTACAGCGGTACAAGGGCAGATCTGTTGAAAAGCCTGGGCTACCCCCCCGGCACTGGTGATTACAACAATTTTCCACCTGCCAATAAAAGCGACGATTTGCTTAACCTTGGGGGCTTCGCTATGCCCGCCTTTCCAAAATCAGTAGCAGAATGTAAGGCGCTGGACCGGGTATGGAAACAATTCAGGGCAGACATTGATCAACGTCTAAAACCATTACAAAAAGCCGTCGAGGAGTCCAATAAACAAACGCTGCATCAATTAGAACAACAGCAAAAGCAATTTATGGACGCCCTGAACAAGACCAAAGCAAACCCCGGTTCGGTAAGCGCGGGTGAAGCAATGAAAATGGTGAGAGCACCCCTGTATGCAGATAAAATGAATGCAAGAGAAAATATAGTGCTGAAAAACCTGCAACAAAAAAAACAGGCTGCGGCCCAAAGCATCAGGGATTATTTAACTGGGGAAGGCGGTACTTTAAAGAAAAAGTATGACGATGCAATGGTTGTCATCAACAAGAAAATGAGCGACGTGGGCGAAGGCGGAAGTACGACATTGGAAATGATCTGCCGGGAATCGGTAAAAGCATCGGATGCATTTTTAAAGCCCTACAATACCAAATTAGAAGGATTGTACAATGATTACCTTGCTGCTGAGAAGCAACTGCTCAATGAAATAGCCTACTCCTCGCTTTATAACACTTATCCCGAGCTGCTGCCGGGCATCTATGCAGGATTGCAGGCGCAATGGCTGAAAGACCTGAGTTTAATTCAAAACGGATTCAACTTTGCCAGCATAACAAAATATGATTGTGCCGATGAGGCAGCAGGTAAAGGCGGCCGGCTGACGGAATTCAAAAATCCCGGTTGTACCATCAACAGTGAATTCGGCAGTGCAAAACTCGGCTTTACCATGACGCTTACCTGCAGCGGACTGACTACCACGGTTAATGTCGGGGTGATCGGCGGCACTTTAAACCAGGATCTGGACCACGCAGGGTTTGGCGATTCCTTTAAAAATTGTACAGTCAGTGTAGGTCCTAAAGTAAGTGCCGGGGGCAAGCTGGGGCCATTGCAAGCCAGTGTAAGCGCTGGCGTGGGCGCAGATATTGAAATAGACAGAACTGGTGTTACCGATGTGGTGCTCGTAGGCGGTGTGGAAGCGGCGGCAGGCGCAGGCGCCATTGGCGCAAGTGCCGGTGTGGAAGGCAGAATGAGCCTTAACAGCGGTGCGGCCTCCGTAAATGGCACCGGCATTTTCAAATAATTATTCCTGTTTTTTAGTAGTTAAATAGTACACCACACCATGAAAAAGTTTGTTATCCTTTCAGCAGTTGTGTTCGCAAATACGGTTATTTTTTCCCAGGCAATAAAAAAAATAACCAACCCGCCTGCGCCCTGCAATGGAAGTGCTGATGATGTGGCCGGAATTTATACAGACCATAACAATACGAAATATGGATTCGCTTTAAAAGGCACATCCGCCGAAAAATCGGTGATGATGAAAAACCTCATCGCCATTGAAAAGCTGGAAGAAGCCAGCCGTACCAATTTTAAATTGACAGGCTGTGCCGCCCGGGTAAGTTTTAGCACGACCGGCAGTAGTAATTATGGTAAAAATATTTACACCAGGTATGTTTACCAGCTGGGCGTTTATCCATTCGTTTGCCATGTAACGGAGCATGCAGTCAAAATAGTAGATGAATACAGAACAGTTTTCAGGGTAGAGATGAACCCCTACCTTCCAACGGGTGCCAAAGCTGGTGGTACCGGAGAGTTTTATATAAAATACGGTAACCCGGTTTACGACATTTCCATAGAAGCAAAAGCGGGTCCCGATTTTGAAAAAGAAAAAAAATCCAATCCCAGTCGCGTATCGCAATATATTTCAGAAGCCCTGCTGCTCGGCAGCCGCTCTGATGCTTATAAAAATTTTCATGATGATTTTCTGAAACTCAACAACGGCAATGGCTATGTTGAACATTGGGAAATGGGTGGCCGGTATGATAAACATGGCCCTGATTCGTACCAATGGATAGATCGCCGCTATTTTATCACCCGGTCCGGTGTGCCACTAGTGATTCCCGTAAGTCGTAAACAATACCTGCAGGACATGCTGGAATATTTTGAAATAGAGAAGGCCAATTTTGAATATGCCATTGCAGAAAAAATTAAAAACATAGGTAATAATACGTCCGAATCTGCAAAAAGAACACTGGCAGCTTTGGAGGCCGACAAACTTGCTTACCCCAAAATCTATGAAGCCAAAAAAGCAAAAGTGAATGAACTACTGACCAAACAAAAACCCGAATGGCTGCAAAAGCCGGCAGTAGTCGATAACAACAATTGGCTGAAAGATGCCAACACCAGGTTGGAGGCTTTGGGGAAATTTTACGAAGCAGAAGGAGAAAAAACATCGGCGCTGTATGTTTTAAACCCGGCCTATTTTACGGCCAATAACGGTCAGCCCGCAAAACCGCTGTTGACAGAAGTACAGTTCCGTTACGAGATCGGCAAGGATAGAGGACACTCAACAAGGCTCTTTACCAACTGGGAACAGCATTTTGATATGGATGCATTGCGGAAAATGATACAGTAATTATCCAAAATCATCTTTTTTAATGATATCGTTGATTAAGCCGGGCACTTAGTTTTACGGTACCCATTAAACTTCTTATTACAAAAAAACCTCAGCGGGTAAATCAGCAAAACATCCTGATTTGGGAAATTGATGCGATGCCTTCAACCCAATCAGTCAATTCCTCGATTATGAAAAAACAGCTTTTATTCCCCTTTTTTATTGTAATGACACTGGGGTTTATTGGTAGTTGCCACCCGGCTGCCGCCCAAACGCTTGTAGCCAGTTATCCGCTCAATGGCAATGCCAACGATGTAAGTGGTAATGGACTGAACGGCGTTATCAATGGCACGCTTACACCTGTTGCCGACAGGTATGGCATTGCCAACAGTGCCATGAGCTTTCCGGGGAACGGTTATATCAGCATTGCTGACAACGCTTTGCTTCGGCCGGGTAGCATCTCTATTTCCTGTTGGGCAAAAGTTGGAGCGACCAATCTTTTAAATTCTTTTGTCGATAAGGCCATTGGTAGCTGCATCAATGACTCCTGGCAATTTGGAACAATTAATAATAATTTCAATGGTTATGTTTCCAACTCCTTTTCCTGTGGCGACTTTGTCTTTCTTTCGACACCTCAGAATTTTGATGACTGGAAATTTATTGTTTATACAATAGACGCTGTGAACCACAGTATGTCGCTTTATGCAGATGGCTTGCAGGTCGCTACGGGCAGCTATGCAGGTCCGATACAATATGACAATACGCCTGTTTTAATAGGTGCAGCTTATGAAAATGGCAACATCGCCTTTCTGCTCTCCGGCGGAAGTCTTGATGAGGTAAAAATTTATGACGGAGTATTGTCGCCGGCGCAGATAGCCACCCAATACTTTAACGAAGTAGCCACCAATAAGCCTGGTAGCGGCAATGCCATTACCGTCGATGGTGTGGACGATTATGTGCAACTGCCTCCGGTACTAAATGGCGCTACGCAATTTAGCATCGACTTCTGGATCAAAACAACAGAGAACAGAATCAGCAGCACCTACTGGCAAAAACCAACCATACTGGGCAATGCGAACAGCGCCACTTCGGATGGCGATTTTGGAATTACGACCAACGGTGGCATGATCGGTGTATGGCATGGCCTCTGCTGTGGCGACCTGGAACTGCAAACAACGAAAGTAATCAATGACAATACCTGGCATCATGTGGCGGTAGTAAACGATGGCAATAATCTTGTCCTGTATGTAGATGGCATCCAGCAGCCGGGAACTATACCTACCAATGGCGGGGCCATACAAAACGGCGACCGGCCCTGGCGGCTGGGGATGAACAACTCCTGTTGCTCAGGTGGCTCACCGCACCAGGGCACTTTGGATGAAATCCGTTTTTGGAATGCAGCACTCACCCAAAGCCAGATCCGCGACAGGATGTGCAAAAAAATCACCAACACAGATATACTTTTCAATGATTTGTCAGCTTACTACAACTTTGATGAAACGTTGGGCACCTCCGTTTTTGACAAAAGTGGCAATTCACAATATGGTGTACTCATCAACGGCTCATCGAGGATAACAAGCGGTGCTCCTGTTGGCAATGCGTCGGAACACGATTATGTAAATGCGGTGAAAACGGCAACCATTGCTCATGCCAACGGTGAAAGTTTTACGGTAACTTCTTCAGCAGGCAATCCGGATGGAATACAAGTATACAGGGTAGATGAACAGCCGAATACCCTAAATGGTGTCGGTAGCATTGGTACAATAAATAAATACTTCGGTGTCTTCCAGGCAGGCGGCACCTCGCCGCAATACACGGCCGTATACAACTACACCGGCAACACCGATGTAAATGTGGGTAATGAAAATGCACTGGCGCTATTTAAACGGAACGACAACTCGGTCACTACCTGGACAGATGGTGGCGCTGCTTTGGATATGACCGGTAATACTCTAACGCTTACCGGGCAAAGTACCGAATATATACTAGGGCGTACAACAGGTACACTGCCGCTTCGCCTGCTCTCCTTCTCTGCCGTCAAGCAAAACGAAAAAGTGTTGCTGCAATGGCAAACAGCCGATGAAATAAATACATCGCATTTTGAAACAGAGCACAGCAATGATGGTGTTATTTTCAGAAAAATCGGTATCGTCCATGCTGCTGATAACAGCGGCACGCATTATTACAGCTTTACCGACCATGCACCTGCGCAAGGTGTTAACTATTACCGCCTGAAACAAGTAGACAAAGATGCGCGGTATACTTACAGTCCTATTGCGACAGTCGCATTTGAAAAAGAAGTGGCGGTGTTAACCGTTTTTCCCAACCCGGCAGGTAATACCATCACCATAAAGTACACGGGTAACCAGCAAAAAATACAGCTTACCGTGTTCGATCTTGCCGGCAGGCAGGTAATGTCTAAAGAACTGAAAGATCAAAGCATCTGGCAGGCCGATGTATCGGGTCTTGCTAAAGGAACTTATACTATACAGGTTAATGATGGGGTGAAGGAATGGTTTGGGAGGTTTATGAAGTTGTGAGTGGGTTGATAGAAGCACAAGACATTAACAAAGCCCTTCAACACTGTTGAAGGGCTTTGTATTGGGAACCGGCTCAATAGGAATCACGCATCCGGCAATGACCTTTTGAACAAAACAACTTCGGACGTTTCAACAAAGCCACCAGCGTCGCGGCTGTCTATTTTTGTTTCA
Source organism: Terrimonas ferruginea DSM 30193 (assembly GCF_000425585.1). Lineage (GTDB taxonomy): Bacteria > Bacteroidota > Bacteroidia > Chitinophagales > Chitinophagaceae > Terrimonas > Terrimonas ferruginea. The sequence continues at coordinate 60,754 of NZ_KE384398.1, forward strand.
ACAAATAAAAATAAACAGCAATGACACAGAACAATTATCAGGGAGCCTTACAACAATCAACCGGCTCCGGCTTTAATGCAAAATCAACCACCAGCGATGTAATCAAAGGCGTCGATCTTACAGGTAAGATCGCCATTGTAACCGGTGGCAATACGGGTATAGGCCTGGAAACAACGAGAACACTGGCAGCAGCAGGCGCAACAGTAATAGTACCTGCAAGGGATATTGAAAAGGCCCGGAAAAACCTGGAGAACATCAACAATGTAGAAATCATGTCAATGGACCTGCTCGATCCGGCATCCATTGATGCATTTGCCAACAGTTTTATGGCGTCCGGCCGGCCGCTGCATTTGCTCATCAATAATGCAGGTATCATGTGGGTACCCCTTCGCCGCGACCAGCGTGGTATCGAATCACAACTGGCGACCAACTACCTGGCACAATTTCAACTTACGGCCAGATTATGGCCTGCCCTTAAAAAAGCGGGTGGCGCCAGGGTTATCAATGTGTCTTCGCAGGGACATCAATTTTCGCCTTTTAATTTCGAAGACCCCAATTTTCTGCACCGTGCATACGAAACATTGGCAGCTTACGGCCAGTCAAAAACAGCGGTTAATCTTTTTTCAATGGAACTTGACAACCGTGCACGCGACTACAACGTAAGAGTTTATGCCGTACATCCCGGCTCTATCGGCGGAACGGAGCTCGGCAGAGAAGCACCATTAGAGCTGTTTCAGCAAATGGGGTTCGTGGACGCGGACGGCAATATGCTGCCGGAAGTAGCCGCAGCGCTTAAAACAATTCCGCAAGGTGCTGCCACAACAGTCTGGTGCGCTACCTCTCCTTTGTTAAATACTATTGGTGGTGTATACTGTGAGGATGCGGACATCGCCTCGCCAAATACAAATGTGTCCGAAGGAAAAGGCGTAAATCCGTATTCGCTGGATGAAGCCAGTGCAAAACAACTGTGGACGCTTAGCGAAGAAATGACGGGAACAACATTCACCCTGTAATACTCCATAACCAATAAAATAAATAACCATGCAAACGCTCAAAAATAAAATTGCCGTAATAACCGGCGGCAACAGCGGTATCGGCTATGCTGCAGCGAAAAGGCTCAAAGCTCACGGGGCAAATGTCATTATCACGGGAAGGAGAAAAGAGGCCGTCGAAGCAGCCGTGGCTGAACTCGAGGTAACCGGCTTCGTAGCGGACCAAAGTAACTTAGCCGACATCGACAAACTTGTGCAGCAGGTTGCACAACAATTCGGTAAGGTCGATATCCTGTTAGTCAATGCCGGCATTACCCGGTTTTCAACAATAGAAAAAACAGCAGAAAGTGTATTTGATGAAATAATGAATGTCAACTTCAAGGGGGCTTATTTTACCCTGAGCCGGTTTATTCCGCTACTTGGTGAAGGTGCTTCCGTGATCATGCTATCTTCCACATCGGCAACCATCTCTCCGCAAAGCGCTTCTGTATATGCAGCCAGCAAATCAGCCATCAATGCGACTGTAAAAATCGCCGCACTGGAGCTGGCATCCAGGAAAATACGTGTGAACGCGGTTAGCCCCGGCCCCGTTGCTACGGAAATCATGCATAAAATCGGCCTGGATGAGCACTTGGAAAACCAGTTAATACAAAGTATTCCTGCCGGAAGAATGGGCAAAGCAGACGAAGTGGCCGGTATGATTCATTATCTCGCAAGTGAGGAGGCATCTTTCGTAACAGGTGCTAACTTCCTGGTAGACGGCGGGCAATCGATATAACTATACCGGTGACCCGAATGTAAATGCGGGTAATGAAAATACACTTGCTTTATATACACGAAACGACAACCCGGTCACCGCCTGGATAGATGGCTAGGCATCTTTAGCTATCAGCGCTAACAACCCTTACCGGGCAAGGCACCGAATACCACTTCATCTGTTTTGTTTTTCTTCCTTTAGCAAAATGAAAATGCGCTGCTGCCAGGGCAAACAGCGGATGAAATCAACACATCGCACTTTGAAATAGAGCACAGCATCGATGGTGTTTTTTTTTAGAAAAATCGGACTCATCCATGCGGCTGACAACAGCGGTACGCACTATTACAACTTTACCGACAATGCACCTGCGCAAGGCATAACCATTATCGCCTGAAACAGGTGGACAGCGATGCACGGTGCACTTACAGTCCCATCGCTAAAATCGTAATTGAAAAAAGAAGCAGCAGTATTAACCGTTTTATCCCAATCCGTCAGGTAACACCATCACCATAAAACATACCGGTAAACAGCAAAAAATAAAACTTGTCCTGTTTGATCTTGCGGGCAGGCAGGTGATGGCCAAAGAACTGAAAGATCAAAGCATCTGGCAGGCAAATGTGTCGGGATTAGCAACAGGGACGTATACGATACGGGTTAATGATGGGGCGAAGGAATGGTTTGGGAGGTTTGTGAAGTTGTGAGTAGGTGTCCATTACCAATAACAAAGCCCTTCAACGGAAGTTGGAGGGCTTTGTTATTGGCACCTATTCGAGCTACTATATATGCTTTTGAATTGTTAACTTCAACCCTCTTAAATGACCTTTCACAAACGAACAATTCAAATAACTATGATCATGAATTTTAGAGGATCATTTTGCGATCCATTTAAACGGGACACAATAGAACTTCGAGATATACAAAAGGATAAAATCATTGAACAATTTGAAAATATCCCCTGGACCGATTTATTGGGGAAAATGGAATTGGCCAAAGAAAGTGAAATTTTTTATTCCCCATCCCTTGAAATAGAGAACAAAGACAACAAACATGGACTTTCAATTTCAGCAGTTGGCCACCCAAACAAATATGAATTCTACATTTTCTACAAGCGACCCAAAAAAATAAAAACATTTTTCGGTCTAAAGGAAAAAATTAATGAAAACTATACGTCGGACAAAACCGGACAGACTAAACAAGATGTAATTGACTGTTTAGATGCTTTACTACGTAATGACACGGAATATTTGGCCAACAAAATTGGACAATAAATATACGTAAACACGGCGTGTACCACTAGCGTTTACAAATCCAGGGTTTAGTTCGATCAAGCGAAATGCTATCATGGCGAAAAAAGCAATCCTCACCCTTAGAGTAGATAAATGGCTGGGACAATACCTTCTCAACTATAATATTACTTTTCATACTGCAAGACAATCAATTGACTTCAAAATTTCAAAAAAATGATAAGGCAAATCCAGATAGTTGTTATTGCGATAATTTTCATTCTTACATCTTGCGCAACTTCAATGACTCCTATGCAGGTAAATAATACGTTGCCAACATTGACAAAGTCAAAATATATTTCACAAGCACAAGCAGACGAGGGTGTGAAAAACGGCAATTGCAAATATTTAACAAAAAATAGAACCTATACTGCTCCGATGGGATTATCGACAAAAGAAGATTTAAGATATGGAGCAAAAGGAATTGATGAATGGGTCAAACTCGATGGAGGTAATGCCTATATATTAAAAAACTACAAGTGGGTTACAGTTGACCAGTATGGCAGCACTCAGCTCACAATTGACTTTGATACATTATTATGTGAGTGATTTCAAATTAAAAAACAACAACTATGACATTAAATTATTAGGTATTATTCAATTGAGATCAAGTGTAGACAATATCGAATAACCTTTCCCATACTTGACAATCGTATCCGATAGCAACACTAGTGGCGCTTTACGCACTACCGATACATATTTCGCTCGTAACTGTAAATCCTCTTTTGGTCCATTAGCAACCTGGAATTTATAAAAGTCCTAAGTAATAATGATATGAATTTTTCTAAAATACTGTCAGTTCTAATTATTGGTTTCAGCCTGATTTCTTGTCTGGAAAAAAAAGAAAAGAAAAGCGAACCGAATGTCACCAGAGTTATTGACGTAGAAAATACCCAAAAAGAAATACCTGTTTGGAGCAACACAATTCCAGATTTTGAACTTGTAAAAGGAACAGAATCCTACAACGATGGGATGGTAAAAAATGTTTCAAAACCGACAATTACCGTTTATTCACCCAAAGGGAAAAATACGGGTGTTGCAATTATAGTTTATCCAGGTGGTGGCTATAACAAACTTGCTATTAATCTCGAAGGTTCTGAAATCTGTAAGTGGTTAGCTTCTATTGGTGTTACCGGAATACTTTTGAAATATAGAGTTCCTGCATCCGGACCGCATGCGGACGACAGTTGTAAGTGCGAAAAAGACCCGATAAAACCGTTAGCCTTACAAGATGCGCAAAGAAGTTTAGGACTTATTCGGGCCAGAGCAAAAGAATGGAATATTGATCCAAATAAAATCGGCGTCATGGGATTTTCTGCAGGCGGGCACTTAGTAGCTGATTTGAGTACAAACTATCGGAAAAGAGTTTATGAATTAACGGATGATTTTGACAAAGTGACTTGTAAACCAAATTTCGGAATTGTTTTTTATCCCGGGCATATGACCTTTCACACTACGAAACCCTATGAACTAAACCCAACAATTCCTGTAGATAAAGAAACGCCGCCCACATTCATTTTACAAGCTGGAAACGACAATATTGATAATATTAAAAACTCTCTTGTTTATTATATAGCACTGCAAAAAGCAGGCGTTCATGCAGAATACCATGTGTATGCTGAGGGAGGTCATGCTTTCGGATTAAATGAATCTGCACAAAAAATTCCAAACTGGGAAAAATTACCAATTGCAGATTGGGAGGCTTTAGTTGAAAGGTGGCTAAGAACGATAAAAATGACTTCTGATGAGTAAGAATGTGGAAGGTAAGAGTTGATCTGACAACTGGGAGTAAATTTAAGTAACCACATTTATCCAATAACTCTATCCAATGGCGGCAAGGAGCCGCTTTAGAAATCAGCCGTCGTAAAGCCATTCCTAAAAATCTTGTCACTCCTGAAATTGAGGAAGCTATTGTTAAGATGGCTTTCGGGTTCCCGGCTTATGGGCGTCCCGGGCTTGTAGTGAACTGCGTAAGAACGGTATCGACCAAAACATGCAGTCTTTCGCGTAGGCTGAAATGCTGGTTGGGTTATACAGGTTGAATCTCTTTCGCTATGTGAATTGCAACTTCAGTAAGCAACATCTCCCCTGCTATCAAATAACACGCAAACCTCGCCGGGGGGGATTTTTCCCCTTTTTATACCACGCCAGATGACAGTATATATAAATGGCCGAACATTGGTTTGGTTATATGAAACGACACTTGATCGTAATCATGAAACCTGTGAAAATAGTTTCGAAAAAAGCGAGCTATTTGAATAAAATAAAACTTTTATTACTTTCATCGTTAACAAACCTTATCTGAATATGACATCTTCCACCAACATCTGCAAATATTTCGTACAGCGGCAATTCCATAATCCTGAGAATCATTCCTACTCTCCGGTCTGAGAACAAGCTTTTGCAAAGACCATCGCCTTATAGACTATTTCTGAAGAGTATGATTGAACATGTGAGTACCAATGGTTGGTATACGCCGTTATGGTAGTTGGAGAGTAACAGATAAAGGTTTTAAACGGGTTTTACTGGGTTATTTCTTAATGTTCTACTCTCAGATATATAAATGTGCTTAAATAAAACACAGTTATAATTATTTGCATTGCGTGCATCTAAAATTGCCGTAATGTTTGACGAACCCTTCGATTCAAAAACATGACAATATAGAAAATGAAAATAAATTCATTCAAAGCAGGAAAAGTTCATGGATACTTGAACTATGACATTGATTTCTTTCCAGATCTTACTTTCTTAATTGGGATTAATGGCTCTGGAAAAACTAGTGCCCTTAAATTGATATTAGGCTTAATTTCTCCTTCATATCATTACCTGAATCAAATTGATTATACTTTTGCAGAGCTAATTTGTTCCAGTAAAGACAATGAAAAAGACATTGTAATTAGAGCGGAACAAAGCATCGATCAAGACGTATTTACTTTGCGTTTAAAATCGCATGCTGGTGATTTCGAACCGGTAGTGTTTCCAAGATTTGTTAGACCAGAAGATGAAAACTATGATATTGAAGAGATTTCCTTGCGAGAGCAGTCTCTTAAAGAACTGTTTGATTTAAGTGAGTTAACAAAAATAATTAGAGAGATCGCAACGCCAAAATTTCTAGGCCTAGATAGAAAAATCTACGAAGGGAAAGCTATTGACAGGCGATTTAAACATAGAAGAATGTATGGTTATCCTAAGAAAAGAAAGTATTACGAAGGGTCGCCTGGGGCGTCTGCTATTGATAGCAGTTTAGAAGATGTCCAGTTTCTCATTTTCGAATACTTCAGAATTATAGCTTATCAACAACCTAAAATAAGTGAGGAGTTTAAAAGAAAAATCTTCCAACTTTCTTTCAACTTTATTGATGATTACAATTTAGAACAAATTCCTGAAACCGATAGTGTGATAGCAGATAAAAAAGAGAAGGTTTTAAAGGCCATTAAAAATCTAGATATAGCATACCTCGACTACAATGTTAATAGTTTCTTTCAACAGATGCAAAGAATTGTTGAGCAAAACAATGAGTATAAAGAAAAAAATGAAACGACTAAAGGTATTTCAGATGATCAATTTAAGGTGTTACGGAAATGGTTTAACAATAGCTCCCAATTAAGAAGAATTGATGAAATAATAAACTTTAGTCAAACTTATCAAGAAAAAATTGCAGAGTTACGAGCTCCAATTAAACGACTTGAAAACATAACTTCAAACTTTTTAAAAGAGGGAAAAAAACAAATTCAAATTGCTGAAGATGGTGAGATTAAAGTAAAACTAAGTAATGGAAAACTTGCTAGCGTGTTTGAACTTTCTTCCGGAGAAAAACAAATAATCATAATGATCGCACATTTGATATTTGAGGAGGACCAAAAACCATCCGGAGTATTTATCATTGATGAACCTGAACTTTCGTTACATATTGCTTGGCAAGAAATTTTTGTAAACTCTATAACTGAAGCCAGCCCCAAAACACAGTTTATTTTGGCGACTCATTCTCCCTCCATTATTTCAAAAGTCAAGAGAGAACAATATTGTCAAGATCTCAATAAACTCAATTATTAAACCACTATGATAGAACTAAGTGAAGAAGCCAAAAGATTAACATCAACCTTTCTCGCTTACCGAAATGACATTGACATTTTTACAGAAGACGAGGAAAAGGATAAAGAATTTTATAAAGTCTTATTTAAACGATTAGTCAAAAACGATATCATTATAAACGACATAACCCCTTTAGGAAATAAAGATGCTGTTTTAAGGAGATGCCATAATGAGCCCGAAAATGGAAGAAAAAAAATTTTTATTGTAGACGGAGACGTTTCGATAATTCATGGAAATGGCATCCCGGTTATGAAAAACTTATTTGTTTTAAATGCTTATTGCATTGAGAATTTCTTATTTGATAGAGATACAATGATTCATTTCATTTATCTAAACTGCGCGACAAAACCCAGAGAAGTAATAGAAAAAGAAGTTGATTTTGAAAACTGGCTTGAACAGTATTCAGAGTTCTTTATAGAGCTTTTTATTCATTTTTCGTTAGCAGATTACTTCGGGAAATATTACACACTGTACAATGCCAATAAATACCATATAGCAACAAAAGAAACATTTACTTTCTGTCCAGATTTGGTATCGCAGGATATTGAGAGTATTAAGTCTTCAATTTTGGAAACGACAAGTGAATCCGATTATCTGACAAAGTATACTGAACTTAAACAGAAATGGGCTACAAGCCTAAACAGTTTATTTACCATTGTATCTGGAAAAGACTATTTAATCCCTATTCTTCTGATTAAAACACAGTGCTTTAAAAAATCTAACGCTCTGCCCTCTTTGGAAGAATTAAAATTAAGTCTCATCCAGTTTAGCAATTTAGATAGATTGCAAGAACTCAAAAGTAGAATTGAGGCTTTGTAAATTCGTTTATTAGCATGTAATATTGATATTATCAATAACGGAGTCGGCATCGATAGCGCTCAACATTTATACGCCTTCTGCACTTCGGTGACCTTTTTCCAAAAAACCGAATCTTTCAAAACTGGAAAATCGGATAACTATTCATAACTACTTCCCCGCAACAAACCCAAAAAACAAAAAAGCCCTCCAACAATGTTGAAGGGCTCTCTCAAGTCGGGAAGACATCCCGACACTTCGGGATCGAACCTGCGACCCCCTGGGTCCCCGTCTCGGCGAGGCTACTTCCCGGTAAACTTCTTTTAACAGTTTTAGGCAACATCTCCCCAAAAAACCAAAAAAGCCCTCCAACAATGTTGAAGGGCTTTCCTAAGTCGGGAAGACAGGATTCGAACCTGCGACCCCCTGGTCCCAAACCAGGTGCGCTACCGGCCTGCGCTACTTCCCGATTGCCTATGCAAGGCTAAAACAAAATTACCAAATCAGCAAAAGGTAATTAAGAGCGGTGAGGGCGGGATTCGAACCCGCGGTACAGTTTAACCCGTACGGCAGTTTAGCAAACTACTGATTTCAGCCACTCATCCACCTCACCGGTTCTTCCCTCTTTCGAAGGGGTGGCAAAAATAAAGATTACCATTTACATAACCCAAAAAAAGAAGTCCCAAATGTCAAAAAACTACTGGTTTTCAGACATCCGGGACTTCCCTGCCGGCTTACCATGCATTTACATGGCCGCCAACTGTACTTTCTGCTGCAGTTCGAGCACGTTCTCGCGAAACACCGCATCCGTATCCATCAGGTCCTTCACCGTCTGGCAGGAATGGATCACCGTCGTGTGGTCCCGGCCCCCAAAGTGCTCACCAATCGTCTTCAGTGAGTTCTTGGTAAAGGCCTTCGCCAGGTACATCGTGATCTGCCGGGCTTGCACGATCTCGCGCTTACGCGTTTTCTGCAACAGCTTGTCGTAAGCCACATCAAAGTAATCACATACCATCTTCTGGATGGTATCGATCGTGATTTCTTTACTGGTTGATTTGATAAAATTTCGTAACACTTTCTTCGCTAGATCTAAATCAATTTCCCTTCTGTTTAGCGAAGATTGTGCCAACAGTGATATCAGCGCGCCTTCTAATTCGCGCACGTTGCTATTAATATTATATGCAATGTATTTGACTACCTCTTTCGGCATGTCCAGCCCATCCCCCTTCATTTTCCGCTCCAGGATCTCGATCCGCGTGTCATAGTCCGGAATCTGCAGGTCGGCACTCAGCCCCCAGCGGAACCGGCTCAGCAGTCTTTCCTGCACACCTTCCATGTCTTTCGGCGGTTTGTCCGATGTCAGGATCAGTTGCTTGCCCGATTGATGCAAGTGGTTGAAGATCGCAAAGAACGCATCCTGCGATTTTTCCGCCTTGCTGAAGAATTGCACATCATCAATGATCAGTACATCGATCAGTTGATAGAAGTGAATGAAGTCATTGATCGCATTGTTGCGGCTGTGGTCCATGAACTGGTTGATGAATTTCTCCGAGCTCACATACAGTACCACCTTGTTCGCATTGCTTTTCTTTACTTCATTACCGATGGCCTGCGCCAGGTGCGTTTTACCCAAACCAACACCACCATATATTACAAGCGGGTTGAAAGAGTTGGCTCCCGGTTTCTCCGCAACAGTTTTACCTGCCCTGCGCGCCACACGGTTGCAATCACCTTCAATGAATGTCTCAAATGTATAGATAGGGTTGAGCTGCGGGTCTATCTGCATTTTTTTCAGACCCGGAATAACAAAAGGATTCTTAACAGGATTATTGATGACCAGGGGAAAATCCATTTCGTTATTGGAATAGGTTTTGTAACCATGCCCGGTCACATCCATCGTCAAAGGCTTGTTGGAACTGTTACCACTATCAACCATGATGCGGTATTCCAGCCGGGCATCTTTTCCTAACTCACGCTTCAGCGTCTTCGCTAATAAATTTACGTAATGCTCTTCAAGATACTCAAAAAAGAATTGACTGGGAACCTGGATCACCAATACATTGTTCTTAACTGAGATTGCTTTGATCGGCTCGAACCAGGTTTTGTAATGCTGCCATTCAACAATATCCTTTATGATCTTCAAACAATTCGCCCAGATTTTTTCAGCATTTTTCTCCATCTGTTGATAGGCAGTTTATTCGAATGACGTAAGTAATGTTAATGAAAAGTCCAGAAAAGCTTGTTCACACAATGTCAATAAAAAAATTTGGACAGGGAGGCGAATATCCAACTTGTTTGGATAAAAAAAAATTTATTCTAGTTGTTTTTTTTTGCTTTCAGATAAGACACGTATTTGACAAGTTTTTCGGTCAAAAATTTGGAAATCTCGAAAACAAATTTATTTATCAACAGGTGTTTTTACTACCCGCAACAACACGCATTTTACCTCCCGTTTCGCCTGTATCCCGCTACACTCGCGGCTATGCTCTTTCCCGCTCCGGTAAACCGCCCGTTCTTATTATACACTTGGATTAACCAATAATCATTACTTTTGTTCATAACCAAAAATCTAAGACTGATTATGAGAAAAGCTTCTGCCATTCTGGTAGCATTCCTCCTTAGCTGCTCTGCTTTATTTGCACAATACGAAAAAGGTAAACCCGCTGTCGGTGTTAAAACCGGTCTTAACGTAAGCACCTTCCGCACTCCTTTATCTTATTCCGACTTCAACCCTTCATGGGATAAAGCCGGTTTCGTTGCCGGTGCATTCGTGGAGCTTCCGCTGAACAAACGTTTTTCTATCCAACCCGAGTTCCTCTACTCTGCGATGGGTTCAAACGTTGAAAACGACAAGGGAGATACACGCTACCGCTTCAATTATTTTTCCATGCCCCTCCTGGTTAAATTCAAATTCTGCAAAGCATGGAGAGTACTCGCCGGCGTTCAGGGTGATGTACTTTTCCGCGGACGCGAACGCATGGATTATGTCAACGAAACCGTTACCGTTACCGATCGTACCCGCGACTTCGACTTTGGTTATACCGGTGGTATCGAAGGTTTCATCAGCCCGCGCTTCTCCGTTATCGCCCGTTATATCCACGGCATACAGGATGTTAGCCCTACTTCCAATGTAAATACCGCCATGAACCAGGCTGTACAGGCAACCGTTAATTTCTACCTGTGCAAACCCGGCGCTAAGAAAGCGAAAAAATAAGTTTATTCCCTACGGGAAAAATCCCCTCTGCCGGCTAGCAGCGGGGATTTTTTATGCGCATACCTTTAATTACTTTTGCAGCATCCGGGATAAAAACCCGGCAATTATGCAGAAAGATATTTCCCTGAAACTTCGCCCGGCCGAAGCTGCCAGCGATGCCACTATCACTTCCATGATCGCCGCCGCCGAAGGCGTCAGCAGTAAAGCCATCAACGGCTTTCTCATCCGCAAACATTCACTCGACGCACGCAGCCGCCAGCCATGGATCAACCTAACCGTTACCGCTTTTATCAACGAACCCGCACAACCACGCGAACAACCGCAGTTTCCTTTTAAAGATGTACGCAAGGCCAATAAACAGGTGATTATCGTGGGCGCAGGTCCTGCCGGTCTTTTTGCCGCACTCCGTTTATTGGAGTTGGGCATACGGCCCGTCATTCTCGAACGCGGTAAAGATGTGCGCGCCCGCCGCCGCGACCTGGCCGCTTTGAATAAAGAAGGCATCGTTAATCCCGAAAGCAATTATTGCTTTGGTGAAGGCGGCGCCGGCACCTACAGCGACGGCAAGTTGTATACCCGCAGCGGCAAACGCGGCGATATACAACGCATTCTTCAACTCTTCGTGCAGTTCGGCGCAGAGGAAAAAATACTTTACCAGGCACATCCCCATATCGGCACCAACAAATTGCCGCATATCATCACCGATATGCGCAAACAGATCCTCGAGTGCGGCGGCGAATTTTTGTTTGAGCAAAAAGTAACCGACTTCATCCGGGATAAAGGTGAATTAAAAGGCGTTGTCACCGCCTCCGGCGACCGCTTCAACGGAGAGGCCGTGATTCTGGCAACCGGCCACTCGGCCCGCGATATTTTTATTTTATTACAGGAAAAAGGATTGGAGATACAGGCCAAACCTTTTGCATTGGGCGTACGCGTAGAACACCCGCAGTCGCTCATCGATCAGGCACTTTATCATTGCGCCCTCCGCGATCCTTTGTTGCCACCGGCCGCTTACAGCCTGGTGCAACAGGTAGAGGATAAAGGCGTGTTTTCTTTTTGTATGTGTCCCGGTGGCATCATCGCTCCTGCCGCTACGAGCCCGGGTGAACTGGTAGTAAACGGATGGTCGCCTTCCAAACGAAATAATCCCTATGCCAACAGCGGCATCGTAGTGCAAACAGAAATTGCCGAAGCCTTACAATGGCTGAAGAAGCAGGGCCTGCCGCATAAGGCAGAAGATCCCCTCCTGCTCATGCGTTTTCAACAGGAGATAGAAAAACGCGCTTTCCAGGCAGGCGGTGGTTTGTTTAAATCCCCGGCACAACGCATGACCGATTTTACCCGTAATAAAATATCGGAGACTTTACCGGATTGCTCTTATTTACCCGGACTCACATCAGCGCCATTGAATACCGTGCTGCCTCCTTTTATCCATCGGAGACTACAACAGGCGTTTGTGGCCTTCGGCCAAAAGATGAAAGGTTATTTTTCGGAAGAAGCGGTAGTGGTGGCCACGGAATCACGCACGTCCTCACCGGTGCGTATTCCGCGCGATGCAGATACTTTACAGCACCCCCAGTTGCCCGGTCTTTATCCCTGCGCCGAAGGGGCAGGTTACGCCGGAGGTATTGTCAGCGCAGCCATGGATGGCGAGCGCGTAGCCATACAAGCCGCCATACGCTGCGGCGTAGGGGTTTAATCACCCGTTTGGGGCTTCGCTGATATCAGCCAGCCTTTTTCGCGCAGTTTATCTTTGCGGTAAGCTTTTACTTCTTTTTTCCGTATGCTTTTTGCCACCGGTTTGGTATTGATATCGCTTAAATCGGGACGTCCGGCATCTACCCAGGCCGTATACCAGAAGTCGGCAACATATTGGGCTGATAGTAGCAACTGCTCATTGATGGAAGTTCCCAGTGCTTTTGAATAGGCTTTGGCAAATTCTGCCGTGTAGAAACGGCGGTTCTTTCCCCAACGCACCTGCCAGCGGTATTTTGTAGAATCGGTAAACCCGGCAGATACTTCTTTTTCTTTCGCCAGCATCTCGGGCAACAATGAATGCGTATGCCGTACGATATCCCATGCTGCCTGCGCAGGATCTTTGAGATAGGTTGCTTTGTGTTTACTTTTCAGCCGATAGTGTGCCAGTTCGATCTCCGGTACGGTTGTTTCCCACAGGTCATGTATACCACGCTGGTTGGTCTGTTGGCCGTCATAATACAGAGATGTGTGCAAGGGCACATGCGCATCACCGATATAGTGACCTAAGTCCGCCGCATAAAACAGGATGCTGTCGCGGTTCTTGTTGCGGAAGGCTTCTGTAAGTCTTTGCTGGATAACCACGATCTGGTAAGGCAGGTGTCCGTATTTGATGAGCGTATCGGGCGCATATACTTTTATGGCATCTGCCCAGCGAATGGGCATTTTCCAGGCGGCGGAGTCGCCATAGTATTCCAGGTCGATAAAATGTTTGGTGGCTTCGGTGCTGTCGCTGCTGCGGCGCTGATCCGGACGTGGCGCGTTGTACACCAGTTCGTCTTTATAACTGTAAAAGAATGATTGCAGGGACGATGGCAACTGGTAGATGGCCAGTTGATTGACAGTACGGTGTACCAGGTATCCCCAGCTTCCAAGCATGACAAGGGTCAGCAATCCAAGAGCAAGCAACGTAACACGGCGCATATGGTTCAATTTGAGGCAAAGTTAGAGAGAAGCAATGTGGAAATGTGTCAGATACGCCGCCCGGTAAACCGGCCGGCGTATCTGGAGATGTGAAAATTAAATACAGCGACTTAAACATTTTCACATGGCCCCTGCGAAGCAGGGCACATTTACACATTTACGTATTCAATTGTGCCTTTCATCCTTTTCTCCCCTTCCGTTAACCGCAGGTGACTATATTTGTTATCTAAAATTACCTGCAGGTATGGCACTACTTCAACTCAACAATCTCCAGAAAAATTTTGCCACCCAGCGAGCGGTCAACGATATCAGCCTTACCATCGAGCAAGGTCAGATATTCGGTTTGCTGGGTCCCAATGGTGCGGGCAAAACCACGCTTATCCGCATGATTACCGGCATCTTCTACCCTGATCAGGGGGAGATCATTTTCGACGGACGTCCCTTCGATCCTATCAACGATGTGGCTTATATCGGATATATGCCCGAAGAACGCGGACTTTATAAGAAAATGAAGATCGGTGAACAAACCCTTTATCTGGCACAACTCAAAGGCCTCGGCAAAGCCGAAGCCACCCGCAAGATCAAAGAATGGTTTGTACGCTTCAACATGGAAAGCTGGTGGAACAAGAAAGTAGAAGACCTCTCAAAAGGTATGTCGCAGAAGCTGCAATTTGTGACCACCGTACTGCACGAACCCAAACTCATCATTCTCGATGAACCCTTCAGTGGTCTCGATCCCGTGAACGCCGATCTGATCAAGGAAGAAATCCATAACCTGGCCCGCAAAGGCGCTACCGTTATTTTCAGTACACACCGGATGGAACAGGTAGAAGAAATTTGCGACCACATTGCGCTGGTAAACAAAGGCGAGAAAATACTCGACGGTACCGTACAACAGGTAAAACAGGATTTTAAAGAAAATCTTTTCCGCGTTGCCTTTAATGGCCCCGTATTGCCGGAGCATTTGGCTATTCATCTTTTCGAAGTAAAAGAAAAGCGTGACAACAGCCTGATACTGCAGCGCAACGAAGGATTCAGCAACAATGATATCCTGCAATATTTCATCAACAAAGGATTGGGCATTGAATCATTCAACGAAATCCTTCCTTCGCTGCATGAAATATTTATCCGGTTGGTGCAAGACACGCCAACTGCCCGCCAATTCGAAAAGACAAACTAATCATCCACCGCGTTGTGCGGCTACACACTAAACTAACACGGCAATGAAAAAGATTAAACTCATCATACAAAGGGAATTTCTTACGCGGGTGCGCAAGAGAACCTTCATCATCAGCACACTGCTGTTTCCCCTGCTCTACCTGGCACTGATCTTCGGCACCAGTTATATCGGCGCCAAAAGCAAGGCCAACCTGAAAATAGCCGTACTCGACTCCTCGGGCTTATTTGACCGCGGACGTATCGAGCGGGCAAATGCAACGGATGCCTCCAGCCAACTGGTATTGGTAAAAGACAATGCCGACAGCCTGCAGAAAAACTTTAAGGCCATGGGTTACGATGGTTATATCATCGTGCCCGCCAACACCAGTGTGGAAACGATCCCGCATGAGTTGGTAATGAATACCAACCGTACCATCGGTTCCGCGTCGGAAGTGCAATCCAAGCTCAATACCATCTGGGACGAGCTCAAATATGAAAAACTCGGTATCGACGACGAGAAACAAAAAACACTCAGCGCAAGCCGCATACAGGTAAAACCTGAGAACGTGAACGACCGCAAATCGGATTCCCGGGTGGCCAGCACCATGGGTGTCGTGTCGGGTTTCCTGATCTACTTCATCCTGCTGGTATATGGTTCGCAGGTAATGATGGGGGTAATGGAAGAAAAAACCAACCGCATTGCGGAAGTGATGGTATCCTCCGTAAAACCTTTCCAACTGATGCTGGGCAAGATCATCGGCATCGGACTGGTGGCTCTGACTCAATTTTTATTATGGATCGCGTTCATCTTTATCATTTATAATGTGACCAAAGCGTCAGGCGCGGGCAGCTCGATGGTCAGTGGTATGGTGGGTAATGTGCAGAGCGTATTCCTGAGCGTAAATCTGCCGGTGGTACTGGGCTGTTTTGGCTTCTATTTCCTCGGCGGTTTCTTCTTCTACTCATCCCTGTATGCCGCTATCGGCAGCGCGGTGAATGAAGACATGCGCGAGGCGCAATCACTCAGCTTCCCTGTAACGCTGCTGATCATTTTCTCTATCTCCCTCATGACGATTGCCACCAGCGATCCTACCGGACCCGTGGCCGTATGGGGCAGCATCATACCGCTTACTTCTCCCATCGTAATGATGGCGCGTATTCCGTTTGGCATACCCGGAACCGTACAGGTGTGGGAACTGATCCTTTCGATGGGATTATTAATCGCTGGTTTCATCTTCACCACCTGGTTTGCCGGCAAGATCTACCGCACCGGCATCCTGATGTATGGCAAGAAACCAACCTGGAAGGAAATGTTTAAGTGGGCAATGAGGAAGTGAGGATCCGCCTGCGGCGGAATTTGAAAATTTGAAAATGTAAATACAAGCTCAACCCAAAGTGTTGAAAAGCCGTGGCTCCTGAAAGCAGCCGCGGCTTTTTTGCGTCTTTGCTCCATTGACGATTCACTATTGACCATTCACTATTGACCATTCACTATTGACTATTGACCATTGACCATTGACCATTCACGATTCACGTTTTGTTAAAATTTATGTTAACAGCCCAAAAGCTGTAACAAATTACGAATTCAATCGTATATATTTACGAAACATTTCGTTTAACAGCCAAAAAACACAAATAGCATGAAACCAATGCCAATCCGCAAACGCCCCCTGCTCCTCACTTTGTGCGCAGCCACCTTCCTGACAGCCCTCGTTTCCTGGGACTTTCAATCAGGCGCCAGGAACACCGCCCCACAAGCAGACACCACCCCCAAAAGCCGCAGCGAAGTCACCAATATTGATGATGCCATTGCCGCTCTTGATGAAGCTGAAGTAAAGGTCAATTTCGATGAAATCCGCACTACCGTGGAAGATGCGCTCAAACACGTGAAAAGCAAAGAATTCCAGGCCGAGATCGAAAAAGCAATGGCAGAAGCCAAAAAAGCTTTGCAGGAAGTAGACTGGCAAAAAATCCAGACCGAAGTACAGGCTGCCATGAAAAGCGTAGACATGGAAAAGATTAAAGCCGACATCGAAAAAGTGAACGAAAAAGAAATGAAGAAGGTAGCCGAAGAAATGAAAAAAGTGCAGGAAGAATTGAAGAAAGTGCAACCCGAAGTAGACAAGGCCATGGCCACCGCCAAAAAAGAACTCGAGAAGGCCAAGGTGGAAATCGAAGCAGCGCGCGTGAAAGTGAAAGATTACAAAGTAGTGGTTGACGGTTTGCACGAAGCCGGCCTGATCGACAAAAACAAAGATTATAAAATAGAAGCCAAAAACGGTGAGCTGTTCATCAACGGAACAAAAGCCGATAGCAAAGTGGCTGATAAATACCGCTCGATCCTCAACAAGTACAAAAGCTTCCGCGTGAGCAAGAGCGAGGGTTCATTCACCATTAACGAATGATTATTGGCAGTAAGCCAAAACCAACCATTTCATTTGCGTTTAGTTTATACCACAACAAAGCCCGGCTATTCATGGCCGGGCTTCTCATTTATTTTTTTAAGGGGAAAATATCAGCGCAGTTTATCGAGACTTTTCACCAGGCGTTGATCATTCCTGATACCGCGGATCGCCATGATAAATCCGACCGCCGTACCGAAAGTGAACAAACACCACAATGCCATACTCCCGGAGTTAAATGCCTGTACGTATTTGAAGTACACGGCAATCAATCCAAGGCTCAGCAACAAACCAACTATTGCCAGTTTCAGTTGCAGCGAACGGTTCTTGTATTGAAAGATAGTGATCAGCGATAGTACGATGGTAGCCGCAGCAAGAATCAGGAGAAAGAAGTTATCGCCGCTGTCAAGTGAAGCAGCCTCGATCATTTTCGCATCATTAAGTCTCGTACCCTCATAGAAAGGAAACTTAAAAGTCAATGCAGCGAAAGCGGCAGAAAGGATCAACCAAAGTGTTTGCTGGCGTTGTATCATAAAGTTCGTTTTGTTGTAAAACTAAAGAAAATCGTGAATCGTCAATCGTGAATAAACAGGCTGTATCACTTAATACTTACTACTTATTACTTAAAACTTATAACGGCTGTTTCATCCCAACTCCGGGTACAACGGAAACTGCTGCATAAAATTCTTCACTTCATCCTTCACCGCCGCAATTACTTTCTCATCATCTGCATTGGTCAGTACATTATCGATCAGGTCAACAATATTCGCCACATCGGCCTCTTTCAGTCCGCGGGTGGTAACAGCCGGTACGCCTACACGGATACCTGAGGTGACGAACGGTGATTTATCATCGAAAGGAACGGCATTTTTGTTCAGGGTGATATGTGCTTTGTCGAGTGTTTCCTGTGCTTTTTTGCCGGTCAGGTTTTTATTGCGCAGATCGATCAGCATCAGGTGGTTGTCGGTGCCTTCACTGATGAGGTTGTAACCTTTGCTCACAAATGCTTTGGCCATGGCCTGCGCATTGGCGATCACCTGTTTGCCATATACGGCAAACTCATCGCTGAGTATTTCGCCGAAAGCAACGGCTTTGGCGGCAATAACGTGCTCCAGCGGACCGCCCTGCGTTCCCGGAAACACAGCCAGATCGAGCAGTTGGCTCATGGTACGCGTATTGCCTTTCGGGTCTTTGATGCCCCAGGGGTTTTCAAAGTCGTGACGCAGCATGATCACACCGCCGCGGGGACCGCGGAGGGTTTTGTGCGTAGTGGACGTTACGATATGGCAATGATCAAACGGATCGTTCAGCAGCCCTTTGGCGATCAGTCCCGCAGGGTGCGCAATGTCAGCCAGTACGATGGCTCCGATCTTGTCTGCCACCTCGCGAATGCGTTTATAATCCCAGTCGCGGCTGTAAGCGGACGCACCGCAGATAATCATGCGGGGTTTTTCTTTCAGCGCTACGGCTTCCAGTTGTTCGTAATCGACCAGGCCGGTTTCTTTTTTTACTCCGTAAAAATGTGCTTCGTAGGTTTTACCGCTGAAGTTGGCCGGACTGCCGTGTGTAAGGTGTCCGCCCATGCTGAGGTCGAGACCCAAGACTTTATCACCGGGGCGCATCACTGCCAGGAACACCGCGCCGTTGGCTTGTGCGCCGCTGTGTGGCTGCACGTTGGCCCAGCTCAGGTTGAAAATCTGCTTCAAACGGTCGATAGCCAGTGTTTCAATCTCATCCACTACCTCGCAACCGCCATAATAACGCTTGCCGGGGTAGCCTTCCGCATATTTGTTGGTAGGTACGGAGCCCATTGCCTGCATTACCTGCAGGGAGGTAAAATTCTCTGAAGCGATCAGTTCAATACCATTGCGCTGGCGCTGCAGTTCTTTCTGGATGAGGTCGAAGACCAGGGTATCTTTTTGCATGGCGCAAAGGTAGTCGTCAAATGTGAAAATGTATCCCGCTTTTAGCGGGAATGTGAAAATGTGCAAATGAAGCCGGCAATAGGTGAATAAGTGAATAGGTGAATGGTCAATAGTGAATGGGGAATCGTGAATGGACACCTATCCAGGCATATTACTTAAACTTACTACTTATCACTTACAACCGGCTGTTTCATTTGCACATTTACACATTTACACACTTTCACATTATAGTTTTTTATGTCAAAAACACACTTTCAAATTTTTCCTTACTTTCACAGGCTGTTTTTAGCAAAACAACGTTAGGTTAATGAAGGCAATCATTCCCGTAGCAGGGGCCGGCACCAAACTGCGTCCGCACAGTTACACCCAGCCCAAAGCACTTATCCCTCTGGCCGGTAAAACCGTTCTGAGCATCATTATTGAACAACTTCGCGAAGCTGGCATACAGGAGTTTATTTTCATCGTGGGTTATCTCGGTGATAAAATATTCGACTATGTGCAGGCCAAACATCCCGATATTCAAGCCCATTACGTTCATCAGCCCGACCGCCAGGGTGTAGGCCACGCCATCCGCCTGGCCCGCAACCTCGTCAACGGCGATGAAATTTTTGTGGTACTCGGCGATACCATCTGCGAATACGATGTACAGGCCGTGGTCAACCATCCACATTCCATGATCGGCGTACGCAAAGTAGACGACCCGCGCGATTTCGGCGTAGCCGAGATCAACGACGACGGAGCCATCGAGCACGTGGTGGAGAAACCACATATTCCGAAGTCCAACATGGCCATGGTCGGTATCTACAAGATCCGCGAAAGCACACAGATGTTTGAATGCATCGAAAACAACATCCTCCAGGGGTTACGCAGCCACGGCGAGTTCAGTCTTACCGACGCGCTCGACTGCATGATCCGCACAGGTGTGCGTTTTGATTCCTTCAAAGTAGACAGTTGGTTCGATTGCGGACGTAAAGAAACCATGCTCGAATCCAATGCCATCCTGCTGAAGAAATTCAACGCAGACCAACACGAATACCAGTTTGAGAACACGGTAATCATCAAACCCGTCAGTATCGGAGAAGGATGTGCCATCCGCAATTCGATTATCGGTCCCAATGTGACCATCGGAGAAAATACGAAGCTGGATTATTCCATTGTCAAAAACTCAATCGTCGGTTCTTATTCCAATCTGTATGATATTGTACTGGAAGAATCCATCATCGGCAGCGATACAGCGCTGCGCGGAGAATCCAGAACCCTGAATATCGGCGACAATACCAGCATCGACCTGGGCTGATAAATTCTTGTACATGGCTTTTGAAAATCGCATTACCCGGCTTTTCGGCATTCGTTATCCCCTTGTACAGGCAGGTATGATCTGGGCAAGCGGCTGGCGGCTGGCCAGAGCAGTGAGTAATGCAGGCGGTCTCGGCCTGCTCGGTGCCGGCTCCATGTACCCCGATGTTTTACGCGAACATATCCGCCGTTGCAAAGAAGCCACCTCCCATCCTTTCGGTGTCAATGTGCCCCTGCTCTATCCCAATATTGAGGAGCACATGCAGATCATCCGCGAGGAAAAAGTCCCCATCGTTTTTACCTCTGCCGGCAATCCCAGGACATGGACTTCCATTCTCAAAGAAGAAGGCATTACCGTAGTGCATGTGGTCAGCAGCAGCAAGTTTGCCCGCAAAGCCGAAGAGGCGGGTTGCGACGCCGTGGTGGCCGAAGGTTTTGAAGCCGGCGGGCACAACGGACGCGAAGAGACCACGACCCTGGTCCTGATCCCCGCCGTTGCGGCTGCTGTGAATATACCCGTCATTGCTGCAGGAGGTATCGCCACAGGCCGTCAGGCCTTTGCCGCCATGGTACTCGGGGCAGAGGGCGCCCAGCTCGGCACACGCTTCGTAGCCAGCGAGGAAGCGTCCTCCCACCTGCATTTTAAAGAAGCCGTACTGAAAGCTACGGAAGGCGATACACAGCTCTCCCTGAAACAGTTAACACCGGTTCGCCTGCTGAAGAACCGCTTTTTCCAGGATGTGCAGGCCGCCGAGCTCCGCGGCGCCCCGCCGGAAGAATTAATAAAACTGCTGGGACGCGCCCGTGCCAAAAAAGGCATGTTTGAGGGCGATATGGACGAGGGCGAACTCGAGATCGGACAGGTGGCTGCACTCGTCAGAAATATTCTCCCTGCCGGTCAAATCGTGGAAGAGGTCTGGAAAGAGTGGGAAGCCGCTTTGGAAAATCCACTGAAAATGCTTTAATTTTATACTAACCGATTTCTCCCAAAACCGAATAAACTTATTTTATGAAAGCAAAGCTGCTTTTACTCGTGCCTGCAGTGATCGCTGTGCAGGCAGCCAATGCGGGTAATATCGACCCGAAAGAGCCTTGTGAAAAATCCGGCACCTGCAATCTTAAAAAGAAAAATGACGTCAACGGTAAAGTGACGCAGTCCGATAGCAAACGGCCATTGAAAAATGTGAGCGTTACCGCTTACCCCGTCGACCGCAAGGAAGCCACCGTTATTCAAACCAACGATAACGGCCACTATGTATTCGACGAACTCAAACCAGGCGTTTACAAATTTGTTTTTGAAAAATCAGGCTATAAAAAAATCGTCCGCGATAAAATAACCATCCGTACAGATGAAGGCTTTCAGCTTGACATCGAAATGACAGAACAAAAGGTGATCGAAGTAGCACCTTCTCCGCTGCATTTTTCCGACTTCTGACGATTGACAACTTATAAATAGGAAAAGGTGGTATCAACATAACTGACGCCACCTTTTTTATTATATCCAGACAAACTTAGCTGATCCGGTCAACTTAATACGCCGGGTCTATGAAATCATACCCCTTGTCTATCAACAACTGCAAGTAACTCTCAAAATCAACTGCTATCACCTTAAAACTGTCCGGGTCGTGTAGGAAACGGACCACCTGTCCTGACCGTCCTTCTTTTGTCGGGTTGAAATCAATATAGAGAGAAGATGTACCGCCATTGTTCATGCAATCCGCGAAGCAAAGCCATTTGTTCATGTTTACATCAGGATCAATTCCCTTGCCTAAAAGTCCCGGTTCTTTATCCAGATAATCTTCATAACGAGTACGGATGCTTTCCCTATATTTATCCGCTTCTATAATTTGTTCTACTGATTTTAGATAATATGGATATTCGGTCACATCTGACCCTAATATTAAAACAGCAATCTCTTTGTCTTCATAAGCTTGCCAATACGTACCATTGATCTGTCCTAGTAATTGTAACAAAGCAGCAGGGCATTCGGGGAATTGCTCTTTCAGTTTGGCAAGTTGACATTCCGTAGCACCTTTCGCACTAGCCAGGTCAGTTTTGTCTTCCTCAGATAGATGTTCATATAGTCCTTTGAGATACTTATCTACAATTGTGTCCATAGTAACAATGCACTTTTACATTCATTTCATTATAAAAACTTCCCGGTATGACTGGCCTTCACTTTGCGGATGCCTTCGGGTTTACCGGCATACACCAGTTCACCACCGCCATCACCCGCTTCAGGTCCCAATTCTATCAGCCAGTCTGCACAACGGATCACATCGGTATTGTGCTCGATCACCAGGATGGAATGCCCCTGCTCGATCAATGCCTGGAAAGAAGCCAGCAGCTTGCGTATATCATGAAAATGCAAACCGGTTGTCGGTTCGTCGAAGATGAACAGGATCTTGTTGCCTGCCCGTCCTTTGCCAAGGAAGGATGCCAGCTTCACCCGCTGCGCTTCACCGCCTGACAAAGTATCGGATGATTGGCCGAGTTTGATATAACCCAATCCCACATCACTCAAAGGTTGGATCGCCCTTGCAATCGCGGCAGACTCTTTATCCAGGTTAAAAAAATCAATTGCTTCGTCCACACTCATCTGCAACACATCATAGATATTCTTTTCGCGGAAACTGACTTCCAGCACTTCTTCCTTGAATCTTTTGCCGCCGCAGGACTCACATACCAGGTGCACGTCTGCAAGGAATTGCATCTCTACCACCTGTTCGCCTTCACCCTTGCAGGTATCGCAACGGCCTCCATCTACGTTGAAGGAGAAATGTTTTGGCTGAAAGCCACGCATCTTGCTCAAAGGCTGGCGGGCAAACAGATCGCGGATCTCATCGTAGGCTTTGATATAGGTAACCGGGTTACTGCGGGAAGATTTTCCGATCGGATTCTGGTCCACCATCTCCACCTGCTGAATGCTGTCGATATCGCCGGTCACTGCTTTATGAAAACCAACTTTATCGCCGGTAAACTCACCTTTGATCTTCTGCAAAGCGGGATAAAGAATTTGTTTGACCAGGGTCGTTTTACCACTTCCGCTCACTCCACTCACCACGCAAAGCACATTAAGCGGAAACTCCACGTCGATGTCTCTTAAATTATGTTGACGGGCACCTTCCACTTTGATCGAGCGTGTCCACTTGCGCGGACTGGCAGGTGGTTCGATCTTCAGTTTGCCGCTGAGGTATTGCCCGGTCAGGCTTTTGGGATTTTTGATCAATGTATCGTAATCGCCTTCGGCCACTACCTCGCCACCGAGATGTGAAGCCAGCGGTCCCATGTCGATGATATGATCGGCTTCGCGCATCATCATTTCATCGTGCTCCACCACTACAACCGTATTGTTGAGATCGCGTAATTCTTTCAATACACGGATCAGGTTGGCTGTATCGCGTGAATGCAGACCGATTGACGGCTCATCCAAAATGTATAAGGAATTGGTGAGGTTGTTACCAAGACTGCGCGTCAGTTGTATACGCTGGCTTTCACCACCGGAAAGCGTGTTGGCCAGGCGGCCGAGCGTAAGATAGCCTAACCCTACATCCAGCAGCGTGTTAAGCCGGTGATTGATCTCAAGCAGGATGCGCTTCGCTATCTGTTGCTGGTGTTCGCTCAACGTTGGTTCCAGTTCTTTGAACCATGTCTGCAGATCGCGTGCAGGCATTTCGGTCAACTCACCGATATGCTTGTCATTTATTTTTACATACAAGGCTTCCTTGCGCAAACGGTAACCGTGACAATCAGGACAGATCGTACGCCCACGATAACGGCTCAGTAAAACGCGGTATTGAACCTTGTAAAGATTCTGTTCAACTTCTTTGAAAAAA
Source organism: Terrimonas ferruginea DSM 30193 (assembly GCF_000425585.1). GTDB lineage: Bacteria > Bacteroidota > Bacteroidia > Chitinophagales > Chitinophagaceae > Terrimonas > Terrimonas ferruginea. The sequence goes on from NZ_KE384398.1 coordinate 85,183, forward strand.
TCGTTGATGCCGTTCACATACTGATTGCCTTCATACAACGCTTTTAACTGCGCGGCAGTAAGGTCGGCTATCGGTTTGTGAATGGGAAAATCAAACTTTTTGGCACCGCGGATAAACTGTTCTTTCCACAAACCCAGTTTCTCCCCTTTCCAGGGAGCCACGGCACCTTCGTAAACGCTGAGGCGCTTATCGGGGATCACCAATTCCATATCGATACCCAGCACCTGGCTGAAACCTTCGCAGGTAGGGCAGGCACCGAATGGATTATTATAAGAAAAAAGATTGGGTTGCGGTTCCTCAAACTGCAAGCCGTCCAACTCGAACCGGTTGTTGAAATGCAGCAATTTCACCGAAGCCTTAGGTGCAGATGTCTGCACTTCGAGATACATATCGCCTTCGCCTTCATAAAAAGCGGTGCCTGCCGAGTCGGCGATGCGATGCAGGTCATCTTCATCGAACTCGCGGACTACGATACGGTCTACCAGCAGGTAAACTATTTTCTTTCCGCTCTCAGGGATGCGCGTCTTCAATTCTTTGTCGGGCATTTCCATCAACTCTTCAATGCGGAATACCTGCGCTTCTTCTTTTCCCTGTGCGGGGATATACATGCGTGAAAAACCTTTTTGTGCAAGGATGTTCAGCTCTTCGCGTGTGCTGCGGTTGCGGTGCTGGCGAAAGGCAACGAGTATGAAAATGCGGTCGCCTTCTTTTCCTTTACGAATAGCCTCTACAACATCGGTCACATCGTCCTTCTTTACTTCGCGGCCGGATACGGGAGAATAAGTAATACCGACACGTGCGTACAGCAAACGCAGGTAGTCTTGTATCTCGGTCATACTGCCGACGGTACTGCGCGGCGTGCGGTTGATTACTTTCTGTTCGATAGCGATCGCGGGGCACAGGCCTTTGATGTAGTCCATATCCGGTTTATTCATCCGGTTGAGGAACTGACGGGCATAGGCACTGAGGCTTTCCGCATAGCGGCGCTGCCCTTCGGCATACAGGGTGTCGATGGTCAGGGAAGATTTCCCGGAACCGGATACGCCTGTCACCACCACCAGTTTGTTTCGTGGAATTTCCACTGAAACGTCTTTGAGGTTGTGTACGCGGGCACCTTTGATGAAGATATTATCTGCAGAATTTACGGTACGTGACGTACCGGGTTTTTTCTCTTTTATTCGCTTTTCCATTCGTAGTGACGGCAAAGTTAGCACCTGGCGGCGGTAAATAGCGGAGGGTTTGTGCGCAATTCTGAAATTGTTAAAAATCGTTATATATCAAGGAAAAGCCGGATGTTTTGCATTAAAACCGGCAAATGTCCTTTCTTCCTTAACAAGCTCCGGTCATCGAAATCCTCCCAGCATTAACAATAATTTTACAACAATTAAGGGACGATCGGTTGGTGGCTATTTGGCAGTATCACAAAAAGGATTATTTTTAGTGTCCAATGTCCTTAAAAAGTAAAAAAATCAAATTGTGAAAAACCACAAAACAACCCGCCTATTGCAATAAACTTCTACACGTTTTTTTAACCGATTTTTTACAGACCAATATCCATTTTTCCGTGCATACTTGTGCCCGGTCGACAACCTAAACCTGTAGGAGTTTATATGAAAGCTTTTAGCAAGAAAACAGACAACGAGCTGATTCACCTTTTTACCGAAGGTCATCTCGAAGCCCTGGAGGCCTTGATTGTCCGTCATAAGGACAAGCTCTACACCTCTATCCTGTTCCTGGTTAAAGACAAGTATCTTGCCGAAGATATCTTCCAGGACGTTTTTATCCGCATTATTGATACAATGCGTAGCGGCCGCTATACGGAAGAAGGAAAATTCCTTCCCTGGGCCATGCGTATTGCGCACAATTTATGTGTGGATCATTTCCGCAAGGTAAAACGTACGCCTACCATCCGTACCGGTGATGACAAAGACATCTTTGAAGTGTTGCACTTCACGGATGACACGGCTGAAACCGCTATGGTAAAACGTCAGAGCTACGATCGTGTGCGGAATATGCTGGATCATCTTCCCGAAGACCAGCGCGAAGTGATCATTCTCCGTCATTATGCAGACATGAGTTTTAAAGAAATTGCCGCAGCCACCAACTGCAGCATCAACACAGCGCTTGGACGTATGCGCTACGGACTCATAAATTTGCGCAAAATGATGGTACAAAAACAGATCGCTTTATAAGCTTTTCCCTATATTTGCACACACGAACGATCATTAGTTTTTGTTTTATAAAAGCTTGTCATCCTGTATCTCCCGCTGGAGAGAAGAAATTCGATATCGAGCAGTTTATCGGTTTGCTTGCCGTGCCGGCAGGCTGGTATTAGGATGACACCAAATTGAACCGGGCCTTTAGGGGCCCGGTTTTTTATGCGCCTCAGGGCGTATAAAAAACCGAATGTGCCCAACTGCGTTGGGGCCATGTGTAAATGTGGAAATGAAATTTTGATCAGTTGCCGTGAACGCTAACGCTTACTGCCCCTGGCATTCATTTACACATTTTCACATCTGCCGCTTTCGCGGCGGCACATTTCCACATTTTTTTCCCGCCGGGCATAAAAAAAGCGCAGCCGAAGCCGCGCTTTTTTTATGCAGTTCACGCTCTTAAAGCGCTACTGTAAAATTCACTTTCTTGGGAGGAAGACATTTTTTATCATCACAGGTCTGGAACTCCACAACGCCCGCCAGGCTGGTCTTCACATTAGATTTTAATTTAACCACCTGCACAAAATCCACCGTATTGGAATATTGATTGGCAGAGGCACCAAGCTGTTTGTCATGAAATTTTTCCATTTTCCCTTTTTCTTTCACTTTTCCATCCAGCGTCAGCAAAGGATTGGCGGTAAAGGCGAAACTCGTCGGCTGGGCAATGGCATCGTCCGGCTGCGTCTGCGAGTAGAGGTGCCATCCCGTTTGCATTTTAGCAGTGAGGTGCACTTCGTATGTTTTGTCGCCGATCTTTTTGGCGGAGAATGTCCAGCTTACAGGATTGAGCTGCGCCTGGGCAGTGATACCCGCTGCCAACAGCATCAATACAAAGTATATTTTTTTCATACCTATTTTGTTAGACTGCAAATTTAAACCGTTTGCGCGGTGTGTTGACCGTTGCGTTAGCTAAAAATTGACTAAAATCAGACGCAGTAGTTACCCCACCAGTTGCTTCGCCATCAGCAGCGACTCGATGATCGCGCGGCCGTCCGTATTCCCCAGCAGGGATGAGCAGGCCCGCTCAGGGTGAGGCATCATACCAAATACGTTACGCGCCTCGTTGGAGATTCCGGCTATATTGCGCGCCGCCCCGTTGGGGTTGGCAGCCGCAGTGATCTGGCCGGCATCGTCGCAGTAACGGAAGATCACCTGGTCATTGGCTTCCAGTTGGTTCAGGGTTTGTTCGTCTGCATGAAAACGGCCTTCCCCGTGTGCGATGGGAATTTTATAAGCGATCGGGCCATTGGCATCTTCGGACGGCAACAGGTCGCGTACAAAACCGTCGGGACGCAGGTACACGTTGCGGCAGATGAATTGCTGGTTGTTGTTGCGCAGCAGCGCACCTGGCAGCAGGTGCGATTCGCAGAGGATCTGGAAACCATTGCACACGCCGAGCACTTTACCACCGGCGTTGGCAAAATCGATCACACTCTGCATCATCGGGCTGAAACGCGCAATGGCACCGCAGCGGAGGTAATCACCATAAGAAAATCCGCCGGGCAATACGATACAGTCCTCTGTTGTGAAGGCACTGAGGTCGCGGTCTTTGTGCCAGAGCATCGTTACTTCCTGTCCGAGATCGTTTGCCAATGCATCCTGCATATCCCGGTCACAGTTTGAACCCGGAAATACAACTACGCCAAATTTCATACTTGATTGATTGAAGGTTGAGGTGGGCAAAGATAGGTCAATTTTCAGGGGCCTCCTGCGATTTTTCCCACAATTAACGGCTGCTTATATCCATCCCGGTCCCGCGTATTGATAGCAGAGTATAAACGCAACGGACAACCAGAATACAATCACCGGCAACGCTTTCCATTTTGCATAGAAATAGGCGAAGCCATGAAAGGCGGCCATCGGCATCAGCGCCATGATCCAGTTTTCCAGCGTATTACTTGTATTCACAAAAGGAATGAGCATGCCTACCAGCAGATACAGCAACAAGAGGCTCCAGGCTTTGCGCACATGAATCAGCATTCTCCGCAGGTGTTCCTGTATATAATAACCTCCGGCCATAAACGGCACCATTACCAGGAATATGCTTCCCGCCAGCCAGGCCGATTGCTTCAGCGACGGCAGGGCCACCGATATATGCGGACATAAAGTATTCCAGTCCCAGCGGTCATTAAGGAAGATGTATACGGCATAGAAATAAAACGGGGTGGTGATACCCAGCAGGCAGAGCAACCATTCGTCTATGCGGAAAGGCCGCAGGATGGCCAGCGCCAGCAATATCCATAATCCGAATACCAGCGAGGGCACAAAAAGAAACGAAGCAATGCCCAATGCCAGCCCTATATTAAATATCGTTCCCCGCGCCTGCGGACGGTTATACGTATTGAATAAGGCCGTCAGCACATACAACAATACACTGTTCACCAGCAAAGGCGCCGAAAAGTAATTCCATTCCGGCAACAGGGAGGTGAGCACCATGTACGAAAGCCCCGGCAGGTAATTGGGCCGCGCCATCATCCGGTGATTATTCACAAACCTTGTAAGCGTTACGGCTTGTACAAACAGCAGGGCAAAGGCCAGCAGGGGAAATAGTGCGCCGAATGAGGCGGACGCCGGCTGCAGGATTTCCAGTAAACGGTGGTACAGCACGCCATCTCCTTCGCGCAGCAAAGGCGGATGGGGATTGAAAAATGCAGGCAACTTGATCAGGATCCCTACTATAAGCAGGGACATCAGATTGGCAGGAGTTTTCTGTTTGAACAGACCGATCACGGAAAGTGTATTGCTTTACCGGCATACAACCGGTGCCGCCAAATTACAACCTGGCCTAGTTAAAATCAATTTTTGCAAAAGAAATATAATTCCGGTACTGGCAGGGCACGATCATCTGGCGGGCACTGACCTGTTTGGCGTACTTGGGCATGAAGTCGTGGCCGCGGTCCAGGTTCTTGAGTGTAGGACTCTTTTTAATCTCCCCGTCGGGCGACACGGCAAAGTCGTTCAGTATCTGCCGGCGCGATTCGATCACGTTGAACAGGAAATGCAACTGACCACCGGTCACGAACAGTTGGTAAGACAACAGGTCATCAGACTGGTCATCGTATTGTTCTTTGGCGATCACGTTGTTCCATTCAGGCGCACCTGTGCTGTCGAAAGAGAACACCACGATATTGTCGGCCTGGTAACGTACGCTTCCACGGTCATTCCAGCGGTTACCCCAATAGTTGTTGTAATAAGGAGAGTAGTAATAATAGTCGTACGGACGCATATAGGGCGAACCGAAATAATTCCAACGGTTCCAGGCGTTGCCGCGCGAGGTGGTGTAATAGGATTCTGCGCCGATGATAAATCCTCCATCGCGGCGGGTAATGATGTTGCGGATAAAATAATCGTTGAACGCTGCTTTGGTGCTGGCATTGCCACGCGCTTCCTTGCGCAGTTCATCTGAAAACTCGAGCATTCGCTCTATTACCACACGGTCATTTACTTTATCCCAGATATAGAAATAAAACCCGTCGATGTTGCCGCGGCGTTGTTTGTTATAAAAGGAGGTAAGAAAATATCGCTTGTTGAAATTATCAGGTTTGATCTTGATTTCGTCGAGGTACATTTTCTCCGTAGTCAGCGGGTGTACATGGAAGGAATCCTCCATGGCTTTTTTAATTACGAATGCGGCATTGCCGATATTCTCGCTGTTTACCCGGTCGAAGCGCGTAAAGATCAGGTCGCCGTCGTTGTCGAGGTTGAACTCACCGAGGTAATCGTCTTTGTCTTCCATCGGAAGAGTGAGCCGGCTTTCCTTGATAAGATCGAGGCGGTCGCTGAGCAGGCGGCTGCTGATCTGGTACATTCTTTTATTCTTGCTGTTGATCTTGAAGACAATGATCTTGCTTTTGTCTTCGCTGGCCAGTACGGTATATATTTTATTATTGGCCGTGTAACCGATACGGGTGGTATCGAGCAACATCACTTCGCCTACCTTTTTACCCTCGCCGTTGACGCGGGCAGCTTCGCAATAAACGATACCCTTGCGCTGGTACTGATAAATGAGATAACAAAACTCCGGATAGGAGAAGATATCCATATTGATCAAACGTTCGTTATCGGGAATAAAATCAAGGTTCTGTTTGCCGATTTCGACCATATCATTATCCAGTACGGATATCCAATTGTTGGAACGTACATTTTTATAGATAAGAAAGTTGTTGCCGATCTTGCCGGCTATTTCAAAATTCATCCGGCGGGTATCATCGCGGGAAGGTTCGGAATAAACGATACGTTGGGAAAAGGCAAGCATTCCGGACAATAGGAAAACAAGAAGCAAAAGACCTTTGCTGTTCATCATAATGATCTGATTTTTCGCTTATTAAAAATACAAAGTTGCTGCCCAATCGGGCTAACTTTTTTTGAGATGCAGCAGGTCGGGGGATTACATTCCGATAAACGGTGTATGGCTGCGGAAAGTTGCAGGTGATATGTTAGCAAAAGCGTAAAAATTTTAATGGCTAAAGGCCCGCCATTGGTTTTTTTGCCTATACCTTTGTTCCTGCCCCGGATTTTTTGAAAAACGCATGGCATACAAATAATAGCACGTGAAAATACCGACTAATAGGGTCACCGCCGCGGGACTCGTGATTGCACTGGGAATTATCTTCGGCGATATTGGTACATCTCCCCTGTATGTATTCAACGCCATTATCGGCGGACGGGAAGTTTCTGAAACACTTATCATCGGTACACTCTCCTGTATTATCTGGACACTTACCCTTCAGACCACGATCAAATACGTGATCCTGATCCTCCGGGCCGACAACAGAGGGGAAGGCGGCACATTTGCCCTGTATGCCCTGGTAAGGCGACGGCGAAAGTGGCTGGTGATACCCGCCATGATCGGCGGAGCTGCCCTGCTCGCCGACGGCATCATCACCCCGCCCATGACCGTTACCTCCGCGATAGAAGGTTTGGAAGAACTCCCCGCCCTCCGCGGACTGACCACCGATACCGTCGTAATGATTGTACTGATCATTCTCACCCTCTTCTTTTTCCTCCAGCAATTCGGTACGGCTTCCATCGGCAAGATCTTCGGGCCAATCATGTTTATCTGGTTCACCATGCTGGCCGTGTTCGGTCTGATCCACGTTTTCGACGACCTGTCTATTTTCAAAGCACTAAGTCCTTATTACGCCATAGAATTCCTGCGTACCTATCCTTCCGGTTTCTGGTTGCTGGGTGCGGTGTTTCTATGTACCACGGGCGCCGAAGCACTTTATAGCGACCTTGGACACTGCGGACGCGACAATATCCGCTACTCCTGGATTTATGTAAAAGCCTGTCTGCTGCTCAACTATTTCGGACAAGGTGCTTACCTGCTGGCACATCATTCCGGCCTCACCATCACCGAAACCGTAAAAAAAGAACAGGGCATCAATGCTTTTTACGACCTGATGCCGCAATGGTTCATCATTCCCGGTGTGGCCATTGCCACCACCGCTGCCATCATCGCCAGCCAGGCCATGGTATCCGGCGCCTTCACACTCATCAGTGAAGCCATGCGCCTCAACCTCTGGCCCAAGATGAAGATTCGCTATCCTTCCGAAGAAAAAGGACAGCTCTTCATTCCCGGCATCAACCTGCTGATGTTCCTGGGTTGCGTGGGTGTGGTCCTCTATTTCCAGAAATCTTCCAACATGGAAGCGGCCTACGGTCTGGCAATCGTGGTGACCATGATCACTACTACTATTCTTTTTGCCAACTACCTCGTATTGCATCGGGTCAAATCTTTCTGGATCTGGATATTCCTGGTGGGTTACTTCGTGGTGGAAACCGGTTACCTGGTGGCCCTGATGGATAAATTCGTTCACGGTGGTTACGTAACCCTGCTGGTCGGCGGCATCATGTTCCTGGTAATGTATGTGTGGTTCCGCGCACGTAAGATCAAAAACCGCTACGTGGAATTTGTACGGCTGGAACATTACATTCCCAAACTACAGGAGCTGAGCAATGACCGTTCAGTAGCCAAATACGCTACCCACCTGGTATACCTCACCAGCGCCAACAACCCGAAAGAGATCGAGCACAAAATCATTTACTCTATTCTGAACAAAAAGCCGAAACGCGCAGATATTTATTGGTTTGTACACGTTGATACGATGGACGACCCTTATACCTGCGAATACAAAGTAGAACATATCATCCCCAACGATATCATTCGCATCGACTTCCGGCTTGGTTTCCGTATGGAGCCGCGCATCAACCTGATGTTCCGCAAAGTGGTGGAAGACCTGGTGGCCAACAAGGAAGTAAATATTATCAGCCGCTATGAAAGTCTTGCCAGCAGCAACATGGTGGGCGACTTCCAATTTATGGTAATGGAAAAATACCTGAGCCAGGATAATGAACTGCCGTTTATCGAACGTGTGATCATGAAATTCCACTTCTGGCTGAAAGAACACAGCCTCAGCGAAGAAAGAGGTTTCGGTCTCGACGTGGCCAACGTAACGGTGGAGAAATTCCCGCTCATTGTTGCGCCCGTTACCAACCTGCGCCTGAAGCGGATCGAAGAAGAGTAATTTTGCGCAGCCGGTGCCGAAGCTTATCTTCAATCCACCAACTGCCAAACTTGCCCCCTGTAATCTGGTATATCATCGGCGGTATTGCCGTCCTGTCTGTTGCAGCTTATTTCCTGCAGGAACGTTTTATATTCAAACCCGAACGGCTGCAGCAGGATTTCCGTTTCGTGTATGATATTCCTTTCCGCGAATATTTTTTTGATGTGGAACCCGGTGTGCGCATAAACGGTCTTCACTTTTTCCGCGAAGCGCCGCATGGTCTTATTCTTTATTTCCATGGCAACACCCGCAGTATAAAAGGCTGGGCCAAATATGCGCGTGATTTTTACCGGTACAATTATGATGTGGTGCTGGTGGACTATCGCGGATTCGGAAAAAGCACCGGCAAGCGTAGTGAAAAAGATATGCTCAGCGACATGCAGTTCGTTTATGATTCATTGAAAAAACAATATCCCGAAGACCACATGATCATGTACGGCCGCAGCATCGGCAGCGGTTTTGCCACCAAACTCGCCAGTGATAACAAACCGCGTTACCTGATCCTCGACGCACCTTATTACAGTTTCCGCAAAGTAGTGGAACGGTTTCTTCCGATGCTGCCGTTGCGCTGGGTATTGCGGTATCATCTGCGCACCGATCTGTGGATACGTAAAGTGCGTTGCCATACCTATATCCTGCACGGTACGCGTGACTGGCTGATACCACTACGGCACAGTGAAAACCTGCAAAAGCTGAACCCTGCCGGCATCACGCTTATCCGTATAGAAGGAGGAGGACATAACAACCTGCCGAAATTTGACAGCTATCACAATTTCATCCGCGACATTTTAAAATATGTTTGAAGCGAAATTGTCAACACCATGTTAATTGCCAACGCCGGTTGTTACCTTCGCGGCCTTGATTCGTCCTACTAATAAAACCGCCCATGATACCAAAACTTTACACATTTTTATTACTCGTACTTTTCAGCCTTGCGGCCTGCCAGTCGGCAGAGAAACTTTATTCCCGCGGCCAATACGATCAGGCAGTAGAAGCTGCCTCCAAAAAACTTTCCAAGAAACCCAATGACGCCAAGTTGCGTGAGCTGGTACAGAATGCCTACCGCTATGCCGTGGAAGATCACGAAGGCCGTGTGCGCCAGTTGACCGGCAGTACCTCAACCCTTCGCTGGGAGCAGATCTACGGCGAATACCAGGACTTGCAGAAACTATACAATGCCATCCGCCGTAATCCGGCCATTTTTGAACTGGTACAACCAACGGATTATTCCTCTTATATCACTACATACAAAGAGCAGGCAAGCAATGCCCGTGAAGACCGTGGCGATCAGTTGATGGGGCAACAAACGAAGAAGTCTGCACGCGATGCCTATTATGAATTCCAGCAGGCACTGGCCCTGAAACCCGGCGACCTCACCTTGCGTCAGAAAATGGACGAAGCCCTTGCCATGGCCATGACCAATGTGGTGGTGAATCCGGTAAGCCGTTCCGGTTATGCATACGGTACGCCGGCCTTCGGTTTCCAGAATTTCGAATACGATATTCAGCGTTACCTTAACAGTAACAACCGCGGCAACTTTGTTGACTTTTATACGTACACCGATGCACGCGCCCGCAACGTACGTCCCGATCTTTCAGTGGAATTGTGGTCGGGCACTCCGGACATCGGACGCTACCGCGATCAGCGCAGCACCCGCGAAGTAAGCAAACAGATCGTATCCAAAGAGATCGTGCACAAACCCGACTCGATAACCAAAGAATACATTACGGTGAAAGCCCGCATTACGGTTACAACGCGTACACTCCGCGCCGATGGCCTGTTACAGGCAGTGGTAAGAGATATCGATAACCGTACGTTATGGAGTGATACGTATCGCGGTGAATACAATTGGATCGTGCGTTTTGCAAGTTTCACCGGTGATGAGCGGGCATTAAGCGATGAAGACAGAAAGCTCGTTGCCCAACGCGAAGAATGGCCTCCCGCCAACAGCGCCATCGCCAATATTATTACGAATGAGATTTTGAGTAAAGCACAGTGTGGGATAAGTGATTATTTTCATCGGATTTTCTGACGTCAATCGTGAATCGTCAATCGTCAATCGTGAATGGAACAGCCGGAACTAACACTCCGGCTGTTTTTATTTTCATGAATGCTTAAGAATCTACTATCCTAGAGCATTATTCACGATTCACGATTGACGATTGACGATTCACGATTCACTCCCTCACTTCAACAAGCTCCTTACCTCCGTACGAAACTTCTCAAACTCCGCCAGATTATTATGCCCTCCGTCTTCGATCGTGATCAGGCGGGCTTTGGGCGATAATGCCGCCAAACGGCGGGCCTGGCTATACGGGATCACATCATCATCGGTGCCATGAAAGATTGTCACCGGCGGGATCATCTTCGCCATGTATTTATTATTGGGAAACTCATACTTGCTCAGCCAACTGGCAGGATAAATTTTGGTATAATAATTCATCAGGCTGTACATGCTGTAGTAAGGCGTCTCCAATACCAGTTGCTGACAACTGTGACGTGAAGCGAGATAGGTGGCAAGCCCGGAGCCCATCGAACGGCCATACAGAATAATTTTTTCGGGAGGGAAACGCAATCGCGCCATATCGTAGAGTACTTCGGCATCTTCCAGCATGGCCTCTTCTGAACGTTTGCCGGTTGTTTTACCAAAACCCGGATAATCCATCATCCATATCTCATAGTTGTTTTGGGTAAACAATGACGCAACAGGTGCATAGCGGTTGATGTTGGTCATATTTCCATGAAAATATAATACCACGCCTTTGCGCACCGAATCGGGCACCGTGAATTGCACGATGCTCAGATTCTTTTTGTCCGTTACCGGCACGTCCAGTTGCCTGAACGGCTGATCAAATTTATAAGTATACCCTTCTTCGAGCGGTTCGGGATGAAACAACAGTTTGTCTTGCAGAAAATAAAGCGCTACCCCTACAACCACATAGATAGCGATCAGTAATTTAACCCAGAACAAAATTCGTTTACGTGAAAACATGGCCGAAATTAGGAAGAAAAAAGCAGTTCATTTAGTCGACTACCGGAACAACATTGACGGTCTTGTTGTTGCGGATCTTTTCGGGGATCGTCAGCAGTATCTCCTGCTTCAAGGCATCGATGAGTTTTTTCTTGACAAAATTGCGGTGTACGGTAAGGCTTACTTCGCGCATGGGCGCGGGTTTGCGGAATGGCCGCAGCAATTGTGTCTGCCGCGCAGGCATATCGAGTGTGGCCAGTTCGGGTATGATGGTGATGCCGTCGTTCACTTCCACCATACGGCGGAGGGTTTCAATACTGCCCGCTTCATAATCAAAGCGGCTGGTTTCGCGGCTGATCTTTTTCAATTCGCAAAGGTTAACGATCTGCGAACGGAAACAATGTCCTTCTTCGAGCAACCATAATTTATCAGGATCGATGTCCTGTGGCAGCACGTATGTTTTTTCATACACGGCATTCTTCCGCGACACATAAGCCATCAGTTCTTCATAAAACAAAACGAACTCCTGCAAACCTGTTTCCTGTAATGGAGTTACCAATATACCGGCATCGATCTTGCCTTCGCGCAGCCGCTGCACGATCAGTTCGGTCATCATCTCATGCACCACCAGCCGGACCGAAGGATATTTTTTGGTAAAGGACTGTACGAACAGCGGCAGCAGGTAAGGTGCCAGTGTGGGAATAATACCAATGCGCAGCTCCCCCATCAGTATCCCTTTTTTATGTTGTACCGTTTCGAGCAGGCGGGTGCGTTCGGTCAGGATCTTACGTGCCTGCTCGATGATTTCTATACCGGCTTCGGTGGGTACCACTGGTTGCTTGCTGCGGTCAAATATTTTGAGGTCGAGTTCTTCTTCCAGCTTTTGTATCTGCATGCTTAAGGTAGGCTGGGTTACATAGCAGTTTTCGGCTGCGGTGGCGAAGTGCCGCCAGTTGTCAACGGCTACCACATATTCAAGTTGCGTGAAGGTCATTGCAATAGATTATTTCTATTAAAAACGCAAAATTAATCAATTTCAGCGATCTCCGGGAACGTTCCCATAACACTGATAATGACCTCAACAAGGGCCGCTCCTGTTTTTATAAATTGATTTGAAACAATGACAGCAGAAGAAACTATGGGAAAAATAGAAAAAGTTGTAATTTAGACGCAGGTTTAATGGTTAATGGTTGCCGTCCTGCTTTTTTAAGCGGGATGGCTTTTTTTTGGCAGAAGGTGTAAGATTTAAGGCATAAGGTTCCCGCTGTTGATTCGTTACTCACCATTCACCATTCACCAATCACTATTCACTATTCACTATTGACCATTCACCATTGCCTCACTCCTCCAGCATCACTTTCGACTTTGTCACCTTCAACTTATACCCCACGCCGACCTTCAACGCATAATTGCGCTCGGTATGGCTTACCGGAAAATCATAACACACCGGGTAATCGTATTCTTTTACAATATTGTCGATGATCGTATAAACATCTGCTCCAAACGGACGCTCGGTATCTTTCATGTCACTGAACCCGCCAATGATCAGTCCCGCCAGGTTCTTGAGTTTGCCGGCGCGTTTCAACTGGTACATCATGCGGTCTATATTGTATAAATATTCGCCGATGTCTTCGATGAAGAGGATACGGCCGCGCGTTTTTAATTCGGAGTCGGTGCCTATGCCGTGTGCCAGCAACGCGAGGTTGCCGCCTACCAGTTCCGCCACGGCTTCACCGGGGCGATTCAGTTCATGCGCTTCGGCATGGTAGCGCGCCCATTTCCCTTCCAGCGCCTGGCGCAACGATTGCACGTAACGGTTGACATAGCCCGCCTCGTTGAAGGCGCCCGCCATCGGTGCATGTAAGGAAGAAATGTAATAGTTGCTGTAAAGATGTGTATGCAATAAGGTGATATCGCTGTAACCAACGATCCACTTGGGTTGCTTGCGGAATTTCTTAAAGTTCAGTTGATCGACCAGGTGTGTCATACCATAACCACCGCGTCCGCAGAGGATCGCCTTTACTTCCGGATCGTCCATCATTTCCTGCAGATCGGCCAGCCGCTCTTCCGCTGTGCCGGAAAAATAAGTTTCCGATGCACCGCCTAGGGTTTTACCAATCCGCACACGATAACCCCACTCCTCTTCCAGCACACGGATGCATTCAGCCGCTTTCTCTTTCGCCATATATCCCGCAGGACAAACTATACCGATCAGGTCGCCGGGCTGCAGGTAAGGAGGAGTCGTTATCATCTTATTTCAGTTAAGGAGCAAAGCCCGTCTTTTACTTCGAGGCGGTGACGGACACCACATTTTAATGCAAAATTATTCTTTTGATGCCCTACGGGAAAATCAAAGCAGACCGGGAATTTATATTTCGCTGTTTTCTCGAGTACGATTTGCTGAATCGTTCTTCCGAATTCCTCTTCCGGGTCAGAGGGAGGCTTAATACGGAACCCACCCACTACCAGGCCCTTCAGTTTCGCCAGCTTCCCGCTTCGGTCGAGGTTCCAGAACATCCGGTCGATGCTGTACAGGTATTCGCCTACATCTTCCACGAACAATATTTTTCCTTCGGTATGAATATCGGATGCCGATCCGGTAAGCGTTTCGAGCGTACGCAGGTTACCGCCGACCAATATTCCTTCTGCCACACCGGATTTATTGCCTTCCGCTGCCGCAAATTCATATTTCATTTGTTCCCCTTCTATCGCTTTTTTCAGGGAAAGAATGGTATCGACCTGTATTTGTTCCGCCTTGCTCCAATCTTCCGGAAATCCACTGCACATTTTGGAATGAATGGATGCCACATCGATCACACGGTTCAAGTGTGAATGAAATACCGTGATATCGCTGAAGCCGATGATCCATTTGGGGTGCTTGCGGAACGCTTTCCAGTCGAGCCGGTCGATGATGCGTACGGCTCCATATCCACCCCGGGCGCAAAGAATGGCTTTGACGGATGGATCGTCCAGCATCCGCTGAAAGTCGGCCAGCCGCTCTTCGTCAGTGCCGCCGAAGGAATAGTCCCGCCGGCCGATCGTATCACCGACACGCGTTTCATATCCCCATTCTTTCAGTCCTGCCAGGGCCGATTGAATGTCTTCTACCTTGAGATAACCCGCAGGTGAGGTAATGCCGATCAGGTCTCCCTTCTTCAAATACGGTGGAATGCGGACAGGTTTGTGATTGTCGCCTGTGTTGAAAGCCTTACCAGTAGCGGGAAATCCTGTTGCAGCCGCAAGAACAGCCGCTGATTGTAAAAAATTTTTCCGGTTCATTTTTATCAAACTGATCACCCGGAAGGTAAGCCGATTTCAGGAAAAAAGGGCTGTTATTCCCTTGCCCGTCAACCTTCTGGAAGAATATGTGCGCTTTGAGTTATTTTTGCCACGCCGAAAAGGCTCAATTTGCTATGAACGATTTTAAACGATACCTGGTAACAAGCGCTCTCCCTTATGCGAACGGATTGAAACACATCGGTCACCTGGCCGGCGCTTATATCCCGGCCGATATATATGTGAGATACCTGCGCGCGCAAAAAAGAGATGTGGTGTTTGTCTGCGGGAGCGATGAACACGGTACGGCTATTCCCATTCAGGCCACCAAAGAACACACCACTCCCCGTGCCATCATCGATAAGTACCACGAAGCGATGAAGCAGGATTTTGCCGACCTCAATATCTCATTTGATATTTATCACCGCACCAGCGATCCGCTGCACCATGAAACCGCGCAGGAATTTTTCACTTATCTCCACGAACGCAATGAACTGGAGACAAAAGAAACCGAGCAGTTTTATGACGAAGCCACCAAAACATTCCTGGCCGACCGTTATATCAAAGGCACCTGCCCCAATTGCGGCAGCGACCGGGCCTTCGGCGATCAGTGCGAAAACTGTGGCCGTTCACTCAGTCCCGATGAACTCATCAATCCCGTAAGCACACTCAGCGGCCAGCCGCCGGTTAAACGCAAGACCACACACTGGTACCTGCCACTCGACCGTCATGAAGAATTTTTACGTCAATGGATCCTCGAACAACACAAAGACGACTGGCGCCCCACAGTGGTGGGCCAGTGTAAAAGCTGGATCGAAGGCGGACTGCAGCCACGCGCCGTGACGCGCGACCTCGACTGGGGCATCAAAGTTCCCCTGAAAGATGCCGAAGGCAAAGTGCTGTACGTTTGGTTCGATGCGCCGATCGGTTATATCAGCGCCACCAGGCAATGGGCCATGGACAACAAGCGCGACTGGAAACCTTATTGGTATGAAAAAGATACCAAGCTGGTGCATTTCATCGGTAAAGACAATATCGTGTTCCATTGCATCATCTTCCCGGTGATGCTGAAACTGCACGGAAATATTCTGCCGGAAAACGTACCGGCCAACGAATTCCTGAATCTCGAAGGCGACAAGATGAGCACCAGCCGCAACTGGAAACTCGAAATGCGCGACTATATCAATGATTTTGTAAAACAGGAAAACGGCGGCGGGCAATGCGTGGACATGCTCCGTTATTACCTCACGCAGATAGCCCCCGAAACAAAGGACAGTGAATTCACCTGGAAAGGTTTCCAGGACGCCGTAAACAGCGAGCTCGTGTCCATCTTCGGCAATTTTGTCAACCGCACATTCGTGCTCATGCACAAGCTCTGCGGTGGCAAAGTACCTCCCTTTCACAACGACATCATCGACGATACCGACAAACAACTGATCACGGATATTGCGAGTGCAAAAGAAAAAATCGAATCGCTGATCGAGCAATACAAATTCCGTGAAGCACTGTACGAAGTGATCGACCTTTCGCGCAAAGGCAATCAGTACATGCAGAAAAAAGAACCGTGGATATTGGCGAAAAAACTGGCAGAAAATCCTGCCGTTCAGCAACAGATCGACAACAGCCTGCACCTCTGCCTGCAACTGACGGCCAACCTTGCCATTTTCATTCACCCATTCCTGCCTTCAACGGCACACACCATGCTGCACATGATGAAGGTGGTGGAGAAAATGCTGGATTGGGATAATGCAGGAAAAATGAAACTGCTGAGCGTCGGTTATTCACTGCGCGAACCGCGTTTGCTGTTCCGCAAAATTGAAGACACAGAAATAGCAGCCCAGGTAGAAAAATTAAAAGCAGGCCTTGTGAAAGCAACGACAGAAAACACCCCCACTGAAGCAACAGATAACGCACCCGCACCTGTAAAAGAAACCATCCAGTTTGATGATTTTGCGAAGATCGATCTGCGTGTGGCCACCATTACTGCGGCGGGCAAAGTGCCGAAAGCCGATAAACTGCTGCAACTGGAAGTGGATCTTGGTTTTGAAAAAAGAACCATCGTTTCCGGCATCGCGCTGCATTTTGCACCGGAAGACATCATTGGTCAGCAGGTAGTGATCGTAGCCAATCTTGCGCCCCGCAAAATGCGCGGCATCGAAAGCAATGGCATGATCCTGATGGCGGAAGACAAGGATGGCAAACTGCGCTTTGTAAGCCCGGCAGAAGCGGTGGCGAGCGGCTCGGGAGTTAGCTGATGCGTGAATCGTCAATCGTCAATAGTGAATGGTGAATAAACATCCCGCAGTTGCGGGAATGTTCCTGTATACACCGCAACTGTTCGGAGAATTTTACACCCTGTCAATCTGGCATCACGCCGCCGTTGGTCTCCAGACCAACGGACCTGCTCATTCCTGAATCATGTACGAAGTTGACCTTAACCTGGCAAAAAAACCTGACGCTTGCTTGTTGACCAACAAGGGCGCTAACTGGGAGACCAACAAGGGCGCTAACTGGGAGACCAACAAGGGCGCTAACCGGGAGACCAACAAGGGCGCTAACCGGGAGACCAACAAGGGCACTAACTGGGAGACCAACAAGGGCGCTAACTTATACCTCGCGCCGCCATTGCGTTTAAAAATGAAAAGCGACTCTTGCCCATAAACGTTCCGAACAGTTGTGGTGAGTACACCAACCATGAAAAAGACTTATAACTTACTACTTAAAACTTACAACCGCTGTTTCACCTCTTCGTTGCACATCTTTCATCCCGATTAATCGCGATCAAACTCCCTCATTATCAGTATTTTTCGGTAACTTCCAGCTAAATTCTCCGCACCTTGAACGCGAAAGCCCGAAGCAGGAAAATATTGAAAGTCTTGGCCTGGATCATCGGCACGCTGGTGGCCCTGGCCGTAAGCTTTCATTTCTGGTTCGTCAACCACGCGGAAGAAATTATTGAAAACCTCGTAAGCTCCCAATCCAACGGCAAACTCCACCTCAAAGTCAGGAAATTCAAGTTTAATTGGTTCAGCAAAAAGATGGAACTGGAAAATGCTGTTTTCTATTCCACCGATACAGCCACTTCGTCCGCCGCTTACCAATTTGATGTGGAAAGATTACAAGTCGAAGTAAAAGCTGTATTTCCAATCTTGTTTGAGAAAAAGATTCTCATCGATTCTTTACGATTAGTCAACCCGCATGTGACAGTCACCAAACTCCGCAACGTTCAGCGTGATACCACTTCCGGCAACGACATTTCCATTCCCAAAGAAATGGGACGCGTTTATAATTCCATCCAGGATGCGCTGAGTGTGCTGAAAGTAAAACGTTTCCAGATCGAGAATGGCAGGTTCTCACTTTACAACCGTATGCGGCCGGAGCAGCAACCGGTAGAGATCAGCAAGATTTTTTTCAACCTCGATAACCTGCAGGTAGCAGATACCAACACCACCAACGCAGCGCAAAAAATTTTCTTCAGCGACAATATCTCTTTGTCCACGCACAACCAGGACATAGCGTTACCCGACGGCATCCACCGGCTGGCTTTTAAAAACTTCCGGATAAATGTGCTGCGCAAACTCGTGGAGCTCGACAGTTGTACCGTCTCCGCCTCGCGGCAGGACAGCAGCGGCAATTCATTCCGCGTCTTTTTCGAAAAACTTAAACTCACCAATATCGATTTTGATACGTTGTATCATAGCGAAGTGATCAAAGCCGATTCGGTGTATTGCTTCCGCCCGCGCTTCCGGCTGGATGTGCAATTGCCCGACCGTAAAAAAGGCGGCACCACCAAACCTCCCCCATCGTTAAACGAGATCGTACAACAACTGACCGGCGACATGCAACTGGCCTTTGTAATAGTGGAAGACGGTTCCTTCGACATCAATACCATGCGTGCGGGCAGGCCAAGCTCCTTTACGTCCGAACACAACAACTTCGAGATCACCGGCCTGAGAGTACAACAGCGCGCCAAACGGCCGCTTTCTGTCGACGGTTTTAAAATGGGCATCCGCAATTTTGAAAACTTCCTGCGCGACAGCACCTACTCTATCCAGTTCGACAGTATCCTTTTCAATAACAACCGGATCAGCCTGAGTAATTTTTCTTACAGGGAATTAACCAATAACCGCACCATCAACACCCTCACAGTTCCGCAACTCGAACTGCAGGGTTTGTCGTGGGATAATCTTGTATTGGAACAGCAACTGATGGCAGAAAGGGTAACCTTGTACAAGCCATCCATACGTTACCATGTGCGCAACAATCCGGGAAAATCACAAAACATTTTCGACGTACTCAGTGGTCTCGGAGAGATGATGCAACTGAGCAACCTGCATCTTATAGAGGGACAGGTCAGTCTCGTATTTCCCAACAAAAGCGAATTGGAATTGGAGAGAGCCACGCTGCACATCGCCGGTCGTGATCTTGTCAATTCAAAACAATTGAAAGGCATCCAGCAATCTGTCACGCGGCTGGACTTTGCCAAAGGACGTTTGCATGTCGGTCCCGTCACCGCGTTGTTGCAAGGCGTACAATTTACAGGGGAAACCAATCACCTCCGTGCCGATGTACTCGAGGTTACCGATATCAGCAAGGCAAAGATCAAAGCAAGCGGTGTGAATATCCGCACACTGGTGATCGACGACAAACTGCAACAAACACGCATCGAAGGTATCAGTTGGGACAGTGCTGTACTCAATCTTCCGCTGGGACGAAGAAGCACACCACAGGAAAAAGGTGAAGGCTTTATACTGCGCGACGTGGATGGACGGCGAACACGCGTATTTGCCTCCGACGACACGCGGCAACTGGAAGTTTATTTCAAACACATCGGCGCAGCATCTTTTTCTTCCGGAAAGCGACGCCACTTCCGCATTAAAGCACTCGATGCAGCGGGTGGCAATCTGCGTTACCGTCACGGTGCAGCATCGCTGGAGATGGACCGTTTCGATCTGCGCGATGGAGAACCCAGTCACTTCCAGTCGATCCGTTATCAACGTTCGCGTACTTATGATACCATAATCGCCAGCATTCCGATGGTGCAACTGGTGCCGGATATTGACGCCTTCTTCCGCGGCGACATCGGCGCATCCGCTATCACACTCGATCGTCCAACGTTCTTCTGGCATGCGAGTGACCACGATACACTAACCAGCACGCAGGAAACCGGCTGGCCGCTTCCCGACACACGCATTAATTCATTGAAAATAATACAACCCACCCTCAGCCTGCAATACGAACAGGCCGGCAAAAACTTTCAGCTTGAATGGGAAGGGAAAGATCCACGCAATTATCTTCAATTGGAAGACATTGTTTCCGATGAAACGAATACGTCCTTCAGTGCACGCACGATACAATTCCTGGTCAATGGTTTCACCGTAGCGGGACCATCGGGCAGGCGCTACCATGCAGGCTCCGGAGAGATCGATGCAAAACTGAGCAACCTCCATTACCGGGAACTGGAAGGCAATGATATAGAATGGGAAGGCCAACTCGATCAATTGAATGCACGGAACTTCACCATCGACAGCATCGGCAAAAAAAATGCAACCCTGCAAATCAAAACAGCCAGCCTTTCAGGCCTGCGGGTAGATGCTGCGTCTATACTAAAACTGACGGAGCTTATACAAAAAAACAAAGAATTCCGTCTCAGCAATTTCACCGGCACCTACCAGGACTCTGGTGTTAACTGGAACTGGTACAATACGGCTTACGACAAACGCAGCCGTTTATTATCGCTGGATTCATTCCGCTATCAGCCGGCTCCGGAGAAAGAAGCTTTCATGGAAAAACAAAAACACCAGATCGACTATATCACGGCCAATGCCGGAAAGCTGGAAATTGGTCCTTTGGATATCGACCGTTTTGTCAAAGACACGATACTGGACCTGGGCACAATCCGGTTATCGGATGCATTCCTGTATAATTTCCGGGACAAACGATTGCCGATGCGCATGGATATCGTAAGACCATTGCCGGTTGATCAATTGACACAGATCGGTACAAAATTCCGCGCAGACTCGCTGGTGATTGCCAACAGCCGTGTATTGTATGAAGAATTAAACGAGAAAACAGGTAAAAGCGGCCTTATCCGCGTTGGAGACCTCAATGCCACACTGACGCATCTACGCAACTTTGATCTTGGTGAACAAGACAGCCTTGTAATACATGCCAATGGCCGGCTCGAAGACAGCATTGCCATTCACTTACAATTAAAAGAATCCTATACCGATACGCTTTCCGGGTTCCGCATGCAATTGCAGATGGGACCTGCGGATTTGACTATCCTCAATCCCGTGCTGGCACCGCTGGCATCCGCAGAATTAAAATCGGGTCACCTCGATTCCCTGACCATGCAGGTTAACGGGCGTGAATATTTAGCTTACGGAGAAATGTACATGCATTACCGCAACCTGCGCATTCGGATACTGAAAAAAGGAAACCCGGATAAGAAATCATTCCTTTCCAGCGTAATGAGCGGACTTGCCAACGCATTTGTGGTGAAAAAAAATAATGACTCCCGCAAAGGCGTGGTATTCTTCAGCCGCCACCGCGAACGCTCTGCCATCAACTACCTGGTGAAGATTACACTCAGCGGCGTAACCAGCAGTGTGGGCGCCCGCAGCAATAAAAAACAAACGAAACGCTACCAGCAGACACTGAAGGAAAAACAACTGGCTCCCGTAGAAGACGCAACAAAATAGTAAAGATAAAAATTGACCTGCCGCTGTCTTTTCAACACTTTTTTATTTTACCTTCACAGTAAATAGTTGTTTAACTAACTAATTTTAAGCATAGCTGTATGAAAAGAAATATCAAAAAAGTAGCTGTGTTAGGCAGTGGTGTAATGGGTTCACGTATTGCGTGTCATTTCGCCGGCGTGGGGCTTCAGGTATTGTTGCTCGACATTGCACCGCAGGGCGCGCAGACAACCGCTGAAAAAAACAAACTCGTCAATGATGCACTGACGGCTGCCATCAAAAGCAATCCCTCTCCCGTATATACAAAGGACGTGGTGAAAAAAATCACCACCGGCAACTTTGAAGACAACATGAAAGATATTGCAGGTTGCGACTGGATCATCGAAGTGGTGGTGGAGCGCCTGGATATCAAACAACAGATATATGACCAGGTAGAGAAATACCGGAAGCCCGGCACACTGATCACTTCCAATACATCAGGTATTCCCATTCACCTGATGGCTGAAGGACGCAGCGAAGATTTCCGCCGTCATTTCTGCGGCACACACTTTTTCAATCCGCCGCGTTACCTGCGTTTGCTTGAAATCATTCCTACCCCTTCCACCGATCCCGAAGTTGTATCATTCCTGATGGAGTACGGTGATATTATTTTAGGTAAAACAACGGTTCTTTGCAAAGACACACCAGCCTTTATCGCCAACCGCATTGGCGTATACAGCATCATGGCCATCTTCGGACTCGTTGATAAATTAGGTTTGACGATCGATGAAGTAGATGCACTTACCGGTCCGGCAATCGGCCGCCCAAAATCTGCCACTTTCCGCACGGCTGATGTGGTAGGCATCGATACGCTGGTAAAAGTAGCCAAAGGTGTACAGGACAATTGCCCGGACGACGAAGCACGCGACACCTTTACCATTCCCGCATGGCTGGACAAAGTAGTAGAAAATAAATGGCTGGGCGATAAGACCAAACAGGGCTTCTTCAAAAAAATGCCTCCCGGTGCCGACGGCAAAAAAGATATTCATGTACTCAATCTTTCCACGCTTGAGTACGAACCCCGGCAAAAACCAAAATTCGCAACGGTAGAAGCAGGCAAGCCCATCGAAGACCTGGCACAACGCCTGAAAGTATTGGTAGCCGGTACGGATAAAGCCGGTGAGTTCTACCGACAGTTCCACTACTCTCTTTTCTCTTACATTTCTTTCCGCATTCCCGAAATCAGCGATGAATTGTATCGCGTGGATGATGCGATGATGGCGGGCTTTGGCTGGGAGATCGGCGCGTTTGAAAGCTGGGATGTATTAGGTGTAAAGAAAACGGTGGAAGCCATGAAAGCCGCGGGTTATGCCGTAGCACCCTGGGTCGGGGAAATGCTCGATGCAGGCCATCAACGTTTTTATAAAGTAGAGAACGGCAAGAAACTCGCTTACGACCCTGCCAGTAAATCATACAAGGCATTGCCCGGTGGTGAATCCTTCCTCGTGTTAAGCAACTTCCAGGATAAAATTGTCTGGAAAAATAATAGCTGCAAATTGTACGATATCGGTGACGGTGTGCTCGGTATTCAATGGAATACAAAAATGGGCAGCATCGGCGGTGACGTACTGAGTGGCATACAGGCCGGCATCGAAAAAGCAGAGAAAGAATTTAAAGGACTGGTGATCGGCAACGAAGGTCCCAACTTCTCCGCCGGTGCCAATGTGGGCATGATCTTCATGCTGGCCATCGAACAGGAATACGATGAGCTGGATATGGCCATCCGGCTTTTCCAGAACACCATGATGCGCGCACGTTATTCTTCCGTGCCCGTAGTGGTGGCCCCGCACGGACTGGCATTGGGTGGTGCATGCGAACTGAGCCTGCATGCCGACAAAGTATGTGCAGCCGCCGAAACCTATACCGGTCTGGTGGAATTGGGCGTAGGACTTATTCCCGGCGGTGGCGGTACAAAAGAATTTGTGTTGCGTGCGGCGGATGAAATGCACGAAGACGAACCAGACACCATCACATTGAAAAACCGTTTCCTGACCATCGCTACGGCCAAAGTGGCTACTTCGGCAGCGGAAGGGTTTAATATCGGCGTATACAGAAAAGGACTCGACGAAGTGGTGATGAACCAGGGACGCCGTATTGCAGAAGCAAAAAAATCGGTCATCGAAATATATGACAGCGGATACGTGACACCTGTTCAGCGCAAAGACGTAAAAGTGCTGGGCCGTTCGGCGCTCGGAGCTTTGCTCGCGGGTATCAATGGTATGTGGCGCGCCAATTACGCTACCGACCACGATGCATTTGTAGCACGCAAACTCGCCTACGTTATGTGCGGCGGCGACCTCAGCGAACCCAGCTTTGTAAGCGAACAATACCTGCTCGATCTCGAACGCGAAGCATTCCTTTCCCTCTGCGGCGAAAAGAAAACGCTGGAAAGAATCCAGAGCGTGTTGAAGAGCGGCAAACCGGTGAGGAACTGAGTGAATGGTGAATGGTCAATCGTGAATCGTCAATCGTGAATCGTCAATAGTTTCTTCAATCCGTTGCTGGTATTAACACCAACAACAGAACTTAATACTTATTACTTAATACTTATTACTTAACGCTTACAAAGGCTGTTCACCTTACGCCTTAGGCCGAAGCTTCGGCCTTATACCTTCAACCTTCATTATGAACTGTACTGTCACCGACTTCAGCACCGACTCACGCAGCTACCGCATCAGCGGGATCACCGAAACGGAATTTAATAACAGTCTCGAACTGTTCCTGGCGGCGCGGGATCTGAAATATAAAAGTGATAAGGCCGGCATGAAATTGTATGCCCGGGGAAACCTGGTGCTGCGTATACTGGTGGGCGTATTTGTAAAATACTTCCGCGTAGGGGTGACGGGAAAGCGAATAGACGAGCAGACTTTTGAAGTAACGCTGAAGCGCCCCATGAACTTTTTTGTTTCCGGCGGTTTGATTGGGATAAAATCGTCGCGGAAAGAATTTGACACCCTGGCCGAAGATTTCAAAAATCATTTCACGCGGTAAATTAACCAGTCTCTATGGGCATTGTGGAACTCACAGATACAACACTGTTGATATCGTCCCATATCATCCTCTACGGGAGCGCGGCTAATGAAGAGCTGGCCGAACGGATCAGGCGCGAGATCCATAACATGTGGAACGAACCACAGGCCCGCATCCACCGCAAAGGCCAATTACTCGCTGTACATTTTCAGATCACCGCACAATACCGCGCCGATATCCGGCCCGAAGAAGTGCTGGGTAACGATGATCCGCGTAATAATTATTTCCGTGTGGAACCGGAAGCCGCCGGTAATATTTCTTTTGTGGATGGCCTCGGATGTAATACCGGTTACTTTTTACTGGAAAATTTATACGAAGGCTCCACCACCGCGGCGCATGAATATGGCCACACGCTGGGACTACCGCATCCGCATAATGTGGATTATCGCGGCAAAGGCGTGCCGGGCATCATGTACCCGCGCGGCACCTGGGTAGACCCGGCCTTTCAATACGATCCGCAACAATCTCCCGGTAAAAAAGGCGGCACGCTTTATCCCATTCACCGGCGCGTGCGGCAGGAAGATATCGACGATCTCAAACTACACCGTTTGCCGTTCCAGGACGGCCAGGCCGTCCTCGGCGAATTCTCCAGCATCTGGCATCCTTCACCGTTCACAGGAGAAGAATAACCGTTTACCTATAATATTGCTTTTTTCTATTGCGTCTGGCCGCTTTTCTCTATTTTTCGGTTCCATACGCTAAACTTCTTTTTTCATGTCTGTATTAAGTGTTCAGCAAATCAGCAAGAACTATGGTGCCGTCAAAGCGCTCAACAATGTGAGCTTTGAAGTGCCCCAGGGTTCTGTTTACGGCATTCTTGGTCCCAATGGAAGTGGTAAGACCACGCTGTTGGGTATTGTGATGGATGTATTGAAAGCCTCGGGTGGACAATTCCGCTGGAATGGCCAGCCCGGTGATGCCGATCAACGTAAAAGGATCGGCACCTTACTCGAAACGCCGAATTTCTATAGCTATCTCAGCGCCGAAAAAAACCTCGAAATTGCCGCCCGCATCAAAGAACGTGGGCTCGATGATATCGACCGGGTATTGCAGATGGTGAACCTGCATCAACGCAGAACTTCCAAGTTCAATACTTATTCATTAGGGATGAAACAGCGCCTCGCGATCGCTTCGGCATTGCTGGGCGATCCGGATATCCTGGTATTCGATGAGCCTACCAACGGCCTCGATCCTGCGGGGATCGCGGAGATCCGCGAGCTGATCATCGAGCTGAACCGCCAGGGCAAGACCATCATCATGGCCAGCCACATTCTTGATGAAGTGGAGCGCGTGTGTACACACGTAACCATCATTCAGAAAGGCGTGCTGAAAACCAGCGGCACGGTGCAGGAAGTACTGTCAGCATCCGGTGAAACGGATGTGCTGGTTGAAATCGCCGCAGACGATGCAACGGCTCTCGAAACAATCATCAGACAGTTCCCGGGTGTGAAAGATGTAAAAGTGATCGGACAGGTATTGAGCGTATTGTGCACCGAGAACGTCAACTCCGGACAGCTCAATAAATATTGTTTTGAAAAAGGCGTAGTGCTGACACAGCTCAACATGAAAAAGAAAAATCTCGAAACCCGTTTCCTCGAGATCACCGGCAAACAAAGCGACCGTTAATTTTTATCCTTCCAAAGCTCAAGGCTATGTTGAAACTCTTTAAGATCGAATGGCTCAAAATAAATACTTACCGGACATTCTGGGTATTGTTCGGCACGTTCGTCGTATTCTTTCCGCTGACGGTATTCTTCTCCGCCAGTAAATACATGGAACAAACGTCTGGAGCGCGGGGAAGCGGCCCCAATCCCGAGGATCTGGCGAAAGCCCTGATCGGCGCACCTTTCGTATTTCCAAAGATCTGGCAAACCTCCGCCTGGTTTGGTGGTCATTTCTTTGTGATCATCGGGATGCTGTTTGTGATGCTCATCACCAATGAAGTGCAGTACCGTACGCATCGGCAGAATATCATCGACGGCTGGAGCCGTCTGGACTTTCTGCGCGCCAAAGCATCGGTGATGTTCTTCTTTGTCATTGCGGCAACCCTGCTCGTATTTATTACAGGTATTATTACGGGGCTGGCTTTCTCCGCTCCGGGAGCCGACCTGTTCGAAGACGTACACTACGTAGCTTATTTTGCATTAATGGCCTTCCACTATCTTTTAATTGGATTTTTTATCGCTATCTTGGTAAAGCGTACAGGACTGGCCGTGATCGTTTATTTCATCTCTGTATATGTGATCGATGGATTGTTGTGGTTGCTGCTGACCATACGGGGAAACCAGATGGGATACTTCCTTCCCTTCGAAACGGTGGATGCATTGATCCCTAGTCCGTTTACGCCTGAAATGATGAAGCTTCGTACCGTTGCTGATTACACCTTACTGATCTCTACAGCCGTGTACGTTTCTCTTTTCACTTATCTCATTGTTAACCGCTTTAAAAACGCCGACCTGAAGACCTGAGTATGTTATTGTTCACCTAAACGTCATAACATGAAAGTGTCATTCTCTAACGGTTTGCCTCTGCTATTATTATTACTGGCCTGTAATAGCCAGGAAGCAGGCAGCAACAAAGACAAAAGCGGCGACAGCACGGCCACCATCGCTCCGGCTCCACCACCAGCCAACAAGATCACGTTCCACGACGATACCGCGCAGGTAGAAACAACCGCCTGGAACATCAATCTTTTTGGTAAAAACAATGAAAACGGTATTGCCCTCAACATCACCAGTGAACAGGACAATGGCCGTGCTTCCGTCAATCTCAATGTAAATGGTATTGCACCCGGCACTTATCCCTTCACCGCGGGACAAGGTGCACTGCAGGCCATGGGTAAAGCTTACGGTGAATACATGACACCACCCGTGAACGGAAAGCAGGAGCATTATTTTTTCCAGACAGGTGCGGTTACCATTCAATCCATCGATACGGCCTCCGGTATTCTGCAGGCAAAATTTGAAGGAGAAGCAAAAAGCGACAAGGGCAAAACGATCCGCATCACCAATGGGGTGGTGAAAGAAGGTATCGTTAAACACGGAGTGACACGATTCTAGGATTTTCCCTTGTACAGATCGGCCAGGGCTTCGGACAGTGACGGATGGTGAAACAAAAAGCCGTCCAGTTGCAGACGGGCACTGCTGACCGTTGTGCTTTTCAATACCTCTACACTCATTTCTCCCAATACGATCTTAAGCAGAAAGGCTGGTACATGCAATAGGGTAAAATACCGGCCTTTCCTGATTTTACCGATCTCATTGATCAACGTACGGTTATTGACAGGATTGGGCGCTACGGCATTGTAAGCACCGGAATAATTACCGTTTTCCATCGCGGCCAGGTACATGTTTACCAGGTCGTCGATATGTACCCAACTGACGATTTGTTTACCATTACCCATCACGGCGCCCACACCAAAGCCGAGTGATTTTTCAAATTGCGGCAACGCACCACCTTTCGTGCTGAGTACAATACCGGTGCGGAGTTTGACCAGTCGTTTTCCCAGCGACTCCACCGGATCGATAGAAGCTTCCCAGTCTCTGCAGGTATTACCCAGGAAATCGGGATACGGTGGAGCTTCTTCCGAAAAACCACCGGGATTAGGAATGGTGGGATCCGGTCCGTACCAACCGATGGCCGAAGCGCTGATGACCACTTCTACTTTATTGGGGGTTTCGCGGAGTGCTTTCACCAACAGTGCACTGCTGTTGACGCGGCTGTCGCGGATTTCGCGTTTGCGCTTTTCCGTCCACCGTTTGTCCGCCACGCCGGCACCGGCCAGGTGTATGATCACGTCGGCAGCGGCGACTGCTTCGCGGTCGATCTCATTTTTTTCAATATCCCATTTCGCGTAGCGGATACCATTGGCATCATCCTTATCCGCAGCGCGCGACAAGATGATCACGGTGTGTTGCCGATCGAGCAGGGCCTTTGTCAGCGCTTTGCCAACCAGACCTGTGCCGCCGGTGATGAGTACAGTGGCCATAGAGGGTTCAATTTAAGAGTATTACTTATATAACGTGCTGATCGGTGGCATGGTTTTTTCTTATCTTAAAAAAAACTCATGGAATAATTGCGCCCTTTTCTAAAGCGATTATTTCCCTTCGCCGACCGGTTCCGCCTGAGAAGTGAATCAAAAAAGAAACCAAAACCGGTCTTGCGTACGAACACTGTTCCGGATATTCAAACAAAAGCAAGAACAATATCATGCTCCTGGTCTTTCTTTGCATAGCTATATTGGCCGGACTGCTCATCTACGGTCTTCTTACCTACAACGATCATAAGAACGTGCGTCAACGGTATTTCGCTGAGTTGAAAATGGCGGAGAACCGTCTGGCTGCCGCACGCAAAGACTTTGAGTTGCTCGACAAACCTTTGCAGGGATTAATCAGCAAACAATTCGGCAACCGCATGGCGGAAAATGTGAAGACCGAAACGATCAGTACAGGTATGCCATCGGAATTGTTACTGGTATCATGGGGCGAGCCGGCGCAGGTATCGTACGCAACGGACGAAATGAATAAGGAAGTATGGTATTACGATCCGTTTACCACACCTGAAAAAGAAACAGCCTATCGTACAGAGATCACCATAGAACAAAACCGTGTCAGCACCTGGAAAGATCGTAACTGACCACGCAATTCCGAACCATGAGCAACAGCAACTACTACGAAATATTAGGATTACCCAAGCATACAACGGATGCCGAGATCAAAAAGGCATACCGTAAGCTCTCGCTCAAATTTCACCCCGATAAAAATCCCGGCGATACGTACTTCGAAGACTGGTCGAAGAAGATCAATGAAGCCTTTGCCATCCTGGGAAATCCTGCGAGCCGTGCGGCTTATGACCAGCAGTTTGAAACACATTCGTTCAAGGATCAATTCTATCCGCGTCCCGGACAATATGCCTCTGCCGCTACCGCAACGGAAACAGCCGAGGAAAAAGCACCTCCTCCCAAACCGCAGCCTTCGGCTGCCGAGCAGTTGGTTCTGCGACAGGTGAAAGATATGGTGCCTGATTATCTGCGCCTGAAAGGAGAATACCTGCTGGCAAAAAAAGAATTTGAATTGGTGAAGAAGAAACAGGCACCGGCCATCTTCACCAAACAGCAATTGCTCATCGGAAGTGGTATTGCTTTGCTGGCTGTTGCCGGACTTATTTATGCGTCGATTGCCGCTACTACCCGCGCGCCTAAAGTGATCATGGAGCCATTGCCCACGCCGGAGTGGAAGAAGAAAGCGTGAATGGTGAATGGTGAATGGTCAATGGTGAATGGTGAATCGTGAGTCGTCAATCGTGAATAAATAGCCTTATAACTTATTACTTAATACTTATTACTTACGCCCGAAGTATCGGGCGGCCGTTTCACCTTACACCTTAGGCCGAAGCTTCGGCCCGAAGTATCGGCGGCTTTTTCACCTTACGCCTTATACCTCACTTATTACTTAATACTTATTACTTACTACTCAAAAAAAATACCCCCCGATGAAAACACCGGGGGGAACAACTAAAAACACGTTTCCAAGAATAGTTCATTGGAACAGAAACAGCCCGGCAGTCATGCCAGGCTGTTCTTTTATTAGTCGGGTTTTTTACCGTCTAAGAAAGTATTGATTGTGCTGATATTGCCCTGATTCTTTCCGTCAGAGGACACTTCGTAATTGCTATAGAAATTTTCGATATGAGAATTACTGTTGTATAATTCCATGTTGCGGCGGATGTATGCCGGCACAGTTTCAAACTCATTATTCGGGTCGTTTGCGTTTACGTTGAACGACAGATTACGCAATTTCTGTAACCGTTCAAATGCCCTACGTTTTTGATCCTCCGCTTCGTCCTGCATCGCAGGTTCCTCAACAGAAGACGGCAAAGGTTGCTGAGTCTGGTCGGCCAACGGCTCATCCGCCGCCGGAATGTCATCCCGCACGACCAGGTGCATGTGGAGATCAGGTAAAATTTCCTCTCTCGGGGTAGTAGCACTGGCTTGCGGAACCGGTTCTTCGGCAGAAGGTATTGAGGTTGATACCTCTGGTTTTGTTTCCGCGTAAATATTGGACGGTCTGGCCAGGTAGCCCCCGGAAGCTGCAGGCGACGGGGCACTACTATCTTTAATACTGTTTTGTTGAGTCTCTTCGTTTCGAGAGGTAACGGATTCAGTTTTCGTGGACGAATTTATACCAATATCATTTCCTGTGTAAAACATCTTATCAACAGTAGAATTACCAACTATCTGATTCGTAATTTTACCTGGTGTTTCTTCTATTTTTTCTTTGATTTCATGCCCGGAAAACAGATCAAAATGCATAACCGGTTCTTCTTCACGAACATATTCTTCCGTACTGAAATCCTGCACTGATGGCATCGGCACCTCAGGTGCTTCATCCACCAGTTGAGGGGCCAGCGGATCAGCCTGCGTTACCGGTTCGGTTTTTACTTCTGCCTTCTTCGGAGTTTCCCCGAGTACCATTACGATCTTTTCTTCCTTCGGTTCTTCCTTGCGTAGCACCGGTTTTACAAACGGATCTTTGTGCTGAAAGCCTGTTGCGATCAAGGTAATACCTACCTGGTCGCCCAGGGTATTGTCATAACCAAGACCAAGGATCACATCCGTATTCTCGCCAGCCTGGCTCAGCAGATGGCTTTGAATGATCTCTACTTCGTCCATCGTAAATTCATGTTCACCTTCGGCAGAGTTGATGTTGATGAGAATCCATTTCGCTCCGCGGATATCATTATCATTCAGCAATGGCGAGTTCAATGCTTCTTCAATCGCATTCTGTGCACGGTTTTCTCCGGATGCCTGTGCATTACCCAGAATCGCCACACCACCATTCCGCATTACAGTGCATACGTCCGCAAAGTCGACGTTGATCTGACCGGTGCTGTTGATTACATCGGTGATACATTTTGCCGCAGTCGCCAGTACATTGTCGGCCTTATCAAAGGCTTCACGCATTTTGAGGTTGCCGAATTGATGACGCAGTTTATCATTGCTGATCACGAGCAGCGTGTCCACATAGGATTTCAGCATCTTGATACCTTCCTCCGCCTGCAATTGACGCTTGCGTCCTTCATAGGCAAAAGGAGTAGTAACAATACCTACGGTCAGGATGCCCAGGTCTTTGCAGATCTTCGCAATGATGGGTGCGCCACCCGTTCCCGTACCACCACCCATACCGGCAGTGATGAAAGCCATCTTGGTATTTACTTCCAGTATACGTTTTATTTCTTCGAGCGACTCTTCCGTTGCCTGACGGCCAATCTCGGGATTAGCGCCGGCACCAAGTCCTTGTGTCAGATGTGGTCCGAGTTGTACACGATTAGGGATTTCGCTATTGGCAAGCGCCTGCGCATCGGTGTTGCAAACAATAAAGTTTACACCCTCGATCTGCTGGCTGAACATATGATTAACTGCATTGCTTCCTCCACCGCCTACACCAATCACTTTGAGTATGGATGATTTTTCTTTAGGCAAATCAAAATGTATCATAACGTTTGAATTTAAAACTTCATTATCCATAGATCCTGAAGTAGTTTTATTGATAGGTTAGTAAGTTTCTTTACTGTTACAGGTGCTGATCTTCTTCTTCTTTGAACAGGTCGATGATCCGGTCTTTGAACTTACCCCAGAAACCTGTCAGGTTTTTGCGTTTCTTCATTTCCCCCTCGCCGATTTGTTCTTCGAATTCTTCTTCCATCGGCATCATCTCTGTTTGCTGACGCAATGTTTCCGGTACATCTACTTTACGGAAATCTTTTTCAAATTCTTTCCGGTTGTGCTCGTAGTCATCATACCCTTTCAGGATAAGACCGATACAGGTGGAGTAAGTAGGCTTCGCCAGTTCTTCGATATGTCCGGCTGCCAGGTGTTCATTGGGAAATCCAATGCGCGCAGGCAAACCTGTGGTGTATTCTGTCAGCTGGATCAGGTGACGCAATTGCGAACCACCACCGGTGAGTACGATACCGCCGTTCAACTGACGGTTGTCCATGCCCACTTGTTTCAGATGATAGGTAACGAAATCGAGGATCTCACTCATACGTGCCTGGATGATGTTCGCCAGGTTCTTCACGCTGATTTCTTTGGCCGGCATACCACGCAATCCGGGGATCGTGATGTAGGCATTCGCTTTGGCTTCATTAGCAAGCGCACTGCCAAACTGTGTTTTCATTTGCTCGGCCTGCGTTTTTAACACTCCCAAACCTGTTTTGATATCGTTGGTGATGTTTTCACCAGCGAAAGGAATAACAGCCGTGTGACGCAATACGCCTTCGGCAAACACGGCGAGGTCGGTTGTACCGCCACCGATGTCCACGATAGCCACACCCGCTTCCAGGTCTTCCTGCGCCATTACAGCAGAGGAAGAAGCGAGCGGTTGCAACACCAGGTCTTTGGTATGCAGTCCGGATTTCTCCACGCTGCGGTTGATGTTGCGGATTGCATTTTTATCACCGGTGATGATATGGAAGTTCGCGCCCAGCTTTACACCGCCATAACCAATCGGCTTCACGATGTTCTGGAAATTATCCACGGTGTATTCCTGCGGGATCACATCGATGATCTGATCACCGGCAGGGATATATGTTTTGTACTGATCGGAGATCAGCTGATCAATTTCTTTTTGCGTGATTTCTTCATCGTTCGACTGGCGAACGAGGTCGCCGCGGGTCTGAAGGCTTTTGATATGATGACCTGCAATACCAACATATACCTCGTTGATCTCGAGATTGGGGTTGGAAGCAAAGCAGTTGTCCAGCGCAGCGCGGATGGCTTTGATGGTCTCATCGATATTCAATACCTGACCGTGCTTCACACCATTGGAATTGGATTTGCCAAATCCAAGGATGTCGAGCTTGCCGTACTCATTCTTCCGGCCGGCTATGACTGCGATCTTGGTGGTGCCAATATCGAGTCCGACAATAATGGGTTGTTCAGTACTCATGTTCTTATGTTGTTTTTAGTTGTTTGCTCTTCTTGGCGGCATTACTGCACGCGGTGTCCGCCTGTCTGCGGGATTGTTATTGTTGTTTGTTGTCCGTTGCGCGGGTCTGGCAGCCTGCCTTGGCGCTGCCGGTGCGGCATTGCTCCTGCTGTTGTCCGTCCGTGGCGTCGCAGCTGCGGGTGTTGCCGGTGTTCTTGCTACCGTATCCGCCACAGGCCGTTCTTCCGTTTCCCCCAATTCTGCCGAAGGCACCAATGGCCTTGTTGCCTGAACCGCCGGCATCACTTCCATCATGTCGTTCATCTGGCGCGACTGGCGAAGCAGGTCTTCCACATTTCTCCGCAATTGGATTGAATCCACTTTCGATGGTGTACCTTTTACTCCCACCACCTGACCGGCAAATCCAACGTCCACGACAGGATAACGGTCCATTCCTGTTTTGCTTAGTACCTGCTGATAAAACACATAAAGCCGGCGAAATTTTTTCTCTATGTCTTTTCCATCTCCCAACCGCACAATATGATTACCTACCACCGGCGTCATTTCGTAGGTCCAGCATCCCTCACCACATGTTACCAGGTCGATCTGCGATACCTGTGCACTCCAGAACGGATCGCTGTCAACGAATGATGCAATGCCGACCATTTCTTTGAGCACGGTACTGTCAGCTTTGGTGTACTTATTCTTCACCGGAAATCCGCTGAACACGGGCACGCGCGCCGTAATTTTATCGGACAAAGGCAATTGCTGACCTGCCGTATCGATATAAAAAGATCTTCCACCGGTATTGAAAATGCGCGCTACCGGCACCCGCTCTGTTACATTTACATGCAATACATTTTTGCTGTCGAAATACAATTCCGCGTTGCGTACCCAGTTATTGTCTTCCAGCAGTTGTTCCATCTTATGCAGATTGAACGACCCCATTTGTTGTCCCGTGATGGGACCGCGGGCTGCGGCTGTCAGCAGTTTCAAGATTTCCTGTTTATCAAGAAATAATTCCTGCTTGCTGCCTTCGACATTTATTTCATATCCCTTGCAGGCTTCTTTGTTCTGACGGCCCATTGCTGCGACGAGCAACGTGAGCATACCTCCTCCGATCACCAGCCACATGATGAGTAACAAAACTTTCCGTATGGATATTTTTCTGCTCATGCCAATGCTTCCCTGAACGGTTTCACGAGTGTATCGATATCGCCGGCGCCGGCCGTGATCAACAACTCTCCGAACTCACCGTTCATCGAAGGTTTATAGGTATCCTGCAACCAGGACATTATTTTATCTTTTTCAATGATCGAAACTTTTGCGTGCTGCATCTTTTCTGCAATGATCTCACTTATTACCCCTTCCAACGGCAACTCTCTCGCAGGATAGATCGGTAATAATATTACCTGGTCGGCCAGGTCCAGCACTTCGGCAAATCCCTCCACAAAGTCGCGCGTGCGGGTAAAGAGATGCGGCTGAAAGATGACGGTGCATCGGCGTCCCGGAAACAAGGCACGCGCGCCGTTTATCAGCGGACGCAATTCTTCCGGATGATGCGCATAGTCATCTATGTAAACCAGCTTATCATTCTTCACCTGGTACTCAAACCGGCGGCGTACTCCCCTGAATGAGGCCACCGCTTTGCGGATCAGTTCTGCATCGATTCCCAATGAATCGGCTACCGCGATGGCGGCTACCATGTTCTCCACGTTATGCATACCGCCCATGTTGAGGCGAACACTTTCAATTCGTTTATCCGTCAGCACTACATCGAAATCATAACTGCCCTGGTCCATGCGGATGTTGGCAGCGTATGCATCGGCCTGATCGTTCTGCAAACTGTATGCTAACAATCTGTCGGCCT
The DNA here is from genome assembly GCF_000425585.1 of Terrimonas ferruginea DSM 30193. Classification (GTDB taxonomy): domain Bacteria; phylum Bacteroidota; class Bacteroidia; order Chitinophagales; family Chitinophagaceae; genus Terrimonas; species Terrimonas ferruginea. Next base: position 120,776 of record NZ_KE384398.1, read on the forward strand.
TCAACTCGCGGCCTCTGTGCAGGCCATGTTGCTTCACGAGCAGACCGCCGGGTTTGATGCAACCGGCGAAATCGATGAACGCCTGTTCCACTGCATCACCGCTGCCGTAGATATCGAGATGATCCGCATCCATGGCAGTAACTACGGCTATATCGGGACTTAATTTCAAAAAACTTCTGTCGTATTCATCTGCTTCGATCACACATACATTACGCGGATCGCTCCAGAAATTGGTGCCGTAATTAGCGGCGATGCCACCAAGAAAAGCATTGCAACCATAACCGGTATCGCGCAGCAGGTGAGCTACCATGGTGGTGATGGTTGTTTTGCCATGCGTACCTGCGATACAGATATTAAAAGAACCCGCGGAAATGATCTGCAATACGTCACTTCTTTTTACCACCATCATTCCGTGCTCGCGGCAATAGGCCAATTCTTTATTGCCTGCGGGAATGGCCGGCGTATACACCACCAGGTCCGGTGAAGAAGGAACGGTTGTTACTTCTTCCGTATAATGTACCGGAATTCCCTCTGCCTCGAGTGCCTGGGTCAATACCGTCGATGTGCGATCATAACCACTCACGATTACACCACGCGCATGAAAATAGCGTGCTACTGCACTCATGCCGATTCCTCCAATGCCAATGAAATACACTTCGCGGATCGAGTCCAGCGACAGCGTGCCTCCATGACCACCGGCCACGGGTTGAGGAAATCGTTGTATGGTGATATTGCTTTTCACTTTATTTATTGCTTATCCGTTGCAGTATTTCCAAAGCAATTACCTCATCGGCATTGTGCACTGCCAGCGAACGGATATGGTCGCTCATTTCCTTTTGTTTTTCTTCATCGATTGCCAGGGCCGTTACCACAGGCAGCAACTGTTCTTTTACTTCACTGTCCGGGATCATGATGGCAGCCTTTTGATTGACCAGTTGCCGGGCATTCACGGTCTGGTGATCTTCAGCTGCGTATGGATACGGGACAAATACCACCGGTTTTCCTGCCACACATACTTCTGCTACGGTCATCGCTCCCGCTCGGGCAACAATGATATCGGCAGCGGCATAAGCATATTCCATTTTAGTAATGAAATCGGATGCCCATACCCCTGTTTTATTTTTTACGCGCTCAATGGCTGTAGCGGCATAAGGTTTTCCCGTTTGCCAGATCACCTGCAATCCTGCAGCGATCAATTCATCCAGATCTGCATTTACGGCTTCATTTAGCGAACGCGCACCGAGACTTCCACCAACCACGAGCAATGTTTTTTGTCCGGGCTTCAGCGAAAAAAAATTCAATCCTTCTTCCTGTGTTACCTCTGAGGCGGCGATCGTTGCACGTACCGGATTACCGGTTACCTGCGTACGATCGGCCGGGAAAAATTTTCCCATGCCCGGCGTACCGGTGAATATGCGGGTAGCTTTTTTCCCCAGCATAATATTCGACTTACCAGCAAATGAATTCGATTCATGAATGAAAGTGAGGATGCCTTTGGATTGCGCATAGCGCAATACCGGAAAGCTGGAATAACCTCCCACACCTATCACCGCATCCGGTTTGAAGCCACCAATGATTTTTCTGACCTGGAAAAAACTTTTGATCAGCTTGAATGGCAAACCAAGATTTTTTAACAAAGAACTTCTGTTGTACCCCGCGATATCCAATCCTTCGATCCGGTAACCCGCCTGGGGTACTTTTTCCATTTCCATTTTTCCCTTTGCACCGATGAACAGGAATTCGGTTGCCGGCTCTATTTTCTTAATGGCATTGGCAATGGCGACAGCGGGAAAAATATGTCCGCCCGTTCCTCCTCCTGCTATGATGATGCGTTTGCTCAATTGTTTTGTTTTTATGCTTCCGCCGTTTCTGCCAATGGTTTATTTCCTTCCGACTGCTCCACGTTTCTCGATACGCTCAGGATGATGCCGATCGACAAACAGGTAAACAGGAAACTCGATCCACCCATACTCACCAGCGGCAACGTCACACCCGTTACCGGAAAAAGATTGACCGTTACAGCCATGTTGGCAATCGCCTGTATGGCCAGCGTAAAGCTCAGCCCCAATGCCAGGAACGCGCCGAAAGCGAAGGGGCATTTTTTAAAAATGCGTATACACCTGAACAGAAATACCAGGTATACGAATATGATAAAGGCTCCTCCGATCAAGCCGTACTCTTCAATAATGATGGCAAAGATGAAATCGTTGTAGGCCTGCGGCAGGTAGTCACGTGTTGTGCTGTTGCCCGGACCTACGCCCATCAGACCGCCTTTTGCGATAGCGATCTTGGCCTGGTTCACCTGGTACATTTCATCGTTGTCGGCATCTTTACCCCCGTACATAAAATTCTCTACGCGGCCGACCCATGTGTTCACCCTTGCGAGCAAACTGCCGGAGGTCTTTCCGCTCACCACCGGTTCATCACCACCCGAGCTATGCCTGATCATGGCCGCCGAGATCAATAAGACCAGCGGGATGCAGGCAATTCCGATGACCAGCAGGATGTGTTTGCCATTGGCTCTTCCGATAAACAGCAGCATCAGGCAACTTGCGCCCAGCAACAAAGCGGTAGACAGGTTGGCCGGTGCGATGAGCATACAAGTAATGGCCACGGGGATCATTACCGGAATAAATCCTTTCTTAAAATCTTTGATCACCTGTTGTTTCCGGCTGAGCAAACGCGCGAGATACATAAACAAGGCGAGTTTGGCCAGGTCGGAGGTCTGCATGGTCATGTTGATGATCGGCAGACGGATCCAACGGCTTCCTTCGTTCATCCGCACACCGAAGAACAAGGTGTAGAAGAGCAAAGGAATGGTCAGCAGGAAAAGTATTTTGGCCACTTTTGAATAGATCGTATAGTTGACGCGGTGAGCGAAATAGATCACCATGATCCCGATCATGATAAAAGCTACCTGTTTGAACAGGTATACTTCCGTGTTGCCCTTGTAATTTTTATAAGCAAGCGAACCGGTGGCACTGTACACGGCTAATAATGACACGAGGGTCAGCAGGACCACGAGCGCCCAGATGACCTTGTCACCACGTGTGTGTTTTTGCAGGCCCGATCCCCACTTGCGTGGTTCGGGTGCCGGTGTTTGTGCTATTTCAGCGGTTACGTCCATCAATTGTTTTATCTCAGAGGTCTTTTACAGCCTGCTTGAACTGGTTGCCTCTGTCTTCGTAGTTTTTAAAAAGGTCGAAGCTGGCACAAGCGGGGCTCAGCAGGACCGTGTTTCCTTTTTCTGCAAAATGAAAAGCGGCCTGTACTGCATCGGCTGCGGTAGCGGCATCCGCCATCGGTATGTTCAATGAAGCAAATGCCTCATGAATTTTCAGGTTGTCGGTACCGAGGCAAACGATCGCTTTCACTTTTTCCTGTACCAGTTCGGCGATGAGTGAATAATCATTGCCTTTATCTACGCCACCCAGGATGAGCACGGTGGGTTTTGTCATGCTTTCCAAAGCATACCAGGTTGAGTTCACATTGGTAGCCTTGCTATCATTGATAAACTCCACTCCGCGGATCGTGGCCACGAACTCCATGCGGTGTTCGAGGTTCTGGAAGGTTTGCACCGCCTCCCTGATCTTTTCTTTCCGGATGTCCATCGTGGCTCCGGCCACACATGCTGCCATGGTATTGTATTGGTTGTGTTTCCCTTTCAGGGTAAAATCATAAACACTCATTGCGGTAAAATCCTCGCCTGTCCGTACATACATGTCTCCGTCTTTGATAAATGCGCCGTTAGTTTCTTTTCTCATACTGATGAGTATATGGTTAGAGTGAATATTGACCTTGTTTATATATTGCATCGTTACTTCGTCATCGGCATTGTAAATGAATGCGTCTCCTGGTTGCTGATTCATGGCAATGCGAAACTTGCTTCGGATATAATTTTCAAATTTGTAATCGTAACGGTCGAGATGGTCTTCTGTGATGTTGGTGAGGATGGCTACATCGGGCCGGAAGCTTTCGATGTCATCCAATTGAAAGCTGCTCACTTCCACCACATAAACCGGTTTGGGATCGACGGCCACCTGGCGGGCAAAGGAGAAACCGATATTGCCTACGAGTGCCGCATCTATTCCTCCTGTGGTCAGGATAAAATGGGTGAGCGCTGTGGTAGTGGTCTTTCCGTTACTGCCCGTGATGGCTACGATGCGGCTGTCACCTTTGTAGCGGTAGGCCAGTTCGATTTCGCTGATCACCGGGATGTTGCTGCTGCGGATCTTTTTGATCAGCGGCGCTTTGTCCGGTATACCGGGGCTTTTCACCACGAGGTCGGCATTGAGAACCGTTTCTTCGGTGTGCCCGCCTTCCTCCCAACCGATACCGGCCGCTGCCAGTTCGTTACGATAAATTTCCTTCAAAGAGCCTCCATCCGACACCCACACGTCATACCCTTGCTTGCTGCCGAGCAGGGCCGCGCCCACGCCACTTTCGCTGCCACCGAGTATGACTAATCTTTTCTTCATGGTGTTCCGTTGTACGGAAGGAGTTTTTCAAAAGCATTGGATCTCACAAAAACTTTCAATCAGACGGGTCGTTCAAGAGGTATCGGATAAGCAGTGGCTGGTTTTTCAAGAGTCCTTGCCCCTGGGTTTGGACGGGTTTTCATTTTCCTTCGGAACTTTTTTCTTCGTTCCTTCCCTTCAGGCTTAACGCAGCTTGAGGGTAGCGATACTCACCAATACACAGAGGATGGTCACCAGCCAGAAACGCGTTACGATCTTGGCTTCGTGGTATCCTTTCTTCTGATAGTGGTGGTGCAGCGGACTCATCAGGAAGATCCTGCGACCTTCACCATATTTCCGCTTGGTGTATTTGAAATAACCTACCTGCAGCATCACACTTAAACTTTCCACCAGGAACACGCCGCAGAAAATAGGTATCAGCAATTCTTTGTGTACGATGATGGCAATCGCTGCTATCAATCCGCCCAATGTGAGGCTGCCCGTATCTCCCATAAATACCTGCGCCGGATAAGAGTTGTACCAGAGAAATCCGACACATGCTCCGATCATGGCTGCGATGAATATCGATAGCTCGCCAAGGTTCGGGATATACATGATATTGAGGTAGTCGGCAAAGAACAAACTACCACTCGCATAGGCGAAGATGCCGAGACAGACACCGATCACCGCCGAGGTGCCCGTTGCCAGCCCGTCCAATCCGTCTGTTATATTCGACCCGTTCGACACCGCGGTAATAATGAAGATCACCACGAGGATATACAACACCCATGTGTAATCACGCAAACCGGCCGGCAGCAATTTGGAATAATTGAACTCATGTCCTTTTACAAATGGAATCGTGGTGATCGGCGTTTTCGATTCCGTAAAATATTTGGTGCGTCCGTTGACTTCCTTCGGAAATACGGTGGTATCTGCCTTGGCTTGTTGTTCTGTGCCAACGAATTCGCGCCAGATGATGACGTTGCTGTTGAAATAAAGCACTGCGCCGATGGTGATGCCCAAACCAACCTGTCCCAATACTTTGAACCATCCGGCCAGTCCGTCTTTATCTCCTTTCTTATAAGCAATCCCTTGTTGTTGCGCGATACGCTTGGCCCGCAATTTCAGGTAGTCGTCGATGAATCCGATCGTGCCCAGCCATACGGTGGCCACCAACATGAGGATGATATAAACCGTGTTCAATCTCGCCAGCAGCAGCGTGGGCACAAGAATGGCGAGGATGATGATCAGTCCGCCCATCGTCGGCGTGCCCTTTTTCATTTGTTCGCCTGCCAGTCCGAGGTCGCGTACCGATTCGCCAACTTGTTTTTGCTGCAAATAGCGGATCAGTTTTTTACCAAACACCATCGTGATGGCGAGAGACAGCAACAGCGCCAGCAGCACGCGGAAGGAAATGAACCGGAACAACTCACTGCCCGGAAACTTGATCCCCTGTTCTTTAAACCATTCAAATAAATGATATAACATGCTTACTGCTTTATTGCGTTTTGAAACTGCTCTGTTATCTGCCTAATGTTTCAAACAAATCCTGCACGGTTTCTTTATCGTCGAAATGATGTTTTACTCCTTTTATATCCTGGTACTTTTCGTGTCCTTTACCGGCTACCAGGATGATATCGCCGGGGTTTGCGAGGCTGATCGCCGTTTTGATCGCTTCGCGGCGGTCGGTAATCGCAATGTATTTTCTCCGGGCCGCGGCAGGCAATCCCTCTTCCATGTCGCGGATGATCTGTTCCGGATCTTCACTCCTGGGATTATCACTGGTGAAGATGGCACGGTCGCTGTGTTCACAGGCGGCCTGCGCCATCACGGGTCTTTTTGTTTTATCCCGATCTCCTCCACATCCTACTACCGTAATCACCTGCTCGGTTCCTTTCTTCAGTTTGTTGATTGTGGCCAGCACATTCAGCAAAGCATCCGGTGTGTGTGCATAATCAACAATGGTGATGAGTTTATCAACCGGAGAAATGAGATAATCGAAGCGGCCTTCCGCACCTGTGAGTACGCTGAGGCAACGAAGTATCTCCTGTTTATCTTCACCCAGGCAAATTGCCGCGCCGTAAACAGCGAGCAGGTTGTAGGCGTTGAACTCTCCTATCAGCCGGAAATGCACTTCCTGATCTCCGACCAGCATCACCAATCCTGAAAGATTATTTTCAATGAGCTTGCCTTTAAAATCTGCCAGCGTTTTGAGGCTGTACAGGTATTTGCGGGCCGGGGTGTTCTGCAACATTACCAGTCCGCGTTTGTCATCGGCATTGCTGATGGCAAAGGCTGCTGAAGGCAGACCATCGAAGAAGGCTTTTTTTACCCGGATGTATTCATCAAATGTTTTATGATAATCCAGGTGATCATGCGTGATGTTGCTGAAAATGCCTCCGGCAAATTGCAGTCCCGCGATGCGATGCTGGTGCACGGCGTGCGAACTCACTTCCATGAACACATGCGAACAACCTTCGTCATTCATCTGGCGCAGAAGCCGGTTAAGACTAACTGCATCCGGTGTGGTATGTGTGGCCTGCAACACACGATCGCCGATGTGATTGGCTACGGTACTGATCAATCCGCAGTGATAACCGAGTGCGGTAAAGAGTTTGTACAATAACGTGGCGATGGTTGTTTTACCGTTGGTGCCCGTAACCCCCACCAGGTGAAGCGACGCGGAGGGCTGACCGAAAAAATTTGAAGCCATGTAACCCGCAGCGATGGCACTGTTCTCCACCTCTACATACACCACACCTGCTTTCTTCTCTCCGGGAAGCTGCTCTGCGATGATTGCTGTTGCACCTTTTTCTATTGCTTTTTCAATGAACTGATGTCCGTCTGTTGCCGAACCTTTCACCGCGATGAAAGCGGTACCGGATTGAACCGCTCTTGAGTCCAGCGAAACGTCGCTGATCTCCACACCGGTACTTCCATGCACCGAGCGCAGCGCCACTTTATATAGTACATCCTGTAATAACACTGCTATCTTTTATCCCAGATCGAGTACCACTGCCAGGTTGCGGTTGATGGCCGTGCCGGGTGATACTGACTGGCTGATTACTTTTCCTTTACCTTTTATCGTCACTTTCAAACCGAGGCTCTCCAGCATATACAAGGCATCCCGCAAGCCCATTCCCCGTACGTTTGGCATCAGTTCTTTCCGCACTCTGTTCACACTCAAGACCGGTTGGCCGGTGCCGCCGGCATTTCCGTAAACGTTTGTCCAGGTCTGCTCATTCACTGAATCGCGGAAGGGCATCCTGAGTGTTTGCAAAACTTTTTTGATATCACCTGCGTCGCCCGCAAAAAAATAAGAGCTGCTATCGCGTTTCGGAACAAAGGGTGTAGCCGATTTACGGTTAACATACATGGCGTACACTTTGGTTGCCACTTCGCGGAACACAGGTCCTGCCAGCGAGCCACCATAGTGAACAGCGGCATGTGGTTTACTGCGGATCACTACGATACAGGTGTATTGCGGCTGATCTGCGGGAAAATATCCGACGAAAGACGCCTGGTACACACCATCGCTGTACTTCACGCTGCCGTCGGCTACGTGTGCGGTACCTGTTTTACCTGCGATCTTGAAAGGCATATCCTTGAACGCGTATTTACCGGTGCCTTCAGTGATCACGGCCTCCATGCTTTCGCGGGCAGCTTTGACCGATGAAGCGCTGGCAATATTTTTTTCGATGGCCTGCGGCTCAAACTCTTTTACCAACACACCATTTTCACGAATGCTGTTGACCAGGTAGGGCTTCATCATTTTGCCGTCATTGGCGATGGCATTGTAAAGCGTAACGGTATGCAATGGACTTACCTGCACTGCGTAACCAAAGCTCATGGTGATCATGTTCATCACACCGCCGTGGCTTTTCTGCAGGGGCGCGACCATGGGTTTAGGTAAATGTGAAAGATCTATGGGCGAAGGCACATCCATGTGATAGCGATGGAGGTACTCGCGGAACTCTTCGGGTTTTTGCGCAAATGCTTTGAAAGCGAGTTTGCCCATGCCCACATTTGAACTATGTGCGAAACATTCCTTCACCGTTAAAACCGGTTTGGGTGAACGTTCGGCATCGTTGATATTCCTCGGACCTACCACCATGCGGCCTGCGCTGCCCACTTCCACCATATCGTCCAGTTTGGAAGTACCTTTCTCCAGCACTGCGAGCAAGGTGACCAGTTTAATAGTGGATCCGGGTTCTGTTACACGCAATGCGTAGTTATCGTCTTCCCAGTAAGTACCATCGGGCCGGCGTCCGAGGTTGGCGATGGCTTTGATCTTACCGGATTTTGTTTCCATTAAAATGCAGGTGCCATATAATGCTTCGCTCTGCACCATTACTTTGAGCAGCGAGGTTTGCACCACGTCCTGCATGTTTACATCGATGGTGGTATAAACGTCTCTTCCATTTTCGGGTTCCACCTGGAAGCCTTCCACCGGCACGGCGCCGCCGGCGATAAAGCGAACGAGCCGCTGGCCTTTCTGGCCGGTGAGCAGGCTATCGTAACTCATCTCGAGTCCTACGTTCATCTTTTTCACTTTACCGTCGCTGGCCACGTGTTCTCTCGAAAGACCTATCGTACGGTTGGCCAGTAAGCCGAATGGTGCGAGGCGTTTGCTGTTCTCTTCCACGATCACACCGCTTTTATTGCGGCCGAGTTTCACGAGGGGAAACTGCCTGAATGCCTTGTATTCTTCAAAAGACATTTTTTTGCGGAGCGGGAAATAGCGTTTCTTCTGGCGGAAAGCCACCTGCAGTTCTGTTTTGTACTGCGCGGCTGATTTATCACCGAAGTAGCCGGCCATGGCACGTGAGAATGAATCGATGTTCTCCTGGAAGATGCGTCCGTTCTTCTCGCGCAATCCATCTGCCTGCATGTCCATATAGATATCGAACTGTGGCAGGGAGGTGCTGAGCATTTGTCCGTCTTCGCTGTAAATGGTACCGCGATCGGCATCCAGTTCTACGATCTTCTGGTGCATGCTGTCGCTCATCTGGCGCCAGTAATTACCTTGTACACCTTGTAAGTAAAACGCTTTGCCGAGGATGAACACACACAGCAATGCCATGCCGATGAAACAGCAGTACACTCGCCATAATATGTCACGTCTTACTTCCAAGTTGAGTTATAAGTTATAAGTATTAAGTATAACAGCCAGCACCCTATTCACCATTCACCATTCACCATTGACGATTCACCATTCACGTCCTCACAAACTATCCTTCAGCACTACCGGCGCTTCTGTCAGTTCTTTCAATCCGAGTGGTTCGACGGCTTTCACCAGTTCACTGGGTTTGTTGCGAAACATCACATCACTTTTAACCGCCTTGTACTCGTACTGCAATTCCTTTACTTCGCGGGCCACTTTATTAATCTGGCGGACTGTCTTATCCGCGTAATGGCCGTTGTAGATATACATTACTGCTAATAATGCGAGAAAGAGAAAGAAGGGTACTTGTTTCACAATGGACTGATAGTTCAGCCATTTTTTCCAGCTCACTGCATCCTTGTTGTTTTTCTCGGTCATACCTGCAGGTATAGTTTTAGCGTTTTTCTGCTACTCTCAATTTGGCGCTTCTTGAGCGCGGATTACGTTTCAGTTCTTCATCCCCGGCTGTTACCGGCTTACGGGTGATGATGTTGAACTCGGGTTCAGGTTCATTGTTGGCAAAAGGGTTTTCCTCCGGCTCTTCGAAGGAGCCACGTCGGAAAAAGTTCTTTACTAACCTGTCTTCAATAGAATGAAAAGAGATGATCGCAACGCGACCACCTGGTCGCAGTAGTTTTGGAGATTGTTGCAGCATGTCTTTCAACGCGCCTGTTTCATCATTCACTTCCATGCGCAACGCCTGGAAAACCTGGGCAAAGTACTTGTGGGGATTACCTTTCACAATATCCCGGATGGCCTGTTTGAATCCCTCGATCGTCTTCATCGGCACGTTGGTGCGGCGTTGGACGATTGTTCGGGCCAGTGTTTTAGCATTCGTTACTTCGCCGTACTGTTCAAATAATTTGTGCAGTTGCAGTTCGGTATACGTGCTGATGATGTCTAATGCAGTCAGTTCCTGCCGGCGGTCCATGCGCATATCGAGGGCCGCATCGAAACGGGTGGAGAATCCGCGGTCTGCTTCATCGAACTGATGACTGCTGACACCGAGATCCGCCAGGATGCCGTCCACTTCCGTGATACCGTTCAGGCGCAGAAAGCGCTGGAGGTAGCGGAAGTTATGCGGCACAAACAGCAGGCGGTCGTCGTCGGGCAGGTTTTGCCGGGCGTCTTCATCCTGATCGAAAGCAACGAGGCGTCCTTTCGGACCCAGGTGCTGCAGGATGACGCTGGAATGACCGCCGCCACCAAAAGTGCAATCGACATAAATACCATCGGGCCGGATATTCAGCGCCTCCATTGATTCCGCCAGCAACACGGGTACATGATAGCCGGCGTCATCACCGGTGGATGAAGTCTCGTTCCGCCGGGGTTGTTGTTTTTTCGCCATATCGACACTGTTTACATCGTTTTATTCAAGATCCAGCTCATTACCACCACCGCCCATTACTTCGGCAGCCAGATCACTGAATGCATCCGGTGAGAAAGATTCAAAGAACTCGTTGTACTTATTACTATCCCAAATTTCCAATCGTTGTCCGGCTGATACCAGGATCACATCCTTCTGCAAACCCGCGTACTCTTTGAGGCGGGGAGGCAACAAAATGCGTCCGGCGGTATCGGGCTCCACCGGGGTGGCGCCATTTAGAAAGAACCGTTTAAACTCCCGCACCTTCGGCTTAAAATCATTCAGGTTGTTGATTTTATCGGCCAGCGGTTGCCAGTTTTTCAGCGGGTACAGGCTAAGACACTTTTCAAAACCTCTGTTGATAACGAAATGCAAACCGTCAGTCTCCGGAATCTGCTTTTTCAGACCAGCCGGCAGCAAGAAACGCCCTTTGGCGTCCAATGTGACTTCAAATTCGCCTAGAAAACTTATCATTATCAGGTACTTGAATCCAATACTCAAGTAATTAACACAAAATAACACTTTTTCCCACTTTCCGCCCAAATTTTGATTTCTTTAATTTTTCCACACATTTAAACACCCTGAAAGCCAATACCAGCAAGGATTTCAACTTAAAAATGGGTGTCAAAAACATGATCCTGCGTGAATTAGATGTGGATTACCGTGTATAAGCTGTGGATAACCCCGTTTTCATTGTGAATTTAGGTTTTACGCTATCTTCGCGCCTCACCAAAATGCGACAGTTGGTCGCGCCAGTTATGCACCCCCGTGATCTATCCATCAGTGACTATACCTATGTCCTTCCCGACGAAAGAATAGCACCCGTTCCCGCTCCCAACCGTGACGAATCGAAGCTGCTCGTCTATGAGAAAGGCATCATTTCAACAAGTATATACCGCGAACTCGACCAGTATCTTGCTCCAGGTTCCCTGCTCATCTTCAACAACACGCGGGTAGTGGAAGCAAGACTATTGTTCCGCAAACCGACAGGAGGCATGATAGAAATATTCTGCCTGCAACCGGATACCCGCTATCCTGATGTGGCAACAGCTTTGCAGCAAACGCGAGAAGTATACTGGCAATGCATGATCGGAGGCGCTTCCAAATGGAAACCCGGACAAGTATTGCAGAAAGAAATTTCCGCAGGAAATAAAAACTATACCCTCGAAGCGCGATACGAAGGCAAGGGAGATGACCATTTCCTGATCTCTCTCCGATGGAGCGACGAATCATTGTCCTTTGCAGAAGTATTGCATGATGCAGGCGCCATACCCTTGCCGCCCTATATCAAACGCATTGCCGACGAAGATGACAGCGAACGCTACCAGACCATCTATGCAAAAGAAGAAGGGTCAGTGGCCGCACCCACTGCAGGTTTACATTTCACCGACACCATTTTCGAGCGGCTGCGGGCAAAGAATATCGACACCGGTTATGTGACCTTACACGTTGGTGCCGGTACCTTTAAACCCGTAAAAGCAGCGGTGATGGAAGACCATACGATGCATGCGGAATACATCGATGTAAACCGCGCTCTGATCGAAAGAATATTGCAGCAGCCCGGCGGTCATGCCGTTATTCCGGTAGGCACCACTTCAATGCGTACGCTTGAAAGTCTTTACTGGCTGGGTGTAATGCTGATCAAAGGAGAAGAAGACCTGTCTGCGCATGGCGTGTTGCAACTCGATCAGTGGCATCCATACGCGCAGGAAGAGCAGTCGCTGCCCTCTTCCAAAGAAGCATTGACCGCGTTGCTTGCCTGGATGCAAAAGCAGCAGCGACAGCAATTGATAGCAAGTACGCGGCTGCTGATTGCCCCCGGATACAAGCCAAAGATTGCACAGGCACTGATCACCAATTTTCATCAGCCGCAATCAACTTTGTTGTTATTGGTAGCCGCCCTGATCGGCGAAGATTGGAGGAAGGTTTACCAGTATGCGTTGGATAATGATTTCCGGTTTTTGAGCTATGGAGACGGGAGTTTGTTGCGCTGGTAAGTGCTTGGCGAACGTGAATCGTGAATCGTCAATCGTGAATGCCCTGGTTCGTGTATACACGAACCAGGGAGTAGAAACCTCTCACTGCATACCTTACGCCCTAAGCCCGAACCTTCGGGCTTACACCTCACGCCTTCTTCAACGGCAGGTGTATCACAAACGTACTTCCCTTGCCCAATACACTTTCCACTTTGATCTCGCCATGATGGCCTTCGATCATTGTTTTGACATAGCTGAGGCCCAGGCCAAATCCTTTTACGTTGTGCAGGTTGCCGGTGTGAGCGCGATAGAAACGCTCGAATACACGTTTCACCGTTTCCTTATTCATGCCAATGCCGTTGTCTTCAAAACGCATCATCAAACGGCGGCCATCCACCTGCGTACTGATGCGTAATTGTACGGGCACATTTTCCTTGGAATATTTTACGGCGTTATCAACGAGGTTGTTGACAAGGTTGGAAAAATGGACTTCATCTGCATCGATGAGGTCGTTCTCGGCCTGCAGCAGTAACTCTGCGTGCCCATTTTTTTCCTGCAACTGCAGGGCAAAATTATCCACCACATGTTTGATCACTTCGTGTACATGCAGCGGTTTAAGATTGAGTTCTACTTCCTGTCTTTCGAGTTGTGAGGCCTTGAGGATCGTTTCCACCTGGCGGTTCATGCGCTGATTTTCTTCCTTGATGATGCCCCGGAAGTATTCGATCTTTTCACGGTCCTGTAACACGCGCTCATTCTTCATTGCATCCACGGCAAGTGATATGGTGGCAATGGGCGTTTTGAATTCGTGCGTCATGTTGTTGATAAAGTCGTTCTTGATTTCTCCCAGTTTTTTCTGACGGAGCATGGTGCGAACGGTGAGGTAGAATGCTGCGATGATGATCAGGGTGAAGAGTATAGCTAACGCGATTCTCAATTGCAATTGCTGTATCACCACGCTGCGCCAATCGAGCGCCACAATGATCATTACTTCATCGGAGGCCAGGTTCTCCGTTGCCGAACCACTGGGTGAGACGATCAGTATCCAGTTGGTAGCATAATTGTTGACTTTATCTTCGTATGCTTTGACGAAATTGCTGGTTTGTCTTTCAATACGTCCGAGTGAACTGTTGCGCGGATTGTCGAGCATCAGCACAAATTCAAACTTCAGGTCTTTGAGTCCTGCATGATCGAACTGGCGCCTGATTTTCTCATATAATTCACGTGTAGTGAAACGCGCGCCTACTGTTTGAAAATTGAGCAGGCCCTGTGCAAAATCATCCTTGAAAATATTACTTGTTCCTGTCTTCGGCGGAACAGGCATATAGGAGGCTTTGTATTCTTTCAGCTCATTGCCGATGCTGATACCCACTTCATCTACTTTTTGCTTTACACGATCCTCCTGTAAGAGGATCATGTTGCGCAGCCAGGAAATCTGAAACACAATGATCCCGATAAGTGATAACGAGATGAGGATGGTAATGATGGTAAAAATTCTTTTCACGTAGGCTGATGACTTAAGACGGAAAGATAATGGGTTTTGTTTTTATTTCCGGTGAAAAAGCCGTGTTTACCGGGCAGGTACACGGCAGGAAGCAAAATTACAACATGCATGGGTCACCACACAGGCAGCAAGGGTTGGATGATTTTTTTTAACTTCATTTTTTAAAAACGATTTTTCGTTTTAAATTGAAGTATGATAGAACCCGCTCCTGGAGTTTTGTTGATCGCCGACCCTTTCCTGAAAGATCCCAACTTTCTGCGAAGTGTTGTTTTCCTCTGCGAACATAAGACGGATGGAAGCTTCGGGTTTGTACTCAACCGTCGTTTCGATTCCAATCTCAATCAGTTGGTGCCTTCCCTGGCTGAATTTGACCTCCCTGTTTATTACGGTGGACCAGTACAGCCCGACACACTGCATTTTTTGCACCAGTATCCCGAAAAAATTCCCGGAGGTACTGAAATCATCAAAAACGTTTATTGGGGCGGCGATTTTGAAATATTGGGCCACCTGCTCCGCACCGGTGAAATATCTCCCTCACGGATCCGCTTCTTTGTCGGCTATTCCGGTTGGGAGAGCGGTCAACTCGAAGCCGAACTCGAAGGAAAAAGCTGGCTGACGGTGCAGGCTACACGTCCGCTGATCTTTCATGCCCGGCCCGATGAATTATGGCGCGATTCGCTGCGGGAGTTAGGCGGTGATTACGAAATGATGATCAATTTTCCCCTGGATCCGCAGCTCAATTGAGTGGTAGGTAAGGTGGATGGTGTAAGGTATAAGGTTTAAGGCGTAAGGCCGAAGCTTCGGCCTAAGGCATAAGGTGAAATAGCCGCCCGATACTTCGGGCGTAAGTAATAAATAAGCCGTCATTCAACGATTCAGCCTTCATGGCTCGTGAAGACTGAGCCCGAGGCGACCCATTCAGGATTAACGTCCCTTCGAGAGGCCGAAGTATCGGCCTCAGGGAACGCCTTCGAGAGGCCGAAGTATCGGCCTCAGAGAGCACAATTCACTGATTGACTTATTCACCATTCACCATTGACGATTCACTCCCCTGGCCCTACTTTTGCATTCTTATTTCTGTTGATTTTTGAATTTTGACTTTTTACTTTTGAATTAATTATGAAACGTCTACTACTCAGTGGTCTCCTGGCCACCACACTTTTCTTTTCATCCTGTGACACGCTGAAACAGGTTGCCTCCGCACTCGCTCCTTCGGAATATGAAATGGCTGCGGGACTGCGCGATGCATTGACACAAGGCCTTTTTTCCGGATTTGATGCTTTCGCCAACCCTAACAGCGGTAACCCGCTGGTGCGTTTTGCTTTTCCCGGAGACGCTGCCAAGATCGAAAAGACGTTGAAAGACATCGGCATGACCAGCCTGGTAAACCAGGTGACCAGTAAGTTCACCAATGCCATGGTCTCCGCAGTATCATCCGCCAAGCCGATATTTCTGAACTCCGTTAAACAAATGAACCTGCGTGATGTGGTGAACCTGCTTGTTACCGACAACCTGCATGCCGCTACGGATTATTTCAAAAACACCATGTCTCCCCAGTTGATGGTGGCTTTCCGCCCCATCGTCGACAGCACCGCCAATCTCAATGGCGCCAACCGTGAATGGACCAACCTCGTAAACGTTTATAATAAAATTCCTTTCATCAATAAACCGCTTGAAAACAGCCTCACTGATTTCATCGCCGCAAGAGCGATAGACGGCATGTTCGTATCGGTAGCAGATGAAGAAGAAAAAATCCGCACGCGCTATGAGTTCCGCAAAACGGATATGATGAAAAGAGTATTCGGTTATGCCGAACAGGAACTGGTACGAAGGAAACAGGCGCAGCAATAAATGCCAAAGGCATTTATGCAATGTGGAAATGTGTCACGAGGCCTGCGGCCTCGCAAATATGAAAATGTGCAAATGGGATCGGACTCGCTCTATTAACAACGTCCCCATGAATGCGCTATAACAGCGAACATTTCTTTCAGACACATTTCCACATTTTCACATTTGCCGAAGGCGACACATTTCCACATTAAGAAAAAGGCCGCTTTAGCGGCCTTTTTCTTTTTATTGAAGCATTACCTTAAAGGTTTCCCGTTCCTTGCCTTCCATCACGGCAGAAAGCCAGTAGGCTCCTCTTGCAAGTTTGTCTACCGGAATACTGATCTCCTGACCGGCGCCAACCGTTACATTATTCGTGTAAACAGTTTGCCCCATGGCATTCACCAGGGTGATGCCGAAGCGACCCGCTGCTGTAGAACGCACGCGGATAGCGGACTCTGCGGGATTCTGCACAACATACAGTCTTGACTGCTGGTTGTTTTTCAACAATACAATATTGGAAATAGTCTCACGCGTATCGTGATCGATGGCACGTACACGATAATAAGCTGATGCCTTTACATTGCGGTCGATGAAAGTATATGATGCACCTTCAGCCTGGTTACCGCGGGCAGGGATGCGCTCACTGATCACTTCGTAAGAAATACCATCCACGCTTCTTTCTACGATGAAATAACCCGTATTCACTTCAGAGCGGGTGATCCAGCGCAGTTCATTATACAACCCTTTCGCCTGGCCTTGCAGCTCCAGACCACTTACGGGCAGCGGGACCAACGGAGTGGCCAGGTAATTCACCGATGCACAGAGCAGGTTGTTGCGCACATTGTCATCCAGGATCGTTTCGATAGGGAAACCATAGAACAACAGGTTGTATGCTCCTTTGTAACCAACACCCGCACCATCACCTGTTCCACCGGAATAAGTCAGCACGATCTCTGAACCATTGACAGCACCAAGACGATCAGGGAAATCGACATTGTAATATTTAACTGTTCCGTCACTGAACGCTCCTGTTTGGCCCGTGAAGAGAGAGGGCGTGCCGGCGAATACATAGGTATTGGCATCATCGCCAACATACGTTGCTTTGAGATAATTGTTCAGGAAAGGGACATCTGTATTAGGTGCACCTGCTCGCATTTCATAAGCGATTTCAGCGCCGGACAATAATAAACGGCCGCCGCCATCAAGGTAGGTAGCGATGCGTTGCTTTTCATTCGCATCGAGCGATTTGTCTACGGTACTTTCTTCACCAACATACCAATCTACCGCATAATAATCACCGAGATTGATCAGTCCGTTTGCCACTACTTCATTCTGCGCACCATCGAATGCAATACCACAACTCGACAATCCATTGCCATGTTCAACCATGTAATCGTAGCTATTTATTCTTTCGAGCAGCATACGTCTTACATTACCCAATGTTGCGTTTTCTGTTCGCAAAATGGTGGAAGAAGAGTCCAGGCGATCAAATCCATCTACAATCAGGTAAGGCACGGGAGTATTACCTGACGGTGTTCGGGCTGCCACTACAGAAGAAGCAAATGATTCACCACCGGCATTGGTTGCTGTAATCTTGAAAAAATAAGTTTTATCCTGAACGCCCGAAAAGGTGTAGTTGGTACCCGACACAGCAGTGCCATTATCAAACCCTTTACCGTTTTCACTAACATATACACGATAGCCTGTGGCCGCATCACCGTAGATACCTCCGGAAACCGGTGCATCCCAACTTACTTCTACCTGTGCATTGGTAGTATTACGTGCGCGCACCAGTCTTGGCTCTTCAGGAAGAAAGTTCAACGGACTTCCGTCACGATTATTATAAAAACGGACAATTCCCTTATATATGGCACGGGAAGCCATACGACGGAATTCAGGGGCTTTGAGTGCAGAGGCGTCTGCAATCTGATCATGAAAAGCAAGCTCCAGTAATATACCGGGCATTGTATTGAGCAAACGGAACTCAGCAAAATTTGCTTCCTTCACTCCTCTGTCTGCCCACGTGCTTTGCCATCCTGCACGTAAATCAGCGACAACCTGATTGTGGATAAACCCACGCAACTCTGTACTGCCTGCCGTGATATTGGGGCGCCCTGCACCAAGGCCGTTATAACGATATGTTTCCGTACCTCTTCCGCCTGCCGCATTGGTGTGAAAAGAAACGAAAATTGAATTAGCTATTTCTTCTGGCGTTCCTTTATTCATTTCCCATTCCGCATAAAGCGGTCGGACAGTAGGATCGCCATAGCATGTCGGATAACCCTGGTAGTTGGCAAATTGTGCAGCAGATTCTTCAAAGCGTGGTCTTCCACTCGGCAGGCCTCCATAAGTACAATCAGGTGCCTGACCACGGCCACCACCCCATCGTACAGCGTCCGCCACAATTGCCTGACCATCTTCTGCAGACTCGTTGCTGATTGTTACACTATATTGTTGTCCTGCAAAAAAATAAAACTGTCCCAGGTGAATCCAGGTATTGCTGTGTATTTCCTGGTTTACAGTAAAGGTTGTAGATCCACCAGCGTGGGTGATAATGTACTTAACGTCAGTGGCGCGATTGGTTCCTGCTATAAAGCGTACAGACACCCAGTACAACGCACTTGAATCTATTTGAGGAGAAAATACTGCAGTACTTGTGGCCGCAGGGCTAGCCATGGCTGTGCGGTAAGTACCGCCATAACCGGCAATTGTTCCGTCTGTCCATGTTCCTGTTTCGGTGTAATGCGGCGCTCCCTGATCGTTATCGACAATCACTTCGCGGGGATTAACATCCCTCTCCCGTACACTCCAGACCTTAGCTCCGGCATTGGTGAGATAATGCTGAAGATAATAATCGATACTTTCTGCTGTGATAAAATCTTCCACCAGTTGGAATGTAGTACCACGTTGGGTGGTAAATCCTGAACCTGCGTTATACCAGCCATGTCCCGGGCTCAACCATACGGTTTTGCCTGTAAGGGATCCTGTAGCAAAACTATTACTACCCGGAAAAACCCGCGACTGCAACTGAGCATTTTTGCCCGGTATAGCAGGATAAGAATCGTTGTTTTCAACAGGTTTGTAAACGGGCGGCTCAGGCATGTAAGTGAACGCATCAAGCGGATGCCACTGTCCGTCTTCGCTGCTGCGCGCCCAGAACAAAACATTTTTTACACCTGCTTCATCGTGCAGCGACAAAGAAGTTTCCAGTAAGTTTTCTGGAGCAGACAGATCGATTTCTCCTTTTGAGAAATGACCGGATACATTGAAAAAGATGTGTAGTTGTCCATCTTTTTTCACCACACTGTCCGCAGTCAGTCCGGATATATTACCGGCAAGATCGTGCGAAAACAAACGTTGAATTCTTTTAAGGAGAACGCTGTCCGATTGTGCAGACGCGTGTTGAATTGTTGCTGCAAGGAGCAACAGCAGGAGCAATCTTCTCATTGTTTGGCAGAGTTTAGTTGAGTTTGGCAGGACAAGGCGAACCTGAATATACAGAAAAACGCATATTAATGCAAAAAAGCGCATAAAATAGCGTAATCAGGCGAGGGAAACCGCCGGTTCGGGAATCAACCGGCAACAATAAGAAGGGATGGAAATGGAAAAGCCCCCGCGTGATGCGGGGGCTTTCTACAGTTTTCAAAATCCCGGATAGGCTGGTTTTTCACCCAGTCTATTTATGGCTTCTCGTTAGCAGCCAGGTCTGAATTATACAGACTCTACAGGGACAGCTCCTTCAACCAGCACTGTAGCTTTGTTGTTGAGTACCTCAACAAAGCCACCCTGAATATCGAAGAAAGCGAAATGTTGTTGCTTATCCTTCAGCACTTTCACGCGTCCGGCTTTCAAAGCACTGATCAGCGGGGCGTGCTTCTCGAGCACTTCAAATGAACCGCTGATACCCGGCAATTGAACACCGTACACTTCGCCGCTGAACAGCTTACGCTCCGGAGTTAATATTTCTAAAGTCATAATAGTAATTTGATAATTTGAAAGTTTGAAAATCAGTTATTTCAAATCTTCAAATTAACCCTGTGCCTGTGCAAGCAGTTTCTTACCTTTTTCGATAGCGTCGTCGATGCTACCTACGAGGTTGAATGCAGCTTCAGGGTATTCGTCTACTTCACCATCCATGATCATGTTGAAGCCACGGATCGTTTCCTCGATGGGAACCAGCACACCTTTCAGACCCGTGAAGGCCTCTGCCACGTGGAATGGCTGGGAAAGGAAACGCTGTACCTTACGGGCACGGGCTACGGTCATTTTATCGTCGTCGCTCAATTCGTCCAGACCGAGGATTGCGATGATGTCCTGCAGTTCCTTATAACGCTGGAGCATCAATTTTACGCGGTTAGCGCAATTATAGTGAGCGTCACCTACTACCTGGGGAGACAGGATCCGTGATGTGGAATCCAGCGGGTCAACCGCAGGGTAGATACCAAGGTCGGCAATTTTACGTGACAATACGGTTGTGGCATCAAGGTGAGCAAAGGTTGTTGCCGGAGCAGGGTCGGTCAAGTCATCCGCAGGTACGTATACCGCCTGTACGGAAGTGATTGAACCATTTTTGGTAGAAGTGATACGCTCCTGCATCAGACCCATCTCCGTTGCCAGTGTAGGTTGATATCCTACCGCTGAAGGCATACGTCCCAACAATGCCGATACTTCAGAACCAGCCTGGGTGAAACGGAAGATGTTGTCGACGAAGAACAGGATGTCACGGCCTTTACCTTGTCCGTCGCCATCACGATAGTATTCAGCGATCGTCAGACCAGAGAGGGCCACACGCGCACGGGCTCCGGGAGGTTCGTTCATCTGGCCAAACACGAAGGTTGCTTTGGAGTCAGCCAGTTCATTCATGTCTACTTTGGAAAGATCCCAGCCACCTTCTTCCATGCTGTGTTTGAAGCCTTCGCCGTATTTCATGATACCCGCTTCGATCATCTCACGCATCAGGTCATTACCCTCACGTGTACGCTCACCTACACCGGCAAATACGGACAGACCGGAATAAGCTTTCGCAATGTTGTTGATCAGCTCCTGGATCAATACGGTTTTACCTACACCCGCACCACCGAACAGACCGATCTTACCACCTTTTGCATAAGGCTCGATCAGGTCAATTACTTTGATACCGGTATAAAGCACTTCAGATGCGGTGCTCAGGTTTTCGAAAGCAGGAGGTTTGGCGTGGATGGCACGACCACCTTCTTTGCTTACCGCAGGCAGACCGTCGATCGGGTCACCTGTTACGTTAAACAGACGTCCTTTGATGGCTTCGCCGGTTGGCATGGTAATGCCTTTGCCGGTGTCGATAACAGCCATTCCGCGAACGAGACCTTCTGTACCGTCCATCGCGATGGTCCGTACAGAGTCTTCACCGAGGTGCTGCTGCACTTCAAGGATCAGCTTATCGCCGTTCTCCCGTGTTAATTCCAATGCGTTGTAAATCTCAGGAAGCTTACCGTCGAACTGCACGTCGATCACGGCGCCGATTACCTGCTTAATTTTACCTGCGTTTGCCATATATAAAGGTGCTGTTTATTTTGGCCGCAAAGGTAAGGGTCAGCAGCAGAATTAAGAAATAAGATATCAGATTTTACAAAGCAGTGGAAAACAAGGCCTCCCGCGTGGATATCCACGCGGGAAAGTCAAAATTCAAAAGTAAAAATTCAAAAATTATGACCACAGGAGCTGTTCCCTTTTGACTTTTTACTTTTGACTTTTGAATTATTTATCTTGCCGCCATGAAAAAGACCCTGCCGCTCCTCCTACTTGTCCTGTGGCTGGCTTCCTGCAAAAACCAGCAGAAAAAGTTTGTTGTTCAGCCCCGTGACACCACTATTACAGTATCCAACGCCTACAGCGACCTGTTTTTCGACAGCACGGCCATGGAACAATTCCTGGTGAAAGAAGCCGTTTCCGACAGCCTCGCCGACCGCATGCGCAGTTTCTACAACAGCCGCAACTACCAATACGCCTGGTTCGACAGCACCGGCATCGCCGAATATGTTCCCAGCTTCCTCAACGCCCAGAGCCAGTACATCAGCTATTCCGGCGACAGCTCGGTTTACAGCCCTTTTCTGCAGCAACTCCAGGATTCTGTCACTGCCGATAGCAGTCTTTACAAGGTGCCTGCTTCCGACCGGCTCAAAACCGAGTTGCAGTTAACGCAAAACTTTTTCCGTTACGCCGCCAAAGCCTACCAGGGCGATGGCAGCATCAACGCACAGGACCTTGGCTGGTTCATTCCCCGCAAAAAGATCAACCTTACCGCATTGCTCGATTCCATGATCACCAGCAAAGACGGCGACCTGGCCGCCCATGCTCCCGTGAACCGGCAATACAACCTCCTCAAAGAACAGCTCCTCAAATACTATGCGCTCGAAAAACAGGGAGCCTGGGACAGCATCGCCATCGATCAGAAATTTTACAAAACCGGTGACCATTCTCCGGCCATCCGCCGCATCAAAGACCGGCTCACCCTCACCGGTGATCTCCGTACAACCGATACCACCGATGTGTTCGATACTACTTTACAAACCGCCGTACGCCGTTTCCAGCACCGCTACGGCCTCAAGGAGGACGGTGCCATCGGCAGCTCCCTGATGAAAGAATTGAACAGGCCCATCAGCGAGCGCATCCGGCAATTACTCATCAACATGGAACGCATCCGCTGGACACCCGCCGACCTGCCCGCAGATTACCTGCTCGTCAACATTCCGGCTTATAAACTGTTTGTTTACCAGGGTGGCAAACTCGACTGGTCGATGAATGTGGTGGTAGGCACCACGGCACACAATACGGTGATCTTCCGCGGCGATATGAAATACATTGTATTCAGTCCTTATTGGAATGTGCCGCCCAGCATTATCAAAAACGAGATAGCACCGGCCATGAAGCGCAATCCTAATTATCTCGCCAGGAAAAATATGGAATGGAACGGCGGAGCCGTAAGACAAAAACCCGGTCCCGGCAATTCCTTGGGATTGGTGAAATTCCTTTTCCCGAACAGCTACAACATTTACCTGCACGATACGCCAAGTAAAAGCCTGTTCGGAGAAACCAACCGCGCATTCAGCCACGGTTGTATCCGTCTGGCCGAACCAAAGCGCCTGGCAGAATACCTGCTTCGCAATGACAGCGCGTGGACAACAGAGAAAATAACGGCGGCCATGAATGCCGGAAAGGAAAAATATGTAACACTCAAACCAACCATACCCGTGTTTATCGGTTATTTTACCGCCTGGGTCGACAGCGACGGCGAACTGAATTTCCGCGATGATATTTACGGACACGATAAAAAACTGGCGGAGAAAATGTTTGCCGTACGCAAATAACTATCCGTTTACAACCGCAGCAATAACGATTTATGTACCTGACAGAAGTAAAGTCACCGGCAGAAGCCCGGCTTTTTATACAGGTGAATGTGGAAGTCAACTACAAAGATCCGAACTATATCCGGCCACTCGATAAAGACGTGAACGAAGTGTTTGATCCTGCAAAAAACAAAACCTTCCGCAACGGTGAAGTGACCCGGTGGATCCTGCGCGATGAGCAACACAAACTCATCGGACGCATCGCCGCATTCACCAATAAAAAATATAAAAACAAAAACGACGACGTGCCTGTTGGCGGCGTCGGTTTTTTTGATTGCATCAACAATCAGGCTGCCGCAGATATGCTGTTCGATGTAGCGCGGCACTGGCTCATGCAACGCGGCATGGAGGCCATGGACGGTCCGATCAATTTTGGCGAACGCGACCGCTGGTGGGGGCTGATCGTGGAAGGTTTTGACCCTCCCCTGTACGGAATGAATTATAATCAGCCTTACTACAAAGAACTGCTGGAGAATTACGGCTTCCGTGGTTTTTATAACCAGATCTGCTTCTCCTTGAAAGTAGGCGACCGGCTGGGGGAAAAATTTTATCAACGCCACGCGGCACTCGCCGCCGATCCCGGCTTTACGTCTAAGCACATTGAAAAAAATCAACTGGAGAAATTCGCAGAAGATTTTTCCGTGGTTTACAATAAAGCATGGGCAGGCCACGGCGGCATGAAAGCAATAGAGAAAAAAGTAGCGGTGAAAATGTTTCAGTCGATGAAACCCGTGATCGACGAGCGCGTCTGCTGGTGTATTTATTACAACGGCGAACCCGTTGCGGTATGGGTAAACCTGCCTGATCTTAATCAGTGGTTCCGCTACCTGGATGGAAAATTCGGGTTGCTGGCCAAGCTGAAATTTTTGTGGATCAAGAAAACGCGTCCCGTCAATAAATTTACCGGGCTTGTATTCGGTATTGTACCTGAGTTTCAGGGCAAAGGCCTGGATGCTTATATGATTGTGGAAGGTTGCCGGCTTATTCAGCGCTTGAAAATAGAAAACGGTCAATACATTCTCGGCAAACCGATCTACGAAGATTTTGAAATGCAATGGATCGGTGAATTCAATCCGAAGATGATCAACGTAGCCGAATCGCTGGGCACTTACCGCAGTCGTAAGCTCACCACTTACCGCTACCTGTTTGACCGGTCGAAAGAATTCAAACCGCACCCGACGATTTAAAAAAGGATTACACCGAAAACATAAGTATTTTTGCAGTTGACGTTCCCACACGGAGCACAAGGCATTTCCCATGGATAAATTCATCGTTTCCGCACGCAAATACCGCCCGCAATTGTTCAACACGGTTGTAGGGCAAAGTCATATCACCACCACCCTGAAAAACGCGATCAAATCGGAACAACTGGCGCATGCCTTTTTGTTCTGCGGTCCGCGGGGTGTGGGTAAAACAACCTGCGCGCGTATCCTCGCCAAAACCATCAACTGCGAAAACCGCACGGCAGAAGGGGAAGCGTGCAATACCTGCAACTCCTGCGTTTCGTTCAACGAAGGTACTTCGATGAATATCCATGAGCTCGATGCCGCGAGCAACAACTCGGTGGATGATATCCGCGCACTCGTAGAACAGGTGCGTTTTGCTCCGCAGGCCGGCGAATACAAAGTGTATATCATCGATGAGGTGCACATGCTCAGTTCTTCCGCTTTCAACGCGTTCCTGAAAACGCTGGAAGAACCGCCCTCCTATGCGATCTTCATCCTGGCCACTACCGAGAAACACAAAATCCTCCCGACGATCCTGAGCCGTTGCCAGATATTCGATTTCAAACGCATCACTACCAACGATACCGTTGAACACCTGCAGGAAATCTGCGAGAAAGAACATGTGACAGCAGAAAAAGCGGCCTTGCAGGTGATCGCGCAAAAGAGCGAAGGTTGTATGCGTGATGCACTCAGCATCATGGACAAGATCGTAAGTTTTACCGGCGGTGAGTTGAACTATAACAATACCCTCGAGCATCTCAACATCCTCGATGCAGACTATTATTTCAAACTGCTCAACTGCATGATGTCGCAAGACCTGGCAGGTGCCATGTTGTTGTTCGACGACATCAACCGCAAAGGCTTTGAAGGTGACCTGGTGCTGAATGGCCTTGCCGAATTCATGCGCAACCTGCTCGTGTGCAAAGATGAAAGAGCCGCTTCCCTGTTGGAAACAGTTGAAAGTTTTAAATCGCGTTATGTAGAAACGGCGGCAACTATTTCCGCAGGTACATTGATCAGCGCACTCAACATTCTCAACGATGCAGAGATCGGTTTCAAAGCGGCGCGCAACAAGCGCCTGCATGTGGAACTGGTACTCATCAAGCTATGTTACCTGCAACAAGCCATGGAACTGTCTGCCGATGGCAGCGCGGTAAGTAAAAAAAAACGGGTTGACAGCGCAAGAGCCGTCCCGTTCCGCGCATTAAAAGCATTTGAGTGGAAACCTGCCGCACCCGCCAATGATAACACCGGAGCACGGCTCACCGTTGAAACGGCACCGCCGGTAACGCAACCACAAAAACAAACCACTCCGCCACCGCAAACTACTTCGTCTGCGAATACTGCTGCCAAACCAGCCAGTCCAAAAATTTCCGGGCTTGCACAGATGCGCAGCAAATTCAAAAACATGCAGGAAGAGGCCAAAGAAATTGTGGCCCGCCCGCTGGTAATGGAAGAACTCCGCGCTAAGTGGGATGAATATGCCGCAATGCTGAAAGCAAACAAGAATGCTGCCGGCAGTGTATTCGACATGGCGCAACTGCAACTGGTAGACGAGAACAGCTTTTATGTAAAAGTCAACGACCCTATTCAGTTTCGTTTCATTGAAACCAATGCGCTGAATGTGGCAGAGTTTCTCAAAGAAAAATTGCAGAACGCCAACCTGCAGCTTTTCATCGCCATGGAGGAAAACAAAGACCTCGCGCCAAAAATCGAAATCCCGTTATCATCCGGTCAGCAATTCCAGAAACTGACAGAGCAATATCCGCTGATCAGGGAACTGAAAGAACGCCTTAAGCTGAACGTGGATTATTAAACCGCTGCGGTTCCTGCATTTTTATTTTCTGAAAACAAACGGGTTTGTTTTTCGAGAATATGCTTAAGACTGGCAAATAATCTTTGATTCACGGCCTGCCAGCTTGATTCGCAGAGTTTATGCAGGTTGATTAATTCGGTATTAAAAAATTCAGTGCCGCTGAAGTATTGGTAACTGGCTGCAATGAAATGTTCCGCATTCTCGCGGGCAGCCGGATCATGTGTAAACACGCCTTTGTCCACCCATGCCTGCAACATTCTTTTCATCTCTGGTTCATGCATCGTGCGCAACTGGAAAGCAAGATTGTCGGCCGCTTCCACCGATTGTATTTGGCCGGTATAAACAGGCTGAAGACAACTCAATGTTTTATTGAGCGTATCAAGATACGCTGCGGCGAGACGTGCATCCGCAAAATAAGCATGGTATGCGCCCTCAAGCGATTCACCTTTTGCAGTACTTACTTCAACGAAGTAACGCACCACGAGCAGATCGTGCGCTTTCAATTGCCGTCGCAATTCCTCTTCTTCTTTCACCAGTTCGTCTGCGAGCGCCGATGCTTCTGCGCGATTGTATTTTTTTCCATCAAAATCAAATGTCTTGACGTCTACTTCACCTGCCGCCATCTGCCGCAGCAAAGCGGTTTCGGCATTCAGGTTTGTGATTTTTTTGGGCAGCGATGCATACGCCGGCGCAAATAAACCTGCAGCTGTTTTACCAGCGGCGGTTCCAGGTATATAGAGCATATTGTCTTCTGCGGGCACTTCGGGTTGTCTTCCGTCATAATAGCCATTGTATTCCGCGGGAAGGCTGTATAAATTCCTTTCGGTGGCCAGGTATTCATTGAACTCCGATGGGACGATGGAATGCGTGCCCGAACAATCGGCCGAAGCATATATTTTCTGTGTCAATTGTTCCTGCCAGTAAGACATGCGTTCGAACAGGATCCAGGCTGTCTGCGGATCGTTTTCTGCTGCTATATTCAGGCTGCGCAAATGTGCTTCACGGTCCTCACGCGAGGGATGCGATGCCCATTGATCTTTGTAATTGACACGCATGGTTTTTAGTCCTGCGAGAAATGCATCGGTCAACACGGGCAGCCCATGTTGCATGTCCAGTTTGTAATTGATCGCAAGGTCCTCAAGTGTGGCTTTCTGGTTAGGATAAATATTGGGGGTGACTTTCTTTTGCTCGAGCAGGCGGGCGCAATGCTGAATAGTGAGGGCGTAGGCCGTATCGGCGATCTCGAGGCGGCGAAGCGAGGTGATCAATGCTTCGCTGCCGCTTACACTGGCGGCCACTGCATCGGCATGAAATTCCATTTCGCGGGAGAGACTGCTGTACTGGCGATTAATCAATCCATACATCTGTTGCAGGATCCACTGAATGCTGCGCACGATCGCTATCGTGATATGGGTAAAAATCGCCAGCAGGCCATGCAGGTTGCCCAGTCCGTTCAGCACCTGTGCGTAACCCGAGTTCTGGTAAAGCATGTTGTAGATGATGCGGTTCACCTGGTACACAAAACTGCCAAGTTTCATGCTGCGTTGCGAGAAATGACCGAACTCATGCGCCAGTACTGCTTTGAATTCACTTATACTGATGCTGTTGACCAGTCCGAGGCCGATCTGCAGGTTCTTTTTCACCGGCAGGAACATGCTCCAGAAGCTGGAATTATAAGAAACGGACGCATTCACATCTGCCGAAAGAAAGATCTTCTTGGGAAACTGTGTCTGGGTGTCCGCGGCCACTTTGCGTATAAATGCAAACAGTACCGGCTGTTCCTCTTCCGTAATCTGTACGCTGGAAGACATATCGGACCGGTTGACGGCAAAAAGGAATTTTACCAGGAAAAACAAAACGAGTACGCCTACACTAATGATGCCGAGCCCGGCCATGATGCCCCAGAAACCAGACAGACTGGTGAACAACACGAACCCGAGATACAGGCAACCGGCCGCCAGTGCCGCTCCGAATGCGAGCAACAGGAGGTAAACGATAAAGAACAGGACGATCATCCCCAGCACAGCTTTCACCTCGCGGCGGAAACCGGGAGAAACTTCCGTGGCGGAAGCAGGCACGTTGCCGGGCGTGGCGGGATAGGGAAAAGAGATGGCAGAATTGGACATGGTGCTGTTTTGGAAAAATGAAAATACAGAAATATCAGGCAGCCCTGCCACACCCCGGACGATGCAGGGAAAGTCCCCGGTCAATTCATCATTTTATCTTAATTTCGGCCAAAATTTTAAGGTAAATGGCTGAAAAGATATTAATGCCCCGCCTGAGTGATACCATGACCGAAGGTGTGATTGCGGCCTGGCACAAAAAGGTAGGTGATACGGTAAAAAAAGGAGATCTGCTGGCTGAAGTGGAAACCGACAAGGCTACTATGGAGCTCGAAAGCTATAAAGATGGCGTTCTGTTGCATATTGGTACAGAGAAAGGTGGCAAGCTTCAGGTGGACGATCTGCTGGCCATCGTAGGCGATGCGGGCGAGGATATCTCAGGACTGCTGGGAGGCAATAACGCCGCTCCCGCCAAGCAGGAAGCTGCCAAACCTGCCGAAGCCCCGGAAGAGAAACCTGCTGAAAAGCCGAAAGAAGCGCAACCCAAAGAAGAAAAAGCTGACAAAGGCGGAAGTTTACCCGACGTTTCCAAAATGGAAGAAGTGGTACTGATGCCCCGTCTGAGCGACACCATGACCGAAGGGGTGATCGCCGGATGGAATAAAAAAGTGGGCGATGCCGTGAAGAAAGGTGATGTACTCGCCGAAATCGAAACGGACAAAGCCACGATGGAGCTGGAAAGCTACAAAAACGGAACGCTGCTGTACCAGGGCGCCCAGAAAGGTGAAAAAATCCAGGTGAACGACCTGCTCTGCATCATCGGTGAAGAAGGAAAAGTGGATGTGGATGCAATCGTAGCCGCCGTAAAAGGTGGTGGCGCAGTACCAGCCGCTACTGAAGGAAAAAGTCCCGAAGCATCGGGAGAAAAAACTGAAAAAGAAGCCGCTCCCGCAGCCGAAGAAGCAACAGAAACGGCATCCGGTTCTGCTGACGCAAACGGCCGTGTAAAAGCTTCTCCCCTCGCGCGTCGCCTGGCTGCCGACAAAGGCATCGACCTCGCGAAAGTGCAGGGCAGCGGAGACAACGGACGTATCGTTAAGTCCGACATCGACAATTACACACCGCAACAGGCTGCTGCTGCATCAGGCGCTCCTGCTGCGAAATCATCCGGCGCACCAGCCGCACCGGCCGGTCAGGTAAGCTTCGACGAAGTACCCGTTTCGCAAATGCGCAAGGTAATTGCCAAGCGCCTCTCCGAAAGCCTGTTCACCGCTCCGCATTTCTATGTGACCATGGTGATCGATATGGACGCAGCCGTAGCAGCCCGCGCCCGCATCAATGAAAACGCCAAAGTAAAGATCTCTTTCAACGATATTGTACTGAAAGCCTGTGCGATCGCATTGAAGAAACACCCTGCGATCAACAGCAGTTGGCTCGGCGACAAAATCCGCGTGAACCATCATGTAAACATCGGTGTGGCCGTAGCAGTGGAAGAAGGTTTGCTGGTACCGGTTATCCGTTTTGCCGATACGAAAGGACTGGCGCAAATCGCCGGTGAAGTGAAAGAGCTGGCGCAGAAGGCCAAAGACAAAAAACTGCAGCCCTCTGAGTGGGAAGGCAACACTTTCACCATTTCCAACCTCGGTATGTTTGGCGTGGATGAATTCACCGCCATCATCAACTCACCGGATGCCTGTATCCTGGCAGTAGGTGGCATCAGCCAGGTGCCTGTAGTGAAGAATGGTGAGATTGTTCCCGGTAATCAAATGAAAGTAACCCTTAGCTGCGACCACCGCGTGGTGGACGGCGCTACAGGCGCTGCCTTCCTGCAAACGCTGAAGAGCCTGCTGGAAGAGCCGCTCCGCATGCTGGTCTGATAAAGACCGGCTTAAAATAGCTTTAATACGGTCCCGCTTCGGCGGGATCTTTTTTTGTTCCGAATGTTTTATATTCGGTTATAACCAAACTATCGTGCATGCTTCTACTGGATATCCCGTCCTGGTGGCAGGAACTCAGCACCCCTGAAAAATTATATTGGGCTTTAGCCCTGTTGTTTTCGCTGCTTTTTGCCAGCCAGACCATCCTTTCATTGGTACATCGTGAAGAAGAAAAGAACCGTTATACGCCGCAACTAATGAATGTGCGGAATGTCATTGCCTTTTGTTGTGTAGCCGGATGGACAGGCCTGGCTCTGCTTGCTGCGGACACCGGGCTGGTTACAGCCTCCCTGCTTTCCCTGGCCGCGGGTGCCCTGGCAGTTGTGTTGATCTGGTTTCTCCAGCGAAGCCTGCAGCATGTAAAAGCCAGTCCCGGATTCGACATACAGCAGGCCATCGGAAAGATCGGGGAAGTGAATGTACCGGTGCCTGCGCATCTGCAGGGCCAGGGCGAAGTGCATATCAAGATAGAGGGCGCTGTAAGGGAATTACCGGCCGTTTCTGCCGATGAGCAAGCTATTGCTGCAGGAAAGCTGGTGAAAGTATTGAGTGTGCAGGAAAAAAATGTGCTGGTGGTAACGACGCATTTGGCGGCGGATCTGGCAGAGGAACCGGAGTGAAAGTGGTGAATGGTGAATGGTCAATCGTGAATCGTGAATGGTCAATAAACAGCCACTTATCCGTGGTTC
>NZ_KE384398.1:152415-538171 GCF_000425585.1 Terrimonas ferruginea DSM 30193
ATGGTCAATAAACAGCCACTTATCCGTGGTTCGTGTGTTCACGAACCACCAGCGGGTTGATCAGGTGGGAAGAGACTATTTTACCTGAAACCTATAATCATACTGCATGCATCTTCACCTTTCCTTATTGCTATTACTCTTTCTCGCTGCCACAACAGCCAGTGCCCAGAAAGAAAAAGCTCCCCGAATCTTTCATTACGCTTACGATGAAACGGGCGCGCCGTGTAATGCAAAAAAGGCTTCTTACCGGGGATTACTTAAAGAGTTTGACGACACCACCTGGCAATATAGTTATTACAAGAATACCGGTCCGCTGGTTTATGTAGAAACCTATCGCGATAAACAGATGCGGCAACCACATGGCTACGTTGCACTCTTTGATCACAAAGGACGTGTAGATACCACCGGCTGGGTGTATAATCAGCGAATAGAGGGCTGGTGGAATTATTATGATGATTCGCTGGTGGTGATCCGTTCCGAATTGTATGAAAAAGGAAAACTGGTCCGTGAGAAAACAAAAGAAGAATTGACGGCAGAACGAAAAAGAAAAAACGGCCCTGACGAATACGACGCGGTATTCAAAGGCGGAAAAGAGGACTGGGCAAAATACCTGGTTAAAAATTTAAGCGTACCTGCCGGCCTATCAAAAATGAGCCGCTCTGCCGCCGTAAAAATCCTTTTTACCATTGGTACGGATGGTTACACGCATGACTTTCGCGTCCTTAAATCCATCGGACTTGCCGGTGATGAGGAAGCAATCAAGATTATACGACTATCACCACAATGGCATCCGGCGCGAAAAGATGGTAAGCTGGTCAGATCGTTGATGATGCAGCCCGTAACGTTTGCTACGTATTGAAAGGCACACAACCTTTATCTTCTGCGTCGGAAAATTAAACTTTCAAATATTTTTGAAAGTTCGGAACAGGGATTTATCTTTGGGTCATGAAACTCACCGAAGCAAGACAACAATTCATCAGCAACTGGGGCGCATTCGGCACGCATTGGGGCATCAACCGCACCATGGCACAAATCCATGCCCTGCTCATGATTAGTCCCGATGCATTGTCGCAGGATGATATCATGGCCGAATTGAACATCAGCCGTGGTAATGCCAACATGAATATCCGCGAACTGATCAACTGGGGTTTGGTAGAGCGGGTAATCGTAGCCGGAGAGCGAAAAGAATTTTTCTCAGCTGAAAAAGATATCTGGAAAGTGGTGCGCCAGATCGTAAAAGAACGCAAGAAACGCGAACTCGAGCCTATGCTGCAACTGCTCGACAAACTTGAGAATACGGAGGGTGACAAAAAAGACAAACACATGAAGGCATTCCTCGATACCGTGGGCAGTATCAAGAAGCTGAGCAAGCAGGCGGATAAAACATTGGATACAATGATCAAAGCCGAAGAGAGCTGGTTTGTGGGCAATCTTCTGAAATTATTCAAGTAAAAGCCTCCGGGCTTTTTTTAAAAAGATATTCTTTCAATTTTTTCTGAAAATTTAAAATACATCAGTTATGAAAAAGCTCAAGGAAATCGATGTGGGCATCCAGTTGTCACTTATCGTCGCCGCTTTTTTATATGGTTTCATAGTGGCCGACTACCGTTTTATCTTTGGCTATTTCGCAGTCGGAGGATGGCAATTAGTGAGTTGTTTTTTTCATGCTACTACGCGTTATACCTATCTTCCTTCGCCTGCACGCCGTGTTTATCTGCGCACACTGGCCTGGACTTTAGCCATCGGCTTATTATCAATCGCCGGAGGAGTGGCAATTTTCCTGTTTGCACTTTTGTTTGTCAGCCCCTTTTATGCCGTTTGGTATACTATTATTTGTACAGGCGAAACGGAGCAACTGAGAAAGCGTGCATTTATACAACTCCGTTAACGATTTAGATTTTCGCTAACATATATAGTTCTATTTTCTCGGAAGAAACGGGCCACTATCCTTTTACAAGCCACCATCTTGTAACCCGTGAACAGAATTTGCTGCGGTGCGCCCGTTTCTTTTGAAAACCATACCAGCCACCATGCTTAGCTTCAAACGCATTGACAATACTATTCAGTCATTACTGATTATTTCCTGCTTCATTTTCACATTTATCGGCGGTGAACTTTATTTTCTGGCGGGTTATTTTGTTGTCGGAGGATGGCAGCTCTTAAGCTTTTTTATACATTACTGTCGCCGGAGAGAATTTATCGCCTCGGAGAACAGAAGCTTTTACAGACAAACAATAAGTTTTATTATACCGATCGGTCTGGGACTTTCATTATTAGCCTGGCTAATTCCCGCAGTTGCATTTGTGTTATTTCTCTACTGCATAATGTTGTCAGTTACTACACCCTTCGTCGCCGGATGGTACCTTGCCATTTGTATTAAGGAAACGAAAGAATTACTTGCCCTCTCTAAGAACCAACAAGCCACACCATGAGTCACCTTCAAGCACCCAGCCAAAAGAAGAAAGTATTACTATTTAAACAGGTAGACATTACTCTTCAACTGATCCTTATTCCCGCGGCAATTATATACGGCTTTCTTGAGCAACGACCTTTTTATTTCTTACTGGGTTACTTTGTTGTCGGTGGCTGGCAATTAACCAGTTATTTTATACACTTTTTCCTTCGGAAAAAATTTGTTCCCTCCGGTGAAAGACGCTGGTACGGACAGTTTGTTGCCATTCTTCTTACCATAGCTCTTTTGTGTTTATTAGTAACAGTATTGGGTGAAAGGCTGCATGATTTCACGCTGTTGTATTTGGTGATACTGCTGGCCGTTACGCCTTTTTTTGCCGTTAAATACCTCACAATTTCGATCGTGGAAGCAAGGCTGTTAAAACAGTTATCAGAAAAAAATATTCTACTATGAAGCGGTTCAAGATTATAGACTGTATTCTATCGTTGTCGCTTATATTATATATCGTTCTTAAGTTCGTTATCAATCCTTCGGCAGTGACGGTTTGGATAGGCTTATTTTTGGTTGGTGTATGGCATATCATTAGTATGCTGGTTCATTATTTCAATACATCATCGGATGCGTCTTCCGGTCAACCGCCTGTCATGTCGCGCATCCGCAGCTTTTATCATTATACAGCACTTGTTGCGATTATTCCTTTGATATATTTATTAAGCATTTCTTCACCTGTTGAAAGCTTTTTACCCGCCTTTCTGAAAGCTTTATTGCCAATATCGATGTCATTTTTTTACACAGCACTTTGTCTCGTTGAAACCTTCAACTTATTTCGCCGTGAAAACTAACAAGATCATCATCGCCGGAGGCAGCGGCTTTATCGGAGAAGAACTCGGCCGTTATTTCTCTCCACAGCACGACATCGTCATTCTATCCCGGCAATTGCCCGATGCCGATAACAACCGCAACCATCACCACCTTTCCTTACCCGCAAATGCCCCGCCTGTCCGCATCATACATTGGGATGCCCGCACGACCGGACCCTGGGTCAGCGAATTGGAAAACGCTGATCTGCTCATCAATCTCGCAGGCCGCACCGTTAATTGCCGTTATACGGAAACCAATAAAAAAGCGATCCTCGAAAGCCGCCTGCAGGCTGTTGAGGTATTGGGCGAGGCCATTGCTTTGTGTAAAAGCCCACCGGCTTTATGGGTCAATGCTTCTTCTGCTACGATCTATCGACATGCCGAAGACCGGCCACAGGATGAGTTTACCGGCGAGTTTCATCCCGGCTTTTCTGTGGATGTGTGCCAGCAATGGGAAAAGATATTTTATGCACAGCATACACCCCATACCCGCAAGGTGGCACTGCGCATGGCCATAACACTGGGGGCAGGTGGCGTGCTCATTCCTTATTTTAATTTGTTACGCTTTGGTTTGGGCGGTACGCAGGGCAGCGGAAGGCAGCGTTTCAGTTGGGTGCACAGCGAAGACCTCGCCCGCATGATCGAATGGATCGCCGTTCATCCAGCACTTGAAGGCACATTTAATTGCTGTTCGCCTAATCCCGTCACCAACCAGGTATTTATGAAAACACTCAGGGAGGCCACCGGCCACCGTTGGGGTTTACCGGCCCCTGCCTGGCTGCTGCGCGCAGGCGGAGCATTGATCGGCACGGAAGCAGAACTGGTCTTAAAAAGCCGCTGGGTGGTTCCTGCGCGCATCCTGGAGACAGGCTTCACATTTCGCTATGCGGAATTACCTGCTGCGCTCAGCAACATCATCAGCCAGGTGCCGCGGCGGCAATACAGGTTGTTTTAATTCTTCGTAACTTTATAGCATGAGGGAAAAGAAAAAAACACTGGTGTTGGGCGCATCTGATAATCCTAACCGCTACAGCTACCTCGCGCTGCAACGTCTGCAGGCAGCGGGACATCCTGTGGTCGGTATTGGCAGAAAACCCGGCCAGGTGGGTGATGTGGCGATAAGCAAAGACAAAGTAGCCGCATCAGATATCGACACCGTTACCCTCTATCTCAATCCTCAACACCAGCAGGAATACTACGATTATATCCTCTCCCTCCATCCCGAAAGGATCATTTTCAACCCAGGTACGGAAAATGATGAACTCGCGTCAAAAGCCCGTGAACAGGGCATCGAGACACTACATGCTTGCACGCTGGTCATGCTAAGTACTAACCAGTACTAGACCGTAAATCAACACCATAGGCATAGGATTTGTACGAATATGAATAAGGTATTAGCCCTTAATTTTTGATTTTAATAGGGTCTGAACCTTGTGTGTGTTTAGAATATTCGTGAATCTTGTACTCGTATCTCGTACTCGTATCTCCGCCCCCCCTGAAAACTACAGCCCTAATCCAGCTGTTGGTACCGTATTCTTTTAAACCAAAAGTTTAAGTCTATGTCCATCCGAAAAACCGCAGGGGTGACCCTTCTCGTATGCCTATGCGCCCTGGTGTCAAGTGCCCAGGAGCAAAAAACCCAGATCCCGCTCAGAGAGCCGGATTATAACAAGCCGAAACTGTTTGACCAGCTTCCTTCCAAGGTTGCCGTTCAGGTTGAGGATTTGCAGAAATTGCTGCAAGTGCCGACCGACACTAAAACAGCCCGCTTACAGATCCAGGGAGGCAAAACCAACACCCTCAGCGGCGAAATCACATCTTCTGCCAACAAGTACAACGGAAACCTCCGGAGTATTGTATTCCGCTCAAATGAATTCCGCGGTGCCACAGTGACTGTGTCTGCCATTAAGGATGATCGTGGAACGGTAAGTTATACCGGCCGCATCATCAGCATGGAGCATGGTGATCTGCTGGAACTGAAGCAGGAGAAAGGTCAGTACTACTTCGTGAAGCGAGGTTTCTACGACCTGGTGAATGAATAGCGCCCGTTTTTAAATCCATATCCCTACGATCCAAGTATTCCAAGTATCCTTTCGAATCCCGAAATCCAAACTGTATGAAAAAGTTTTTACGCTTTTGTGTATTAGCTTGTTGCTGTACCTACACTTTTATTGCCGCCGCACAGGTGCCTGTTCTTAACAGCTATCCTTCCGCGCGCGCCGTTATCCTGCTCGACTTCGACGGTCACAACGTTGAAGGCACAAGCTGGAATTATAATGGTCCCATCAACTGTGCCGCCGCCACACTGGATGCCGCACAGATCACGGAGATCGTTAACCGCGTGGCCGAAGACTACCGGCCTTTCAACATTAACATCACCACTGATCCCGCGCGCTACACCGCCGCTCCCCAGTTGCAACGTATGCGTGTGATCATCACTCCCACACACCAGTGGTACGGCACATCGGCCGGGGGAGTAGGTTTTGTTGGTTCCTTTAGCTGGGGTGATGACAGCCCGGCCTTCGTGTTCTCTGCGTTGCTCAACAACAGCGTAAAGAATATAGCCGAAGCCATTTCCCACGAAGCAGGCCACACATTGGGACTGTATCACCAGTCGCAGTACGATGGCAATTGCAACAAGGTTACCGACTACAACGCCGGTGTGGGTGATGGAGAGATCGGCTGGGCACCTATCATGGGTGTAGGCTACTACCGCAACTTCACCCTCTGGCATAACGGTGCCAACTCACACGGCTGCACCAACTATCAGAGTGACCTGGCCATCATCACTTCTTCTGCGAATGGCTTTGGCTATCGCGTAGATGATCATGGCGGAACATTTGCCGCGGCAACCGTGACTAATTTTAACGCAGGTCAATTCAAGATCAATGGCGTAATAGAACGTACCGGCGATCAGGACTATATCCGCTTTACCCTGCCTGTTGGCGGTAATTTCAAACTGGATGCAGTTCCTTATAATGTGGGCAGCGGCAACGCAGGCTCCGACCTGGATCTGCAGGTTACCCTGTATGGCGGCAGCCAGCAGGTACTGGATGTTTACAACCCCGGCGCTTTGCTCAATTCACTGGTGGATACCACGCTCAACGCCGGCACTTATTATCTTAAAGTTGAAGGCAGAGGTAATCAATATGCACCGGCCTATGCGAGCCTTGGTTCTTATGCCCTCGAGGCACGCATTGCAACAGCGGGCAATCCGTTACCACTCCGCACACTCGAACTGAGCGGTACGCTACGCGGCGACCGTCATCAGCTCAACTGGATCATCGATGCCGACGAAGCCGTTACCAACCTCGTACTCGAAGCTTCTTCAGACGGACGCAGCTTCCAGACATTGGCCAATCTCGCCACCGGCGACCGCAGCTATGGATACCGTCCTCCGGTAGCCGGCACCGTGCTCTACCGCCTGAATGTGACGTTTGACAACGGACGCCAGTATTATTCTAATGTAATCAGCATCCGCCAGGACGGATCCGAAGCAGCACCCAAACTGGTGAGCAATACCTGGACCGGCGACGCTCTGAAAGTAAACAGCCCCGGCCGCTACGACTATCAACTGCTCGACTACAGCGGACGCCTGGTAGCCCGCGGACAGTTGACCAATGGCCTCAACACCCTGAACATTCACACCGCCACAAGCGGTCTGTATATAATCCGATTCACTGACGGAACTAACCAGTGGACCGACAAACTGCTTAAACCCTGAGCCCTTCTTCGTTCTGTTAACAGAACGATAATCCGTTCCCTTTTGTTAATGAAGAGGTTTTCCTGTAACTTAGGAAAACCTCTTTTTATATGCGCTGGAGAAAATTCAATGGCGATCTGATCGAGCTTCCCATTATCCACGCGGTAGAAAACGCCATCAAACGCGAAACAGCAGCCGGCTACCGGCTCAAGGTTTGTATCGGCACCGATTCACAGGTAAAGGGAAAGGAAACAGAATTTGCCACCGTTATCGTCTTTCTGCGGGAGGGCCACGGCGGGTTTATGTTCATTCACAACGACAAGACCCGTCAGCAGTTCACCATC
This sequence comes from Terrimonas ferruginea DSM 30193, assembly GCF_000425585.1. Lineage (GTDB taxonomy): Bacteria > Bacteroidota > Bacteroidia > Chitinophagales > Chitinophagaceae > Terrimonas > Terrimonas ferruginea. The sequence goes on from NZ_KE384398.1 coordinate 159,736, forward strand.
AAGGAGCGTATGCTCACCGAAGTAGCCAAGAGTATCGAAATTGCTTATGAACTTTGCGCGTTGTTTACCACGTATGATGTGGACATGGAAGTGCATGCCGACATCAACACCAATCCGCAGTTCAAGAGTAATGATGCTTTGCGTGAAGCCACCGGTTATATACTGGGTATGGGCTTTGCCTTCAAGGCCAAACCGGAAGCCTTTGCCAGCAGTTGCTGTGCAGACAGGATTGTGAACTGATCATTCCCCGGAGATTTGTTTTTTTGACGGGGGCCACCCCGCCAGCGGCTTTGTCACCCCTGAATAATGTGTAAATGTGTCGCCATGGCGAATGTGTAAATGTGAAAATGAAACAGCCCATGTTCTCTACTATCACATTTACACACGACCGCGGAACGCGGGCCACATTTCCACATTCGAATAAATAGCCTTACTAATAATTGTTAATTAACCGCCTGCTCAGCGCTCGCAGGCTTCGCAGTTTGGTCAGCGAGAGAGGCGGGCGCCTTCTTTTCAATTGCTGTGCTCAAACCCGCATTCATGATACCCATCTTCTTCGTCTCAGATTGGGCAATGGAGAATACAACCAGTACCATTACAAATAATATCGCCGCGATGTTTCTTTCGGATAAAATTTTTCTCATAACTGGCTTAATAGGGTGCAAGATAGGGGATTAATTTTAAATATATTATACGGTTTTTTCACCCTCCCGTTTTCAAAAAACCCTTATTCAATCCCTCGATAAATTCCATCATTTCTTTCCGGCCCGTTTTGTCCACCGCAGATGTTACAAAATACGGAGGAAGCTCCTCCCAGGTTTCACGAAGACTGTTCAGAAAAGCTTCCACATTGCGGCGGGTAGCCCCCGGTTTGTTTTTGTCGGCTTTGGTAAAAACTACCGAAAACGGTACTTCCCATTCTCCCAGGCTATTAACAAATTCTATATCAATCTTTTGCGGATCATGACGGCTATCAATCAGCACAAACAGGTTCACCAGGTTTTCCCGCTTACGGATATAGGATTCGATCATGTTCTCCCAGTTATTGCGGGTAGATTTGGACTGAACCGCATACCCGTATCCGGGCAAATCCACCAGGTACCAGTGGTCCCGCGCCGCGGAACGGCCCGTACGCGTGGATTCAATTTTAAAATGATTGATCAGTTGCGTTTTGCCGGGAGAAGCCGAAGTTTTAGCCAGGCCCTTTTTGTTGCAGAGCATGTTGATCAGCGACGACTTGCCCACGTTACTGCGACCGATAAAAGCATACTCCGCCTTGTCCGCAGGAGGACATTGCTTATACGTTGCACTGCTGATCACATAATTAGCTGCTACAATTTCCATGGCTGCAAGATAACAAACGTTGCGCAAGCGGATCAGAGTGATGCGCGCATCGTCAGGTAAAAAGGAATTTCGATATGCTGTGTTGAGTTCTGAAGGATCAGTTCGGCGGTCTTTTCTCCCATCATCTGGAAGTCGGTGGAAATCGTTGTGATGCCGTTCAGGATGATCTTTTTCAAAGGCGTTTCGTTGTAAGAGATCACGCCCACATTCTTTCCGACTTTCAGACGGGTGGCCATGATCTTTTCGATCAGGAATACCAGGTCATCTTCCATCAGGTTGATATACGCTTCTCCGTCCTTGATCGGTTCCTGCGTGATCTTGTGTACCACCCGGCTGTTGAACGCATATTGCGTGCAGAATCGTGAGAACCCTTTCACGATCTCATCCGGATGATAGGTATAGGCCGGCACAATGATTTTCAGGGTATGATATTTTTCCAGTTGCGGCAGTGCCTGCTCCAATGCACCATAAATATCTTTTTCAAAATTCTCATACACCGCGCCGTACTCCCCCGCCACGCCGGGCACCAGTTTGTCCAGCAGGATCAGTTTTTCTTTGGGTAATGCATTGATCACCTCGTGCGCATTCTCTCCGCCTTCCATGAAATGCGGAATGATCACGTAGTGCGTATAGTCGCTGCCGGCATTCTGGATCAGGCGTTTGAAAAAATCAAAATCATTGTTATAGATATAAAAATCAACCGATGCCCTGTCGCCCAATGCCGCTACCAATGCATCGTAGATGATTTTTTTATGCGGACTGAGTTTGTTGAAGAGCAGGAAGATCTTCAGCTCCTGGCGCACATCCACACTTTTCACATAGTATCCTTTACCGGGAACGGATCCGAGCACGCCGAGATTTTTGAGGTACTTGTACCCTTTTTCCGCCGTGTCCCGTGATATTTCAAATTCAAAACTCAGTTCGTTGATGGAAGGCAACGTTTCCTCCAACTGTATCTGTCCCTGCCCGATCGCTTTGATAATACAATGCGCAAGCTGGAGATATTTGGGAGTAGCCGAATAGTAATCGAAATGGAGATAGCGGAAAACGTTGTTTTTTTTCATCAGCAAGCCTTAAGGGAAAATTTCATAAGTCGACAAAGGTACAAATAAGCCGGGAGTTTTGTTTTTCAACGCTTTCCTGCCCGACAGTGCATGACGGACCGGATGGAGGGTGGTTTTACTTTTATGACCATTCTTTTTATTGCTTCAGCCATTTTGAAATTGCTTAATCATGGGTACCATCTTCGGCGTTATTTTCCACTTTCTGGGCGGCTTTGCTTCCGGAAGCTTTTATATCCCTTATAAAAAGGTAAAAGGCTGGGCCTGGGAGAGTTACTGGATTGTCGGCGGCCTGTTTTCCTGGCTGATCGTACCGCCGCTTGCCGCCTGGCTCACCATCCCCCATTTCTCCGAAATCATTGCCGCCACACCCGCCAGCACACTTGGTTATACTTATCTCTTCGGACTGCTGTGGGGCATAGGCGGATTGACCTACGGCCTCGGTGTACGTTACCTTGGCGTTTCACTAGGCAGCAGTATCATCCTGGGTTTGTGCATGGTGTTCGGTTCCCTGATTCCCGCCCTTTATTATGATTTTTTTCCGCAGGAAGGCAAAGACAGCCTGGGTATCATGACCAGCAACAGCTGGGGGCTGACCGTGCTTGCCGGTCTCGCCATCTGCGTACTCGGTATCGTCATCTGCGGACGTGCGGGCATGCTCAAAGAAAAGCAACTCAATGCCACCGCTACGGATCCGCATGGGGTAACGGTTAAAACAGAATTCAAATTCGCCCTGGGGCTGACAGTGGCCATCGTTTCGGGTATTCTCAGTGCCTGCTTCAACTTCGGCCTCGAAAGCGGCAAGTCAATGGCCAATGTTGCCAACGACTTGTGGAAAACGGCTAATCCGGGTGAAGGAGAATTTCTCTTTCAAAATAACGTGACGTATGTAGTAGTGCTCTGGGGTGGATTGACCACTAACCTGGTGTGGTGTATGATCCTCAACGCACGTAATAAAACATTCGGCGATTATACCAATAAAAAAACACCACTGCTCGCCAACTATGCGTTTGCCGCACTCGCCGGTATTACCTGGTTCCTTCAATTCTTTTTCTATGGAATGGGGGAAAGCAAAATGGGCAACGGTGCGAGTTCCTGGATCCTGCACATGGCCTTCATCATTCTCGTTGCCAATGTATGGGGACTGATATTGAAAGAGTGGAAAGGAGTAAACAAAAAAACATCTGTTACGCTCATCATTGGCATCATCGTCATTATCCTTTCGGTACTGCTGGTAGGATATGGCAATTCATTACGATAAAATAAAAAAGAAGCTAAAAATATCTTGATCTATGAGCACAACTAAGACCTTATCGTTCAAACATGTCAGCTATTTATGGGACGATGCGAAAGCGGCAGAACTGGCCGGTGATGAAGTAGCCTTGCTGGTATACCGTTCCAATTTGCTGGGCGCCGACCTTCGGCTCACCAACTATGGCGGAGGCAATACGTCCTGCAAAGCCATGGCAAAAGATCCGCTGACGGGCGAAGAAACGGAGGTTATGTGGGTAAAAGGAAGCGGTGGTGATCTGGCTTCCATGAAACGCAGCGGCCTCGCCGCCTTGTATGTTGACCGACTGCGTGCATTGAAAAATATTTATCGCGGTATCGAGCACGAAGATGAAATGGTGGCCTTATTCAACCACTGCATTTATGATCTCGATTCAAAAGCTCCTTCTATCGATACGCCGCTGCATGGATTTTTACCGTTCAAACATATCGATCACCTGCATCCGGATGCGGCCATTGCTATCGCCGCCGCGAAAGATGGCAAACGCATCACACAGGATTTATTCAACGGCACTATCGGTTGGGTAGAATGGCAACGTCCGGGTTTTGATCTCGGTCTGCAACTCAAACAATGCCTCGATGAAAATCCCGACATCCGTGGCATCATGCTGGGTTCACATGGTTTGTTTACCTGGGGAGACACGGCTTACGAAAGCTATATCAACACCCTCGAGGTGATCGAACGTTGTGCAGCTTACCTCGAAGAACATACGGGTAATAAAGGGCCGGTATTCGGAGGAGAAAAGCTCGCCGCATTGCCCGAAGCGGCACGCCGTGAACAAGCCGCGGCACTGGCACCTGTCCTTCGCGGATTCTGCAGCAGCAAACAACAGATGATCGGTCATTTCACCGATGACGAGCGTGTACTGCAATTCATCAACTCCAACGATCTCGACAGGCTGGCACCGCTGGGCACCAGTTGCCCCGACCACTTTCTGCGCACCAAGATCAGCCCGCTGGTATTGAAGCTCGCACCAAACGAGGACCTGAGCAATGTAGCAGCATTGAAAGAAAAACTGGCACCGGAGTTTGAAGCCTACCGGCAGATGTACACCGAGTATTATGAAAGCTGCAAACGTTCCAACAGTCCTGCCATCCGCGATACCAATCCTGTGGTGATTCTTTATCCCGGAGTCGGCATGTTCACTTTTGCCAAAGACAAACAAACCGCGCGCGTCGCGGCGGAATTCTATACCAATGCCATCAATGTAATGCGTGGCGCGGAAGCGGTGTCTGAATACACTTCACTGCCCCGCCAGGAAGCGTTCGATATTGAATACTGGTTATTGGAAGAAGCGAAACTGCAGCGCATGCCGAAGCCGCGCCCGCTCAGCGGCCGCATTGCACTCGTAACCGGCAGCGCCGGCGGCATCGGCAAGGCTATCGCGAAAAAATTTGCCGACGAAGGCGCTTGTGTAATCGTTAACGACAACGACGCGGGCCGTTTGGAAAAAGCAAAAGAAGAATTTCAAAAACAATACGGTAAAGATGTATTTGCCACTGCGCAACTCGACGTTACCCAATCCGACGATATCACCAACGCTTACAAAGTAGCTGCGCTCGCCTTTGGCGGTGCCGACATTGTGGTAAACTGTGCAGGGCTGTCTATTTCCAAACCCATCGAAGAACATACGTCTGCCGACTGGGATCTGTTGTATGATGTGTTGGTAAAAGGCCAATTCATGGTAACACAGGCCGGTGTGGACATCATGCGCAAACAGGGACTCGGCGGTGACGTGCTGAACATTGTAAGCAAGAACGCCCTCGTAAGCGGCCCCAATAACGCAGGTTATGGTTCTGCCAAGGCAGCCCAATTACACCTCAGCCGCCTCAATGCCGCCGAACTCGGAAAAGATCATATCCGCGTAAACGTAGTGAATCCCGATGCAGTAATTGGTGATTCAAAAATATGGGAAGGCGCCTGGGCCGAAGGAAGAGCCAAAGCATACGGCGTGAAGGTGGAAGAACTGCCAGCCTTCTATGCCAAGCGTACCCTGCTCAATGAGATTATCACAGCAGAAGATATTGCCAATGCCTGCTTTGCCTTTACCGGCGGACTGCTGAACAAGTCCACGGGTAATGTGCTGAATGTAGACGGCGGCGTAGCAATGGCTTTTGTGCGCTGACGCAAAGCCTCGTACCTTTTTACACAAGCAAGCAACAGGGGCCGATGATTGTCTAGTCTGTCGGCCCTCTTTTTTCGTGAATCGTCAATCGTGAATCGTGAATAAGTCAATAAGTGAATGCTGAAGCTCTTGATACCCTCCTGGCTTCTTGATTACTTTGCGACTTTGCTTCTTATGTATCTTTGCGTGAACCCTGCTTCTTCTCTCGCAAAGACCACCGGTATTACTTTTGAATTTTTAATTTTGACTTTTGAATTACGCGATATGATACTTGATCAAAATACTTTACACACGCACAACGACGCCGGAATTAAATTGCATCAGCAGCAACTGTCGCATATCCGTTCGGTGACTGGTAACGCAGATGTGATCATCGAAAAACTGAAAGCTTTCCAGGTAGCCATTCCCTCCTGGGCATTGGGTACGGGTGGCACGCGCTTTGGCCGTTTCAGCGGCGCGGGAGAACCCGGTTCACTCGAAGAAAAAATTGCCGACGTTGGTTTGTTACATGCCCTCAACCGCAGCAGCGGTGCCATTTCCCTGCACATCCCCTGGGACATCCCTTCAGACGCTGCGGCTATCCGCCAGCTTGCGGCAGACCATGGCTTGCGCTTCGATGCCGTTAACTCCAATACCTTCCAGGATCAACCCGGACAACAACACAGCTATAAATTCGGCTCCCTGCAACACACGGACAAAGCCGTACGCAAACAGGCGATCGAACATAATATTGAAGTGATCAGACACGGCGTAGAACTCGGCTCCGATTCACTGACCGTTTGGTTAAGCGATGGCTCCAGCTTTCCGGGGCAATTGAGCTTCCGCAAAGCATTCAGCCGTACGCTGGAATCGTTGGAAGAAATTTATGCTGCACTGCCCGACAACTGGAAAGTATTTGTAGAATACAAAGCCTTTGAGCCGAACTTTTACTCCATGACTGTTGGCGATTGGGGACAATCATTGCTGTTTGCCAACAAGCTCGGACCAAAAGCTTATACCCTGGTTGATCTCGGACATCATCTGCCCAATGCCAACATCGAACAGATTGTGGCTTTGTTGTTGCAGGAAGGCAAACTCGGCGGTTTTCATTTCAACGACAGCAAATACGGCGACGATGATCTCACGGTCGGCAGCATCAATCCGTATCAGTTGTTCCTGATCTTCCAGGAACTGGTGGATGGCATGGATGCACGCGGCATGAATCACGCGCGGGACCTCGGATGGATGATCGATGCGAGTCACAACATCAAAGATCCGCTCGAAGACCTGCTGCAATCGGTGGAAGCGATCCAGTTGGCTTATGCGCAGGCATTGCTGGTGGACAGCATTGCTTTGGAAAATGCACGCAATAACAATGATGTGGCACAGGCACAGGAAATTCTGCAAAATGCTTACCGCACCGATGTACGTGCATTAGTAGCCGAAGCACGCCTGCAGGACGGCGGAGCGCTGCATCCGCTGCGTTTATTCCGCGAAGCCGGCATTCGCAGGCAATTGATTGGACAACGCGGAGAGCGGTCTGTGGCTACAGGACTGTAAACGATAGATTACGCATGAATGTGGAAATATGCCCTGCTACGCAGGGGCCATGTGAAAATGTGATTATAGAACATCCTTGTATTTCATTTCCACATTTACATATTTTCACATTTACACATTACTGCTGTCAGCAAGTGTCGTTTAATATTTCAATCTAACATGTCAAAAAAAGCTGTCATCGCCATATTCGACGTAGGTAAAACCAACAAAAAGCTTTTCCTTTTTGATGAGCAATACCAGATCGTATACGAAAAAACAGCGCGCTTCACCGAAACAATCGATGAAGATGGTGACCCCTGCGAAAACCTCGACAGCCTGCGGTTGAGTGTGTTCGATTCGCTGCGCGATATTTCACAGCACAAGGATTTTGAAATCAGGGCCATTAATTTTTCTACCTACGGAGCCAGTTTTGTTTACATCGATAAAAACGGGCAACCGCTGACACCGCTCTATAATTATCTCAAAGCCTACCCTGAATTACTGCGCAACAATTTTTATGCGCGATACGGCGGCGATACCGTACTTGCACACGAAACTGCTTCGCCCGTTTTGGGTAGCCTCAATTCCGGCTTGCAGTTATATCGTTTGCAACAAGAACAACCTGCAATTTTTTCCCACGTCAACTATGCCCTGCATCTGCCGCAGTACATGAGTTACCTGCTCACGGGCGTTGCCAGCACCGACCTGACGAGCGTGGGATGTCATACACATCTCTGGAATTTCCGCGAGAACAATTATCATCGCTGGGTGGAGCAGGAAGGCATTCTTTCTAAACTGGCACCACTTCGCCGTTCAGACGAAGTCTTTCAGGCGAGCTTTCCCGGTAGTCAGTTGCCCGTTGGCGTGGGCCTGCATGATAGTTCGGCAGCCCTCATTCCCTATCTCGTAAGTTTTGAAGAGCCTTTTGTTTTATTATCGACCGGCACCTGGAGCATCAGCCTCAATCCATTCAATCACGATCCGCTGACAACGGAAGAATTGCAGCAGGATTGTCTTTGCTACCTGAGTTATAAAGGCAGTCCGGTTAAAGCTTCACGTTTGTTTGCGGGATATGAATACGAACAGGAAGTAAAGCGCATTGCGGAGCATTTTCACCAACATCCGGCCAGGTATCGCAGCATGGTCTATGATCATGAACTGGCTTTGCGTTTAAAAGATCGCGGATGGGCACCTGCCGTGGCAGGCGAGCGGGATCTTTCGGTTTTTGAAAATGATACGGAAGCCTATCATCAATGGATGGTCGACCTGGTGCAGCGGCAAACTCAATCCACGCAACTCGTGCTGGGCAATACGGGTGCACGCCGTGTTTTTGTGGATGGCGGTTTCAGTAAAAATGCCGTATTCATGAATCTCCTGGCAGCCGCCTTTCCGGGTATGGAAGTATATGCCGCGTCGATGGCGCAGGCCACGGCGGCAGGTGCCGCGCTGGCCATTCACGACCACTGGAATCAGCGGCCCCTGCCCAACGATCTGATCCGCCTGAATTACTACGCCGCCCCGCGCGTTCAGGCTGGCAAATCCTGATAACCACCGGAGTTTTCTTCCTACCTTTGCGGGTCATGGCAAACACCTTACCGCACGATAATGTGATACCGTTCCGGGATTCGGACAAGAGCAAGAAAGAGCAGGTAGCTGAGATGTTCGACAGCATTGCGCCCCGTTACGACCTCATGAACCGCTTTTTGTCGGCCCGTATCGACGTATCCTGGCGCAAAAAAGCCATCCGCCTGCTCGGAAAAGACAAACCCGCACACATACTGGACATCGCCACCGGCACCGGCGACATGGCCATCATGGCGGCAAAACTGATCAATCCGCAACAAATCACCGGTATCGATATTTCTGCAAAAATGCTGGAGTTTGGCCGGAAAAAAGTTGAGAAAGAAGGACTTGGCAATAAAATCCAGTTACACCTCGGCGATTCCGAAACAATAAATTTCGCCGACAATACGTTTGATGGCGGGATGGTAGCTTTTGGCGTGCGGAACTTTGAGCACCTGGAAAAAGGATTATCCGAGATCATGCGTGTGCTGAAACCCGGCGCACAACTCGTGATCCTCGAATTTTCCAAGCCACGTCAGCCGGTCCGGAGCCTGTACAATTTTTACATGAATGTGCTTGCCCCGCAAGTGGCACGATTGTTTCGTCAGAATAAAAAAGCCTACCAATACCTGAAAGAATCGGCCGATGCATTCCCAGAGCGGGATGAATTGGTTGGCATTTTAAACAAAACCGGATATTCCGATACCCGTTTTCAATCGTTAAGCTTAGGCATATGCTGCATATACACCGGCCGAAAACCACTGTGAAGTTTGTAACTGTTTTGGTGCTGATCTTCGGTCTTACCTCTTCGGCCATGGCTCAACGCGAGCTGAATCTTCCCGAACACGATCAGAAACCTTATTATTTTGGCATTACCATTGGTGGTAACATGTCGCGTTTTCATACCGAACTGCATCCGCGTTTCCTGCAGGATGATTCCGTCTATGTAGCCGAGCCTAATAACAACGGTGGCCTGGCGCTGGGGCTGCTGGCAACTGCCCGCCTCTCCGACCGCTTCCAGCTGCGCTTCAATCCGCAACTGATGTTCATCAACCGGAGTCTGCGATATAAACTGAAATTCCCCGATCAGGATGGTGAAACGGAGGTAACGAAAAACGTGGAGTCGGTGACAGTGAGCTTCCCTATTCAATTGAAATTTCAATCCGACCGTATCGGTAATTTCCGTGTATACATGATGGCTGGCCTCAAAGGTGACATCGACCTGGCCAGCAATGCGCGCGCACGTAAGGCCGATGACCTGGTTAAACTGTGGAAATATGATTTCGGACCGGAACTCGGTCTGGGTTTCAACTTCTATTTTCCCAGTTTCATTCTTTCTCCCGAATTAAAAATCAGCAATGGCTGGCGCAATCTCCATGCCCGCGACGAAAACCTCAAATATTCCAGCGTGCTCGACCGCATTCAATCAAGGATGATTGTGTTGAGTATTCATATTGAGGGATAATGAGATAATTTGAAAATTTGATGATTTGATAATGGGCTGTTGCGATCCTCATTTTCAAATTACCTGATTAACTAATCAGAACTCAAATACTCCAGCGTGCTGGATCGTATACAATCGAGAATGATTCTGCTGAGTATTCATATTGAAGTGTAAGCCAATTTGATGATTTGAAAATTTGATGATGTCTATCTCAAACTCCATTTTCAAATTTTCAAATCCTCAAATTACCACATCAGAACTCAAAATCCCTCCGATGCATATTCCATCTTACACCGAAGCTGAAGATAGCGGTGTTCTGCTCTATGATGGGTGCCGTTTTGGTTTGCAGCCGGCGGATGACCATATTACCTTCTACAAAAAGATTTTCACGGAGCTCATAGGAAAGCAACAGGGAGCCGTACAGCACATTGGTCTTCCAGCCTGAACCGATGCTGTACCCATAATCGCTGCCGCGATACGGTGGTTCGTTGGGCAGAAAAATATTGCTGCCGTAACTCACCGCGCTTGAATCGCGCCCCTGGGTGTAGTAAATCAATTTTCCCAATACCATCCAGCGCGGTGCCGGCTGATAACGCAGAATGCCCATTGTTTCACTGAAATTGGCCATCAGCGGATGCGCAAGCGGTTGGTTGTAATGTGTGTAGTTGGCTACAGAATCGCGGTGCGAATAAGTGAAGGGACGCACCCGGTTGTGCTCCAGCTGCAAATCGAGGTTTTTGATACCAAAGGCATCGATGTACTTGGCGCCTACCTGGATACCCCATTTATTGGCCCACCAGCCATTGCCCGCACGGACCTCGGACAATTTGAACTCATCCAGCATCAATTGCCCGTAAAATTGAAATTTACGCGCCACGTTGGCTTTGAAATCAAGGCCGGCCACACCATTGTCCTCACTGCCATTCTGCTGCTCGATGGAACGATAGAAAATCACGGGATTCAGGTAACCGAATTCAAATTTATTCTGACGGCCGAACACGATGCCCTCAAACAATCCCACATTCAACCATTTCGTAAGGTTGATATCGAGGTGGTGCATGGCCGCATATTTTTTGCCTACCAGGCGGTCGGTGAGACGGCTGTCTGCATTGCTCAACTCCATGAACAGGTTCTGGTAATTGAATTTCCAGATGCGCGTATTGAGTTTGAGGAAAAGGGTATTGTTGGAAAAATCGCTCAGGAAAAGACTGCGCTGACCGCTGCCAATAAAATTTTTATCATAGCCAAATGCCACATCGATGTATTTGGTTACGTTGAAAGTGATATAACCGCGCGCATCAAAATAATCGACGCCGCCGGTTGCTTTAAAGTCTTTGTAAAAACCTGCGCCCGGCACCGCCGTGCGGTCGGTGATGAATTGCTGTACATACAAGGGATCGCGTTCCTGGTTGTCGGTTATATAAGCGGCAAACCCGATCTTATCGGCGATCTTTCCACGCATCGACACACCGCGCGTGTTCAGGAAAAGATGCTGGTCATTGTCTTTTTCCTTTGAAATGGTATACTGAAATACAGGGTTGACTATAAAATCAAAATCCTTTACATGTACTTCGTAAAGATTGGCGGGGGTAGTGTAAAAGTTTTTGAGAATGGGTTTCCGGCTTTTGTACTGTTCGCGTTGCTCCGGTGTGAGCCATTCGAGGTTGTTGCGGTAAATGCCTTGTACATTATACTGATCAACGCGTGAGAGTCCGGCGCTGTCGTGTTTCAGAAAATTATTGACGCCATTGATCACATATTTATTCCGGCTGTAGGGTCTGGTTTTGGAGAAATTCAGCACCGAATCGCGGCCGGCTTTAATTTCCAGTCTTTCGAGCAGTATGTTTTGCTTATCCCCCTGCGGCAGATAGGTTGTCTGGGCATAGCCAAAAGAAGGCAACAGGATGAAGGCAAGTCTTACAAGGGTTTGCTTAAATTGCATACTGGTAATATAATATTAGAACTGATAATGATGCAAATATATCTGATTAAGCAAATACAGGTAGTAAACGAAGGACTTATCCGTACGGCCGATGTTTTGATCCGCGACGGGCGTATTGACAAAATAGCGGATTCCATCGAGGTGCCGGCGGACCTCGCTGTCAAAGAAATCGATGGTGAAGGCCGCTACCTGCTGCCGGGCGTAATCGACGACCAGGTGCATTTCCGCGAACCGGGTCTCACCCATAAAGCCACGATCGGCACCGAAGCCAAAGCCGCTGTAGCGGGTGGTGTTACCAGTTTTATGGAAATGCCCAATACCATCCCCCCGGCCTTCACGCTGGAACTGCTGGAGCAGAAATATGCCATTGCGCAGCAAAACTCCCTCGCCAACTACTCTTTTTATATCGGCACCTCCAATGAAAATGCAGATGAAACCTTGCGGGCAAATGAATTCCGCGACCAGATCTGCGGTATCAAGATCTTCATGGGCTCTTCTACCGGCAACCTGCTGGTGGATAATCCGTTGACGCTGGAAAAAGTTTTTAGCGAAAGCCAATTGCTGATTGCCACCCACTGCGAAGACGAGCGCATTATCCGCCAAAACCTGGCCGCCGCCCAGGCCAGCGGCCGCGAACTGACCGCCGCCGACCATCCGGTGATCAGGAACGAAGAAGCCTGCTTTGAATCATCCTTCTACGCCATACAACTGGCCAAAAAATACGACACACGCCTGCATATCCTGCATATCAGCACGGAAAAAGAATTGCAGCTCTTCAGCAATATGCTGCCCTTGCGCGACAAACGCATCACCACGGAAGTATGCGTACATCATTTACATTTTACAGCGGATGACTATGCAGAACTGGGAAACCGCATCAAATGCAATCCCGCCATCAAGGCGCCGCACAACAAGGCTGCGTTGTGGGAAGCTTTGCTGGACGACCGGCTGGATGTTATCGCCACCGACCATGCGCCGCATACCTGGGCAGAAAAAGAAGAACCTTATTTAAAAGCGCATGCCGGCCTGCCATTGGTGCAACACTCGCTGGCATTGATGTTGTACTACCACCAACAGGGCCGCATCACCCTGGAAAAAATTGCAGAAAAAATGAGTCATGCGGTGGCGGAATGTTTCCAGATCCGCGAGCGGGGTTATATCCGCGAAGGTTATTTTGCCGATCTGGTGATCGTTGACCTCAACCAACCGCAAATCATCAGCAAGGAAAATATTTTGTATAAATGTGGCTGGAGCCCGCTTGAAGGGCAGGAAATGCCGGCTTCCGTTACCCATACATTTGTAAATGGCCATCTTGTTTATGGAAATGGTGTATGGGATGAATCAGAGAGGGGCGCGAGGCTGAAATTTGACAGGGCTTGAAGAATGTGAAAATGTGCCGCCGCTTTGCGGCGGATGTGTAAATGAAATACATTGACCCTTCGAGAGGCCGAAGTATCGGCCTCAGGGAGCACCTTTCGAGAGACTCACGGAGCAAAGACTGGTTGACCTATTTGACCATTCACCATTGACCATTCACCATTGACCATTCACGATTTTGACTTTTGAATTTTGACTTTTGAATTTGTAAAATGCAGATCGACAACATATCCATCAACGACATCTCGATCTTTCACCAGGAAGAAGAATTTTCCATCTTTCACCGGATGAATTTTACGCGTACCTCGGGTGGTAAGGCCTGGTTATACAAATACTTCAATGAACCGTTCAGCGACATCCAAAAGATTCGCGGCACGCAGGACCTGATCCGCACCCTGCTGACCCGCATCGACAAATGGCCCTCAGATATCAGCAACGGCACCCTGCTGGTGATGGATAAATTCCTCGATTACCCGCTCGATCCGGTAGGCGCCAAACCAAATGAACTGCAGGCGGCGCTGTACCGTCTGTTGCACGGTGCCGATTACTCGATGATCAAATATTCGGTTACCCACTTCGCCGATTTTTTTCGCGGGCTGAAAGTGATCCTGGGTCTGCTCGAAGGCGCTAAACTTCCTGCCGGTCCGCAATTATATGTAGACCGTGCCAATCAACTGCTTCGCGAGGAAGCTTTAAATAAATTGTCGCAGATTCCACGGGGCCAACTCATCGACCGCCGCGACAATCTCTATTTTGCGCATAATCTCCGTGTGCGTTACCGGCATAGCGTATTAGAATTGATGGAAATCTTTGGCCGTCTCGATGCATGGTATTCCATGGCCATGGCGGTTAAAACTTATAACCTTAGTTTTCCTGAATTTGTGGAACAGGAAACGCCGTTGGTAGAAGCCCGTCAGCTTTACCACATCATGCTGCCGAACCCGGTGCCCTACGATCTGCTGATGAATCCGCAACATCATTTTCTTTTTCTTACCGGCGCTAACATGGCCGGTAAAAGCACGCTCATCAAGTCAGTGGGTGCCGCGGTATTCCTGGCGCACCTGGGCATGGGCGTACCGGCAGGTTCCATGCGCCTCACGTTGTTTGACGGCCTGGTGAGCAACATCAACGTGATGGACAATATCGCCAAAGGAGAAAGTTATTTCTTCAACGAAGTGCAACGCATCAAAAACACCATTGAAAAAATCAACAACGGAAAAAAATGGCTGGTGCTGATCGATGAACTATTCAAAGGCACCAATGTGCAGGATGCCATGAAATGCAGCCTGGCCGTGATCCGCGGTCTGCTGCGCATCCGCAATGCCCTCTTTATTTTATCTACCCATCTATACGAAATAGGCGAAGAACTCAAAGACCAATCCTCTATCACATTCCGTTACTTCGAAACCAATGTGCACGACGATCAGCTGTCTTTCAGTTATCAGCTCCGCAATGGTATCAGCAACGACCGGATTGGTTATGTGATACTGAAGCGCGAAAAAGTAGTGGAAATGCTGGAAAAGCTGTAGCCGCAAAATGGCTATTTTTGACCTACAAGTATTGTGTATGAAAAGAAGTTTGCTCGCGCTGTGTATATTGCTGGCCACGGTAGCCCTTGCCCAACCTCCTGCTACCGATGTACTCCATTATAAATTTCAACTGAAGCTTTCAGATAATTCGGATAGTATCGATGGACAGGCAACTATCCGTGTGAAATGGTTGCAGGCATCCGACAGCCTTGCACTCGACCTGACGGGCTTTGACGCCAAAACCGGTAAAGGCATGAAGGCACGCCTGATGGCCGGACAACCCTATATACTTGTGCAGCAAGGCAATAAAATAATCATCCGTAGCAAAAATGATATTACCGCCGGTGAAGAACGCGAAATAAATATCCTTTACAGCGGCGTGCCGGCAGACGGATTGATCATTTCCAAAAATACTTATGGCGACCGCACCTTCTTTGCCGACAACTGGCCCAACCGTGCGCACAACTGGATTCCCTGCGTGGATCAGCCGAATGATAAAGCATCTGTTGAGTTTTTGGTAACGGCTCCCGATCATTACCGCGTGGTATCCAACGGGAGATTGCTCACCGATACCCTCGTCAGTAAAGGCTGGCGCTTCACACACTGGTATGAAAAAGTTGCCTTGCCCACCAAAGTAATGGTGATTGGTGTGGCGCGTTTTGCCGTGGAAGAAGCCGGTAAAGCGGGCAAAGTGCCGGTAAGCTCCTGGGTGTTTCCGCAAAACAAAGAATCCGGCTTTGCCAACTATAAAAAAGCGGTGGATGTACTCAGCTTTTTTGCCGACTACATTGGCCCTTATGCCTACGAGAAGCTGGCCAACGTGCAATCGAAGACCATCTTTGGCGGAATGGAAAATGCAAGCGCCATCTTTTATTATGAAGAATCAGCGATCGGTGTACACAGTGAAGAAGAACTGATTGCCCACGAGATCGTGCACCAGTGGTTTGGCAACATGGCTACGGAAGAAAACTTTGCGCATCTCTGGCTTAGCGAAGGATTTGCCACTTACCTCACACATTTTTATTTAGGTAAACAATACGGACCGGACAGTCTGGCAAAAGGAATGGCCAAAGACCGCGACAGAGTGGTGGCTTTTGCCCGGCGCTCGAAACAACCGGTGATCGACTCGCTGTCGCCTTATATGGAACTGTTGAATGAAAACAGTTACCAGAAAGGATCGTGGGTGCTGCACATGTTGCGGCAGCAAACCGGTGACGATGTTTTTCAACGCATCATCCGTCAATATTATAAAGAATATGGAGGAAAAAATGCGCGCACGGAAGACTTTGTACGGGTAGCGGAAGAAGTAAGTAAACTGTCGTTGAAAAACTTCTTCCAGCAATGGCTGTATCGTGCGGGTGTGCCGGTGTTATCGGTGAAATGGAACTACGATGAAGCAGCAAAAAAAATACTGCTGACCGTTAAGCAACAGCAGGAACAGCTCTATACCTTCCCGATGGAATTTGCGGTGATGGATGATGAAAGAAGGTTGTCGTTGCGCAAATTTGATATCAGTCAGCGTACACAATCTTACTCGATTGATGTAACGGCCAAAGGAAAGGTAACGCTGGTAGCGGACCCGGACGTGAAGCTGTTGTTTGCGCGGGAGAAATAAAGCGGAGGCTTACTGACTTATTCACCTATTGACTTATTGTGGACCGCCGTTCACTCCCGTGGTTCGTGTATTCACGAACCACCTTCCCCGGATTGTTTGCCCAAGATTGAATCACCACATCTTCATCCGACAAATAAACGCTTAGTAAAAAAGCAGCATAATCACACCATAGTTTGAGGTAAATCCCATTGCACTGACCTGCATCGGAATTACCTTTGTAGTCTACAATCGAAACGCCGGTGCGCCGGCATAAAAGCCGCCGCTGGGGGCATTAATAACCAAAGGGGTCGTCAGCGGCATTTTTTTTTACCTCGCCTTGTATATACTTTTAGAAAAAAACATACTGCGGTTTGTCTTGACGACTATCTACTTCAACTTCCGTGGTTCGTGTATTCACGAACCACCAGCCGAAGATTCGTTTGCTCACGATTGAATCACCACATCTTCATCCGACAAATAAACGCTTAACAAAAAGCAGCATAATCACACCAAAGTTTGAGGTAAATCCCATTGCATCAACCTGTATGGAAATTACCTTTGTACTCTACAATCCGACACCGGTGCGCCGGTACGAAAGCCGCCGCTGAGGACCTAATAACCAAAGGGGTAGTCAGCGGCATTTTTTTTACCTCGCCTCTCATTTACCATATCCAGACGACAACAATATCTTAATTGATGTTTGCATGTGTTTGCCCAAATTGCCCTCTGTGGATCTTAGTTGATGGTTAAGCCATCGCGACTCCTTTCGATAAACACCGCTATCGTAAAGATTAAACATACGAAAGCCGTCACGAAGACCTAATGACCAAGAGTAGCCATCTGTTCTATTAGAACATCTGTAATTTCAACCTTATCAATGACCGCCTAGTCGTCTTTATGATTGCCAATTAAGCTTAGATTTTCGAGGTCTAAATTCCTGATTGTTCCTCGACAACGCACGTCTACACCTGGCAGATTTTCCACCCAAAGGATCAGAATGCAAAACATAATTAGGAAGAAAAAAAACAAATATCAAGCGTATAAAACACATTGTGCCACTTTATTTCAACTATAATTTTGACTAAAATTTTAAACTATGTATAAAGACAATCCAGACATTTTTAATAGTATACTTCATTTAAAAGGTGAAAGAACTCAAGAGTCATTAATTAACTATTTAGATCTTTTCTTTTATGACTTTCCATTACATGTAGTTCGTGAAACGCTTTCAGAAATGCTAAAGTCATCACTTTACTCTGAAAATACAGCGTTTTCTAAGCCAAGACAGCGACAGCATCTACTTTGGTTCTGTAGAGAATTGGAAAGACTAGTTGAAGTTGCGGAATGTCTTCGCACAAAAGATTATCATTAACCGGAGGACAACTTGCGTATCTGGACTTTGTTTTCTATTTTTCAGAAAACTTTATATTATGAAAACAAAGTCGAAATCTTCCAGAATTTCTGATTGGCCTCCAATCTTAGATTTGATCTTTTCATTTGAAGAAAGTTAAGCAGATTGATTAAAACGTTAGCCCTTCTGCAACATAGCTTAAAGGGCTATCGTTTTAATTAATACAACTTGAAGCAGTTAATAACGCGATAGAATCAGGCGCTTGATTATCATCCCTTAGCCCCAAAGGAAGTATAAATAACTAGAAATGATGCCTAACAAAAGAATCAAATACCATCCAATTAAAAAAATCATCGGTTCAGACAATGAAATTTATCAACTGAGAATAGTTGAGACAAACGCTTCTATCAACGTCGAAATAAATTTGGAACTGGGGAAAAATATTGCTCAACTGGAAACAATTTCTTTTAAGTCGATAAAGTCCATCAATGAAATCATAGATGACCTTAAAATATATATTAAATCAATGTCTCGACTGAAAGCAGTAATAGCAAGTAAAGGAGGAATTTTCAGTTTTTAATAGTCCTCGATCTAAGTCATACGGGATTACTGTGAATACAAAAGGTAATTTAAACTCGATTAACCAGCAGATTTGACAAAAAATGACTATCTCAATACTTGAATAGTTCTGATTGCTCCAACACGAAATTTCTAGTTGAATTAGATAATTATCTTTAATTACCTCCGTAAGTAGCGCGAAAACTTCTAATATAAGTTAGAAGCTGCATGTGCTAATTCTCATACACTAGATCAGGCATTTAAGATTAATTGACTTTTCTAACTCTGTATATTAAAAAAAATGACACTTGCATCATTAAGAAAAGAGGTTTATTTTTAAGAAACCTTAGTTATGAAAGCTCACGTTAAACGAATTACTCATTCGCCTCCTTAATTAGAAATCCTCTTCATATATGGAGAAGATCAATTGACCTACTACCGCCGCCCCTACGCTCTCGGTAATATTTACATAATTCATTAATAACTCATTACCTTTTCCATGGAAATTAAAGAAGAAGCAGCAAGCTTTGCTTTAAAATCAATAGATGATGGTTGGATTCTTGAAGAATTTGCACTGAAAATTCTCACCGCGAAATTTATATATGAATTTATGCCTGCCGGTGGTGTCAAAGACAGGGGCATTGATGGCTTAGAGCATAGCTTTGAACGTACTGGATATTCTAGACAAATATTTCAAATATCTACAGAGAAAGACACCGAATTTAAAATTGACAAAACTTATAAAACATTAGCCGATAACAAGATCAAATTTGATGTACTTACGTATGTCACCAATCGCTTCGTCAAAAACAAAGACAAGTTGATGAATGACTTCTATGACAAAAACCAAAAGCAATTAAAAATCTATGACCTGCCTTGGCTTATTGCATCTATTTACCACAATGAAAGCACTCGCCAGGCTTTCGTCACATTAATTGATAGCCACTTCCATGAGTTTAACAAACCTGGGAAATCATTTGTAGTTTCCAATATCGAAAATGATTCAAGGCTATTTGTTTTCTTACGGCAACAGTTGGATAGCAAATCGTCAAAATTCAAAATAGATGAACTTTTAGCAGAAAGCTTAATAATGTTTGCCCTGGAAGGAACTGACCCGAACAATGGCATTTTTCTAAGCGAAGAACAAATACTCAATTCGATCAGGACTTATGTACGTTTCGATCCTAGAATGCTTCATGAAACTATATCCAAACGACTATCCCAGCTGTCCAAGAAACCCAGGAAAATACAGTTTCACGCAAAAAATAAAACTTACTGTCTTCCATATGAAACCAGAGTTGAAATAACCCAAAGAAACCTGTCCGACAAAGAACTGGAGGCAACCTTTTTTCAACAGACAGAAGATACCCTAAAGAAATTTCTGAAGGAAAATCTGATATCGGTTCGAGATGTAGCTGTATTAGTCAACGAAGTAATACAAAAAATCTTCTATAATCAGGGACTCGAATTCTCAAATTTTGTGTTACACGGAAAAAATCAGGAAACAGTTGAGAAAGATCTTCAAGGAACTATCGCCGGTGTTGTAGATGAAAGTTCAGTCGTTCTTAAAAACAAGCAAATTGTAAAGACTGGCTTATTAATGGCTTTACGAGATATTATCTACAACGGAACGTTAGAACAGCGAAAGTACCTTAAAAGTCTCTCAAACACATATATGATGATGTTTATGTTGCAATGGAACCCTCAAATTGCAATGTACTTTGAAAAAATGTCTACGAAGTTGAAAGTCTACGTATGCACTTCAATTATTATTCCTGCACTTTCCGAATATTATTTAAATGAGCAAAATAGAAGACATTGGGGGCTGTTAAAAGCCTCCAAAGCTTCCGGGATAGCCCTAATCGTAAGCGATGCAATAGTTGACGAATTAGTTCATCATTTTCGAATGATTAAAAACAAGTATGAATCTCAGTTTAGACACGATGAGTCGGTATACCTTACAGATGAATTACAGCAGTTGTACATTGATGAAATATTAATCCGCGCATACTTCCATGCTAAAACTAGAGGGTCTGTGTACACCTTTTATGACTTTATAAATAACTTCTGTGACCCTGGCATGCTAAATCCAAAACAGGAACTAATTGATTATCTTAAACATGAATTTGGAATTACTTATATCACTGACGAAAGTAACAATGTTAAAATAAATCAGCATGAGGAGGAGATACTAACAGCAAAGCTTGAAGAAAAGAAAACTTCAAATAAGGCGAGAACAGATGCGAAAATTATTCTAACTATTTATCAGCTACGTCAAAAAAATAATGAAGCTGCTAATGGCGGTATATTTGGATTCCGAACATGGTGGCTTTCCAAAGACACATCAACATATTGGGCGGTTCAAGACATTTTAAATCATAAATATTCAATGAGTTGTTATATGCGCCCGGATTTTCTCTACAATTATATCGCGCTTGCACCTAAACGAAGTGAAGTGGATATGATGTATAAGGAAATATTTCCCAGTCTATTAGGCGTCAATTTAAGTTTTCACTTACCGAAAGAGGTTACAGAATACGTACAGCAAATAATACATGAGCATTCAACAAAAAATCCTGCTAGAATTAAAGCGATTATCGCTCAGTTAACCCATCACCTACAGTCAGATCCTAGAAACAGAAGTCGTAAGAACGTAAAGCACTTTTTGGACGAACAGTTAAAAACTATTATAAACTAAAGTCGTCTTTATAGAAAAGACGACTTCCCCTCTATATCAACAAGTCCGAATCAATAGAGGACATTTTATTTTCTATTAAAATCATGCCAAATAGCATTCGTTTACCATATGCAAGCAATTACTGTCATCTCATTAAAAGCCTTCAATATATCGGACTCTAGTGCAAATCTCAGTCTTGGCGAATTAGTTTTAATTCCGCCTTTTGATAAGTTGGATGGCGAGTATTTCAATTCTTATGTTGCGGCGATGGGCGGACAGATTGGGATGTCGGCCTTTGTAGACAAATGGTTTATTGGGAATAGATCATATATAAATGATCGGCAAGAAGTTGAGATTTTGCATTTGAAAGCAAAGCACATTGCAAGTCAATTTTTAAACTGTCTATGGTATGTCGCGGATAATGCCTGTAGCGTTATTGAAATCTATACATATGTGATTGATGGAGAAGAATATGTCTTAAGAAGTTCCTTTGGACTAGGGTCAACAACTGCGGATGGGGAAGTACCGACCGTCGATTTTAGTTTGTCTGACATAAATACTGCGGCAAGCATTTATGAAAAAATGATCGAAATTAATGACAGCGAAAGCCGGCAACTGACAATTGAACTGAATAGTTTTCAACCGCAAGCATTGCATTCACCTTATCATTTTGCAGATCAGGCTAAAACCAATCGCTTAGAAAGGGCTCTAAGTATTCTAACTATGGCACGAACTAATTCGTTTATCCCATTGAAAATATCACTATATATGTCTGTTTTAGAATGTCTGTTTACCACAGACTCAAACGAAACTGTCCATAAAGTCTCAGAGCGTGCAGCGTTTTACATCGGAACAAATGGTCAAGATCGTTTAATGATTTACTCTTTGATCAAACAGGCATACAGTATACGTTCTAAATTTTTCCACGGACAAGCCCTGTCAAAAAAGAATGCAGATCATCTCAGTTTAAAGACGACGTCTACAAAAGTAGACCAACTTTTGAGGGTTATTCTAACCAAGGCATTGATCATCGATGCAGATTTTTTTTCAAAAAAACCCGACAAATTCGATGAAGCTTTGAATACAATGATATTTGGTCAAGCGTAGCATTATTTTGTTACATTTCAAAACTGCAGAACGTTTGGCATTGTTGGTGTTAAAATCAATAAAAGCGCGTGCATCCTTTTGCTGACCCGCGCGTAAACGAGCCAAGGCATCTTCCCTATACCTAAACTCACTACTTATTACTTAAAACGGCTGTTTAACTTATTACTTTTAACCCCGCTCCTTAACTTCGCGGCATGCAGGACCCAATTTTGCTCACAAGTCTGGTGCAAAAAGCCCAACAGGCCAACCAGGAGGTGCAGCAATATTTCAGCACCCTTTCTTTCGCCCAGCTCAACTGGCGCCCGGCACCGCTTACCTGGAGCATCGGTCAATGCCTCGATCACCTCGTGGTGTCGGATCTGCATTATTTCCCTACCCTGAAACAAATCGCTTCCGGGCAATACGAAATGAAACCCTGGGAAAAATGGAACCCGCTCCGCGGCATGTTCGGGAAAATGCTGGTCCTCAGCATGCAGGAACAACCGAAAAAGAAATACCGGGCACCGCGCATTTTTTTGCCGGATGAACAACCGATCCAGCCTGTAAGCCTGCTCGAACGATTTACCAAACACCAGGACAGCCTGGTCGGTTACCTGCAGGCTTTCCACCGCACCGACCTCGACCAGGTCCAGATCACCTCGCCCGCTTCCAAACTGGTTACTTACAGCCTGCGGCACGCGCTGATCGTGCTGCTGCAACACCAATATCGCCATATTAACCAGGCTCGTCGGGTTGAAAACCATGCTGATTTCCCCCGGCCTGGCGAAAGTTGAGTTTTTTACCGAACTTGTAGCCTTCTGGTTTGTTGGTTGTCTTTAACACTGTTTGTTGCACTTCTTTTATGAAAATACTTCTCCATTACCTTAAGCCGCACAAGTGGCTCGTAATTCTCGTACTGACTCTGGCCGCCATTAATATCGGGTTTTCCCTGATCGATCCGATATTGCTGGGCAGGCTGATCAACCTCGCCGGTGATCACCTCAAAGGCACGCTTTCGGCCGACCGTTTCTTCAATTCCTTTTCTTTTAAAGAAATGGGCGTATGGTTTATCCTGATCTGCTCCATTTCCGTGGCCATGGTCAGCCGGATCGCCAAAAATTTCCAGGATTATTTCCTCAATGTGGTGATCCAGAAGTTTGGCGCAAAGGTGTTTACCGACGGGCTTCAGCAGGCCATGAAATTGCCTTACCAGGAATTTGAAGATCAGCGAAGTGGTGAAACATTATCCATCCTCACCAAAGTACGGGCCGACGTTGAAAAGTTCATGATCAACTTCATCAACATTTTATTTGGTGTCATCATCGGCGTGATCTTCGTATTCACCTATGCCGCCATTTATATCAACTGGCGGATTCCAGTTGCTTACCTTATTGGCGTCACCGTGCTGACCGTGGTCACCAACATGCTGAGTAAAAAGATCAAGGTTATTCAAAAAAGCATTGTCGGGCAAACCACCGCGTTGGCAGGTTCTACTACCGAATCATTGCGCAATATCGAATTGGTGAAAAGTCTTGGGCTTACCCACCAGGAAGTAGAACGTCTGAATAAGAATACGTATAAAATTCTCGGGCTTGAACTGACCAAAGTAAAACGGATTCGCAGTATAAGTTTTATTCAGGGCACGATGGTAAATACGCTTCGCCAGGTTATTCTTTTTATCCTGATGTGGCTGATCTTCCGGGGCGAAATGGACGCCGGCCAGCTCGTAACCATGCAGATCTTCTCCTTTTTTGTATTCGGACCGCTGCAGGAAATCGGCAACATCCTGCTTTCCTATCGCGAAGCCGAAGCTTCCCTGCAGAACTTCCACAACCTGATGCAAAAAACACCCGAGCGCGAACCGGCCAACCCGCTTCCGCTCGGACGTATCGAAACACTGTCGTTCCGCAATGTGAGTTTTAAACACCAGACCGCTTCGCAAAAAGCGATCAATAATATCAGTTTCAATACCCGCCGTGGTGAAACCCTCGCCTTTGTTGGCCCGAGCGGAAGCGGTAAGTCGACGCTGATGAAATTGCTGGTGGGCCTGTACCGTCCGCAGGAAGGAAAAATCCTTTACAATAACCTCGACGAAAATTCACTGCGCTTCGATGACCTGCGCAACCAGATCGGTTTTGTAACGCAGGACACCAACCTCTTCAGCGGCACCATCCGCGAGAACCTGTTATTTGTGAACCCCGCCGCCACGGAAGAAGATGTGCTCGAAGCGCTTACAAAGGCCTCTTGTCTCAATCTACTGGCGCGTGCGGAGAAAGGTCTCGATACCATGATCGGTGAAGGTGGTTTAAAACTATCCGGTGGTGAAAAACAACGTTTGTCCATCGCGCGTGCCTTGCTGCGCAAACCCAAACTGTTGTTGTTCGATGAAGCGACCTCCGCACTCGATTCAATAACGGAAGAAGAAATCACCAATACCATCCGCGATATTTCATCAGACGGAGATCAGATCACGATCCTGATCGCCCACCGCCTCTCTACGATCATGCATGCCGACCGCATCTATGTGCTGGAAAAAGGCGATATTGTGGAGACCGGCACGCACGAAGAACTGCTGGAAGAAAAGGGACTTTACTACGCCATGTGGCGTCAGCAGATCGGGGAACGCAAAAGCAATAAGAAGCTTGCCGCCGGCGAAAGCATTTAAAAAATTCGAATGGGACTTTTTTCCTTTCTTAACAAAGGATCAATAAAGGCGGCTCTCCGTAAGGGAGCCGTCATTATTGACATTCGTTCTGCGCAGGAATATGACCGTGGACGAATACCCGGTTCGCTCAATATTCCTGTCGACCGGCTTTCCGGCCATATAGAACGGCTCAGAGGTTTTGACAAACCACTCATCATCTGCGGCACCGATAATACGCGCATCAGACAAGCCATCCGCAAACTCAAAAGCGAAGGATTCACGGAACTGCATGATGGAGGGCATTGGGAGAAGCTTTTCATGCTGAAAAGCAATTTGAAAATTTGAAAATCAGAAAATGTATAGAATAATTGAGATGCTGTCGGTAGTCATAAAACGGGTATATAATTGTCAAATCATCAAATTTTCAAATTAGCCCATTAACTTTAGCCCAATGTCAACAGGCAAAAAATATTACCTCATCGCGGGAGAAGCCTCAGGAGACCTGCATGGCAGCAACCTTATCCGTGAACTACGCCGGCTCGATACGGATGCCGATATCCGTTGCTGGGGCGGTGATAAGATGGAAGCCGCGGGCGCCACGCTTGTCAAACACTACCGCGATCTCGCTTTCATGGGTTTCACCGAAGTGCTGATGAACCTCCGCACTATTTTCCGCAACCTCGCCTTCTGCAAAGAAGACATACTCGCCTTCAAACCCGATGTGCTGGTGCTTATCGACTATCCGGGTTTTAATCTGCGCATTGCCAAATGGGCCAAACAACAAGGTATCCGCATCGTCTATTATATTTCTCCGCAGGTGTGGGCCTGGAAAGAAGGACGCGTGAAGATGATGAAACAATGCATCGATAAAATGCTGGTCATTCTTCCCTTTGAAAAAGATTATTACCGCGACCGCTGGAACTGGGATGTAACCTATGTAGGTCATCCCCTTGTTGAAGTAATTGAAAAAGCTCAGGCCGGACCATTGCCTGCTTTTTCCGATAAACCGGTGATCGCCTTGTTGCCCGGCAGCCGCAAACAGGAAATCAGCAAGAAATTGCCGATCATGCTGGGTGTAAGCCATCATTTCCCCGACTATCAGTTTATCGTTGCCAGAGCACCGGGTGTGGAGGATAGTTTTTACGACGCGTTGATCCAGGAATACAGCAATGTTTCTTATGTGACCAATCAAACTTATGATCTGCTGCGGCAATCGAAAGCTGCGCTGGTAACGTCGGGTACGGCTACGCTCGAAACGGCCTTGTTTGCCGTACCCGAAGTGGTGTGCTACAAGGGCTCTCCTATTTCTTATGAAATTGCCAAACGCGTTATCAGGATCAAATACATTTCCCTGGTGAACCTGATCATGGACAAGCTGGTAGTGACCGAACTGATCCAGCACGATCTCACTACAGAAAATCTGAAAAGGGAATTAGGGAAATTGTTGAACGATGAAAAAACAAAGGAAACGCTTGCTGCCGATTACGCCGCGCTAAAAGATCTCCTTAGCCGGGGCGGGAATGCCTCAGCCAAGGCGGCTGTTCACGTAGCGGCAATGGCTAACGGAGAAGCTTGATCGCCAGTATCACCAGGCAGAGCAGGAATATCAAAATGCTGATCCGGTTGATGCCGTGCATGTATCCCACCCAACTACTCTTGGGCCGGTCGGCACTCGGCTTTTTGATATACAGATACTCCGCCAGTTGTCTGAAGACTCCCATAACACACAAATTAGACGGTAAAGTTACGGAAACGCCGGATCAATAACGGCCATAACGTCCCTGGAAAAGGGCAACATTCACGCCTGCCCGCACGATCGGCACAATATCAACACGCGGCGCCGCAGAAGGATCATTCGGGTTATACGCAACATTTACATACGGCGAGTTACGGTCTTTCAATACATCAAATAAAACGGATATATAGAAGAAAGTATTATTGCCGGGCTCGCGACCGGATGCAAAACCGGCCCCTACCAGCAGCGAGTTTGCCTCCGTTTTATATTTATCGGATTGATAAAAACTTCCCGGAGCGGCCGTATATTTCACTGTGCTGAAGTTGTGCTCGAATTGTCCCTGTACAAACAAAAACTTTATCGGATATACTCTGGCAAATACACCCGGCCC
This sequence comes from Terrimonas ferruginea DSM 30193, assembly GCF_000425585.1. Classification (GTDB taxonomy): domain Bacteria; phylum Bacteroidota; class Bacteroidia; order Chitinophagales; family Chitinophagaceae; genus Terrimonas; species Terrimonas ferruginea. Next base: position 186,966 of record NZ_KE384398.1, read on the forward strand.
CCAAACTGTCTGACGGATTTTGTCGTCATAGTCCAGGTAATCGCGTGCGCCTGAAAAAGTATAGTTGAAAGCGATGCCCGCATCAGCCCAGTCCGTCAATGAATACCCGAATACAGGATTCGCACCCAGGATGGTTTGTCCATTGAAGAAGGAAACGTTCACCGAACCACCGGTAAACAATTTTTCCAGTTTAAATCCTTTGCTCGCTTCTTCGTCATTGCGTTGTGCTTTTGAGCACAACGGAGCAACGGTAAGGGCAATAGCTGTTGTAACAACGGTCAGTATTTTTGCAATAGACATAACACTTCTTTTTTGACAACAATTTTATCCCTGCAAATTTAGGAACATAACGCTGTGCTGCAATAGATTCGTCTGCCTTCCGCCGATTTAAGCAATATTTTAACCTGCCTGTAATCCCGCGTCGAAAATCTTACCGGCATTCAGGATATTGTTCGGATCAAATACCTTTTTTATCCCACGCATAAGTTCGAGCTGGCCATGACTGAATACTACGTCCATGTACTCTTTCTGGATGAGGCCGATGCCGTGTTCGCCGCTGATCGTTCCGCCCAGTCCTTTTACGAGTTCAAATAATTCCCGCAGGTGCTGCATCATCACTACATCGCCGTGGCTGTTGGGCGTACCTTCTTTTTTGATACGGATATGCAGGTTACCGTCGCCGGCATGACCATAACATACCGCATGAAAGTTATTGCGCGCACCGAGTTCCTTTACACCGCGGATCAGGGCCGGCAAGGCAGCACGCGGCACTACGGTGTCTTCTTCAATGGTATAACCGGCGATCTTCACCGCCTCGGCCGTACGACGGCGCAGTTTCCACAATTCAGCTTTTTGCTGCGCATCCTCCGCAAAAAATACTTCGCCACCTTCATACTGTTCGGTCAGCGCAGCGATCTGCTCCATATCGCTCATCAGCAACTCCATGTTGTTGCCATCCACTTCAATGATCAGATGCGCAGCAATATCGTCCGTTACCGGTACCACATAACTGTCTACCATCTGGCTCACAATGCGCAGTGCATCGATCTCCACCAGTTCCAGCGCGCTGGGTGTAAAACCCGCGCGGAAGATGGCACTTACTGTTTCACTGGCTTTTTCCAGTGAGCGGTAAGGCACCAGCATCAGGAGGTCAAATTTGGGATAAGGAATCAGCCGGAGTACGATCTTGGTAACGATGCCCAGCGTGCCTTCGCTTCCCACGAAAAGTTGCGTAAGGTTATAACCTGTTGAGTTTTTCAGTACGTTGGCGCCCGTCCAGATGATCTCACCGTTGGGCAGTACCACCTGCAGGTTCAGCACATAATCTTTTACCACACCATATTTCACTGCCTTGGGACCGCCGCTGTTTTCGGCGATATTACCTCCGATAAAACAAGATCCGCGGCTGCTGGGATCAGGAGGATAGAAAAGCCCTTTTTCAATAACGGCATTCTGTAATACTTCGGTGATCACGCCCGGCTCGGTTGTTACCTGCAGATTGCGTTCGTCAATTTCCAGGATGCTGTTCAGCCGCTCCATGGACAGCAACACCCCGCCGAGATGCGGTAATGCGCCACCACTGAGCCCTGTACCGCCGCCGCGCGGCGTAACCGGGATAATATCACGGTTACAGATTTTCATGATCTCCGAAATTTCTTCCGCGGTACGCGGCTTCACTACCACTTCGGGCAGAAAACTCAGCGTTTCCGTTTCGTCATGCGAATAATGTTGCAACGTATCCGTATCGGCAAATACATACGCTTCACCAACGATCTTTTTAAATGCTTCCACGTGTTCCGCCGTGAGCGTTGCCTGTGAGGTAACTTCCATGTATTACAGTATAAAAACTTAGGGTGTAAAAGTCGGAATAAATCGGCAATAAAACGCAGTGTTTTACCTTGTTTGAGAAGGGAAAATCACGGCCGGATGCAGGGTTATCCTGCCATCCCCGGATGGAAGTATCTCTTTTTAATTTGACCTTGCAGATATACGCATTTGCGTACGATCACTAGTTCTTAAATGTAGGACACATCGATTGACGGCGATTGCCGTTATAGCGGTCTACCACGCCTTGTTTGATCAGGGAAAATTCAAAAGCGCCTCGCGTATTGTTGTAGTTGCGCAGGGTGGAGATCGTAGCGTCGTAAGTGAAGTTGAACACAAAGTCTTTCAGCCCAAAACCGATCATCGGGATTACCGCATCCTGGTGACGATAGTACAATCCGCCGATCAGGATTTTTTCTCCGTCGCCGGATAGATTATAGTGTGCATTCAGGCCTACTACCACTTCATACGATTTGGTCTGAAGCGAGAAGTAAGCATTCGGGTTAATGATCCACTGGTCGCTGGTTTTAAAACTGCCGTTGATAAAAGCCGTATGCCGCATGGGTATCCTGTCGTCCACACCACTCTCGCCGGTGAAAAAAGTTTCGCGCGGACGGTTGATGTGATGCGTGGAGAACCCGACGTTCAGGTAAGTATTCTCATTGGGAAAATAAGCATAGTTCATGCCCGCCTGGATGTCTACATAACTCAGGTTATTGGTAGTGAGTACCGCGCTGGTGGGAATATTGGCGTCGAAAAATTTGCCATCGAATTGATCGGGGAATTTGAGATTGGTGGCATTGATTTGTTTGTTGGCCCATCCTACATTGAATCCTGCACTGAGCAGGCTGCTGAGGCTAAGCGACTGGTGGTAGGCTACCGAACCATAAATACGGGTGGTAGTCAGGTTGCCGCTGCCCGCTACATCGCGCAGGATCAATCCGCCCACACCCAGCCATCCGTCGTTATCGCGGTTTTGCAATACCTGTGCATCGCCGAACAGACTCATGGTTTTGTAAGGCACCGACATGACGGAAGACCATTGATCGCGGTAGTTGACACCGATACGGTAATCCGCATCGGGCATAAAACCGGTATTGGCAGGATTGGTGAGCAAAGGAGAATTCATGAATTGGGAATAGTGCAGATCCTGGGCGCGGCTTGTCAGTGCGCCGCACAGCAGAACAAACAGTCCGATGGCGCGGCAGGCATTATTTCTTATGGCAGTACTTTTCCGGTTCATTGTTTCACTTTTTACACTACAAACTCCCTACCGTATTAACGTTATATCACCCTTTTTGGTTGCTTTTGTGCCATCGAAAAATTCTACGTCGAGCGTATAGGCATACACATCCATCGGTTGAAGAGTTCCTTTCACACGGCCATCCCATCCATGATTACGGGAATTGGTTTCAAAAACTTTTTGACCCCAGCGGTTCCAGATAATGAAACGCAGTTTGGCAATGCCGAATCCCCGTGGCATTACGACACTGTTTACATCGCGGCTATTGGGCGTGAAGGCATTAGGCACATCCAATGCGGGTATCACGGTCGCACTCACGGGCTGGCAGATCGTATCGGTACATCCTGCCGGCGTATAGGCAATCAGGCATGCCGTGAATGTGCCGGTTGAATTATATTGGTGTTGCACTTCTGCTCTCGAGGTGGTTACCAGCGAATCTCCGTCACCAAACAGCCATTTGAAGTTGGTGGCAGACACAGAAGATTGGTTGGTAAATCTTACCGGCGTATTCACTTCAGGCGTTGCCGGAGCAAACGTGAAAAGCGCCTGTGGTTTTTCATTCACAGTTATGGTAAATGTCGCCACGTCGGTGACGTTACAGGTATTGGGATCGGTAGCGGTCATCGTTACCTGGTAGGTACCCGGAAGATTATAGACGTGCGTGGGGTTGATATCCGTGGAGGTATTGTCCGCTCCCGATGCGGGATCACCAAAATCCCATTGGAAGGTGGCACCACCAACCGATGTGTTATTAAACTCAGCCGTATAAGGTGCGCAGCCTGTAGGCGGCGTATCAAATGCTGCTACTACATTCGCTGCCACGCGTACCTGCAGGGTGATCGAGTCGGGGTTGTTACAATAGGCCGTATCTTTTAGTACAAGCCGAACGTTGTAAGTGCCCGGCGCGGCATAGGCGTGGTTCACACTGTTAAGACCCGCTACCACCCGCGGTGAGCCATCACCAAAATCCCATACAAATGATGTATCCGTAAACGGACGGCTCGGAAGCGTCGTAGAGTTGTTGTTGAATTGATAACTGAACGCCTGGCAGGGAGGTAGCTTCACCACCGTGGCCGCCAGGTCGGCACGCAAGTCGCCTACTTTAATAGTAATGTAAGCCGTATCACGTATGTTACAGCTATTGGGATCGATGGCGATCATCATCACCCGATAAGTACCAACCGTATTGAAAGTATGTGAACGTGTATAACCATCCGGCAGCCGCGGGAAAGGACCTTCATTGAAGGAAGAATAAGTCGGATCGCTCTGATCGATGGGACCACTTCCGTTATCGCCAAAATTCCAGATGTATTCCGTTGCATTCAATACCTGATCGGTAAATTGTACGGTCAGCGGGAAACATCCTGCGGTATCATTCGGCACGCCGCCGATCGAAGCGCCCACACTACCACCCACACCCGCCAGATCAAAGTTGATCTTCAGCATGCCGAGGTTACAATAGTCGCCGCCTTTATTAGTAGACCAGGCTCCTGCTGTGACCGGAAGACCACCGGGTGTACCACAGGCCGCGCAAATGGATTGATAGATCACGCCGTTTCTGTCGAAGCGGCTGGTACCTCCATCCACGTGATCGCTGAACTGACCATTGAGCTGTCCGAAGAACCCGCCGTAAAGAAAGTCTGTTGCATTGCGTTGCAATACGAAGAAATAGAAATCCTGTCCGTCGGTGGTAGATCCTGAGCGGCCGGGTGGATTGATCGCATTTTTCACCGGCATGTTGTTCGCTGTGCCCGCAAGAAAAGGGAATGCCGTTGCGCTGATATTTCCACCCCACCCGGACACATATACGTTCTGACACCTGTCTACCAGGAAGGCTGTCGGAGAGATATTCGGACGGTCAACCACATTGCCAAAGCAAGTGGAATAAACGTAGGCCGAAAGGTCGGGTTGTAGTTTTCCAATGAATTGTTTTGATCCGGGATTCGAATAGGCGGCATTGATCACATTCCATGTGCCGGTCGTTGTTCCCATCACATAAGGAAATCCGTCCTGATCGAATTGTATACCGTATACCTGGTCCACACCGCTTGTGCCGATATAGGTAGCGCGCAACAACGATGAACCGTCATTGCTTACCACCGCCACATAACCATCAATGGTACCAGATAGAGCGGTGCCGATCGTACCAGGTGTAATGCCGGTAAAGTCGCCACTCTCGGTGCCTCCTGCTACAAATATTTCACCACTTGGTGCCAGTGACAAAACATATGCGGCATCATTTTGTGAACCTCCTAAAAATCCGGCAAACGTCATGTTCAGATTCGGATCAAATTTCATGAGCACGGCATCCTGAAATCCTCCGCGCGGAGCAGGGCCGAAGCCGGCTGTTGCCGGAAAACGGTCAGCGGGATTTGCGGATAAAGATTGTGTAGAGGAAGCCACGTACACATTACCGGCCGCATCCAGAATTACTTCACTGCGGCCATCATCACCATAGTTACGCAACAGTGATTGAGCTCCGGAGCGGTTGGGGCGGATATTCACGCCATCATCGCCGGTGCCACCAATGCGTTTTGACGCAACAAGTGATCCACCATCAGGGCTCAGTTTTGTTACTACAATATCATAACCGCCACCACGGCCGATGACACTGGTCGCATCATTAGGCATCAGCGGATAGTCGGTAGAATGCGTACGTCCTGCCAGCACCAAATTACCTTGTCCGTCAACGATCAGGCTATGCGGTTGTTCGTTGTGCGAACGTCCGCCGATATAAGTTGCATACACCCTGTTGGAGCCGTTAGGTGTAAGTTTGATAATGCCCATATCGAAACCGGCCGTGCCGTCTGCTGCTGTACCCCCGGCAAAGATTTGCTGAAAGGCACCTGCGGAAGTAGGAAAGCCCGAACCGAATACGATGCCGCCACCAAAGAAAGCTCCGTCAGGACCGTAGGTCGCCGTAAAACCCCAGTTATCTACGCGGCTGCCGCTATAAGAACAGAACACCAGGCTCGGATCGATCACCAGCGGTGATTTCGGGTCATAGCCTTTGATATTAAACCGTACGGTATTGCCTTTTACTTCGTAACGCGTGCTTACTTCCTTCTTCACCCCATTCACGATCTGGTAGCTGTAAGGCGCAGATTCTTTCATATCGCCGATGGAAGTACGAACGATGAGTTCTTTATTTTTCACTTCCAGTCCGTCAACGCCATCATATTTCAATACAATCTGATTGAGATCCGCACCGGCGGCAGCAATGATGTCATATTTCAGTACACCATTTTCGGTGTAATAGCGAACATCGATGCCGGGATAAATATTCTGGTATTGAATGGCCTGGTAAACTTTACAATCCGAGGCCCAGTTGGCGGGATCATTACCGATAAAATAGTTGTTGTAAGTAGGAAGCGCTTTATCCGGTTGTGTTTGTGCGGCAGTATTTGCTCCTACAAAGTCCACATGGTAAGCATGGCCGCGCAGGGTAACCTTGTCGCTGAGCACCGATTTTCCGTCGTGCGGCACTCCGTGCATACTTTCCTGCAACTTGTCGTAATCGGCCTGATTGTACTGGCTTACGGTAAACCCGGTGCGGCGCAGAAAAAAAGCACCATTGCTGACCTGGCCCATGTACAATACACGCTTGTCCCATTGACCTTTGTTCTGTACAAATTCAATATTGCCATATTCCTGAGAAAAGCAGGCGGTGGCAACCAGGATGGACGCAAGGAATAGACTGAGCTGTTTCAGGGTAAAAGTTTGTATCATTAAATTAACGAAAATATTCGAGTTCGGGCTTCCAAATCTTATGTTAAGATATCCTGCTCCACGGCGTCTTACCCTTCTGTGCTGTCAGGAATTCTTTCAGCCGCAAATTTTCTGCCGAAACAAGTTCGGGGTCTTCTTCCACGATGGCGATGGCCATTGCTCTGGCGGCTTCCAGTATCGGCCGGTCCTGTACAATGTCGGCAAGCCTGAACGGCAGCATGCCGCTTTGTCTTGTGCCTTCTATATCGCCGGGGCCGCGCAATTCCAGGTCTTTTTCTGCAATCTCAAATCCGTTGCTGGTGCTCACCATGATCTTGATGCGCTCGCGTGCATCTTTTCCCAATTTTTGTCCGGTTAAAAGGATGCAATAGCTTTTTTCCGCTCCGCGTCCTACCCTTCCGCGTAACTGGTGCAATTGGGAAAGACCAAATTTTTCGGTGCTTTCAATCACCATCACCGAAGCATTCGGCACATTCACGCCTACTTCGATCACCGTGGTCGATACCATGATCTGAGTATCATTGGAAACAAAACGTTGCATGTTCCATTCTTTCTGATCGGCGGGCTGACGGCCATGCACCATGCTGATCCAGAATTTCGGCTCGGGGAAATAAGATTTTACCGTCTCATATCCGCGCATGAGGTTTTCGTAGTCAAGTTTCTCGCTTTCTTCGATCAGCGGGAAAATAATGTATGCCTGTCGCCCCAATTCTAATTCGGCTCTAATAAAGTCCATCACGCGGCCGCGATCATGTTCATAACGATGAACCGTGGTAATTGGTTGCCTCCCGGGCGGTAATTCGTCAATTATACTGTAATCGAGGTCGCCGTAGGCTGTCATGGCCAGCGTCCGGGGAATCGGTGTGGCAGTCATCACCAGCACGTGCGGGGGCAAAACCGCCTTTTTCCACATACGTGCCCGTTGCTCAACCCCAAATCTGTGCTGTTCGTCTATAATAACGAGACCAAGGCGATGAAATTGCACTTTGTCTTCGATAACTGCGTGCGTGCCGATCAGTAAAGCTATTTCTCCCGATGCAAGACCTGCCAGTATTTCTTTCCGTTCTTTGCCTTTTACCGAACCCGTCAGCAGCCGGACGGGAATATCCATTCCTTCCAATTGTTTGCTGATGGTCTCGTAATGTTGTCTGGACAGGATTTCGGTCGGCGCCATCAGCACAGCCTGGTAGCCGTTGTCGAGGGCCAGTAACATGGTCAGCAATGCCACGATCGTTTTACCACTGCCCACATCTCCCTGTAACAACCGGTTCATCTGCCTGCCACGCGCGGTATCCTGCCGGATCTCTTTCAATACTCTTTTTTGTGCACCGGTTAATGCGAAGGGCAGAAACTCGTGGTAATATCTGTTGAAATGTTCGCCTACCTGGTCAAACACCACTCCTTTCGAATAGCGGTGCCGTTCGGAACGAAGCAGGTTCATCCGCAGTTGCGCCAGGAACAATTCTTCAAATTTCAACCGGCGTAATGCATCGGCATAGGCCTTCGGCGATGTAGGGAAATGGATGTCCTGATAGGCGCGGAACCTGGATGGCAACCGCAGTTTGCTGAGCATGGAGGCCGGCAGGTTTTCGGGAATATCCCGCTCCCGCAATTGTGCCAGCAAAACCTGGGTAATCTTGCCGAGTTGCCGTCCGCCCAGACTGCGGGCTTTTAATTTTTCAGTGGTGGGATAAACGGGTTCGAGCCAGGCCTGCCCTTCTTTTTTTTGCGGCGTCCATTTTTCGGTTTCGGGATGCACGATCTGCGGGCGGCCAAGGAAAAATCCCACTTTTCCATAAACGAGATAAGACTGCCCGGGCTCCAGCATCTTCTGCACCCACGTGACGCCCTGGAACCAGGTGAGTTCGAGGCTCCCGGTTTTGTCGCGCAGTTCGGCTACCAGCCGCCTGTTTCGCTTTTCCCCGATCACTTCGCTGCGCACGAGCACGCCTGCCACCTGGATATAGTCGGTGTCGGGACTGATATCAGCAATGGCAGATACCTTGGTGCGGTCAATATGCCTGTTGGGGAAATGGTGTAGCAAATCGCCGAACGTGAAAATGTTCAGTTCTTTCTTCAGCATCTCACCCCGCTGAGGCCCAACGCCTTTGAGGTAATCCACCGGACTGGCAAGTATGTGCTGCTCGGATGAAATCATGGACAGTAATAATCCCAAAAATACGCCGTGCAGATGGAATGACATGAATACCGCAGCTTTATGGCGGTAAATTTTGACCGGATCAGGGTATTGCAGTTCCAGAATTTTGTCTCTATTTTACGCTCAAGAACCAACGGATCGTTTGAAAAACCATTTATGAATACCAGTTACTACCTGCTTCAGGCCGGGGATTTATTCCCTGCTCCCACTGACCGGCTCCTGCTCAGTTTTCTAACGGCATTTGTCCTGTCCTTACTTTTTATTCCAGTGGTCATTTACCTGGTGCGGCGTTATCGTTTGTACGATATGCCTGACGCGCGCAAATTGCATGCAGCACCGATTCCGACAATGGGCGGGCTGGCCATAGTAGCTGCATTCATTCCTGCCTTGTTGCTCTGGGGTACCACGCCTGACAGCATCACCGCATCCGTTTTTCTTTTGACCGTTGTATTACTGACAGCCTTGGGCATTGCCGATGATCAGCGCGATCTTTCTGCCAGATACAAACTAATGGTGCAGACAGGCATTGCCGCCATGATTGCAGTGGCAGGTTTTCGTATCCGGACATTAGGTGCATGGTTCGATGATGGCGAACTGCCGTTGATGGTTCAATATGTACTTACGATCTTTTTCATAACAGGCATTACCAATGCATTCAACCTGATCGATGGCATTGATGGACTGGCAGGAGGCATTGCCTTCATGAGTTTATCGATATTGTCGTTGTTCCTTTTCCGTGCACAGGATTATGCAGGAGCCTGTGCCGCGATGGCATTGGCTGGTGGTGTACTCGGTTTTCTTTATTTCAACCTGAATCCTGCACGCATATTCATGGGAGATACGGGTTCTCTGGTGATCGGATTCGTGATTGCAGTATTGGGAATACGACTTACCAATGTTGTGCCTGCACACAGTAATCTGTTGCCGCAACCATTGACATTGATGACGGGCCTGGTATTGTTGCCGGCTGTTGATATGGTACGTGTATGCTCATTGCGTATGCTGAAAGGCAGACCGCCTTTCTCTGCTGACCGCACCCATTTGCATCACCTGCTTACAGATCAGGGTATCAGTCATGCCAATGCAACGCGTTTACTTTGTGTCATTCACGGATTGTTTTTATTGCAGGCCTATTGGCTGCAAACATGGTCCGTATTCATAGCGATTCCTGTACAAATTACTTCGGCAATATTGATCATGATCATGGCAAAACATCTGCCGGCCATGTTGCGGCGGCAGGGATGGCGTTACCTCACAGAACAGGATTAAGTATATTCCCGTAACATATTGATCTGTCGCAATTTTTGGTGTAGTTAAAGCGCTACGCAAAATCAGCAACGCTTACTACTTTCCAAAAACGGACAGTGCTATTTCTTTGCGTTCAATATTTTCCAGTACCATAAGCATAACCGTAGAGAAGACGGAGTTGCTTCTAAACCCGATTTTATGAAATTCAACTTTACCCGCCGCGTGCAAACGCTGGCAACACTGCTGCTATTCCTGGGCCTCAGCACCATCACCCGGGCGCAATTAAAAGTAGGCGACAACCCTACATCCATCCAGAAATCATCCATTCTCGAATTAGAAAGTACCCGTCAGGGTCTGCTGCTTCCGCGTCTGGCAGACACAGTTGCTATCAATGCACTCACGCCACCGGATGGTATGATCATTTATCTGAACAGTGACAACAGTCTCCGTCTGCGCAGCAACGGTCACTGGAAAAAGATCGCGGATCTGGGCGAAGCCGCTGCCAACTGGTCGCTCGCCGGCAACAGCGGTACCGATTCTACCCTCAACTTTCTTGGAACAGTAGACGGCAAGCCATTGGTCATGAAAACAAATAATGCCGAGCGTTTGCGCATCAGCTCCGATGGTAAGATCGGTATCGGCACCAACGCACCTACAGCCATGTTGCAGGTAAATGGTGATGTAAAACTTCCTGCGCTGGCCAACGGCACAAACGAACTTGAGGTATTGGTGCTCGCAGCAGATGGTTCTGTTCACAAACGCACCATGTCTTCTGCCGCCTTTACCAATGCCATCAGCGCCATCAACGGTATTCAACGCCATGCACTGAGCATTACAGCTTCAGCCAATACAACAACGGATACGGTTGCTATTCAAAACCGTGACGCTGACAGCACTATCGCTATCTACCTGCCTGTACAAAACGGCGCATCGCCTACCAAGCCTTACGGTTTTCTGACACTGGCCGATTGGAATAAAATCCAGAGCGCGGTACAAACCATCACCATCGGAGCTGTAGCTTCCACTCCCGATGTAAACGGCGCTACCATTTCTGCCGACACTACTTCACGTACCATCATCCTGCATCCGGCCGATGCCACACATCCGGGTATTGTAACAGCCGGTGCACAAACATTCGGCGGTGATAAAACATTTGCCAACAACGTAACGGCTAACGGGACACTGACGCTTAATTCGGTTGCCAACAACAACAGTGCAGACTCTGTGCTGGTGATTAACAATGGCGTGGTACAAAAACGACAGGTAAGTTCATCCGCGTTCGGCAATGCCATCCGCAGCATCAATAACAATCGCGACACAGCACAACACATTGCCTTTCGTAATACCGGTACCGATCTGACCGTATCCACCAATGGCACAGACTCCATCTACCTGAACGTTCCCGATGCGAGCAACAGCAACCGTGGTGTGGTAACAACCGGTGCGCAAAACTTCTCGGGTAGTAAACATTTTGCCGACAGCTTAACCGCTGCAAAAACCGTATTAGTTGGTAACAATGGTGCGGCTAACTCCACCATGCAGGTAGATGGATCGCTCGCGCTTGCCATCCGGACGGTTACCGGCAACTATACCATTAATGCAACGGACAATACCGTACTGGCCAATACCTCATCAGGCGCTATTACTATCAGCCTGCCTGCTGCATCGGGTATTGCCGGCCGTATCTATACGATCAAGAAAATCGGTAATGGCGGCATCGATAACCAGCTTACCATCACACCCACCAGCGCAACGATCGACGGAGGCAGTAACTATGTGATCTATAACGACTGGACTTATGTGACGCTGCAGACAGACGGCAGCAACTGGTATGTGATCAAGAAATAAGTTTACTCACGTTAACTCCTGAATCATGCATAAAGTCTATTATGCAGGAGTGGTGTTATGTATGCTTGTGCTTACAACAGCCGTGCGTGCACAACAATTGCGGTTGGGCAAACAGCCTCTTAACCTCCAGAAGTCGGCTATCCTTGAATTGGAATCCGACAACCAGGGGTTACTGCTTCCACGGATCACAGACACCAGTCTTATCAACAGTCTTAGTCCGCCCGATGGCATGGTGATCTTTCACCAGCCATCCAGGCAACTGATGATACGCGGCAATGGTTACTGGAATGCTTTGGCCTCATCGGCAGCACTGGCCAGTACGTGGAAAACAACCGGCAATGCAGGCACTGACACAACGGTTAACTTTATAGGCACAACAGACGACAAACCGCTGTTCCTGAAATCCAACAGCAGCACGTATATGAGTATGGGACGAAGGCAATCGTTAGGATTGACGCAGTCTTATGCAGATTACAATGACAACAACGAAAAAGTGACGTTGCTGCGGAGCGCATTGCAATTTGAAGCACCGGGCGCCAATCTATATAAACCGAAAATATTTATCGATGCCAATGGCAACCTTCGCTTCAAGGCGAGTGCTGCCGGCACGGACTATATCGAGTTTGGCGCATTGGGCACTTCCAATTCGGGCGGCTTCGAAATCATAACGGGCGACGAAGGAGATGAGCCTGTACTTTTCAGAAGTTATAACAGCACTACGGCTACTACTTCTGAAATGCTAAGGGTGCAAAGTGGACGCATGAGTCTCGGTGGCGGCAGCTTCGACGGTACCAATCCTGAAAAGCTGCTGGTCGATGCCGGCACCACTACCTCTTACAACCTGATATCCGCCAGAGGTTCCATCAACAATTACCTCCAGTTGAATATCCAGAATAAATCTGCCGGTACCACCGCCAGTTCGGATGTAGTAGCCACGGCGGATAATGGCAGCGAAACGGCCAACTTTATCGACATGGGCATCAACTCGAGCGGGTTCACCAACACAACCTATCCCATCGTGGGTGGCAGCAACAATGCCTATCTCTATAGTACAGGTAACGACTTCGTAATCGGTAATGCAACGAGCGGCAGAAACCTCCGGTTTTTCACGGGAGGATATGCCAATGCCAATGAAAGAATGCGGATCGATGGCAGCGGCAACATAGGCATTGGCACTACCTCACCGGCGACATTGCTGCATGTGCGTACCGGCACTTCGGGTACCTCCGGACTGAGGTTGGAAAATCTGACCAATAGCTCGTCCGCCACAACAGGTGCTGCCGTATTAGGTGTAGATGCCTCCGGAAATGTGGTAAGGGCAAAAGCTCCTGTTTATTACAGTGGTACCGGCACCGCAACAGTCGACGCCGTTACCAAAATATGGGTAGCTGAAATTGACAACACGGCTACCGGCGTCATCACCGTTACATTTCCCACAAACATTGGCTTCACGAGTATTCTTGCGATCACGGCCACGGCCAAAGGCGGTACAGATGTAACGAACGCACCTATTGCAACAATTGTCAGCAATACCGCTTCACAAGTAGTGTTGCGGATAGTGGAAAGTAAAACCACCGGCATCCTCATCGGTGGCAACACGGAAGGTCTGGAAGCGCATACGTCAACAACAACAAAAATATTCCTGCGGGTAGAAGGCAACTAATTTGAAACGCCGGCAACGATATCGTCTCTTCTTGCTGTTACTTACCATAACATCGGGCTTGTCATTGCGTGCGCAGCAGGGATTTTATGTACCGCAATCCGCGCAGGTATTTTTTAAAGGAGATTCATCCGCCATTTTTTCCAACGTTATCTTAAATGGAAATTTAGGTGTGGGACGATTGGCAACGGTTAACTTTTTAGGCCAGATCTGGCAGAATGATCCAGGTGCCCGCATCACCGATGAGTCAGATAATGGTACCGGTGTAGATGGCGAAGGCGGTTGGATCCGTTTTTTAAATAATAATCATCGCCAGCAGCTTATCGGTGGCTACAACGCCGCCACGCGTCAGGGACCTTCATTCGGGCGGTTCCAACTCGATAATCCTTTCGGCGTGCAACTTATCAACGGCAACGTGCGAAGCCGCAACGCCTTCGATTTCCATCGCGGGCGCGTATACCTGGAAGAGCATGTGTGGGTACTGGGAAACAATAATCCGGGTATTCTTACCGGCTATGATTCAAGCCGCTATTTCGTTACCGGCAATGCTGCAGACAAAGGACTACTACTGCGTGAAAATATCCGCAGCTCCGACGGATTGGTGGCCTTTCCGCTCGGCAGTAAAGACTATGCCTATACACCTGCCGCCATACAGAACTACAGCGACCGCGGTGATGATTTTTTTGCGACGGTATTCGACAGCGTTCGTGCGCAGGCCGTAAGTGGCAACATGCGCGTAATCGAATCCGTTAATAAAACATGGCAGTTGGGACGGCGCAATTATCCCGGAGAAGACAGCATCAGATTGGTATTACAACACAGGGAACAGGATGAAGGCGGCTATTACACCCTGATGCGCGACAAAGCATATGTTAGCCAGTTTGTAAACGGGCGTTGGGACACGACAGCCAATCCCGCTCCCGGAAGTGGTGGTTATATTACCAGCAGCAGTGTTATCACGAACAGTTACACCAATGAACGCGGATTTGGTCTCAGCTTCTCCAACAGCAGTTTCTTTACCAAATTAACCGGCCAGCCCACCTATACGCCTGAAACCAAACTCCGCTTCAATGCCTATCGCATCGACGCAGATCGTGTGAGCGTTTACTGGCACACCAACCCGGAAATCAATGTGCAGTCGTTTGTGGTGGAAAGAAGACTGAGTCCTGAAAGCAATTTTACGCCTGTAGGCAGCTTGTCCAGCCAGGCGCCGGGAGGTTACAGCTTCAGCCAGCTCTCCTATCAAACGGTTGATCCGAATAGTTACATCGGCATAAGTTATTACCGTCTGCGCATCATCAACCACGACGCATCCCTCTGGTATTCGGATACGGTAGCCGTTACGGGTAAGCCGGGCCTGTACAGCATCCTGTTGTGGCCAAATCCATCCAGTGGTCATTTCCAGGTAACGATCAATAATGAGTTGCACGCGAAGTCGCTCATCATCTGGAATGCAGCCGGTCAGTTGATCCGCCGTGAAGAAGTCAATGGCCGCAACGTCATTCCGCTCTACATTCCGATCCAGGGCACTTACTTCGTGGGCGCGCTACGAGCCAACGGCGAACTTATTGAAACAAAGAAAGTGGTGATCGCTCAGTAGCTAATTTGAAGATTTGAGGATAGTTGCTGCGGGATAATCCCGCGCCATTACCTCAAGACCTCAACTTTCAAATTATCAAATCTTCAAATTATTCCTCACGTTTATTAAAAAAAATGCCTCCGTAAGAATACGGAGGCCTGATAGTACACACTGCACTATTGCCGAAGCAGTCTGACCGCTCCCCGCTCTTCATTCAGCATATACACCACCTGGTATACACCTGCCGGAAGATGGCCGGACTGCAACGATTGTAATGTTATTCCCGCCTGCACCTGCCGTTTGCCCTGCTGCAATACACGTCCTGCCATATCAACAACCTGGTAGGTGAACACACCTGGCCGCTCGCTGGTGATCCGGATCACCGCATCGCCTGATGCCGGGTTCGGACTTATTCTAACCTCTTTTGCCAATGCTGCAGTTCTGTCGAGAAGAATAACTGAAGAATAAGTGACGGTTCCGCTTTGTTCTTTCATCTTCAGACGATAATAAGACCGTACCGCAGGTGTTGCATCTTCAAAATTGAACGGACTGTTACAATCCTGTGCAAATGCCATCACCATACCGATGTCGGTAAAGTTCAGGCCGTCCGTACTGCGTTGTATGGTAAAATCCACGTTTTCCGTACAGGCCGCTTTCCAGGTAAGCCTGTTAGATACGGTTTGTTTTTCCCCTTCGAACGAAAGCATACGCACGGGAAGTGTGGTAAGCGATCGCGTGCTGAAATAGAAGGAGGAAAATTCATTCACATTTATCGTATACACATAATCGTTAGCCCATGTTCCTGCCGATGAACTTATCTGTGTGGCCGGAGCATTCAGGAAGGGAGAGCAGTTATCACTGTTGCGGAATACCGCCAGATCACCGGGACCGACAATGCCCGAGCCGGCGGTATTCTTCAACGTTTCGAATTCGGTTTTACGGATATACAACCTCACGGACACGGGCGACGACGGTGCAAACTGCGAACGTATCGCGATGTTTCTGTCGAGGTAAAGGTTGTTGAGGCCATCTTTCCGTACAGGACCGTTGTGTACGTAATAAGTAATGGACACCGTACCCAATACATTTCCGTTTGCGTTAATCTCAGCAACGGCTTCACCCGTGGTATTGGTAAAAGCTACCCATTTGTTTGCATTGGTGGTATTGATCACCGCAGTTGTGGCGGCAGTGCAGGAGCCCGGAAGTCCTTCGGCAGTTGGTGCGGGAACAGGATCTGCTTTCACCGAGCCCGGCAAGGCACCGTTGGCTCCATCGAAATTAACGCGGTTGATGAAGCCATTGGTTGCCGGATCATATTCGAACATCACGCCTCTATGTTCCGGTGCAGGGCCCAATACACGCGTAAATCCATATAATTTATTTTCCATCACGGTCAGCGGTGCAAAGGAGGTACGCCCCTTATCTCCTCCAAGGTCAACCTTCTTAGTCACCACGAATGTTCCCGGATCGTATTCGTAAATCACACCTGTCTGATCAGTGCCTCCAAAGCGTGTACTTCCGTACAGCTTATTGTTATATACCACTAATGCTGCCAGGTTTTCACTGCCATCGTCGCCGGTAAAATCATGACGTTTGATAATACCGTTAACAGCCGGGTTGTATTCAAACAATGTTCCGTGACCGAAACTTCCGCCAACACGGGTGGTGCCATAAAGCCGGTTGTTGTAAACGGTAAGACCACCATAAGGCTGATCTCCCAACGCACCGGAGAATATTACTTTTTCAGCATAGGCATTGGTTGCCGGATCGTACTCAAACAAAACACCTCCTCCGTTTTCATGACTGCGGGCGGCAACCCCGTATAGTTTATTATTGAAGACACAAAGTGGTCCCCAGGTGAAACGGGCTACTCCCGCGCTTGACAAATCCACTTTGGGAGTATAAACGCCCGTCTGCGGATCAAATTCATATAATACGCCCCTGTCTTCTCCGCCTCCATGTGAAGTAACGCCGTAAAGTTTGTTGCCAAAGAGTGTCATGCCCCGGTAGCTGAAGAGGTTGGTTGAATAATACCCGGTCGCTGCGCTGAAACTGTATCGTGTAGTAAACGCTTTGCTCAAAAGATCATATTCATAGATAACACCAAGACCATTGGTTCCTCCTTCCGCCGCGACACCAAAAAGTTTGTTATCGACTCTTGCAAGGTTGCCTGAAGGGTCACCCGCGATCACACCACCGAGATCCACTTTTTTCTGGTAAACATCTGTCGCGGGATTGTACTCGAACAATGTACCCTGGCTGTACTGGCCGCCGCGATTAGTAAGTCCGTACAACCTGCCGTTATGAAGAATCATTCCTCCCAGCGGATCCGCGCCCTCAGACCAGTCAAATTGCATTTTAGGAGTTAACACATTACCTGCCGGATTGTACTCAAACAACACCCCGTGATCGTCAATGCCTCCGTCGCCGGAGGACCCGTAAAACCTGTCGCCCACAAGTGTAAGACCGCTGCAGCTATTTATGCCGGCTGCTGTTGTTATAGAAACTCTTTTGGTGTAGACGAACGTAGCCGGATTATAATCAAAAATCACCCCGCGGTTTTGATCACCCCCATCCTGCGTAACGCCGTACAGTAATCCGTTGTAAAAGGACAGCGGCCCTGATGGCGTATACTCACCCGCTTGCGTAAACTCCTTGCGATTAGCAAAAGTTTGTGTCGCGGGATTGTATTCAAAAAGCAATCCTGCACCAGCGCTTCCACCATTTGGTATAACGCTGATAATACGGTTGTTGAATGTAGTCAGAAATGATTGTTCGATCTGTGAAGGGGCCGCAAAGCTATGCTTGTTGACAACCGTGCCGGCGGCTGGATCATACTCATATAACATTCCCCGATCGTTGGCGCCACCGTTTTTTGTTAACCCATAAAACTTGTTATTGATCACAACAACACTGCTAATGGCCTCCGCGTTCAGCGTATTGGCGAGACTTACTTTTTTTACCAACTTATTATTGGCCGGGTCGAACTCAAAAATAAAGCCGCCATTGGTATTATTTTCCCGCGCACACACCCCGTACAATTTTTCATTGAAAAGTGTAAGCGAGCCAAGCGCTCCTTTTCCACCGATGTCAATCAGGTTGGCGGCACCCTGGTATTGTGCAGATGCCGGATCAAAAACGAAGATCACCGGAAATCCTAAGTTTCCGGAGGGTAGCATGCCATACAACCTGGCATTGTAAAGAACAGGCTGTTGAAAATAATCCGGAAAGATACCTGCGTTGATAAAATTAAAATGGTGACGAACGCGTTGGCCCGTGCCATCGAAACGTGTTGAGAAAATGGTCCCTTTGTCATCGGTTCCACCGGAACTGGTAACGCCCCAGAGCTGATGGATGCCCTGCGCCGGAGATACGATTGCCCGGCAAAGGCAGATAAATAATAGTGCGGTAAGGTAATAGTGCTTCATGTCGTTGGTTTTTGAAGCACGAAACTATCCAGGCAGCTACCGGTTGCACACGGTGATTTAACGAAACGGACTTTTCGGTTAACGAAAACAGCCGTAATAAGTATTAAGTGGTAAGTGTTCAGTAATAAGTTTTAAGGAAACAGCCGTTTTAGGTTCTGACTATGCACAACGGCCTTCACTTATTGACCTATTCACGATTCACCATTCACCCTTTTTGACTTTTGAATTTTGACTTGAAAAAGAAAGGCCCGCTTTCGCGAGCCCTTCCTGGCGTTCCTGTTAAACGCGGCGCATGCCTGCGCACAATCTTAAAAGCAATTGACCGCAAAGTTCTCTTTTTCTCAAGCCCTTTGCAGGAAGAACTGCGAACGGGTTTACCGCAAGCAGTTCCTCATTACTGCTGTAAAGGACAGCCTGGTTTTTCCCTGCACAATTTGTTCGCTTTTATTTTTACGATTGACAGACGGCACCGGCGTACAAACGAGGCCGGGTAAATTGACAATAACGTAATGGCTTCCGCAGGTGAAGGCGGTTGCGGCAAACAAACCAGGAGAAGAATAACCAAGGGCTTTCCCTTCGTCTGCAACAGACAACGGCATACAGGCAACTGTTACCAAAGCAGCAGGAAAGGTGGAGTTCATGCTGTTACTGCTTTCACAGAAAAAATGGTAACCGCAGACCGTACTGGTGGCTGCAAAAGAGGGATCGTTGTTAGTGGGTAACAACTTATTTGAAATGGAGGCATATATTTTTCTATCGCCCGCTTCGAAGAATATTGAAGGGCTGCATAAAAAAGATGATATGGTCCGGGGCATTTTCATGCAAAACTGGATCTCCCGAAGGACAAGCAGGGAAACAAAAAAATATAGATTTTATGATTGCATCAAGCGCTGCGCGGAGAGCAGACAACCGGAGAAGTTGCTTTTAATCAAGCGGTTTGCCGCGCAAACACCCGCCCCTATTGACATTACAAGGGTAAACACATTTATTTTAATAAGTATTTACACTTAATAGATAATTTGACTTCTGTCAATCTTTTTCTTTCCCGTTTTTGCCGGAACAACCTCCGGAGCACGTGCAAAACGCCGTCTCACACGGCTCAGCGTCTCCAATGTAATACCCAGATAGGATGCTATATACCGCAACGGCACCCTTGTAGAAAGCGCTTCATGCCGGCCAAGAAAATAACGGTATTTGTCTTCTGCATTATTCAATCGCGCCAGATACGCCCTCCTTTCCGCATCACCATAATACCGCTGCACCAGTTTTCGCCCGACATAATTAAATTCGGGATAGTGCTCATACAACCAGTTCAGTTCTTCAAAACTCAACATCAACAGCTCGCAATCTTCAATTGCCTGTATATTATCGAGAGAAGGAACCGGCTCGTCCAATGCCGGAATAGAAGTGACCAATTCATTGTCCGTGGATATCCAGGTCGTGATCTCCCGCTGCCCCTCGAAAGTAAAACCACGGACAACACCTTTACGGATGAAATAAACATTATTACAGATCGTGCCTTCCCTGAGCAACAATTTCTTTTTTTTGACCTTCATCGGGCGAACGTGATTGCACAGGTAGTCTTCCACTCTTTTGGTCAAAGGGTGCAGGCAGGACAGTACCTGTAGTAGCGGCGTGGCATCTATGGACTGAGGGCGATCCATGGTTAACAGATTGGTGGTTTTCAAAAATACAATCTTCCGGTCGGCTTCGCCGTTGTATTTTGATCGTTTTTTACACGTTGTCATCCTGGTTTTATTCCGAGCTTTGGGCATGCTGCGTCTTCTTCCCATCAGTACCGCCGATCCGCATCGATTGCAGGCGTTGGCCAATAATACCGAGGTAGCCCGTTACCTGAAAGATGTGTTTCCCCATCCGTATACAATACAGGACGCAAACACATTTTTGCAGCTCGCGCAGAACAATGTCATGGGGCATTGCTTCGCGCTTCATGTTGCCGGTGAGTTTATCGGTGTGGGAAGCGTGCAGCCGCAGCAGGATATTCACCGGGCAAGTGGTGAAATCGGTTACTGGATCGGAGAACCATTTTGGGGAAAAGGCTACGGAACGATGGCCGTTCAGCAATTGGTGCATTTTGCTTTTACCGAAACAAAACTCACTCGTCTTTTCGCGGGTGTGTTCGGCAACAACCCCGCTTCCATGCGCATCCTGGAAAAAGCCGGGTTTACGAAAGAGGCCGTTTTCCGGCAGTCCATTATCAAACACGATGTGTTACTCGATGAACATGTCTTTACTTTACTAAAAACGGCGTATGTCAGGCAAGACGGACAATAACTGGATACAAAGACTGGCAGGCGAAGAAAGCACACCGGCCATCATCGATTTCCTGGTTAACCAACTCGACGGTTCTTCGCTCAATAGTTTGCTGCTGGAAGTATTTTCTCAGCGATTGAAACAAGAAACGCCGGCAGACTTGTTGCGCAGGTACAAAAACAACCGGCTGGTTCAACCTTCGTGCGCAGACCTGCTCCGGCTAAGAAGATTGGAAATGGATTTCCTGGAAATGGCTGCACAGAAACAAATAGCTCTTATTGAACTGTCAACCGCCGCCGCAGCGGGAACTTGTTCCCTTATGGGACCCGTTCATCAACACAAAATATTAACAGCTCTTCGCCAAACGGAAGTATTGGCGGATGCCACCAACTCGATGGCGCTGCACGATGCTTCCATCGCGCAGCGAAAGGAGATGCGTCATTATGCAACGGCAGCACGTTTGCTGCGCACGCCGCTTAGTGCCGTTAAAGGCCATTCGCCTCATTTCCTCGCCGGATGCCTTTTATCTGCAGGACCCGATAAGGGGGATTTTATTTTTGAAAAACAATCATTGCTACTACATCTGCAGTTGCTGGCAGATTTTCTACAACAAACCGGCAACCCCGTTACACGTTTCAAGCTGATCATCCGGAACAACATCGATCATGCAGAACGACTGACCAAAGCATGTGCTGATTTTATGGCAACCAGTCAATCGACACCGGTGGATTTAATCAACACCGATTCACCGCACGACTACTACAAGGGCTGTCAGTTCAAAGTATGTATTAAGATTGATGGGAACGAAATAGAAATAGCCGACGGTGGCTTTACAGATTGGAGTGCTTTGCTTTTGCAGGACAAGAAACAACGCACGCTGATCAGTGGATTGGGATTGGAGTATCTTTGCCATCTTACCGCGCAGGATGCTCAACGGAAAAGTCATATTTGAAAACGAAGTCCCTCCTTTTATCACCGTCAGTGAACCGTCACCGGCATTGGCAGAGATTGTCAGCTATTATTTCGAAATCGAAAAGCCGGGTAAAGATGGCGCATTGACTGCGCTTCCCGGCTTGCATACACTGCTCGCGGTACCCTTGCAGGAAACCAGGCGCAGCTTCACCGCTATTACCGGTAAACATTCTTTATTAAACGGTCCGCGGATATACGGATCGCTTACGCACGCAGGAAAAGCTTTTTATACAAAAGAAGCCCATGAATTTAGCATCAAGTTTCAGCCCGGTGTGCTTGCTCATCTGCTGCGAATGAAGCCTGCTCAATTGCAGAACAATCACCTGCCCGCGGAAAATTATTTCCCCAATAAATTTATTGCAGCCCTGCTTAACGGACCTTCTATGCAACAACGCATTGTTGTGGCGGAAAACTACCTGGCGGAAAAACTGAACGCGCGGCCCCTTCCTGCTAAAACTATACTTGTGCAACAGGCATTGCGCCGGATGAACAATGCGAGCGACGCGGGCACACCGGAATTGGCGGCACACCTTGCCCTGTCGATACCAACTTTGAACCGTTACTTCCGCGAGGTGCTCGGCTATTCGCCGCGGCAATGTTATAAGCTGCTGCGGTTCCGCCGGGCGCTGCAGGCCTACCGGCAACACGGCAGCAATTACGCTTACAGGCAAGCGGGCTATACGGACTTCTCACACTTTGCGCGCAATGCGCATGAACTCACGCGTCACAAACCGTCGATGCTCTGATCAATTCATCTGGAAAATCTGTATCAGGTTGCCGCAGGTATCGTCGAGTACGGCAATAGTAACAGCACCCGCATTGGCAGGCGGCATGGTGAACTTTACTCCTCTTTCCACCAACGTAGTGTAAACATGCTGTATATCGTCTACCTGGAAGGCTGTATAAGGAATGCCCAGCCGGACGAGCGCTTCGCGATAGGTTCTTGCTTCGGGCAATCCGGCCGGTTCGAGTACGATCTCGGGACCCGACTGCTCATCGGGAGCTACTACAGTCAGCCAGCGGTGTTCGCCAAGTGGAATTTCTGTTTTTTTGACAAAGCCTAATTTCTCCGTATAAAATGCAAGTGCCCTGTCCTGGTCATCAACGAGCACACTGGTAAGCCTGATCCTGAGCATAAGAATTATTTTAGCTCCGAAGTTCGGCTACCGTAGATAAAAGGAGCTATTCAAAATTGCTTTTCTCAAATTGTTTGCAGGGAGGTAATGGTTGTTTGCGTTTCCCTGCTGCAAATTGCACTGGGGAACAGCCATAATGCCTGCGGAATAATGTGCTGAACGAAGTCGTGCTTTCAAATCCCACTTCATGACAAACGTCCTGCACAGGCATTCCCTTTTCCAGTAAACGGCATGCGGCACCGATGCGCACCGATACCAGGTATTGATGAGGTGTGCGGCCATACAGGCGCCGGAACGCGCGGATAAAATAAAAAGGAGAAAGATGTGCAGCCAATGCAATGTCTTCGACACTCAACGGCTTTGCATAATGCATCCGGATATAAGCAGCGCCCCGCATGAGCTGCTCGCGCAATCCCTTCGGCGAGGTATACAATTTTTCGTGAGCGGTTATTGCTGCTGCGAAATAATTTTCATTACCGGATGACATGTTGCAAAGATACACGGGGGGCTTGCTCATGGCAAATGCCGGTCGCGGAAAAAAGCCCATATCAGCGCCGTTGCGTTTAATGCACGCGAAGGCTGATCGGCCCGCGCGTGGGGCAAACGCCCGCCGGGCCAGGAATGGCCTCCATCCGAAGTCAGGTAATACACAATGGCAGCCGTATCCTCCTGGTTTTTCCAGACGGTGCGCTTATACCCCGCCTCATCCGAGATCTCCCCGGCGGGATTACAATGATTGTATGCTACCCATTTCTGCAGGCCGTCCATAACAGGCGGAAAATAATAACCACCGAGGCCGGTACCGCCGGCTGGCGGAACTTTCGTATCCAATGCCGAATGAAAATGGATCAGCGGAACAGTCCTTACCGGTGCGCAGCCGGCTGTATAATCGGTTCCGCTGACCACGGCGGCAGCGGCTATTTTGTCCGATAGCTCACAGGCCAGCCGGTAAGCCATCATGCCGCCGTTGGACATGCCCGCGATATAAATGCGCCGCGCATCCACCCGCCAGTTATCCACCAGGTAAGTAATCAACAAACGAATGAAATTAACATCCGGTATCCTGTTCATAGTCGCTTCATGGCAGCAGCCTCCGGCATTCCAGGTACGTAGTGCCAGCGGGCCGTTGCTTTGCACGCCTTCGGGATAAACGGTGATGAACCCCGCCGTATCCGCCACTGACTGAAAGCCATAATCGCGCGCCGCCTGGGACGCCTTACCACCCGCACCGTGCAATACGATCAACAGCGGTCTCTTTGTTTCATCCGTATAATAATTTGCCGGAAGGTTCAACTGATAGGTTCTGTTCAAACCATCTGCTTTCAGTACCTGGTAATAAGTGTAAGCCGTATCGGCATCTCTCGTACAACCGGCTACATATAGCACCGAGAGCATTACAAGAATACCGGTTATCCATTTTTTCATCATAACCTGTTGATTACCCTTTTCTGTTACGCCATTCGGTTTTTGCTTTGTCCTTTCTCTCTTCCATAATGGCTTTATACTTTTTGTACTGTTCGGCAGACAAAACTTTTTTCATCGCTGCATCTTTATCTGCCTGAACGGATTTTGCGGCTTTCAGTTTGGCCATTTTGCTGCCTGCCTGCTGTACAGCTTCCTGCATTTTGCCGGCATACTTAAGATTGATATCGTATACTTCCTGGTACTGGGCACTGTCGCGCAGTGGCAGTTCGGTGTATAAATTATCGGTCTGTTTGCGTACACGTTCTTCCATTCCTCCGTCCACCTGTGCATGGGCACCTGCTGCTAAAAAAAACAAAGCAATCATGAAAAAAAACCGGCGGAAAGGTGTTGCAATGCTCATTCGTTGTTGCTGCATAAAATTTTGTTTTAATCAATAAAAATGATGGTAACTATCAGACCTGCCTGTTTACGGATCGTTTAATGACCGGAAAGGCTACCCGTAACTTAACCCGCACCAGGCGAGCCAGATAAGTAGCAGTGTGAGTACAATATTGAACACCAACAGGCAGCTACGATAATTCATGCGGCAATATGGCGATAACCATTTTTAAAAACAATCACTTTTGCAGGAAGCGGGCAACAAGGAAAGGGAAGCGGACGATTCACTACCTGGAATGTTGGAGCCATTTTAAAAAAAAGGTTGCTCGGGCCTTACTGACAATGATTGTTTCCGGAATTGGCACAGTCAACCGTACGATCAGTTTACGGGCGAAATAACGTTCTGCGTTGCGGATGGCTTTTCGGTTAACGATAAACTGACGATTGGCACGGCAGAACTGTTCCGGATCGAGCAGCTTTTCCATTTCGTCCAGCGTTGACTGGTAGGAAAAGTTATGTCCCTGCATGTCATAAAGCTGTACTGTTCCTTTAGTGAGATAGCAAAAAGCGATATCGCTGACGGGTAGCGGTATGATGCGTTCCCGCTCATTCACCAGCAATGTATTGCGCCGGGTAGAAAACATTTCCGTCTGCAGGCGGTTTATCCACTGGTCACCTGTAGTGAAAACCTGCCGCATATTGTTCAGTTTTCCGAGCGCCTCCTGCAATTTGGATAATGTCACCGGTTTGAGCAGATAGCTTACCGCACATGTATCAAAAGCCTGCAATACATATTCATCAAAGGCTGTGCAGAAAATTACCGGACAGGAGCAGGAAATGCGTTTAAACACATCGAGGGATAACCCGTCTGCCAGTTGTATATCTGCTATGATCAGATCGGGGCAAGGTTGCCCGTCAAACCACTCCATCGCCTGCTCTACCGACTCGAGGCGCATCATTACCTGTATAGCCGGATCTGCCAGCTTCAGCAGGTGCAGCAATTCATTTGCCGAACGGATTTCATCCTCCATGATCACCACTTTCATATTGCCAATGGAAGTTTTACGATAAAGAAATCGGTTGTCTGTTCGATAACGATATCTTTTCCGACAAGCAGGCGATAACGCTGCAGAATATTGGCCAGTCCCGTACCGGTTGACGGTACTACTGATTGTTTTGGCTGCAGTTTATTACAAACAACTACCCATCCGTCGACGAAAGATATGGATATAGGCAAAGGTTTACGCAAAGCGGTCACATTGTGCTTTACGGCATTTTCCACCAATAGCTGCAAGGTGAACGGAGGTATCCGGTGGTGCTGGTATTTTTCATGCACATCAATGGTTACCTGTATAGCATCACCCAGGCGGATCTGCAACAGATGAAGGTATGCACGTATAAAAGCTATTTCGTCCCGCAGCAGTGTCAGGTCACGGTCCTGGTATTGAAGCGCATAGCGGTATACCTGTGCCAATTGATCAACATATTCTTTTACGGGCATTTCCTGTGAGAGGGAGCTGAGGGTATTCAGGGTATTGAAAAGAAAATGCGGGCTGAGTTGTTCTTTTAGTGAGGCGAGCCGGGCCTGCAGTTGTGCCTGCCGGAGTTGCTCCATTTCTTCCCGTGCCTGCTGTTTCTCTTCTTCCAGGTGAAAATAACGGATAAGGAAATAAATAAGGACGCTGATCACCACACTACGTACGGAGATCACCGTCCGTCGCCGCATGATTTCAACAGGATCAATTGCAAGACCTTCCCGCACAAACCACCCGTACAGTAAATCATAAAAAAAGGAAATGCCGGCAACGACCATGATCACGGCAAATCCACCGAGATAGCGCCGCGCAGGCTTCCAGTATTTATGCAGCAATAACTGCATTTCCCAGGCCAGGAAACAATACGGCCATATATAGAGAAATGAATGAAGAAAAAGAGCCGGCGTGACAGCGCCATCGTTGGCCGCCAGGCGTGGCATCGATATCGTTAAAGCCACAGCCAATGATACCCAAATACCTTTTATCCGGTAGCGTCTTTCCATGCGCGAATGTAGCCATTCGGTAAACCCGGCTCACCGAATCCGGATAAAACGGGCAAAGCACTGTATCAAGCGGGCATTTTCAACACCGTTCATAGGATAATACGATCACGCCGGATTCAAAAACACGCGTAGAGGTAAGTTGCAGGTCGAGCATATCGGGTTGATAGCGGAACAAAGCTTTGCCCTGCCCCAGCAATACCGGATGAAGCCACAATACATAGCGATCTACCAAACGTTGCTGCATCAATGTACGTACAAGACTTCCGCTTCCGTATACGATCAGGTCGCGTCCGGGAGTTGCTTTGAGGCGGGTTATTTCTCTTTTCAAACCATTTTTCACGAAACGGGAATTGGGCCATTCGCCGTATTCCTGTGTGCGCGAGAAAACGACTTTGGGATAACGGTTCATCATTTCCGCGAAGGCAATGTCTTCACGCGGCACGGAAAGATCTGCCGCGCGCGCCGGCCAGTATTGCGACATAGCAGCATAGGTAACGCGGCCCAGCAGGATGGTATCGGCTTCGCTGAGTTGCACACCGATCAATCTCGACATCTCTTCATTCCAGTAGCGCAGGTGCCAGTCGAGTTCACATTGCGGTCCCGACATATAACCGTCGAGCGTTACGTTCATGGATACTACTAATTTTCGCATAATGGGGAAGGAGGTTTAAGGCATAAGGGGTAGGGTTAAACAGCCGCCCGACACTTCGGGCCGAAGCTTCGGGCCGAAGTGTCGGCCGTAAGTAATAAGTTTTAAGTATTAAGTTATAAGTAAACAGCCATTCACTATTCACTATTGACCATTCACCTGGAGAAGGAAGGCGTAAGGCCCGACACTTCGGGCTAAGGTGTAAGGTTAAACAGCCGCCCGACACTTCGGGCCGAAGTGTCGGGCGTAAGTAATAAGTTTTAAGTATTAAGTAAACAGCCATTCACTATTCACTATTGACCATTCACCATTCACGCCGCCAGCGACAACTGCCCCTCGCTTGTCGCTGCCAGTTTCTTGTGATAAAAAACATAAGACCCCACCCCAAGCAACACGGGAATAAAAACGAAAGCCCAATCCTGCACCGGATGGCCGGAGGCCCAAATAGAATAAATAGCCCCTGCGAGGTCGAAGAACAAACCCGCATAAGCCCACTCTTTAATCCGCGGATAACCCGGAATCAAAACGGCTATTACGCCGAGCGCTTTGGCAACACCCACAAACGGCAGCAGGTAAGTTGGCATTTGCATATCCTGAAAACCTTTCACGGCCAGTGGAGCAGAAATGATGTCGGGAATGGCAGAACCCAGCATCATGAAACAAAAGAGTCCGGTGAAAACCCAGTACAGAATTTTTGTCTTTTTCATGTCGAGCAGTTTTTGTTAGTTAAGATTTTTTTGACTTTTGACTTTTGACTTTTGACTTTTGACTTTTGACTTTTGACTTTTGACTTTTGACTTTTGACCCTTCGATAAACTCAGGGTAACACTTTTGACTTTTGACCCTTCGATAAACTCAGGGTAACACTTTTGACTTTGTAAAACTATTTCACCGCGGCAACTGTAAACCTGTGTGTTTGTGACTAAATAAGGGGTGATTTGCGACGCAGGCGGGCATGGCTTTTGCCGTCCTGCAATCGGCAGGTTTCATCCACCCCGAATCACGGATGGTCGGGTGCGGGTGATTGTGATAGAGTGCTTTAACCGGAAAAGACTAATTTAGGCTCGCCGCCTTTGCCCCGCTGAGGGGTTAATACCACCAGCCCTGTATAAAAGCTGTTGTATGCCAGTAAAACACATTTCCATTCTTGTACCGCAGGAAGCTGTTCCTGCCAGCATCGTAGACCCGCGCTATATGTTTACCGTGGTCAATCAGTTTTTCGAAGAAATGGGCGAAGCCCCTCCTTTCCACGTACAACTCATCGGACTGACCAATGAAGTGGTATTGAATAAAGGTTGCTTCAGCGTACATGCCGACAAACTGACCAAAGACATCACGAGCACCGATCTTATTATTATTCCCGCTATCAGTGGTGATATCCGGCAGACGGTTGAACTGAACGCGGCGTTTGTTCCATGGATAGTGGATCAATACAATCGCGGAGCGGAAGTGGCCAGCCTTTGCATTGGCGCTTTTCTGCTGGCGTCCACGGGTTTGCTCGAAGGACGTGAATGTTCTACTCACTGGATTTATGCCGATGAATTCCGGAAAATGTATCCGACAGTGAACCTGGTAGACGACCGTATCATCACCGAAGACCAGGGCGTGTATTCGAGCGGAGGAGCCGCTTCTTACTGGAATCTTTTGCTCTACCTGATCGAGAAATACACCAATCGTCAGATGGCGATCCGTGCGTCCAAATTTTTTGCCATAGAGATCGACCGCAAAAGCCAGTCGCCTTTTATCATGTTTAACGGGCAGAAGAAACACGAAGACGAACCGATCCGGCAGGCACAGGAGTTTATTGAGAAAAATGTATCGGAGAAAATATCCATCGATGAGCTGGCATTGCGTTATGCCATCGGCCGCCGTCATTTCGAACGCCGGTTCAAAAAAGCGACCAACAATACACCCGTGGAATATATTCAACGAGTAAGAATAGAAGCCGCAAAGAAAAAATTTGAGAATACCCGGCTCAATGTAAACGAGGTGATGTATGAAGTGGGCTATATAGATGTAAAAGCATTCCGCACCGTCTTCAAAAAGATTACCGGCCTTTCACCGGTCGAGTACCGGGGAAAATACAATAAGTCAATGGCCCGGGTTTAAGAATGTGAAAATGTGTAAGTGTGGAAATGTGTAAATGATCAAAAGGACGGAGCCCGGCACTGCAGCTATTACTTCCCGTCAAAGTAAATACTTCCGTGCCATCTTCCGTCCTTTTGACACCAGTCTTATGTATGTTTTATCAGTGCCTGAACCTGGTAACGGTAAACCAGCCAGCTGATGAACACCACCGCCAGGAATACCAGTACAAGAATCCAAAGACCATATCGGTCGAAATAATTTTTGTTCATTTTTATGAAGCTAAAGCAATCGTTCAGCAAATAAACGATCTGCAACGCAACAGCACGTTACACAAGGCGTTACAAAACGTTACAAGTGCCTTTTTTCCCGGAAATAATTAAAAAAATGGGGAGAAATCAGATGCCCGCGGCCAGTTCTTCCAACCGTTGGTCTTCGGGCAGGTCTGCTTTTTTGCGGAGGCGATGCCAGGTAACGCGGATGGCCTGCGGAGTGATGCCGAGTGCAGCAGCCATTTCTTTCGGCGAAAGATTGAGCCGGGCCAGGGCCATGAGCCGGATTTCGGCCGGTGTGATACCCGGGATTTTTTCGTTTAACCGCTGCAGGTATCCGCGGTGCACTTTTTCAAATAATTCGCGGAAGCGGCCCCAGTCGGCGCCGGTGAGGATGATGCTTTTTTCGAGTTCCTCTACCAGGCTGCTGTGACCATATTGATTTTCCATGGCCTCGATCAACTGATTTTTCTCTCCGATATGACGGGCAAAATCATCGAGTTGCTGTTTGGCCGTGGTCAGTTCTTTTTCAGCTTCCGCCAACTGAAGATCACGCACGATTTTTTCCTGGCGGTAACGAAGCTGCCGGTTGCGGTACAGATAAATACCGATCAGCAACAGCAGCAGCAGGCTCGCCAGCGCGATGTAAAACCGGAATGCAAGCCGCTGTTTTTTCTGTTCTACCTCGTTGAGTTTTTCTTTTTGCTGAGCCAACGCATCTTTCTGCACGGCGCGCGCCATCAGCAACCCGCTGAAATGCTGATGCAGGCTATCGCGTATTAACAAAGAAGAATCGAGGTAACGCGCCGCCATGTCCGCATTTCCCTGCAATGAATATTTACGGACGAGCAAAGGATACAATTCCTGCAACAAGTCCAACGGTGAACGGGCCAACTGCGTATACCGCTGTACCGAGTCGAGTGAAGCGATGGCCAATGGATTTTTCTGCCGGAAATAAACAGCCGTGAGCGGCAATTGACAGCGCGCTGCGAGGTTCATATCACCAGCTTCCAACGCTTCCTTCACACCGGTTTGTAATAAGGGAATTGCTTTATCGTCTTCCGAACGCAGGTAGGCATTATACCCAAGCCCGCAGGATGCAATACCGTTCCAGATAGAAGCCTTATACGATTGATCATATGCCTGTAAACGATGAAAGTAATGATCGGAAGAATCAAGCTGGTTCAGGGCACGGTAACAAAACCCAAGGTTGTTCAGCGAATGACGATAGCTATATACCTGCAAGTCTCCTTTAGGTTCACGGATTTCAGGCACCTGTTTATAATATGTTATAGCTGATGGATAATCGCGGAAGAAGAAGTATGCATTGCCGATATGAAACAGCATCTGCATTTTATCCGGAAATGACGCCACGGTTAGTGGTTGCAGCACGCGCTCCAATTCACGATAAGTACGCAATGCCATTTCGTATTGCTGATCGTTGGTCCAGTAAAATTCAGCAAGGAGATCGAGCGCTTTGGCTTCTTCTTCTACACAGTTGGCCTGAATCGCCCTGCTGCGGATACGATGCAATTCGCCGGTAATGCGATGCCCGACCATGTTCCTGTCGTACCGGAAAAGATAAAAGATGGTGTACAGATCGGCCTCCAATTCGAGCGCCTGGTCACCGGCTTTTGCTGCTGCCGAACGCAATTGGTCTGCAAGTTTAAATGCACTTACCGAATCGGGTTGATAATGTATTTCATCGCCTTTTTTCCAGAGCCATGCCGCGCGCTCGGCATATTTTTTATTGAGCATGGCATTGTCCTCCTGCGCCAACGCAGGCAACGAAACGAGGAAACAAC
This sequence comes from Terrimonas ferruginea DSM 30193, assembly GCF_000425585.1. GTDB lineage: Bacteria > Bacteroidota > Bacteroidia > Chitinophagales > Chitinophagaceae > Terrimonas > Terrimonas ferruginea. The sequence goes on from NZ_KE384398.1 coordinate 218,717, forward strand.
AAAACAACAGACTGAAGACGGCAGTTCGTCGATGGATCGAGCGGAACATGCAATAAAAATACGTCAAAATGAATCAACGACCGGAGAAATGCGCCGCAACATCTGTGACAAAAAATCCTCCCAAGTGGGAGGATGAAAAAGATCAACTGTTTTCTTTTCGTTTCTTAGAAGCTTCTTCCTCACTTTCCGAGTCGTTCTCTTCTGCTTCTTCTTTAATGCCCTGTACGATGGAAGACACAGGTCCTTCCATATTTTCCTGCGGATCGGTCTCTTCGGTGTTTTCTTTTTTCTTCTCTTCGGGTTTGTTTTTTTCTGTATTCATGACAATCGTTTCCGTACAATGTCCAAATTCCAGGCCACGATGCCGGTTATCAGAAGGTGTAACGGATGCCAACACCTGCAGTAACCGCGTTTACAGGGTGACGGTCTTTGCCCGTGTACCAGCGCTGAAGCTGATCGCCGTTATTGATCGAGTAATTATATACACGGCGGTATTCGGGTGCTGCGCCGGTAAATCCTGTACGAAACCCCAGCGACCAGGCCGTATTCAGGTGATAAGTGAGTTCCAGTCCGGCCGACCAGCCAAATGTAACGCCGGGACTTACTTTGTCCGTCTGCGCTTTGACCTGGTAAACAGGCATACCTCCACCGGGATTGGACGTGGAAGTAGCATCGTAACCGGCGGCAGGTACGGTCACCTTTGCGGCGCCGCCCAATACGCGGAACTCCAGGTCAAGTTTTGAAGAAAGCAGCAAGCTGTATTGCGCACCGGCAAAGGCGTTCAGAACCTTCCAGGCATCCCCCCATGTACTCAGATCCTGATTAAATCCCTGCTCACTGAGCGATCGTTTCTTTTCGTCCATATCCTGTCCGTGGCTGCGATAGCCAAGGTCCAGTAATACTGCCCAGTTACGTGAAAGGCGATAGCCACCTGTAAGTGATACGGCTATGCCTGTTTGGGCCCAACCTTTCCGTTCTGTTGCGGTATTGGGGTTCTCCTGGGTTTTGCTGGCAAAACCACTGACGGGAATAGCGGCCTGCGGGGTGATCTCCATAAAAAAACGGGAACTCGTTTGCTGGGCTTGCACATTCAAAATAAAACAACCGGCAACGGTGAATAAGACAAGGTGACGAAGCATGAGGTTGGTTTTTTGTAGAAATAATACCCGAATATATCACCATCCGCACAAACATAAAACGGTGTGTCTGCAAACGGTAAAGTCATATCTGCGAACGGAGGTCTTACGCCAGGATTGTATATCGCGCAGGGATAGCAACGGAAATCCCGCAGCAGCTTGCTGCTGCGGATTGGAGAGAATAGCCCGGCCCCGCATCGCGGGGGCGCGCACAAAAAAATGGGGCACCTCGCGGCGCCCCACCATTTTCATAGAAACAGGTAATGGTTATTATTCGCTCCTGATAACTTTTGACTGGAATATTTTCTCACCATGTTTGTTGATCACATTCAGCAAATAGCTACCGTTGTTGTACCTGGAAAAGTCGACATCGGTCTGGTAGCTGGTCGCCTGCCAGGTTTGCAGCAACTGTCCGGTGATGCTGTATAACTGGATAAGTTCTCCTCCATTCAGACCACGGATGGTGTAATTGTTACGAACAGGATTGGGAAAGGCAACAATTCCTTTTTCGCTGCAATTGATGTTGACGGCAATGGCCGGGCTGTATTGAAAGCGGCTGTCGCGGTCGAGCAATCGCAGGCGATAGAAATATTTACCTGCTGGCAGATCAGTATTGCTATACGTATAATGCTCGCGATACTGATCGTAGGCTACTGCACCCAGTGCAGTATAGCTAATACCATCACTGCTTCGTTCAATTTCAAACTTGTCGAAATTGGTAGCGTCGGTTGCTCTCCAGCGCAGCGTGAGACTATTGCACCGATCAAGGTGGGCGGTAAAGCTTTCCAGTTTTACCGGAATGGGGATCAGCCAGGCGATGGAGTATGCCGCCGAACTCCCCACCACGCCGGTTGCATCACGGAAAGCATAGTTGAAAGTGATAGCTGTGGCGCCGTTGGTAATGGCCGTGACGGAAAGTAATGCGGGATTGAAACCGGTGATCACCTGGTTGAGTGTAACGATCGCACCATTATACCGCAACACACCATTGGCAGGAAGCTGCGTGATCAAAATAGGATTGGCATTTGTCATGGCACCATCTTCAGGATCATTTCCTGTTACATTCTGTGTGAAGGTGCCAGCAGGAATAGTAGTACCCGAAGGCTGCGGAATGATCTGTGATTTAGGATCGGCGGTTGGGGGACGTTGCATGCCAAAGTTAACGCCTGTTACGTTTGTACTGCTGACAGTAATGGACGTAAGACCATCAGCAGGTGTGGCATCGGTGGAAGCTACGTTTACATATCCTGCCGGCGTGGTAACACCTACCACATAGCTGCCCGGTACGATGTTGGCAAAGCTATACGTGCCATTAGCCGCGGTGAACGTTGTGCCCAGCACAGTTGTACCATTGCCGGCATAGAGCGTAACGGTAACGCCTGCCATTGGTGTGCCGTTGGGCACACCTCCATCGATATCGTTGAACACTGTACCACTCACGGTTACGGGCGGATTAACGGTGACAGAGATTGTGGCTACGTTGCTCACGGCACCGGCAAGGTCGGTAACGGTATAACTGACCGGTGTGGGTGTGCCGGTAAATCCACCGAGTGGCGTAAAAGTAACGGCACCGGTAGTGCTGTTCAGCGACCAGGAGCCTTGTCCGGGCACGGTGAATCCTGTAACATCACCCTGCGCATCGGTGGTGATACCTGTTGCACCGGAAGGAGCGATAAGTGTAATGCTGTCGGGGTTGAGTGTAAGGCCGTCGTATTCGGTATCGTTAGCCAATATATTGGGTACGGTAGCGGGCAGTCCGGGTGTGACACCTGATATATTATCGTTCACCGCGATGGGTGGTCGTTGTATACCGAAATTAATATTGGTAACGGCAGTTCCGGCAACGGTAAATACGGCGCTGACACCGTTGACCAGCGGATCGCGTCCGGTATTGGGTGTACCATTGAACTCACCGGTATTGGCCCATCCTGCCGGTAGAGCTTCTGCGGGTTTTGTGGCACCCTGTGTGCCCGCAGTAGTACTAAGGCTCATCGTATAACTGCCCTCGCCAATTGCCGGAATAGTATAAGTGCCATCTGTAGCAACAGGTGAACTGGCCACTACCCGACCACTGGCATCGACCAGGTTGGCAAACATTCCCGAAGGCACCAGGTTGGCAGAACCGCTACTATTATTAACGTTGCCGCCGTTGGGATCGTTGAACACATTACCGGATACGCTTACGGGAGCCTGCAGGCTGATACCGAAAAGTATCGCGTCGCCTGCCACACCCTGTAATGCAGTAGATCCGCCACCGGGAATAAATCCTGATTGAAAGGCATACTTCACTATGTTGCCGTTGGTGGCTGGCGTGGTGGTGCCGGTAGCCAATGTTATGAGGCCGCCATCGCCTTGCAGGTAAAGGCGGAAAGAAAGTGTGGTGATGTTTGTACCGATCACGGCTACGCTGCCGCTGGCACCAAAACGCGTAACACCGCCAACTGCCGCACCAGCGGTACTGGCGCCTTTAACAGTGGAATTGTTGCGGATACTGGTACCTCCTGCAATCACGAAATTGCTGCTGCCGGATAATCTTGATAAGGTGACACCTGTGGTAAGCAGATCAAGATCCATGGAATAGCCCAAAGTATAAAAACGTTGTACACCACCCGTGGTCACATTGTAAGAAGTGGAGGCGCCGATGCCGGCCAATTGCAATACCGGATTACTGACCGGGCGACTGAAGGCAATGGTAAGGTCTGCATAATGAAAGCGGCCGGTTGTACTGGGCTGGTTACCTGCGGCATCGATCAGTGCATCGGTGTAAGCCATAAGATTGATAGCACGATGCGTGGTAACATCGATGCCCGTACCCGCAGCGCAGGTGTTGCAGGCTGTGAATTGATTGCTGACGGCACCGCCAAAAGTATTCATCAGGTTATACACCGGGTCGCCGGGTGCGGGCGAGTTGACAGTAGTACTAACGGTAGCACCGAAAACGGTACCGGGCGTACCTGCATTGCCTTCGATGTTGGCATACTGCTGATTGCTGATCCGGTAGGTTGCTGTTATGGCCGGTGTGAATGCTGTGGTAGCATTGGTATACATTGTAACAGCCTGGTTGGTTGTTACCGGTCCGGTAGTAGCGGGACCGCCACCCGGAGAAGTACCTAATAAACTGATGGTGGTTTGTGCACCGGCAGTAACAGCCGTTGTGCAAAAAAACAGTAACAGTAAAAATCGGAAAGGGTAAAACTGTGTTTTCATAAAGTACGGGGGATTTAGAGCGAGTGATTCAGTAAGTATCACTCATGGATTAAAGCATTGTGTACGGATCATTCGTGAAAAACTTTCATGGTTAGCGGTTTGGTTGTGTCAGCTGTCCGTCGGTTGGTAAATGGTTGATCTGAAGAAACTGGTCCGCGCTGAAGATGCAGCAATCCCCACAGATACGCATCCACCGCAAGCGGTGGTTTTAAAAAAATGAACTTTTTTATGCTGAATTATTCTCATTGCAGCTGATTAGTTTGGTTAAGGAAAATAACTACCCGTTTGCCTGATACGGTACATCAGACATTACGATGAATGTTTATCCGTCGCGTAAATACGCGCGGAACTTTTACTATGTGGTGGCGGATTGGAAACATCTTCTGCCGACAGCTGCAGAAATCATTTCCGGCGCAGGAGCAATAAAAAAATACAACAGGAAATGGCTTTGGTTTGGTCCTGTGTAAATGCTCTTGCCGATACTACAAACACTGGCTTCTCATATAAGTAGTAGTAGTTGTGGAAATTGGCAAGCGATGCTTAACCAATTGTATATTTTAAAATTAGCGTCATACCCTCAAACGGCCAATAAGTGTTAAGTAGTAATTAGGAGATTCTAATATGCAGCCTTATTGTATTAAAAAAAATTACCGCATATAAGCGGTAATCATTAAGCAGATAAGGAGATAACAAACGGTCTGTTTAAAAATTTTCATTTAACCATTTGAGCTGGTTATAGCTGTTTAGAAATTTCAAGCGAAGATCGAGCAGTTTCTGCTCGGCTTCGAGTAATTTATTTTCGCGTGAGTTGATCAGAAACATCGAGCTCTCGCCGTTTCGAAACAGGGTTTCCTCTGCATTCAGCAATTTGCGGTAGTTACCAATGTTCTGTTGTGCGATATCGATCTGTCGTTTATAGTTAAGTACTTCATTTCGCGTTGCGGTAATTTTTGCTGTTAACTCCTGCTGCTTATAATTAGCATCCAGCCTGTTTTGCCTGATTTTCACTTTCGCTATTTCATAACCGGCCCTCGCCTGTCGCAGAAATAACGGAATTTCCAGCTTCAATCCATACTGATAGTTATCGGTGAACAGCGGAAAATAAGCAGCGCGATAATTTTCTTTATTAAAAAAATTATAGGTGAAGTCCAGCTTGGGCAGAAAACTTTGAAACTTCAACCTGCGCTCACTCTCCAGGATGTTTTGCTTTTGAAAATAATATTGCAGCGCCGCGTGCTGGGTAATGGTTTGATTTTCGATCTGGAGCAACATGGCTGAATAATCATCATAGGCCTTGCTGCCGGTAATTTTATCAACAGGTATAATCATTGAGCTGATATCGTAGGGCTGTTGGTCTTCTTTCCACAGGAATAAAGACAACTCCTGCGTAGCTTTTACAAACTTCAGGTAGGCATCTTCCATCTGCAGTTCAAAACTTTGCAATTGCGACAATGCTTCGGTGGTGTCGATGGCGGCACGCTCGCCGTACTCATAGGTTTTGCGTATGAATTGTAAACGTTGCTGGTTGATGGAGAAGGTCTGCCTTTGTAATTGATAAGCATCATAACATTTCACCCATTCCCAATAAGCATTATCGGCATCAAGTAGCAGTTGGTTGGTGAGCAGGCGTTGTTCCACCTCCGTCATCTGCAGGCCGAACCTCGCCTGGTCGAGCAATGCCCTCCTTCTGTCGTACAATAAGTTTTTGGCAAGCGGCAACGTGATACCGAATTGATACAAACCTCCCCTTGTATCGCTGTTGTTGAGTTTATCGCCTTCCAGGTTGGTATAGTTGCCATTGAGCTCGATGCCGTACCAGGTAGGTATACCGAGACCGATATTTTTTTCTTCGTAATAATTGAGTGCGTCGATTGTCTTCGATCCTGTTTTTGCCTGGAGCATAGGATCAAATTCGCCACGGGCCGCTTGTATTTCCGCCGTCGCTATTTGTGTCTGCAAACGGTAGCGGAAGGCCAGCGGGTGATAATTCTTTACGATGGCCAGGAACTCATTGTGCGCCAGGCGCAAGGTATCCTGAGCCGTGACAATATGACTAACCAGCAGCAGTAGCAGGAGCAAGCTGCCTTTATTTAGATTTTTCATTGCCTGAACCGGATTTATCAGTGGACACGGTGTAATAATCGGGAGGGAATCCGTTGATATTTCTCCATAACTCGTACCATACCGGCACATCGTTGAGAATGGCGATGGCCTGCACGCCTGCGCCCATTTTTATCTGGGGCGGCCAGGGCTTCTTGCCTTTTTCTTCCACCACCAAAGCTTTGAAAAGTCCGTTTGTTGTGATGTTACTTTCCACCGCTATTACTTTGCCGGCGAAGATGCCGTAGCTGGTGTTGGGCCATCCGGAAAAAACGATGGCGGGAAATCCGTCGAACACGCACATCACTTTCTGACCGGGTTTCACCAATGGCAGATCAACGGGTTTGATAAAGATTTCCACCGCATAGTTCACATGTGCCGGCACGATGGAACCAATACTTTCGCCGTCTTTTAAAATTTCACCTATGCCTGCTTTGTTGAGCTGCACCACCTGTCCGTCCTGTGATGCGATTACAAAATAAAGTCCCTGACGTATCTTATAATTGGTCATCTGGTTTTCCAACTTCACAATATCGCCGGTGCTGCTTTCGATCTGGCCCATACTCTGGAACCGTTCACCCTGTATTTTGCTGAGCTTTTCTGTATAGTCCTGCACCGTGGCATTTTGCTCGAGGTTCACGGTGATGAGCTCCTGTTGTGTTTGTGCCAATTTGTTTTCGGCAGCGGTCTTTTTGGCCAGGGCGTTCTGATATGAAACGCTTCTTTGCTGAAACTGTGTCAATGAAACCAATCCTTCGTCGTACATTTTTTTCTGGCGCTCGTATTGATCGCCGGATAATTTCAGCTCATTGGTTGCCGCTTCCAGTTCTGCCTGTTCTGCAGCGAGTTTATTATTAAGCTGGCCGAGTTTCACTTTCAATTGCTGTAATTTCAACTCCCTTGAGCTGTTCAATGCAGCGAGCTGTGCTTCGGTGGTACCTACTTTAGCTTCGTAATAATTCCTGACACCTTTTTTTGCGTCAACCTGTTGCTGTGTCCGGTCTACCAGCATCGGGTCCATATAATCTTCTTTTACTTCCGTGAGTTGTACAATGGTATCTCCCTTCTTCACGAAATCTCCGTTTTTCACATACCACCGGACGATGCGGCCGGGGATGGGTGAATTCAATTGTTGGGGTCGTTGCTCCTGGTATAAAGTGGTTACGGTGCCTTTGGCCTTTACATTCTGCGTCCAGGGCAGGAATAAAATGACCACACCCACGGCAAGGAAAAAATAAAACCAGCGTTTCACCCGTGAGCCGCGGTGTACGTGGTAAATGTTTTCAAATGATTGGAGTTTCATATTGTCAGCATTATAGGTGGTGATTGAAGGGGTAACTGGTTGCCGGATTATTTTTCCTGTATTACTGCACCATCTTTTAAGGAGAAAATATTATCGGCGGCTTCGAGCAGTGCGGTGTTTTCGGTAACTATCACGATGGTGGTATCCTCTTTGATCCTGTTCAGGTACCGGATCATCGCCTGCGAAAACGCTTCATTCATGCCATCGACAGGATCTTCGAGCAATAGCAACCGCTTGCGGCCAAGCATGGCTCTCAGCAGTAAAATTTTCTTTCGTGAGCTGAAGGAAAGTTCGGTATCCGTTTCGCTTAATACGGTAAGAAAGCCTCCGGTAAACTGGCTGGAAAAATCGCCGATGCCCCACTCTTCCGCCAATGCAAGTACATCCTGGGTATCGATGTTTTGCCGGCCAAGGATAATATTATCCAATAATGAGCCTTTGATCACTGTCATGTCTTTGAGGTAGATGCCTGTCATATCCCGGAAAGAAGACTTGTCAAGATTTTTCAATGGCACTTTATCGAAAAGAATACTTCCGTTGGCGGGTTCATAAAAACCGGCCATCATGTTCAGGAGAAGCGACTTGCCGGCGCCGAGTTTACCACGGATGATGGTAAGGCTGTTGGCCGGGATACTAAAATTCAGGTTACGCAGGATGGGTTTCTGATCGCTGAACTGGAACATCACTTCTTTGAAAACAACTTCTACGCCGTTATCGGAAGGATTCAATTCTATATCGGCGTTACGTTCCTCGGCCAATTCCGTTACTTTGCTCAACTTGGTCAATGACGTAATGACGTCGTAATAACTCTCCAGGCTCTTGATCAATTTCTCTACAGCGGTGAGGATGGTCAGTACCACGATCTCTGCGGCGACGAAGGCGCCGATGTTCAATTGCTGGTTGACGAGCAGGTATACGCCGATGCCCAGCATCAATAAAGTGATGAGGACTTTGAACCCTACGATGGTCCAATACTGAAACAACAACACCTTGAAATGGGAAGTACGGTGTTGCAGGTAATCGACTACGCGGTTGTCGGTGCCGGAGAGGTGTGTATTGGCGCGGGAATTGATCTTGAACGTTTTCACAGAGCCGGCAATATCTTCCAGCCACGACACGACTTCGTACTTTTTATCGCTCTCTTCGATACTGGACTGGATACCCGAATTCATGGAAAACCGGAAAATGAGGATCACGATCATCAATACCATTCCACCAAAAACCAGGAACCAGGGGTGATAAAAAGAAAGCAATAAAATACCAAACACGATTTGAATCAGGGCCGTTGGTATTTCCAATAATAACTTGGCAATAGCTTTCTGCAGGTTGGGCGCATCGAAAAAGCGGTTGACCAATTCGGGCAGGTAGTACTTTTTGCTGGCGGTGAGGTTGATCCGCGGGAGTTTCTCTGCAAAAGCGAGTGCATACTCTACGAAAATTTTCTGCTGGATCTTTTCAATGATCTGCATAACCCGGATTCTGAAAAAGCCGACAAGGAAGGTGCCGAGTACAACAAAGCCGATAAGGATATATAAAGAGGTGACCATGGTTGCCCCCATTACAAAACTCACGATGGCCTGGATGCCGAGGGGAATGCTCAATTGCACGAGACCGCTCAAAATGGCATAAATGTAGATATTGCCTACATCCTTTTTTTCTTTGGTAATGTACTGAAACAGCTTCCTGCTGGTGAATTGTACGTTGGTGTTTTGCGCCACGGTATAGGTTATTTAAGTACCGAGAAAGCCAGCTTGTTCAGGTAATTGAAAACATACTTACGGTGATCAAGTCTGGCGGTATTATCTGTCAGGGACGGCAGGTGCTCGCTGAAAAACTGCTGATCGTGTGCGGTTTCCAGCAGGGTACTTGCCAGGGATCTGGAATAATCAAAATCCGGATTGAGTTCAAGAATAATTTCCTGTATAAAATGGCAAAGGCTCTTCAGCGGGCTGAATACTTTCTCCTGGTTGATTTCATCCACTTCTTTCACGAGGTAGGCTTTGCTGCTCTCTGCGATAACGATGCTGTGCAATTTTTCAAGATTATAATCCTGTACGCGGGAGACTACTTCTTCGTCGTGCATGATGATGCGCAGCATCAGCCTGAGTTTTTCAACCGGGTCAACGATCTGTTGAAGTCGCATTTTGGCCACGAACTCGAGGTAGCACCAATACCAATTGAGGATATAGGTCAGTAACTTATACTTGGAAGAAAAATAGCGGTAGATGGTAGCTTCGGTGGAATCGATTTTCTGCGCTAATTTTTTAAAAGTGAACTGTTCGAAGCCGACTTCGTGGATCAGTTCGATGGCGTTGTTGACAATAGCTTTGCCGACTTCGCTTGTTTCCGGATCTCTGAGGTAGAGGTGTTCGTTTAATTTAAACTTCAGCAAGACGTCCATAAAAATGTTTTTCGCAAGAAACTATGCTATTACAAGATTATGCAAAGCTAATATTTTAAAATGTTAAACAATTATAAATAATAGTATTACTATCACAAAAATGTCATTCTTTGATTTTGCAAAATTAGCTGCCCCGGGTATTAGTAGAAATTAGAATATGATTAGCAGGTGGTTAGAAAAATGGGGACATAAAATCCAGCCCTTCGGCGCAACTGACATTATTTGGCGGTTGTTCCAAGAAAGTAAGTCACCTGTTGCCGTCGGGCCACCCGGCAAAAACCCGGAATTGACAAAGGAGTATAACGAAAAGAGAAAGACGATCAGCATCAGTGGCGCACAGGAAAAGTACAGCCTGATACTTAATAAAAACGAATTAAGCCTGACTGACGTACGAGGTAGCCATATTCTGAAACCCGTGCCTGCGGAAAGGCTGGAGCGGATTGAAGACATGCCGGCCAATGAACATGTGACAATGCAGATTGCCAATCAACTCTATGGTATAAAGACAGCCGCGTGCGGGATGATCTTTTTTGACGATGGTAACCCTGCCTACATCACGCGGCAATTCGATTACAAAACCGACGGAACCAAATACCAACTGGAAGATTTTGCCACCCTGATGGGAAAAAGCCCGGAAAGGGAAGGCACGGACTTCAAATACAACGCATCTTATCTGGATATCGCGAACCTGATCCGTAAGTATGTTCCGGCCGCGGGTGTTGAAATGATCAACTTCTTCAGGATCGTTGTATTCAATTATCTTTTTGCCAACGGCGATGCACACCTGAAAAATTTTACTTTGATGGAAAGTGAACAGGGTGATTACCTGCTGTCACCTGCCTATGACTTATTATGCACGACACTGCATATTGATGACGCAGACCTCGGCCTGCATGGCGGACTTTATGAGGGTGATATGATTGAGGCACCCTATCTCAATTACGGATTTTATACCTATCAATCCTTTATACTATTCGCGGAAAAAATCGGTGTGCGGCAGCAACTTGCCGAAAGCATCATAGATCAATACACCAAAGCCGTATTGCCGGCTACGGAAATGATCAGGCGTAGTTTTTTACGTACGGAAGCTAAAGAGAAATACATAGAGATACTTTGGGAAAGACACTGGCGGTTTAAATTGAGGTGAGGTGTTTGATCTCATTTTCCGATTTTTACCGGTCCAGGCCAACAATATATTTGGCATTGATCTCGGTCATGTAGCCGGCATGTCCCACCTTGTCTTTAAACTTGGAATAGCTAATGCGGCCGTCCACCAGTACATGGCTTCCTTTGATGAAATGGTTCTTTGCATTCTCTATCAATTTTTCCCTCCACAGAATGACCGTATGCTAGGTGGTGATCATTGTCAACTTGCCATCGTCCTTTTACAGGACAGTGTCTGTTGCCAAGTTGAGTTTAGCCGTTGTACTTCCGTCACGGCGTTTCAGGATCTCCGGGTCTTTGCCTAACCAGCCGATAAGCTGGGCTTTGTTGAGGGATTTCATGTGCCTTCGCTTTTGATTGAATACGAAGGTGATAGGCAGCGCGGGCGCAAGCGGTACGATACTCGTTTAGTACCGTTTCATCAAACGGATAATTTCTTACTTTAACAGTATGGACCTGTCGATCAAAACTTGTCTTGAATGTGGCGATCCTGTCGGTAAGGGTAGGGCTGAACGTAAATTTTGAAGCTTTGAATGCAAGAACAAATACCACAATAAGGAAAACTTTGCCGATAAAATGGAGACGTCAAGGATCAAGAAGATCCTTGAACGAAACCGGAAAGTGCTGAAGAGGATGTTTGCGCGTAAAGACAAGCATGAAATCGAAAAAGAGCGACTATTGAAAGTAGGTTTTAAATTTGACTATCATACACATTTTAAAGACACGAAGTTTGGCAACTATACGTATACGTTTTGTTTTGATTATGGATACCGGGCGGTGAAGGATGGATACGGCAAAAGGACCGATTTAAAATTGTAAAGGCGTTTGACGAAAAAGAGGAATAACTGAATGATCTATCTAACATTTGACAGCAATATCTGGATATATCTACTCGATAATTCATGGACTTTATCCAATCCCCTTGATCACCTCGAACATTGGATTGATGAAAAACATATAGGAATTCTGGTACCTGATATTATTCTAACGGAATGGAATAATCACAAAGAGGCGGAAAAAGAATACAGGGTCAAAAAGCTGAAAGATTTTTTCCGGATGGCGCAGGAACTGATCCCCTCTCCTTTTATAGATGAACATAACAAACCCGATAACCTTTCCCATATCGTCGAGGAACAATTCAGCCGTATCGAAAAACTCATTCAAACAAATTCAAGAATACTCCCGATCGAAAGTGCGACCCGGCTTAAAGCAGTGGAATGGGGTGTTGCCAAAAAAGCACCCATGCACAAAAAATCAAGCATGGCCGATACATTGATTGTATGGACCGTCATTGATTTTGCCATCGCAAACCCGGGACATGACTATTTTTTTATTTCCAACAACACAGAAGATTTTTATGAAGGAGCCCCCAAGAAAATACATAGTCACCTGAAGGATCATTTTGAAACCAATAAAATAAAAGAATCCAGATGGCTGGCACAGGTTATTGAAGAACTGAAATTAAAATTGCCAGTCAGCATTGATATCGAAGCGGCCAAAAAAGAAAGAATAATAGCCAAGCTGGAGCACCAGGTATATAACCCCACTATACAAAAAGTAGTTTCGAATGCAGAAGACAGTTATTTAAGCAATACTACCATACTGGACGGAATCATAGGAAATCCGAGTCCAACTCCGGCACAAATGGCTTTTGCAATCAGCCTGACAAAAGAAGATAACAGTTATGCCTATCATTTTTATAAAAACCTGAAAAATGCATTATGGCTGGATCACCTGATTGAGCTTGGCGTTTATAAACCTGCCAATAATCCACTAACTGAAAAAACGGATAAAGGTTTTATAAGTCCGCTATGGTCTCCTCTATTATACCTGCTGAACCTGGCTAAAGATGCTTCCTTTATTGCTGACAGGAATAATGTTGAAAAAATAATTGCAATAATTGACCCGATCAGTAAAGATGCAAAAGATAACAGCAGGACCTGGCATTTAATTATTGAAATTGTAATCGCCATTCCGAATGAAATAATCTCGATTGACTTTTTAGGGAATATACCTGTTTGGGTCTCCAGCAAATTTGATAACTATATCGTAGGTGTACGGCTTTGCGAAGATCTGCTGCCTAAATTTTTAAACGCACACTCTTCGCCAGATGCTTTAGAAAAAGGTGAAATTGTAATTCGTGAAATATTCCGGTTATACCGATCAGAGCAGTCATCACCCTATAATAAAAAACCGGGGGAATTATATTCACCCATTTTCGATTACTATTTAGCAAAGGTTTCCCACCAGGAGCAGGTGATTAAGCAGGTTGTAAGCAATAGCAAGGACGAGCTCATTCTTTATATCTCTTCCCAGCTTACCCGTTTATTGTTAGACTATCCCAAAGGTATTACGACTAGCATTAAAGCCGGCACTAACCGGTATAGCCTAATCGCATTTGTGAAACAAAAAGATGCATTGTTTGTTCTCCGGGACGTTGAAACTGAAAATGTAATAGGGGAAACAACTATTACAGATTTCTTATCCGCCAGTGAAAGTAAGTTGGAAACATCCATTCTTTCATTTCTTGCTGACAACAATATTGCCTACAACGCAGCCGAAAATGAAAGTCATACGCTGGATATTATCATCATCAATCTGCTTAGGGGCAAATCATACCAGCTTGATTCAACTCCTTTGTATAAACTGGAAGCTGACGAGGATGAAAAAGACCTAGTTGCCATTTTTACCAAGATGCTGATTGCACTGATCCGGGAATATGTCATACAATTTCCAGAACAGGCATCTTCCTTTCTTGAACAATACTGGGAACAACATCCTTTGCCTGCTCACCGTCGTGTTATCCTGCATATCATTACCGGAAACTGGGCTACCACACGGTTGGTATTTACATCACTGCTTTCGAAGCATCCATCTGTCTTTTACTCACACGACTATGAAACAGAGATATATTGGCTATTAAAGAATAATTCTGGTTTGTTCTTCGAGACAGAGATTGCTACAGTTAAGCAGTTTATTGAAAAAGGCCCGGACAATTTATTAAGCGAAGAACATGCGGAAAGCAGACAATATTGGCAATTAAAGTGGTACGCTGCACTGAAAGATCACCCTGAATTTGGATTATCCTATAAACTACTTTCCGAAAAATTCAAACGCACGCAGGAAGATTTTGATAATGAAGGGGAAGTCAGGGTACGGTTCGGGACTGTTTCACCGTTTACTACCGAGGAAATTCTTGAAAAATCAAATAAAGAGATCGTCCAGTTCATGCTCCATTTCAAACCGAAGGATAGCTGGGAAGAACCCAACATAGACGGAATGGCTGAAAGATTGGGGAAAGCTGTAGAAAGCCAACCTGCCAGATTTGTTGAAGAGATAAAATTATATCTCGATGTGCCGTTTATTTATTTCTATCATATGCTCAATGGGTTAATTGAGGCATGGAAGAATAAACAATCATTTGACTGGGAGAAAATAATAGATTTCTGTACTGATTATATTGATCAGCCCAAATTCATTTCCGGTGAATTAAAGCAAGCTGCTGATAGCTGGCATGCCGATAGTGAATGGATCACAGGTTCCATCGGGAGATTGCTGTCGTCTGGTATGCAGCATGATGAGAATGCCTTTGATGCATCATTGCTTCCTAAAACCAAAAGGCTTTTACTCAGGTTATCACAGGGATTGGAGATACCCAAACAGGGGGTGAGGGATAAAATGGACTATCCAACTTATTCCCTGAACTCAACAGCCGGTAAGGTCCTTCGTGCATTGTTTGATTATTCACTCAAGTGGGCCAGGGTTAATAAAACTGCTGACGAAGATGAAAAATGGGAAAGCGATGTCAAAGCTGCTTTTGAGGCAACCATGCGCAAGGGCATTATAGATGGTTTCATCCTGCAGGGAATGTATTTTCACCAGTTTTACTGGCTTGATAAAAACTGGCTCACCCAGCATGTTAATTCTCTTTTGACAATTGAAGAGGATAAATGGATGGCATTTATGGGAGGATATTCATTTTCCAACGCACCTAATAGTAAGGAAGTCTATGCAATGATGTATCCCCACTATGAAAAAGTAATAGAGAAACAGCTTGAGTTTTCCAACTTTAATGAGCGCACCATCGTCCTTCACCTTGTCTCCTATCTGTTCTGGGGATACGAGACAATAAAAGAAAAGAAGCTGTCGTACCTGTACCTGACTGTTATGCCACCTGAAGCGGTCAGCGATTTCATCCAGTTTATTTCGCGGAATGAAAAATATTATAATCAACTGAAGGAAGAGGACAAGCCAGCTTTCCAGGCGATAATCCTTTCTGTCTGGCAACTTGTGCACGAACGGTTTTCTACGCCTGACACCGAAGATGAAAAAACGACAGTCGCGGCACTGGCTAAATTTCTTCCCTTCATGGCTACGCTTGATGATACTGTTACTGCACTCATACTGGACTCGGTAACAGTAATGAGTGAATATTACCATTGGCATGAACTCATCGAAGACTTACTTACCATCAGTGAAACAGCTACTAACAACCAAACTGCTGCGAATATTGGAAAGATCCTGCTGGCTTCTGACGGCCTTCCCTTGCATACAAGTTACGAGAGTGAAAAATTGATAACACTTGTAACCTACTTATATGAAAACGGCCAGAAGGCTACTGCCAACAAGATATGTGACGCCATCAGTCGCCAGGGCAATGATTTTCTACGTGAGGTATATAAAAAATACAATCCCTGAGCATCAGCAAAGGCTGTCTCTGAACCTGCGGTAAGTAATCTCCGAAAGGGTTCCGGTAAACCAGGGATTACCGACATACAATATATGACGGGAAAGGCCCTTGTATTCACTTACCCCAATTGTAAAATGATCTTCTTCTATCCTCGGCCCATGCGGCAAAGTCCCTACTGATGCTACAAACAGAATGACACCGAGACAGTCCGGGTAATTTTCCAGTTGCTGCATGATGGCGGTAGCTGTCTCGGCTTTATCCATTGAATAGAAATATAAAACCGATACCGGTATATACACTGTACCAGGTTGACCTGCGGGCAACTGCCTGATCTCACCAATGATCTTATTGCGATCCACCAGGCGCGGCGTGTCATTAAAGTTAACTTCCAAGCCCCCGACACTGTTGCGTTGAATCTGGTGACGTGCACACCATTCATCCAGTTCAGCTATTCGTTCCGGGTGAGTAACCGCGAACTTTATGAATTCATCTTCGTATACACAACACTTCTTTTGAGCCGCTGCTTCGTCTTTCATTGCACGGATCATTGCAATTGTCTTTTTCATCTGCGCCTCATCCAGGTGTTTCAATTGTTTACAGGCTTTGGGAAGATCATAGCCGTAATCAATAATGGTATTCGACAATTGACTATGCTGCTTCTGAATGGAACGCTGGTTATCGCTCAGCAACAACTGGCTCACTTCAATATAGATCGAGTCGCCAGTCTCTTCGTCCGTGATACGGATATCTGCACAGCGTTCTTTATTGGATTCCGTAAGAAAACTGAATTTGAAACCTGTCTTCGAGAACATCCGGCACACATCCGTAAATGGAATACCCTCTGACTGGCATTTCTTTCTTGGCTTTAACTTCTGCAATAGAAGCGTGTAATTCCCCGGATCATTTTCCTTCAATTCTTTCAGGAATTCCGTGAACTCAAACAAATCTTCGAGGTTGTGCAAATTCACTGTCAGCTTACTGCAAATCGGGTGATTATGATCACAGGTATCAAAAAAACCACGCCCTAATTCCTGCTTATAAAAATTAAGGAGCTCCAGCAATGCCTTTCGCTGTTCATCATTCTTTGCCATCTTTCCATAACTATCCGCCAACTTCGGCCATGTCGGAGCAGACCATCGAAGCGGTACCAGCGTGTACATTGTATGATCCATACCCTCACAAAAAGTTTAAGGTTCACTAGCGGATTATAAATTTACAAAAAAGCCAGCCGTTAACAGGCTGGCTTTGAAATTCTGAGAGACGATCACATGGATATACCATATCCTCTTGTACGCGCTTGCTTTTTTTTAAGCTGGGCGTTATCTTCCAGGTCGTCACCTCCTTTGACGGTTGCGGTCTTCTGTTCGAGTTTCTGGCCGGCCGGTTTGAAGTCCATGAACTCCAGCTTTTGTTCTTTGGAGAGCGGCTTCATGTGGGCATCATAGATATTTACCGTTCTCTCTTTGAGATTGGCTTCGATAAAACCTTTTACTTCTTCACAATCTCTTAAAAAGGTTACAGATTGAACATTTCCTTTAAGTAATGATTTGTGCAAACCACTTTCTTCTTCCGCTGTCATTGGTTTTAAAACGAGTTCATTGGCTGCCTTCGCGAGGTCATATCCATAGTCTCGTGGTAGCGGCTGATGGGATAGTTCTGGTTAAGGTCTATATCGCCTTTCATATCCAGTTGCACCCAGGCGTTGTATTTTTCTACTTCCTTGTTTACGAGACCCTTATTCACCGCGCGGCTTTCCAGTAAGTTGAATGCTTCTTTCGAGGTGATGGCATTGCCCCTGACAAGGTAAAATGTTTGGGAACGGTTGGATTCATCCTTCATGGTTCAAACTGTCCCGCGCTGTCCAGGAAATCCTGTAAGAATTGTGGTTTCAATGTTTCTTCCGGGACAATGGGACGTCGGAGTAAATTGGAGAACAATAATGATCCTGCTTTTCTTCCTGCCGGTTTTTTCGTCATCATAATATAACACTGGTGATCGAGGTAGGGCCGCTCATTGAAGAAGCGTTCGCTGGCGCGTGACAGGAAGCTGATACCGATCCCTGAAAAATCAGCTTTGTGTTTGGCTTCGGTGAACCACTCCTAATTATGAAATACCGTACCTGCCGGCAAAATTTTAATTGCCCTTATCAGTGACTGGTGCAAGGCTTCGTATTCCTGGTCAGATAAGGTAAAGAGTTCCTGTAACTGTACTTCATAGGCGACAGTGGTATCGCCCTGCTTGCTGAGTATGCAATCTTTCTCAACACCGAAGATGGGCAATATGTCTGCGAGGGTTTTGATGCATCAAAGGTGATGCAGAGGGGAGGCCAGGACATTGTGAAAATGGAACTACTACTTGTGAAAGAGAGAACATCAGTAAATTGCCATTCAGGCCAGTGCTTTTTCCTGTAATTTTTTAACGGCACTTATGGCACTGTGGCCAAATTCTGAATGATCGGCTAATTGCTTTAATAAAGGGATATCCAATGAACTTCCTACTACCTCCAGAAAAGTAATGGCATGAGTCAGCACAGCTTCTTTTTTATCCCATTGATATAAAGGGCATAGATCGCTTCCATTACGAATAGCGTGCCTGCAAACAGCGGCGACCCTTTCGGGAAATACCTCATGAATCATTGCGGGAGTCATCTTCAAATTATACCCAATATCATGATTGCGCAATGCCGCAAATGATTGGTACAATATATCCATCGTGTAGTTTGCCGCATCTTTTTCTAAATACAGCCATGCTTCTTCGCATTTTGCTTTTATTTCAGCATTGGTTAAATCAGTCCTGTTAATCCAGTAATGTACAATTGCCACGGCTGAAAGAGCATTATCCCGGGTCGTTGAATATTTTCCGACTCCTGTATCAATCAGCGCACCAAACTGAGCCAGTATACAATGTGCAAGGATATATACTGCAAGATCATCCTGCGGCATACTTGATTTTTCTTTCGGTGGTTCGGAGATAAATCGTTGCAGGTATACAGCCACTGCGGGGTCATCGAACTTTGCAAGTGATACAATAGCGGAAGTTGTGAACATACCATCATCGATACCCCTTACCACCATAATCATAAATTCCTTTCTTTCAGCTTCCGGGAGTTCATAGATAGCATTGCCATAAGCGCCTGAATAGGGATGGTCAAAATGCGCATAAAAAATTCCCACTGCTTCAGACCAGTTCTCAGGGTTTTCTTTATCAACCAAGATTCGCTGTAAACGGTGATCAACATTTTTACGTTCTTCTTCCTCCTCGTTCTCAAATGCACCTAAGCGACCCAGTGTGTCGAATATATTTGTATTCATCATGGGATTGCTGTTATCTATCAGTTCTTTAATCGCATCAATCAAGAGCAATCTTTCCTCTTCCTTTGGCCAGAAGTAACCAGCACCTTCGAGCAATTCAATTTTTAGATGGTAGGGCAGAAATTTCCACTTTTCAGTAAGACAATGATAGATGATGGAGTACAAAGGAATCAAACCATCGTTAAACCTTCCTAATGTCAATGCGGTATATAACGTCCCGTTGGACCATGACTCCAGGTTGATAACCGTTGCGACATTAGCAGGAACAGCCTCATTTTGCATCCGTAAGGACACAAGACCAGAATTTAATGTGGATACAATTCGGGACAAACCACTGCCGCGATCAGAGAAAGGACAATAAGCTGCAGAAAACAAATCACTGCGTATTGCAATCTTTTTCTCTTTTGCTTCCGGGTATAATCTTGTAAATTCTTTATCAAGCGTCGCGTCGGCGAAGCGGGCTACCTGGAAAACCTCTTCAAAAAAATGGCCATGCAGCAACAGTTCAGGAATGGCATATATAAAAGCCATCTCCGGCGGGCTCCATTTATTCATCGACTCTTCCACCATCGAAACTTTCCTGAAACCTTCATAATTGATTACAAATTGAAGCTGTTGCACTTCACACTTCAATTTTTTAAAAATGTCAGTAAATCGCGTAACCGCCCATTGACGGGCCACTTCTCCTCCTTCTCCCAAATATATCTCTGCTATCAGTTGCGAATCACTGATCTTTTCAAGCACCTTTAACAATACAGCTTCATCCTCAATCGCCCCTAACAAAAACATCCGGCTGTTACGATTTATCGGCATACCCAATGCAGTTGTAAGTATTTCCGGATCATGACCTGCTCTTCTTATAATGTCATCCGCGGTATAGGCATGAAGAAATAACTCGTGTCCAAAGCTCAGTTTGTCAAAATACCGGGCCAGGAGTTTTTTGCCTATTAACAGCTCAACGATACCCGGCTCTATATCCAGTTCTTCGAGTTCGCGAATGCTCAATACAAATGATACCCGGTCAGCCAGGTATTGTGCAATCCTGGAAAGCGTTCTGGTCCCTTCCGTGGCTGCGGCATCCAGTTTTTGACGTACATAATAATCAAAAAGGGAAAACCTGCTCTTACCAGCCAGCTTGTGAACTGCCATATTACCAATCATCATCGCTTCGAGACCTGAGGTAGCGGTTGACAGGAGTGATTGCAGTTTTTTACTGGCTTCCGGAGAGCTATAGCTTGCTGCTATTTGCTTTTTAGTTTCAAGGTCAGGCATCGGTACTGTAATCAATTCCAAATTCAATGCAGACGAACCAGCCTGGTGATCCTGGGATACGATGATCGTGCTTGCGGAATACCGGATGCATAATGCAAGCAGGCAACGATCGATTCGCTTTTGCTTGTCACGGCTGGATTCATTGTAGCCATCCACTACTATTATAATCGTTTTCTCCAGCTTTTTACAGGCATCAAAAAACACGGCAGCCGACGGAGCACCCAATAATTTTATTTCTTCATCCAGTAACGGCCCCAGCAGTGAATTAAAATATTTTGCTTCCAGATATAGCGTTACATGATCCTGCGCTGCCAGTTGTGTAGCAAGCCATTTCGCCATGAGTGTTTTTGAACAGCCTGATGGCCCGGCTATCAGCAAGTTTTTATTTGCTGTTGCCATTTCCATTATCCCGGACAGCGATATTGCATTATCTGTGTATGTGCACGCAACAGGGACAAATGTTTTTATATCGTCTTTCCAGGTTTCAATAAGTGACCGGTTGCAGTTTTTCAATAATTGTTCATGCTGGTAAAGCTGCGCACTTAATGCGGCCTCAGGAGTTGTGACTGGATGGATATGATGAGTGGCCAGAAAGCTTTTCCATTCCTGTATGGTGCAGCCGTTTTGCTTTGCTGTATTATTGTATGCCGGCAGTCCGGCAATTGATATCGTTGTAACCTTGAAATCAGTCGCGGGAATTCGAGATACAGTGTTAAGACCTGGTGCGAACAAAAGCTGAGTATGTGTATAAGGAACCTGCCTTCCCAGAAACTGAGATAACTCATCCCGTACAACATATCCTGCTTTCATTGCCTGCTCATAATAATTTCGGATAGGAGTCCATGCTGTTGCAGATGTTTTCTGCGACCAGGTTCCGTTGACCCCACCTTTGATTTCCTGCCGGGTACCTTTTACTTCAATTACATAACTGGTCATTTCAAACGCTACAATGAAATCAACCTGGGTCTTGTTCAGATTTACGTTTGCAATTAGTAATGCCTCTGTATTCATACTATTCAGCCGATCCAGAATAGCCTGAAAAGCGAATTTTTCGGAATCATATTCTATCGGCGACCCTATATATATAGTGACTTTTGATTGCATCGGCTTGCAAAGTTAAGTTTCCCGCTGACGAAATTCCCGAACATCCGTTATAAATTGATTATCAATCAAATACATTATTTAAGCCAAAAAATGTCCATTTTGTGATGTTTAGGAATAAAATATTTCCAATGATGGCATTTTGGTTATTAATATTTATATTTGGGATAAATTATCTCCAATTATATTACTTATGGAATAAAATATTTCCTAATTATCATAATTAAGGGAATCAGGAGGAAAAAATTACCATGAACAGGCTACAAGAAATTATTATCGGGTCCAAGGAACGGTCCAAAGAAATCGGAAAATGGGAGAAACAGGGGCTGCTACGAAAAATAGCCCCCAGGGTGTACACCTCCAGTCTTGAAGAGGCGCCTGAAAAGATCATCCGCCGTAACTGGTACCGGCTGATCTCTGATCTGTTTCCCGATGCGTTGCTAAGTCACCGGAGCGCGTTGGAACGGATGCCGACACCGGAAGGACATCTTTACCTCACCCGCAGCTATAAAGGATTAGTAGAATTGCCGGGGTTGACACTTCATTTTTCGAAAGGCCCGGAACCTCTCGAGGATGATACGCTTTTTTTTGGCAATCTTAAAGCATCCGGACTTTCCCGAGCCTACCTGGAAAACCTCCAGCGATCAAAAGGATCGGGTGAAGAATCAAAAACATTAAACCGGGAACAACTAGAAGAAAAAATTGAAGGTTTCCTGCGTGTAAAAGGAGAGCAGGCATTGAACGAGGTACGGGACAGGGCTAAAGTAATTGCACCTGTACTTGGAATGGAAAAGGAACTAGCCGAACTTAATCAACTTATCACCGATCTTCTGGGTACAGGACTATCAAAGCGAATTGTCAGTCCCATTGCCAGGGCCCGCGTATTGGGTGAACCGGTAGATCCTGACCGCATTCAGCTTTTTGAATCGGTTTATGAGGAGCTGGCTAGAAAAGAATACCCGGACTATCCAGATCCTAATAAGACGATCCGGTCTTACCAAAATTTTGCTTTTTTTGAAAGTTATTTCTCTAACTATATAGAAGGGACTGAATTTACTGTCGAGGAGGCAAAGCAAATCATTACCACATCAACTCCCCTGCCTGCGAGGGACGAAGATTCGCATGATGTTCTCGGCACGTACCAGATCGTCTCCAACCGGCAGGAAATGTCCATCGTGCCAGCTACGCCTGATGACCTGCTACGACTATTAAGAGAACGTCATGCCATCCTGCTGCAAGCGAGAAAAACAAAAAACCCCGGCGAGTTTAAGGACAAAAATAATCGTGCAGGCACTACTGAATTCGTAGATAAGGAACTGGTACCGGGTACGCTTAAAAAGGGATTCGACTGGTACTCTTTACTACAACATCCTTTTGCGAAAGCCGCTTACATGATGTTTATGATCAGCGAAGTCCATCCTTTCCTCGATGGCAACGGAAGAATGGCCCGGGTAATGATGAACGCAGAACTTAGTGTAAAAGGGATGGCGAAAATCATCATTCCAACCGTTTACCGAGAAGATTATATGGGTGCATTAAAAAAACTGACCAAACAGCGCGATGCTGATGCCTATATCCGGATGTTGCAGCGGGCATGGGAATTCAGTAGTAATATTTATAACGAAGATCTCGATGCTATGGAGGAATATCTCGTTTCCTGTAATGCATTCCTCACGCACAAAGAAGGATACTTAAAAATAATAGAGCACAAATAAGGTTCGTTCATTTAATGGGGTATCCATACATATCCACCGAGGCATCATCATCTTCACTATCATAGTAGAGTAGGTCAGGTTTACGAAAATAAGGGTAGCCTACTCTATACATGGTGACAGCATCGTCTGTTTCTACCAGCAGATTAACAACCGCGTCCTCGTATTCGCCTGTTAACACTTCTGCCAGCTTGTGATAAGTATATATTCTATGCAGTGCGTTATGCATATAAAATGTGGGCGTATTAATAACAAAAATACCATCGACCTTATACTCACAAATTTCGATGTCGGCATCCTTATATTTCAACCGAAAATGCTCCGGAACCGGTGGATCTTTCTTTTGGAAGGCTTTGATAGCCGGTGTTGACGGTAACAGTTTCACCTGCTATCACTTTTGTTCTAACGGAAACGGTGCCGAACTCTGTTCTTCCCTGCACTTTCAGTTCATAGGATTCGATGTTAACGCCTGTTATTACCAGCGTTGCATTATCGTCAACGTTCTTTAATTCAAAATAACCGGCGTCATTCGTGGAATTCGCATTCGCGGTTCCTTTCACGGTGACAGTGGCTACGACCGGTTCACCATTTTCATTCATGATACGTCCCTTTATATCAATAGGCGGTGGCGTATTACTGAATTCCGGTGTATTCGTCTTCACATCTCGGCTATTGATCACAATGACTTCGTTGGTGACCTGCCAGGTAAAGGGCTAGTTAGTGAAGCAACGGTTCAATGTTTCTCCAATATTTGCATTGGTAAGTTGAACGGTGACCGGCTTTGCTCTTGCCAACACGTCTTTGGTGTACACGAAACTGTAACCGCTTTGCTGTTCGACTTCGGAAAATACCTTCTCAAGTGGCGCATTCTCCATCTTCAGCGTGACAGATTGGGAAAACCCGTTCGCACTGACCTGCAGGCAGACCTCCAGTAACAAAATGGCGGTGATCTTCATGATCCGTGATAGTTTGGTTGCAGGGCCGGGCCATAGCCGTCCCTTACAAAGAGCCTTTAATAGCATAACTTTGTCTTGTTTGGGCTAAATGAATAAGCAGTCCTACCAGATTGTATTATAGGGTTAACCCAGACACTCTCCCGCCTTCCTAGTACGTTGGCGCGGTTTCTTTTTATTAATCATCTAAAAAACTATTTGAGTACGGTTATCTTTTTCCCATCAAGATTGAAATGCACCCATCTGTTGCTTCCCAGTATGCGGAAAAAATCATTCACATTTACGTTCCGTGGTATCTTCCTACAAATAACTACGCCGGTGTTTTGGCGTACCGCACGTCCACATCATACCAAGACTCCACCTGCCGCATGATCGTTTTGATATCTGCCTCCATGAAATTGAAATAGCCTGTTGTCCATGCCAGCACTTCCGCTTCATTCGGTGTCGCTATTACTGCAAGATCATCGTTACGTACTCTTGCCTGCTGACCAGGATCCGCCAATTGGGGAAATCCGTTTAATATTGACCAAGTCGGCACTACTGCGTACTCCCGATGAAGAAACTGGTACGTTTATCTTTTCTACGCGTTGCTTTAATTTGTAGGCCCAGGAGTTGCACCTGTGCGAACAATACCGTGTGACTAGTGTTCTGGCCATAAAAATCTCGCCACAATGTTCACATTGCTTTTTTACTTGCATGTTTGTGCTCATATAGATACATTTTCTGTGTTTACAGAATAACGGAAGTGCCTACGACTGCCACATACTGCCCCTGACTGCATGAGCTGTATGCGGCTGCGGTCTCGCCTCCTTTTGTGCTTGTATCTTGACTTTTTTCAAATTAGCGTGTCGAGATACAAACGAGATACAAAAAACTGCTAAAAACCAGATTAAGAAACGTCAGTTTGTCAAAATCGCTTTTGTACTCTCCAGTAAATGAATGTGATAAGTAAAGCGTAGTTAAGCGTAGTAAGTGGCCTCACTTCCCAATACAAAACTTCCCGAATATAGTCCCCAGTATATCCCGGTCCACTTCCACCTGCCCGGTGATCTCACCGAGATAATGCAGGCAACGGCGGATGTCCAGCGCCAGGAAGTCACCGGCAATATTATTGTCCAGTCCTTCACGCACTTCACGCAGGCATTCCTGCACCTGCAGCAAAGCCGCGTGATGGCGCGCATTGGTTACAATCGTATGTTCCGTGTCCACGCCTTCGCCCGCTACTATTTTGTATAGTGTTTCGCGCAGATCATCTACCGTATCGGCCACTTCCGTTGCTCCGGGTTTTGCGGCTAATAACAATACAGGCCATTCTTCTTCCAGTTCTTTTTGAATATGGCGCCAT
Organism: Terrimonas ferruginea DSM 30193; assembly: GCF_000425585.1. Taxonomy (GTDB): domain Bacteria; phylum Bacteroidota; class Bacteroidia; order Chitinophagales; family Chitinophagaceae; genus Terrimonas; species Terrimonas ferruginea. Next base: position 244,412 of record NZ_KE384398.1, read on the forward strand.
TTTATTAATGCTTCTTCTGTCAACAGATCAGCTTTGGTAAATAACAGTACCGGTTTTACGCTGCGGCCTTCCGTTAGTTCTTTCACGCGTTGTTTTACTTCATCCGGCTCCGCTTCGCGTACATCCGTTAAGAACAACAATACCGATGCGGTTTCAATTTTTTCATACGCCTTCCTGATTCCGATTTGCTCGATTTTATCCGAGGTATGCTCTCGGATACCAGCCGTGTCCTGGAAACGAAAAAGTATGCCCGCTATATTAATGGTTTCTTCAATCGTGTCGCGGGTGGTGCCCGCTATTTCGCTTACGATGGCTCTTTCTTCGTTGAGCAGCGCATTCAACAGTGTCGATTTGCCGGCATTCGGTTTTCCAACAATCGCCACATTTACGCCATTACGGATCACGTTGCCCAGTTTGAAGGACTGTGCGAGCCGCGCTGTGGCCACACTCAATTCATTGATCAGCGTCGATAGTTGGCTGCGATCGGCAAATTCCACATCTTCCTGCGAGAAGTCGAGTTCCAGTTCGATCAGTGCGGCAAAGTGAATGAGTTGCTCCCGGAGCCGGGACAGGTCCTGCGAAAAGCCGCCGCGCAGTTGTTTGAGCGCCGTTTGCCGCGCCGCCTCCGAGTCTGCCGCGATGAGATCGGCCACCGCTTCGGCCTGTGCCAGGTCCATTTTCCCATTTAAAAATGCCCGTTGGGTGAATTCACCCGGATAGGCCAGCCGCGCCCCGAGTTCCGTACAAGCAGCGATCACCTGCTGCTGCACATAGGGCGAGCCATGGCAACTGATCTCGATCACGTCTTCGCCGGTATACGATTTGGGACCGCGGAAAAGGCTGAGCACCACTTCATCCAGTATCTCCCCGCCTTTGCGCAGGTAACCCACCTGCAGCGTATGCGAAGGCTGCATTTCCAGGTCGCGGGAGGGAAACAGTTGGTTGACGATGGGAAAGGTTTTGGTCCCACTCAGGCGAATGACACCAATAGCACCCACCCCGGGCGGCGTGGCCAGCGCAATAATGGTGTCGGACCAGGATGTATGCAAACTCATTGTGCAAAGCTAATTGTGAATCGGCAATTGGCAATTGTGAATAGTGAATGGTCAATGGTGAATCGTCAATCGTGAATGGTGAATAAGTGAATGGAGGGTTGCGTTCCCTGAAGCCGGTACTTCGGCCTTCCGAAGAGCGGGACACGGCTGTTTTACTTTTGATTCAATACTTACTGCTCTTACACCCCAATTGCCTTGGGCCGAAGCTTCTGCCCAAAGTGTCGGGCCTTACGTCTTACGCCTTACACCCTACACCTTGTACCTGTCGCTTACTTACAACGGCTGTTTTACCTTCCCTACCCCGCCTTGCCCAAAAAACCTATCTTTGCCCGGCTAAAAATTAGTTTAAGCATGGCATTCAATCCCGATAAGCAGCATACGCTTAAAACAGAAATCAGCATATCAGGTACCGGCCTCCATACCGGAATCATGGCCGATCTGACCCTGAAACCCGCCAGTCCGGGCTTCGGTTACCAGTTTCAGCGTATCGATTTGCCCAATCAACCTGTTATCAAAGCCGATTGTGACCTCGTTACCGATACCAGCCGCGGCACCACACTGGAAGCCAACGGCGCGCGCATCAGCACCGTAGAACACGTACTCGCCGCACTCGTGGGCATGGGCGTGGACAACTGCCTCATCGAGATCAACGGCCCCGAAATCCCGATCATCGACGGCAGCTCCCAACCTTTCGTGGAAATCATTGAAGAAGCCGGCGTAGTAGAACAGGACGCTGCCAAAGTATGGTACAGCATCGACGAGAACATCTATCACTACGATGAAGAAAAACGCGTAGAGATGGTGATCATGCCCGCGCTGGAATACCAGGTGACCACACTCATCGATTTCAATTCTCCCGTTCTCGGCACGCAACATGCGCAGTTGAAGAAAATGAAGGATTTCAAAGACGAGATCGCTATCAGCCGCACGTTTGTTTTCCTGCATGAACTGGAAATGCTGCTCGAACACAACCTGATCAAAGGTGGTGATGTCAATAATGCAATCGTAATTGTAGACAAACCCGTTACCGATTCGGAACTGGACCGCCTGAAACAAACATTCAAAAAAGACAACATCGAAGTAAAAAGCGAAGGTTACCTCAACAACCTGGAGCTGCGTTTCCCCAATGAACCGGCCCGTCACAAACTGCTCGATATTATCGGAGATCTTGCTTTGATCGGTTACCCGGTGAAAGGACGCATCATTGCCAACCGTCCGGGCCACAGCAGCAATGTGGCCTTTGCCCAAAAAATCAAACAACACATCAAAAAAAACCGTCACACCAAAGATGTGCCGGTATATGATCCCAACCTTCCGCCGGTTTACGATCATTCCTACATAGAGAAGACCCTGCCCCACCGTTATCCTTTTGCGTTGGTGGACAAGGTGATTGAACTGACCGATACCAAGATCGTGGGTGTGAAGAATGTAACGTTCAATGAATGGTTCTTCCCCGGGCATTTCCCCGGCAACCCGGTAATGCCCGGCGTATTACAGATCGAAGCGCTGGCCCAGTGCGGCGGCATCCTGGCCATTAACCTGAGCGGTGGCGGCGAACACGATACCTATTTCCTTAAAATAGATAATTGCAAATTCAAACAGATGGTGCGCCCCGGCGATACCATGCTGCTGAAAATGGAATTGTCGGCACCTATCCGCCGTGGTATCTGTGAGATGAAAGGAACAGTATATGTCGGTGGCAAAGTAGCCACAGAAGCGGATCTGGTAGCACAGATCGTTAAGCGCGGTTGAATTAAAAAATTATCATGATAGCTGAAAGCTGCTCTCACCGGAGCAGCTTTTTTTATATCTTGCCTGCATGACCGTCACCACCAAAACTTACCTGCAGCGACTGCCTGTTGCCTTCGGCGTGCTTGTGATTGCATACGTACTCCGTTACATTTTTCTTCACTCTTTCGAAGTCGAACCTTCGGCTATTTACTGGCCGCAATTCCCGGCTTTTTTTGTAACCGGTGCCGGGCTGTTGCTGGCAGCGGGTATTCTTCTTGAAGCGATCCCGGCTGCGCAAACGGCTATCATGGTACATGGAGGGATTGCTGTTTTCCATTTTTTACTGACAGCGACCATCGGCCGGTCTGTGTTGCCGCCACCCAGCCAGGTAGCCGTTTCGTTTTATTACAACATTGAACTGTTGCCTTATATATTCTTTGTAAGCCGCCTTACCCGTCACTGGAAACAACAACGTTTATGGATCATTGCCATCGTACTTGTGCTATATCGCGGAATTATTGCTGCCCGTCCTGGATATAATGTCGTCGACTTTTCTCCCAGTACTTCTTCCACCTGGTACGAACAGATTCTCGCGGCTTTTCAGCGGATAGGTTGTTGGTGTGCTTTCGTCCTCCTGCTGGTGGAACTTATATTACATGCCGATCGCAATGAGAAGCCTGTTTTAAATAAATTAGCTATCTCATCCGGTCATCACCACGGTGCCAGCACCCTGGCTTTTTTTTCTTTCAAAACAATGCTGCTGACCAGTCCGACACTTCTTACTGTTATGCTGTCAGGACCGCCTTCGATTGCAAGAGAAAGTGAATACGATTGGGTTATATTTCTTTTGCGAATGGACTGGTTACTTTCTATTGTTTGCTGTATGGCGGCATTAGGCGCAGGAGTTCTCTATTTGCGTACGCATATTCTTGAGTTTATGTTGCGGTTTGATCTCCGGTCTAAACTCATCTACTGGTTGCTCAGCATTCCGCTCATCGGATTTATTGCCTGGTTACTTTTCGGAGCCATGAAACAACCGTCAACCAATAAGTCGCAGCAACTGGTAACGTTGAAGGCTTTCAGGAATGATTCATTGATATCCGTCAAAATCGCCGTATTGGCTGTATATGCGTTGATCGCCGCCTGGTTTTTCAACAAGAGTTCCTCCGATATGGACTTCGTCTATATTCTGGCGGCAAGTGCCGGCCTTTTCCTGCTCTCCACATTAAATCCGCAGGCATATCGTGCTCAATTATATATTCAACTGGCTTTTTGTGTCTATGTAATAGGGTCATGCCTGCTGGGCCAGCAGGAAACTGACTACATGAACTTCCGTAATTACGATAACTTTTTCAGCTTTTTCAATATCATGTTTATGGCACAGCTCGCTGTGATGGGCATGGCCTGGAGCCTGTTGCTCCTGCCTGCATTGCAACCTGATTATTTTAAACCGGATGAGGAAAAAATAACCACCGAAGACCACCTCTTCGCCGAACATGAATTGCAATAATTATGACCTCCAACAATAAAACCTATCTCGACCGTTTTCCCGCAGCCGCCGGCATCGTCGGCATTTTTTCTGCCGTTGCCCTGGTCTGTGAAAGCCGCTTTCCTATCTCAGATGACAACGGCTTACTCGCCGCTTTCTTTTTCCATTTTCTTATAAGAGCCGGTATTTTCCTGGGACTGGCATTGATGCTGCAGCAAATGAAAGCCGGCCTGAGTGCGATAGGTCTTGCATTCGTGTGCAGCTGCATTACTTATTTCTTTACCAAAGACTGGAAAACAGCCAGCTCTTCCCTTTATATAATCCTTTATTTAGTCAGCATTCTGATGGGTATGCTGCCATTCTTATTATTGGTAATCATGACAGGTGGAGGATTGAAGAGAGATAAACTTTCCATTATCATCATCACTTTATTCGTTGTGCAATTGGCACTCGACAACCAGTCGGCCGTCATGGCAGCCCAGTATTTACTTAGTTCATCCACAGAGAGCAGTGTCCGCACGCTCATACTTCGCATCCTGGTTGCTTTTGTAGGCGGCAGTACCGCCATGATTGCCATTTCAGAATTGCTGAATTTTGTTAAGACTGATGATTTTATTAAAAAAACACGCCTGCTCAACCTGGCAAACACCCCTTCGGCTTTTGGCAACGCAATTGCTTTCTGGATATTGAAACTGGCTTTGTTTATTTACTGTTTGTCGCTGGGCGTGTATGCCAGAAATCTGCCTACCTACCTGCACTCCTCCTTTATTGCAGATTTCCGCGTGTATTTCATCACGTTCACATTTTGCTCCATTGCAGGCATTACGGCCTTTGTACTCGCAATAGCCTGGTATTTGCGTAAGCAGATGTTTGAGCATATACTCCTGTACAACCTGTCAAACCGGATATGGATCTGGCTGTTCTCCCTGCCATTTGCCGGATTTATTGCCTGGCTGATTTCGCTGGCATTGGGCAACCGGCAGGAGACAGTGAGCGAGCGCAAAAGCAGCCTGGAAGACTATGCATCGGGATCAGCCAGAACGGTATTGATCATTACCGGCATCTGTTATTTCCTGCTTTTTATTAATAATTTCAGGCAGGCCGGGCTGGCGGGAGCGATCGTTATCCTGCTTTCTGCGGGTCTTTACTTTCTTTATGCAATAGAACGTGCCGGTTTTTATATCCTTTTCTGGCTGCAGGTATTGGCTTGTATGATTGCTTTTTACAGGCTTCTGACTGCTACCGAAGCAAGCCATATTTCTGCAGATATCAACAATGCAGCCTTGCTTTTTGCCTTCGGCGCTTTGGGATTTGCCTATACCATGCTGCAACTCCCCGTTTTTCACCCCACCCTGTTTGAATACATTCCGGCAGGCGAAGAAGTGAGTGACAAACAGGACGGTGAAGACCTGTTTGCCGACTACAAACTGAACTAAAAAAGGCATTTTAAAGCTGGCCGGAGCCCAAATACACCAAATCCGCCAAAAGCCCCGGAAATCAACATTTTCAGGGGTAAAATGTGGGCAAAAAACACGCCCCAAAACCCCGCTCTACGGCCGATTTTTCGTAGATTTGCAGGTCTTGTTTTTTTGAATTTAACGACAGGATTTTACCCAATTTATGAGCGAAGAAATCAAAGAACCCGTTGCCCCGCAAAGCGGTGGTTACGGAGCCGACAGTATCCAGGTGCTGGAAGGTCTGGAAGCAGTGCGTAAACGTCCTGCGATGTATATCGGAGATATCGGTGTCAAGGGTCTGCACCACCTCGTTTATGAGGTAGTAGACAACTCCATCGACGAAGCCCTGGCCGGTTACTGCCGCAATATCGATGTCACCATCCACGAAGACAATTCTATTTCTGTGCAGGATGATGGCCGCGGTATCCCCACCGGCATCAACACCAAAGAACAGAAGTCTGCCCTCGAGATCGTAATGACCGTATTGCACGCAGGTGGTAAATTCGACAAAGACACCTACAAGGTCTCCGGCGGTCTGCACGGTGTGGGTGTGAGTTGCGTGAACGCCCTCAGTACACATCTGCACGTTACCGTTCAGCGCGAAGGAAAAGTTTTCGAACAGGAATACCGCATCGGCGTTCCCCAATATCCTGTCCGCGTAGTCGGCGAAAGCGAGAACACCGGTACACGCGTACAGTTCTGGCCCGACGATACCATTTTTACCTCTACCGTTTACAACAAAGAGATTCTCGAAGGCCGTTTACGCGAATTGTCATTCCTCAACAGAGGCGTGCGCATCAACCTCACCGATCTCCGTGAACAGGAAGAAGACGGACAACCTTACACCAAAAGTTTCTTCAGCGAAGGCGGCATCGTGGAGTTCGTGGAAATGCTCGATACCAACGCCGGCCGCACTACCCTTATCCCGAAAGTGATCTCCGTAGAAGGACACGACAACAACACCAACGTGGCCGTGGAAGTAGCACTCAGCTATAACAACAGCTACGCCGAACATATCTACAGCTACGTTAACAACATCAACACCATCGAAGGTGGTACACACGTGTCCGGTTTCCGCCGCGCACTTACCCGCGTGTTCAAAGCTTACGGCGACCGCAACAGCCTTTTCGAAAAAGCAAAAGTGGAAATCGAAGGTGATGACTTCCGCGAAGGACTCAGCGCTATCATTTCCGTGAAAGTGCCCGAACCGCAATTCGAAGGTCAGACCAAAACCAAACTTGGTAACAGCGATGTAATGGGCGTGGTTGATTCAACGGTAAGCAGAGTACTCGAAGCTTATCTCGAAGAAAATCCCAAAGAAGCCAAATCCATCGTAGCCAAAGTGATCCTGGCCGCACAGGCACGCGCCGCCGCCCGCAAGGCACGTGAACTCGTACAACGTAAAACTGTTCTCACCGGTGGCGGATTGCCCGGCAAACTTGCCGACTGCTCCGATCGCGATGCAGAAAAATGCGAGCTCTTCCTTGTCGAAGGTGACTCGGCCGGTGGTACTGCCAAGCAGGGCCGCGACCGCAGCTTCCAGGCTATTCTTCCCCTCCGTGGTAAGATCCTCAACGTAGAAAAAGCCATGGAACACAAAATCTACGAGAACGAAGAGATCCGCAACATGTACACCGCACTCGGCGTAACCGTAGGCACACCCGAAGACCCGAAAGAACTCAACCTCACTAAACTCCGCTATCATAAGCTAATCATCATGACGGATGCCGACGTGGACGGAAGCCACATCGCCACACTGATCCTGACCTTTATCTTCCGTTATATGAAAGCAATGGTGGAACAGGGTTATGTTTACCTCGCACAACCTCCTCTTTACCTCGTGAAAAAAGGAAAAGAAGCTGCCTACGCTTTCAACGAAACACAGCGCAAAGCCCTGGTGGAAAAACTCGGTGGTGGTAAAGAAGATTCAGTGAACATCCAGCGTTACAAAGGTTTGGGTGAGATGAACGCCGACCAGCTCTGGGAAACAACGATGAACCCCGATACCCGCACACTGAAACAGGTAACCATCGAAAGCGCAGCAGAAGCTGATCGCATCTTCAGCATGCTGATGGGCGATGAAGTAGCTCCCCGCCGCGAGTTCATCGAAAGCCACGCGAAATACGCCAAGCTCGATATCTGACAAAATCATTTCAACGCATACAAGTCCCTGCCATACCGCGGGGACTTTTTTTATGGATGCACCCGCAACCAGGCATCCACATAACGAAGCAGTTTTTCATCCGGCATTTCTTTGCCTGCTCCTGCAAATTTTTTAAACCGGCGATAGTACAATGCCGCCTTCCTGTTGTCCTTCAAATACATCTCGGCAATATAACCGGCCGCATACAAATGAACAGGGCGTTGAAACACATACCATGCTGAATCATGGCAGGCAATGGCCGTGTTGTATTGCTTCAGCGCAATATAATTTTCAGCCTGCGCATTCCAATATACTATCGCATCTTCTTTTAAACTCATGCGCACACACAGTGACAACAACCGGTTGCTTTGTTCCCGGTCATTGAGTCCCGCGTATCCTAATGCAGCATAGTAAAACACCGACTGACCGGCGCGATTAGTGGTGAGTAACCATTCACAAACACCAATTGCATCCTGGTAACGCTGCTGCGCTATGTACACAGCCGACAGGTAAATAAAAGGATCGGTTACATACACACTGTCTCTCAGCAATGTTTCACCCCAACGCACCACCTCTTCCTTTTTTTCCAGCTTAAAGGCGAGTTCCGTTTTTCGGGCAATGACGTTCCGGTCCGTTGTATCGCGCGACAAGAAAACAGTGAGCAGGCTATCCGCTTGCTGTATTTTATTTTGCCGCACCAATACATCCGTCAATCCGAGTAAAGCCGTTCCCGCCTGAGGGTTGAGGCGATAAGCTTCCTGCAAATATTTTGCAGCGGAATCTGCATAACCCATTTGCAGGAATACCGTAGCTGCCTGCTGATGAAAACGCCATCGTCCGGGATACAACTGCAACAATTTTTTGTAATAACCCAGTGACTCTGCGAAATCTTTTTCTTCGTAATTGAGCTGCGCGAGGTACAGCAAGGCAGGAGCGTAAACCGGATTTAGTTTCAACGCGCGTTCTAGCCAGGTTCTTGCCTCCGCATATTGATTATTCTGGTAGTAGCTATATCCGAGATCAGTGACGTAGATCGGCGTGCCCGCATAAGCAGCCGTGAATTGTTGAAGGTATTTTATAGCTCCTTCGTAATCCTGCTGCTGCTGTAGCGAAACGAGTTCGTAGCGGTCATAAGCGTCCTGTGCAACGGCAAAACTCCTACCGGCAAAAACCAGCAATCCCGTTAACAGGAAATATTGCAGTACCTGTTTCATGCAGTTTTTCCGAAAAAGATACTGGAATTCTGAGAAAAAAAGGCGTTATATATTGAAATTTACAATTGAATGTCAAGCAATTAGACATGGTGACAATTAGGCACGCTTTTAGACAGACTATAACATCGAAAACGCGTACCTTTCAAAACCCAGAAAGGATTTTTTTAATACTAAAACTTCGAATCATGGCAGATGTAACTCTTACCGCTTACAATGTAAAGACTAAAGAAAAAGGTGTAACCATCCAGGATGCTGTTATCACTAAAACAGCCAAAGGTGCGTACATGGCGCAGGGCAATGATGGCAAGGGCAACAAGCTGACCACTCTGCTCGGGCAGGAGAAGGCGCTGGCTGCTATTGCTGCAGGCATCGCGAAGAAAGGTTGGGAAGATTGATCTTAACGACTTATGTTCTTATAATAGTAAAAGCCGGCTTATCGCCGGCTTTGCTTTTATCTTCATAAATTATTATTGTAACATGATGCGGAACACCGATTTATTTTTGCCGGTTCCTGCTTCTACCAGGTAAAGACCGGCCGGGTATTTTGCCCGCGGCAATACCAGCACCTGCTTCTGAATAAATCCATTTCCGGAAAACTCCGTTTGTTTCACCACGCGTCCCGTTGCATCAAAGATCCGCACCGGTACTTTTGAACCGGCCTCTGCCTGGTAAACAAAATACATTTCACCCGCAGATGGGTTCGGATAGAGCTGCCAGTTCATTTCTGCATTGAACACCACCGGACGTATATCCGAATAGGTAAAGCTGCCATCGGCTTCCGCAATTTTCAACCGGTAATAACGAACGCCTGATTTGTTGCTTTCCCCATCGGTGTAATTGTATTGACGTTCCAAGCCAGGCGCACCATTGGCCGGCAAAAATCCGAGCGTCACGAATTGCTGGTTGTTCAGCGCCTCATTTCCTTTCGCCACCTGTATTTCAAATCTTGTTACCCCAACTTCTGCTGCGGTACTCCAGGTCAGTTCCGCGTTTTTGCCATCCGCCGTTTTGATGGCATTGAAAGCCAGCAGTTGAACAGGCAATGGTGTATTGCGATCAGGCCCACCGTTGTTCAGCCAGAATTCGGAGAAATTACGCACATTGAATTCTGCATAGTAACCTTTGTCAAAGGGCACTTTCATTGCTCTGTCTGCCGCAATGAATAACCACTCGCCTCCCGTATTGTTATCGATGTCTCCGTCTTCAATGTTTTTATCGGTATGCGTGAACTTCGATACGCCAAGCTCCACTACCTGTGCCGGTTTGGTACAGCCGCCACAACCCGTCGCAGCAATCAATGCTTCGGTTTCGGTATCGAGGAAATAGAATCGTACGATCGCTGAATCTGGTTGTGTGGTGTTGACGGGTTTGACGGTAATATTCCGGTTGTGATAGTATTGACCGTTGTTGTTGCGTACGTTTCCCGTATGGATATATGCCTGCGCGGTAGTATTGCCAAGCGTCAATCCGTTTGCATTTACGGAGGCAACCAGTTTATCATTTTCCGTAAAATCAATCCAGTTGTTACCGCTTACCGCAGCAGCAGGCGTAGGCGCTGCCATCGTTATACCATCATAAATTCCTTTGGTGTTGTCATAGATATGTATATCATCGATGCCTACCCCTTCCCGGTTAACATAAGGATCGGAGTTCATCACCATCCGTAAACGAAGGCGGCTTACTCCCGTTGGCAATGGAATAGTGGCTACATGCCATCTGGTATAATCCTGTATGCTCCACACCGGATTAGCGGGATAATTTCTGTTATACCAGTTAGTGCCTTCACCCACTGCTCCTAATCGCTGCCAGTCGACACCATTGATTGAATATTCCATCCATGCTCCGTCGCAGAATGATCCGTTGCCGCAATCTTCCGCGTCCAGCGCAAGGTGCATGCTGAGTGTGGGAGCTGTCATGCCGGTAACATCATAACAGGGAGAATAGAGATAAGAAAGTTCGCCATCGTTGTAATTGCCTGCAAGGCGGGTTTTCCAGGCTTTCGCGCCGCTTGCGGCACGGCTTATTTTGGTGGATGCAGGCGTACCATATTCCCAAGAAGATTTTTTACCCCCTGTATACCATCCACCATCACCTGTTTCAAAGTTCTGCAGATGCGGGAAGGTGGTGATCACCGGTGAGTTGATGATCGTCACGATAACCGTATCATTATCGCGATACGTATCGCCGGGGAAATCGACCCACGCTTTTACCGTATGCGTACCGGGGGCCGACAGATCAGCAGTCGCCGGAAACTGGTAAACCGCTGTTCCATTACCCGGAATAGAGGCGATCGTTCCGTTCACTACCCCTCCTGCATCTACCTGGTAACGCACCGGTACATCGGTCACTGCTGTATTCACGCTGTTACGCACCCTGATACGCACCGGCACATTGTTATCAAGACCACAGCTTGCCACCACCGGCGTATCGATGCTCACCATCTGCATATCATTTGCCACGATATAAAAATGAACATCATCCAGTGTATAACCCGCCGCATTTTCGTTGTCCGCTGTTTGTATCTGTCCCCATTGGCCCCAACGCACCTGGAAGCTTGACGTGAAGGCTTGTCCTGCCGCCACCAGCGCATCGCTTACTTCCAGGCTGCTGCTTCTGCGAAAAACACCGGGATCGCTTTGATTGGCATAGAGGTCATATACCTGTATCCAGGGATCCAGGTCGCTGCCTCTTACCCATACACGGTTGGCATTGTTGTCGAGTTGTCCATGATGTTTATATAGAAAATCGAGACGTATATCCTGTGTTGTGGCATTGTAACCAGCCAGGTTGAATGTTCCTTTCAACGAGTCTGCCGTACCTCCGCCATTGAAGCGGTCTGCATCGAGCGTCAGTCCGCGCTGACCATTTGCTATACCACTGTTGACAAACGTGCGCACGCGGCCATAAGCTGTTGACGAAACAAGATCGTATCGCCCGGCGCCTCTTAATCCTGTTACCGGCGCAATGTATTCCGCCGAGTCGGCAGCTTCGATGTTATCGGTAAAATCATTTCCGAGACTTATTACCACCGGTGCGTTTGGCAATTGCCGGATCAATTGAGTAATTGTATCGTTGGCCGCAACAGGATCGGATGCAGACAAATTGACCACTTCCGCTTTAACATCATAATCACCGGCAGCAGAAAAATTATAAGTAGTGGTAAATGTATGATCGAGTGTAGCCTGACCCGCCAGCGGCAATCCGGCAGGCGTTTCAGTAGCCTGCAATACACCATTTACATAATACCGCACCTGCAATGACGCGACAGGTGCATCATCCAGGTTTTTGATCCGTACCGTTACCGGTGTGGCGGCTGTCAAGGCGGTAGCCGTTAATTGCCGTCCGCTTGAGGGAGCACGGAGTGATACCATCTTCAGATCATTGTCGGAAATATTACCGCTGCAGGTACCACCGGATGGTTGTAAAGCAGATGCAGCTCTGGCTCTGCGGCCGTGGAATGTGCCAAAGTTTGCCCGCACGGTAACGCAATACAGGGAATCACGTGATAAACCCGAAAATGAATATGTAGTGGTGGAGGGAGGAACTGTTGCTACCGAAACCATTTCATTTCCGCGCTGAATAAATAATTCGTAAGCTGTAGCGCCTGCAACAGCCGTCCAGTCAATATTAATATAAGACTCACATTGCACGGTTCCCATACTTATCACCGGTGTGCCGATGATCGAGAATGTTCCGCCCGTGCTGGTCATTGCCGTGCTGTTTCTGGTTACCCGTATTTGTGCCTGACTGGTTACTACAGAGGGCACCGTCCAGTTGATCCGGCGGATGTCCGCAGGCACTGCTGCGTCGATCACATTCCAGGTAATACCGTCAGTGGTGTATTCCACAGTAAAAGTATTGGCCGGTAGCCCATAGGAATCCCAGGCGATAGGCAACACGTCACCGGGACTTGTATATTCGCCTCCGACGGGATAAGTAAGTCTTGTGACTACAGGCAGTGTATCGTATACGAGGAAATAATCCTGACGCGGCGATTGTGTTACGCGTGTTCCTTTGACAACGAATGTATATGTGCCGGCAACAGGCGCGTTGATCACTACCTGCTCGATATTGTTCACATGATCGGGACCCGTTAAAGCAACGTTATTTACCATGGAAGGAACCGTATCGAGCAATTGGGGATACATGGTAACGGAAGGTGTAATAACTTCCAGATCCAGGTCATGCACCAAAGCAGGGTTAGCCAATACAGATGCTGCCGGATCATTCCAGTACAACATTACTTTCAACTGCGCCAGTCCCGCAGGTACATTAAACGTAATGTTTTTTGTATCGCCCTGGGACAATGAGTCGTGCTGATAATTATTGGCTTCAAGCATCAGCACCGAACGTTGCAGATCCATCCAGCCAAAACCATAACGATAATCGGGACCCGGATTTCCGAGATCAGCCGCTCCGTTACAGATAAGCGCCTTCATTAGTCCGTTACGCGGATTGGCATTGCCATGCAACTGACGATAACGTTGATAGAGCAACGCAAGTCCGCCGGCAACAGCCGGAGAGGCCATACTCGTGCCGCTATTGGTACCATAAATATTGATCGAAACGGTAGACATTACCAGTGTGCCTTGTGCCATTACTTCCGGCTTGATACGCCCGTCACGCACCGGACCGCGGCTCGAATTATTAGCAATCATACCGGAACTGGTCGTATTGCCTACGGTAATAACATTCTTAGCACTTTGATACGCGCCAAGTACATTACTGAATTGCGTGGCATACGGAGAACAGGTATAAGTACCGCTGTTGCCCGAACCAAACACGTGCTGAAGCGCCGGATAACTATTGATCTGCTGATCCACAACGCGTGAATACAGATCGTACTTACCGAATGAATTACAATCATCAACAATATTTCCATACGAGTTATTGGTAATAACCATCCCATAATCCTTTACATATGCCGGCGTGTTGGTAAGAATATTGGAAAAGGTCTGCGCTACAATGGTCGCTTCAGGTGCATAACCCGTATATCTTTCATCGATAATGCCTGACCCCGCGGTTGTCCCCATTACATGTATCCCATGCCAGTTGCCCACACTCGAAGAACGGTTGATCAGGTGCGACTGAATATCTGCATGCTGCAGAGGATCGGCGTCGTCGCCTACACCAATCACTACCCCCTGACCTTTGAGATTACGGCCGGTAGATGACTGTAATACCGTGGCTTTGGAATTCGCCCGGCTGCTGTTGTTCAGCGTACGATCCGCCGGTAAAGCCGGTTGCACATACTCGATGCAAGGCAATGAAGCAAGCTCCTGCACACGCAGGGCAGCCACGCGCAAACGCACAAGCCGCGCCGAAAGAAAATCGGTGGACAAAATATCGAAGCGAAGATCCGTTAATGTCTTACGCACTGTTTCCCAGCTAAAGCCTTCGGGAAAACTAATGGCCACATCCACAGTACCAGGCACCGTCACGGCATAAGAGGGAAACAATCCGTTTTGCAAAGAAACGTCCATCTTCTGACGCGCTTCGGGAAGTATCAATGCGCGCACACCGGCAGCTTCCAATATATTTTTTGAGGGAACAGATGTACAGACGGCCGTGAAGGCGTTACCGGTTATATAATCCTGCAGATCGATACCGGCTTTTTTGAGACGTTCGCGGCTGGCTGCATCCGGCAGTTTTTCAAATTGTATAAAAAGGAAAAATCGTTCGTCGATCCGTGGAGCCTTTGACGACAAGGCGGTAAGTTGCTGATCCGTAATATTCCTTTCCGGCACAAAAGCGCCGCTTTTCAATTGCAGGGTATAATCCTGCTGCTGTGCACCCGCAAGCAGGCACGAGAAAAGCGCAGCCATCAAGGGAATTGGATATCGTCTCATAAGTCTGGTTTGTCAATAAAGATACATTAAATGAAGGTATTCTTATATACGACAAACCCTTATTGGCAGATGTTCCGTCAGTCGGTCTGCACCACCTGGCTATGCATAAGTTTCAGGAAGTCAAACATCTCCTTCATATCGCGGATCGGTTCGGCTATCAAAAGAAACAGACGGCCTGTTTGTTTGAGACGGCCTTTATTGGTGCCGGTTTGCAGGAAGGCGATCACTCGCTGGAACAGATCAGATTCAAAATAAGGTGAATCCGGACGGTTGATAAAGAAACAACGCAAGACATCATCTTTAAGCGACATTTTTTCAAATCCGAGTTCAACGGCCAGGCGCCTGCATCTTACGGTGGTAAACAGGTCATCGACCTGCGGAGGTACAGGACCAAAACGGTCGGCCAGCTCCTGCCGCATCATATCCAGTTCTTCATCATTCTCGCAGTTGTCCATGCGTTGATAAAGCGACAAACGTTCCGTGATACTTTCGACATAACTATCCGGAATGAGAATCTCCTGATCGGTGTCGATGGTACAATCCTGCACGAAATCATCTTGTTTGGAAATCTCCTCTTTAAAGAGGTCTTTGAATTCCGTGCGTTTCAATTCGCGGATCGCTTCTTCGAGTACTTTCTGGTACATTTCAAAACCGATCTCGGCCATGAAACCGCTTTGTTCGCCACCAAGCAGGTTGCCTGCGCCACGGATATCGAGGTCGCGCATGGCTATCTGGAAACCGCTGCCGAGTTCGCTGTGCTGCTCGAGTGTCTGCAAACGTTTACGCGAATCGGGCGGCAACGTGCTCATCGGCGGAGCGAGCAGGTAACAGAACGCTTTTTTATTACTGCGCCCCACCCGCCCACGCAGCTGGTGAAGATCACTCAGTCCGAAATGATGCGCATTGTTGATGATGATGGTATTGACGTTGGGAATGTCCACACCACTTTCCACGATATTGGTACAAACCAATACATCGTATTTTCTTTCGATGAAATCGAGAATTTTTTCTTCGAGTACATGTCCTTCCATCTGGCCGTGTGCATAGCTGACGCTGAGGTCAGGACAAAGCCCCTGGATGATGGCCGACATTTCTGCAAGACCACTGATGCGGTTATAAATAAAGAAGACCTGCCCGCCGCGTTCGGTTTCGTAATAGATCGCATCGCGGATCACATCTTCGTTGTATACGGCCACTTCCGTCTGGATGGGCTGGCGGTTGGGCGGCGGCGTATTGATGATGCTCAGGTCGCGCGCGCCCATTAAGGAGAACTGTAACGTGCGTGGTATTGGTGTAGCGGTCAACGTCAATGAATCCACGGTGGTACGCAGGGTCTTGATCTTTTCCTTGTGTGCCACACCAAACTTCTGTTCTTCATCCACGATCAGCAGACCGAGATCTTTGAACTTCACATCTTTTCCCAGGATACCATGTGTGCCTACAAGAATATCGATCTTTCCTTCTTCGAGACGTTTGAGCGTATCCTTTTTCTCTTTCGCCGTTTTGAACCGGTTGATATAGTCGACCGTAACGGGAAAATCTTTTAACCGGTCTTTGAAAGTTTTATAGTGCTGGAAGGCGAGGATTGTTGTCGGCACCAATATGGCGGCCTGTTTGCCGTCCACATTGGTTTTAAACGCCGCACGGACAGCGATCTCTGTTTTACCAAAACCCACATCGCCGCACACGAGGCGGTCCATCGGGGA
The DNA here is from genome assembly GCF_000425585.1 of Terrimonas ferruginea DSM 30193. Lineage (GTDB taxonomy): Bacteria > Bacteroidota > Bacteroidia > Chitinophagales > Chitinophagaceae > Terrimonas > Terrimonas ferruginea. The sequence goes on from NZ_KE384398.1 coordinate 261,056, forward strand.
GGGTTGTTCCATATCTTTTTTTACATCGGCGCTTGCCTTGCTTTGGTCTGGCGTGTCCTCGTAAATGAAAGAAGCTTCGAGTTCTGTCTGCAGGTAATTATCAGGTGAATGCGCAAAGCCTTCCTGCGCTTTGCGCTGTGCATATAACTTGATCAGGTCGAAGGCAATTTCCTTGACCTTGGTTTTTGTTTTTTCTTTCAGTCTTGCCCACGCATCGCTTCCGAGTTTGTTCACCTTGGGCACACTACCTTCCTTGCCGGTGTACTTGGCAATTTTGTGCAGCGAGTTGATGTTTACATACAAAATATCGCTGTCTTTATAAATAATACGGACAGCTTCCTGCATGCGGCCATTGGCTTCGATCTTCTGCAAGCCGCTGTACACACCAACACCATGATCGATATGTGTGACGTAATCGCCGGGTTGTAATTCGCGGAGCGTGCGGAGCGTAAGTGCCTTGTTTTTATTGTAGGCCTGCTTGACTTTGTATTTGTGATACCGCTGGAAAATCTGGTGATCGGTATAACAAACGAGTTTAACATCTTCATCCACAAATCCTTCGTGAATGGAAGACACGACCGGATCGAAAACGAGTTCCGACTTAAGGTCATCAAAAATCGTTTGCAGACGTTCCAGCTGACGCGGGTTCTCTGCAAAAATGCAAAGGCGGAAACCTTTCTCTTCCCAGCCCTTGAGATCGCGGATGAGCAGATCAAACTGGCGGTTGAAGGCGGGCTGCGCTTTGGTATGAAAAGCAATTTCGGCGGTAATGGAAGGCGTGGTATTGTGCGCGCCAAACTCTACCAGGTGGCGTGTGCTGACCTGCGTTTCCCATAATGCTGCAGAAATAAAATCGTCTTCTTTTACATTTTTCTTGCGCAGTTTATCCTCTTCTTCTTCCTGTTCTTTTTTTGAATGGGTAACGGGCTGTTCGTGTTTCAAACGGAGAAAGGCCTGCAGATCGTCGCCGGCAGCTTCGAGACGTTCGCGGCAAAGCTGATAATCTTCCACCCACACAACGGTGTTTTCGGGAAGAAACTCCATTAACGAAACCTGTTCGTCGGATTCGAATTGGGTTTCAACGTTGGGAATGATGCTTACCTGCAGCAGCTTGCGTTCGCTGAGCTGTGTTTCGGGATCGATGATCCGTATCGAGTCTACATCATTGCCGAAGAGTTCGATGCGGTAAGGTTTATCATTTCCGTAAGAATAAATATCGAGGATGCCGCCCCGGATAGCAAACTGTCCGGGTTCGTACACGAAATCGGTTCGTTGGAAGCCGTAGTCGGTGAGTTTCAGCAAAAGCTGGTTGGTATCGAGTACATCGCCCGACTTGATATGAATGATATTGGCGGAAAGCGTAGTGGGCAACACTACTTTCTCGAACAGCGCTTCCGGATGTGTGATAAGAACTTTTTTATTTCCGCCTCCGGCGATACGGGTGAGCGCTTCCGTCCGCAGCATTACATGCGAAGAGTTGAGTAACTCATAGTTCTTGCGGTTTTTAAACGAGGAAGGGAAATAAAAAATGTCGAGTCCACCGGTCAGGCTTTCCAGGCTGTTGAAAAAATAAGCCGCGTCTTCCGCATCATTCAGGATGATCAGGTGATTGAGCTGAGCGCAGGCCGGGTGGCCAAACACGGAAGCAGCAATAAAAGCTGGGGCACTGCCATGGAGCTGGGAAAGATGGAGTATCTGGGGTTGGGCATAGGTCAGCTTGTCCGCTACTTGAAAAAGGGCGGGTGAATGCTGGTACAACTGCAACAATTCAAAACTCATAGATGCTGGGGCAAAGTTAAGGCAAATTCAAAAGTCAAAAGTCAAAAGTCAAAAGTCAAAAAGCGCGTCGGGCGGGCTTGCAACTTAGCGCCTTTGCTCCTTATGCCTCTTTGCGTGACATGCAGATCGCATAACAGCACTCATTTTTGAATTTTGAATTATATGCCCTGGTAAAAGAATTGCCCCGGCGAAAGCCGTGAGCAAAGTCAAAATTCAAAAAGAAACATCGCGGGTTTGCAACTTAGCGCCTTTGCTCCTTATGCCCCTTTGCGTGACAAGAATATCGCATAGCAGCAATTTTCTGATTTTTGAATCGATTCATCCGGGTGCAAAAAAGAATTGCCCCGGCGAAAGCCAGGGCAATGGATATTCCGAACCGTCCAAGTGAGAAATATTTTTTAATTCAAAAGTCAAAAAAAGATCCAGCGTTCAGCCAGTGGTCTTTTTGAATTTTGACTTTTGAATTTTGAATTATTGTAAAACGATCTCGCCGACATCCAGCGGCTGATCTTTTACTTCAAGATTTTCCAATGTCACATCTTTAAAAGGTTCTTTAGCGTCGATAAATAGCCGGTAGGTGCCGGGCTTTACCTGCAACGAAAACGAACCAACACTGCTGATCAGTCCGCGAACAGTATCGGTAGTGCTGGCGGCCCATACGGAAATACCACCGTCAGGAGGTGAAACCTTACCTGTGATACCGCCTTGAATAATACTATTTTGTGCGTTGCCCTGACCGGAACGGAAGGCAAACATCAGACTGACCATTCCAATAAAGGCGGCCAGCACCAGGAGTCTTTTTTCCATTGCTCAAGAACTTAAAGATGATAAAGAACGATCTCCGGTGGTAAGAGGTAGCTGCCAGAACATTTTCAACTACTATGCCAATGGCTTTTTTCTGTGGATAACTCAATACATAATCACTCATTTAGGGGTTAACTCAGTCTGCCGCCGGGAAATCTACGATGCAGGTTTTTGCTACCCTCAAACAACCACTGAGCTTTTCGTACATTGTAGGAAATAAGCTTGCTATGGCTGCACAACCCTGGCGTACCGGTAAAGTGGTGCGTATCGAAAAGGAAACATATAATACCAACCGCTACTGGATCGAAATTCCTGAATTGGAACACTTCGAGTTCATTCCGGGACAGTTTGTAACCCTCGATCTGCCGATTCATGAAAAACCCAATAAACGATGGCGCAGTTATTCCATCGCGAGTTGGCCCGACGGAACGAATGTTTTTGAACTGGTGATCGTGCTGGTCGATGGAGGATTGGGCTCTACCTATATATTCAATGAAATAAAAGTGGGATCGGAACTTCAGATCCGCGGGCCGCAGGGTGTATTTACGCTGAGCGAAGAAAATCTGCAGAAAGAACTATTCCTGGTGTGTACCGGTACCGGCATCGCACCGTTCCGCAGTATGGTTCATCATCTGCACAGAGAGAATATTCCGCACAAAGGCATTTATATTATATATGGCTGCCGTACGCAGCAGGATTTATTATATTATGATGAGTTGCGCTCCCTGGAATTGGAGAACTTCCATTATATCCCTACGCTTTCCCGTGAAGAGTGGGAAGGCAAACGCGGTTATGTCCATGCCATCTATGAAGAACATTGCTGCGGCCGGCAGGACGCGACTTTTTTCTTATGTGGCTGGAAAAATATGATCGACGAGGCGAAGGAACGTATTCAGAAAATGGGATACGACCGGAAGGCAATACACCTGGAGCTATATGGGTAATTCAAAATTCAAGGAAGCGTTCCGCTATGCGATGCCTTTTTCACGCAAAGAGGCATAAGGAGCAAAGGCGCTAAGTAGTAAGTTTACCTGGTCGAAAGATTCAACCGCCCTGGTTCGTGTATACACGAACCAGGGAATTATGATTCACGTCTATATATTCACTCATTGATTTATTCCCCGGTCAAGCGCTGAACTGGCGCAAATGGTGATCGAGGTGTTTCCACATTGACTTACCCCATTGATCGGAGGTCATTTTTCCGAAGAACGGATGCGGATAACGGCCGGCCTTGCCCGGACCCAATTCATAAAAGTGCTGAATCTGCTGAAGGAGCAATGCTTTCTCTTTATCAAATTCCCGCTGATCGGCGATTTTGAGATAGGGAGCTGTTGGTAAACCTTGTTTCCAGGGTTTTTCGCTGTACAAAAAAGGCCGCATCAGCGGGCCGAGGATACGTCCGAGAAACATACGAGGTATTGGCTTCCCGCTGTTCGGTATGTCAAATATCCTGGTGCAATGCGCGAGCATCTGCGACACATCCATTTTACCCCAAACACGATTCACCGAAGGCGTTAATTGTTCGATACGTTGGACGATATCGCGGTAAGCAGCTTCGTCGAAAAGATTTTTTATTTCCATATTGTCAATCGTGAATAAATAGTACGCACTAATCCCTTGGTTCGTGTATACACGAACCAAGGGATTAGTTAATAACGTTCAGCGGCTGTTCCCCAAAACCTACACCCCTATGCCCATGCCTTATACCTTACGCCTTCCACCTTATACCTTCACTCTATCGCCGCCAACACCATCTCCTTCAGCTTGCTGACCGGCACACGCTCCTGCTCCATCGAGTCGCGGTGACGGATGGTAACCGTATTGTCTTCTTTCGTTTGGTAATCGACCGTTACGCAGAAAGGTGTTCCTATTGCATCCATACGGCGGTAGCGCTTTCCTATCGCATCTTTTTCCTCAAAAAAACAACGGAAGGAAGACCGACAATCTTTGATAATTTCCCGTGCGATATCTGGCAAGCCGTCCTTCTTAACCAATGGCAACACGGCCATCTTGATCGGCGCCAGTTTCGCAGGCAATTTCATTACCACTCGGCTGTCTGGTTTTTCCGGTGTGCTCAGGTCCTGCTCCTCGTACGAATTGCTTACCACGGCCAGGAACATCCGGTCGAGACCGATAGATGTTTCGATCACATAAGGAATATAATTCTGGTTGATCTCGGTATCGAAATATTGTTGTTTTTTCTTACTGAATTCCTGGTGACGGCTCAGGTCGAAATCCGTGCGGCTGTGAATACCTTCCAGCTCTTTGAAACCAATCGGGAAGTTGAATTCAATGTCACAGGCAGCATCGGCATAGTGTGCCAGTTTGATATGATCATGGAAACGATAGTTCTCTGCAGGCAAACCGAGACTCAGGTGCCATTGCAGGCGCTGCTCTTTCCAGTATTCATACCATTCTTTCTGCGTGCCGGGACGCACGAAGAATTGCATTTCCATCTGCTCGAATTCGCGCATGCGGAAGATGAACTGACGCGCCACGATTTCGTTGCGGAAAGCCTTACCGATCTGGGCAATACCAAAAGGTATTTTCATGCGGCCGGTTTTCTGCACATTGAGGAAGTTTACAAAAATGCCTTGCGCCGTTTCGGGACGCAGGTATACTTTATTATCATCGCCTTCTTCACTGACGGCACCGAATTCGGTCGCAAACATCAGGTTGAACTGGCGGATATCGGTCCAGTTGGAAGTGCCGCTGATCGGGCATTTGACACCGCGGTCGAGGATGAGTTTTTTTAATCCTTCAAAATCATCCTTGGCCAGCAGCCTGTCCATTTCGTTGAGCATGCCTTTGGCCTCATCATCACGACCATCTTTTTCCATCAGCTCGGCATGTGCTTCGATCAGGTGGTCTACGCGATAACGTTTTTTACTGTCTTTGTTATCGATCATGGGATCGTTGAAATTGTCCACGTGACCGCTGGCTTTCCAGGTGGTGGGATGCATAAAAATAGCCGCGTCGATGCCCACGATATTATCGTGCAATTGCGTCATGCTCTTCCACCAGTAATCTTTGATGTTCTTTTTGAGTTCGGCCCCCATCTGACCATAGTCATATACAGCCTGCAGACCATCATAGATCTCGCTGCTGGGAAAAATAAAACCGTACTCTTTACAATGAGAGATAATTGCCTGGAACTTATTCGTATCGTTTGCCATAGGCCGCAAAGATAAGCGAACAGAGCCTTTGCCGTATGCTTCCGCTAGTAGGTAAGAGGAAAAATGTGTTCGCTGCGGCGTTTCACATCGCCTTTTTGCGTGCGGAGTTCGTAGGCCATGGGAGTACAGCAGCTAACGTTGCAGAAACGCGGATAGAGGGTATAGATACGCTGTCCCTGGATTTCGAGAAAAAGCGTGTCCTTCACCTGATTCTTACCAGTCTCTACAGACAAATGCGCCGCTCCGAATGACCGGTTATAGGCTGTTACCGCCAATTCGATTCCGGCATTGTTGCTCACCGTAATATCCGAGGGTTGTAGAAGGGGATTAGTTGCAAATACGAGGTCTTCGCCCGTTTCTTCATCCAGCAATACAAACTTAAACAGATTGGTGGCGGGCTGGCAGTTCACGTCCGCGCACGTAGACATGTCAACGCAGGGAGAAGAGGAAGCATCGCCGCCTCTCCGGCATGCCATCAGCGTGAGCAGACAGATAGTAAGGATCGTTTTCGTAGTCATGCAATTTCTGACAACTGTTCGTGTCATTCCGTTGCAGATTCACCAGGTTTTTGCACCGGCTCGGCGGCATTTTGTGCGGCTACGGATGGTTGTGCCTGGATCGATTTTTCACTCTCCACTTCCACCTGTTCGATCCATACCGCATAATTATTCGGATAAATATGCGACCCCTGGCTTATGGCGTAAGCGCGGGTAAAAGCCGCACCGAAATAAAGAATGATCGCCGAATAATATACCCACAACAGGATCACGATCACGGAGCCTGCAGCGCCGTAGGCTGAAGACATTTTACTTTGACCCAGGTAAAGACCGATCAGGAACTTTCCTATCATGAACAAAGCGGCAGTAGTAAACGCCCCCGCGCGTACGTGCCGCCAGCGAATGCGGGCGTCCGGCAATACTTTAAAAATAAGACCAAAAAGAAAAGCGGTGATCGCAAACGTCAACAGCACATTCACGATATAAGCCAGTATCACCTGCGTTTCGGGAAATAACTGCGTCAGTCGCCCGATGAGCACGTCCATCATACCGTTTAATATCAATGATACCAGCAATAAAAATCCCAACGATACGACTACAGAGAAGGACAATAAACGGTTAATAATAAGTTTAAGCCATCCCCTGCCTTTTCGCGGTTTGGCTTTGAGATGCCAGATCAGGTTGATGGAATCCTGTATTTCTCCAAACACGCTCGTGGCACCAATGATGAGCGTGACCAGACCTACCACCGTGGCAAAACCGCTTTCGTTGCTCAGGGAAGCGTTGCGGATAATCTCCTGTACCTGCAGCGCCGCGTCTTGTCCCACAAACCCGGCTATCTGTCCGTATATACTTCCCTCAACCGCTTCTTTTCCATAGAACAGATCACTCACCCATATGATGATAATGATAAGACCTGGTAAGGAAAAAATAGTATAATAGGCCAGTGCCGCACTCAGTTTGATGGCGCGGTCGTTGGAGAAATCGGTAATAGACTGTTTGAGGAGTTTCCAGGTATTTTTAAGTGGCATATTTCATTATTAATCATACATAATGCCAAACTGAACTCACTGTAATTTAGGATTGTTGCGATGCCTTTCGCTGTCGCGTTGCGTTTTTTTATCCAAATTTTTCTGCAACGCGGTCGTGAGATCTACACCTGTTTGGTTGGCCAGGCAAAGTAATACCCACAATACATCGGCCATCTCATCACCGAGCTCGCGGCCGTTGTCGGATTCTTTGAAAGACTGGTCGCCGTACTGCCGTGCCATCAGGCGGGCGAGTTCTCCCACCTCTTCAGTAAGTATGGCAAGGTTGGTCAACTCACTGAAATATTTAACACCTACCGTTTTTATCCATTGGTCAACCGTATCCTGTGCTTCGCGAATAGTCATAACAAAGTATTTAGAACTTCCTTGCAATATAGCATGATTCTTGGCGTTATCCACAGACTTTCCACATTTCTGACACTACTAACCCTGATTCAATGCAACGGAAGGCGAGCCTTAAATGGATTGTTTACTTACTGATATTCATTTGTTTAGGTCAAATGAATCCACTCAACCTGCAAGCTGCAGTGCCTGTGGGCGACAGTATTGCCAAACCCTTTCGCATTCTTACGCACGGCAGGCAAATCACGATCCGCAGCCAGCAACCGATGCATAGTATAATGGTATGGACGGCCAGGGGACATCGTGTGGTAGAACAGAAAGATCTCAATGCGCAGGATTTCAATTTTACGGTAACGGTGAATGAAAAAATATTCTTCGTGATGATCCGGATGAAAAACGGGCAGACTTACTCCGAGAAAATAGGCATCTAGCTAATTTGAAAATTTGATGATTTGAAAATTTGAAAACGAACAGCCACAATGTTTAGCGATCCTTCACTATTGACTATTCACTATTCACTATTCACTATTCACATATTGACTTATTCACTTATTGACTTATTGACCTATTCCCGCTGTTTGCTATCAATCAAAATCGTCACCGGTCCATCATTCAGCAACGACACTTTCATATCCGCTCCGAAAACACCGGTCGCTACAGGCTTGCCGATGGCCGCTGACAACGCAGCTACAAATGATTCATATAAAGGAATGGCAAGCTCCGGCTTTGCCGCGCGGATATAGGAAGGACGATTGCCTTTGCGCGTGGAAGCGAAAAGTGTAAACTGACTGATTAGCAGAATGCCTCCGTCAATTTCCACAACGGAACGGTTCATCACACCTTGTTCGTCATTGAAAATACGCAACCCGGCAATCTTTGCACTGAGCCAACTGATATCATCAGGACCATCTGCCGCTTCGACGCCCAGCAGGATCAACAATCCGTTTGCTATTTCTCCGTTAATGGCACCATCGATCTTCACCGATGCCTCCGTCACGCGTTGTATCACAGCTCTCATAAGTTTGTATCTTTATGCGAAGGTAGAAGGTGGAAGGCATACGGTGTAAGGTTAAACAGCACTGGCTGTCTATTCACTATTCACCATTGACCTTTTTGAATTTTGACTTTTGAATTTTGAATTACATGGCTCCCGATATTTCCCGTGAAATCGTTTACCAGACCACCCGCAGCGGCGGCAAAGGCGGGCAAAACGTAAACAAAGTTGAAACAGCCGTCATTGCGGCCTTTCACATACAAAATTCCGCGATACTGACGGCGGAACAAAAAGACCTGATCGCTGTAAAACTGGCCAACCGCATCAACAGCGAAGGCTGGTTGCAGTTCAAAGTGCAGGAACATCGCACGCAGCTTTACAATAAAGAAACAGCCACACTCCGCATGCATCAATTGATCGGAGAAGCGCTGGCAAAAAAGAAGCCACGCATTGCCACACGCGTAAGCAAAGCAGCGAAAGAGAAGAGATTGGAGTCAAAGAAAAGACAGACCACCCGCAAGGCTGACCGCCGCAAATTCAAACCGGGAGACTTTTAATGTCAAGATTGTTTACCACCATAGTGTCGTTGCTCGTTCTCACAATCGCACTCGGCTACCTCGCATCCGGTTGCCGGAAATCCGACAATCCAAACAGCCTTACCTATCTCGCACAAACAGTTCCTGCAGGATTTCCTGACCCCTCTTTCCGTTTTGCCGGCAACCCTTTATCCAAAGAGGGATTTGAACTGGGAAGAAAATTGTTTTATGATGGCCGGCTCTCGCTCGACGGCAATTTTCCCTGCTCGTCCTGCCACCAGCAGGAAGCGGCTTTTGGCTTGTTCGATCACGACCGCGCACACGGTTACAATAATTCCCATACGCTTCGCAATGCGCCACCACTGTTCAATCTTGCCTGGCAAAAAGGCTATCATTGGGACAGCGCTTATGCTTCTATTTATGCAGCCATAGCACAACCGATCAATGGCCATATTGAAATGGCGGAATCATTTACCGGCGTTACTCGAAAATTACAGGCCGATCCTGCTTATCGTGCGGCTTTTAAAAAGGTATTCGGCACGCAATTCATTCAACCGGATCATATATTGAAAGCACTTGAGCAGTTCACCGGTTCGCTGCTATCGGCCGATTCAAAATATGATCGTGTAAAAAGAGGCGAGGCAAGTTTCACAGCCAATGAACAAAGCGGTTATGCCTTGTTTCTTGTCAAATGTAACAGTTGCCATACCGAACCATTGTTCACCGATCATCGTTTCCGCAACAATGGTCTTCCTGTTGATCCGGCGTTAAATGATTTCGGGAAAATGATGACGACCCGCCAATCGAGAGATTCTTTGCTTTTCAAAGTGCCGTCGTTGCGCAATGTGGCCGTAAGCAATAACTATATGCACGATGGCCGCTTCAATACACTTGCGCAGTGCCTCATTCATTACCGCAGCAACGTACAATCCGGCCCCACCCTTGATCCGCAACTGACCGGCGGCATTCCCCTGACCGACACCGAGATCCGCCAGCTGGTCGAATTCATGGGCACCCTGACCGATACGGGGTTTGTGCGGAATCCGGCGCTGGGCCGGCCGTAGACAATGTGAAAATGTGTAAATGTGGAAATGGACTACAGCCACAAAAAAGCGCGAGGACTAGCCTCGCGCCTGACAAACATTTTCACATTTGCACATTCACGGGGCCGCAGGCCTCGTGACACATTTACACATTATTTCCTCCTTCCCCGCAACGCATCCAGCACTCCGCGCTGTTTCTCCAGTTCTTTTTCCTGGTTGGCCTGATCCTTTTCATTGGTCTTGAGATCGTCCTGGAGCTTACGGAGTTTCTTTTCCATATCGGCTTTATCGTCCTGCATGGTCTTGTATTTTTTCTCCGCTTTCGCGAGATTATCTTCCTGTGCTTTGATATCTACTTCCAGGCTGCTGCTCTCGATGTCGGGAGACAGGTTGCCCAAGAAATATTTACCGTTGGAATTGGTTGAACCGCTTTCCGCGCTCAACGCATTGGCGCCGTTCATCACCATGTAAACGATCGAACTGTTTTTGTCGCGGCGGCTTTTACGCTCAACCTTGAAGGCATAATCCATTGGAGAACTGCTGATATCACTGATAGTAGCCCCGCTGTAAACCAGAAAGCCTTTGCTGGACTTTGCTTTCAGTCCTATCTTCTCCATCTTTTGTTTGATGGCACTTTCCACCAGGTCCGGTGGATAATTATATTCCATCACCAACGCTGGTTGTTCGGTTTTCTGGTAAGACACTTTTCCTTCGTACACCTGTGCAGAAGCAGTAAGGCCGGCGGCCATAAAAAGCCCGATAAAAAATCTTTTCATAAACGAAGATTTTAGTAACTAATAAAAAATGATGTTGAATAGATCAGCACACGGCAGTAAAGGATTACTAATAACCCGTGCTGCGGGTTTAGAGGGGACGACAAAGATACGCTTTTTTTAAAAATAGGGTTTCCCGGGCCGGCAGCTACCGGAAATCTGCGCGTAAACCTGTAGGTTTGTCGAAAGAATTGTATTTCATTGAGCAGTATTAAACAACTGGCGGGACAAACGATGTGGTACGGGGTAAGTTCTATTGCCGCCCGCTTTCTTAACTATTTATTAACGCCCTACCTCACCAGCGCGCTGCTCACGTCTGCCTATGGGGAAATGCAACTGATCTATTCACTCATTCCTTTTCTCAATATCCTTTTTACCTATGGTCTTGAAACGGCTTATTTCCGTTACATCCAAAAAAAAGAACAGGCAGCCGACGTTTACGACACCATTACGGTAAGCCTGATCATCAGCACCGTCAGCCTTACCACGCTGATGATTCTTTTCCGCGGCGCCATAGCCGATATCATTTCCCTGCAAGATCATACGGAATATATTACCTGGTGTGCCTTCATCATCGGGCTGGATGCACTCACCACTATCGCCTTTGCCAAGTTGCGGCACGACAACCGGCCCGTCAAATACGCCGTGATACGGATCTCCGGCATTCTTGTTTATATCGCACTTACCATCTTTTTCCTGTCCGTTTGCCCGCGTATTGCCAAAGACCATCCCGATCATTTCCTGCTGCTGTTCTACAAACCGGGCATGGAAGTCGGCTATCTGATCCTTGCCAATGTGGCCCAGAGCCTTTTCACCTTTATTTTGCTGCGCAAGGAATTTTTCGCCTTCCGCTGGCGTTTCAATAAGACTTTGTGGCGCGAGATCATGCGGTATTCCATGCCTTTGCTCATCGTGGGTTTTGGCGGCATGGTCAATGAAACGATGGACCGCATCATGCTCCGGTGGTGGTCCACTTCCGCTGATCCATTGACGGAGATCGGTATTTACTCCGGCTGTTACAAACTTTCCATCCTCATCACATTGTTTGTACAGGCGTTCAGAATGGGTGCAGAACCGTTTTTCTTTAAGCAATCGCAGGGAGAGAATCCGCAACGCACGTATGCGCGCGTGATGAAGTTTTTTGTGATCGCCGTATGCCTGATGTTCCTGGTGGTGGTATTGTACCTCGATATATGGAAACATTTTTTAAGCCGTGAAACCTACTGGACCGGTTTGCGTGTGGTGCCCATTTTGTTACTGGCCAACATGTTTCTCGGTATTTATTACAATCTCAGCATCTGGTACAAAGTCACCAACCGCACGAGAGCCGGTGCAACCATCACTTTTATCGGCGCAGGCATCACTTTATTGATTAACTTTTTATTCATCCCGAGCTTTGGTTACATGGCCTGCGCATGGGCCACTTTCCTTTGTTATGGCACTATGATGGTGTTGTCGTTTGTATGGGGACAAAAAGTTTATCGCATTCCTTACGCCTGGAAGAAACTGGTAGCTTATATCGTGATCGTGGTGTTGCTCTATGGCATAGCGATCTTATTCGGCAAAATCGGGCTAGGAACCGCCGCCAATTTTGCTTTTTCTACTTTACTGCTGGCGCTTTTCGGATGGTTTATTCTCAACGTGGAGAAAAAAGAATTCAGCCGCATGCCGGTCATTGGAAAATTTATCCGCTGATCAGCCGCCCATACTTATTGCCGTACCGGTAAAACGGGTTAACTTCACGCCGCAAAATCAAAGTTTACTCCCCTCATTATGACATTACTGGAAAAACAGCTCGTGATAAAGCGTTCATCTTTACCAGGGGCTGGGAAAGGTCTTTTTACGAAAAACTTTATTCCCAAAGGCACGCCGATCGTAGAATACAAAGGAAAGATCACCACCTGGAAAGAAGTAGAACACAACAACGGTGAGAACGGTTACATCTACTACGTTAAACGTTCACATGTGATCGATGCAAGCAACAATACGGAAGAACTTGCCCGCTATGCCAACGATGCCCGCGGCATTACGCGCGTGAAAGGTGTTACCAACAACGCCGAGTATGTGGAAGACGGTGTACGCGTTTTTATCCAGGCCAAAAAAGACATCCCCGCCGGTTCGGAGATTTTTGTTCCTTACGGAAAAGAATACTGGGATGTGATCCGTCATAATATCCGGCTGGAGCAGTCTAACCGTGAGCGTGCCGCGAAGAAAGGCGAACGGCGGTAGGTTTAAGGCTTAAGGTGGAACAGCCGCCCGATACTTCGGGCGTGAGTATTAAGTTATAAGTAGTAAGTGAAGCTTAAGATATAAGGTGTAAGGCTATTTATTCACGATTGACCATTCACGATTCATGCTTTTGAATTTTTACTTAACCCTGGTTGTTCATTTTCCGCTCCATGGTTCGTGTATACACGAACCATGGGAAGCAGGGCCCCACCCGAAAGCGCCGGGAACGCAATTCACTTATTGACTTATTCACGATTGACGATTGACCGTTCACCTGTTCGTCAAAAACGGATTGTTCATTTTCTCAAACCCTATTGTCGTCATTGGCCCATGGCCGGGATAAACCTTCGTTTCATCCGGCAGCACAAGCAGTTGCGTATGAATGCTACGGATCAGTGTGTCGTAATCACCCCCGGGAAGATCGGTGCGGCCGATGCTGCGGTTGAACAATACGTCGCCGGCTATCAGTAACCCGGAAGTTTCGCTGTAAAATGACACGCTGCCGGGTGAATGCCCGGGCGTAAACAGAATCTGCAGTTCTTCCCCGCCCAGGCTAATGGTTTCACCTTCCCGGATTTTGACCACCGGCCCATCATATATAGCCGTAAACGGGATCTGCCAGGCCGCCGCTGCCTGCGCGGCCCGCTCCAGCACCGGCATCTCCTGCCCGTGCAGATGGGGGGTCAGCCCCCAGGTTTCGGCAACAAACTTATTCCCGAAAATATGGTCGAAATGACAATGCGTATTCAGCAAAAGCACCGGCTTTAACCCTTCGGAACGGATGGCATCCGCCAGTTGCTGCTCCTCCTGCGGAAAATAACAGCCCGGGTCGATAATGCAACACTCCCTTTCTTCGTTATACAACAGATAGGTATTTTCCTGAACCGGGTTAAATGTGAACGACTTAACGCTTAACATGAAGGGTTTTTTGTATTTTTAAAATTGGGAACGCTGTTTTTTCCGTAAATAACCGGTATAAGGCTCAAAACTACACGCCGGGAATGAAAAGGCAAGCAGGAATCTTCACCCACATTCCCGGGATAAGAACTAAGTAAACGCAATAAAGTATCGCCCAATCGTATGAATAAATTAACTAGCCTGATTGTCTGCCTTACCTTGCTAACTGGTATGAAAGCATCGGCGCAGGCCAATGCTGTTGAATTTGGCAAAAACCGCGTACAATATCAGAAGTTCAAGTGGAAGTATTACCAGACCGAAAACTTCAATACCTACTTCAGCCAGGATGGTCTGGGTCTGGGAAAATATGTAGCCCAGATAGCCGAACACGAACTACGAGGCCTCGAAGAGTTTATTGAATACGGCATCCAGCGCCGAACCAACATCGTTGTATACAACAACTTCGATGAAATGCAGCAGTCCAATATCGGACTCGGTATCGACTGGCAAAATACCGGCGGTGTGACCAAACTGGTCAACAACAAAATGCTCGTTTACTTCGACGGCAATCACGACAACCTGAAAAAGCAAATCCGCCAGGGTATCGCCCGCGTACTCGTGGAAAACGTACTCTTCGGCGATGATCTCGGCGAGTTTGCCGCCAATCAGGCATTGCTTGATCTCCCCAAATGGCTGACCGATGGCTACATCGAATACGCTGCCGAAAACTGGAGCCCCTCACTCGACGATGAACTCCGCGGCGTAATGCTCAACGGCACTTACAACAATTTCTATCAGTTTGCCTACGAAAAACCCAACCTCGCAGGACACGCTTTCTGGAAATACATCGCCGACAAATACGGCAAGAATAAAGTAACCTACTTCCTTTATCTCGCCCGCGTTTACCGCAACCTGAACAACGCATCCAATAAATTAGCACAGAAAAAATTCAAATACCTGCTTCGCGATTTCATGCAGGAAGTACCACAACAGTATTATAAAGATCTCCGTGGCCGCAAGAACGTTCCCAAAGGACAATTGGCCGTTACGGAAACCGTGGGTAAAAAAGATTATATCCGTTTCAACGCCAACCCGATCGCTAAAAGTTATTCCTATGCACTGGTAGAATTCAAACAAGGCATTTATTCCGTAGTGCTTGTTGAGAACTTCTATAACCGTAAAGTGTTGCTCCGCTACGGCACCCGCAGCAAAGACAACGAGATCAATCCCAACTATCCCATCCTGGCATGGGATGGAAAAGGTACAAGACTCGCCTGTATCTATACCGAAAAAGGCAAACTGAAACTGTTTGTCTTCGATGCCGTCCTGCGCATCAAAACCACCAAAGGAATCGAGCTGCCGATGTTCGACCAGGTACAGGACATGAAATACATGCTCGACAACAATACCCTGTTGTTAAGCGCCATCCGTAGCGGGCAAACGGATATCTATACGTACAAAATCGACAAACAAACCTTCGAGCAGATCACCAACGACGTATACGACGACCTCGATCCTTCCTTCGTAGCCTTCCCGAATAAGACAGGCATTATTTATTCCAGCAACCGTCCTTCGGCCAACGCTGCAAGCAGCGACGACTCACTGCCTGCCAATCGTTTTAATATTTTCCTGGTTGACAACTGGAACAAATCCGATTTCAAACAGATCTCGCAAATGACCAACCTGAAACGCGGCAATGCCCGTTTCCCTTCTCAATACAACACTTCACACTTTACTTTCGTCAGTGACGAGAACGGTATCAACAACCGCTATGCAGGTTTCTTCCGCACGGAAAGAGCAGGCCTGGATACATTGGTGTTTATCGGAGACGAAGTATTACGCAATCCGCCGAAAGCAGAGATCGACAGTGTGATGAACGAATGGAACAAAACCGATATCGACTCGGTAGGTTTTGTATCGATTACCAACGACTCTTCTTATGTTTTCCCGCTGACAAACTACCAGAGCAGCCTGATCGAAACACGCACGGCCGGCGACAACCAGCAGGTAAGTGAAGTAATCAAAATGGCTGACCTGAAAATGTTGTATCGCCTGAAAGTAGACGAGAATACCCTGAAGCGCCGCAACGTTAATGCACGTCCGACTGAATATGTCCGTCAGTTACTGGACGAAGAACGCCGCGCAGCAAATAAAAAAGCGGGAACAGATCCGGCTGGTGGCGGCAATCCGCAGAAACCGCCGCAGAATGATTTCTTCCAAAGTGAATTCAGTGATGAAAAACGCGACTCGGCCAAAACAAATGGCCAGGTAGTGGGAAAAGTGGTAAGCTCCGATGTGGAAACCCGCGAACCGGTGCTGCGCAAAGCCAAATTGTATGAATACCGCCCTCCGAAATTCTTTGCAGACTATGCGGTGACGGGTTTCAACAACTCCGTACTTGCAGTAAATAAATTCCAGCCTTATGGCGGTGGTGCAGGCCCCATCTATCTTTCCAACGGTGGCGACTTCAACGGTATGCTGCGCCTCGGCACAAGCGACCTGATGGAAGACGTGAAGTTTACCGGCGGTATCCGTATTGCACCCAACCTCCGCGACAACGATGTGCTGTTTGAATTTTATAACCTGCGCAAGCGTCTCGACTGGGGCTTCACTTATTTCCGCAGCAGCAACCGGGTAGGACTTACCGAGCAGAACAGCGGGCTGAACTACGACGGTAAAATGTTCTCCAATTACTACCTCGCACGTTTGCGTTATCCGCTCGACCGTGTGCGCAGCCTGCGTGCCACCATCGGTCCCCGCTTCGACCGCACGGTAGTATTGTCAAACAACTTCCCGCCGAACGCACTGGATATTCCCGACCAGAAACTGACCTATGGCCAGGTAAGTGTTGAATATGTACACGACAACACCACCAACCCGGCTACCAATATCTGGAAAGGACTGCGCTATAAAGTATTCTTCGACTGGTTCACGCAACTGAGCAACGTCAGCAATACCGATGGCAAATACATCTTCAATGCCGGCTTCGATGCGCGTCATTACTATCCTATTTACCGTAACCTGATCTGGGCAGTACGAGCATCAGGAGATTTCTCCTGGGGCAATCAGAAAGTTATCTACTACGTAGGTGGAGCCGACAACTGGTTCTCTCCGAAATTCAACGACGGCAATCGCCCCAGCCCGGATAATACCTATACCTACCAGACACTCGCCAACCCTGTGCGTGGCTTCAAACAAAACATCGCCAACGGTAACAACGCCGTGGTGCTGAACAGTGAAATCCGCGTACCGGTATTCACCACGTTCTTCAACAAACCGATCAACAACGCACTGCTCCGCAACTTCCAGTTGGTACAGTTCTTTGACCTCGGTACTGCATGGAATGGGCAGTTCGATAAACTGGAGCGTCCGCAAACCACGTTCATCGATGCCAACGATCCGAACAACGTAGTGAGTGTGCGACTGAAAGCCGGTGGCCTCGGACCATTTGCCGGCGGTTATGGATTTGGTGCACGCAGTACCCTGCTGGGTTACTTCCTGAAAGTAGATGCAGCATGGGAAATGAATGGCATCTTCCGCGGCAAGCCGATGTGGTACTTCGGCATGGGCATCGACTTCTAAATAAATTCATTTTATACCAATAAAAAATCCCGCTTGAAGCGGGATTTTTTTTGACTGTCAGTGCATCTTCAGGGTTCTTGGTTTACTACCCTGGTAGATCAGCCAGATGAAAAGCGCATAACTGATGATCATCGCCCACGATTCTGTATGACCGAGCGGCTGAAAAACAAGTTCCAGCAAATGATCGGTCAGTGCAAAAGGATCGGTGAAAATGTCCCAGCTATTGAACCGTCTGTAACGTCCGAGGTAGACACCCAGGGCGCACAGGAAAAGAACAGGAAAAATAAAAACAGCCGGCCGGCGGAGCCATCCCTGGCTCCGCAACCAGCTTTCTATCCGCTGCAGTGAAAACATGCCCGCCTGCAAACCGCTCCATGCGAAAGACAACAACAACACAAGATCAAACCAGCCCGGCGCCGAGCGCACCTCCCTGAAGTGGAAGAGATCAGTGAACAGGTAAAAGGAGTTGGGCAGAAACAGCAACCAGAGCATAAACCAGGTTGCCTTCAGCCAGCGTTTGCGCGGATCTGCCTGCAGAAAGAACCAGGTACATATAAGCGGAACAAAAGCAAGCGCCAGGTTCCATAACAAAAACAGATAGGTATTTTCATTCGTTGTCAATATGCGCAGTATCAACAAACCGGAAGCAAAGAGTGAAGACAGCAACAGCCAGTCTTCACGAAAAATGGGGCTGTACAATTGACTACGCCAGCCACGACGTACGGCATGTAATATTTTCTTTTTCATGAGCCTGAAATGATTTTAGGTAAAAAAATAATCAGCGCTATCACCACTGCAAACACGGCGCTCAGCAGCACGGCAGCAGCGGCCATATCCTTGACGTG
The DNA here is from genome assembly GCF_000425585.1 of Terrimonas ferruginea DSM 30193. Classification (GTDB taxonomy): domain Bacteria; phylum Bacteroidota; class Bacteroidia; order Chitinophagales; family Chitinophagaceae; genus Terrimonas; species Terrimonas ferruginea. Next base: position 279,602 of record NZ_KE384398.1, read on the forward strand.
TTTGATGGCAACAGTATAACCGGGAGAAACAACGTCTGCCAATCGCTCAATAGCTGTATTTAAAATCTCCGTGATCCACACCAGGAAAATGGCGATCAGTAACCATTTCCATTCATTTTTATTCAGTTGAAACAAACAACCCGCAGCTATTGCGATGACAGCTGCTATTGCATGCACGCGCGCATGCGGTTCGGTTTTCCAGAAAGTACGGAGCCCCTGCCAGGCATAGCCAAGGCTCCGTTGACGTTTCCGGATATAAGCGGACAAGGCCATGGTTATTGTTGTAATCTCCTGGAGAAATACATGACGATCGCGAGTGCAATAAACAAACCGATACTTCCCATGAGCAGTGAGAAATCCTGCAATTGAATGATACTGAAAATATAGCCGTACACGGCGGTCAGCACCAGGCAGATAAACAGGGAAATGCGGGCTGACTTCAGAATGCCTCCGGTATACCAGGTTACCAATGCGATGGTAGCAACGCCGGCAATACAATACGCCCAATTGAACCCGGTATATTCCGACACCGATAACAACAACGTATAAAACAATACGAGCGCCAATCCTGCAAGACCATAATGCACCAGCAGCAAACTTCTTTTGTATACGAGTTCAATAAGCAGAAAGGCGACAAAGGTCAAAATGATGCAAAGCAAGGCATACTTAACGGCGCGGCGTGTTTTATCATAACCATCTACCGGCAACATGAATACGGTGCCCACCGTCAATGGCTCAAGCGAATAACTCCGGTTGATCCATACCTGTGGGGTATTGCGGTTAAGAAATTTCCAGTTGGCCACAAATCCGCTATCACCCACTTCCCGTGTTTCGGGTAACATGCTGCCCTGGAAACTCGGATCTTTCCAGCCAGACTCCATTTTGATGCGTGTATCGCGGGCGGCGCTGGCAAACAACAACTCACCCGAGCCATTGAGATTGAACTGCAGGTTGAACTGATGCAGCGAATGCATTTTATCCTGGGACAACGGAAGGCGAACGTAATAAGCATCTTTCAGGAAGTCTGCTCCGTCGTATTGCGGCAGCAGGGTCAACGTTTCATCGCCCCACTGCAGACGAATGTCTTCGCGTATACCGCGCAATGCATCTTTGACAGGTAAGATCAGTAAGGCCCGGTCCCAATCGAGCAAGCTGTCTTCCACACCTGCGGATGCCATGTCTGCCGGGGCAAAAGAGCCGCTAATGTTGATGGAAGAACGATATACGGGTACTTCATAAATACCACGCCGGCGTGTTTCTGTCGCTACCCTGGTGGATACATCGGCTTTGTCGGGCATAAGGTAAATCATATTACCACCTATCTTATAAGGCACGGCGATCACCGGCGAGGTTACTTTCTGTGGGCCTGCCCATTTCTGGTTGATATCGGCCGACGCTTGCTGCTGCCGCAGTTCACGCTCCCGGACTATTTCCAGGATAAACAAAGTGGGAACCCAGAGTAATAAGGCAATGCCGAAAATGACGAGGCCTTTAAAGAAAAACTTTCCTTTGTCCATTAAACCGGAAAGCGCGGAGGTGGGGGAATTTTCCATATAACTATAATTGTTTATTTATTTTAAAAAGCACTTTGAAGTACAAAGTATAAAGGCAAAAAAAATTATCGTATTCCTTTGATCATGTTTTCGAGCGCCTGGATATGATCGTTGAATGCTTTTTCGCCGTTGCGCGTAACGGAATAAGTGGTATTTGTTTTACGCCCGATAAAACCTTTGTGAACTTTGAGATAACCGTTTTCTTCCAGGCTAACGAGGTGGGTGGCCAGGTTGCCGTCGGTTACTTCCAGCATACGTTTCAGGTCGTTGAAGCTCACTTCCTCATTAACCATGAGGATGCTCATCACCCCGAGGCGTATGCGGTTATCAAACAATTTATTTAATCCGGCAATAGGGTTCATAAAGGATCCTTTGCAATAGCAACAACAGGTTTTTCATTTCGTTCATACCGGAACCAGATGACCAGTCCGAATACGATATGCAATACACCAAAACCAAGCGTCCAGAAATACAGGCCATAACCGATGTAAAACATATTGAGTAATCCGAGCAGGATCATACCGAAACCCAGCCAACGTACGGCTCCCAGCGTGAAGCGGCTGGCTGCTACCATCGACAAGCCGTAAAAAACCAGACAACCCGGGGCAATGAAACGCCATTCATTATAACGCAGCATGCCGAGTAAAAATACAGCCCCGGCCGCCATGGGTATGGCAAATTGCCAGGCTGCCTGGCGGGAACTGTACTCCCATAATGATTGTCCCTGGCGGCGCGCTTTGCGCCAGGTAAACAAAGCGGCAATACCCGCTGCCACAACCAATGTGATGAAGGACAACACCAGCAGTTGGGTTTTGAGTTCCGCAAAGTCGCCCGCCATGAAAGCGCCGCGCGTATTGTAAGACCGGTAATAGGGCAGGAAGAAAAGATACCGGCCGATGAGGGCACTTATCAAAGCCACCACACCGGCGCCGGTAAAACTCCAGGCGCTGAGCGAAGTAAACCGGCTGCTGCGCTGCATCAACCGCTTGATGTCCTGCACATCCTGCAGGGTACCGGCTCTTAAATTATCATCCATAAAAAGCACTTTGAAATACAAAGTAATAGGCCTCCGGCTGATTTTCCAAATAAAAAATTCGTTAAATACATGCTCCGGGCAAATTCCCGCCGCTTTTACCGCTTTGCGAAGTAGATTTGCATATTCATGTTGAACGCCAGACCCATTACCCGTTTTCTTTTATTGACCCTGATCCTGATGACGGCATCGCACCTGTCCGCGCAAAAGATCATCAGCGGTGTGATCAAAGATTTTCACAGCGAAGAGAAAGTTCCTTTCGCATCCGTTACGTTCAAAGGCACGTCCTTCGGTGGCCTCACCGATTCGGCCGGTTTTTTTTCCTTCCAGGTAGACAAATGGCCTTCCGACTCATTGCTCGTTACCTGCGTTGGTTATCAACCCTACACTTTCGCCATACCAGCCAATAAAGATTCCCTCCTGCTTGAAATCCCGATGGAACGCGGCACTTTCAATAATGACGTGCGCGTGAAAGTAAAGGTGAACAAAGGCCTGCTCGTGTGGCGAAAGATCGTGCAGAACAAACCCCGCAATGACCGTTACCGGTTTCAGAATTTTTCCTACGAACTCTACAACAAGCTGGAACTCGATATCAAGAACATGAATTTCCGCCGCATCACGCGCTTTAAACCATTGCGCGGCATCGGCGATATCATCAACCAGCATATCGATTCTACCGACGAACAAAAGTATTTACCCGCTTACCTCACCGAAGCACTCTCTGATTATTATTACCAGAAGAAACCGCTGAAGCGCCGCGAGATCATTAAAGCCGTTAATACCAACGGTGTGCGCAACGAAAGCATGATCAAGTTTCTCGGTGGCATGGACCAGGTGATCAATGTGTACAACAACTTTATTCCCGTATTCGATAAACAGTTTGTGAGCCCGGCCAGTGATAACGGTGATATCTATTACAATTACAACGTAATCGATACGCAGCAGATCGGCAATCACCGTTATTTCCACCTGGTGTTTGCGCCGCGCCGAAAGGGCACGAATACGTTTGAAGGCGACTGCTGGGTACATGTGGGCAGCTTTGCCATTCAACGCATGAACCTGCGCCTGGGTAAGGAAGCGAATATCAACTTCCTGGAAAACCTGAGCCTGATCCAGGAATACACGCTCATCAATGATTCCACCTGGTTTTTATCGAAGGATAAATTCGTGGCGGATGTGTCGCCTGTCGGCAAAATGGTACCGGGGCTCATCGGGCGAAAGACAACTACCTACCGCAACGTGATTGTCAACGACAGCAGCGTGGTGCAGGAGCTGGCAAAAAATAAACGGCTGGAAGAAGTACTTACACTAGAAGGCGCAGCCTATAAGCCACGTGAATATTGGGACACGGCCCGGCACGAAGAGCTTTCGCGAACGGAAAAAGGCATCATTCACATGATCGATACGCTCACCAATGCGCCATCGTTCAAACGGCTGACCAAACAACTCACCTTTCTCGCCACCGGTTATTTCAATGTGGGCAACCTGCAATTTGGTTCGGCCTATAACTGGTTTACGGGAAATGGCTGGGAAGGTTTCCGGATGCGTTTCGACCTGGCGAGCAACCGGCATTTCGATAAAAAATGGTGGTGGCACGGCTACGTCGCCTATGGTTTCGGCGACCGTAAGTTCAAAGGAAAAGGTGAAGTGTTCTACCTGCCTAAAAAAGATCCGCGGCAATACTTTTTTGCTTCGTATGTAAATGATCTCGACTTTGGACAGAACTATTATGGCGAAGTGTCGCAGGACAATATTTTCGCCCTGGCGATCCGCAAAAAAGGCATTCCCATCAAGTTTCTGAAAGTGGAAGAAAAACGGTTGGAGTTTTTCAATGAAACACGTTCGGGTTTCTCCACCCTGCTGGCAGTAACGCACAAGCAATACACGCCGCTGCGCAACCTTCCGCCGAAAGATTCTTTTGCCATTGCGGGAGCATCGCCGCTGGCAACCGCCGAAGTAGCCTTAAGATTACGTTTCGCTTACCTGGAAAAATTCCTGGAGTCCACTTTTTTCCGCACCAGCCTGGGAAGCCCCTATCCTATTGCAGAACTAACCGTAGCAAGAGGCATATCGGGCATTTTCAATAGCGGATACGATTATACCAAACTCTCGGCCAGTGTGTCGGACTATATCAGCATTCCGCCGGTCGGTAATATTTCCTTCCAGGTATACGGTGGTAAAACATTCGGTACACTGCCTTATGTACTGCTGGATATTGCGCCGGGCAATGAGTTGTATTATTACAACAAGTATGCGTTCAACATGATGAACCGTTTTGAATTCATCCATGATCAGTTTGCCGGCATCAATTTCGAACACAATATCGGCAACGGTATTTTCAGGTTGATCCCTAAATTGAAATTCCGTCAGTTCTATACGGTGAAAACATTGTGGGGCAGCCTCAATGAGAAAAACCGTGAACTCAATTTTGTGGACGGACATAATTTCCAAACCCTCAACGGCAAAACCTATCTCGAAGTCGGTACCGGTATCGATAATATCCTGCGCTTTATCCGCATCGATTGTGTGTGGCGTTTGCTGCCGCAGTCCAATATAAAAGAAGCCACCAAACGCTTTGGCGTATTTGGCAGCTTCCGTTTAACCTTCTAAAATCAGTTTCAGTATCCGGGTTCCTGGTTTTCTTTTTGTTTCAAATATTTTTCCAATAGCTTATCAATGTCTTTGAACTTGTAAGCTTCTTCATGATAACCGGTAAGTTCACCATTGGTCTTTAAATCAGCCTGATCCAGCGCATAGGGACCTGCTACGCCCAGCATCGGAAAATTGAGCGCATCGTCGCTTATTTGAAATAAGAATACGCGGAATTCCTTTCCTTTCCATTTTACTTTTTTCTCTTTTACAAATTCAACAGCCGGTGTCCATTCTTCATAATCGAAATAACTAAGCAATTCCGACTCAGCGAAGGAACGCTGGTTTTTATATTTGGCGGGGAAAAGCGATTGATTACCGGTTGTGTCCAGCAGTGAATAAAGATCACGGCGGTAGAGCGGCTTACCTGCCAGTTCATTGAGCGACTTCGCCGGTACCGGCTGTTTCATGCGGATCAACGAACTGACCCCTTCATTCAGCGCAGCCGGCATCTCAGGTGAAAGAAATCCGCGTATGCGCGATGCAACAGCTGTGTCGGGGAAATAACCAAGCAGGTGCAACATGTCGACATAGCTATATCCTTCGTTGTCGATATCATCCTGCGACCAGGGTTGGCGCAGATAGCTATCAGCTTGTTTTAAAATCACCGGCAGGTAAGGACGCACGGCTTCTTTGCCGAGTTGATCGTCTTTCAGTAACCGGTCGGTGACGCCGATAACTGCCAGGGACATATGCGGCTTCGATAACAGTTGCAACAAGCCCGGATACAAAGTCCTGGTGAGTTCCAGTGAATCATATATTCGGTAGGAGAAAGTGAACGTACCCGTGCTGTCGGGTGAAGGCGTTTTTTCCAATAATATCTTCAGCAGTGCCTGGTAGGCATAGGCCGATTTTATGGAAGCAAGACCATGTATGATATCGTCCTGCATCCTGTCATTGGTGGCGGGAATTTTCGCGTATTGTTCCGTCAGAAAATCGACCGTGGCATCGTCACCGATGTTGTAAAGTTTACCAGCCAGTTGAAAACGTATGCGGAAATAATCGTAGTGCAACGTATCACCGGGGATTTCTGTTACGATCAACTGCCGCAGCCGCGGAAGATCTTTTGTTGTAAACTCATGGGAGTATAAGGCACTCCGCGCTTTGAAATAGGTAGCCGAATCTGTAGACAAAACATCGTTCAGCAATTTATCACTCTTGCTTTCTCTATTCGCTGTATAATTGCGGGTGAAGGTGAACGAATCAAAGAAGGGCTGATAACGTTTGGCCAATGCATCTTTTTCCTGCTGTACAACCAGTAAAATATATAATGAATCGCCGTGTAAGCTAATGCGTAGTTGTTTCGCTGTATGACTGTTGGCCTTCACCATCGTCCATTCAAGGCCGGGGGCCGTTCCGTTTCTCACCTCACGTTTGCTCAATACACTGTCTGTTTCGAGTTCATATCGCGTCATCGTTTCTTCGAGAAACTTGAGCGTATCCTTTATCTCCGTGTAATCGCCGATGCTTTGTTTTTCGATGCGGTAAGAAGTAGCATCAACAGGGTTGCTGCCGACATATACCCAATCTTCGAGCAGTACGCCGGAAGGGTCTTCGCCGGTTTCTCTTTTCAATAAAGCGGAAGGAAGTTTCACCCGGAAATCTCCATCGGGAGAAACCTGTTCTGTCCAGACGGGAGCGGGATAATCCAGCAAACGGAAAGAAGCAAAGAATGCGCTGTCCTTGTCGGGTGCCGCATTGCGGGGTACGCCGCTGATTAGCTGGTACACGCGGTTGCCGCGGATCAGGGTGAACGACTTGAGCCGGAGGTCTTCATCTTTTGCAAAACCCTGTGCCTGGTAATAAGCATACCCGAAGCGTTCGCCCCACTCGTCTTTTACATCGTTCAACTGCGCATGATAACCGGCACGTAATTCTTCAAAATAAGCAGAGTCGCTTTCTAATACGAGGCCGGCTTTGAGGTCGAGCACCTGTACAATATTATACTGCGTGTTGGCAATATCCAGCAGGTCCCAGGAGCGTGAAGAAAAAGACTGGCCGTCCTGGCGGCTTTCCAACGATTTGCTGCGGCGGTACTGACCGGGCCAGGTGATGGCAAAATAACCCGTCGTGTCACTTTGTACAACACTATTTACTGCCAGTTTTTTGGGCGCCTCCAACGGTTTGAAAGAATTAAAAAAGCGCTGACTATTGTTGTTCTTTTTATTAAGGGAAGCATCTCCGCCATTCATCAACATATAAACAGAACCGTTGCCAACAAGATAACGGATCTTATACCGGTAGGTTGAATAACTCATCGTTCCTTCCAGTCCGGCCATGCCGTTGTGCGTAACCTTCTTCATATCCTTTACCTTTTCCTTCATCCGTTTGCGCAACGCATCTATTTCCGCCTGTTCGCTGGTATAGGATTTTGCAAAACTTCCCGCCATGTACATTTCCTGGTCCAGTATATCGTAAGCCATTTTCATGTGAAGGGCTTCTCCGAAAACATTAAAATCGGTTGTCTTGCCAGGCATTTCTATGCTGAATGTACCGGCATCGTCCGACACAGGTTTCCAGGCGATGGCCGCCACTTTTTTCCGGTAAACATCGGGGTCGATCTTTGCGGAGCCGAACACAGGCTCGACGGTAAACCCTTTTTTGCGCAGCAATACGATCACGCCTTCTGTTCCGGGAAGATGTGCAGTGCCAACGGTGAAGAACATACTGCGTATACGTCCCAGGCTATCCATCCGGTCGGCCATCTTATAATTGCGGCGGATGAGCTGGATATCTTCCATCACTTTGTTCTTCGATTGCAGGAACATGGTGTCAACCGCGTTGAGATCCTGTGCAAGGTAGATGGAGATCATTTTTTCCATCATGGCTCTTGCAGGCATCTGCAGGCTGTCGATATCCTTATCAGTTACGCCGCGTCCTATTTCGTCCAAGATTTGTAACTGATCCGTCACATCTTCAATACCACCGGCCCATTTGCCCATTCGCGTAGCGAGTGCATAGAGATACATATCGAGAATGACCGGCATCTTCTCCGTTTTGAACATACCGGCTATGATTTCCTGGCGGATTTTTTTCAACGCGCGTATTTCGCGTTTGCTTAACCGCTTTTCCGTGCCGGGAGGTGGCTCAAGTATATCTTCCACATCAGTAAGTGCGGGAGGAGGTTCTTTTACATCGTCACTGCCATAAATTTTTTCGTCTACCGCTTTTTGCAAAATCGAATCGAGGTATTCATGCACATCGATTTCCATTGCAAAGCCTTCGGCTTTTTCCAGGTAATGATAGAGCGAATCGCTGAGATGAAAAATGCGTTTGTCCTGGAGATGCATACTGCCAAAGAGATAAGAATCTTTGGTCAACCCGTTTCCGGATATGCGCCACAGCAGGGTGGATGGCCAGGAAGAAGATTGAGCGGAAGAAGATAAAACGCAGAAGCACAGAACGCCCAATGAAAGCAGGATACGTTTCATAGTTGAAGATAGTCTTGGTTTGCTGATGCAAAGTAATGTGTAAATGTGGAAATTAAACAGCCGGCGGCCGTAAATACTGGAGGCAACAACCACTTTTGTTGCATGCACATTTTCACATGGCCCCCGCCTTTGGCGGGGCACATCTTCACATTCCGCAGGCACTGCGGATTAAACGATAGTCACTTCAATTCCCATGCCCTTCAGCATTTCCACCGTATGCTCTGAAATGCCGGCATCGGTGATTACCTGTTCCACATCCTCGAGACCGCAGATGCGGCCAAAACCGCGCTTGCCGAATTTACTGGAGTCGGCCAGCACTATTGTTTTTTGCGAAGCGGCGATCATTTTGCGGTTGAGTTGGGCTTCCATCACGTTGGTGGTACTCAGCCCAAACTCCATGTCAATGCCGTCGACACCGAGAAACAGCTTGCTGCAGGAAAAATCATCCAGCACTTTTTCGGCATAGATGCCGGTGGCGGAAGACGAACTTTTGCGGAGAATGCCACCCAGTAACAATACTTCGATACCGGGATGCACATTTAATTCGGTGGCCACGTTGAGCGCCGCCGTGATCACCGTCACCGTTCCTTCCGGTTTGATGCAGCGGGCCAGCGATAACACACTCGTGCCGGAAGCAATGATCACACAATCATTCGGTTCAATCAATGCCGCCGCTACCATACCGATCCGGTGCTTTTCTTCCGCATGAATTTTCTCCTTTTCATTAACCGGCCTGTCGACTGTATAGGGATTGATGGAAGTACCTCCACCGTGCGTGCGGAAAAGCAGGCTTTTGTCTTCCAGCAATTTCAGGTCCTTACGGATGGTTACGGATGACACGTCTAATTCGCGGCAGAGGTCTACCACACTTACTTTTCCTTCCTTTTTGAGCCGGGAAAGAATATGTTGATGCCGTTCGGCTAACGTACGCATGGGTCAATACTTAAAAATTAAGCGTCAAATTAAACCGATCTGCCTGGATTTCAAAAAGATAAATCTGTCAGGATCGCACCACGAACAGGCGTTCGGCAATTCGAAACCAAATGAAATAATTATGAATTTTTCAAATTTCGAAATATTTCTTTTAGAGAACAATATTTTTGCTTTACTTTCATTTCACTATCTATTTGTTTCGTTTTAAGTAAAAACGAAAGATAACGAAAGAAGGAAGTAATTATGCTCACAGCCGCAACCAATGATTTTCATCGTACTGATCTGCTTGATAAAATGGCGCACGATCCCGCCCCATTTGACCTGATCGTGATCGGCGGAGGTGCAACGGGATTGGGCATAGCACTCGATGCGGTTTGCCGTGGCTACCGGACCCTGCTCGTAGAACAGGCCGATTTTGCCAAAGGCACTTCGAGCCGCAGCACCAAACTCGTACACGGCGGCGTCCGCTACCTCGCACAGGGAGACGTAAAACTCGTCCGCGAAGCCAGCATCGAAAGAGGCCTGCTTCACCGCAACGCACCACATCTCGTGAAAGACCAGACCTTCATCGTTCCGGTCTACTCAACCTGGGAAAAACTGAAATACACCATCGGGTTGAAAATATATGATTGGATCGCCGGCCGCTTACGCCTCGGGCCTTCGGTTTTCATTTCACGCAAAGACGTATTGGAAAAGATACCCGGCATCCGGCCCGAAGGCCTCAAAGGCGGCGTTCTTTATCACGACGGACAGTTCGATGATGCGCGGCTCGCCATCAATCTTATGCAGAGCATTCAGGACAATGGCGGACACATCATCAATTACATGAAAGTGACCGGACTGCTCAAAGATGAAACAGGTTTTGTTGCAGGCGTTAAGGTTACAGACACCGAAACAGACACACATTATACATTCCGCAGTAAAACGGTTATTAATGCTACCGGTGTTTTTGTTGATGATATTCTTCGTATGGACGAACCGGGTCACGCAGCGAGCATTTGTGTAAGCCAGGGAGTTCACCTGGTGTTTGATAAAAAGTTTTTTCCATCATCCCATGCTTTGATGATTCCGCGCACAAGCGATGGACGTGTATTGTTTGCAGTTCCCTGGCATGATAAAGTAGTAGTCGGCACTACCGACACGCCGGTAGCAGAAGCTTCGCTCGAACCAGTGGCTTTGGAAAAAGAGATCCGGTTTATCCTGGACACCGCGGCGGCTTATTTTATTGAAAAACCACAGCGCAGTGATGTATTGAGCGTGTTTGCCGGCCAACGTCCGCTTGCCGCTCCGCAAAAAGCCAATCAGAAGACAAAAGAAATTTCGAGAAGTCATAAGATAGTCGTTTCTCCCTCTAACCTGTTTACGATCCTTGGTGGTAAATGGACAACGTACAGAAAGATGGGAGAAGACATGATAGACCGGATTGAAAAAGAAATGAACTGGGCCCACAAACCGGCAACCACGGCCAACCTGCACATACATGGTTATGTGGCAAAGGCAGACTGGTCCGATCCTTTTTATTTCTATGGCAGCGATGCCATACCCTTAAAGGAAAGTATCAACGGCAGTGCCGGTCAATGGTTAAGCGAATCGCTGCGTATTCATCCGGCGCAGGTGCGATGGGCAGTAGAACATGAGATGGCGCGCACCGTGGAAGATGTACTGGCAAGAAGAACACGCGCCTTGTTGCTCGACGCCAAAGAAAGCGTACGCATTGCTCCTGCTGTGGCATCGATCATGGCAACCACACTCGGTCAGGACAAAGCATGGGAATTACAACAGATAGAACAATACCAGCAATTGGTGGAAACTTATATCCTGGAGAAGCTGCCCGTACACATATGAAAATTAAGTGTTGATTGTTTACAACAAATTCATGTTGACGTAACAATATCTTAATAACGATTATCGACTGCCAATATGAAAAAGAAATTTCTTTGCCAACCGGAAGAAAAGGAACAACCTATAGTTAAAAGAAGCATTCTCCACCAGGATGTTTTCAAGTTGTTTCCTGTCCCGCCATTTCTTATCCCGGTTGCTGTCACATCTATCCATCGTAAGTTCTACGTTTTTTAAACCAACAACCTCAACAGTTATGAGAGTAGCATTTTTTGCTGTCACCAAACTCCCTGTAAAATTTTTGCTATGGAGTTTATGTTTGCTGGCCATGAGCACAATTGCTCACGCGCAGCAAAAAGACATCAGCGGCAAAGTCACAAGCAAAACAGACGGCTCGCCGCTGGCTAAGGCCACTGTGGTGGTAAAAGGTACTTCCCGCGGTACTTCCACCAACGAGGAGGGCACCTTCACGATCCGCGCTGCAGCAAATGAAACCCTCAGCGTTTCCGCTGTCGGTTACCTGCCGGTAGAATTGTCCGTAGGAGCCAACACTTCTCTCAGTTTTGAATTGACCGAAGACTCCCGCGAAATGGAAACCGTAGTCGTTACCGCACTCGGCATCCGCCGCGAAGAGAAAGCGCTCGGCTACTCCGTTTCTAAAGTAAACGGCGAAGAGGTGACCAACGCCATGTCCAACAACTGGACCAACTCCCTTACCGGCAAAGTAGCCGGCCTCAACCTGTTGAAGTCCGGTGGCGGTCCTTCCGGCACCAACAAGATCATCCTTCGTGGTGAGAATTCACTGAACGGAACCAGTGAAGCACTCATCGTGGTGGACGGTGTAATCATCAGCGGCTCCAGCGGTCAGATGACCGGCACCGGAAGTTCCTCTTATCTCCAGGGCGAATCGCCTGTCGATTTTGGTACCAGCCTCAATGATATCAATCCTGAAGACATCGAATCCGTTACCGTATTGAAAGGTCCCGGCGCTGCTGCATTGTATGGCGCACGTGGTGCCAATGGTGCAATCATCATCACCACCAAATCCGGCAACAACGCCAAGAAAAAAGGGCTCGGCATTACCTATAACATGAATGCTTCCATCGACAAGATCAACCGCTGGCCCGATTATCAGTATGAGTTCGGACAGGGTGCTACCGGTCAGCATACCTGGTATTCTTATAACGATTCTGAAGACGGACCAAGCACACGCAGCACCAGCTCTGCATGGGGACCCTCCTTCAACGGACAATCATATTATCAATACGACCCGGTTACACGCACCAAAAGTGAAGTGCGCACACCCTGGGTTCCTTATAAAAATAACCGCAAGGATTTCTTCGAAACTGGTAAGAATCTCATCAACACGCTCACCATCGATGGCGGAAATAAAAACACGTCAGTCCGTCTTTCGCTGACCAACCTCAAGAATAGCTGGATCATTCCCAACACCGGATATGATCGCAACACAGTGGCGTTGTCTGTGAACCAGAAAATCTCCGACAAGCTGACGATCGCTACCAAAGTAAACTACACCAATAAAAAAACGGATAACCTTCCTTCTACCGGTTACAATAACCAGTCGATCATGTATTTCATCAGAGGCATGGTTCCCAATGCCAACCTAGACTGGTTCAAGGATTATTGGGTACCCGGACAAGAAGGTATTGCGCAGACACGCCCCTTCAGCAGCCTGCTCGACAACCCCTATCTCATTTCTTATGAAATGCTGAACAAGTCTAACCGCCACGGTGTGATCGGTAATATCTCTGCAACTTATAATTTCACCAAAGACCTGAGCCTGATGGTGCGCACCGCGCTCGACTTTGCCTCAGAGTTTCGCTCGCAACAACGTCCTTTCGGCGTAAACAAATTTGCAGAAGGCATGTTCCGTACGCAGAACATATTCACCCAGGAGATCAACTCCGACTTCCTGCTGCGCTACAATACACGTTTCTCGCGCAAAATCCGCGCGGGCTTCTCCGCCGGCGGCAACAGCATGACCAACCGTTATATCCGCGACGAACTCCGTGCCGACCAGCTGAATTATCCGGCTATTTATACATTGGCCAATACCAAAAACCCACTGGTCGCACTTCCCTATCGCGCCAATTACAAAGTGAATAGTTTCTATGCGCTGGCACAAGCTTCGTATGATGATTTTATTTTCATCGACGCCACCGCGCGCCAGGACTGGGCAAGCACATTGGCCACACCAACTTCTACCAAGAACACCGGATTCTTTTATCCCTCTGTTAATGGCAGCGTAGTGGTTTCTGAAAAGGTAAAAATGCCGGCGCCCATTTCCATGTTGAAAGTCCGTGGTTCATGGGCACGCGTGGGTAGCGGTGGCATTGTTCCTTACCGCACTTCCTACACCTATGATCCGACCTTGTTCCCCGGTGGTGCAAGCAACCCCACTGCTATCGCCAACCCGGATCTTAAATCATTGCTCACCACCAGCGTGGAAGCAGGTCTCGATATCCGTTTCTTCAAAAACAAATTGAACGTCGACATTGCCGTTTACCGCAACAATACCAAGAACGATATCTTCCGTGTACCGGTTGATCCTTCCTCCGGTTATTCGGCCATTATTGCCAATGCCGGTCTCGTACGCAACCAGGGCATAGAAATTCAGGTGAATGGCAATGTACTCACCACAAAAAGCGGTTTCAGTTGGAACGTTTTCGGTACTTATACTGCTAACCGCAACCGGGTGGTTGAACTCGTAGACGGAACCGACACCTATGTAATGTCGACCGGTCCTGCAAACCGTGGCTCTATCGAAGCCCGTCCCGGCGGTCGCATGGGCGATCTGTATGGTATCGGTTATGAACGCAGCCCGGATGGCCAGATCATCTACAATGATCAGGGCATGCCTACACGCACCACGGCCGTTAAATATCTCGGCAATACCAATGCTAAATGGAAAGGAAGCATCGGCAGCGAACTCAAGTATAAAAACTTCCGTTTCAATTTCCTGTTCGACGGACAGTTCGGTGGCGTAGCTTATTCACTCACGCACGCAGTATTGATGGAAGAAGGCAAGTTGAAAAAATCTGTTCCCGGCCGTTATAACGGTATCATCGGTGATGGTGTGCGCTGGGATGCGGTCAACAACAAGTACGTTCCCAACGACATTCTCGTTACCAATGTTCAGGCTTACTACGATGCGCACTTCAACCGCGACAACATCGAGTCCAACACGTTCAGCACAGACTTCATCAAGTTTCGTGAAGCACGTCTCGATTATAGTTTACCAACAAGACTCACCAACAAGCTGAAACTGACGCGTGCATCGATCGGTGTATATGGACGCGATCTTTTCGTCATTACCAAATGGCCCTCATTCGATCCGGAGTTCGGCACACTGAATGATGGCCAGATCAATGCCGGATTTGAAATCGCACAGTTTCCGTCAACACGCTCAATGGGTATAGCTCTTACCGTAGGTTTTTAACCTGAAAAAACTAACAACATGAAACGTTCACTTTTTTCCATAGCAATCATCTTCACGCTTTTAAGCATGAGCGCATGCAATAAAGATTTTGAAGAAACCAATACCAACCCGAATACCGTTCCGGTTACCAGACCTGAATCCCTGCTGGAGTCGGCTATTTACCGGATGGTGCAGGCCAATCAGACAAGGGCGCTCCGTCTCACGCACGAACTGATGCAGGTGCATGTGACGACGGTAAACTCCGATGAGATCCATCGTTACATCATCCGTCCTTCCGAATCGGATTATATGTGGAACGCCTGGTATCTGCAGATCACCAACTTCCGCGACATGTACAACAGCGCCAAAGAACTGGCACTCGTTCCAAGCCAGTCGTACTATTATTCTTATATGGGTATTGCGCGTGTAATGGAAGCATGGTCTTTTTCTTTGCTCACAGACACTTACGGCGATGTGCCTTTTTCAGAAGCAACGCTCGGGAGATCAGACAATATCTATCAGCCAAAATTTGACCGTCAGCAGGACATCTACGACAGCCTGTTTAAAAATCTCGAAGAAGCCAATACCTTGTTTGCAAGAAACGATACGCTTATTCCCGATGCGGCAAAACAACGCGATCCCTTGTATGGCGGTAGTATTTCAAAATGGCGCAAATTCAGCAATGCCCTTTACCTGCGCCTGCTGCTCCGCGCTTCCGGACGTCCGGAAAGTAATGCGGCAGCCAAGATACAGCAGATCATTGCCACGCCGGCAACTTATCCTTTAATGGCCAGCAACGAAGAGTCGGCTGTGATCCGTTTTACTACTACGCCTCCTTTCGTTTCCGCTTTTAATACCTATCGTGATTTTGATTTCAACGGCGACAACGGTCTCAGCCAGTTTTTCATCAATACATTGAACTTATGGGAAGATCCGCGCCGTACCAAATGGGCTTCGACTGTAGGCAGCAACTACGAAGGTGTGCCTAGCGGTTATATGCCCGGCCAGGTGCCCGAGAGACTCTCCTTTTACCTGGCTACGCTGAAAAATGAACCGCGGCTCGGCAACATTCTCAGCTATCCCGAATTGCAATTCATACTGGCCGAAGCGGCATTGAAAGGCTACAGCACCGGCAATGCAAAAACTTTGTATGAAAACGGCGTTAATAATGCCATTACTTTCTGGGCGCTGACCGTACCCACCGGGCATCTTGCGAAACCAGGCGTTGCCTGGGTAGATACCGAAACAGACGCACAGAAATTGGAAAAGATCATCACACAGAAATATTTCACTTTCTTCTTTACGGATTTCCAGTCATGGTTTGAATACCGCCGCACCGGATATCCTGATCTGCCGATCGGCCCCGGTGTACAGAACAACCGCATCCTTCCAACGCGGCTTGTCTATCCAACCATCGTGCAATCGCTCAACCGTGTCAACTACAATGAGGCGGTAAGCAGAATGGGCGGCGACAATATGTTGATCAAAGTATGGTGGGACGTAAACTGATCCATTTCTATTAACCAGTAATACAGCAACAATGACAACGCGCAATATTATATTTAATGGCCTGGTATTGGGAAGCTTCCTGATGGGCATGGCCTCCTGCATAAAAAAATACGATAACCCCGCAGAAGGCACGATGGGTGCTGCCACTTATATCTATGCCGTTCGCGAGGCTTATCGCGGCAATGAGATCACACTCAATCCTTCTACGCTCGGCGGTGCCAGCCAGATACAGGGAGTAGTGATCTCCGATGCAGCAGCCGGCAATACAGAACCCGGCCTGTTCTTTATCCAGCAAACGGTTGCTTCAGCCAACCAGGTGGGTGATATTACCCGCGGCATCGCCCTTCGCATGAGCAGCGGTAACGTTACCTGGAAAACAGGCGATTCACTTCGTATCAATGTGGAAGGCATGAAACTCGACCGCATCAACGGACGTCTCACGATCAGCGGTGTAACCGAAGACCGTGTAACCAAACTGGCAGAGAACCGTACACCGCTCGTGCGTTCTGCCAACCTGGCGATGCTCAATGTAATGATGCTGGAATACGAATCTTCGCTTGTTGCCGTACACGCCGATGTAAAAGATTATGCGGCCGGTGTACTCTTTGGTGGCGAGCGTACATTGAGTGATAACACAGGTCCGCAGTTCGGGCTTGTTACCAGGAATGAAGCGGCATTCGCCGGTGCGCAAACACCCATCAATGCGCAATTCACAGGCATCCCGGGTTACTTCAATGCATCCGGAAAAGACACCACCGGTGCTAAACGTATTCTGCAACTTCGCAATATCAATGACACCGCATTTCTGAGTGGTGCTATTTACAGCAATTTCCCCGAAAACTTCGAATACCCCGATGCTTCTGCCAAATCGAGTTATAACGTTACGGCTACTGCCAACAACATTGATCTGGCTTCCGGTAACTGGAAACTGCAGCAGGCGATTCTGGGTAATACGGTGATTCGCGACAAATACAATCTGCCCGGCAAACAATGCATCCGCATGCAACAAAACCTTACCACCAGCGGATATGTGCAAATGAACTTTGACGTAACGGAAGGTGCCTCAAAAGTGACGGTGTTCTATGGAAAATATTATACCGATCCCAGTTCAACTTTCCGCCTGGAATATTCAATTAATGGTGGCACCACGTGGGTGAACGTTGCGCCTAACGTAAGTTACATGCCCGACCGCGGATCTTTGCAGGCGACGTTCCGCGTGAACGTTACCGGTAATGTACGTTTCCGCATAAACAAGCTTGGACTTGGCGCTTCATCTTCCACTGTGTTCAACGGACGTTTGTGCCTGGAAGATATTGTCGTGTATAAAAAACTTTAAGCCGTATTTTTAATCCCTCACAGTAGCTGATCCGATATGCAAAGAAGAAAATTCCTTCAACAACTTGCCTGGTTGGGTGGTGGCCTGATAGCCGCCGTTCAATTGCCTGCACAAAACATTTTCGCCCGCGACGGAAAAATCAGCGGGCGTGTAAAATCCGGTAAAAAAGGTTTGGCCAATGTGGTGGTGAGCGACGGATATTCGGTGGTAGCTACCGATGCCAAAGGCAATTATGAGATCGACCTTCATCCCGCAGCGCGATCCGTATTTGTGTCCACGCCGGCCGGTTACGCGTTCTTACACGAAGACCATGTAGCCCGCCATTATCAAAAGGTAAATGGTAAACGTGCGAATTCACTCGACTTCGACCTGCGCGAACTCAAGCGCAGTGACGACGAACATCAATTCATCATCTGGGCCGACCCGCAGGTGAAGAGTGACAAAGACGTACAGAAAATGCTCGAGCAGTCTGTACCTGATGTACAGAAGCTGGTAAAAGCCGCCGGAAAGGATACATTGCTGCACGGTATCACCGTTGGTGATATCGTTTGGGATGAATCCAAACATTTCGATGATTACACCCGTGCTGTCGGCAAAATGGGCATTCCGTTTTTCCAGTGTCTCGGCAATCATGATATGGACTACAACAAAGGAGGTGATGAAACATCAGACACCACTTTCCAGGAACACTACGGCCCGACTTTTTATTCCTTCAACCGCGGGCAGGTACATTATGTGGTGATGGATAATGTTCGTTACCTGGGTAAAGACCGTGAGTATGACGGTTTCTTTCAGCAACACCAGCTCGACTGGTTAAAGAAGGATCTGTCGTTCGTACCGGAAGACAAACTGATCGTTCTCTGTGTACACATTCCCGTACACAATGGCGTAAAAAATAACGCCGACCTCTATGCGGTACTCGGTAGCCGGAAAGTGCATATCATGTCGGGACACACGCATTATCACCGCAATGTGATCAAAGGAAATATCTACGAACATAATCATGGCACCGTGTGTGGCGCCTGGTGGACCGGCCCGATCTGCGGCGACGGCACCCCTTGCGGTTATGGCGTTTACACTGTTAAAGGAACCGATCTTCAATGGTATTATCAAGCCACAGGTGAGTCACCGGATTACCAGATGGCTTTATTTATCCAGGAAAAAGATGGTGCAAAAGAATTACTCGCCAACATCTGGAATGCTGACCCGGCATGGAAAACAAGTTATTGGGTAGATGGTGTGGAGAAAGGCAGTCTGCAACAGTTCACCGGTTTCGATCCGCTGGCTTATTCAACTTTATTAGGACCGGACCTCCCCAAACCACGCGGTTTTGCAGAGCCGAAGAAAACGGAACATATGTTCCGTGCCGTATTGCCCGCCGGTGCGAAAGAAGTGAAGGTGGTGGCCACAGACCGCTTTGGAAAAGAGTTTGTCAACACGCGCCAGGTACCCGCATAATGATCATTCATTCATTGTCCTAAAGCAAACAACATGCGTTATTTTCTTTTCAGTATTGCCGTTCTTTTTATAACACTGCAATCAGCGGCACAGCAACCGAAGTGGGACAGCACGTTCCGGCCAGGCAGCTATGCGCTTAAAGTGGACCAGTTCCGCAGCTATCCCAATTCCCGGAAGGATATTATTTTCCTGGGAAACAGCATTACGGCTGGCGCAGACTGGAATGAACTCCTGGGCCTGCCGCAGGCACGCAACCGCGGTATATCGGGCGACATCACTTATGGCGTACTGGAGCGTCTCGACGAAGTAACAGCCGGAAAACCTGCAAAAGTGTTTGTGCTGATCGGCATCAACGACATGGCACGCAGCATCCCTGACTCTGTGATCCTCTCAAACTATGAAAAGATCATTCACCGCATCAGGAAAGAATCGCCAACTACGCGTATCTATTTCAATACACTATTACCGGTGAACAATAGTTTCCCGGATAAAAATCATTTCAATAAAGACGAACACATCGCTGCGCTCAATGCCGGTCTCCGGAAAATAGCCGCACGCGAAAAGATTACGCTGATCGATATCCATGATCATTTCCTGGACAAAGACAAAAAACTCGATAAACAATATACGTATGACGGACTGCACCTGAATGCAGCCGGTTATACGCATTGGGCATCACTGTTGAAACCGCATATCGCGAACTGATCACTGTCTATTATTTAAACTGATGAGAAAAACAACTTACCTCCTGAGCGGGTTGATCCTGCTCGGCGCCTGTACTGCATCCAAACGCAGTCAGCAACAGGAACGATTGCCATTGCCTGCGTTCAACAAAGAAGGCCATCGTGGCACCCGCGGGTTCATGCCCGAGAATACCATTGCCTCCATGTACAAAGCCATCGACGATGGTGCCAACACGGTAGAGATCGATGTGGTTTATTCAAAAGATAAAAAAGTGGTGGTATCGCACGATGTTTTCTTTCACCAGGATATCACCACTACGCCCGAAGGCAAAACACTAACGGCAAAAGAAGCTCAACAACGGTTGCTGTACCAGATGGACTACGACAGCATCCGCAAATACGATGTAGGCATGAAGCCACATCCTGATTTCCCGTTGCAAAAGAAAATGCCGGCCATCAAGCCGCTCCTGTCCGATCTTATCGATTCGATCTATAGCTATGCCGCCTCCAAAAAGCAATCCTTAATCCTGAACATCGAACTCAAGACCAATGAAAAATACGACGGCATAAAGACACCACCGGTCGAAGAATTTGTAGAGGGTGTCATGGCGATCGTGAAAGAAAAAAAGATCGAAACCAAATGTTACCTGCAATCGTTTGATTTTCGTCCGCTGCAGATACTGCACCGGAAATATCCCCACATCACCACCGCCGTGCTGGTGGGTGGCGGAGAAAAACGCACGCTGGCACAACAACTGGACGAACTCGGTTACACGCCGGAGATGTACAGTCCTCACTATTCTGCGGTAACAGCCGAACTGGTAGCCGAATGCCATAAGCGCGGAATGAAACTCATTCCCTGGACCGTGAACACACCGGAAGATATTGCGCGGATGAAAGCACTGGGTGTGGATGGTATCATTACTGATTTCCCTGCCTATCTTTAAGTAAGGCTTTTTATAACACTAACAGATTGCTCATGCCTGATTACATTTTATCCCTGGACCAGGGAACCACGAGTTCCCGCGCCATCATCTTTGACAAAAAAGGTAACATCGTTGCCACGGCGCAAAAAGAATTTACCCAACACTTTCCTCAATCCGGTTGGGTAGAACATGATGCCAACGAAATATGGAGCACGCAGGTAGGCGTTGCCTCAGAAGTAGTGGTGAAAGCCGGTCTGCATACCGGCGACATTGCCGCCATCGGCATTACCAATCAACGCGAAACCACCGTTGTGTGGGACCGCGATACACATCTTCCCATCTGCCCCGCTATCGTGTGGCAGGACCGCCGTACGGCAGACTATTGCGATAAATTAAAGAAAGATGGTTCCGCGGAAATGATCCGTGAAAAAACCGGACTGGTAACAGATGCCTACTTCTCGGGCACCAAAGTAAAATGGATCCTCGACAACGTGGAAGGTGCGCGTGACAAGGCACAACGCGGTGAACTTTGCTTCGGCACAGTGGATAGCTGGCTGCTCTGGAAGCTCACCAATGGGGAAGTGCACGCCACCGACGTATCGAATGCCTCCCGCACGTTGTTATTCAATATTCATACGATGCAATGGGATACCGAATTGCTCAGCCTCTTTGGCATTCCTGAAAACATGTTGCCCGAAGTACGCTCCAGCAGCGAAGTATACGGCCATACCGAAAATATTCTGAGCGCGGCACGCATTCCTGTAGCCGGCATTGCCGGCGATCAGCAATCTGCCTTGTTCGGACAAATGTGTACCGAGCCCGGCATGGTCAAGAATACCTACGGCACCGGATGTTTTATGTTGATGAATACGGGAGAGAAACCCGTCGTTTCCCAAAACAACCTGTTAACCACTGTGGCCTGGAAGATCGATGGCAAAGTGCAATATGCGTTGGAAGGAAGCGTATTCATCGGCGGCGCTGTTGTTCAATGGCTGCGCGATGGATTGCGTATCATTCAGACATCCAAAGACGTGGAAGAACTGGCACGCAAAGTATCCGATAATGGCGGCGTATACCTGGTGCCCGCCTTTACCGGATTGGGCGCTCCTTACTGGAATCAACATGCACGCGGCACGATCGTGGGTATATCGCGTGGCACATCGGACGCACATATTGCGCGGGCCGCAGTTGAAAGCATCGCGTTTCAATCGATGGATCTTTTGCAATCCATGGAAGCAGACGCCGGCATTCCTATCCGTGAATTGCGCGTAGATGGCGGAGCCACGGTGAATGATCAATTGATGCAATTCCAAAGTGACCTGCTCAACACCAAAGTGATCCGCCCCGATGTTACGGAAACAACAGCACTGGGTGCGGCTTATCTCGCAGGACTTGCCACTGGCTTTTGGAAAGATGTGGAAGAAGTGCGGCAGAACTGGAAAGCCAATAAAACATTTGAACCAACAATGGACGATACGCAACGCCGTACACTTCGCAAGGATTGGCAGCGTGCCGTCAAAGCCGCACAGGCATGGGCCGATGGCGAATAAATACCTGATCAATCAACCTTAAAATTGCTTAGCATGTCCCCATTTATCGGAGAATTTTTCGGCACTGCCCTGCTTATCCTGCTCGGTGGTGGTGTGGTTGCCAATGTGGTGTTGAATAAAACAAAAGGTCAGTCCAGCGGATGGATCGTTATTACGTTTGGCTGGGCCATGGCGGTATTTCTTGGTGTATACGCTTCTACCAATCTTGGTGGCAGCGGACACCTGAATCCGGCTGTTACCATTGCGCTCGCCACCTTTGGCGACTTTGACAAAAGTTTATTGCTGCCTTATATCGGAGCGCAGTTTGCCGGTGCGTTTGCCGGCGCCATGTTGGTATGGATTACTTACAAACAACATTTTGATGCCACGGAGGATGGCGGTCTGCAACTGGCGGTGTTCAGTACGGCACCGGCCATCCGCAATCCTGTATACAATCTTGCTACGGAAATCATCGGCACATTCGTGTTGTTGTTTGGTGCATTGACCATCTCCAAACCCGGCGCTACGCTGGGTGCGCTGGATGCATTGCCCGTGGCACTGCTCGTGCTGGGCATTGGCCTTTCCTTAGGCGGACCTACAGGTTATGCCATCAATCCTGCGCGTGACCTTGGTCCCCGCATTGCACATTTTGTGTTGCCTATGCCCAATAAGAGCAGCAGTGATTGGAGTTATGCGTGGGTGCCCGTAGTAGGGCCCATTATCGGGGGATTGCTGGCGGCGTGGTTGTTTTTTAGTGTGACGCCGTTTTAATTCAAAAGTCAAAATTCAAAAGTAAAAAAAGTGAATACGCGTTGCGTCTTAATTTCTTTGCGCCTTTGCGTGAAAAAGAAATGCCGGTGTCACGCAGAGATGCATAAGTAGCAGAGGCGCAAAGAGTTTTTGACTTTTGAATTTTTACTTTTGAATTGCTTCACACGCTTCTACTATTACCGCACATGCCTCCCTTATTTGTTCCAATGAAATATTCAGGGGTGGGGAAATTCTCAGACCGGCTGCTTCAAAGAGAAACCAATCCGTTAATACGCCTTTGGCAATGCACGCGTCGATCACAGCCTTGTTGGTTTCAAAGGAATCGAAACCGACCGACAACCATAAGCCGAAGGAACGCACATATTGAATGCGGGGATGTTTGAGCAGGGAAAGAAACAATGCTTCTTTCTCCGCCACTGTTTCAGCAAGCTTCTCTTCCAGCAATACGTCGAGTGCGGCCAGCCCTGCAGCACAACAAACCGGATGTCCGCCAAAGGTGGTAATATGCCCCAGCACCGGATTTTCAGTAAAGCGGTCCATGCGCTCTTTCGACGCGATGAATGCGCCCAATGGCATGCCACCACCCAACGCTTTTCCCAGTAACAAAATATCCGGTACTACATCGAAATGTTCAAAGCCCCATAGCTTACCCGTGCGGCCGAAGCCCGCCTGCACCTCATCGAGGATCAACAGTGTGCCTGTTTCCGTACATTTTTTTCTTAGCGCCTGCAGCCATCCTGCGGGAGGAGCTTTTACTCCGCCTTCGGCCTGTATGGTTTCTGCAAATACGCAGGCGGTTTCTTCCGTGATGTATTCAAGCGCTGCGGCTGTGCCATAATCGAGATGATAAATACCCGGCAATAACGGCCGATAGGCATTGCGCCAGTATTCATCGCCCAATATGCTCAATGCTCCCTGTGTAGAGCCGTGATAGGAATGATTGAATGCAATGATCTTTGTTCTGTTGGTGAGGCGCTTGGCCAGTTTCATGGCGCCTTCCACTGCTTCTGCACCGGAATTGGTGAAGTAAACGGAATTCAGGTTTTCGGGTAATAAGGAGCAGAGTTTTGTGGCATATTGCACCTGCGGTGATTGTACAAATTCACCATATACCAGCACATGGAGATAAGCATCCAGTTGGGTCTTTATTGCGGCAATCACCTTCGGATGACGATGCCCGGTGTTGGCTACGCTGATGCCGCCGATGAGATCGATATATGTTTTACCGGCCGCATCTGTGAGCGTTGCACCTTCTGCTTTCACAATTTCCAGTGCCAGTGGTGCGGGAGATGTCTGCGCTACATGCCGGAGAAATAATTCACGTTGATTCATTGCCACAAAGATACGGTGGAAGGTAGAAGCTTCGGCCTAAGGCGTAAGGCTTAGGGCGTAAGAGTAGTAAGTTATAAGTAAAACAGCCGGCCCCCTTGCTCCTTGAGGTTCTCGAAAGGCAAGGGGAGCGGGTGCTTCATTCACGATTGACTCCCGACACTTCGGGATCACCATTCACCATTCACTATTCACCACTTATTCACTTATTTTGCATCCATGGCACTTATTCTTCCGGTGGAAGGCAAACTTCCCCAATTCGGCGACAATTGTTTTCTCGCCCCCAACAGCACCATCGTGGGTGATGTGATCATGGGCAGCGACTGCTCCGTGTGGTTCAACGGCGTTATCCGCGGTGATGTGAATTTTATCCGCATGGGCAATAAAGTGAACGTGCAGGATGGCGCCTGCATCCATTGTACTTACCAGAAGTACGGAACAACGATCGGCAACAATGTTTCTATCGGGCATCACGCCATTGTACACGGTTGTACTATTCATGACAATGTGCTGATCGGTATGCGTGCGGTGGTGATGGACAATGTAACAGTACACAGCAACACCATCATTGCGGCCGGTGCCGTGGTCTTAGAAAATACCGTCTGCGAAGCCGGTAGCATCTATGCCGGCGTGCCCGCCAAAAAAGTGAAAGACATTTCCCAGGAACTGATCAGCGGTGAAATCAACAGAATAGCAGAGAATTACGTCAAGTACGCAGACTGGTTCAGGTAAATTCAAAAGTAAAAAGTCAAAATTCAAAAAGGGATTAAGTTGCAGTAGTAGGCTTTAAGGTAAACAGCCAGGGTTGTTATGTAGTATAAATCATTCACTTATTCACCGATTTACGACTGGCTTCGAAAACTTCAGCCACCCAATAATTAGCGCCCTTGTGGTCTGGAGACCAACAAGCAAGAGTCAGACTTTTTTGATAGGTTAAGGTCAACTTCGTACCTGACTCAAGTTTGTACAGGTCCGTTGGTCTGGAGACCAACGGTGGCGGGATGTCGGATTGACAGCCTTTAAAATCTTCCGAACAGTTGTGATCTGGAGACCAACAACGTGCGGCACCATTCACTTATTCACCGATTGACCTATTGACGATTCACGATTCACGTTTTTACTTCTGAATTATCGTATCTTCGTATCCCTCATGAAAAAACTTGGATTTTATACCGTACTGGTCGCAGCCTCCCTGCTGCTCACCCGCTGCTCCCTTTTCAGGAAAGGTTCCGGCTGCCCAACAGATGGACGTAACGTGGGTGCCGAAAAAGTACTTTCCGGCGACATGAGTTCCAAAGAGATGAAAAAAGCCCGCAAAGCCAAGTTCAGGGGATAACAATTTCTTCATGCAGCTTTCCGGCGAACCGCGCTGTCTTTGAGGATGTACCTGCATCCTTAAATCTTTACGTCATGCCCCTTACCCTGCGAACCGAACTGGGATACACTGAAGCCCTCATCACCGATGACGGCACCCTCCGCGAATTTTACCGCACCGCCGATATCCTCAACCAGGATATGCATATCAAATTTGTGAGTAAAGAAGATGATTTCGACAGCCTCAACTGGGCTTTCAGATTCAAAGGGCATGAGCTTACCCTTCAATACAGCATTTACACAGGTATTACCGTTTTCCCCAGTAAAAACGACGCGGCCGCACCCAAAGACAATAAAGCGGTGGAAGATTTTGCAACCGTTTTGAAAGCGACATTGGACGCGCGTTCTGCGCGTGTTTAGTAACCTTTGTCTTCCAGCGTTTCCACAATGGAAACATAACTGAGATAACGGTCCATATTGATTTCCCCTTCCGCCACGGCCTCTTTTATGGCGCAACCCGGTTCATTCAGGTGCTGACAATTATTGAACTGGCATCCTGACAACCGCTCACGCATTTCAGGAAAATAATGTGATACCTCCTGCTTCTCCACATCCACTAATCCAAACTCACGCATACCGGGCGTGTCGATGATGCGGCCACCTTCAGGAAGGTCATACATTTCGGCAAACGTAGTAGTATGCTGTCCCTTGCCACTCCAGCCGCTTACGCCTTGTGTCTTGAGATTTTTATCGGGGAAAATGACATTCAGCATAGACGATTTTCCAACGCCACTGTGCCCGCTGATCAGCGAAGTTTTGTTGAGCAGCAGTTCTTTTAATTCTCCGATACCCTGGCCGGTAACGGTACTAACCAATAATACTTTATAACCGATGGCGCTGTACATTTCTTCCCACTCGGCAAACTTGTCGAAGTCTTTTTCGCGATAGAGATCTACTTTGTTAAATACCAGCAGTGCCGGCACATGGTACATTTCGGATGCCACCAGGAAACGGTCGATGAATCCCTGCGACGTACGCGGTTCGCGCAAAGTGGCCACCAATACCGACTGATCGAGATTGGCCGCTACAATATGGTGCTGGTGCTTATGGCGGGGAGACTGACGGTTGATATAATTATTCCGCTCGTGGATCTCGCTGATGACCCCAGTTTCCTGCGTGGATTCGGTTTCCATCTCTACCCAGTCGCCAACGGCCACGGGATTGGTGCTGGTAATATCATCCAGCTTGAGCACACCTTTTGTACGCGCCTGGTACCATTTGCCGGTCTCGTCTTTGACCGTATACCAACTGCCGGTGGATTTATACACTAGTGCTTTCATGCGCTGCGAAGATCAGGATTATAATGCTAACCGCATCAGGGGAATTTTTTCAAAATAGTAGTGCGAAGCACCATTTCCAATAACAAAAACGCGAGTGCGCACAGGATCAGCAGATGAAATTTATCTTCTATTTTTTTATACCGGATGATTTCCACTTTCGATTTTTCGAGCTTATCGATCAATGCATAGATGGTACTCAATCCGTCTTTATCCCGCGCACGGAAAAACCGTCCGCCGGTTTCGGTTGCAATTTTCTGCAATAAACCTTCATCCAAAAAATCGTCTGATGCACGCGGACCGCCGCCGATATCTTCGGCAGACGAAGCGCCCAGTCCCATACCGATCGTATATACTTTCACCTGCTTGGCTTTCGCAATTTCCAATGCCGTCAGCGGATCGATCAGCCGCGTGTCCGGCGCGTCTTCTTTACCATCGGTCAGTAAAATGATCACGCGGCTCTTAGAAGGGCTGGAAGAAATGCGATCGACGGCCGTAGCCAACCCTTCACCGATCAGCGTACCCTGCGCCAGGTAACCGCCGTCGCGCAACTCGAGCGAACGAATCTGTGTAATCAATGTATTGTGATCCGGTGTAATGGGACATTTGGTAAAACTTTCTCCCGAAAAAATCACCAGGCCGATGCGATCGACAGGACGATTGGTAACAAATTCTTCGGCAACCGCTTTTGCCGCTTCGATGCGTGATGGCGGAATATCAGGATCACCCATACTACCGCTCACATCCATGCACAACATGATATCGATGCCTTCACCTTCCGTTTTTTCGTAATCATTCCGGTGCTGCGGACGCGCCAATGCCACAATAATACAAGCCACAGCCAGCATACGTAATATGAATGGCCAGTGCACCATGCGGTTGCGCGCAGATCTCACATTTAAAAAACGTGTGGTGGAAACAGTCATGGCCGCCTGCGAGCGCGCACGGCGACGCAGATACCAGAACGTAAGAAAGGGTATAAAACCAAGAAGAATAAAATTCTCCGGCCAGGCAAACGTGATATTTTTAAACCATTCGTATATCATAACCTATCGTGAAGGCTTTCCGCTTTTTTGTGCTAATTCCTGTTGTGCGCGTATCGCTTCTTCACGCCGTGTTTCATTTTCCAATTCATCGATGGCATTTCCCACCGCTTCAATGCTGAACTGATTTTCTTCTGCCGTTGGCTGATAGCGTGCAAATTTCACAAAGTCGCCCAGCAACAAGGCCTGTGATAAACGGCGTGCCGCTTCTTCGGCCAGGCCCGTTCCTTTCAACTGCCGCATTACTTCATCTGTTGTTTGTTGCAACGTGGGTAATTGCCGGCGTTCCGATACATAACTGCGGAATAGTTCTCCCAGCGTAATATGATAGTTCCTGCTGTCTGTTGACGACTGCTTCAACCGTTGCAATGCCTCTATAGCTTTTTCATACGGCGTCAGCACCACTGCCGGTTTTGCCGGGGCCGGTTTGCGCCTGCTCAGGAAATACCAGAGTAAAATGATCAGCAACAATACACTGCCTCCGAGATACCACAACCATGTAGGATCCGCAGATTCTTTTACCGGTTCGGCATCGAGGATATCGTGTATGGGATTGTAAGGCGCTTCCGGATTAAAAGGGTCGCTGAATGTTACATCAACCGGTAAACTATCGGTGGCAATACCGGCCGACAAAACCATGGCGGGAATAACCCAGGCACCGGAATCAAAACTTGTCAGTTGCAGTTCCTGGCGCAATACGGTGCCACCGCCTTTGTCGGTAGTATCTGTTTTTCCTTTTTGTAAAAACTCAAAATGTGGAATGGTGTCAATGGAGAAAAAGCGGATGGGTTCATTGACCGGAATCTGTGCTTCGAGTGTGAGCGTGAACGGCTCGCCGATCATGATCTTGCTTTTATCGACCGATGCTTTGACGCGTGTAGCTTGTTGTGCCCGCACAACAACAGCACCTGCCAGCAGGAAGCCCGTCAAAAATATATGGATAAATAGCCGCTTCATTTTATTCGTACAACGGTCAGCGATGACGGCTGAGAAAAAACCGTTGCAATACTTTTACATAATCATCGCCTGTCTTTACATGCAGCAGATCGGCGCCTGCTTTTCTGAATGTTTGCGTAGCGTATTCGGTCGCTTTGAAAAACTCCTGCTGGTATTGATACCGCACGTACTTGCTGCTGCTGTCAATTATTCTTCTTTCTCCGGTTTCGGCATCCTGCACCTCCATCAATCCTGCGGCAGGCAATTCCATATCCATGTGGTCATACAATTTCAAACCAATGATATCATGCTTTTTGGAGGCCACGCGCAAGGCATCTTCGTATACACCATCCAGGAAATCGCTCAACACAAATGCGATACTTACCTGGCGTGTGGCATTGGTGAAATAACGCAATGCCTGCGTCACTTCCGTGCCTTTACCTACCGGTTCTTTGGTGAGTAACTGCCTCACGATATACAAAGCGTGTTGTCTTCCTTTTTTTGGCGGAATATATCCTTCTACTTTATCACTGTAAAAAATTACGCCGATTTTATCGCCATTGTTGACGGCGGAAAAAGCGAGCACGGCGGCGATTTCTGTTGCCAGGTCGCGCTTGCGGGCATAGACGGTTCCGAAGTTGGTGCTGAGGCTTATATCCACGAGCAGCATCACGGTAAGCTCGCGTTCTTCTTCAAATACTTTGCTGAACGGATGACCGAAACGTGCCGATACATTCCAGTCGATAAAACGGATATCATCGCCCGCGGCATACTCGCGCACTTCTTTAAACGACATACCCTTGCCTTTAAAGGCGCTGTGGTATTCACCACTGAATACATCGCTGGCCAGTTTGCGGCTACGCAATTCGAGCAGCCGCACCTTCTTAATGATATCGGCGGTCTCGAGCATTAAGGAACGTTTACTTTTTTGAGCACCTCTTCGATCACATCTTCCACTTTCAGGTTTTCCGCTTCGGCTTCATACGTGAGTCCGATACGGTGACGCAATACATCATGGCTGATGCTGCGTACATCTTCGGGTATCACAAATCCGCGTTTGTTGAGGAATGCCTGGGCTTTGGCGGCCAGTGCGAGGTTGATGCTGCCGCGCGGAGAAGCTCCGTAAGAGATCAGCGGCGCGAGTTTATCCAATTGATATTGGCCCGGCCGGCGCGTGGCAAAAACGATGTCGAGAATGTATTGTTCAATTTTTTCGTCCATGTAGATCTGGCGCACCAGGTCTTTTGCATGCAGTACTTCCTGCGTCGTTACCACCTGCCTTACCGGCTCCGATTTGGCACCCGATACATTCTGACGAAGGATCATCTGCTCTTCACTCATGGTGGGATAATCCACCACTACTTTCATGATGAAACGGTCTACCTGCGCTTCGGGCAAGGGGTAGGTTCCTTCCTGGTCGAGCGGGTTTTGTGTGGCCAGTACGAGAAAAGGTTCTTCGAGTTTGAAAGTGGTGTCGCCAATGGTCACCTGCCGTTCCTGCATCGCTTCGAGCAAAGCGGATTGCACTTTGGCCGGGGCACGATTGATTTCATCTGCCAGGATGAAGTTGGCGAAGATGGGACCTTTGCGTACCACAAATTCATTGCGTTGCTGGTTGTAGATCAGCGTACCGATCACGTCGGCAGGAAGCAGATCGGGCGTAAATTGTATACGGCTGAACTGCGCATGGATGGCCGTAGCCAGCGATTTGATGGTAAGGGTCTTGGCCAGACCCGGCACACCTTCCAGCAATACGTGTCCGTTGCTCAGTAAGCCGATCAGCAGGCGGTCAAGCATATGGCTCTGGCCTACGATCACATGTCCTACTTCATTTCTTAATTTGTCGGTAAACTGCCCCGCCTGGCTGATGCGTTCATTCAGCTGGCGGATATCTTCAGCGGTTTTTAGCATAGTTCTCCTTTAATGGTGCTACAAAATACGAACTAAGCTCTGCAAATTATCTGCCGATATGACGAGTGGCGATAAAAATTGCATCTTTTATCGCTTGAAAACCAAAATTTACGAGAGATATTTCCCTACGATCGGCACCCTGCGTCCGATTCCGAATGCTTTCATGCTTACACGGATAATGGGGCAGAACTGGTTTCGTTTATACTCATTGGTATTAACGAGCTTCAGAATGCGCGTGACCAGTGGGGGTTCAAAACCTTTGGCGACAATTTCCTTTGGTCCCTGGCGGCGCTCGATGTATTCGTACAATACGCTGTCGAGAATATCGTATTCGGGCAGGCTGTCGCTGTCTTTTTGATTGGGGCGTAATTCCGCCGAAGGCGGTTTGATAATGATGTGTTCGGGAATGATTTCTTTATCGCGGTTAATATAACGCGCCAGGGCAAAAACCTGCGTTTTGTACACGTCGCCCAATACGCTCAGCCCACCGGCCATATCGCCGTACAAGGTGCCATAGCCCGTTGCCAGTTCACTTTTATTGGAAGTGTTGAGCAGGATATAAGAAAACTTATTGGCGATGGCCATGAGCAGGTTGCCGCGGCTGCGGCTCTGGATATTTTCCTCCGCGAGACTGAAGGGAAGATCGCCGAACACGGGTTTCAGTTCCTGCAAAAATGTTTCATAAATATTTTTGATCGGAATGATATCGTACGGATTGTTCAGGTTTTTGCTGAGTTGCTCCGCATCCGATACCGAATGCCCGCTGGAATATTGCGAAGGCATCAGGATGGCGCGTACATTTTCCGCGCCCAACGCTTCCACCGCCAAAGCCAGCGTGACGGCGCTGTCGATACCGCCGGAAGAACCGAGAATGGCTTTTTTGAAACCCATTTTTTCAAAATAATCGCGGATGCCGAGCACAAGCGCGTGATAGATTTCCTCGATATTTTTTTCGCCGGTCAGATAGGATAGCGTGTCTGTACCCACTCCCACATCCATCGCCGAAAAATAAACAGGTCCCGCATCTGTAACGGGTTCGGTTGATGTAGTGCGGATCTTATCGAGGTCAAAGACCTGGTAATCTTCTGCGAAATATTTCATTTCGGCCACCTGTTTTCCGGCAGCATCATACACGAGGCTTCCTCCGTCAAATACGATCTCGGTTTGAGAACCGACCGTATTGCAGTAAAACATCGGAAGATGGTACTTCTGTGTGTGGGCTTTTACGAGACTGTTGCGCACCACATCCTGTGCATAATTGTAAGGAGAGGCGGAAAGATTGATCATCACATCAGGTTGAAACCGGATGAGTTGTTCCATCGGCGTCACGCGATAAAGCGGATTGTCGCCCATGTTCCAGATATCTTCACAAATAGTAACGGCGAGTTTATGTCCTTTGAAAGTAATCACCTGCCAGTCGAAAGCGGGTTCGAAGTAGCGGTATTCATCAAAGACGTCGTAGTTAGGCAGCAGCGTTTTGTGGATCGTAGCTTTTATTTCTTTTTCATAGAGAAAAAAAGCGGCATTAAACAGGTCTTTCCCTTCCGGGCGTTCGTTGCGGGCGGGTGCGCCGATCAATACGCCGATGGTGTCAGCCGCTTCGCGCACCCGGTCTACTGCGGCATAACACTGATTGATAAAATCAGTGAACTCCAGAAAATCGCGCGGCGGGTAACCACAGATACACAGTTCGGAAAAGACCACGAGGTCAGCTCCCTGCTCTTTTGCCCAACGGATACCCTCCAGTATTTTGTCTACGTTACGATCAAAATTTCCGACATGATAATTCTGCTGTGCCAGTGCGATTTTCATTGTTGTACTTTGAGCAAAAGTAGTAAGTATTAAGTTTTAAGTTATAAGTAAACAGCCGGCAATAAGTGGATAAGTCAATAAATAATGACGCTTTGCTCAAGCATCCTCGTGTGAACCGGCAACCTCTTTCACCCAAAGGCTGGCGCCGGGACCTCAGCCAGCGCAGTCACGGTTGTTGTCGATCCGGTCACCCTGGTTCGTGTATACATGAACCAGGACAATAAAGACTATTGACTTATTCACTCATTCACCCATTGACTTATTCACTTATTGACTTATTGCCCTATTTTCACATCATCAAATTTTCAAATTATCAAATTGTCTGATTTGCGTCCTTATTTCTTTATTCTTATCTGCTCGCTTAGCCTGTTTGCCTGCAAGCAACGGGAAAAAGCACCCGATGTTTCCAATATCCAGGTCAGCCTCAAAACCCTGCGGTTCGATCAGGATTTTTTTGCTATCGACACCAATAACATCGAAGCCGGGCTGGCCGCTGTACGCCAGAAGTATCCTCAACTGCTGCCTCTTTTTCTTCAACGCTTTCTGGAAGCCGAGAACAATGAGCAGGTAAAAGAATATTATCGTTACTACAGGTCGCTGTTCGATTCTTCGCAGAAGCTGTACAAGGATTTCAACGGGATCAACGACAAAATCGCCGGTTACTTCAGGTATGTAAAATATTATTTCCCGGCTTATCAGTTGCCTGATACGCTGTTCACGGTATTGGGTCCGCTGGGTTCTGCGCAAGACCTGGCAGCAGTGGGCAACGGCGATTACAGCGGTTGCTTTCTCGGTCCGGGTTGGGGCGGTGTAAGCCTGCAATTTTACCTGGGCGCCAATTTCTCCTTTTACCAGGAACCGGCATTCGCGAATGCGGTTGCCCCGGTTTTCCGAAGCCGTCGCTTTGCCCCGGAATATATCCCTGCCGATTTTATGAAACTGATCGTGGATGATCTGTTTCCCGACAGAAGCGCCGGCCGGCCGCTGCTGGAACAAATGGTGGAAAAAGGCAAACAATGGTGGCTGCTGGATAAATTCATGCCGGGCGCACCCGACTCCGTCAAGACCGGTTATACGGCCAAACAGCTCGACTGGTGCGAATCCAACGAAGGCATGATCTGGAGCACGATCAACCGTTCGCATCAGGACCTGTATTCCAACTCACCCGCCGTATTGCAATTATATATCGGCGAAGCGCCGTTTACGCAGACCTTGTCACAGGAAGATTCACCGGGCAATATCGGCCCCTGGATCGGCTGGCAGATCATCAAAAAATACATGGAAAATAATAAAGACGTCAAGCCGGAGCAACTGATGAAAACGGATGCCGTGGAAATTATCAACGGCTCTAAATATAAACCGCGCTAAAACCCGTGCGGGACTTGGGTTTTTGCTATATTGTGCCCCTAAGCTATCACGTTAATTCCTGATTGTAGTTATGAAGTCATTATCAGCTCTTACTGACCCGGTTTATGTGCCGAAGGAAAAATTCAATCTGTTTGAACGTCTCTGGCTTCATGTCATCAACGACAAAAGAGACCTTCCGTTTGCCTACCTGCTGACCACGATCCATCTGATCGTGTTACTGCCGGCCATTCTTTTGTTTACTCCCGTATTCCAGGGATGGATCTGGTGGGCAGTGGCAGTGCCTTATTTCTACATCTCGCAATTGTATTTCAAAGGCCGTTTCGGTCTCATGTTCCATTGCATTTGTCACCGCAAGTTTTTCAAGAAAAAATACCAGTGGCTGCATACTTACGTCACCTGGATCATCTGTCCCTTATTCGGTCACGCACCGGAAGGATATTACAGTCATCACCTGGGCATGCACCACGTGGAAAACAACATGGACGACGATACTTCGAGCACGATGTACTATCAGCGCGATAACTTCGGCGACTTCTTAAAGTATTTCTCGACGTTCATCCTGGTGGGTGTTAAAAACACGATCCTTTACCTCTACTACCGTAAGCGCCGTAAACTCTATATGCGGCTGACCGTAGGGGAATACGTATACCTCGCTTTTTGCATAGGCATGTGCTTTGTGAACCTGAAAGCGACGCTGGTGGTATGCATTGTGCCGCTGATCTTCGCACGTTTTGTGATGATGCTGGGCAACTGGACGCAACACTCCTTCGTCGACCACGCAGAGCCGGAAAATCTTTATAAAAACTCTATCAACTGCATCAATACCGTTTACAACCAGACCTGCTGGAATGACGGTTATCATATCATCCATCACCTGCGTCCCGGCATGCACTATACCGAGATGCCGAATGAGTTCCTGAAACGTAAAGATGAATTTGCGGAAAACAAAGCCATCGTGTTCGACGGCATTCACTACCTGCACATTTTTACCTGGCTGATGATGAAGAAATATGATAAACTGGCCGACAACCTCGTCAACATCAATGGCATGTTCAGCAGCCGCGAAGAAGCGATCAGCCTGATGAAGGAGCGCGCAAGAAAATTGCAGAAAGCTTCCTGATCCGCGAACAGGATCAGTTGTATTTGAGCGGAACGATCATTTCAAATTCGGGAATACTTACGTTGAAGAAACGTTTGGAATGCAGATTTTCCATCTGGTATTCACCTTTCATTTTTCCCATCTCGGTGCGGAGGTTGCAGCCGCTTACGTATTGATAACTTTCGCCCGGATTGATCACCGGTTGTACGCCCACCACTCCTTCACCTTCCACTTCCCGGTAGCTGCCGTTGCTGTCAAAAATATGCCAGCTGCGCCGATGTAATTTTACAGGGAAAGCATTGTGATTTTCAAGCGTGATCCGGTAGGCAAACATGAACTCCGATTGCAGCGGGTTGCTGTAATCGGGTTGGTAAAACGTTTCCACGCTCACCTGTATTCCTTCCGAGATCATGCTGCTCATAGGTGGTGATTTTGGTAAAAATAAGCCATTTATACCCTTTTTTAATGTCGCCCAGGGATTATTTCAGTTACCTTTGCGGCGAATTTCTCGCTTATTTACCTGACCGGTACTGATTTTTTCACCAGATAATACCCTGAATAATATGAAAATAGCTGTTGCCAAAGGAGATGGAATAGGACCCGAAATCATGGATGCCGTTCTGCGCATCTTTGAAGCCAACAATACCCCGCTGGAATATGAGTTTGTGGATATGGGAAAATGGGTGTTCGACAAAGGATTCAACAACGGGATGACTCCCGAAGCCAAGATGTCTATCGAAACACTGGGTCTGCTCTTCAAAGGCCCGATGGAAACACCCAAAGGAAAAGGGGTTAAAAGTATCAACGTTACGGCCCGCAAAACCTGGAACACGTTTGCCAACAAACGCGCTTTCCAAACGCTCCATGGTGTGGACACGGTGTTCAGCAAGGCCGGCATTCCGATCGATATTACGGTTGTGCGCGAAAACATTGAAGATACCTACGGAGGTATCGAGCACATGCTTACACACGACGTGGCACTGAGCCGTCGTTTCATTACACGTCCCGGCAGTATGCAGGTGATCCGTTATGCATTCGAAATGGCGCGTCAGAAAAATGCCAAACGCATTACCTGCGGTCATAAAGCCAATATCATGAAGATCACCGACGGTTTGTTCCTCGAGTGTTTCTATGAAGTGGCTAAAGAATTTCCCGAACTGAAAGCAGATGACATCATCGTGGATGACCTCTGTATGAAACTGGTTACGCGTCCCGATACATTTGATGTGGTGGTGCTCACCAACCTGCAGGGTGATATCGTGAGTGATCTTTGCGCCGGCCTTGTAGGCGGCCTTGGATTCGCCCCCTCTGCCAACATCGGTGATCATATTTCCATCTTCGAAGCGGTACATGGTACGGCCCCGGATATTGCCGGTAAAAATATTGCCAACCCCACCGCCCTGCTGCTGAGCGGTATTGCCATGCTGCGTCACGTTGGCCTTACCGAAAACGCTGCCATTATCGAAAATGCTCTGCTCTATACGTTGGAAAGCGGCGTACGTACCGGCGACTTCGGTGACCGCAATAAACCCGCTGTAAATACCACAGAATTTGCAGAAGCCATTATTGCCAACTTCGGTAAAAAACCTGAACAGGGCGCAAAAGAAATTATCGCCAACAAACCAGGCACTCCCGCTCCTTTCAAACTGGAGCAAAACTCGATGATGGTATCCAAAGAAGGCGAGAAAGAGGTGATCACTGGTGTAGATATGTTCATCGAAAGCGACGAACAACCGCATGTGATTGCACACAAGTGCCAGCGTCATGCAGGCGTGAAGTTCAGCCTGGTAAACATCAGCAACCGTGGTACACAAGTATGGCCAACCGGCTCGGTATATACCAACCTGGTTAACCAATACAACGTGCGCTTCGAAAGCCTGGATGGTTCCGCGCTCAGTCAACAGGACATCATCGGCCTTTATGTGAGCCTAAGCGGCAACTTCAAAATATGTTCGCTCGAACTACTGAATATGTGGGGAGAGAAAAAAGGATACAGTCTCGCGCAGGGACAATAAAAAAAGGGGCTTCGGCCCCTTTTTTTATAATGTGTAAATGTGCCCTTCGGGATGTGGAAATGTGAAAATGGAATACAGCTAACGCATAGTGTCCGATCATCATTGCATTTCAGTCACTACGGCAAGAGTATTTAAACTCAAGAGGATTGGGTTTACATATCTGCACATTTCCACATGGCCCCGCCTCCGGCGGGCATATTTACACATTATTTTGCCTTATACCCTCCTTTCACCAGCCACTGCAACACTTTCTGCCGCTGGTCGCCCTGGACTATTATTTCGCCGTCTTTGGCGGAGCCGCCGGTACCGCAGGCATTGCGGAGTTTGCGGCCGAGATCATCCAGGTCTTCTGCCGTGCCGGTAAAACCGGTAATTAACGTAACGGCTTTCCCTCCGCGGTGTTTGGTCTCGAGTCTTATCCGCAATTGTTGTTGAGCCGGGGGCAAAGTAACCTGGTTTTCCTGCTCCTGGTCGAATTGGAAAGAAGGATCGGTGCTGTATACATATCCGTTGTTGTCGGCCTTTTTCTTTGACATAGGTATTGTTTTATTCCGTTACTGCTTTCAGGCTCAGATCGAGGCTGCGCGCCTGGTGAATAAGCGCTCCCACACTTACATAATCCACACCCGTAGCCGCATACTCCTGTATCGTAGAAAGATTGATGCCGCCGCTTGCTTCGGTTTCAAAAGCACCGTCGATCAGCTTCACTGCTTCCGCAACCTGTGCAGGTTGAAAATTATCGAGCATCACACGGAATACTTTGTTCTTCCCGATTGTCATTACCTGTCGTACTTCTTCGAGGCTGCGTGTCTCTACTTCGATCTTCAGTCCGGGTTTCTTTTCCTGTACATATTCCCAGGCACCATTGATTGCTTTTTCCAATCCTCCGGCATAGTCGATATGATTATCCTTTAGCATGATCATGTCGTACAGGCCAAAACGATGATTGACACCACCGCCGATGCGCACGGCTTCTTTTTCGAGCAAACGGAAATTAGGGGTTGTCTTGCGCGTGTCGAGCAGGCGGGTATGATATCCTTCGAGTAAGGATGTATACTGACGGGTAAGCGTGGCAATGCCGCTCATGCGTTGCATACAATTCAGGACAAGGCGTTCGCATTGGAGAATGGTATGAACAGGTGCCATTACTTCAAATGCTTTATCGCCAGGTTTCATGGCATCACCGTCGGACATGAAGGGTGTGAAAACCACGTCCGGCTCTTTGATGCGGAAGATCTTTTCAGCCACCACTACCCCGGCCAGTACACCGGCTTCTTTTATTTTCAGCACGGCTTTACCTTTTGCGTCAGCAGGTATGGATGACAGCGTAGAATGATCGCCATCGCCTACATCTTCGCGCAGCGCTTCCGTAACCAGGTGTTGCAGTTGTTCATCAAAACTCATGGGGCAAAAATAATAAATCCGCCGTTGGCGGATTTATTAATGTGGAAATGTGAAAATATGTAAGTGTGCAGATGAAACAGCTATTGCCGCTCTTTTCACTGACAGTTTTTTTAGTTGCTGCAACCTTCGGAAGTAACGTGTCCATGAACAATCAGACGAATGAAATAGCCATTTACACATCCCGCCAAAAAGCGGCATATCTGCACATTATAAAATTTGAAACCGTATTTCCTTGATCAGCTCCCGGTTGCCTTTGGTTTGCAGAAACACGTGTGCGCGGAAATTGCCGGACTTGGTCTGCAGGGTGCCGATAAAATAATGTCCGCCGGGTGATTCGCCTTTATGTTTCAGGTCAAATCCTTTGACGCCATTATTGGCAAAGAAATCGCGCAGTATCTGCTGAGACTGTGCGCGGGTGTAACTGTCGCTTTTATCTGGAAGGGTCAGCAGCACATTGTCGTCGCAATATTTGGACAACTCGGCTGCATTACCGGCACGCAGGGTGACGATTACATCATCGATGGTGCTTTTCTGGGCCAGCGCCGAAGTTGTCATTGAAACAACCAGAATCAGAGCAGTAAAGATCCCTTTCATATTTGTTTTAATTTTTCACAGGTAAATCGAAAAATATGCCATTGCGGCTAATCGGATTATCTGCCCTAAAATAGTAAAATCTGGCAGTTTTACCGTTTTTCCTTCTGCAAATACCTGATTTGGACGTAGTTTTACAGCATCAAATGGTGTACTCACGCCCGCTGCAGATCGTTTGCAGATTGATTTTTAACGTATTTCTCGCTAAAAAATATTTTTCCCGTTATGCCTGCTAAAAGAGCTATTCTGATTATAATGGACGGCTGGGGACTCGGAACCGTTGCATCTTCCGACGCCATCCAGCACGCAAACGCGCCCTTTACCCGCGCCCTGTACAGCCAATACCCGCATACCACGCTCACCACCTGCGGTGAACTGGTCGGTTTACCCGACGGGCAGATGGGCAATTCGGAAGTGGGTCACCTCAACCTGGGTGCCGGCCGTATCGTTTACCAGGAACTGCAACGCATCAATGTAGCCGTACGAGACGGTTCGCTGGCCAACAACCCCACCCTGCTGGCAGCCATCCGTTATGCAAAGGAAAACAACAAACCCCTGCACCTGCTCGGCCTGGTGAGCAATGGCGGTGTGCATTCGCATATCAATCATCTGAAGGCACTGACCGATATCTGCAAAGCCAACCAACTGTCGGAAGTTTATATCCATGCCTTTACCGACGGCCGCGACTGTGATCCGCGCAGTGGTCTCGGTTTTATCACCGAACTGCAGCAGCACCTCAACAGCAGCGTTGGCAAAATCGCCACGGTAAGCGGCCGTTATTTTGCCATGGACCGTGATAAGCGCTGGGAACGCGTGAAGCTGGCTTATGATGCACTGGTACGCGGCGAAGGCGAAAAAGCAACCGATGCGCTCGCGGCCGTAGAGAATGCTTACAACCACAACACCACCGACGAATTCATCAAGCCAACCGTTATCGTTAACGAAGCACAGCAACCACTGACGCATATCAAAGACGGTGATGCCGTTTTGTGTTTCAACTTCCGCACCGACCGTTGCCGTGAGATTACCGAAGTACTGACCCAAACAGACTTCCCCGATTTCGGCATGAAGAAACTGGCCCTGGACTATACAACGATGACGCAGTATGATCACAAATTCCGGAACGTGCATGTTATTTTTGAAAACGATGACCTCAGGCGCACATTGGGCGAGGTAATCGCAGAGCACGGACTGAAGCAGATCCGTATTGCAGAAACGGAAAAATATCCGCACGTGACCTTCTTCTTCAGCGGTGGCCGCGAAACGCCGTTTGAAGGCGAGAAACGGATCATGGTACCTTCACCCAAAGTAGCTACCTACGACCTGCAACCGGAAATGAGCGCGTTTGAACTGACCGCCGCCCTGTTGCCGGAGATCGAAAATAAAACCGCAGATTTCATTTGCCTCAATTTTGCCAATGCCGACATGGTGGGCCACACCGGTGTATGGGGCGCCGCCATCAAAGCGGTGGAAACGGTAGATCAATGTGTGGG
Organism: Terrimonas ferruginea DSM 30193; assembly: GCF_000425585.1. GTDB lineage: Bacteria > Bacteroidota > Bacteroidia > Chitinophagales > Chitinophagaceae > Terrimonas > Terrimonas ferruginea. The sequence continues at coordinate 320,343 of NZ_KE384398.1, forward strand.
CAAAGTGGTAACGGCCGCTCTCGCCAACGGTTACACGGTGTTCCTGACGGCAGACCATGGCAATTCCGACTTCATGATCAACCCCGACGGTTCACCCAATACGGCCCATACGCTCAACCTGGTGCCGCTGTTTGTGATTGACCGTGAATGGAAAGGAACATTGAAGCCCGGGAAACTGGCCGATATTGCGCCTTCCATCCTCACCGTTATGGGACTTCCCATTCCACCCGAAATGACGGGAGAAGTGCTGCTGGGCGGGCAATAAGTGAATCGTGAATCGTCAATGGTGAATCGTCAATCGTGAATTATAAGTGAAGCAGCCGTATTCGGCCCTTGGGGAACCTCAGGGATCTTGATACGGCTGTTTACCTATAACCTATTACCTTACGCCTTACCCCTTACCCCTTACGCCCTAAACCTTACGCCTTACCCCTTCTGACGCGGGCTTCTACCCGAAATATGCGGAAAACTACCTGTCCGTGCAGCATTCTATTTGAAAAAATGTCTTACCTTACAGGCAACCATAGTCGTTTATGACAGAGGAAGCCATTTTAAGAGGTTGTTTGAATAGCGATGCTGCCGCCCAGCGGGAACTGTACAACCGGTACAGTGCTAAGATGCTGGCAGTTTGTTATCGCTTCGCTCACAACCGGGAGGATGCAGAGGATATGTTGCAGGAAGGCTTCATCAAAGTCTTTTTACAAATCCACACATTTGAGAACAGGGGAGCATTTGAAGGCTGGATACGCCGGATAGTCGTTCATACCTGTATCAACATTCTCAAGAAAAACAAGAAGTTCAATGAAAGCGTGGATATCATCCATGCTACCGGTATCTATATCCGCGAGGATTCAGTACCGGCCATTGTGCAGGCTAAACAAGTAGTAGAGTGCATACGCATGTTGCCTATCGGCTACCGTACCGTTCTCAACCTCTACGCGATCGAAGGTTATAGTCACCGGGAGATCTCAGACCTGCTCAACATAGAAGAAAGCACCAGCCGTAGCCAGTACACCAGGGCAAAGGCCATGCTGGAAGACATACTCGTGAAGAAAAAGATTATGCAAAAACCAAAACAGGATACCGATTGGCTGGCTGCTGTCAGTCTCCGCTAACCCATCGTCAGCAAACTGGTTATGGAGAGTTATAGTAACAATAGTGATTTTGAAAGGCTCTTGCGCGAGCAGGCAGATCAGTACCGGATGTTGCCATCGGAGAAAGTATGGCGTGGCATTCAGGCTACCGTGCATACCCGCCGCCGCTGGTATGGTCTGGGACTGGTATTGTTACTCCTGTTTACGGTTACCGCCGTCACACTCGTGATGCTCTCTTACCCCGTCGATCGCAATCTCGGAACAACAACAGCTTTTGTCAACCACGATAATCCGGTTTCTCCCGACAACGGTGAAGCCAATCCGCGTCAATTCATTTCCCTTTCGACACAAACGGATCCCGTAACAGCACCTCCGGTCGTACGCAAGACATGGGACCTGGGCGGAGAAACGCCGGTTGCCGCTTTTGAAACCGCGCCCAAACGCCCTACGCTTTCCATAGCTGAAGCTACACTTATTGCCACGGCACAAACCATTATCAGCCGCGCACGCCAACTGGTACATGAACCCGCACAACAGGAAACCCCTGCAGCCGCGCTGGCCATACAGCCTGTAAGCGCACCACAGGCGATTGTACGCGCCATCACGCCGCGCCGCGTTATCAATCCACCGGCTACACTTACGCCCGAAATTCCGGTGCTGGTGACCGATCAGCGTGATCCGGCAGAACAGGCAGACCTGGTATTGCAGGAACAACCCGCCGTGGCCACCAAAACCCCTGCTACCTGGGCCGACGACCGCTCACTGTTGCCGACCATCGAAAGTGTGATCAGCACCTTCCAACGCGACCGCAATGCCCGTAAAGTGCAATGGCAGTTATACTTTACTCCGTCGATCAGCTACCGCAAACTCAGCGAGAACAAATCTTATAATCCCGAGTCATTTGACCCCAACACCATCCCGCAGGCCGCACAGCCCAACGATGTAAATGCGGCCGTGACACATAAACCCGATCTCGGCCTGGAACTGGGCGTAGCGGCGCGTTATCCTATTTCCTCTAAAATAAAACTGCGCGGAGCGCTGCAGTTCAACGTGAACCGCTACGACATCAAAGCCTTCGCCTACTCCGGTGACATGGCCAATATTGACGTGAGCAACGGCTCAGGGAACAATGTAGTGTCTACCTGGACCTACTACAGCAATTACAGCGGCTACCGTAGCGACTGGCTGAAAAACTTCTACCTGTCCGTCTCCGCCCCGATCGGGCTGGAATATCGCCTGCTGGGAACGGAGCGCAGACACCTCGGCGTCATCGGCACGGTACAACCGACCTATGTGATCAGCGACAGAGCGTATCTTATTTCCAGCGACTATAAAAACTATGCGGAAGTGCCCTGGCTGATCCGCCGCCTCAACTTCAACACCAGTTTCGAAGTATTTGCCGGATTCAATACAGGCAATACACGCTGGCAGGTGGGTCCGCAGATCCGCTACCAGATGCTGTCCAGCTTCCAGAACAAATACCCGGTCAAAGAAAATCTTTTCGACTTCGGCCTGAAAGTCGGCATCTCCCTGATCGATCCTTAAGCAGCAACCTTGTTTTGTGTTAATTTTGCAACATGACAAAACAAGTGACCATCGCCTGCCTGGCAGTTATCCTGCTGGGAACATCCTGTAAAAGCAAAAAAGAGCGCAAGCCGGAGGACAAGAACTTCCCCATACTTGGTTACCTGCTAAGCGAGGCGAAAGCGATGGACAGTTCGATGCACAGTATTGTAAAAACTGTTTTTTACGACAGTACACATATCGATACCTTTTATATCCCCCGTCAGCAATTCCGCGAAGAAGCCAAAGACTTCCTGGAAATACCGGATATCTTTTCAACGAAATATGAAGACGATTATACAGAGTCGCGCCGGTACGATGAGACCATCAATAAAGTGATCATGACCTATACCGCCAACGGCGAGAACAAAGACGGAATATTGAAACAGGAAGTGATCATACAACCGGATCAGGTCAACGGCGATAAAGTAACCGGCATTTTTATTGATACCTGGAACAGCACAAAAGACAGTACGGTGCAGAAGCGGATGCTCTGGATGGTTGGGAAAAATTTCCAAATCACGAAGATCCTTCAACTGCCCGGCCAACCTGAAAAAACCACGATCACCAAAGTAGCGTGGAATGATACACCATGACAGCAGAACAATTCTCGCATATTGCCGGTACCATACCCCATCAGCCAGGCATTTATAAATATTTTGACCAGGCAGGCGATATCATTTACGTGGGAAAAGCCAAGGACCTGCGCAAGCGCGTGGGATCTTATTTCTCCAAAACATTTACTTCCTACAAAACGCACGAGCTTGTCCAGCGCATCGAACGTATCGAGTTCACCATTGTCAACTCCGAACAGGATGCCTTCCTGCTGGAAAACTCGCTGATCAAACAGTTTCAGCCGCGTTATAATATCAATCTCAAGGACGATAAAACCTATCCGTATATCGTCATTCGCAAAGAGCCGTTTCCCCGTGTTTACCTGACGCGTCAGGTGGTAGAAGACGGCTCCGAATATCTCGGTCCTTTTACCTCGGTAAAAAGAGTAAGAGAGCTGCTGGAGTTCACGCGTCAAACCATTCCTTTACGCACCTGCACCCTCAACTTATCTACGGCCAATATTGCCAAAAAGAAATTCAAGGTTTGCCTCGAATATCACCTTGGCAACTGCAAAGGACCTTGTGAAGGGCACCAGAGTGAAGTTGATTATGCGGCCAACCTGGTACGTTTAAAAGCCTTACTGAAAGGCAACCTGGCGCCGGTGATCCGTCATTTCCGCGACGAAATGAAAGTACACGCCGGCAATCTCGAATTTGAAAAAGCCGAGCTGGTCCGGAAAAAGATCGAATACCTTGAGGGATATCAATCGCGCTCCGTGGTAATCAGTGCGCGCGGTGGTGACAAAGATGTATTTGCCATTACGAAGGAAAAAGACATCGCTTACGTTAACTACCTGATGATCCGCAATGGTACGATTGTGCAGACCCAGACGAACAAAGTAGAAACACATCTCGATGAACCGGAATCGGAAATCCTGGAATTCAGTGTGGCCCAATTGCGTGATACCTTCAAAAGCGACGCCACGGAGATTATCGTTCCGTTTACGATAGAATATCCTGATCCCGCGGTGATAGTGACGGTGCCCAAAGCGGGCGATAATAAAAAACTGCTGGAGCTGGCGGCGAAGAATGTGGATTATTACATCGAGGAAATCAGGAACAAAGAGCGGTTAAAACTGTCGCGCAATACCGATAAAATCCGTGTGTTGGAAAATCTTCAGCGCGATCTGCAATTGCCGCAATTGCCTTTGCACATTGAATGTTTTGATAACTCCAACTTTCATGGCAGCTATCCCGTGTCGGCTATGGTGTGTTTTAAAAATGGCGAGCCGAGTAAAAAAGACTACCGCCATTTCAATGTAAAAACGGTGGAGGGCATCAACGACTTTGCCACGATGAAAGAAGCTGTTTACCGGCGTTATAAACGCTTATTAGAGGAAGGACAGCCATTCCCGCAGTTTGTGATTATTGACGGTGGTAAAGGACAATTAGGTGCGGCTGTGGAAGCGATGCAGGAATTGAATGCCATGCACATGACCACGATGGCGGGATTAGCGAAGAACGAAGAAGAATTGTTTTTTCCCGGCGATTCCGAATCGATACGGCTGCCTTATAACAGCGAAGAATTGCGCCTGGTACGTCGTATACGTGACGAAGTGCACCGTTTTGGTATCACTTTTCACCGGCAGAAACGCAGTAAAGGAACGTTTAAAAATGAACTGGAAGACATTACCGGCATCGGTAAATCCACTGCAGATATGTTGCTGAAAACCTTCCGTTCGGTAAAAAATATCAGGGAGAAAACATTGGAGGAACTGGCTGTGGTGGTCGGACCTGCGAAAGCGAAACTGGTTGTTGACTATTTTGGTGCGGGTGAGCAGGATACGGAAAAGCGGAAAGGCTTATAAAAAAAAGTGGGGCCAGGATAGAAATCCAGCCCCGTTTTTAAAATCCAATATCCTATGAAAAACCAAGACGAAGATAGACATTTTTTGGTATATTCCTAGAGTTGCCCTGCTTTTTTTATATTTTTTGAAATCATTTATTTATAGCTACTTATCATGAAAAAAGCCACGCTTCAGCGTGGCTTTTTTCTATACTTTTCCAAGGTTCAAACATTGATCAGTATTCCCACAGATCTTGTTCGAAGTTGAACAGTTTCTCTTTGATATCTTCTCCTTCCAGCAGGGCAAGGATTTGATTTTTCTGGTACTGTTTGATCATACGGTTGGATGGGTTGTCCAGGCTAGACTTAATGATATAGCTGCTGAACATACGGCTTTCAAACAGTTCTTCCCATGTCATCCGGCTTTGGCCCATGTTTTTAGGGTTGTATACTTCCATACGTGCCAGGATCGGACGCAGATCAGGATAATAGATCCAGAACATCGGAGAGCTACCCAGTTCTTTCCCGGTATTACCAATGTATTTGGTTACGAGCGGAGAGATACCCAGGATGCGGCAGAAATAGCGGCTGGCCTCGCGGTCAAATACCCACTCTTCCTTGATACGCAGCTTGGTAACGGTATTTGCATCAAACGTGGCGCGTGTTACGGTATAGCGAACGATTTTGTTGATGTCGTTAACGTCGTAAACGGGCACCGTATCAGCAGAACCTACGGTCAGCTGGGCAACTTCGGCGGGGGTCATCGGAGTAGTGAAGCGCTCATCGGCAAAGGCTGTAACCTCGCCGGTGGCCACCGCTCTGAGGAGCATATCGATGAAGACCTGGCTTCCGTTATCGTCCTGGGCCTGGTAGCGGAAGGTTTGGTTCATCTTCTCGCGCAGATCCAGTTCGCGCCATACTTTTTCTGCAAAAAGGGCATCATCCCAGCGCAGGTGTTCGTAAGGCAAAGGGGTACGTGCTGTCAGATTGGATTTATCGAACGCATTTTCATTGCGCAGTGATTTTTTGACAGCGGTATCAGATACACCGGAAGAATCTACCACGATGGGGATACCACCATAGGGATCGTAGTTGGAGGGCGGACGGGTGTCATTCGTCTGCTGCTGCTCCTGCTGGTTGCCGGCGGGCTGCTGGGTATTGTTGTTACGTCTTCTGCCGGTACGCTGTGCATCAGCCTCAGAGATGGCGAGCACTGCCAGCAGTACGAACAAACATTTTTTCCCAATAGAGTATTTCATAGTCACTTTTTACAATTTCTTACTTGATATAATATACAAGCGACGGCGCATTTGAACCACGACCGTCTGGTCCCTGTACACGGATATTATCGATGGTTACGATCTTACCGGATTTCACCTGGGCGTTGATGTGTGAACGCGCAGCAGCACTGAACGTATTACCCTGACAAGTAGCTGTTGCAACGTCTCCGTCGTCAGTATCAACAGAGAAGGTGAATGATGTAACAGTGTAAGAGAGTTCGAAGGGGAAATCCTTGATACCGGCACCTACACCTTGCTGAGCGCGGAAAGCTCCTGCAGGAATGTTGGCACCACTCTCATAACCACCTACATAAGCCTGGGCACGTGGGATGGTTCTTACGCGGAACTGCGAAGCGCCAGCCACTTTACCGTCAACAGACACCGTGATACGGCAGTCGTCGGTTACAGAACCCACACGGGCTACGTATTTGCCGGGACCAACGCGGGTCAGTGATCCGCCACCACCTGTGATGGTAGCCTGAACCTTGTCGTCGCCGCCACCGCTTGCCGCGATGCTTACGGGGTTGTCCACACCTATGTAAAGAACGTTCATTTTATCCAGGGCAATAGAGGCGTTGGCCTGACCTACTGTGTAAGTAATGGTCTTGTCAATAGTCTCCTGCTTGTTGGTATACTGGTTAAAGAACGTAATTTTTACGGGAATAGTATGTTGACCGATACCGCCACCAGCAGTTTTGTAGTGGGCGGAACCGTCTTCACCGATTGAAACGTTGCTGCCACCGATAGAAATGGTTGGTTGTGCTTTTTTGCTGAACGCACCTACACCGGCAGTGATTTCCAGTTCCTGGCCGGGCATCAGGTAGTTGGAGTTCTGACCTACGATTGCTGCGTAAGAGTCAAATACCACTTCTACTTTACCAACCTGAGCGTGGTAGTAAGCAACTACCTTGTTCTCAGACGTTTTGATATCGTTCTGGAATTTGCTGAGAATAGTCAGACTCGCGATGGTAGGCACCATGTTGAAATAAGTGATGTCCCATGCACGTACTTTACCATCCTGGCTTTTAGGCGTTTCCAGGTTGATTTGGATGTCATTTTCAATTTCTTTCCTTACCGCGGGGTCGATCGCCAGCAAAGCAGCCTTATAATCCCCAAGGCGCTTTTGCAGTTCCTTACCTTTTCCGCCTTCAATCATGATCTTGGTAGCAATACCCTGGCTTTCCATGTTAAAAGGCTTGGTAGGATCGTTAGGGTCGCCGCCTGCATTTTTAATGATCTCTGACTTCAGTCCGTTGATATAATCATACAGCGATTTGGTCAGGCTGGTAGCTTGTTGAGCTTTGGCCAACCAGATAGTCGCTTTTTCGCGGGTTTCTTCTTTTTTAGATTTCTCCTCCAATGACGACATGATCGTATTGGTAGAAGCGTGGATTGTTGTATTAGTCGTTTCGAGACTTGTATTAACCGTTTTAAAGGCATTGAGGATCTCGGCTGAGATGTTGATGGCCAACATCGCAGTCAACACCAGGTACATGATGTTGATCATCTTCTGCCGCGGCTCTTTAGGTAGTGCCATATCAGGTCAAATAGTTTTTTCTTAAGGAATTATTATTTACAAGTTAGTTGGTATGCTTTGACCTTATTTACCCTGCATAGCAGTCAGCATATTACCGTAGATATTATTCAGACGGCCGAGGTTGGTAGCCAGCGATCCGATCTGCTCCTGTACTTTCTTAGCGTCTTCAGCGCTGTTGAGCATAGTGGCAGAAGCTTCAGAAAGTTTACCATAGAAAGAGTTCAACGCTTTCAGGTGGTTGTTGCTTTCCTGCAGTTCCAACTCATAAATAGTATTCAGCGAAGAAAGGTTTTTAGTGAGTACCTGTACCTGGTCGTGGAATACTTTCGCGCCTTCAGTAGCCTGGTTGAAAGCACCAACAGAACCGGCAGCCGTAACATAAGCGTCTTTCACTTTGTCGAGTGCGCCGGTTACTTCGCGGGTTTTAGCGGTGTAGTCGCCTGTAGCAGCTACCACGTCAGAGATATTGTTCATATTACCGATAGTCTCGTTCAATTTTTTGAAGTTGTCGCCGAGACGGTTCAGTGTTTCAGGAGTTACGTGTGCTTCGATCAGTGCTTTGTCCATAGCGGCCAGTGCGCCACCTTTAGCGGGTTTGATTACTTCGCCTGCTACAGTCAGTTCTTCGGAATGAGACGCATCGGGCAGTGCGGGATAGATCAGGTAAAGGATACCATACAGCGCGAAGATTGCGGCTTCAATGGTAAGACCGATCCAGAGCCATGTGTCTGCGTCGGGAGCGTGCGTGATTTTTCTCAGCGCACCCCAGATAACCAGTGATGCACCAAATGAAACGGCTACGTCAACGTATTTGCTTACTTTGGTAGGAATAGCTGCTGCCATAAAGAGTCAGTTTTAAAACGAGAGTTGTTTTGTGTTGATAATTAGGAATTGGTAAAACTAAAGCAGGGAAGGCTGAGGTTGATCGTCAACCTTCCCTGCTATTATTAAGTTTAGATGCGATAAGTAGTCAATTTGGTGGAGTCTTATCTGCGGCGACCGGAAGCAGCTGGCAGATCGATCACACAACGGAAACCGACATACGATTTTGCTGAATCCTGGTATTCGTACGTACTGGTACCTGTTTGCAGGTAATAACCTACATCTTTCCAGCTTCCGCCACGGATGATCTTGCGTTTCATGAGGGGGGGATCGTCGTCTTTTGCATTCCAGCGTACATCGGGGTTCATATCGTGCTGGAAGTTGTTACGACCTTCGTAATAGATAGAAGAAGTCCATTCTGCTACGTTACCTGACATGCAATACAGACCGTAATCATTGGGCCAGTAAGCATCGGCACGCACCGTGTAGAAACCTCCGTCTTCAGGATAGTTACCACGGCCAGGCTTGAAGTTGGCCAGCAGACATCCTTTCTTGTTGCGGAGATAGTAGCTACCCCAGGGGAACATAGACTGAGAGCGTCCGCCGCGGGCTGCATATTCCCACTGCGCTTCGGTCGGCAGGCGGAAGTCAGACTCCTGTACGCGGTTCTTGCCGATCAGGAATGAATTGAGGTAGTGCGTTCTCCACTCGCAGAAAGCAGTTGCCTGTTTCCAGCTTACGCCTACTACAGGATAGTTGTCAAATGCGGGGTGAGAGAAGTAACGTTTTGTCATCGGCTCGTTGTAAGAATACGCGAAGTCGCGGATCCACACGAGGCTATCAGGATAGATACGAACGTCTTTCTTTTCGATGAAATCTTTGCGGGGTCTTTTAGCGTTCTCACGCTTGGCCGCTTCTTTGAGGTCGAAGATTTCGGAGTGGTAAACCAGTTGGTTGACATCCACTTCTTTTTTTCCGAAGATACGGTCCTCAGGAGAGAGGATCATGTCGGTACTAGCAAGGGCCTCAACGTTTTTAGGATCGTTCCACTTGAACGTCTTCATCTTCTGCCAGTCAACTGCTTCATCGCCGTCAGCACCAGCTTTCACATAGCCGAGCTTGCGGGCAGCAACGGAGTCACGTACCCAGTAAACAAACTGGCGGTACTCCATGTTGGTGACTTCAGTAGCATCCATCCAGAAACCGCTGATTGAAACAGCACGGTTACGGGCACTGAACGCAAAAGCAGGGTCCTCATCACTGGGGCCCATGTGGAAGGAACCTTGCGGGATGTAAACCATTCCCGGAGGCTTCGGCAAAGAATACCTGCTGCCGGCCGCGATGCCATGCACCTGACCGTCGTTCGGTAAAGAGCCGCCTTTGTTTTTTCCCGATTTACAGCTCGCCAGCATCAAAATGCTCATAGCCGCAACGATAGCGTAGTTAGGGTTTTTCATTTTCATACACTTAAAGGGTATTGGGCAAATATAATATTTTGGTTTATTCAAGCGCACAAGGTTACAATTTATTTTTTTACAGTCAAAGGTTGTTTTACGGCGTAATTTATCTAACGAATCCTGATGCAGATTATTGTATTTAACAGAAAATTATCTTACACCTCTTACGCACTGTTAATCAACGTCATAAGCTGTTTTACCTGCTCCACCGGCTCGCGACAGGCAAAATTTTTGCACAGATAAATATTTGTTTTTTGACCTGGTTTTTTCCCTTTCGTCAGGGCAAATTCCTGGTTTTCAACCGGTGAATAAAGCATCAATCCATGCGGCACATACTCATATAATATTTTCTCATATATCTCTTTTTCCGGACCAATTACCACAATTTCCTGGGTCCCTCCGGCCCACTCCTGTAACAAACCCGCCCAGTTAGCAAAGGACCCCGCATATCGTCCGACCACGCCGGAAAGGCTCTCCACCATCTTTTCCGCACGATCCCGCCAGGGCAATGCATCATAGTAAATGCCCAGCCGGTACAGGTTAGTGGCCATTACCGAATTACCGGACGGCACCGCTCCGTCATAGATCTCTTTTTTCCGTAAAATAATATCGGTCTGGTAATCAGGCGTATAATAGAAAAGCGGGCCTTCTTCATCCCCAAAATGTTCCCACACATGATCCGTCAGTTGCGCCGCTTCCTTCAGCCAGCGCGTGTCGGCCGTGATTTCCTGTAATTGCAGCAACGATTCAATCAGGAAAGCGTAATCGTCCAGGAATGCCGGGTATTTTGCTTTCCCGTTTTTCCACGTATGCAATAACCGGCCTTCTTCCGCATCCCTGAATGCCTTCAGTAAAAACTCCATGTTCCGGATAGCCAGGTTCCGGTATTCTTCCCGGCCGGTTGCGCGGAATGCGCGGCTGCATGCCGTATTCATCAACGCGTTCCACCCCAGGATTATTTTGTCGTCGAGTAAAGGTCTGATTCTTTTTTCCCGGGCTGCCAGCAGGCGCTCCCGGCCTTCCTGCAGCGTTTGTTTTAACCCGGCGGCATCAATCCCTCTCAACCGGGCAAAAGACGCCAGATCGGGCTCCTGTACACGCAGGATGTTCTTTTCCTCCCAGTTACCCTGCTCCGTTATGTCGTAGTATTCACAAAACAGCGCGGCCTTCTCTCCCAGCGTTTCTTCCACCTCTTTTTTATTCCACACATAGTAACGTCCTTCTTCTCCTTCGCTGTCGGCGTCCAGGGCCGCATAGAACCCGCCCTCGGGCGACAGCAATTCACGTTTTACGAATCCCATTGTTTCATGGATCACCTCCTGGTATCGAGCGCTGCCGGTCAGTTGCGCCGCCTCGCTGATCACCGTCAGCAGCAGCGCATTGTCGTAAAGCATTTTTTCAAAATGGGGGATCAGCCATTCGGTATCCGTGGCATAGCGGGCAAAGCCGCCCCCGATCTGGTCGTAGATACCGCCTTCGATCATCCGGTCGAGACTGAGCAACGCCTGTTGCAGCGCCTCGGCTTCGAGTCCTTCCTTGTCATTGCGGCGGCCGTAGCAAAGCAGGAAGCGGATCACAAATGTCTGGGGAAATTTGGGTGCCCGGCCGAATCCGCCCCATTCCTTGTCGGCGGTGCGCAACAGGTTGGCGGCCACTTCTTCCATTCGCACCGGTGCTTCCGTGCGGTTGCTGCGGCCGAATTGGTTGGCCTGCTCGAGATGGGCGATCATATTGCCGGCCTGGGCTTCGATCTCTTCTCGGCGCTCAGTAAAGGCCTGGTAAATGCCTGTGAGCGTTTCCGTCCAGGAGGAGCGGTTAAAGGCCCGTCTGGGGGGAAAATAAGTGCCGCCGTAAAAGGGTTTTCCTTCCGGCGTCAGAAATACGTTGAGCGGCCATCCGCCGCTGCCGGTCATGGCCTGCACGGCATCCATGTAAATGTGATCGAGATCGGGCCGTTCTTCGCGGTCGATTTTGATGTTGACGAAGTGTTCATTCATCAGCACTGCTACGGCCGGATCTTCGAAACTTTCACGTTCCATCACATGACACCAGTGGCAGGCGGCATAGCCGATACTTACCAGTATGGGTTTGTCTTCCTTCCGTGCTTTTTCCAGCGCTTCCGGGCTCCAGGGATACCAGTCTACCGGGTTGTGGGCATGTTGTAAGAGATAGGGGCTTGTTTCGTGTACGAGATGGTTGGTATGAGCGTGCATCCCTCAAAGTTCCTCAAAATTCAAAAGGCAAAATTCAAAATTCAAAAAAAAGAAGTGAGGAATCGTCAATGGTGAATCGTGAATCGTCAATAAAAAGCCATGGTTCGTGTATACACGAACCATGAAAAAACTTATAACCTATTACTTAAAACTTATAACGGCTGTTTAACTCTTCTTCTTTACAGTCGTCGACGCGAGGTACTGATCCAGTGCGGAAACCATACTGGGGCTTTTGGGGTGCGGCGCTACGATCTCGAGGCTCAGGCCGGCTTCTTCGGCAGCGCGGCTCGTATTGCTGCCAAATGCGCCGATCACCGTTCCGTTCTGTTTGTACTCGGGTACGTTGTCAAAAAGACTTTTGATACCGCTGGGGGTAAAAAAACAAATGACGTCGAAATCTGTCTTGGTCAACAGCTCTTTCACGTCATTGCTTTGGGTACGGTACATAAATGCCAGCGCAAATTCACAATTGTTGCTCTTCAGCCAGTTCACAATGTCATTGTCCTGCTGGTTTTCGGAACATACATACAGGAATTTTTCATTTCCCTTGTGTTTGTTCACTACCTCGAACATGCTTTTGTTGGAACCGTCGGCGCCGTAGAAAACCTTGCGTTTGCGGTAGAGGATGAATTTCTGGAGATAAAGTGCCACCGCTTCGGTGATACAGAAATACTTGGTATCCTGCGAAACGCTCACTTTCATTTCCTCGCAGGTGCGGAAGAAGTGATCGATGGCGTTGCGGCTGGTGAAGATTACCGCAGTATAAGAAGCAATGTCGATCTTTTGCTTGCGGAAATCGCGGGCCGGAATCCCTTCCAGCCGGATAAATGGTTGGAATGCCAGTTTTACATTATACTTTCTTTCCAGCTCAAAATACGGCGATTTCTCGCTTTCCGGTCTCGGCTGGGTGATCAGTATCTGTTGTGTTGTTTTGGCCTTTGTATCGGCCTTGGTGACCCCGTTCTTTACCATGAAGTGTGGCTGAATTTGGGTGCAAAGGTACACCTTTCTACTTAAATACTGATAGTACCACTTTATAGATGAGCAGCAGGGGGGCCACTTCAAAGGCCAGCAGGTACAATACAAAATGAAAAAGCCTGAAGCTGACCTGATTACGGACGGCTCCCCATCCTAATATGTAACGATACAATAACAATAAACCGATACCAACCCAGGAAATTGACCAGGCAACCGTCTGCAATTCGCCCGAGGCATAACTCACGAGCCACAAAAACGGCAGCAGGAATATGCCCAGCGCCTTGTTCACCATGAACACCACAAACACATACGCATCGGTCAGTGGTGTCATGCGAAACAACCAGCCGATCAGTTTCAGACCGATGTATTTGACCAGGTAGATAGCCGCCAGTGCCCCAAAACCATAGAGCGCCAGCAACCAGAATCCTGTGTCCGGCAGATCCAGCTCCAGGTGCGTAAACAGAAAAGCGAGGTAAAGTCCGCCCGTTATGAAGAAAAAGATATTGAACAGCAAGGATGGCAGTGGTGTTTGCAATAATTGCTCGCGCAATTGACGCTGCTTGAGCGTAGACCGGAAAAACAAACGACGCAGATCCGCCAGGTATTTTCCAAATACCTGTTTAAGCAACGCAAACAACAGCACCACACCCGTCAGTACATAAAACAACAGGTCGCGGTCATCCACTTTTCGTTCCCTCGATTGACTGATTACCGGCTCACCGGCAAAGCCAAAGTATGGCTGGTGCGACAGGATTTGTAAAGGCAACGGTACACCCTCCTGTGTAGTCCACGATGGCGTGGCCGCCGAATGTTTTTTTACGGGCAACGGATTCCGGCCCGAATATTTCTGCAGACTGTCTGCCCGCGCTGCATTGATGCTATCCGCCTGCGCACTTGCCGCACTGGCGCGGGATAGTGAGTCCGGCTGTTGTCCGGATACTACCAACGAGAAGAGCCCAAAAATGCACAAGAGGAAAATTCGGTTCAATACCACGATTTATGTTGCAAAAATAAAGGCGCCGTTTTAGAAAAAGCTGACAAACCCAAAATGAATCTTTGATTGACGAAGATTAAAGTCCGTGTCATCTCTTTTGCCCACCGCCCAGGCCAGGTTGAAGATGCCCACTTTCGTTTCAAACGCGATGCCTAATCCCGCACCGAGATAAGTATGCGTTTCTTTTACATTCTGACTGTGATTGCGTCCCCAGCCGCCGTCGACAAATCCATAGAAGAAGGAGTTCTCCCCTATTAGATATCGGTATTCCACCGTGCCGATGCCATATTGTGAGAGGTACTGGCTTTCTTCATCAAAACCGCGCAGCAATTTGTAACCACCGATCTGGAAAAGCTCATTGCGGAACAGATAGCCACTTTGCAGATAACCGCCCTGCGCCCCCACTTTCAGGGTGCTCAGGCCTTTTTTACTGAGGGGGAAATAATGCGCCGCCTGCAGCCGCACACGCACCTGGTAGGTTTTTGCTTTCAGCGTATCGTAGATTTTTTTGAAGTCAAAGTCCGGATCGTTGGGGTCTTTCAGCTCCAGCACCGCATTGTTCTGTTTGATCTTTTTATTCCCGATGGTGGTGACCATTTTTATTTCACTTCCCCGCACCGGATTGAACCGGTAGTTGGTGGTGTTGCTTTCATATTCCAGTCCCACATTGGTCACCGATACATCTGCCGCTTCCGGCAGCCGGCGGTTTTGCAGTACATAATTGAGGTCGATGCCGTTGACCACCGTTTGAAATCTTTGCAGGAACAGCTTTCCCGATTGCTGCGTGTTGAGGATGTATTGCGCGCCGATCTGGAAGTTGACGTTCAGAAAACTGCTGTCTTTGCGGAACATATCGAACCCGAAATCCAGTCCTATCGGCGAACGGAACAGGTAGGGATGCTGGTAAACGATGTTCAGCCGCTGTGATTTTACCTGCAATTGCTGCCATATCAGTCCGATCGTTTCTCCGGCGCCCAATGCATTTTTTAAATTCAGGTTGCCTTCGCCCGTGATCAGTAATTTTTTGGAGGAAAGCTGATCGTTGTTGGGCAAAAAGCCGACAATCAGGCTTGCCTGGCTGCTGCGTTTTTGTTTCAGGTATACTTCGATCGTTGCGCCGCTGCTGCGCCACAGGATGCGTGGCGGAAATTCTTCTTCCACATAAGTGAGTTCGCGGAGTAGACCGCTGATGCGTTGCAGCTTTTCTTTACTATAAGTGCTGCCGTTGCGCAGATCGAGGTAGCGCTGCAGGTATTCGTTGGATACTTTTGCATTGCCTTTGATCTCGATACTGTCTACGCGGTACAACGGTCCTTTGTCTACTTTTAACCGCGCCGAAATGGCGTCATCATTCAGTTGAAGATTTTCCAGCGACACTTTTGCAAAAGGATGGCCGTTGTTTTCCAGGTAATTCAGGATGCGTTGCTGCAGCATGCTCACCTGGTTGAAGTCGATGGGTTTGTCGCGGTATTGTTGTTCGCGCCAGCCGCCGGCCGCCAGCAGCGCGGGTTCCACACCATCGGCATCGAGTTTTGCCCAGCGGTAAGGTTTGCCGATATAAATCACCGCATAAGCACCCAGTGAATCAAAACGCGCGGTATCGAGAGAGGCGGTAACGTAACCGCGGCCACGCAGGCGATCCGGTAATCCGTTGACATATTCAACGCACAACAGGCGGTTGTCGAATGTACCGGGCGGCTGCAAAATCTGCTGCAATGCCTTTTCATCGTAGTCCACAGCTCTCAGCGTCAGTGAATAACGATCCTGGGCCGATGACCTGAGTCCCGACAATAAAAACAAAACTGCGGTAAGAAGGTGTCGTACCTTTGTCATGCTATTCTCCGGCAATAATAGTATTAATCCACAAACAATCGGTTTCACTTGGCTGGTATTTATCTTCATATTCCTTTCTGCAAACAGGCCTGTCACTATTGCAATTTTCATTTCAGTACTTCGCTGCATTACAAGCCCGAACTGGTGGCTGCGTTGCAGGAAGAGGCGCGGCTGGCGGCGGAACAATTTCCCTTTCCTCCCGGCGAAGCCGTTCACACCATCTATTTTGGCGGCGGCACGCCCAGTTTGCTCACCCTTGCCGAGCTTACGCAATTGCTGACTGCGGTCCGCGGCCACTTTAACGTAGATCCGGATGCAGAAATTACATTGGAAGTAAATCCGGATGATATTTCAGAGGAAAGATTGAAAGAATGGCGTGATGCAGGCATCAACCGCCTCAGCATCGGCGTACAGAGTTTTTTTGAAGAAGAACTTCGCTGGATGAACCGCGCACACACGGCCAAACAGGCACTCGAGCAGGTTAAAAAGGCCCGGGAATATTTCAACAACATCACCATCGATCTTATTTACGGAGGACCGGGACTTTCGGATGAACAATGGCACCAGGATCTTGAACAGGCCAAAGCGCTGAACATTCCCCATTTATCCTGTTATGCGTTAACGGTGGAACCGCAGACTCCGCTCAATAAAATGATCCGTGCCGGCAAAGTGCCGGATGTGGACCCCGATAAACAATCAAGGCATTTTCTTTACCTCATGCAATGGGCAAAAGAAAACGGTTACGAACATTATGAGATCTCCAACTTTGCGCGGCCGGGATATCGCAGCCGGCACAATTCCGCCTATTGGCAGGGCAAATCCTATATCGGGCTGGGGCCATCCGCACATTCGTTTGATGGAAAAAGCCGCTGGTGGAACATCGCCAATAACCAGGCCTATATCCGTTCGCTGCAGGAAGGACTTATTCCTTTCGAAAAAGAGGAACTAACCGGCGTACAACAACTGAATGAACGGATCATGATTGCCTTGCGCACCGCAGACGGGCTGGATCTTTCCCATATTCCTTCTTTGGAAAAAACGCAATTACTGAAAGCGGCACAACGCCATATCGATGCAGGACACCTGGTAGCGCAGGAGAACAAGTTACGCCTTACCGATGAAGGCCGTTTACTCGCGGATGGCATTGCTGCCGATCTTTTTTTCGAAGAAATCAAATAAGCGACTGCTCGATCTGGCGGAAACCTTCGGATGGTTTTACCTGGTTCCACACGATCTGGTACACCGTCTCTGCAATCGGCATTTCCGCACCTACTTTTCTGTTGATGTTATAAATGCATTTGGCGGCATGATAGCCTTCCGCCACCATGTTCATTTCCAATTGCGCTGCCTGTACGGAATAACCTTTGCCGATCATTTGTCCGAATGTGCGGTTGCGGCTAAACAATGAATAGCAGGTCACCAGCAGATCGCCGAGGTAGACCGACGCTGCATAGTTGGAGGATTTCCGATGTGTAACCGGATCTTCTTCTTCGTGCTCGCCCACCACAATGTGCTCGGCTCCGAATTTTTTCAGGAAACCGGCCATCTCATCGGCACAGTTGGCAATGAATACGCTGAGGAAATTATCCCCGTATTCGAGACCGCGCGCGATACCCGCGCCCAAGGCATAAATATTTTTCAGCACGGCAGCATACTGCACGCCCAGGATATCCCCGTTAACAACGGTATTGATGTAGGGAGTAGAGAAATGCGCGGCCAGTTGCCTTGTGGTGGTAAGGTCTACACCGGAGAAGGTGAGGTAGGATAATTTTTCGCCCGCCACTTCTTCTGCGTGGCAGGGACCGAGTACGGCAAAATAATCGGACAGTTGCACATCGAATTCACGCTCGAGGTATTCGTTGAGCAGAATGTCTTCGCCCGGGATCAGTCCTTTGATGGCGGATACGATTTTCTTGGCGGCCAGGTCTTCCGGTTTCAATGCAGCAAAGCTTTCGCGGATATAAGCCGACGGCACGCCAACGATCAGTGTGTTGGCCTGTGCAATGGCTTGCCCGATCTCCGGATATAAACTGAAGCGGGTTTTATCGAAATTGACGGAACTGAGATAATGCGGATTGTGTCCGCGTTGACGCATGTAGTCAATCGTTTCTGTGTTGCGGATCCACCAATGGATATGGTGGCCGTTATCGGTAAGGATTTTGGCGAGTGCTGTTGCCCAGCTACCGCCGCCGATGATAGCAAATGTGTGTGTCAACCCTGCAGAATTTGCCTGCAAGATACAAGATTACTTCTTGAAGAGTTCTTCCTTGGGCACCACTTTCACCTTCATGCCGTCTTTGAGTATTTCACTGATGGTGGTATAGGGCGCCGTTACGATCTGCTCCCCGCCTTTCAGTCCGGAAAGTATTTCGATATAGTTGGCATCCTGGATACCCGAGCGGACCACCTGTTTTTTAACCGAACCATCCTCCTGCACGGTGAACACCACTTCTTCCATGTCATCATCGGCGGTAGCGGGTGTCGCAGTGGTGCCATTGTCATCGGCTTTCGATTGTTCTTTTTCCTTTTTGCGGTCTTCCATGCTCTGGTCCGTGCCTTTGGTGCGCACGTTGACGGAAGCGATGGGAACGGCGAGTACATTGGCTACCCGTTTGGTTTTGATATCCGCATTGGCATTCATACCCGGGCGGAAAGGAAATTTCTTGGGGTTGGCCGGATCAACCAGGTCTTCATAAGAAGATTTATCCAGGCGTATTCTCACTTCGTAGTTCGTTACATCCGTGGTGGAAGTGCTGATGCCGGTGGCGCCGCTCTTGGTGCTGCTGGCAATCTGTGTAACGATGCCGCGGAACTTGCGGCGGTTGTAAGCGTCAACGGATACATCAGCCGAGTCGCCGATACTTACTTTTACGATATCATTTTCCCCCACGTCCACGCGCACTTCGAGCACAGACATATCGGCAACGGTCATCATTTCCGTACCGGCCATCTGCGCAGTACCTACCACGCGTTCTCCTTTTTTAATACTGAGTGAAGAGATGACGCCGTTCATCGGCGCCACGATGGTAGCGCGTTCGAGATTTTTATTGGCCGATGTCAATCCGGTTTGCGAAACGCGTACGCCGGCCTGCAGGCTGCGGATGTTTTCTTTCGCCGCTTCGTAGTTGGCGGTGGCGGTGCGCAAAGTGGTTTCATATTGCTCGAGTTCGGATTGCGAGATCACTTTTTCGTTGTAAAGTTTTTTATTACGGTCATATGCCTGGCGGGCCTGCGTTACGGAGGCATCGAGCGCCTGCAATGCGGCCTGGCTGTTGGCTACCGTGGCCTGCGACTGGCTTACGCGTGAAGCGGCTTCGTCGCGCTGCAGCGCAGTGATGTCGGCATAAATGCGTGCAAGCACCTGCCCTTTTTTCACACTGTCGCCTTCCTGCACGTTCAGGTCCGTTACCTCACCGGAAATATCCGGACTGATCTTTACTTCCACTTCGGGATAAATCTGCCCGCTGGCCGTCACCGTTTCCACGATGGTACGGCGCACTACTTTTTCAACCGCCACTTTCTGGCTGTTGTCTTTCGGGAAAAAAATTTTACTCCCAACAATGACAGCCAGCAATACAGCGGCAATGATCAGGATCCATTTCCAGGTCTTTTTCATCAGACGTTTTTTTCAATTATAATTTCAACCCCTGTCCTTTGTAAAACTCCAGCAGTTTCATCTTGAACACATAATCGTACTGAGCCGACAGCAGATTGATCCGCGCACGGAAAAAATTATTCTGGTTTGTAATCAGGTCGATGGAATTGAGCAGGCCGACATCAAATCGCTTGCGGGCAAATTCATACGCTTTCTGCGAGGTAGCCACCGCTTTCTGGCTCGCCTGAAACTTTTGCAGGGCCGCTACGGCATTCAGGTGTGCCTGGTAAATATCCTGCTTCAATGTTTGCCCGTCCAGCTCTTTCTGTAATTCAACCGACTCTACATTCAGCTTTGCTTTGCGCCAGTTGGTGCGGGCAATGCCTGCGTTAAAAATGGGAATATTCAGGCTTAAGCCAACCGACTGGCCAAAGTTGTTATTGATCTGGCGGAAATAAGTATTTTTTGAAAAAGTGGTCGGCACCAACCGTTCGTCGAGTGTGGTTACGATCTCACCCGTTGGTGTGCGGCCGATCGGCACAAACGTATTGGTGAAGGCCGAAGCGTACAATCTTTCCGCATTGGAATAACGTGTATCCAGTCCGCCGAACAAGGTAAGTGACGGGTACATGGCCGCCTTCTGCACCGATACATTTTTAATGGCGGCTTTCAGGTTGAGTTCGTTGATCTTTTGCTGCGGCATGTTCTTCACCGCAAGTTCGTATACGGCTGCGGGCTCCAGTTCGGAAAGCGTTTCCACCGGAATGCTTTCAACCGAAGGCTCTTCCACTTCAAACGGAACATCGGCTTCGATGTTGAGTAAGGCTTTTAATTGTAATACGGACAGGCCGTAATTAGCCTGCGCATTGATCAGTGTGGCACTGTCATTGGACAGTTGCGCTTCCATTTCCATCAGGTTCAATTCGGGCAATGCACCTTCCTTAACCTGCTTGCTTATGTTATCGACCTGCTCTTTACTTTGCTTTACCTGTACCTCGCTGATGTTGATCTGTTCGCGGCTCAGCAATATTTGCAGATAGGCATTGGCCACATTGAGTGCAATATCACTGCGTGCTTTCTCCACGCCGGCACGTGCCGCTTCCGCGCGATACGTGTTGGCAATGACGGTGTTTTTTTTACTGAACCAATTGAAAAGATCGAGTCCGATATTGAGGGAATGATTGGCAAAAAGAATTTCCGCCGTGGTAAACTGGTTGCTGGTAGGATCGATCGAGCGGCCGAACTGATAACCGCCGTTGTTCTGCATACTTGCCGAGGGCAGGCGGGCCAGCTTGCTTTGCTCCAGGGTAAGCGCGTCGATGCGGGCCTGTACATCAGCCTGGCGCACGGAGATACTTTTATCCATGGCATATTCCACGCACTGCCGCAGACTCCATTTCTGGGCCATTACCAGTGAGCTGCAACACAATAGCAGCAGCAGTTTTATCCCGCGTAACATCATGCAACAAAAATAACTGAAAAGATGGTCGGCCCTGTTGATTTTTGATAAGCGGGCTCAGATGGCGTCAAACGCCTGTTTCAGGTCGTTGATAAGATAGTCCGGTTCTTCCAGCCCTACGTATAGCCGCACCCATCGATGTTCAGGGTTGGATACGTCGAAATCTGCCGCCGGAATACCGGCACATTTAGGAATGACCAGGCTTTCATGCCCGCCCCAGCTTACCGCCATCAGGATATGTTTCAGCGCTTCGCAAAAACGGACAACCGATTCCCTGTCGGGCACATCCAGCTCGATGGTGATCAGCCCCAGCGCGGCTTTCATCTGTTTGCGGGCCAGTTCGTGCTGCGGGAAAGTGGGATCGAAGGGGAACAGGAGGTTTTTAACCCGCGGATGTTGTTGGAGAAAAGCCAGCACGGTTTGCGTGGAAGCTTCTACCCGTTGCAACCGCAATGGTAAGGTACGCAGGCCCCGCAGCAGTAACCAGGCATTAAAGGGTTGCAGTCCGCTGCCGATGGCCAGGAATTCCGTATCGAAGATCTTTTTAATGAGGGCGTGCGAACCGGTGAGCACACCACCTAGTGTATCGCTGTGTCCCCCGATGTATTTGGTGGCGGTCTGCATGGCCAGGTCGATGCCCATGCCGATCACGGGTTGGTACAAAGGCGTACAATAACTGTTATCGATCATCGTCACAATGCCCCGGCTTTTAGCGAAAGTGGCTACTTCTCCGATGGGTTGAATGGCATAGTTCCAGCTATTGGGTGATTCGAGGTAATAGAATTTTGTGTTGTCCTGCGTGGCATTTTTCCAGGAATCGACCGTGCCGCCATCGACATAGGTGGTGGTAATGCCGAAACGCGGTAAGATCAGGTCGAATAATTTACGCGCCCAACTATAGGGTTCTTTTACGGAAACGATGTGATCACCGGAACTGACGAAAGGCAGCACGCCGGCAAAAATGGCGGCGGCGCCGCTGTTGAGCACGAGGCAATCTTCTGCTCCGTCGAGTGCCGCCAGTTTTTTGCGAAGAATGTCGATCGTTGGATTGCGTCCCCTGCTGTAAACATAGCCACTCATCTCGTCGGCAAACACTTTTTCCATGTCTGCTACTTTATCAAAAGCAAAATTACTGGCCTGTGCAATGGGCGGTGCTACGGTATTGAAGTAAAGCGAGCGGTCTTCGCCGAGTTCATTGATGATTGATGAAAGATCCATGGGGTTGATCAGTTGTTTTCAGCCGGCTTGCGGTTGAGCCGCCTGCTCAGCAGGTAAAGAGGATAAAATCCGAAGAACAAAAGTAAGCCGTATCCCGTACCCGAAGGATCTTTGATCGCACAACTTATGGCTACAAAAATATAAGCAAGGATATAAATAACGGGCATCAGCGGGTACAACTTCATTTTATAAATGCCGGTGCCATCGAGATGTTTTGTTTTTTTCCGTAAAATAAAAATGGAACCTACCGCGGTGGCCAGCCCGATGGAATCGAGAAAGATCACCCAGTTGACGATGGTATCAAATGATTCGGCAAAAAAAAGCGTGATGACCGCCACTGCTGCAAATACGGGCAAAGCCACGGTCAGCACGTGAGTGCGCTCATTCGTTTTCTTTAAAAAAGAGGGCAACACTTTTTCATCGGCCATGGCATACATCACGCGCGGGTTACTCATCAGGCCGATGTTGACATAAGCCAGCACCGCAAAAAAAAGCAGCCCGCTCATGATCGTATAACCGGTAGGGCCTACCATTTGTTGCACATGCCGCGCGGCCAGGTCATTTTTGGACGGAAGGCCCGCATCATTATACACAATACCATCAAAACCCAATACATGGTAATAGGCAAGATTGGTCAGGAAATAAAGTGTAACGATGATCCCGATACCCCAGAAGATGGAGCGCGGAATAGTGCGTTGCGGATTGTTTACTTCACCGCCGAAATTGATCGTTTGCTGATAGCCGCCGTAGGTGAACGATACGGCGATCAATGCGGCGCCAAACATTTTGATGGTATCCCAGGCGCCCGAAGGGGCAGTAAGACGCGAAGTGGTAGTTGGTTCGGCACCGGGCCAGAACAATCCGGCGCAAATAAATAAGACGATGCCGATCTTGATCACCATGAGTATATTCTGCGTGCGCACGCTCATGCGGAAGCCGAGGTAATTGACAAAGAAAAAAACGATCACGGCTGCAAGTGCTACAATCTGTACCACATTATCCGTTTGCCATTGCTGCGGCAAAATACCTTTGAGATAACCGGCGCCGATCAACGCCACTGCGCTTACCGATGCAGCATTGGAGATCAGGATAATGCAATTGATCATGAACGCCAGCGCGGGGTGGTAACAATAAGAATAAATTTTGTAGAACCCGCCCATCACCGGGTAGCGGCTGCCGATCTCGGCAAAAGTAAGCGCACCGAATAAGGCGATGAGGCCACCAAACAACCAGGCCGCAAAAAAGATCCAGGGACTTTGCGCTTCCATTGCCACATTGAAGGAACTGCGGAAGATGCCCATGCCGATAACAAGACTGACCACGATCATGGTCAGGTCGAAACGGCTCAGCTTATTTTTGGATGTCATGCAATGAAGATACCAAAACGAAGCATTCGCCGCACAGCGTCCATTAATTTCCTGCGGGCGTGTAAGGCTAAGGTAAAAGGCGTAGGGTGTAAGGCGTAAGGTGTAAGGTTGTACATCCTCATCATGGTTCGTGATTCACTATTCACCATTCACTATTCACTTATTCACCATTGACAATTCACGCCGAGACTTCAGGACTGAATTTTTGAATTTTGACTTAGTAAGTCGGACAGCCATACATATTCTTCTTCCCTATCCGGTAAACCACTCCCACTGTATGACTATAAAAATGATCATTGCGTGATGGATTGGCGGAGCGGCTGAACCCATCGATATAATCGGAAGATGTGATGCGGTAATTTGTTTCGAGGCTTACCCCCCACCTGTCGTTTAAATAATACCGTGCGCCTACACTCACGGGAATGGTGACCACACCGCGTGGAGGTGAAGTGGCGGCATCTTCCGCAAGGCGCGGCATCAGGTCAGACTCCGCGCCGAAATAAGCCACATTCATCCGGCTGTAATCGCGTTTTACATGCAAAAAAGAATAACCGATACCGGCCGATATATAAGGAGAAAAACCTCTCTCCCGGTAGTTGGTGCCAAGCGGTGCCCATTCGCCCTGGACAGCCACTTCGGCAACGGGTGATTGAAAATAGAAATTGCGTTCGCGGCGGTATTCGGGATGTGCATAGCGTGAATCATCGCCCTGCAGTGCACCAAAACTGAATACTCCTTTCAGCGAAAGAGAACGGCTGAATAACTTAGCGGCGGTTAATTGTAAGGCAGGCTTTGCGGTACGGTAAGAACCGATATCCGACGGTGTAAGATCGCCCTGGTAAATGAACGCTCCGGCGGAAACGCCGAGTTGAAAGCGGGGCACATTGCTGAGCTGCGCGTGTGAGGCCGTGCCGGATACAGCCAGACATAAGATGGCTGCTCCGCTGAAGATGTTTTTCATTGGTGTGTGTTTTTGCCAGTAAAAAGGAATGAAGCAGCAGTTGGTGAGAATAAGGCCAAAGGTCAACGTGCAATCACATAACGCGCTATCCGCTTTTTCATTTCGGACGGACTGTTAAAAAAATGTGAGAGCCTATAAGTCGCGGTAACGTTTCCATTCATCGACCACGTTGGTATAACTATCACTGACAGGCAGTTCTTCACCGGACATTAATCGCAGTTTGCGTCCCTGTATACCACTGATATGATCGAAAGCCACGATATAGCTGCGGTGAATACGCCTGAAACGGTCGGCAGGTAATTTTTCCAGGATGGACTTAAGCGTCATCAACGTGAGTACGGGCTTGTCGTTGTCACGGTGTACGCGTACATAATCTTCCATGCTTTCCAGGTAGCGGATGGAAGCAAAAGGAATTTTCAACAATTGATAACCGGCATAAACAAAGAGGCTGTCATCTGCATCCGACAGCGCGCGGCGGCGGTAGTGATCAAACTCCCGCGCTTTGCGTACAGCGCGCGAAAACCGTTCGAAGCTGATCGGCTTTACGAGGTAATCCACCGCATCCAGTTCAAACCCTTCGAAAGCAAACTGCCGGTAGGCCGTGGTAAAAATGATCATCGGTTTTTTTTCGAGTGCCCGCACCACGGCGAGACCATTTACATCGGGCATGTTGATATCGATGAAAAGCAGGTCTATCCCGTTATTGCGGATAAACTCGCTACCCGCAACCGCATCTTCAAATGTTTGTATCAACTGCAAGCCGTCGACACGACTTACATACTCGCGGATCAATTGCAAGGCAAGCGGCTCATCATCTATGGCAACACACTTCAGGGGCATGGGCATTAGTTTACGCTAGCGATCCGGGTACCGGCAATTCGAGATCTACCACAAATCTTCCGTTTTGTTCTCCAACCGACAAAGTATATTGGTGTTGATAAAGATGTTGGAGACGCTGTCTTGTGTTCTCGATTCCGATACCGGTGCTTACCTGTTCTTTTTTATCGGGGAAAAGCGGATTGTCTGTATGAAAAAATAACCGGTTGTCCTTCACCTCTATGCTGATCGTGATCACGGAGGCCTGTTGTTTACTTACGCCATACTTGAATACGTTTTCCACAAAAGCGACAAGGATCAGCGGGACAATACGTTTACCGGCCACCTCGCCTGCCGTGATCAACCGCACTTCTGTATTGGCGCCCAGCCTGAGTTTTTGCAGATCGATATAGTCGCGCAGGAAATCCAGTTCATCTTCGAGCCATACAAAATCTGCGCGCACATCATCGGTGAGGTAGCGCATGATGTTGGAAAGTTTCATGACGCTGAGTGCGGTGTGTTCGCTACCCGTAACGGCGAGGGAATAAATATTATTGAGTGTGTTGAAAAGAAAATGAGGGTTGATTTGTGCTTTGAGAAACGACAGCTCGGCATTGGCGCGGTCGGCTTCGGCTTGTAGCATTTTTTTCTCCGTAATCCGCCATTGGCGGATGATACAGATTGCGAGGCCGAGTGACCATACGGCCAGAAACAAAATGGTGCTGACGATATCGGTTTTTCCGGGTCGTCTGTTTTGCGGCGGCTCGTTGCGCGACGGCATTTGCGGCCCCGGTTTGTTTTCCCATTGCGGTGGTGGTGGGGCCGGCATCTGGCCTGGTGGAGGTCCGGGCATATCGGCACGTTCGTTCCGGTTAATGGTCATCAGCTTGTCGAACGGTTTAAAATACATGATGGCGGCCAGTAGTCCCACAGACACAAGTGCATACAGTATATATTTTCCCCGTAAATAAATAAAAGGGATGAGTACAAATGTGTTCAGGTAAAAAAGAAGCAGGTACAGCAAACTGAAGCCCAGGAAGCTTTTGGAAAAAAGCATACCGGGCCATGCGTCTTGTCCTGTGCCGTTAACAAAACCGGCAACGAGACTGAAGAAAAATAACCAGCCGGCGATATGCGCTGATATGGTAAGCCACGAACGTTTCATGTGGAGTAAAGAAAGATAATTAAAAACAGTGAGCCGGGAAGGTGTCGGTGAAAAAAGCAATTGTCGCGATGAACGGTGAATCGTCATCCCTTCGCCTTGGTTCGTGTATACACGAACCAAGGCGAAGATGTACAACCTTAAGCCTTACACCTTACGCCTAATGCCTTACACCTATTACTTAAAACTTATTACTTAATACTCATTACTCCCTACATTTGCAGCGATGACGGTTCCGCCAGACGGCGGATTAAAAGGGAAGTCCGGTGAGAATCCGGCGCTATCCCCGTAGCTGTAAGCCTTATGGGACCACAAGTCCCGGTAACCGGTTTCTTACGCCACTGTCCGCCGAAGGCGGACGGGAAGGCAACCAAGTTAAAGGCGAGCCAGAAGACCTGCCTCCATCATTTCATTGCTGAGCTTTCGGGTGAAAGGCTGGCAGGGTTTATCCGCTTTGCCGGTACGCTTCTGCTGTTTTTTACCTTTTTGTTTTTATTCATGATCCCGCTTACCAGGTATATCGCCAATATGGGCCGCATGGCTGTTGTTGTAATCCTTGCAGGATTAATCACCACCTATGCCTCAGCCCAAGCGCCTGACACCCTGAGCCCGGTGAATGTTACGGGCACCGTCCGCGCAGACACGGTATTGACCACCGTGCTGGTGCAGCGGTTTGATAAAAAAGAATGGATACAATTCAACAGCCTGTCGGTAGCTGACGTCGTTCGCTTTTTTGCCGGCACATTGGTAAAGGACTATGGCGGAATAGGCGGACTGAAAACGGTATCCGTTCGAAGTATCGGCGCTTCACATACCGGTATTTTATATGACGGGGTACCGATGAGTGACGCGCAGGGCGGACAGATCGATCTGGGAAAAATCTCCCTGGACAACCTGCGCGAAGTAGTGTTGTTCAACAGCCAGCCACCTGCTTTATTGCAACCGGCGCGCGCTTACGCAAGTGCTGCCGTATTATCCTTGAGAACTTCCGGCGATCAGGCCGATTCAACCAGCGCAACCGCGGGTATCCGGGCAGGCTCCTGGGGTTTCTTCAATCCTTCGCTTACCTTGCGGCATAAAGCGAACAAACATTTTTCCCAATCACTCAACGGCGAATGGCAGCAGGCAGACGGAAGTTACCGCTTCGATGCCTACGAACAGGATGGCTCCCGCGCTAAACGAAACAATACCGATATCAAAGCGCTGCGTGCAGAATACGACGCCACCTATCGCTTTAATTATACCAGCCGCATCAACTTCAAAGCCTATTATTACTCCTCCCACCGCGGACTTCCCGGCGAAGTGATCCTATACAATACGCGCAGCCGGCAGCGTCTCGAGGACCAGATATTTTTTGCACAGGCCGGATGGCAGAAAAGAATTGCGCTGAAAAGCCGCATGGCCATCAATGCGAAATACCAATATTATTACAACCGCTATACAGATCCTGATTTTCTGAATGCGCAACGTTTCCTTGAAAACCGTTTCTTTCAACGCGAAGGATATTTATCTGCCGCTTACACCTACGAATTCAATCATATCCTGTCGGCGGCCTACGCAAGTGATTTCACCTTTTCCTCCCTCCGCCGCAGCGATGCCTACACCGAAAATTTTCCCAGCCCCGATCGCCATCATTTCCTGAACAATGCAACACTTAAAGCCAGGTGGGATCGTCTGGACATACAGGGAAACATCCTGCATACTTACCTGCAGGACCGCGTAAAAGCAGGCAATACGCCACGGATATTGAGAGCCTACACACCTGCCATAGCGGCCAGTTATCAACCCGTTGCCGCATGGCCGATGCGTGTCCGTTTTTTTTATAAAGAAATTTTCCGCGTACCTACTTTCAACGACCGCTATTATACATTAGTAGGCAATACCAATCTGCGTCCCGAATATGTGCGGCAATACAACCTGGGTGTGGCATGGGCCAGCCGCGATTTTTCCAACCGTTTTACCTGGTCTGCGAGTGTAGATGCCTACTATAATTATGTCCGCGACAAGATCGTGGCCGTGCCGCGTCAGAACTTATTTCAATGGACCATGCTCAACGTAGGCACCGCAGATATCCGCGGCATTGATGCCGTGCTTTATGGAAATAAAAAATGGAATGAACACTGGCGTACTTCTGTCCGGCTGAGTTATTCCTATCAGCGTACCCTGGATATCACCAATCCATCTTCACCGCTTTACAAAACGCCGTTGCCTTACGCACCCGCGCACAGCGGCTCGGGCAATGTGAGTGTTTATTACGGTAAATACACATTGGGATATAACCTGCTGCTCTCTTCCTATCGTTACAGGCAGGGAGAACCGATCCGCGAGAATATGGTGGAAGGCTTCCTGATCCATGATGTGTCGCTTGCACGCACATTCGCTTATCGTGGTCAGCAACGTATACGTGCCATTGCAGAAGTCAACAATCTTTTTAATACAAACTATGAAGTGATCCGCTACTACCCGATGCCCGGCTTGCAATTCCGGGCGGGCGTGTCAGTGGACTTTTAATCAAAAAATGAATAACGCGAAATACATGAAAAAGAAAAATCTACTCCCATGGACGCTGGCCCTGATGGTGCTGGCAGCTTCCTGCTCTAAAGACGATGTAAATCCCGGCGGCCCGGTTCTTTCCCCGGCGCAAGGTGTGTATGTACTGAGTGAAGGCAGCTCTAACAATGCCACACTCGGCTATTATTCTCTCAGCAGCAACACACTTACGGGTAATTTTTACCAACAGCAAAATCCAACGCAGGCCGGCCTCGGCAGCATCGGCAATGACATGACCATCTACGGAAGCAAACTCTACATTGTAGTGAATGTGTCAAGTGATGTGGTAGTAGTGAATGCAGCTACCGGAACCTTTATCAAACGTATTGCCTTCAAAGAAGGCAGCACCAACAAAGAGCCCCGCTATGCAGTAGGTGCCAAAGGAAAAGTATTTGTAAGCTGCTACGACGGAACCGTTGCCGTGATAGACACAACCAGTCTCAACATTGCCACCAGCATCCGGGTAGGCACCAATCCCGAAGAAATGGCGCTGAGCGGCGACAACCTGTATGTAGCCAACTCCGGCGGCCTCAACTTTCCCAACTACGACTCCACACTGTCTGTGGTAAACGTTAATTCGCTGACCGAAATAACCAAAATCAAAGTAGGGATCAACCCGCAAAGCGTAACAGCCGATGATCAGGGATTTGTTTATGTAAGCTGCACCGGCAACTACGGTAGTATACCGGCCAGACTGGTGAAAGTAAAAATATCGGACCGCTCGATTGCCAAAACTGCAGATACGGCAGCAGGACGTATACGTTATTACGACAACAAGTTGTGGGTAACCGGCGGTTACATTGGTTTGCCTTATGTACGTACGTTGAGCACCGCGGATTTCTCCCAGACACGTGCAAATTTTGTAACAGATGGTACCGCCATTGCCACACCTTATGGTCTTGACATTGATAAGCAAAATGGCGACGTATATGTAACGGATGCACGTGACTATGTATCATCCGGGCAATTGCTTTGTTTCGATAAAACGGGCAGGAAGAAATTCGCCGTTAATACTACTCCGGGCGTGATTCCAACAAAAGTGGCATTTAACCGTTAAATGTATAAATGAGTTGCCACGAACAAAAAAAATGCCCGCGTTGCGGAAATGCATTTGAATGTAAACCGGGAAACATTACCGAATGCCAATGCTTTGGTATTGTATTGTCCGATGAGCAGCGTTCGTGGATCGAACAAAAATACAGCGACTGCCTGTGTCGTCCCTGCCTTCAGCACCTGCAACAACAGGTGAACCTGTTCCGGGAGAAACACGGGTTATAAAGTCAAAATTCAAAAGTTAAAAAGCCCTGGTTTATGGCGTAGAAACAACCGTGGTTCGTGTATACACGAACCACGGTTGTTTTGCCTATAACTTATTACTTAAAACTTATAACTGGTCACTGATCAGGATCCAACTGCATAAACTCCCGCTTCACAGCCTTGAGCATACTGAACAATTGCGCCACCTGGATTGCCAGCATTACTACCAGTGCTAATAATACGTACCAGGGCAGGGAAATTTTTTCTATGCCGGTCACATGCTGAAACTGTTCGAGATGCCAGCCGGCGAGTGCTGCACCGAATGCCATTCCCACTAATAAAAAAGATAACAGGGAATAGATCACTTTCATGAACATGATCCGCATGGTAGAGTAGCCGATCTTGAAATTTTCAAAGATGGCTGCGGGAATAATCAGTACCAACGTCACCCAGCTCCAGTTGCTGCGAAACCAGCCATCACTGAGCGTGAGGTTCAACGTAAGCATTAATACAATAGATAATAAGCCCCAGGGAAATAACAGAAAAGCTGAGGGCTTGCCAGAGGTTTGCGCCATGGTAATGGTTTTATCAGTAAGATAAGAAAAACCTGTCACCGGGCATTGCGGTCCTTTAGGACACTTCTCCTTTTTTGATACGGTCCAGCAGCGACGATGCCCGCTCCTGCAAACCGGCAGCATCCGGCAGTGCCGGGCTTTTCCAAGCGGCACCGACTACCGTCGCCGTATGCCGGAGCACGGGATCATCCGCGAGCATTTGCTGCAGTGTTTCTTTTTCGCTGGCGGAGGCTTCTCCGCTCAGGTGTCGGGCAAGTAGTTGCCAGAAGGGGTTGTTTTCTTCCATGAACAGGGGCATGAGAACAGCTTCCGATTAAAGCTATCTTCCGTCAAACGTGTGGATGCTGATTTAGTTACAGCCCATGCATCATAAAAAATTAACATATAAACCAGGTGAACCATCTTTCCAACCCGTTGTTTTTTAACATAGATCATCATGCAGTCCGTCCAGGGTGACGAATTTTGCAGCTTAAACCGGATAAAGAATGGAATTCAGCAATTACCTGAAATATTTCGAAGAAATTTTGCTCCTTCCCGAGCCATTGCCGCCTTATGATAATCCCGCTTACCTGGATTATACGCGCCTGAACTGGTCGCGTATGAACCGTTGGCTGAAACATGGCGTGTTGCTGCCGGAAGTGGAAGAAGCCATGGCGGCCATAAAGGAACCCCGTCACTGGATCATCATCACCGAGCCGTGGTGCGGCGATGCGGCACACAGCGTTCCTTTCATTGAACGGATGGCCGCACTGAACCCGCTCGTGACCACGAGTTATGAGCTCCGCGATTCGCCGCCTTTCCTGATTGAAAAATACCTCACGGGCACGAGTAAATCCATTCCGAAACTGATCATCCGCAATGCGGCAGGTGAAGATCTGGCAACCTGGGGTCCCCGCCCGGCAGATTGCCAGGTATTGTATCAGCAATTGATCGATGAAAAGGCAGACTTCGAAACAGTGAAAACTGCCCTGCAGCAATGGTACAATAAAGACCACGGACGACAACAACAGCAGGAATTGCTTCCGCTGATCAGCCTTTGATCATTCAGGAACGTTGATAATACAAACCAACCAGTCCTGAACTGAATGCACGCGTGTGCGTAAGGCGGAGATTGATGCGGTCTTTTACATTACTGAACAGCGGCTTACCGGTACCAAGGACAACGGGATGCACGGCTATGCGGTATTCATCCACGAGGTCATCAGCGATCAATGCGCTGATCAATGAAGCGCCGCCGAATAACCAGATATCCTTTCCAGGCCGGGATTTGAGTTGCGTCACCGCGTCTTTGATATTGTCGCGGATGATGGTAGCGCCCGGAGCGTTGAAATCTTCATTGCGTGTGAAAACGACCTTGTGCATCTGGTTGATCTGCCAGTAGAATTGTTTTTCAAAATCACTGGCAGTGTCCGCGGGTGTATAATTGCCGTAGCCGTCATAGCTGATACGCCCATAAAGAACAGTGTCGATCCGGGAAGCCAGTTTCAACAGTTCTTCCAATACTTCCTCGTCGAGGATACACCAATCGATTTCGCCGTTTTCATCTTCAATGAAGCCGTCGAGAGAAACTGCCAGGTCGAGAATTATTTTCCGCATAAAGGACAAGTTATATGTTTAAGTAAGGTTAAGACTGCAGGCTTATAATTGCGCGCAAGATTACGGCCAATCGGACTTTAAAAAAAGATACTCTTACCGGATCCGGAAATTAAACGATGAAGCAGGAGTCAATACTTATGACCTTTTATTTAAAATGAAAAAACAGCCGTTATAAGTAGTAAGTTATTCATTCACTGATTGACTGATTCACTGAACGACCTGTTGCCCTTTTCCTCCAATACTCCGGTGATAACATTGACGCCGCAACTCACTATTTCCCATTCACTTATTGACCTATTCACCGATTCACCCAACTTTCTTTTGGCAGTTTCCTTCAACCGGATTAGCTTTGCGTTTAACAAATTTGTCAAACATAATTGTAAAATGGCAGTAAAAGACAGTCGCACGGAACAGCAGATAAAGGACGCCGCTAAGAAACTCTTCTTTACCGAAGGACGTTTCAAAGCCACTACCCAGGAAATTGCCGATGCAGCCGGTGTCAACCGCACATTGGTAAATTACTACTTCCGTTCCCGCGATCAACTGTTCGACCAGGTACTCAAAGATGCGCGCCTCCAGATGGACAGCCGCCTCGAAGCTACTGCAGATGAAAAAAACTTCCGCAAAAAAATAGAACATTTCATCGACGTATTTATGGAGCAGGCCCGCAACTACCCCTACCTCGATATCTACATGGTGTCCCGGCTGAATGACGACGTGGAAAAACAAAACGAAATCCTTACGGATATCAAGAAAACCGACAAACTGAAATTGTTTTTAGCGGAAATAGAAGAACAAATGAAACTGGGCACCATCAATAAAATGCCGCCCGTACAATTCTTCATCAACATGCTTTCTCTCATCAGTTATCCGCAGGTAATGCAGCCGCTGCTGAAAAAAGTTTTCCGCTACACCGATAAACAATACCAGCAAATGCTGGCCGAACGCAAGGCCATCATTTTAAAAATACTGTTTCGCTGAACAGTTTTTTTTGCCCCTGATTTGACAAAATTGTTAAACATATTAATTAAATATAGAAGTTAACATGCAAGAGTTGATCTACCACGAAGCGGCCCGCCTGTTCGGGCTTCATGGTCTCCGTAGCGTAACGATGGAGGATATCGCGCGCAGCCTCGGCGTTAGCAAGAAAACACTTTATATATGGTTTACCGATAAGCAGGAACTTATTTCCGCCGTTTATCTGCCCTTCCTGCAATCGACCAGGCAAAACTGCCTTACCATTTCTGCACAAGCTCCCGACGCCATCCACGAAGCCTTCGATTGCTGGCAGGAAATACGTCTTTTCCTGCTTCGCCTGCAAGGCGGCCTATTACAGGATTTGCAAAAACAACATCCCGCTATTTATAAACGATATACCCGCTTCTGCAACCTCACCATCCCTTCCCTGTTCCGCCTCAACCTCGAAAGAGGGCAACGTGAAGGTCTCTACCGCGATGACTGGTCAAAACAACTGGTCCTCTACCAGGCTAAAGCTGCACAGGATCTGTTACAGATGCTCGCCCTCAGAGAACCCAGGCGGCCGGATTGGTACACCGATGATGAACTCGTTGTGCATTACCTGCGTGGTTTGTCTACTCCCAAAGGACAAGCAGCTATCGAAGCATGTCATATGCAGACAGCCGCTGCCGCCATCTGACCAGCAAATAACTTTTTGACATAAACCCAACAATTGTATGATTCGTCGTATTTCATCCGCCCTCTTTTCCCTGCTGCTTCTATTATCGGCAGGTCAATTGCAGGCGCAGGAAAAAACACTCTCGCTTCCGGACGCATTGAACTATGCGCTCAAAGCAAGCCAGGACGCCCGCAAGGCCCGGCTGGAAATTGAAGCAGGCCGTTACAAAACGGAAGAAGTAAAGTCACGCGCTTTACCACAGATCAGCGCCACCGGCTCATTGAATTACAACCCAATCCTGCAGCTCACGGCTTTGCCCGGTGAACTGGCCGGACAACCCGGGCAAACATTGCTGGTAGCCTTCGGACAAAAATGGAACTCCGGTGCCAGCGTTTCTCTTTCACAGAATCTTTTTGATCAAAGCGTTCTGACAGGCCTTAAAGCCGCTAAGTCAACGCAGGAATTTTATCGCATCAATGCACAGCTTACCGAAGAGCAATTGATCGAGCAGGTAGCCAATGCCTATTATCAGATCCTCGTGGAACGCCACAAGATCGGCGTACTCGACACTACGCTTTCCAATACAAAACGCGTTCAAGACATCATACAGGGTCAATACGACAACGGACTGGCCAAACAGATCGATGTGGACCGCATCAAAGTAAGCATCGCCAATCTTCAGACACAAAAACAACAACTACTTAATGCGGTTACATTGCGCGAAAACCAATTGAAGTACGCGATGGGCATGCCGATACAGGATACTATCAGACTCCCCGAGATGGATTTCTCGCGCGTCCAACCGGGCGAACTCGCGATCCGCGACACCGTCAATGTTTCCGCACGCACAGAATACCGCCTGCTGCAACAACAGGAGCAACTCCTGAAATACCAGAAGGAAGCTTACAAGTCCGAATACTATCCTTCTTTGTCGCTTTCCGGCAATTATGGTTACCAGGGTCTGGGAAATGAGTTTCCGCTTTTCAAAGGCGCTCCGGCGATCAACTGGTTTGATTACGCCTCGATTGGTCTATCGTTGAAAATTCCTTTGTTCAATGGTTTTGCCACCCGCTCGCGGGTTCGCCAGGCCGATGTGGAACTGCGTAAGCTGAAAGAAGACATGGACCAGACCACACTCGGTCTCAACCTCCAACACGAGAACGCGAGAACACAATTGAAGAACAGCATTATCATCCTCAACAACCAGGAAGAGAATGTGTTGCTCGCACAAAAAGTTTTCGACAACACACGCAACAACTATAACAACGGACTGGCTCCTCTCACCGATCTGCTGGATGCAGAAACCTCGCTCACCGAAGCCAACAATAACCGCTCCGCCGCTTTGCTCGATTACAAACTGGCCGAAATACAACTCATTAAAGCAAAAGGAAATTTAAAATCATTGTTAAACAACTAACTCATGAAGAAGAAAACAATCATCCGCACCATTATTACTATAGCCGTGATAGCTATTGCTTTTGTTGCCGTAGCGCGGGTGCTGGTCAATAACAAAAAAAAGAACGCAGAAAAGACGGCCATCGTAGCGCAGTCAGACGGTGCCGTAGCGGTGAGAATAAGTGTTGTTCAGCAAGATACCCTGCAACAGGATTTTAGTGCAAATGGCAATTTCATTCCTGTACAACAACTCAACTTCTCTGCTGAAAATGCCGGCCGCATCACCCGCGTATTGGTAGACGAAGGCAGCCGCGTGAGCAAAGGACAATTACTCGCCGTAATCAAAGCCGATCAATTGAATGTGGATGTGGAAAGCGCGCAGGCCGCCTACCAGAACGCCATGGCCGATAAACAACGCTATGAGAATGCCTTCCGTACGGGCGGCGTTACACAACAGCAAGTCGACCAGGCACGTCTCGCACTCAGCAATGCTGAGGCCAGGCTTTCACAGGCACGTCTCAAAGTAAGCGACACCTATATTAAATCTTCGATCAATGGCATTGTCAACAAACGCTTCATCGAACCGGGCGCAGTCGTTTCCCCCGGCACACAATTGTTCGAACTCGTGGATATTTCCCGGTTGAAATTGCAGGTGAATGTGAGTGAGGCAGTGGTCGCACAGGTAAAGGAAGGTGACCAGGCAAAGATCCGCGTGAGTGTATTTCCTGATAAAGAATATACCGGCCGTATCAGTTTTATTGCGCCGAAGGCAGACAACACACTCAACTTTCCATTGGAAATCGAGCTTACCAGTAACCCGGAACAATTGGTACGCGCCGGTATGTATGGCACTGCCATCTTTACCGCGCCGGCCCGCAACTCCGCGATCCTCATTCCCCGCTCTGCTTTTGTGGGCAGCGTAAACAGCAACCAGGTGTTTATTGTGAAAGACAGCGTCGCCAGTCTCCGCCAGATCGTGGCCGGTCGCGTACTGGGCGATCGCGTAGAAGTATTACAAGGCCTCAACCAGGGCGATAAAGTAATTACCAGCGGACAGATCAACCTCAGCGAAGGCACCCGCATTTCCATTGTTAAGTAAGCGTGGCATTGATTAAAAAAACTGATTCATGAAACTTGCAGAAATATCCATTAAGCGGCCCACACTCGTAATCGTACTTTTTACCGTACTGATCCTCGGCGGCCTGCTTAGCTATACCATGCTCAATTACGAGCTGCTACCCAAATTTTCTCCGTCCGTGGTTTCGGTTACTACCGTTTATCCCGGCGCTTCTCCCAGTGAAGTAGAAAATACCGTTTCCAAAAAAATTGAAGACGCGGTTTCTTCGATGGAGAACATTAAAAAACTCGAAACAAAATCGTTCGAAAGCCTTTCCATCATCACCATCACCCTCAACAGTGGTACCGATGTGGACCTTGCGCTCAACGATGCACAAAGAAAGGTAAACGCCATTCTCGGTGATCTTCCCGATGACGTGGATCCACCTTCTCTCAACAAGTTCTCGCTCGATGATCTTCCAATCATGACCTTATCGTCTTCCGGCAAGATCAACGAAGCGGATTTTTATGACCTGATCGACAAACGCATTGCGCCCGTGTTGTCCCGCGTACCAGGCGTGGCACAAGTAAATCTTATTGGCGGACAGGAACGTGAAGTACAGGTAAATATCGACGCTTCCAAACTGGAAGGTTTCGGTTTGTCCCTGTCGCAGGTGCAAACAGCCATCCTCAGCTCCAACCTCGACTTTCCCACCGGTAGTGTGCAAACAAGAGACCAGGACATTCTTATCCGCCTCGCCGGTAAATACAAAGACGTGGAAGAACTGCGCAATCTCGTGGTGTTTAATAAAAATGGTGTGCAGGTACGTTTGCGCGAGATCGCCGATGTACAGGATACGCAAAAGGATGTAGAAAAACTTGCGCGTGTAAACGAACAAAGCTCTATCGCCTTACAGATCATCAAACAATCGGATGCAAACGCCGTATCGGTGAGTAAACAGGTAACGGCCAGCATTGAAAAACTGCAAAAAGATTATGCCAGCTCCGGTTTGAAGATCGATATCGCCAACGACAGTTCCGTTTATACCTTACAATCTGCCGACGCGGTGATACATGACCTTTTATTGGCCATTGTGCTCGTGGCATTCGTGATGCTGTTCTTCCTGCACAGTGTGCGGAACGCATTGATCGTAATGGTTGCCATTCCTGCTTCCCTCATCGCCACATTTATTGGTATGCAATTGCTAGGTTATTCGCTTAACCTGATGTCGCTGCTGGCGCTTTCACTGGTGGTTGGTATCCTGGTGGACGATGCGATCGTGGTTTTGGAAAATATTTACCGCCACATGGAAATGGGCAAGAACCGCGTGCGCGCAGCTTATGATGCCACAAAGGAAATCGGTTTTACCGTCACTTCCATCACGCTTGTAATCGTAGTGGTATTTATTCCTATCGCGCTTAGCACAGGACTGGCCGCAGACATCCTGAAACAATTCTGTGTTACCGTTTCCATTGCCACCCTGTTGTCATTGCTCAGCTCATTTACCATCGTACCCTGGCTCTCCTCACGTTTTGGTAAACTGGAAAAGATCACCGGCAAAACGTTTTTCGGGAAGATCATTGTTGGTTTCGAAAAGGGCTTGCATGCCTTTACCAACTGGATTACCAATTTATTGAAATGGTGTCTGGGGCATAAGAAAACAACACTCGGTGTAATGTTGCTATTGTTCTTCGGCTCCTTCTACCTGGTGGGTGCCGGGTTTATCGGTGCAGAATTTTTTGCCAAAACAGACCGCGGTGAATTTCTCGTGCAGATTGAAATGCCGAAAGATGCTTCCATCGAACAAACCAATGCAATGACCCGGAAGGCGGAAGATTTTCTGAAAAGAAAAAAAGAAGTCACCAAACTCATTACCACGGTTGGACAAAGCAGTGATGGTATGGGAGCGAACCAATCTACTGCCTACAAATCGGAGATCAATGTGCAATTGGTGCCCAAGACAGACCGGCACGATGAAGCCAATATTTACGCAGTAAAAACAAAACGTGAATTACAAAACATATTGGTGGGTGCGAAAGTAAAAACAGTTCCGGTAAGCATACTCGGAACAGCCGAACAGGCGCCACTTGCATTGGTGGTAACGGGACCGGAACTCGACAGTGTATTGAAATTTGCCAATGCGGCCATGGCCGAGCTGAAAAAAGTACCCGGTGCTACCGAAATGCGTTTATCTGTTGAAGCCGGCAATCCCGAGATCAACGTACAGGTTGACCGTGATAAAATGGCGGCGCTGGGTCTCACACTGGCCAATGTGGGCGGTACGATGCAAACGGCTTTCAGTGGCAATACCAATGGCAAATTCAGACAAGGTGAATACGAATACGACATCAATATCCGCTACGAAAAATTTAACCGTCAAAGCATAAACGATGTAGCCAATCTGCTTTTCATCAATGACCAGGGACAGGCGATCCGTCTTTCCCAATTCGCTACCGTGCGCGAAAGCAGCGGCCCCAGTCAGTTGGAACGCCGCGACAAAAGCACTTCAGTGACCATACAGGCACAAACGGTCGGCCGTCCTTCCGGTACGGTGGCAACCGAATGGCAGGCCATGTTCGACAAGCTACAGCGT
The DNA here is from genome assembly GCF_000425585.1 of Terrimonas ferruginea DSM 30193. Taxonomy (GTDB): domain Bacteria; phylum Bacteroidota; class Bacteroidia; order Chitinophagales; family Chitinophagaceae; genus Terrimonas; species Terrimonas ferruginea. The sequence goes on from NZ_KE384398.1 coordinate 359,751, forward strand.
CCTGTTGGCGTGAGTTATGTATGGAGTGGTGACATGGAAAACCAGAGTGAAGGTTTTGGCTCCATGGGCATCGCACTGCTGGCAGCGATCATGCTGGTATACCTGATCATGGTGGCGCTGTATAACAGTTTCATTTATCCGTTCGTGGTGCTGTTCTCTATTCCACTTGCGATCATTGGTGCATTCCTGGCGCTGGCACTGACGAACAATTCGCTGAACCTCTTTACGATTCTTGGCCTGATTATGCTGATCGGTCTGGTAGCAAAGAACGCGATCATCCTGGTGGACTTCACCAATCAGCGGAAAGCCGAAGGAGCAACTACCTACCAGGCGCTGATCGATGCCAACCATGCGCGTCTCCGTCCGATCCTGATGACCACGATCGCGATGGTGATCGGTATGTTGCCGATTGCGCTGGCGCAAGGCGCAGGCGCGGAATGGAAAAACGGCCTGGCCTGGGTAATCATCGGCGGCCTGATCAGTTCGCTGTTCCTGACGCTCGTGGTGGTGCCGGTGATGTATGCCATCTTCGACAAACTCATCGAACGGTTCAACAGGAATAAAAACAAAAAATCGGTGGAAGAATTGATGACGGAAGAATTCACACCCGTCGAACACGGTGAACAGGGATTTGATCCATCACATATTTAACGGTTACGATAAGAAAGAAAGTCCCCGTGTTGGTCTGGAGACCAACACGGACGGGACTATCCAAACAAAGCACGGAAAAAAGCCCCTGTTGGTCTCATGACCAACAGGATCGGGGAAGGAATGGTCGAAGAAGTTGTGTTGGTCGGGAGACCAACACAGGCGAGTCCAACACAGCAATGAAGCGTTTCAACGCATTGCTGAAAATGCAGAACGTACCTGTCCTGTAAGCGGCGCGTTTAATTTTCCCATCCGTCTCGAAGCGAGCCTGGCGTGAGGGCGGTGAATAGTGAATGGTCAATGGTGAATGTAAAAATGCTAAGCTGGCAATCTATTCACTATTGACCATTCACTATTGACCATTCACCATTGACCATTCACTATTCCCTATTGCCTCATTGACTTATCCACTTCTTGTTATACGTCCAGGCTCGATTTCTCATGGTAAAGAAATGTTAAAGCAGTAGCCAGCAATCAAAATTGTGTATTTTTAAATATACTACTGCATATGAAACATTCAACCTTTTCCAACTTTCGTGTGCTTCTCGCACTCATCTTCATTCCGGTTATATCATCCGCCCAGGAACTCAGTACAGCGCTCGAAAAATTCAGTGAACAATACGTACAGGAGCGTTTCTTTTTATCAACTGACCGCGAAATTTATAAACCCGGAGATTCGTTGAAGTTGCAGGTCTTCAAGTTTTCAACAGCCGCCAATCAACTTCCTTCTGAAGTATTGTATATTGATTTGATCGATGAAAAAGGAAAAGTAGTACAGCATAAAATTTTCCGGCTCGAAGGCAACAATACGCAGTTGTCCTGGAAGATAGCAGAAGACGACGCCGGCTTTTTGCGTTTGCGCGCTTATACGCGCACCAGCATACAGAACGCCGGTAACGCGGCAGAGATACAGGTTTTCGTACATGCCGATAAAAGAACATCCGGAAAAACACTCTCGGCCTTGTATAATAATGAGTCGCCTGTTACCCTTCGCTTTTATCCCGAAGGAGGATCATTGCCTGCAGGCTTTATGAACAAGGTGCTGGTACAGGCAACCGACGAGCACGGATGGCCGCATGAGGTAAGCGGTGATATCACCGACAGCCGCGGACAGAAAGTGGCCAATTTTACTACCAACAAAAAAGGTTATGCCATCGTAAATTTCGAAGCGCTCGACAATGCCTATGAAGCGCGCTGGAAAGACGGAATAACCGAAAAAAAACAGGCATTACCCGTTGTATTGAAAGATGGTGCAGGACTTGAATGCCGTATTGATGAGAAAGGCATTACGTATCTCGTAAAAAGAACGGAACCTTATACCGGTGCCGGCAATTATCAGTTGATTGCACATCAGCTCTACAGTCCGGTCTATTTTGCCAAACTCAATCTTAAAACAACCGATATCGCCAGCGGCTTCATCGATACCAAAGAACTCACTCCCGGTGTAATTTATGTTGCATTGCTCGATGCCTCCAACAACGTGGTCGCATCAAGACTCGTTTATCATGGAGCGGCAGAACTGGTAGCGCCACCGAATACGATCGAGGCAACCGTCCGGCGCGACAGTGCCACACCGGCTGTTGATCTGCGTTTTGCCGACCAGCAACACAGTGGCTTTTTATTGCATGCACGTTCGGTGAGAAGCAGAAACGGCGCGGCTGGTTTTGTTGTTCCCACCTCCTTTCTTTTTGGATCGGAAATAACTTGTCCGGTACCATCGGTACTGTTGCAACCAGATGGCACATCCGGTTTGCAGGAAGAACTCAATACGCTTTTATTGATGAGTGACTGGAATGGATGGAAACCCGCGGAAATTCTTGCTCCCGCCAAACCATTAACACCCGCGAAACCTGAGCAGGGATTGAGCTACAAAGGACATTTTACACACGGCTTTAAAAAAGAAATGGGCGGTACCAAAATGGTGCTGATGGCAAAACTGCACAACGGTCTGCAAGAGTTTTTCGACATCGTACCGGATGAGAATGGAAAATTTGAGCTCAACAATGTGGCATTTGAAGACACGGCCAATGCACAATACAGAATACAAAGCACGAAAAAAGTAACGGCAACAAGCAGAATGACATTGGCCATCAGGCCAACAACGTTGGACAAAAGCCCTGTTGATGCCAAACCCATCCGGGTTGATCCATACCGTTTTGCCAGTCTCATGACCACACAGTCCATGTCCGGAAACGAGCTGGCACGCCGTATGGATTCGCTGGCGACTTCTGCCGACGGAACGCTGCTGGCGGGTGTAACGGTCAAAAGTAAAACGCGTACACCTTTACAGATATTGAATGACGAATACTCCTCCGGTTTTTTCAATGGCATGGAGAATGCAAGAATGATAACACCGGAAAATGATCCTGCTTTCCTTAGTTCGATGACGGTATTTCACTTTTTACAAGGAAGGGTTGCGGGCATGGAAATAAATCCCGATGCGATCTACGACCCGGTCAGATGGCGGGGTCATGTGACCTCACTTTTTCTGAATGAAATACCACAGCAAATTCCTGAAGGATCACAACTTGCGGAAGATGCGACAGCTATTCGTTCTGTTGCCATGTCGGATATTGCATTGATCAAAATTTTCAGTCCTCCTTTCGTTTTGGCTATGGGCAACGGCCCCGGCGGCGCTATTGCCATTTACACAAAAAAAGGAGGCGACTTCCAGCGACGTCAATTATCCCAAACGGTTTCGCTGCCTGGTTTCTCCAAAACCAGCGTTACGCAGGAACTGTATTATACATTGGGAGAAAAACAGGCCGTCCGTTTATTGAACTGGATGCCCGGATTGCATCTGGAAGAAACCATGAAGAACCGGGTATTGACCGTAAAACCTGAAACCGGTTTAAACAACGACCGCCTGCTGATCCAGGGATTCGATGCCAGGGGCAGGATGATCCTCAAAGAAATAAACTGGTAATACAATTTAACAAACATAATACGAAATTAATCGTATCATTGTTCGTGTTATGCGATACCTACTGCTATGTTGCTTGTCATTGACAATGTTTCAGCTTACTGCACAGAAAATTTATACGCCAGCGATTGAAACCTGCGGTTGCGACTTCAAAGTCGACAGTTCCTTTGCACGCACATTTCCCGAAAAGTTCAGATCCGATCTCAGCTTCAGCCACCGTGTAGACAGTTCCATCAAGATGATCTGCGGTTACCTGAAAGTGCCGGAAAACCGCAAGGACCGCCAGTCACGGATGATCCGTTTACCTTTCATTATTTTAAAAAGTAAAAATCCCGGCCGGCATAATGATCCGCTTTTGTTTACCAGCGGTGGGCCCGGCAACAGCTCATTGGGTTGGGTGAATGGCATTTCCAGAAGCAATATCATCAACGACCGTGATTGTATTGCCTTCGAGCAACGCGGAACAAAATTCGCCATTCCCTATCTCCGCGACCTGGTGCTCGATTCTGTGATGCGCGAGGCCTACCGGCGCAATCTTCCGAAAGACAGCATGTGGATACATGGCATCAAACTTTACAAACAACGTTTACTCCGTAAAGGCATCGATCTGAACGGTTATAATTCAGATGAGACCGTAGCGGATATTACCGACCTGCTGAAAGTGATGAAGATAGACTCCGTTAACCTGATCGGCGGTTCTTATAGCGGCGGCCTGATGATGGCCGTGGCGCAAAAAAATCCTTCGAAAGTCCGGTCCGCTATCCTGGATTCGCCGCTGCCGATGTTCTCACCGATTGATGAAGATGAGCCACGCCATTTCATGGAAGCATTGCACGAGCTCAGTGAACGTGTCAATAAAGATTCAGCTGGCGAACGCTATAAAAACCTGGAACAACAATTTCATCAATACTTTTTATCCATCCGTAATAAAACATTCGGTATCGATTACAAGGACACGTTGCTAAAAAAAACAATTACGGTTCAATACAATAAGAATGAGCTGCTGGAAATTATTGTGGGTGCTATGCTGGATTTCAATCAACTGAAAGATGTGCCCTATATGATTACGGAAATGATCCGTGGCAATCATCTTCCTTTTATTTATCCGAAGATCGATCGTATCCTGACTAAATTCCCTTCACCGGACGGGATGCGTATGTCGGTTTATTGCGCCGATCAGGCTGCTTATCATGACCAGGTGATCATTCAGCAGTTATATAGATTGTATCCTTATCTCGAAGGGTTCCGCATCAATGATGTATGGAAAGAAGTATGTGATTGCTGGGATGTGCCGCCATTAAACCCCGCAACGAAGAAACCTTTTTATTCGTCCGTTCCTGTATTTATTGGTGACGGGATCATGGATCCGGCCTGTAGCCCCTTGTATATGCAACAACTCAAACATTATTTGCCTAACGCGCAGACTTTCCTCTTCCTCGACCGCTCACATGGTGTGGGAGGTAAAACCTTTGCCACGTTGGTGGAAGCCTTTATCAACAATCCCTATCAAAGATTAGAGTCGCAGGATCCGCGGGTTGTAGCTTATTAAAGCCGTCAGGCTTGTTGCGCACCGTCAACAGGGCATTCGATATGAACGGAAGTTCCTTTACCGGGCGAGGATTGTATATCTATAGTGCCGCGGAGGTAATTGACCCGCGACTGGATGTTCTGCATACCGGCAGTTCTTAGCTCTTCCAATTTTGATTGTTCAAAGCCCTTCCCGTTGTCTTCTACGGTAATGGTGATAAGGTTGTCCTGGCTCATCACCTGCGCGAGAATGGTGGTGGCACCGGAATGTTTAACGGCGTTGTTCACCAGTTCCTGTACGATACGGTACACCACTATTTCAATGGATGGTTCGAGCCTGTTTTCCAACCCATAAAAAGCCGTTTCGATCGTGAAGGGTTGCGACTGGCTCAGGCTTTCGCAATAATCCTGCAATGCGTGTTGCAGACCCAGTTTCATCAATGCCTCGGGCATCATATTGTGGGCCACCCTCCGCATTTCGGAAATGGATTCGTCGAGTTTGATGAGTGCATTGTTGAAAATGCGGCCGTGTTCTTCGGTAAGAATAAGATTTCCTTTCATAGCTCCTAATTGAAGTTTGACACCGCTGAGCAGTCCGCCCAATCCATCGTGGAGATCCTTGGCAAGACGGCTACGTTCGTCTTCCTGGCCTTTCAGCAGTGATTGTGTGGCAAGTAATTGTTTCTCTGTTTCCAGTTCCTGGATCCGCTGCTGTTGCAGTTTTCTCCTTTGCTGGTAGGTCCGGTAGATTAAAAATGTCAGCAGCAGTACAAGGATGGTGCTGCCGGCAAATACATAGTTGAGTATATTTTTCTGGTGAATGCTGGCCTGCTGCAATTTTATCTGGGATTCTTTCTTTTCCGTTTCGAATTCCACTTCCAGTTGACTCGCATAGTGTTTATTCTGTTCGCTTGCCATGGAGTCGGTCACGGCTTTGTATTCTTTATAATAGGCCAATGCTTTGTCGCTTTTGCCCCAATCCTCATAAAGCCGGCTCTGGTAGTCGAGCAATACTTCCAGGTGTGAATGGGCTGCCCCTTTCTCTATCTCGCGCTCTGCTTCGTTGAGCAAATTTTCCGCTTCGGGATATGATTTTTTTAATGTCAGTACTCTTGCCGTTTGTAATAAGCCCTGAATTTTTCCAAAGGTTTGTGGATTGTATTTAGAAGCATTTACTACCCAGGCAGAATGCACTTCGGCACTGTCGAGTTGATTCAGGTTCATGTCCAGCAACCCGCGGACAAGGTGATAACTGATCAATAATTGAGGCTTGAAATTTTCGTCGTAATACAATGCGGCGGAATCGAGATAGATGTCGGCTTCTTTGTACCGGTTCTGCATATTGAGCGCAAGACCGATACGATAGTATGAAGCAAAATAGTCTGCAGGCACACCTGTTAAGCGCGACGCATCAAGCGCCTTTCGCGCGCAGCTCTCCTCTTTTTCAAACTCGTTCATTTCCTTGTGATAATTGGCCATATCCACATAGGCGAATGGCAATTTATTCACGGCGCCTATCTTTTCATACATCCGGATGGACTTATAGCCATAGTTAATCGCCTTTTTATAATCGCCCTTTTCCCGCCAAAGATTGGCCATTGTGCCCCAATTGCTGGCGATACTTTGTTCGCGTTTCGGATAGTCGCTTTTTATCATATAGTATTCCGCACTGTCCATGAAGATCACTGCCGCGTCGAGATTACCGTTTGCCCAATAAAAATATCCCTTGTTATGATAAAGCATGCCGGTCAGATAATCCAGGCTTTTACTTTTTGCAAATTGTATTCCCTGCTGGTAGGTCTGATCGGCCAGGGTTGAATCCACCGTTTCATAATTAATCGCCAGCGTCATCATACTTTTTGCGCGCGAGGTATCATGGAGATCATTTTGCCGGAGTTGCCTGATCAGGCTGTCAACGACAGCGGGCTGGTCACCCGTCTTCTGCGGAAGATCGGGTATACGGTACGGCTTATTGCGGTCTCCTTTGCAGGAGATCAATAACAGAATGACACAAATAGCTGATACTGGCAACTTCATCACAAATGGTTTTCGGTGGAACCAATGCACAAATAAAGAACAGGTTATTAAGTAAATGATCCCCCGAACGGGGGATTTGCTTCAGTCATATATCATCTTAATGGGGGATTGCCGGAAGTGGGGCATAACCGCATTTTTACACGAAAATCAGTCAACCCTAAACCTGTTTTTCTATGAAAAGAAAACTGTTCCTGTTACCAATGCTGCTTTGCGTTGTATGCCAGTTACGGGCGCAACATCCGGTTAAGCCGATCCCGGCCGCCATTCCGCGGCACGAAGCAGCACAGCCTCAACTGAAACCGAATCTTCAAATCAAAAATTGGGAACAGCTGCTCGATGATGCTTCCTGGCGTGGTGCACGAAGCTGGAGAAATAACAACAGCACTGTTGTGGATTCGATTACCACGCTGTCTTTTTTCCTCCAGAGCCGGCAGGTCACCTGGACCAAACAAGGATGGGAATATGTAACACCGCAACCAGCCAGCTACGAGATCACCGGCAACAGGATCGTCATACGCTTTGATTACTTTCCGTACAAACATGTATTGGATGGCACGTATGATCATCTGACGAAAAAAATCAAGGGCACTTTCAGGGAAGAAAGGCAGGTGACCAGGAATGCGCCACCGGCTTACAGCCCGGGTACAACCACCGGTGATTTTGAACTGATCATGAAATAAACCACAAACATGCGGACAATAACATCACTCAGCATTCTGCTGATAGTCTTTCTGCTGGCGGGTTGTAAAACGGTACCGGTTACCGGTCGCAAGCAGCTTAACCTCGTACCGGATTTTATGATCAGGGAACTATCCTTCAGCCAATACGACTCCGTAGTGAATTACAGCCGCACGCTGTCGCAATACGATGACCGTGCGCAAATGGTGACGCGCGTGGGTATGCGCATACAACAGGCTGTGGAAACTTATATGAATGAGAATAAGATCGCGAAAGACCTCAAAAATTTCAAATGGGCCTTCAATACCATCGATGAAAATGTGGTAAACGCCTGGTGTATGCCCGGGGGAAAAGTGGTGGTGTATACAGGATTGCTGCCTGTCACGCAGTCAGAAGAAGGCCTTGCCGTTGTAATGGGCCATGAGATTGCACATGCTATTGCCCGGCATGGTAATGAAAGAATGAGTGAAGGGTTATTGGTGAACTTTGGCGGCCTGGTATTGCAGGAAGCTTTGAAAAACAAAAAACAGGAAACGCAACTGTTGTTCCTTGCGCTCTACATGGTGGGCAGCAACTTTGCCTTGTCGTTACCCAACAGCCGCATGCAGGAAAGCGAAGCCGATAAACTGGGATTGATCTTTGCCTCGATGGCGGGATACAACCCCGATGCAGCCATCCCTTTCTGGCAACGGATGTCGGCTTTGAATAAAATAAAGACACCCGAATTTCTATCCACTCACCCGAGTGATGAAACGCGGATACGCAAGTTGACCGCGTTGATCCCCGAGATAAAAGAGAAGTACTACCGGTAGGAAGGCGTACGGTATTGGGCCGCACGTAAAGTGGACGAATAGGTTTAACATTGTGTATGCCTTTTCAAAAACTGGTTAACGGGTTTCGTGTCCAGCCACGCAAATTGTTCCTGATAGATGGAGCAGGCGCTCTGCTGACTGCTGCCATGAATATATTATTGATCCGGTTTGAGGAATATATTGGCATGCCCGTCGGCATGCTTTATTATTTGCTGGCAGCGGCGGTCACGTTTGCTTTTTTCTCATTTGTCTGTTATTGTACTAACCCGGCAAATCCATCCCTGCCATTAAAAATTGTCGCCATCGTCAATGCGCTTTATTGTTTGACGACATTGTTATTGGTGCTCGTGTTTTATGAGCGGCTGCGTATTATCGGACTCGCCTATTTTTCCGTAGAAATCGTGGTAATGACGTTGTTGATTGGGATGGAATGGACAACAGCCAAAGCTATCATGAGCCCAAATACCGGCGGAGTATCAAATCTATAACTCGCCAGAATGGCCTAAAAAGGAATAATTTTGGCGAGATATAAAAATTATAACTCGCCAGAATAGACTAAAAAAGATTAATTTTGGAGAGATATAAAAAATATAATTCGCCAGAATTTGGCTGCTTTAATATAAGCAATTCATAATTAATACATTATGAAATCACTGATTGGTCGCCGTGAAGAAACCAGCATCCTGGACAAAAAACTGGTCTCGAATGAACCGGAACTTATTGCGGTTTATGGACGTCGTCGTGTGGGGAAGACTTATCTGATCCGGACTCATCTGAAAAAACACATCGCTTTTGAGTTAACAGGTATACATGGTGCATCTTTAAATGAGCAACTGGCAAACTTCAGCCTGGCTCTTGGCTCTGCACTCAAAAGCCCTGTACCGATCGCTCTGGTAAGCAGTTGGCTGCAGGCTTTTCATAATCTGGATACCTACCTGTTAAATAATCTGTCGTCAGAAAAGCCGGTAGTACTCTTCTTTGATGAATTTCCCTGGTTAAATACACCCCGTTCAAACTTCCTCCGTGCATTTGATCACTGGTGGAATAGCTCGGGAACAAAGCGCAACAATTTAAAAGTTGTCATTTGCGGGTCAGCCGCATCATGGATGATTGAAAAGGTGCTCAACGACCGTGGTGGCTTACACAACAGGGTCACACAAACAATTCGCTTGTCGCCTTTCACGTTAGATGAAACGGCCGCCTTCCTGCTCAACAAAGGAATTTCTCTTGATCAGTACCAGATCATGCAGCTATACATGGCCATGGGAGGTGTCCCTTTCTATCTTCAGCATATTTTACCAGGAGAAAGCTCGGCCCAGGTAATCGACCGGTTATTTTTCACGCAAAATGGTTTATTGAAAAACGAATTTGACAATCTGTTCCAATCATTATTTGCGCACCCGCATCAACACGAAAAAATAGTACGCGCACTGGCGAAAAAAGGAAAGGGGCTGACGCGAGAGGAGATTATTGTTGCCTGCAAACTCACTACCGGCGGCGGTACCAGTAAAATTCTGAAAGAACTCGAAGAATCCGGATTTATTACACCTTATACGCCTTTTGGTAAGTCTGTCAATGAAAGTATTTACCGCCTGACAGATGAGTATTCACTTTTCTACCAACAATTCATTGAAGGTTCAAAAGCTACGGGCAAGGGGACGTGGATCAGGCAGTCACAAACGCCCTCATATATAAGCTGGTGCGGGTTCGCCTTTGAAGCGGTTTGTCTGAAACATACGCCGCAGATTAAAAAAGCATTGGATATTGCAGGCGTACTGACAGAAGAATCCTCCTGGCGTTATCAATCCGCCAAAAATCAGGCTCGGCAGGGGGCGCAGATTGATCTCCTGCTCGATCGCCAGGACAGGTGCATCAACATCTGCGAAATGAAGTTTGCCCGGGATGAATTTGTTATCGATAAAAAGTACGCGGCCGAATTGGATAACAAGGTCAATGCTTTCCGCGAACAGACCCAAACCAGGAAAACGCTCTTTCTGACATTTGTCACGTCTTACGGCGTTAAACATAACGAACACTGCACCGGTCGCGTTCATGCTGAAGTGAAGATGGAAAGCCTCTTTACACCACTTTAGCCAAATCCCATTTTGTCGGATTCGTTCAATTCAGCCGCTCCGGCTGCTGCTAGTTTTGTTGCCTACAATTGAAAAAATATGAGCAGCAAACATTTTAGTTTCTTTTTCCTGATAGTCATTCTTGTCACCGGTTGTGCGAAATCGGTGTACAGTTCAGACGGTGAAAGCATTTACAAATCGGGGAAGAATCTGGCAGGAAAAAATTTATTCGACCGGGAAAAGTCGCGCATCACACTTTTTAAAAGCTGCCAGGGATGCCATGGCCCTTCGGGGAAAAGAGTCAGCGATTGTAATATCCAATGGCGCTACCTCAGCGATTCCGCTAAAATTGCGGTTCCATATACAGAGGAATTATTCTTCCGGTTTCTTGATGAAGATCTCAAAAGTGATGGCTCCAAAGCGCAGACCGGTGTACACTGGCAAATGTCGGACGCTGAAAAATCCGCCCTGATCGACTACCTCAAATCACTGAAATAGCCTTACACCCTACGCCTTACACCCTACGCCTTAGCCCGAAGTGTCGGGCCTTATGCCTTACGCCTTATTTCAATTCAACTCGATCAGTTTATGTACGACTGCCATGCGGATGAGCATCGCTGTATTGCGGGCATTCAACTTCACCAATAAATTTTTCCGGTAGGTATCAACCGTTGTAGATCCAACAAACAGCCGCGCGGCAATTTCCTTGGTGTTGAATCCTTCTGCAATCAGCATCAACACCTCTTTCTCCCTGCGTGTAAGTACCGGTACCAGCGGGTCATTGGAAGAAGAGTTCTGCAAGGTTTTGGCCACATCGAAACTCAGGAATGTTTTTCCTTCGTAAACCGTATGGATAGCGGTACTCAATTCGTCGCAGGTTACATTTTTTAAAATATAACCAAGGGCGCCGCTGTCCATCATTTTCCGGATGGTCGTTTCCTGGTTGTAGGTGGTCAGGGCCAATACGGAGATCGTGGGATACTCATGTGTTATTTCCGCGCAGAGGTCGATGCCGCTTTCGTCAGGAAGATTGATATCGAGTAATACCACATCGGGGCGGAGCTGGGCCAACAGACCGCGGCAGCTGCCGGCAGATGTTGCATGCCCCACATAGCTGATGCCCGGTGCATCCTGCAGCAATGTCTTGATGCCTTCGATCACCAAAGTATGATCATCTACTATCAATACGCTGATCATGATTTCAGATTTATGGCAACATGAACATAGGTACCATTTCCCGGAGATGATTGTATGTCCATTTGTCCTTTTAAAAATTTAACCCTGTTGCGGATATTGCACCAGCCCATGCCATCTTCCTTCGCCGACACGGAAAGATCGAACCCGCGCCCATCATCTTCCACAGTTATCGAAAGTGTATTGCTCTCGCGCGATAATTGTACGATTGCCTGTTGCGCCTGCGCATGACGCAGCACATTGTTCAGCAGTTCCTGCACGATGCGGAAGATGGTATTGCTGACGGTAAGATCCGGCTTTACATCATCCGCATTCATCGATTGAAACACCACTTTCAATTCGCCTGATTTATTAATGCTCGTGCAGTAGTCACGGATAGCGGCAGCGATGCCATATTTGGCCAATGATTCGGGGATCATGTTGTGCGCGATACGGCGCAGTTCGGTGATCGATTGATCCAGCAGGTCAGATGCGTGCGTGTAGCGCGTTTCATTGATCGAAGCGCCATCTGTGGCCTTCGAGCGCTGAAAGGCAAATTTCACCGAAGACAACATTCCGCCCAATCCATCGTGCAGGTCTTTGGCCAGACGCTTACGTTCTTCTTCCTGGCCCAGCAATATGGAACGGGTAATATCCAGCTCGCGGTCTTTTTCCAGTTCACTGATCATCCGTTGCTGCAGTTGCTGTTTTTGCCGGTAGATCCGGTAAAGCAATAACGACAATCCGGCTGTGATGATCAACGCACCGATCAATGCATAGTTGATGAGATTTTTCTGCCGTATCTGTCCTTCCTGCAACGAATGCTCGAGTTGTAATTGGTTGATCTGCCGGCTGCGTTTTTCCGTTTCATATTCCGACTCCAGTGTATTCAGCAATACGGCTACTTCCTCTCCCCTTGTCTTATCTTTCAACTCTTCATAAAGATGGAGGTAGCGGTTGGCTTCTTCGAATTGTTTACCAGCCTCGGCTGCTTTGGCCATATTGAAATAAGTATCCCGCAGCAACATCCACTCGCCTTTTTTCTTTGCAATGGCCAGGGCTTTTGCCAGGTAAAGGGTAGCATTTTTTGTGTTATGCAGCGCCAGTTGTGTCATGGCCTTGAGATTATATATCTCGGCTGACAGATAGTCTTCATTTTCATCTGTAAGCAATCCTAAAGCAGCGTCGGCAAGCAGATCGGCTTTTTGCGAAAACCCGGTTTCCAGCAGGTGATGACCTTGCAGCACCTGAAATTGCGCGCGGATGACAGGATTATCTCCGGCCTGCAGCAGTTCTTCGATTGCGGCAATCTGTGCTGGAGCTTCCGCCGCTCTGTCTGATTTATAAAGGGATTTTAAAATTCGCAGATGTGCACTGGCCCGCACAACCGGCGCAACTTTATCGCCGCCGCGCAGTGCTATTTCACTATATGAAATAGCTTTTGAATATTGATGCAGGTCGCAAAAGATGGTGGCAACATTGAGCAATGCACTGGCGCTGAGAGCCGTGTCCTGCCTGGCGTAGTCAATCGCCTGAAGATAAAACTGCAAGGCACGTGCGGGTTTGTTCTGCAACAGGTAACAGGAGCCTATGTTATTGGTAAAATTACAGGCGGCGCGGTCGAGCTTATGTTGTTTGGCAAATTCGAACCCTTTTGTAAAAAACACCCTGGCGCTATCGTAGTTATCGGCATTAAAATAGAAGCTTCCGATTTCCATGAGGGTCATTGCTTCGAGGCGCCGGAATCCTTTCTGATTGCTTTGTACACCAGCTTCTTTGAAAAGTTGTATACGAACAGCCTCGGTCAAATCCGGATTGGATGAGGTTGCCCGGATAAAGGAATCTATGCGTATGGAGTCGGCAATGCGCTGATCGTCTGGCAAATTGCCACGGCCCGGGTCCGACTCGCCATACAATGCGGACACCGTAATGGCCAACAGTAGAACAAGTATGTATTTCTTCATGTGTAGGTGGAGGGCAAAGTTGCGGTAAAATGCGGACGCAATATATCCTGATTTTTAGGGAGCCGGATGCCGTTCATCCATTTCCTGAAATATAAGGATTGACCCCGCCTGCCTGCTCCGGTAGTTTTGCCCGCTCAACAACAAGTCTATGAAGCAATTATTACTTCTTTTACTCCTGCTTTGTCAAATGGTGGTGCATGCAGCACCTCCGACAACCCCTTCAAGTGCGCTGGCATCCAGCAATGTAGATGGTGACCGTTTCACCTTAAGATGGACTAATGGCAATGGCGCCCGCCGCATCGTGGTGATGACCACCAACACCACTATTACCGGCTTGCCGGTCAACGGGGTGGATTATACCGACAATCCTGTATTCGGTCAGGGCAATACGCTTGCTCCGGGTGAATATATTGTCGGTGACCTGAACAGCGGTGTTTTGATAGTGTACGGATTGCAGCCTGCCACAAACTACCGAATTGCTATTTTTGAATACAATGGCAGCGGGTTTTCAACAGAATATCTTTCCACGCCCGCAACGGCTACTTTTTCAACGGCCATTACGCCACAAACCCAGGCATCGGCCCTTCCCGCCACTACCATAGCACCTGCGAGTGCCTATATAAACTGGACAAAAGGTTCCGGGTCACAGACGCTGGTTGTCGTGCGCGAAAATTCTCCGGTAACCGCTACGCCATCCGATCTTACTAAATATTCAGCGAATTCCAATTTCGGAATTGGCACACAAGTGGGTGCGGGTAACTATGTAGTATACAACGGAGCCGCCAGCAGCAATCAGGTAAACAATCTGAAAAACGCTACGACTTATTATGTAGCCGTCTTCAGTTATAATGGCGCCGACGGGCCTGTTTACCTTACACCGGGTTCCACCACCAGCTTCACTACAGCCGACCGGCCCACCCAATCAGCCAACAGCTTTACACAGTATACGACGGATGGCCTGAGCCTGCAGGCCCGATGGAACAATGGTAATGGCACGAAACGTATGCTGGTGGCCAGTGAAAACGGCCCCATCACCGGCGTGCCGGTTGACGGCACAGATTATGCGGAAAACATCCAGTTTGGACAAGGTGCGACACTGGCGAGTGGTGAATATGTGGTATATGATTCCGATCATTTCGTAGCCGAAGTCAGAGGGCTTCAGCCAAGAAAAGATTATTACTTCCAGTTGTTTGACTACATCGTGGTGAACGGCGTAATCAAGTATAGAACCGTTGATGCACCAAGAGGTGTTTTCTCAACGGCCAAAGAACCCACCGTGAATGTATCCAACCCTTACATCACCAACCTGCGTGCCGATTACATGCGGATGAACTATACCTACGGTAATGGTTCCGGAAGATTGGTGCTAATCAAAAAAGGAAGTCCTGTTGACGCCACACCCGAAGACCTTACAAAGTATACGGCTTCGCAGAATTATGGCAGCGGAAGCGAAATCGGCAATGGAAACTTCGTAAACAGCGGAGACAATATCAATAACCTCGAACCCGGTACTACTTATCATTTTGCCTTCTATGAATACAATGGCAGCAATACTCCGGTCTATATAAAAACACCAACGCGGTTTTCCGCCGCAACATTATCCAAACCGACCGTTGCACCTTCAGCATTGGGCGGAGTATCGTATGGCGCTTCGTTGCGGGTTGGCTGGACACGCGGCAACGGCAACTATTGTATCGTAATCGGTAAGAAAGGTGGTCCTGTTACAAGCTTGCCGGTCGACGACATCACTTATACGGCAGATCCCGTTTTGGGCAACGGCACGCAGATTGCTCCCGACGAATTTGTATTATTCGCCGGTAGTAACAACGCCTGCGATGTCAACGGACTCACTGCCGGCACCTCTTACAGTTTTAGGGTGTTTGAATTCAATATCATCAATGGAAAACCTACCTACTACACAGATGCTTTTGCATCCGGAACCATCAGTACGCTGTCCCCGCCAACCGTTCAATCGAGTAATATAGTTGCGACTAATATTACCCAGACCTCAATTACCTTGAGTTGGAATCCGGGTAACGGCTCGGGCAGCCTGATGGTAGGTAAAGCCAACTCGGCTGTAGACCAGGAACCTGTAGATGGTGTGTTGTATGGCGTATCCGTTTCTTTTGGCAGCGGACAAACGCTGGGCAACGGCAACTATACCATTGACCGCAGTGCCGGCAATGTTACGGTTACCAATCTCCAACCCGGTGTCACTTACCATTTTGCTGCCTTTGGTTATACAGCACCCAATACATACGGTCCTGCATTCCAACGAAACAATCCGGCACGCGCCAGTTTCACCACGCTTACCAGTGTATCTGCACCTACCACACCTGCAAGCAACCTGCAATTCGTCAATATTGAAGGAAACAGGTTCAATGTAAAATGGACGAATGGCAATGGCGCCAATCGCATTGTGGTAGCAAGAGCAAACAACGCCGTTACGTTTGATCCGGCAGATGCCGCTTCTTATACGGCAAACGCTTCATTCGGTGCAGGTACTGATCTGGGCAGCGGACAGTATGTAGTTTATAATGGAAACAGCAACAATTTCGACCTGACCAACCTTCAGCCTGGTACTACGTATTATTTGGAAGTGTTCGAGTTCAATGGAACAGGCGCCACTACGAAATACCTGACCACAGCAACGGCAACAGGCAACCGTTCTACCGTCACTGCACCAACAATCGGAGCCTCCACTTTTGCTGTGTCGAACGTTACGGCTACCCAGGCAACTATTTCATGGACGAATGGAAACGGTGAAGGTCGCCTGGTACTGATCCGCGCAACTGATGCGGTGAATGCTACTCCGGTAAATCTCACTGGCTATACCGCCAATACCGTATTCGGCAGCGGTGCACAACCTGCCGCCGGAAATTACGTGATCTATGCCGGTACGGGAAGTTCCGTAACCGTTACGGGACTCACCGGCGGACAGAACTATCATGTGTCAGTAGTTGAATACAATGGTAACAATGCCCCGGTATATATTACAAATCCATTACGCGGATCTTTTGTAACCATCGGTGCACCCGCAACGGCAACCACTAACCTCATTTGTACTCCTTATGCGGCCGACTCTGTCCGCCTGCAGTGGAACAACGGTTCCGGCCAATACCGCATAGTACTGGCACGCAGAACAGCAACCGTCAACCAAACGCCTGTTAATGATCACGATTATATGTTCAACGTGGTGTTTGGCAGCGGCGAGCTGTTGGGCACGGATGTATATGTGGTGTATAAAGGCAATGCATCTGCCGTTACCGTCAAAGGTCTGCAGGGCAACAGCACCTATCACTTTGCAATATTCGAATACAATGATTTTGGAAACAATGTTATCCGTTATCAACCTTCGAATCCTGCGCGCAGCAGTGTTACCATGCCGATCACATTACCACTTGTATTGAATGGTTTTGGTGTGCGGGGCGAGAACGGTATTGCCAGACTGAACTGGTCAACTGCCTGGGAAAGCAACCTCGACCGGTTTGATATTACCGTAAGCCGTGATGGTGTAAGGTTTACCAAACTGGGAGAAGTGGCAGCCCGCAACCGCAACGACCAACAGCACTATCAATACGATTATCAACTTCCCGAATCAGGTACTTATCATTTCCGTCTGCGCATGGTGGATAAGGACAGCAGCGAACGTTTCTCCTCTGTGGTTACACTGGTATGGCAGGGCCGCGATCAGCTCTCTCTTTACCCGAATCCTGCGGGAGAGCAACTGATCGTAACACGAAGCACAGCCACAGCAGCCGCATGGCAAATGATCGACATGCAGGGAAGAGTGGTGAAGACAGGTTCGCTCAACGGACTTACCACCATCATCCCGCTCGGTGGTCTGAAAAATGGTTCGTACGTGCTGCGCTTTACAGACAACGGCAGGCCTGTTCAATCAACCTTTATCAAAAAGTAACAAACGAAAAAAATGACCCGGAAACTGATAAATCCCGTCCAGAAAGACACGATCACGTTTCTGCACAAAGCAGAAGAAACAGGTTACCTGTACACGGAGATCGATGTGGATCTGCAGCCCGGCGGCGGCACTCCTCCTCATACACACAAAACGTACTCGGAAATATTCCGGGTACTCCAGGGGGAGTTGACCATTTATGCCGGCGGCGAAAAATATGTACTGCACCCCGGCACCGAAATCGAAGCAAAAGCAGGTGTGGTACATCGTTTCGCCAATGAATCCAAAAAAGCAGTGCGCTTTAAAGTACTGGTAAAGCCCGGACATACCGGCTTCGAGAATGCCTTGTACATCCTTTACGGTCTGGCGGCTGACGGGTTGACCAATAAGAAAGGCGTACCAAAAAATCTCACTCACCTGGCAATCGTAAACGAGATCAGTGAAATGAATTTGGCAGGACCGTTAAAAATCATGCAGCCTTACCTGAGATACCTCGCACGGAAAGCAAGCCGTGTGGGTGAAGACAGGAAGCTGATCGAAAAATACTGTGGTTAATGCGCAGTGGACCTGCGAAAGCAGGTTTGGTTTCTTTTGAGCACGTTTAGTTAAGCGACCGGGGGATGTATTTACATCCCCTTTTTCTATGCTATCAACATCCCCCAGCCCTCCCTGCTCTCCTCATAATAATTCATCAGCGCCTCTTCCAATTCGCGGTCGTTCTCCATTTTTTCAAAACAATAATTGCGCACACTGACGAGATACAGCTCACGATCATTCAAGAGATAACTGTATCTCGCCTGCCCCTCTTCCACATAAGTCAGAAAGTTTTTGATAAACTGATTCCTGACACCGGGCGATTGATAATATTTTTCAAAGATGGCTTCGAAACAAAAGGCTTCCAGCAATGCCTGATCTTCTCCTGTATCAAGATTGGTCAGTCCATTCCTGCCGATGCAAATGGTAGTGGATATGGTCGTATCGTTGCGTACCGACTGGCAATAAAAAAAACGGGCCGCCACCTTCATCATTTGTTCTCTGGTAAAACTGACCGGGCGATTTTCCTTTTTTATAAATGGCTGTGAAAGCTGTGTAAACACCCGCATAAAAGATGAATCGTGTGCGAGTGTATCCGTAAAAAGCCGGTTGATCCTTATCGTATCCGGGTAATATTTTTCATAAATCCCCTGGAACCTGGTTTTGTTCAGCAACACATACCGGAACCGGCGCGGGTATTTTTTCATGGCGGCCGAAAGCAGGTCTGTACCCGATGTGACCAACTCCGGTGATACGCCTAAATAGCGTTCCCCATCTTCCTGATAGTATTGTATATGAAGCCGGATATACCGGTGCAGGTCCGCCTGGGCAGTTGATGGGCTGGCCTGCAGAAAACAGCAAAAGAAAACGACGAAGAGCTTGGTCATGTTATATTGTTTCCTCCGAAATTCCGCCGCAGGCGGCTGTAGTGGCCTATGGAAAGACTTTGCTTTTCCTTTGGAGAACCTTTAGACTTGCTGCCGGAGGCAAACACTTCGCATATTTAAGTAGTTTTGGCTCAATGGAAACAGGCAAATTCCTCATCGATGAACAGTTCCTGATCGACACCGGCAGGAATGTTGTGACCAACCTCGTCAACGGAACCGAAACCAAACTGGAACCGCGTTTAATGAAACTTTTGTGCCTGCTTGCTTCGCGTCCTCGTGAACTCGTAAGCCGCGAATCCATCATCCGGGAAATCTGGAATGACTATGGCGGAGCGGATGACGCACTTCACCAGGCGGTCTCGTTTTTACGCAAGGCGCTGGAGGACACGAACAAAATCTGCATCCGCACCATTCCGAAAAAAGGTTATATGCTGGATGCGGAGGTTAGTCAGTCCGTAAATACTCCCCCGGCAACCCCTGTTACTAAAGAGCGCAACCGAATAGTATTGCTCCTGGCGATAACCTCATTGATTCTAATCGCCGCTTTTATCGGACGGAATATTTTCTTCCCTTCGCCAGACCCGCATCCTGAACCACCGGGTGCTGTTCCGGACACAACCTATCAATACCAGGAACTGCGGGAACACCTGGAATCTTTAAAAGCTGCTGATACAACAAGGCGCTAACCTACATTCCTCTTTCCAACCCTTTCAAACGGAGCCGATATATTAACTTCAGGACATGAAACCAACCATTATTCTGCTAGTCCTGCTCCCGTTTCTTTATTTAAAAACCATCGCCCAGCCGGGTGACAACGTGCTGCAACGTATTGAAGAGATTCGGCGCATGCCGCTGGATACCGCACAGGTGAACCGCCTGAGAATAACAGGTCATGAATTGATCGAAAAAGACAAAGACCTTTCCCTTCAACTATTAAAAGAAGCGCTGGACAAAAGCCTGAAGGTGGGCGAGCGCGATGCCATTACCAATTGTTACCGCCTGCTGGGATTATGGTACAGCTCCTTTGAGCAATATGAGGAAGGCTTGTACTATTATCGTTTGTCCTGCGAGTCTGCTGTAAAAAACGACAACCTTCAACTGCAGGCCGGGGTGCTTTATAACATGGGCAATATCAAATACTGGAAAAGCGCTTATGACAGATGCATTTACTACTATCAACGGGCACAACAGATACTGGAAGATCCTTCCTTTGTCAAAAAATCCGGTACACCGCAAAACAAGGCCGATGTAATGCTATCGGATCTTTACCGCAACCTGAGCACCGTATTCAGCACCGTTAAAAATCTGAAGAAAGCCGATGAGTACATCGATAAGGCCATTGCGATCACCTCCAAATACACAAGCAGGAAGGCACAGGAAAACCTGGCGGAATACATGATGCAGAAAGCGGGCAACTTTTATGATAACGGTCAAACAGAAAAAGCGCTGCGTATGCGCTTGCAATACCTGCCATCGCTGGAAGAAAAAGAATTTCAATACCCGCTAGCCGACGCCTATTACAACATCAGCAAAGAATACCTGGAACTGGACAAAATGGATTCGGCTGTATTGTTTGCGGCAAAACAATTTACGCTGGCGAAGGAGCTGGACCAGGACAGCTATCTCGCAGATGCACATCTGCTGCAGGCCCAGATAGCGTACCGCCAGAAAAACTGGGCATTGGCCGATGAACATGCGCAACAGGCAAAAAATTATTTTGAAGAAAGCGAAGACATTTTTGAGAAGAATGAATTCTTCCGGCTGATGAAAAATATCGCTTATGAACGCGGCCGTTTCAAAGAAGCCTATGCGTATTACGAAAAATATGATCAAACCAAAGACAGCCTGCAAAGCAGTAAAAGAGCCATCACCTTCTCCGAAATGGAAATGCGGTACGAAACGGAGAAAAAAGAAGACCAGATAAAACTGCAACAATCAGACCTCAGGCAAAAAAATCTGCTCAATTATGTGTTGCTGGGAGGTGCCGCGGCACTGCTCATCATCCTTGTATTGTTATACAGAAACTATAACAGCCGCAGGAAGATTCAGCAACAGCGTATTCACGAATTAGAAGCGGAGAAACAATTGCTGGCAACGCAATCTTTACTCAAAGGACAGGAAGAAGAGCGGAGCCGTTTGGCGCAGGACCTGCATGACGGTCTTGGCGGACTGCTCAGCGGTGTCAAACTCCAGTTAGGGTCTATGAAAGGAAACCTCATTACATCGGAATCAAACAGCCTGGCATTTGAAAGAGTATTGAATAAACTCGACGAATCGATCAGCGAAATGCGGCGTGTTGCCCATAACATGATGCCTGAAGCGTTGCTGAAGCTCGGGTTGAAACAAGCGCTTTCCGATTATTGTGAGAGTCTCTCCGGCGATCAATCGCTGAAAGTGAATTGTGAAATCTATGGCCTCGAAGAAAGAATGGAAAATACCGTGGAAGTGGTCGTGTACCGGATCATACAGGAGTTGGTCAACAACGCGGTAAAACATTCCGGCGGCGACACCATACTTGTGCAGGTCATACGACAGGACACCGGTCGCGTAACCATTACCATTGAAGACAATGGCAAAGGCTTTGATCCCTCGCAAACAGATATATTGCAATCCGCGGGTATGCGCAGCGTAAACTCAAGGATCAATTACCTGAAAGGCTCCATGGATATCAAATCAGAACCGGGCAAAGGCACTTCGGTTTACCTGGAATGTGATTCAACACTAAGTTAACGGCTGCCCTGCATCGCAATTCGCCCCTCTTTTGTCGCGTTCATACCCTGACTGCCAGCAGCGGTATGCGGATATTTGTGTAACACACAAACTCTAAAAACAATTTTTATGCGAAAATTAAAATTGCAGATTCAGATGACCATCGATGGTTTTGTAGCCGGACCAACCGGCGAACTCGATTGGATGTGGACCTCTGCCCAACCGGATGAATCCATGTTCAGGAAAATAGCTGAGCTTGCCGAAACCAGCGACACGATTTTACTTGGCCGCAAGATGACGCGTGAATTCTGCGACTATTGGGAAAATGTTGCCGACAACCAGCCCGATAGTCCTGAATATTCCTTTGCGCAGCAGATGGTCAATATGCGCAAAATTGTCTTTAGCCGGACACAAAAAGAAATCAAAGGCAGAAATGTTGAGGTAGAAAATGGAGAGATGGTTGCTGCCGTAAAAAGCGTTGAAATCGCAGCCCGGCAAAGACATTCTTGTGTACGGTGGTGCTGGCTTTGTGCGTTCACTGATCAATGACAACCTGGTGGATGAATATTATATTTTCGCCAACCCGGTGGCCATTGGAAACGGCCTTTCCATTTTTCAAGAAAAACGATGCCCCCGGCAATGCATTTACAATTGCCTCATAAAATTTTTATCGATAAACAGCTCCAGGGTGTTATCACCTGCCTTCATCAATTTGTTGGGAGAAAAAAGAATCTCTCTGTAACCCATGTAAGGATGTGGATTACCATTTCTGTCTTTTATTTCGAGAACGACGGTCACATTGTTGATACGCCACGCATCCAGCGGAAAGTTAGGGGAATAAGTGATCACAGCTTTGAAACCATATGGTTCCACATAACCGAGCATAATATCGACTGGCTGGTAGCTAAAAGAATAGATGCTTTTCAAATCTATTTCATTCGTTGAATTGACTTTAAATTCTCTTGTTGGTTCATCCCTGGTTTCAAACAACAATCGTTGTCCCGGATAAGCTTTAAAATCTCCGGGACTCGCGCCGCCTGGTGTATAACTGAGTTTAAATATTCTGACCGCGGCTCCTGACTGCAATTCTTTGTTATCATCGCCGGTAGCCACCCTCACTCTCGCCGATACCAGGTAATAAGCCGGCGGCGTAGCTGCTGCCGGTGGCTGGGTGGTAGTTGCCACTGCAGGCGGCGACTGTTTCACAACTGTATCGGCAGGCTTGACGGTATTCGTTTTAATGCCGGGCTGCATTTTCACCGGCTGATCCTTCACCACTGTTTTGTTCCTGTCAACAGGCAATTGTTTTACCTGGGCAGATACCGGGCCGGCTAAGAAAGTAACAGCTATGAGTACTGATCGCAATGTCTTCATGTTGCATTTTTATTGCTGAAAAATGATATTGATCGAATCACTATTCAAAAATGCTTTATTGCAATGCGGCTTTCAATCCCCTGAAACGACCATTTTTTCCATACCGGAAACAGGAATGCCGGCAAATGATGCAAGGCTGACAATTCTTTAGTACGCTATGAATGAGTTTATTAACACAAAAAACAAGCGGATTATGCGCTGCCCTGCCAAAAAATAGTACCGGATTAACATTCGCGCCCAAAAATTGTAATAGGTTAGCAGACATCGATGCTCATCTCCTCATTCAATTGCTCTTTTATGGACCGTTTAAAATCTGTTATTACCGCCACCGGCAGTTTTCTCCCGGAACAAATTGTGAACAACAGTACCTTTCTCTCTCATACTTTCTTACAAAAAGACGGCGAGACAGTTACCGGTACCAATCAGCGGATCATTGAAAAGTTTCAACAGATTACCGGCATCCATGAACGGCGTTATGCGAAGCAGGAACAGATGGCCTCCGACCTGGCCGTACTCGCCGCAAAAGATGCATTGGAAAGCAGCAATACAGACCCGGAAAGCCTTGATTATATCATCGTGGCACACAACTTTGGTAATGTCCGTTATGGTTCGAACCGCACCGATATCGTTCCTTCCATAGCCTCCAGGGTTAAATATGATCTGCAACTGAAAAATCCTGATTGTATTGGCTATGATCTCATATTTGGCTGCCCCGGATGGTTGCAGGGACTTATCCAGGCCGACTACTATATCCGTTCCGGCGACGCCAAACGTTGCCTGGTAATCGGTACGGAAACGCTTTCCAGGGTGATCGACCAGCATGACCGCGACTCCATGATCTATGCAGACGGAGCAGGTGCTGTGCTGGTGGAAGCAGCGGAGAACAGCAAGGCCGGCATCATTTGCCACCGCGCACAAACCTTCGCCAGCGAGCACGCTCCCTTGCTGACAATGGATAAATCTTATGATCCTGCTGATCAGAGCAGGGACATGTTTATCAAAATGAATGGCCGCGCATTGTATGAATTTGCCCTGAACAATGTGCCGCAATTGGTGAAGCAAACACTCGATAAGGCCGGCGTGCCGATCTCCGAAGTAAAAAAAGTACTGATCCATCAGGCCAATGAAAAAATGGACCAGGCCATCCTGGAACGTTTGTTTCAGCTCTATGATATTCCAACGCTGCCGGCCGGCATTATGCCCATGACCATCGGCTCATTGGGCAATAGTTCGGTTGCGACCATACCAACCCTGCTCGACCTGATTCTTAAAAATAAGGTCGGGGAACAATCCATTCTGCCGGGTGACAAAGTTGTTTTTGCGTCTGTGGGCGCCGGAATGAATATCAATGCGCTGCTCTACCAGTTTTAAACCGGTTAATTCAGCAACTGATCGATCCGGATATCCTCGAGATAGGGCGCCAGTTGTTCCGTATTGAAAAACACCCGGTACTCAAGCACCTCGTTGGTTTTGCAGCAACAGAACGCTTCGATGTAATACTCATTTAATTGGAAAAGAAAAACGAGCTTGTCGGGGAGTTCGCGTTTGGCAATGGCTACGCTTTCTTTGAAAACAGTCAATCTTTTGTGATCCTCGGGCAATGCGATAAATTCTGATAGTTTCATAAATGCTGGCTTTTACGATAAAATAAAAAAGGCAATTACTAAAACCCGCAGACGGTAACATGTTGTCAACGTTTGCGCAAATCAATGAACTTATGAGGCAGAGGCAGTAACAATAAGAGGCTGAACAATAAAATGGCCCGTAAAAGGCCCGATGCAGAGGACAAATGTAAACGGGCTTGGGGAAAATCCAAATTCTTTTTAGTTAATAAAAAACGGAGCCATAAAACAACTCACTAACAGGTTGACCGTTAAGCCATTCACAATTAAAAGGCAAATTATGAAAAAAGCTTCCGACGGTGGCCGCGGAGATACGGCCGCCTATTACGACCAGTTTTTCGGGCCTTTATTCTTTGAGCCTTATGCCATGGAAGTAGCCGAACGGATTGACCCGGCCGGCGTCTCCGTTGCCCTGGAAATTGCCGCCGGCACGGGCCGCGTTACACGGCATATCCGGGAACGGATCCCGCCGCAGGCAACACTGATCGCCTCGGATATCAACGCGGATATGTTACAGGAAGCAAAGAAGAAGTTAAGCCATCTTGCCATTGCATGGCAACACGTCGATGCACAACAATTGCCTTTTGCCGACAACAGTATCGATCTCGTGGTCTGTTGCTTTGGTTATATGTTTGTTGCCGATAAGCCGAAAGCATTTGCAGAAGCCTGTCGCGTATTAAGACCGGGAGGTCAATTTATATTTACGACCTGGGACAGGCTGGAACAGAACGCCGTCTCTTTTATTACGCTGTCTATAGCAAGACAATACCTGCACGAACCGCTGCCGGCATCCTATGGCACTGCTACATCGATGAACGATGAAACGGCAATCGAACATTTGGTAAGGGATGCAGGATTTTCAAAAACAATCATCGAAAAAGTAAAGCAATCTGCCGTCAGTCCGTCTGCAAAAGAAGCGGCTTATGGACTGGTAGAGGGAGGAGCTTTTTACCAGGAAATCGAAAAGCAAAATCCTGCATGGATAGAAGAGATAAAACGAAAAACAGAAAAAGAATTGGATGAAAAATTCGGCAACGCGCCGATGGTGGCACCGATCAGTGCGGTCATCGGACAGGCCTGGAAATAGAAAGACGAGGCAAGGGTGCCCCGTCTGAAAAGAAGTATATTATCCCTCTTTAGTTTTTCGTATAAGAAACCATCGCGCTTAAATCCGTACCTACTTCACAAATCAGGTAACGTTCATTGCCGGCGTTTAAAAAAGTGCGGGCATTGGAAAAAGAAATCGTTTTACGGCCGTACACAGGATGCAGTTCGTTTTGCTGATTTTTGAACTCCAATGTAATGGTCACGTTTTCTATGCGCCAGGCATCGGTAAACAGGTGGGGATAATATTTGATCATTAACCGTCCGCCGTGCGCCTGTATATCGGTAAGCGAAATGTCCTTTCCGCCCGTACGCAATTGCTCGGGATTGCTCATGGTGAGTTTGGTGGAAATGAGCGACAGGTTGGCATTGGCGCGCTTGTAAAGGCCCACTTCAACATCACTGTTCACGGGCATTTCATTTTGGAGGTTCCATTGGGCAAATGCGCAATAGGAAGCGTTAAACTGTTCGGGTAAAGAAAACTTTACATACACTTCTGAAGAATTTTCCTTGTTATCACGCCCCGTGGTAATCTTAACCCTTACATCTGTCAACTTATAATCAACAACAGTTGGGGCCTGGGCTGGTGGTGGAGGAGCGGGCGGCGGCGGTGTGGGAGGCGGAGGGGGCGATTGTTTTGCCGGAGCATCCGTAGTTTTTACCGGTATGTTTTTAACGCCGGAGTTTATTTTCACAGGTTGTTCCGCCGCTGTTTTACTTTTTTCGGCAGGAAGTTGTCTTACCTGCGCCTGGCATATTGTCGTTGACAGTAAGAGGGTTATTAGGGTTAATGCTTTCATTTAAGGTTGTTTTTTAAAATGAATGGTTAACCCCGAAGGTGGTGTAAGTATTGTCCGGAGTCAATCCCCTGAAACAACTAATTTTTGATCTAAATAATCATCCCTGGCAAAGGCCCGGGATTAAAGGGTTTTTAGTATGACAACTAAAGAGTTAAAAAAGATCCAGGTAGGCCAGTTGTTTGATTCTTGTGTAATATCTTGACAGGCTGACCCTGTCTTCGCCTACTGGAAGTATAAATTTGTTGTCATCTATTTGCGACCCTTTACCGATCATAATTTTTCCTTCCATCTCTTTTGTATTCTCTAATAAAAACCGCCTGGAAAGCAGTTCACCATTTGAGTTGTAAACATTTGCTACTGGTATCATAAAAGCTTTTCTTTTATGGCCCTTTGGCAGATCACCATAAATACAAACAAATTTATCCTTGAAAACACGTACGATAAAATTGGTTGAAGCGTCATACTGTTGATTTTTGGCTATAAGATCCATCGTGGCTTTACCGTCCGGTTTTACAAAAACATGAATGATGGGGCCTCTAAAAAAATCAATACGGCCAAAGATGGCACTGCTGGTGCGAGCCGCCATATCAGCAGACAACACAACAGTACCGTCTTCCATTTCGTTTAGAAGGTAACTGGGGTGTTGATCAATAAAATCAATAGTGCCTTTAGACTTTGTTGCAAAATTTAGATCCCTTACCGCTTCTTTCAGTTCTTCACTATAAGGATATAGTGCAGGTGTTTTGATTGCGTTTTCACCAATGTTAATCTCTCCGAAAGCCACCCCCATTTGTTTCTCACTATTTCTTTCAACATTATAATGCCCCCCATAAAATAGTTTACCATTTTTCCCAAACAACATGTGAAGGTAGCTGGGGAATACACCAGCTGGAACGCGAATATTCTCGAATACGGGTTTTTTACCGCTGGTATGAAAAAAAACACCATGCCAGGAATCTGTGCCGTTATAGCGATAAAGCAGTACTTTGTCGCCATTGTTGCTTAAATGGCTATCCATTACTTTCATGCCACTCAACTTTACAGGTATTGTTTCTGAAGGTTGCAGGACATTCAGATCGCCATCAATTACGGTACTGCAAAATAAAGTAGGGCTGGCGTGAACGACCCAAACTTTCTTTTGATCCGGTGAAACCG
This sequence comes from Terrimonas ferruginea DSM 30193, assembly GCF_000425585.1. Classification (GTDB taxonomy): domain Bacteria; phylum Bacteroidota; class Bacteroidia; order Chitinophagales; family Chitinophagaceae; genus Terrimonas; species Terrimonas ferruginea. The sequence goes on from NZ_KE384398.1 coordinate 387,686, forward strand.
TAAATAATATCTTGGTTTCACTAAGTACCTTGAAAGCGCTCCATATCCCCTGAGTTTTTTGGTTATACTCCATCAATTCTTTTGTAGCCATAAGCGACAAATCTTCCGGATTTATTTTAGTCACGTACATTTTAACTACATCATCATTGATATACTTAAAATACACCACATAAATAAATGTCTTACCATAATGCACCAGTGGTGGAAAAGGACCCAGGTCTTTTTGATTGTTGTCAAGCGATAATGTCTTAATCTTTTTCAGATTCTCATCGTACTGAGTAAGCTCAATGCCATTTTTCATTCTTTTAAGCGTGGCGAACCTGAACACCTGCTCTCTGACGTAATCAGCTTTATCCGAGTAGAAAAATTTTCCGTATTTATGAAAGCTTACTACATCATCTTCGAACTTGGCAACAGGAGTAAAACTGAGTTTGATTTGCTGCGCATGCAAGCTGAGCGTAAAACATACAAATAAAAAAGAAAGAATTTTTCTCATGAGTTGGTGGTAAATGATTGATGACCAGTCGACTCGGCAATTCTGGTCGATTTTAAACAACTTATTCGCCGCGAAAATATAAAAATCTGATTGACAAACGAGATGAACAGGTAAACCAGATAATACTTGATGCCGGCCTGGCCTATCGCCGGCATCCGGCATCCTGCTTCCAAGTACTTAGGTAAGGTGATGCGCTATTACGGACAGTTATGGTTTGCAAGTAATGTGGTTCTTTGAGTGCGCAAAATCATTGCAAATACCCTGATAAGGGCATATTACAGGAGCCATTGCCACGCTACCTTGGCGGCCAATTTTACAATATGAAACTTATCTGTATTGGCCTTCTGTTTCTTTGGCAGCTCCCGGCGGCGGCGCAGCCGGTGTTGATCGCTGAAGACAAAAATCTGAATAAAACGACGGATGGTTACAAGCAAGGATTTCTCGTTGATACGCCTAAAGAAATTGATGGCAGTTTTTTCTTTTCCACCCCAAACTTTCGCCTTTACCAGACAGACGGTACGCCCAATGGCACAAAAATGCTGGTTCAATTCCCTGCGGAATCGCTGGTATATGTAAAGGCTGTTACTAAAAAATTTGTATACTTCACGATACTGAATGGCGGCAGGCATTCGCTCCGGCGACTCGACCGGCAGACGTTAAAACAGGAGCCGCTCACGAACCAGCAGAAGCCGCTTACCCTCGAAATGGGTTACACGGCTGTTTTTACCAGCACGTCAAAAGATCTGATTGCTCTCCGTATGTACAACCTCGAAGCGGGCATCACGCAACTTATCGCCTTTTCCGATGACGGGCCGGTTGATGCGAAATGGGTCACGGCCAGTTTAAAGAGTGATAACTCCTCACTGCTTAATAATTTCTCGGATGTTGCTTTCCTCGGTCCACATATATTTTACCATGGCTTTGAAAAAAAGCAACTGGATGGCCAGTCTGTCTTTGAATATATCATTCAGTCAAGCGCACCTGCCACTACGGGTAACGCACAGGAATATACAACCAGCAATGTGTACAGTCTCCGCTCGCAGGGATATGAGCTGAACGACAAATTTTACACAATCAACGACAGCCTGTTTACGCTCGGCTTTCTACGAAACAAACAGACAGGTGCACGCGATTTGTTTATCGCTTCCATTCACCAGCAAACACTTCGCGTAGCGGCAATCATGCCCACCGATCAAAACTTTGTCTGGGGAGAAATACTGGACAATCAACTCTACCTGGTGAACGGCAACCGGCTTCTTGGTTGGGTTCCCGGATCAGGCACAATCAAAGAAGTATTCCGGAAGCGAACTTACCACTACCAGCCATTGCAACCCGACCGCAGTCTGCTGAAATGCGGCAACTATCTTGTACTCCGTGAGGAAGACAGTTTGCGGACCTTCGACCTGCAAAACAATAACTTTGAACATGTGGGTATGCCGGAAAATTTCACACCACCCAACTCTCTCTATAATAGAAAGAATCACATTGCGTGGACAAACCTGAACTTTATCTATTATATACGCTATAACGGCTTCGTTCCTTCGTTAATTCAATACGATCCGGTTAGCAGGCAACATACGCCGGTAGTTTTTCCCGAATACAAAAACGAGCAATTCACCTCGTTCCAGGCTATCTTTCAACTGGAGGGTAAACTCCTGTTCTTAACAAAATATACCGGAAAAAAAGACCAGCCCGTCTATCGAATCTTTGTGATGTGAGTTACATGATTGCTGGTTAAGAGGGTGAAAAAACGGTTACTTCCGGCAAAAAATATTAATACATTAGTAGGAATAACCATTAAACCTCTCCGTTATGAGAAAGACAGCCATGCTCAATGGCATCACCATGAAGGTGTTTGCCGGCACCACAGGCGTATTGCTTGCCTTCGATGTAACCGCCGCAAGAAGAAAAGGACTGTTAGGCTTCTCGCTCGAGCGACTGCCTCCACCCTATCCCGGCAATAAAAAACCAAAATGGGAATGGATATCCGGATTGATGCCATTCCCCGGCCAGGCACACGATGCCGGCGCATTGATATTGTCCGATGTAGCGCCGATACAAAAATTCCGTTGGAGTGATTACAAAGTATATGGTGATTCGGAATATGCATACCGTGTTCACGCCATGTATGGCACGCCCACCCAGCCGACACTTTTAAAAGGCCCGAAAATAACAGTCACTACTTCCAGCAGCGATGAAGATGGTGTTCACAATGTAACGTTCAACCGTGCTGCCGGTGCGAGTCAGGCATTCATACGAAACTTTCCCGAAGCCATAAAACTGATGGAAGAAAAAAGAAAACATGGTGGCTTCAAAGACCTGACGGTTGATGACCTGGAAAAAGTGGAACCGGGCGTGAAGCAGTGGCTGGCGCGTGATGTACTGAAACAAATCCTTCACGTGATCGCGTCTGCAAAAGATGGCAAGTGGGCGCTCGACATTGCCATCTATGAATATGAATGGCATGAAATCGTTGATGCGATTAATGCTGCAGCGAAACGCGGTGTGAAAGTGCGTATGTTATTTCATTCGAAAAAAGGGGATGCGCAGACTGCCGAGAACAAACACAATGCAAAACCACTGATCGATAAAAAACTCGCGAGAGAGCGGACTACCTCGGCCATTTTTCACGACAAGTTTATTGTATTGTCTAAAGTAACAGGTAGCGGTCTCAACATGAAAAGAAAGCCGGTGATGGTACTATGCGGATCTACCAACTTTACGCACAACGGATTATTCAGGCAGGCCAACGTGGTGCATGTAGTGCGGACAGAAAAAGGAAAAACGGTGAATCCAGTTGCAGAGAAATATGAAGCGCTATTTAATACGATCTGGAATGGTGAAGATAAGACACCCATCACGACGGGCGAAACCAGCAAATGGATAACGGCGAATAATGTGATGGATGCCAAAGCCAGTGTGTTCCCGGGATTCTCTCCACGCAAAGACAAAGCAGACCTTACCTATTTTATCAAACTCATCGATGCGGCAAAAACGGATGTGTTGTTCTCCACGGCATTTGTATTGCCAAAGGAAATAATTGACGCATTGACAGGCAAAGCCGGTGATCCGATCCTGCGATTGGGCATTCAGAATACCAATGCCAATAAGATCGCAGGATTTCACCGCGATAAAAGTGCGCAGTTTGCCGCCACGGCATTAGCAGATGATGGATTTGAAGCCTGGCTGAAAGAAGCAATGATCGCGGGTGCCGGCAATATTCTGATACACACGAAAGTGGTGGTAGTCGATTTTACAAGTGACGCACCGGTGATCATCAGCGGCTCGCATAATTTGTCGAATCCGGCATCACAGAAGAACGATGAAAATTACCTGGTAATCAAAGGCAATACGGATATTGCGGATAGCTATGGTGTAGAAGTGATGCGAATCTATGATCATTACCGTGCGCGCTGGGTAGCGGCAGAAATGGCCAAAAGAAACTCTCCGTTGTCGGGAACGTTACAACCAAACGATAAATGGACGGACAGGTATTTTAAGAAGGACAGTCTGCATTACAGGGACCGGTTAAGATTTGCGGGGAAGTGAGGAATACTAACTCAAAAGAATACGTCGGATATCCCGACGTATTCTTAAGCAACAGCTTCCTGTTTATTTCTTTCCATGAACAGGTCATAATAAACCTGTACACGCATAAAGTATTCGGCAGAAATACCTAATAGCTTTTCAAGTTTGAGCGCTGTAGCTGCACTTACATTCCGCTTTCCATGAAGCAGCTCACTGAAGTGGCTCGGTTTCATATTAAGTTGTTCCGCAAACACAGTCTTTCTCACACCTCTTGCTTCGAGTTCATCCAGCAGAATATCTCCAGGATGCAAGGCAATATCTGTATGAATTTCTTTGCCTCTTGAGTTGAGTACTTTATAATTATTCATTGTGAAATAAAGCCGGTAGAAAACAATGCTGATCTTCCACTTTTTACCGGAACGATTTAAAAAAGTAAATAATTATTGATAGTGATTAGTCAGATCATGTATTAAAACAACATCGTTAACAGCCAGGTTACCATCTGTATCTAACGATAAAATCAAACGATAGCTATAGTCAACCCTAACAGAATAGTACCCTTTATAATTACCTTTAAGTGCTTCAAAATTCAAGCCTCGTTGACTTTTTAATTCCCTGAGATTGTCAGCATATTTCAATTTCAGGATAGTCTTTTTGAACTTAACGACGACCTCGCTACTGTACTTCGGCTTTCCTGGTACAGCCTTACCTTGAAAAAGTTTTTCGAGGTAAGGGTTCTCAAAATGTACAACCATTGAAAAGAACTAATTTAAATGTGATTCTTATTTAGTTTGCCTAACACATTATTTACCAAAAATAGGGAAACCAAGCAAATTTACCAAAAAAAGGGAAATCATTCTTGCTCAGTCATGTTCAGCGCAGGCCAATAACCGTAGAATCGCTACAATTATTTAAAACACCACATAAATGACGTTTAGATTATCGAAATAATACGATAATATTCGTACATTGTATCACCTTCGTCTTTTGAACGAAAAAATTTACGAATGAACAGGAAAATAATGCTAAAGAAATTTGTCTGCGGAATAGCGGTGGTTGCCCTGACAAATTGTTGCATAGGCCAGCGAAGTGACAACCCCATGAAGTCACGGCTCGATTCCACAGTGGACAAGTTGGTGAAGATTTATATGAAAAACGGGCAGCGTGTTGGCGTGTCGATCGGCGTTGGTTGTGACGGAAAATCTTACACTTATAATTATGGCGAAACGGGCCCCGGATCAGGTCAGTTGCCAACAGCAAAATCTATCTACGAGATCGGTTCAATAACAAAAACTTTTACAGGACTACTTGCGGCCCATGCCCTCATCGAAGGAAGACTTACGCTGAACGATGATATCCGCAAATATCTTCCCGGGAGTTTTTCCGGCCTGCAGTATCTATCAGGTGAACCAGTCAGAATTGGCTATTTACTGGCGCATACGTCGCAACTCCCCAACAGCTTTTCCGATAACATCGAAGAACGAACTTTTTATGACGCATTGCAAAACGTGAAGCTGGATTCATTGAAAGGTATCCGGTACAGTTACTCCAATGTCGGGTATCAACTGCTTGGGCTTATACTGGAAAAAATTTACCAAACCAGTTATGCCAATCTGGTTCGCCGGTATATCACAGGACCGCTTAAGATGTATGAAACGGGATTGCGCTTTGAGGAGCAAGAATTAAAATTTCAACTGAAAGGTTATGGTGTGGATGGTAAAGAGGAAAAGGCAACGCCGGTTTCCGTACCAGGAGCTGGCAGCCTCCGGTCAAGTGTAGCAGACCTGCTAAAATACCTGCACTATCAGAATCTGGAAAATGCCGCCCCGGTAAGATTATCACATCGCATCATCGTGGGGGACGTAGATCAGGGAGCCCATGCATTTCAATGGGAAGTAGGCAAAAACTGGAGTTGGGATCAGTACCTGAGAATTGACGGAGGCACTCCGGGCTTCCGGAGTTTTTGCGTAATGTATCCGCTCAAAAAAATTGAAGTGGTGATATTATCCAATCAGAAAGACGACACCGCAGGACCGGGACTTTACAAAATCGCAACCGGCATTTATGGCGTATTGAAAAATAAATGATTACTTGGTAAAATGTGCAGGGAGGGGATTTTTCCTGTATTTCGTGTCTCGTGTTTCGTACTGGCATGTTGTAGCATAGCTTAGAGGTATTAGAAAAACATTTCTATTAACCTTAAATTTTATCTTATGTCACAGGAAGTGACCTGCATCAACAAGAATAACAGAGCCAGTGCCTACGAACGGATCACACATATCGGCTGGCGCGGTAAGAAAATCACTGTACAACAAGCTATTGAGGATATCAACAAAACCAGAGATAGTTATTATGTACAACAAGGCACACACAAAGTCTACCTGATCGTTGCCAAAAGAAATGGCGTGGAGTATGTGAAAACAGAAAACGACGGCGACACACCGGACAATCTATTAAGCCTGCCTGAATGTCCATGATTTTGGTTCCGGAACCTTGAAAGTTCAGGGCTGCATAGCCCTGAACTTTCAGGCTTTAAGCATTAAACTTTTTACGTTGTGACTGGATCCCGATATCCAGCAACCCCATGATTAGTTCCTGAAACTCGGGTTGAATATCCAAATCCCATTCATAATTATATCCCTCTTCATCGTCCTCCTCCTCCGCCGCCCATACATTCCTGCCACTACATTCCACGCGTAATTTAAAATGATCAAGCGTTACAGCTTTTATACTTTCAAATCGCTTTTGGGATACGGATGGCTCTTTGATTTGTACATAATTGCAATACTCATTGAAGCTTATGATCAACCAGTTTTTGTTATCGATATTGACGTCATCTTCCCGGACATACTCTACACGAATGGTTAAGTATTTTTTTTCGATTTTTATCAGTACCGAATTAAAATGACCTGTTGAGATCTGCCATTGCTCTTCATTGTATTTTTTGACAAAGTTGGCAATAAGGGATGCTGCCTTATTTTTAGAAAGATCTACCTCAAAATTCGTATCGATTTTTTGAACCTTCGCCTGAAAGCTCATGCTTTTATTGTCGATATGTAAATTTGAAAAAGGTACCAGCGAGGCGTCAATCAAAGGTGTTTCATTCAGCATAAAACGTCCGCCCTTTAGCGTCCTGAAATTCTCACCGGTTATGATATCTATGCGTGTCCATAACTTACCGGGATCTAACAAAAACACAACTTCGCCTGCGACGGATTTAACTGTTTCCATATTTTTTTGTGTTTGTGTTTATCTAAGCATCAATGACTCCCTAGACCTTTTTCCACTTCTATCAAAATAAATCAGTCAGCGGTAGGCCTATGGGCAATCGAAACCAAAAGTAACGGAAGCGGTATTATTCGAAAAACTTTCGCAACGCTCATGGAAATGGACGCACTATTTGCAAGAGAGGCTGTAGAGGGGCCCGACGGGGTTCAGGCATGAAAAAACCGGAAAAGCGACAAAAGTTTTGCGCCTTTCCGGTTCAGTAGCCTCGACAGGAATCGAACCTGTATCTGGAGCTTCGGAAACTCTTATACTATCCATTGTACTACGAGGCCGGTTCCGGAATTAACCGGGCCGCAAATATAGCCGCATTTTGGCTATTTGCCATCATTTTATCAGTTGCGAAGCGTTGGCGGCAAAGATCTTCACCGCTATCGCCAATAGTATTACACCAAAGAATTTACGCACCGCCGTCAGGCCACCCGAACCCAATAACCGTGCAATCGGCGACAGGGATTTTAACACCACATAGATGATGATCAGGTTGAGCACAATGGCGATCAGCAAGGTGGTGTTGCCATAGTTGGCCTTGAGCGACATGATCGTGGTAAGCGTACCCGATCCCGCAATCAGCGGAAAAGCAATCGGCACCACCGTGGCCGTTTTCACATCACCATCCCCTTTGAAAAATTCTATCCCCAACACCATCTCCAGCCCCAATATAAAGATCACAATCGATCCGCCTACGGCGAACGCTTCCACCGTCAGTCCCAATACCTGCAGAAAGGCCTGGCCCAGGTAAAGAAACAGGATCATTAACGCCCCGGATATAGTGGTGGCCCGGAATTCCCGCATTCCTCCCATCTTCTGCTTCAGACTGATCAGGATCGGCACCGATCCTATTATATCGATTACCGCAAATAGCGTAAAACTGACCGTCAGCAGTTCTCCAAAATTGAAATTCATCGAGGGGATTTTGGGCAAAGATAGCGAGGGAAGGTATTAAGTTTTAAGTTATAAGTTGTAAGTTAAATAGCCCATTCACTTATTCCCCTATCGATACAAAAAAGGCACGACCCGAAAGCCATGCCTAACTTAAAACTTAGTACTTATAACTTATTACTTCCTAATACCGGCTGATCTGTTCTTTCAACAGCTTGCGCGCAAAGTGAATGCGGCTCTTGATCGTACCCAGCGGTTCGTTCAGGTATTCCGCAATCTCCTGGTATTTGTATCCGTCAAAATACAACAGGAAAGGCACTTTAAAGATCTCCGGCAATTCGTCGATCGCCGTGCGGATTTCCTTTTCACGCAACACCGACTCCGCACCATTTGGTACCGAAGCCTGCTTCAGGTTGAGCAGAAAGTCTTCCGATGTATTGTCAAATACCGTTTTTCGCTTGGCCTTGCGACGGTAATCATTAATGAATATGTTGCGCATGATCGTAAATAACCATGCCTTGATATTCGTTCCTGCATTGTATTTTTCGTGATTGGCCAGCGCCTTATAAAGCGTTTCCTGGTATAAATCATTCGCGGCTTCCGCGTCTTTAGTGAGGTTTATCGCAAAAGGTTTAAGAAAATCCGCATTGTCCACCAGCATGTCATTGAATTCCGTATTCGCCATAACCGTCAATTTAGTTGACCAAATTTAGTGATTTTACCCGGTTCAGCATAATTAATGTTTAACCATTAAACTGTTTTAACGAGCTATTCACATTGTCACAAAAACCTAACCGCATTTCATTTGTGCCGGTTTTACAGCCTTGAATTGAGTAACCGGCCTGTTTCCTGCATTTTCTGCAGGGTGGACGCCAATACCGGGTTGTGCAGCGCGTCTAAATGGCGGGAATGGTGCAGATCAGTACCCACCAAACTGTAGAATTCGTGCTTCAGCAGGTATTCCGCCAGTTCGGTTACCGTGCGGCCATATCCACCGCTTAAAGAGAGTATGTTCAATTGAAAAAGGCAGCCCGCCTCCTTCAACTCGTCGTAGAATTCCTTGTTACGTACCAGGTAACTGTATCGCTCAGGATGCGCGATAACCGGCTGATATCCCTGCATTTGCATTTCGAACAACACCTCTTTTACTCCCATTGGTGGATGCACCATCGAAAATTCCACCAGCACCATATTGTCGCTGAGCGTGAGTAATGGTTCTTTGCGACTGAGCAGCCCCTCCACATGGTCGTCGATATAGTATTCGGCTGCCGCTTTCAGCTCCACACCGATATTTTCCTTTACCAATGCCTCCTGTACCGTATCCAATGCCCGCTGAATGGTGTCAGGGGTGTTCTTATACATGTCCCAGAGAATATGCGGAGTAGTGATCAGCTTGCGGTAGCCGAGCGCTTCCATACCCCGGATCAGTTGCAACGATGCTTCCAGGTCAGGCGCTCCATCATCAATGCCCGGCAGCAAATGCGAATGCATATCGGCTCCTAATACCGAATAGTCAAAGGCATTTGATTCTTTTTTGGGTGAACGGGAAAAGAGGCGGAACATAAAGTGGCGGATTTTACGTTGCTAAAGTTAACGCGATTCCGTTGATTGCAGTAGTAAACAAATTATTAAAACTTGCGCGGTGGCAGCGTCGGGAATACTTTATATACCAGTTTGCTTTCGGAGAAAATAATCTGCCAGGCAGTGAGAAACAGGATCATGAAGTCCGTATAGAACGATATGTTCGCCTGGTACCATTGCTCCAATTGTCCTTTGTAGCCAAATATTTTCCGGTAAGCTTCCTGGATATCACTGCTGTCGGAGATGATTTTTTCTTCGTCGCGGAAGATCACCGAACCAATACCGGTGATGCCCGGCAGCGTGTTATATACCACCTGCTGTACTTCTGCCGGATAATGATCAAAGCTTTTTTTCATCAGCGGACGCGCTCCTACCAGGCTCATGTCGCCACGCAGTACATTGAATAGCTGCGGCAATTCATTGAGCTTCGACATACGGAGAAACTTACCGATTTTGGTTACACGCGGATCATTGCGCAGCGTAATTTCTCCGGTACCGATCGAGGGACTGTTCTTCAGCATCGTGGCAAATTTCCAGATGGAGAATTCGCGGTTTTTATAACCTACTCTTTTTTGAAAATAAAAGATCTCCCCCTCACCGGTGAATTTCAACAACAACATAATCGGTATCAGCAACGGGGAAAGAATGATCAATCCGGTAAGGGCAAATAGAAAATCAAAAAAACGTTTGATAGCGAGGTACATATAACTAAGAAAAACGGCGGGCTTTCACCCGCCGTCATTATTTAATAAATTGAACGGATCTTTTCGGCTACAGCCTTTACTTCATCGTCCGTAATATTAGTTGAACAGGGAATGCTCAGACAACGCTGATAGATGTAATCAGATTTGTCGTCATGATGATAATACACATCATCTTTGAACATCCGCAGTTTATTCATCGGCACCCAGAAAGGACGTGATTGCATCTGGTTTTCATTGAGCACTTTCAATACATCGCGTTGTTTTTCTGTTTTGAATGTAAACAACCAGCAGTTCGGGTTCACCTCGCTTTTCACTTCCTGGAAACTGATGTCGCCTACGCCCTGCAGCTCGCTGCGGTAAAGCGCATCTACTTCTTTTTTCCTTTGAATGAAACCAGGCAGTTGCTCCATCTGCGCCACACCCATGGCAGCCAGCACATTCACCAACCGGAAATTATAACCGATCTCGTCATGAATGTATTCAAACGGATCGCTCTTTGCCTGCGTAGTAAGGTGTTTGGCTTTTTTCGCCAGCGCTTCATCATTGGTAACGATCACACCACCACCACCGGTAGTGATGATCTTGTTGCCGTTGAAACTGAATGTACCCATCAAACCAAAACCACCGGTATGTTTTCCCTTATAATAAGAACCCAGCGATTCTGTTGAGTCTTCTACCACTTTAATCTGGTATGTGTTGGCGATGTCCATCAACGTGTCCATATCACAGATGTTACCGAGTACGTGTACGGGCATGATCGCACGTATAACGCGACCTGTTTTGTTGTACACACGCTCGCCGCCTTTCTGGCTGGTTTCTTTTTCGAGGAATTCGCGCAACAGCTCCAGGTCCATCTGCCAGGTACCTGGATCCACATCCATCAGGATCGGATCGGCGCCGGTGTATTTGATGGAGTTAACGGAAGCAATAAAGGTTACATTGGGAACAATCACGTAGTCGTTGTCCTGCACGCCGGCCAGTTGCAAGGCGATGTGCAGTGCCGATGTACCGTTGCTTGTTGCTACGCCGTAACGGCAGCCTGCAAATTCGGCTACCATGTTTTCAAATTGCGTCACATAAGAACCAACGGAGGAAACCCATCCCGTATCGAGACAGTCTTTTACATATTTCCATTCGTTGCCGGCAATATTGGGACCTGATAATAATAACATCAGTGTGGTGCTTTGATAATGATTAAGAATGGATAGCCGATCAGATGTTGCGGAACTTGGCAGAATGCGCGTCCGTGATCATGCCGGAGTCCATGAGTTTGATGATCTCGCGGATACCATCGGGGACTTTTTTGGTAATGGTAAAGCCGAGTTCATCGCGGATCTTATCGCAGTTAACGCGGTAGTCGCGCGGATCTTCGGTGCGTTCTACATAGATCGCTTTTGCGGTCGGGATTTGCTTTTGGATTTCTTCCATCAGCATACGCTTGCTGTAGTTCTCGGTTGTATCACCTACGTTGTATACGTTGGCTTTTACTTTTTCCGCAGGTGCTTCGAGTGCCAGCACTACTGCGCGTGCCAGGTCGTCTACGTGGCAATAAGGACGGCTGAACTGCGGGCCCCAGATTTCCTGTTCGCCGGTAAGGCAAACGTTGCGGGTAAATTCATTCACCGTAAGGTCGAAACGGATACGGGGGGAGAAACCATATACGGTAGAGAAACGCAAAGCGGTGGCACAGATGCGCGCGTCTTTGCGCTCATTGAGCAGGTAGTTTTCAAATTTCACTTTCAGTTCGGCATACAGCGATACGGGGCGCAGTTCTGATTGCTCGTCAACATAGGAATCAGGATCGGCCATTTTGCCGTAATTGCTGCAGGTAGACGCAAACACAAACCGGTTTACACCGGCTTTTTCTGCCTTTTCAAACAAAGCAACGGAACCGCTCCAGTTTACTTCATTTGCTTCATCGGAAAATTTGGAGCAGGCGGGGTCGCCTACGATGGCGGCGAGGTGTGCGATGCCGTCGATACCTTCAATAGCTTTATCGATATCCTCCTCATTGCGGATATCACCTTTTACAAACTCGAAGTTGGGGTGTTGTGATACATCATACAATGCATCGCCGCCAAACTTGAGCGAGTCCATTACGCGTACATTATATCCTTTATCTAACAAAATCCTAACGAGAACAGAACCGATGTATCCGGCTCCACCTGTAACGAGAACTTTTTTCATATTTTTTATTTGCCGTTTATGTTGTTATTGTGAATAGTAAATGGTCAATCGTGAATCGTCAATAAAACAGCCAAAGATGGTTACCAATTACTTAATACCTAATACTTATTACCTCACACTTAAAACTTATTACTTACAACTTATTACTTACTACTTATTACTTATCACTTTCTGCGGATTGCCCACCACAACCACTCCATCCTCCACATCCTTCACCACCACACAACCCGCACCAACAATCACATTGCTGCCGATCGTTATGCCCTGCCGGATCACCGCATTGGCACCGATAAAAGTATTTTCTCCCACCGTTACATTTCCGCTCAGCACCGCACCCGGACCGATATGCGCATACGCGCCGATCCGGCATTCATGGTCGATACTACAGGAGGTATTGCAGATCACCCCTTCACCAATTGCCACCAATGGATTCAGGGTGGCATTGGCGGCTATCAGTATGCCGGTGCCCAGCAGCACAGTGGGGCTGATAACGGCAGAGGGATGAATGACCGATGTGGCAGACCGGCCGGTCATTTGGGCAAGCGTTAAACTGATGCGCTTCCGCAACTGGTTATCGCCGATGGCTACAAAATAATCAGCCGATTCCAATACAGTCTTTGCCTCTTCCCCTGATTCAGGTCCGAGGTAAGCCAGACCAAACGGATTCTTTTCTTTCTCCTCCCTGTCAAAATAACCCGCTATCTTCCCTCCCGCACGAAGCACGGCATCCGCCACCACATAACCGTGGCCGGAATAACCAATGAGCGCGACAGGTTTGTCTGGCGTTATTTGCATATGATTTTATCCGCGTAAGTCCGGCAGATCAGGTAAGAAAGCTTGTGCATGTCTGCGGCATCCCGCCGCGCAAAGATAATACCATTAACGATTTTATCCCTTGCTACCTTTTGATATCCGGCCGGCAAGTTCGGCATATTTGCTTTTCAGCGCCTCCTGCACCACCTGCTGATCGTAGTCGGCAGTCACCTTGTTGCGCAGGTTTTGTGCGTATTCCTTCATTTCCCCGGGATGCTCCAGTGCCCATTGCACTTTTTCCAGCAGCTCTTTTTCGTCCCGCGGGCGGAACAGTATGCCTGTTTCATGGTCCGTAACGATATCGGAGTTGCCATTGATATCGGAACATACTACCGGGCATTCCATCGAACCGGCCTGCAGCAGCACATTCGGTAACCCTTCCCGGTAAGAGGGATGAATCAGCATATCCGCAATAGCCATATAATAACGCACTTCATCCGTCCAGTCGATATGGATGATGCGCGGATCGGTTTTTAATATTTCCAGCACATCAGGCTGTACGGGATCCGACATTTCAACCGGCCCGAGCACAATGAGCCGGATGTTTTCGCCCAGTTGGCTGAAAGCCCGCAGCAGTTCGCTGATACCTTTGTCTTTCACCACACGGCCTACAAACAACAGGTAGCGGTTAGCGGGATCGTACCCCACCGACCCGCGGATATCGGCAAGTTTGCCTTGGTCGAGTGTTTCTTTATTGTAAAAAAAAGTGTCCACCCCGTTCACCGATCCTTTGCCGATCAATTGAACGGGCCTTGCCGTAATGTTGTATTCTTTGATCGTTTTGATCACGCCATTGCTTTCCGGACATATATCGGTGGCAAAGCGGCAGGTCAGCTTTTCGAGGGCGATCACGATCTTCCTTTTCATTCCGCTTAGTCCAACGAACCGGTATCCTGTTGGCGTCAGCAACCGCACCGGCACGCGGGCGAAATATCCGGCGATCATGGCAAGCAGGCTTCCTTTCGGTGTACTGGCATGAATGATCAGCGGCTTTTCGCGGCGGAATACACGCCACAAACGGAACAAGGCCGCTATGTCTTGGAAGGGTGCGATCTCTCTTTCCATCGGCACACCGATCGTCCTTACTCCTTCCCGTTGCCCTACAATGTCCAGTTCTTTATCCGGTGCGGACAGCGCCACGATATCATAATAAGCGGAAAGATATTTTAATTGCCCCTTTAAAATGATATGCTGAAAAAGACCGGCGGTCGATACACGGATGATCTTTACGGATTGCAGGCTATCGGGGAGCGGTTGGGATGTGTTATTCATAAATTAAAACAAACGCCTTCCGAAAACAACAGAGGGCGAAAATTTTCCGGATTGATCCATTACAATAAAAACCATCATCAGGAAAAACGGCAGACAGGGAATTTTATAGCGCGCCAGGGAACCGAAATTGGCGGTGGTAACCCCCACGATACCGGCAAACACAAATGCAAATACAAAACAGAAAACCAGTACGGGAGAGGAAAAAACCGTTTTGAAAAAACGCCTGAACCCTATTTTACGGAATGCCATATAGATCAGGCAGAGAAAAGCGAACGCCTCCAGCGCACTGATCAGCATGAGCGGATTACGCACTTCAAAAAGAAATGGCCGGAAGAACGTAGTGATCACGCCCAGTGGAAATAAAAGAAGCAAACTGGCAAAAGAATCGCCAATCGGCCCTACCGAATAACCCGATCCCGTGGATTCTTCGAGTTTGCTGTATTCATCCTGCAAACCCTGCGCAGTTTCCACAATCCGTTCGGTTGAATATTGCGAAGCCAGTTCTGTCTGCGTCAGTTTACCCAACAACAATACTCCGCCTACCAATGCGCCGGCGAAAAGGAATAAGGTAGCCAGGCGGCGTACCCCGCTGTCGGCAATGCGCTTGCGGAATCCCAGGAACATCCAAAGGATAAACGCCGGTAACAGGCAAAGCAGGATATAGGGTTTGATATAAAGCAACAGCGTACAACACGCCAGTAATATGATGAGGGAAACGAATACTTTACGTTTGGTAAAGAATATCTGGTAGGCGGCGTAAAGTGCAAAGCCCAACGATCCCATACAGATCGAATCTTTCAGCAAGGAGCCGCCCCAAAACAATATGGACGGGAGGAAAAGAATGGAAAGCGCAAATTTCCACTGCAACCGCGGAAACATTTCGCAAAACATTTTATAAATGCGCCAGCAGCCTGCAAAAGAAAACAAAGAGAGGCAGAAACTGATACATACATAACTATTGCCAAACAGCAGGGAGAAGGGAAGCGCAAACTTACATACGGCAAACGTGCCCGCATTTTCCATATAATAATGCGTAACCGAATGCCCGTCGTACATGAAGTAGGTGTAGATAGGATTGGACGGCTCCATTTTCTCTACCAGAAAAATATCTGCCAGGTGGCTCCAGTCGTCCGACACGGCATGATACATGTCGGTAACACCGCGATAATACATGAGCGTATCGCCCGCACCATAATAGTACTGAACGATCACTGCATAGAAGAATACGAATACAAGCCGCCATACGAGCGCCGGTATAAAATACCGCTGCATCTGGAGGCCGTTGTACTTCCTGCGCTTGATGTACATAAAAATAAACATCAGCAACAGGCAAAGCGGAACCAGATAAAAATCCGAATCCCTGAATAATCTTGTGTCAGTTATTTCATTCATGGCCGGCTTTTATTACCTGCTGATAAAAATCGAGATATTTCCGGGTCATCCCTTCCATATTGAACTGCTCATGAAGTGCTTTTCTTCCCCCCATGACAATACGTTCACGCAACGAAGGGTCTGCCAGTAAACGCAGGGTTTGTTGTGCCAGATCTTCCGCCGAATAAGGTGTTGCGAGCAAGCCATTTACCTCATGTTGCACAATTTCATTTCCTGCGGCCAGGTCAAAAGCCACAACCGGTACGCCTGCCGCAAATCCGTCCAGGAATACCAGTCCAAAAGCTTCCCACAACGAAGGCATCCAGATCACCGAAGCCTTTTGCAGTTCTGCCAGCAGGTTATGCTGGTATCCCTCAAATATAATATGCTCCTGCAAACCGGCTTCTTTCACTTTTTGCTTCAGCTCTTCTTCCCTTACGCCCATGCCGTAAAAATGCAAGGTTGCCTCCGGATATTGCTTCCGTATTTTTCCAAATGCTTCAATAGCATAATCGTGTCCTTTCCGCCTGATCAACCGGCCGGGAAGTGCAATCCTTACCTGCGACGGAGGCAGCGGAACAGGCAGTATTTCTTTTTGTTCATAGCCATGATGAATGATTGCTTTCTTTTTTCCTTTCAATAAATTGACCTGTTGAAAAAAACGGCTGACGATATCTGAAATAAGAATGAATCCGTCCAGTTGCCGGTAAATCCATCTTGTTACCTGGTAATAAGGAGTCAGGTATATTTTGGGGGTAACGTTAAAACCGTATTTGTTTTCATACCGGTCTGTATAGCTGTGCATGGTGCTCACCACCGGCACATCGATACGGCGGCGGAATTTCAATACCGCCAGCCAGAAATCGGCTTGTTTGAGATGGCTGTGCAGGAGGTCGTACCTGCCGTCGGCGATTTTTTGCTGTAATGTTTTAAAAATTCCTTTTTCATACACTTTCGTGTAAGCATGTGTGGTAATCGCCACCCCCATCGATTTCAGTTCGCCGGCTATGCGCAGGGCCGCATCGCTGTTTGCCTGTTGATAAGCGATCCAGCATTCGGTTTGCGAATGCTGATTTAGTGCGGGAAGTAATTGCAGTAATAATTTCTCTGCACCACCATAACCGCCGATATTAATAACGTGTAATACTTTCATGGATTCGTTCATCAGCCTTGCAGCAAGGGCTGGTAATTCAGGAACAATCGTTCCAGTGAAAATTCTTTTTCTGCGTGAAGCCGTGCATTAAGCGACAACTTTTTGCGTAGTTCTTCGTGTTCCAGTATTTCTTTGATGTAATTGCAAAGAGCATTTGCATCGCCCGGTGTGTAAAGCAATGCATTTTCGCCATGCGTCACCATATTGTTCACACCCCATACATCACTCACCACCGAAGGCAGGCCGCAGGCCATTGCCTGCATGATGGAGTTGCTCATCGTTTCACCGTGCGTGGCATGCACGTATATGTCGAGCGACTGCATGAAATCGACCAGGTCTTTTTCAGGCAACATGCCACAGAAGTCCACATCGTCAGCAATGTTCAATGAGTTTGCCAGCTCTTTCAATTCCGTCATGGTTTCACCATCACCGGCAATTCTCAGTTTCAGATGATAGCCGGGCATTTCAGCTTTGAGTCGGGCAAATGCCTTGAGCAGCACGGGATGATCTTTGATGCGCTGCAAACGGCTTTGCATGCCAATGACCACCGTCTGATCGATATTGCGCGCTGGCACGGGTTTATAAATATCCGTATCCAGCCCATTGGGAATAATATTGGTACGCCGGAAGAGAAAAGGCAGTTTCAGTTTTTTTACAGCCCCTTCTTTCGCCTCTTCTGTAAGAAATACCAACCGGTTGGCAAACAAGCCGGCGAGCGCCAGGAACACCCATTCTTTTTTTGTTTTAAGATGATGGGCCTGCGTGTCGCGGACAACGATCCGTTTACCTCTTGAGAATAATTTATACGCGATCACAGGCAGGATGAGTGTGGGTCCGTGCAGGAAAACGGTATCGGGTTTATTCTTCTTCAGTAGTCCATATATACGCCGCAGGGTAGGCATGTCCAATCCGGGACTTTTTTTAAAGAACACATAGGGAATGTGCAGGCTTTCGCATTTGCGCACATAATCGGGTTGCACTTCTTCTATACCGCAGAATAATGCTTCGGTATGAAAGACCTGTTGCTTATCGCCTTTAACGATCGAAAAGAAAACATTTCCGTGGCCGCCGAGGCCACTATAAAGAATGTGCAGGATTTTTTGCTGGCTCATAAAGATCAGTCGGGCATAAAGAAATACCGTGGTTCGCGGCTGATCAGCGGCGGAACGCCAAGCAGGTGCAGGCGCCCCATCTGGTAGTGTACAGACCACCAGCCCGCATCGGCATCGGTTACGTTGAATTCAAGAAGATTTTCAGCTGTCGGAGATTCTTTCATTTTGTTTCCTGCATCGTAAATACGCATCCAGTCTGTTTTGTAGATATAAAATTTGCGCGTGCCTTTCGGTACATAGAAATAAAAATAATTATAAAATCCACCCTGGAGCGGTGAAGTAGCAGAAGCCACAATCGAATAAGTCAGCTTATGAGGAAAGTAAGCCGTTACACCGGCCGCGTCATTGTCCTCGATGACCACAATGTATTTGCTGCGTTGCAGTTTGCGGAAGTCCACCGTTACCTCGCCATCATTGGCGGTATAGTATGCTTCGGAAAGCGGTGCTTCGCCCGGCCTGAGGTTATTATTCCACGGATACACTTTTACAGTTAGCCGTCCGGATGGGTTCAGCCTTCCACCTTTCAGTTTCATCCATGCGGAGTCCGAACGCTTTGTATCGATCAGCATCATGATATTACCCTGGAAAGTCATTGAGGGACCAAACGGATGCACAACACCTGGTACCCCCATCGCTTTTACTTCCTGCGCCGACAAAAACGGGGCAGCATTATATAACCGGACATCTCCGGTACGTTTTAGCGTAGAAAGGTAACTGCGTGTGTATTGCTGCCAGTCTTTTTTGCTACGGGGAAAACTAACCGCCGCCTTGGTACGATAAGCCGAGCGCATTTCATTACCCCAGGTAGTGACCGGCATACCGGCTTCACCCGGCATAATATTGAGCGCCGCATAAGAAGCTACCACACCTTCTTCCATGATCTCTGCGAGATAGGCGAGCAATTCTGTTGTCTTCTGATTTCTTTGAGCAGCGGGTACCTCACTATATTCTTTCTGCAAGCGCACATAATGCAGGTACAGGCCGATTTGCTGCAGGCGTTGTAATTCCGCTGCATCGTTGCACTCGTTCATGGCTGCTTGCAGGGTGGAGAACCAGTTGTATAATTCATTTTCGGTGATCAGTGGGTTACCATTCCACGATTCGAAGAGCGGGCGTATGCGCGACTGGGTTTGCGGAAAACAATCGCGATAAAATTTAGTCAATACTGCAGCAGTATCCGTTCCGGTATCCCAGGCAAGCGCTGCCGTAAGAAAATGTCCGATGCCCTTGGGGATCCAGGCATAAGTTGTTTCTGCCTGGTAAGACGACACACCGGCCTTACTGAGCTTTTTCATCCACGATACCACAGTGGGATAACTCGCGGCCATGCCGGCACCCGGCAGATCGCGGTTGCTTTCAAACACACTGTAGTACATGTAAATGCCCAGCGACTTCGTTTTCGTTTTCCAACGGCTGATCAATTCGTCCGTAGAATATTTCGATGTATTGAAGCCATTCGTCAGCGTAACAAAAATATTGTCTTCAAGATTATAACGCGGTATGTCGATATGATCGTTGTAGGCGAGTATCCCAATCTTTTTACCCGGATGTGTGCGGCGGAGTTTCTTTGCTACTTCGTTGGTAAAATAAAACACCTGGTCGCTGGCATTGCTGCCTACGCGGCGGGCGGCGGCGAGATCACTATAAGAAGGTCCGTCGAATGGTTCGAGTGAAAGCATGGGCACCGGTTTGCCGCGACGGTCAGCTGCATCAAATTGCGTGGCGAGCCAGCGCCAGGCAAGCTCGCTTACTGCGGGAAGGCCATAGTTCAATGTTGTGCCCCATTGCACATTGCCATTGACAAGCGGCTTGCTGAGATAATCGCGGTTAGCTTCAAATGCTGCGCGATTGTCTGCTACCAATCCATAATAGGCATGTACATTATAGGTCTGAAGACTGCCGCCCATTCCATTGGTGCGTTCCCAGAAATAATATTGTTCGGCCAGCCTGTCGGAGCCATAGCCCCATCCCGGTGTAATTTTTCTGTAGGCAAAATCCGGTCGCGTCAGTAGTTCAAACGACTGGTATATTTTTTTACTGGTGGGTTTAATATGCCAGGCGGGGTTAGGAAAATAATAACGGAAGCCTAATTGCTGCAGATAGCGATACATGCCCTGGCGAAGTCCTTCCGCCGTATTGGCACATACATAAGCATAGGCATTGGTGGACTTTATATAAATACCTTCATCGCCATAAGAAGAAAGTTTGGAAGGATACTGTCTGAACTTATCGCGGTCGCGGGTAGTAAAATAAATGCCTTTGCCATTGAACCGGTTGATGCTGTCGGCAATCACGCGACCATAGAAATCGTTGAGAATACGTATAACTTCCCTTGCCGATGCCTTCTCTTCCGGGGAAGCCGAGGTTTCAAAATAAACACGCACGGTTTCCTGCGCGCGAACCACTCCGGTGGACAGCAGCAGTAAACTCAGTACAACAATAAGAAGCTTGTTATTTTTCATCATGGTTCCTTTGCAACCGTCAGTCCGGGCTGTCGCTTCTTGTTAAGCCAGCCGATGAGTGGTCGCTCAATCCACCGGTAAAACAATAAGCCTGCCACGCAGATGGCGATTATCAAAAGGATGGTTAAAACGTGGAGTAACGTTGCATCGGTAATGCCGGCAGACACCAGGATCCGCATGCCGGCGGCCAGCAGCGGGAGGTGGATAAGATAAAGAGAATAGGAGGCGTCGCCCAGGGCGAGCAGTAATCGTGAAGGACGGACCAGGCCACCTTCTGTCTCCAAACGGATAAGTGAAATAATTATTAAAGAAGAAGGCAGGCCAAATATAACCACCCGGTTGAGCGAACCGTGAAAGATCATGATATCTCTTACGGCCAGCCACCCTCCCGCTATAAACCCGGCGATACCGGCGACCAGCAGAATTTTGGCCAGGCGAACATTGAGTTTCTTCCACAGAAAAGCGACCGCAATGCCCAGCAGGAATTCGATGTTCATCGGAAAGAGCAGGATGGTCATCCAGGGACCTCTGTCGGTTTCACCGATCAGTACAAGTAACAGTCCGTAAAGAGCCAGTACCGCCGCAAATACGATCTTCCTTTTTACCAGGAAAAACCCGGCAAATAAGACATAAAAGAATAATTCACAGGTCAGGGTCCAGCTTACACCATTCACCATTTCGTGACCGGGCAGCAACAAAAGCGAGCCCAGCATTTTATCGAGGCGGAAAATATCATGATTACCGTAATGACTCCAGAATACCCAATGCAACGCCAGGAATACAAAAAACAAAACCCAGTAGGGCGGATAGATCCTGACGAACCGTCTCCGTAAATAACCGGGAAGATTGCGCGCGTCGGATGTCAGGTGAAAACAGGAATAGGTGATAATGAATCCGCTCAACACGAAAAATATATCTACTCCTGCTCCGCCAAAGGCAAAAACATCTCCCAGGAAAGTATTTCCGCTGACGAACTTGAAAGTAAATCCTGCATGCATAAGCACTACCAATAAGCTGGCAATGCCCCTTAACACCTGCAGGTATTGTAACGTATATCCTTTCGCGGGTTTTATTGCATCCATTTTTTATACCATAACTGGAACATCAGCAGTGTCCATAATAAAGTGAACCTGTAGTTATCGCCGCTGTAATATTCATGTAGCAGCTTCGCTACCTGCTTATGATCCAGCAGGCCATGTGCGGCCAGGCTTTTCTCCGATAAGTATTCATCAAAAAGCGGCCGCAGGTCTGAACGGAACCAATTAACCAACGGTATGGAAAAGCCCATTTTGGGGCGTTCCATTATTTCACGGGGCAGGTAGTCATGTACGATCTGGCGAAGCAGATATTTTGATACACCATTTCGGTATTTCATTTCATCCGGCAAAGTGGCAATCCATTCGATCAGTGAATGATCGAGTAAAGGCTCGCGGCCTTCCAGCGATATGTGCATCGTGGCACGGTCGACTTTCGTCAGGATGTCGCCGGGCAGATACGACAGGTAATCGAAGGCCAGCAACTGATCGAGACGGCCGGGCAATTTTCTTATTTCATTTTTGCGGAACAGTTCCACCGGCGATGCTGCTTGTGTGAACAAACCGGCCAGTGTATCCGGAGCGGCCGTCTGGTTGGCAAAATCGATCATGTCGGTCAGGTCGGTTTTGCCTTGCAGAAAATCAAGGTATTTGGCAAGGTTATCAGCCGATATATTTCCTGAAAAAATTTTATTCAGCACCGTTTTCGGCGTATTGCGCAGCACGGTGGCTGCGAGCGGTCTTAACGCTGCAGGTATCTTGTCTTTTTTCGCGGCAATGCCCAGCAGGGCCGCGTGCCGTTCATAACCCGCAAACAACTCGTCGCCTCCATCGGCAGATAAGGCCACCGTTACCTGTTTGCGCGCAAAACGGCTGACCAGCATGGTGGGTATGGCCGAGCTGTCGGCAAAAGGTTCATCATAACATTCCGGCAGTTCGGGAATAATGGCTTTTGCATCATCGAAAGAACAATATAATTCATGGTGATCCGTGCCAAGGTGCGCCGCAACTTTGGCAGCGTGCTGCGCTTCATTGTATTTGGCATCGGTAAAACCAATCGTAAAGGTTTTGATTTTTTCGGAGCGGCCGCTTTGCAATAATGCCGTTACCAGCGAGCTGTCGTATCCGCCACTCAGGAACATTCCAACAGGTACATCACTGACCATGCGGTACTCACAGGCTTTTATGAGCCGCTGCCGCAATGCTTCTTTTGCCTCCGCATCGCCGATCTTTTGTTTGGGCTGACCATAATAGTCCAGCACATCCCAGTAACGTTGTTGTGCAATATTGCCGCTCTTCAGGTCCACGCGCATACTGCAGCCGGGTTCCAGCTTCCAGGTATGTTTGAATATGGTATAAGGCGCGGGAACAAATGTATATTGAACATATAACCTGAACGCTTGCGGGTCGATCGCTTTTTCAAAACCGGGATAGGTGAAAAAAGCTTTCAGTTCGGATGCAAACAAAAAACATCCGTTGTGCTGATAATAGTATAAAGGTTTTACACCTGCGCGGTCGCGGCTGAGAAAAAGTTCTTGTTTTTCTTCATCGAAAATGGCGAAGGCAAACATGCCGGTGAATTTCTTCACGCATTCATCGCCCCATTGCTGGTAGGCATGCAGGATTACTTCCGTATCTGAACCGGAAATAAACACGTGTCCTTTAGCGCTCAGCTCTTCGCGAATCTCGCGGTAGTTATAAATTTCCCCGTTAAATATAATAGAGAGTCTGCGGTCCGGCGTAAACATCGGTTGCTTGCCGAGTGGCGAAAGATCGATGATGGAAAGTCTTCTGTGTCCAAGTCCCAACGTAGCGTTGTGCAGGGAAAAGACTTCCTGCCCCGAGGCATCAGGCCCGCGGTACGAAAGTGCATCCGTCATCTTCTTCAGTTCGGTGTCTCCCGCTTTCCCCGTATAATCAATGTATCCGGCTATTCCGCACATAAGGTCGCAAAATTAATGAGCAGGCAAATGATACCCGCTGATGGTTTCCCTGTAAATGTCAATCAATCTTTGTATGTAAGTACCTTTACGCGCCACATCGCCTGCGTATGCACGGGCTTTTTCTATCCGGCCCCGGTAGCGGCCTGGCGCAGTAAGATATTCTTTCAATATGCCTGCGGCTTCGGAAGGATCATCGAGACGGAAATATTCCGCATGTTCGCCCGCAATATCTTTCAATGCAGGAATATCCGATAAGAGCACAGGCAGGTTAGCGGCCATCGCCTCGATTACCGACAAGGGATATCCTTCAAACTTCGATGCCATGATGAAGAGATCGTATTTCCCCAGCACACTGCTGACATCGGTGGTCTGTCCCATCATCCGCACATTGAGTTGTTCCTTTTCAATGCGCTGATTGAATGCCGTGGCATCTCCGCCGCCGTAAATGTCGAGAGATACGGGCAGGCCCTTCAACCTGGCAAAAATATCCAGCAGGTACTGGTAGTTCTTTACTTCGCGGATGGTGCCCACTGCCACCACACGCAACTGTTCCGGAGCAGGGGTGACAGGTTTTATTTCAAAAAAACTGTCTTCAATAAAATTGGGAAGAACATACTTTTTTCCTTTGAACGAAATGGCCGAGGAAAAATCCTTTTCCAGCATGGGTGAAAGGAAAATCAGCGAGGCCTTGTCATCTCTGAACAAGGTTCTTTTTTCCACTGCCTTGAGAAATGGCCGTGTTTCACGGTCCTGTGTATACATGGTATGCAGCGTATGTATCTGCGGAATGTCTTTCGGTTTCACCATGTTTACATACGAGCCGGCCGGATTCAGGTGTGTATGAATGATATCCGGCTTTTCCTCTTTGATCAGTCTGCGCAATCGGCGAAGTAAAAAAAGCAGGTCGGCGCCACCGCTGTAGTGGAGGTCCACTTTTTTCACGCCCGGATCTATCTTATCCAGCAAGGGCGAACCTCCGATAAAATAAGCAAGCGTATTGTTCACTTGCGGAGACAGGCCATTACCCTGGAGTGTATTGCTGAGCAACACTTCAGCGCCTCCGACATTCAGTGAATTGATCACATGTAAAACTTTCATGCAGTATCAGCGGGCGAGTACGATCAGTGAAAATCCGCCCATTGTATTGGCCGCAAAATCTTTGTTCAGCGGGTAAAATATGCGCCGGAGGAAATTGCAGAACCTGTTAAAAAGGGTTAGTCCTTTATTGTTTACTTCCAATGCCGTTTTGGTATAAGCCCAGTCGATCACCTCCTGTCCGCTGTCGCGGATGGTGGCCAATGCGGTTTCTTTATTGAAATAATGCAGATGTCCGACAGACTTTCTCACATGTTTGAAATTATTGATGGCGATGGAAAACATGGAGATATCGAGCGGTATATGATAGATCTTGTATGTTGCTTTTTGCGAAGCGGTGCGGATGAATCCGAGGTAATCATCTACGTGTTCAAACACATCGATCATCAGCAGCAGATCAAAATGTTTGTCGGTGTTGAGCAGGTTTTCCTGGAAAAACTCCAGGCGGTCTTTTTTTCGTTGCTCCATCAGTTTGAACGCATCCGGCGCTATTTCGTATCCGGAGAAAGCAATGGATTGATCGGGAAGCCGCTGGTGTAGCTGGTTGAGTATCTCACCCGCACCACATCCGATCTCTACTACTGTTTTGGGTTGAAGATTGTTTTTCTCCATAATCTTGATGATCTGTGTGGCTTTCCATGGAGAATCTTCTACGTGCCATGTCGGGTTCTGGTGGAGGTATTCGCTGTCGGTTACAGCATAGTCGGTGGGTGTCATAAGAAAAAGGTAGTTTGGTTTGCGTAAATTATCATACCCGGAATAATCGTTTCGCAGGCCGAACGATCGGATTGTAAAGATATTTCACATAGAGGAATTTTTTACTGTAAACAATTTGCCGGTAAATGGCGGGGTACTTTTTTTTCACGTAACCGGCAAACTTCCGGAACTCCGCGGGACGGTTAACGATCATATAAAGCAGAGTATACCTTACATGATAAAATAAAAACTCGTTTTTCCATTCAAGGAGTCGTGTGGGATCAGCGGCTTTCCGTTCGTGCGCATAGGCATGAGACTGTTCGATCATGCCGAGTATGTCGTTGATGGCGGCATCCGCAGACATGGCTGTAACACCCAGGTTATTATCGTGCATCCGGATGATGTAGCATGGCTCATTCAGGCAAACCACATCACTCACTGCCATCAGCATAAAATTGATCCGCTGATCGTCGCACAGTTTGATATCAGAGAAATTAATATTGTTCGCCCGCATGATATGGGCATTGACGAGGCATCCGCCCCACCCTCTTGAAATAAAAGGCGGCAGGAAAAAAATGTCCATGCCTTTGTTCATGGTAGTATGGAACAATAATTCTTCGCGAATCGGATCATTTGAAACAAATTCGCCGGTTTTCTCAAAAAACAACTTAGACCGTCCGAAAATAATCCCTACATCCTGGCGGTTGCCGACAGCTTTGATGGCATCGGAAATGAACGAAGGATTTTCAAGATAATCGTCACTCCCGAGATTCATCAGGTAGTCGCCTTTGGCGAGTTCCATAAAGGTAAGCCGGTAATTAAGCGCTATACCCAGGTTTTTCTCATTGCGAAAAAAGCGTACACGCGGATCATTCAGGTAAGGTTTGATGACCTCCACAGAATTGTCCGTACTGCAGTCATCATTTACCACTATTTCAAGGTTGGGATAATTTTGTTGTAAAGCCGATTCTATTGCCTGTGCGATCCATTGCTGACGGTTATAGGAAGTAATAACAACACTGACCAGCGGTAATTTTTCATCCATTGTGTTTAAGTTTTAGCAACTGCCGGGCAAGTTGCCGGGCTTCGGGCATTGACAATAATGTAACGGCAAACGCAAATGCAAGCATTGTGCCCAGTCCAAGCAGGTTGAGATGGAAAGAGGGAAAATAGATAGCAAGAATCAGCTTGACGGCGGAAAGAAAAACAAGTGGAGGAAGCAATACCAGGAGGTTGTCTTTGACATACCAGTTCCACAATTCTGTTGTCAGCAGTTTGCGGTGGATGAGCGGCTGACTGATCAGTACATATCCCGCATTTACTGACAGCCATACAAAAGACGCACCCACTGCCCCGTATAGATTAGTCCATACAAAAAGTAGCGGGATAAGAATAACAACGGCCACGATATTCTGGTAGATCGTAAAACGCGTCCAGCCATGCGCGATCATCAGGTTATAAGGGATGACCACGATACCGTTGCAAAGACTTCCGACGATCATGATCTGTGCCAGCAATACTGTAGCGTCGGCAGTGACGGCGTTCTTTGTCCAGCTAAACAGAAAATCGTACGTAAAAAAAAGTAAGACCAGTCCGATCGGATACAGTAAAGCGCCCATGATCCGGCATGCCTGATGATATAGTTTTTTCAGTGCTTCCTGGTCATTGGAAACCACGAGACCGGAAAAGCGCGGAAAGAATGCGGTACTGACCGGCCCCACCAGCATAGCCAGGCTGGTGGCAATAGTAAAAGCCAGTACATAGTACCCGAATTGTGTAAGCGGCAATATTTTACTCAGAACGATCTTATCTGCCTGCGATAGAAAAAAGCTGATAAGGCCAATGCCGGTCATGCCTATGGCAAATCTTCCGATCCGGCGGATCTGTTCGCCTGAAAAGGCCGGCCGTCTGCCTTCCGGCATCGAGCGCCAGAAATAAAAACGCATCACCAGCACATAAACGAAGCTGAGGCTGGCCTGCCATAAAAAAAAAGCATTAAGTGTGGGAGAAAAAAAAGCGAGTACAATCAGCACGCCGGCTCCTCTGAGCGTACTCATCACTACGAGGATGATATTGTTGGTCACCTGCCTCTCCAGACCGGTAAGACCGCCATTGTATAAACTGATAGGCCACTGGAAGGCGATCACCGCTCCCATGAGCGCTACGGATTGCTTAACCACAGCCGGCGGCAGGGTTTCAGCTTTGATCCAGCGTGTGGAGATAAATCCTGACAGCGCTACCACCAATACCGCGATCAGAATGCCGATGAGCCAGTAGATCAACTCCAGTGAAAAAGCAAGGTCCCTGATTTTCCTGACCTCGCCGGGTTGTGAACGGAACCTCGCGAGTTCACGGCTAAGGGTGGTGCTTAATCCCAGATCGAGTATGGCCATCGATCCCAGCAGCGTGCCATAAAACCCAACCAGGCCATATGACTCCATACCAAGATAACGGATATAGAAGGGTATCAGCAGTACAACAATAGCGGCTGCCCATACTTTACCGATTACGTTGGCGGAGATATTTAATTTTATCGCAGACACTCAGCTTTTGTAAAATGTCTTAAGGTCCTGCAATTGCCGGCCGATTTGTCCGGCATACCAGTTGCCCGTTAGCGGCTCCACGCTTCTCGTATCGCTTTCAACCGGCAAAATTTCCACCGGTTTTTCAAAAACATCTCTGAATATTGTCAGCAGTTTATATTTCGAAACCGTATCAGAATACGGAATGATCAACCGATCGTGTGTTTCGCCCTGAATTATCTTCAGGCAAACCTGTGCCCACTGAAGTGTGGTGATTCCATTCCAGAGATGGTCTGTAAATCCTTTGAGCTGTTCTGCTGTGGAAGACAGGAACCAGGGAAGAAGCGATCTTGGCTGGTCGCCCGTCTCCATGCCAATAACGGAACAGCGGATAATAAAAGCGTTGGGGAAAGATTGCAGCGTATCATCGGCGCACCACTTGGACAATGCATAGGCCGATTCTGCCGTAAGCAGGTTGGTAGACGGATGAATAACACCTGCACCTGTGGAAGCAAGAAATACGGGAAGCCCGTAATTGACAAGGTAGATTTCCCTTTCATCCGGATTGGACTGAGGAATCCTGGCCGCGCAGTTGACGATCCAGTCAAACGAATGAGTACGAAAGAACCCGATAAACTCCTCGCCTGGCCAGCGTGCATCTACCGTTGTCAGTTCAATGCCCGGTATAGTACGAAGCAGCTTATCTACTGCATTTCCCAACATGCCCCTGTGTCCCACTACACACACTCTCATAATACATTGTTGAGCTGCTGTTCTTTCTTCAATATCCGGGGCTGCGGGAAAAGTACGAGGTAATCATTTGCATTGATTTTGCTGCTGATCATATTGTAGTAATTCCAGGCAAAAACAAGCACTACATCGTATTGTTCGGCAGCCGCTTCCTCCGTGAATTTAATTACCGGGATATTACAAGCCGGAATGAACCTATTCACCCGCTCTGGTGACTGGTCAAAGATGTACTTTACGTCTGCTGTACCGAGTCCCAGCAGATTGCAAAAAATATTGCATCTCCCAGAGGCACCGAAGCCAATGATCGACCGGCCTTCCGCACGTAACTTGCGAATGGCTTGCTGGCAGCTCGCCACATGTTGCTTGATCTGTTTGTCAAACGCTACAAATTCTTCCGAACTGGTAATACCGGCCGCTCGCTCCTTAGCAATCTGCTGCTCGATTTTTTCCGGCATCTCGCTGATATTCTTGCGTGCGAAAATCCGAATGGAACCCGAATGCGTGTCGATCAGGTCAAAGTCATATAAAGTCATACCGTGCAGGCGGAACAGATTGTTAAGGCTGAACACGGAATGATAGAACATATGTTCATGGTAAATAAAATCATATTGATTTCCCTCTACCAGGTTAAGCAGGTAATGTACTTCGGCCACAAAAGACCCATCTTCTTCCAGGCAATATTTGATCCCTTCAATTACGGCAGTAAGATCGTTAATGTGAGCAAAAACATTGTTGGCCACAACAATCCGGGCAGATCCTCCGAGACCATATTTCACGGCATTGTCATAATTGAAAAAGTCAACGATCACTTCGCAGCCTTTATCCTTCGCTACCTGCGAAATATTGAGCGAAGGTTCGAAACCGGTTGCTTTAATACCAAGGTCGTTAAACGGTTTGAGTAACACACCGTCATTACTTCCGAATTCGATCACAGCTTTGTTTTCTTCCTTCAGCGAAAAACGCTTATCGAGGTAGGTCGCCACATCGGAAAAATGTTTGGTAAGGCCAATAGAAGACATATACCTGTAGTCGCGGAACAACACATTTGAATCGACAATTGTATCTACCTGCAGCAGGCCACAGTTATCACAAAAAAGCAGATTGCAGTCATAGGATTGTTCGTCACGGATCTGCTCGATGGAAGGGAAATAACCGGCCAGCGGAATTGAACCGAATTCGATCACCGGCTTTAAAGATTCTTTCTGACGGCAGCCGGAACAATACACTCTTTTAACGGATGACATATTAAGGTTTGAAGTAGTTGGAAAGGATTCGATCGAGTTCTTCTCTTGAGACGGCTACATCTTTTGAAGAAAATTCGCCACTGGCGAATGATGGAATAGCCGGGGAAATGTCTTTATAGTGCATAAGGAAGATATTGTCTTCCTTATCATAAATCGTTCTTGGGAGTTCTTCCGCCGCGATCATGATCTCGTGCAGTTTCTCGGAGATACGGGGCTGGCCTTTTTTATAAGACAGTCCGAATTTCTCGTGGAAAATTTCAAACAGGTCAGATACTTTGTGGCTCTTCAGGTTGGGAACTACATTTACACCCGACTTCTCCAGTGAATGTTCGATGAGGTCCATCGCTTCTTCGATGTCGATCATGAAGCGTGTCATATCGGAAGAATAAAGTGTAAGCGGATAATTTTTGCGGATGGCTTCCCACATCAGGGGTATAACGCTGCCGGTAGAATTGAGTACGTTGCCATAGATCGCGCAGGAAAGACGGATGCCCGAAGTTGGTGCATTGACGATGAAAGATTCACCGGCTACGAACTTCATGGACCCGTAAAGCGTCGTGGCGGCGCGGCTTTTATCGGAAGAAATAAAACAGGCTGCTTCCATGTTGTTTTCTTCAGCGGCGCGGCGGGAGTTCAGGGCGCCATTGACAATAATCTTCACCCCTTCTTCCACGTTTTGGTCCACCGCTTCGATCTGCTTGAGCGAAGCCGCAAAGATGCCGATCTCATGTCCGGCACTCGCTCGTTTCAACAGGTCGAAGTTGCGAATATCACCTACCACGCAACGGATGCGGGGGAATTCCTTTTTCAGGTAGTAATGCTTTGATTCATCGCGACTGAATACCGTTACTTCGTTGTCTTCATGGTAACGTCTGATCAGGTTTTTGCCAAGGTAGCCGGCACCGCCTGTGATAAAAATCCGCTTATTTTTCATGTGTTAAATTACTTGTTTTAAATAGGCTCCGTAACCGCTTTTGGCGAGGCCTTCTGCTAGTTGCAACAATTGTTCCCGTGAAATAAAATTGTTTTTATATGCGATCTCTTCGATGCACCCGATCTTGGTGCCCTGCCGTTTCTCTATTACGCGGATGAACTCGCTGGCATCGCTCAAAGAATCGAATGTGCCGGTATCCAGCCATGCCGTTCCGCGGTCGAGGACTGCCACGTGCAAAGCTTTCCGGCTAAGGTATTCCCGGTTAACGTCGGTGATCTCGTATTCACCGCGTGCGGACGGTTTCAGGTTGCGGGCAATTTCCACCACCTGGTTATCATAAAAATAAAGTCCCGGCACAGCATAGCTTGATTTCGGGACCGCAGGTTTTTCTTCAATGGAAACGGCATTCATCTGGTCGTCGAATTCCACTACGCCGTAACGTTCGGGATCTGACACGCGGTAGGCAAATACATAACCGCCTTCGATATCGGACAGGCGTTGCAATTGCCGGCCCAATCCCATACCGTAAAAAATATTATCTCCAAGCACGAGGGCCACTTTATCCGATCCGATAAAATCCGCACCGATCACAAAAGCCTGCGCCAGTCCGTTTGGATTTTCCTGTGTGGCATATTCAAAACGGCAACCTACCTGTGAGCCATCGCCCAGCAGGCGTTTGAAAGCAGCATTGTCTTCCGGAGTAGTAATGATGAGGATCTCGCGTATGCCGGCCATCATCAATGTAGACAAGGGATAATAAATCATCGGCTTGTCGTAGATCGGCATCAGCTGTTTGGAGATCGCCTTGGTAATGGGATACAGGCGCGTACCCGATCCGCCGGCGAGAATGATTCCTTTCATTGCTCTCTTTTTGTGTATTGCTGCTCGTAATAATGTTGATATTCTCCGCTGGTGACCTGCTTCAGCCATTCCGTGTTGGCCAGGTACCAGTCGATGGTCAGCTCGAGGCCTTGTTCAAAAGTAACCGACGGTTTCCAGCCCAGTTCTTCGTTGATCTTGCTGGCATCTATTGCATAGCGGCGGTCATGTCCGGGACGGTCTTTTACATAGGTGATCAGTTGTTCACTGTCACCTGCAGGCCGGCCGAGTTTCACATCCATTAACTGGCAAAGCAATTTTACCAGGTCTATGTTTTTCCACTCATTGAATCCGCCGATGTTGTAGGTGCTGTGTGCAACGCCTTTGTGAAAGATAAGATCGATCGCAGCGGCATGATCTATTACGTATAACCAGTCGCGGGTATAGTGGCCATCGCCATACACCGGCAATGGTTTACGTTCGATGATATTGTGAATGAAAAGCGGGATCAGTTTTTCGGGAAAATGATTGGGGCCGTAGTTATTCGAGCAGTTGCTGATGACCACGGGCAATCCGTAGGTATCGCCATATGCACGCACAAAATGATCGGAAGAAGCTTTTGATGCGCTGTAAGGTGAATGCGGATCGTAGCGGGTGGTTTCGGTAAAGAAACCGGTATCGCCTAATGCACCGTATACTTCGTCGGTGGAGATATGATAAAAACGTTTGCCTTCTTCTTTTCCCTTCCAGGCGTCGCGTGCGGTGTTCAACAGATTTACCGTGCCGATGATATTGGTATAAACGAAATCGAGCGGCGACATGATCGAGCGATCGACATGACTTTCTGCCGCGAGATGGATCACACCGTCGGGCTGGTATTTGGCAAAGAGCGCTTTCAACGCATCCGTATCGAGAATATTTACTTTTTCAAAATGATAGTTGGCGCTGTTTTCTATGTCGGCGAGATTGGCGAGGTTGCCTGCATAGGTAAGTGCGTCCAGGTTTACGATGCTGTAATCCGGGTAACGGGTTACAAACAAACGGACTACATGCGAACCGATGAAGCCGGCTCCACCTGTGATGACAATTGTTTTACTCATAAAAGTAGGAACACTTATAAACGATCGGGGTTTTGAGTATACCAGCGGTAGGCTTGCTTTAATCCTTCGCGGATAGGAACTGCAGCGGTATAGCCGAGCAGCTCGCCTGCCTTTGAAATATCGGCCAGGCTGTGTTTTACATCACCGGCCCGCTCGGGACCATAAAGCTGATTCAGTTGACTGCCTGCTTCTTCTTTCAGCATGGCAAATAACTCGTTGAGTGTGGTTCTTTCGCCGCAGGCGATATTATATACCTGGTTAACAGCTTCTTGATTTTCCGTGAAAAGCGCTTTGATATTGGCCTGAACGGCATTGGCCACAAAGGTAAAATCGCGGCTGTGTTCGCCATCACCATTCATTACCGGCGCTTCGTTGTTCATCAATGCTTTTACAAAAAGGGGAATAACGGCAGCATAAGGACCTTTGGGATTCTGGCGCGGACCAAAGATGTTGAAATAGCGCAGTCCGACGAATTCCATTCCATATAGCTGGCCATATACGCGGGCATATAACTCATTCACAAACTTCGTAACGGCGTAAGGCGAAAGCGGGTTGCCTATTTTGTCTTCTATTTTCGGCAATCCGGGATGATCTCCGTAAGTAGAGGAACTGGCCGCATACACGATGCGTTTGATCCCTTTTTCCTTGGCGGCAGTAAATACATTCAATGCGCCGGAGATGTTCACCGCATTACTGGTAAGCGGATCTGCGATGGAACGCGGTACGGAGCCCAGGGCAGCCTGGTGCGTGATACGGTCGATGCCGTCGCAGGCCTGCAGGCAGGTATCGTAATCGCGGATGTCGCCTTGTATAAAAGTGAACCGGGGATCGTTATTCAGGTGTTTGATATTATCCAGTGAACCAGTGCTCAGGTTATCGAGCACGCGTACTTCCGTTACACGATCGTCATTCAGCAGTCCGTCGGCCAGATTGGAACCAATAAAGCCTGCACCACCTGTCAATAAAATTTTCATCGAAACTTATTTCTTTTTAAACCATTTACGGACGTCCAGTGTATCGATCACTTTTTCCAGGAAGGTTTTAGGTCCTGCTTCTTCTTCGTAGTAAGAATTATCGGTGCCGTATCCATAACCGTATCCGTAACGGCCTGAACCATAATAACCGTAGCCTGCTTTCATTTTTACATCATTGACCACAATGGAAATACGGGGAAGTTTCTTTTCCTTGTAGAATTCGTCGATGAGTGCGATCTGACGTTTATGTGTATGTTCCTGGCGTACGAGGTAAATAGTACAGTCGGCAAATTTTCCGAGTGTCATGGCATCACTTACCATGCCAACCGGTGCAGTATCGATGATCACTACATCGAATTTGGCCTTGAGGTAAGCAAACATTTCGGCCACACGGTTATCCAGTAATATTTCAGAAGGATTCGGAGGAATAGGTCCGCAAGGCAGTACAAAAAGATTTTCCGTTTCGGGAACAGGAATGATCAGTTGATCGAGTTCTCCTTTGCCTACCAGGTAATTCGTGATACCCGGCTTCTTCGACATATTTAATCCGGATAATACTTTTGGTTTACGGATATCGAACTCAAGTATCACTGTTTTCTTGCCGGTGAGTGCCAGTACAGCCCCCATATTGGTACTTACAAAGGACTTACCTTCTCCGCTGAAGGAAGAAGTGACCATGATAACCGGCTTTTCCGTTTTGCTCAGTATATACTGCAGGTTGGAGCGCAGTATCCTGAATTGCTCGGCCACCATGCTGCGGCTGGTTTTGTTTA
The DNA here is from genome assembly GCF_000425585.1 of Terrimonas ferruginea DSM 30193. Lineage (GTDB taxonomy): Bacteria > Bacteroidota > Bacteroidia > Chitinophagales > Chitinophagaceae > Terrimonas > Terrimonas ferruginea. The sequence continues at coordinate 422,416 of NZ_KE384398.1, forward strand.
CGATCAGTACTTTATCGTTGAAGGAGTGCCCTACTTCTCCGAGTATCGGTGTTTCGGTGATGCGTTCGATATCGTTGCGGGTATTTACCTTATCGTTGAGTACTTCTTTGATGAACACGACGAGTGCGGGTATGGCAAGACCGATCGCGATGGCAAGCAACTGGATGAGGCGGCGCTCGGGTTTTACCGGCGTTACAGGCAGGGAAGCCTTTTCAATTACTTTGGAATTTGAAATAGTGGAAGCGCGTGAGATGGCTGCTTCTTCGCGTTTGCCCTGCAGCGTTTTCACGAGATCGAGCTTTACATCCACCTGGCGTTTCAGTTCAACATACTCTTTTACTTTAAAGGGGAGTTTATTCACTGCGCTGCGGCTGAGTTCGGCGCGGTTGCGCAGGGCATTTACCTCGAGCGTGAAAGATCTTTTGATGTTGGTCACATTCTCCAGCAGGCTTTCCCGGAGCTTTTCAATGCCGCCTTCGAGTTCTTTAATGCGCGGGTTCTCCACCGGCACGTTTCCGTCGAGCAGGCGCTGGCGTTCGATCTGCAAATCGTTGTAATTGCTCACCAGGCGGTTGAGCGTGATATCGTCGAGGCCGAGTGAGGAAGGCACCACCACCCGGCTGAATCTGTTCTTTTTATCACCCAGGTAATCTTCGATCAATCTTGCAACAGACAGTTGCATGTCTTTTGCATCAGCGTCTTTATCCGCTTCCGTGATCTTTGAAAAAAATGCGTTGGACTGTATGTCAACGTCCACTAGATTTTCTTTCTGCTGGTACTCAAGCAGGCGTTGTTGTGCGCTGTCAAGTTCGCCGTTGAGGATAGCCAGTCGTGTATCGATAAACCCGAGCATCTGATCCGTGGAGTAGTTATTTTGCTCGATGGTCATCGAATCGTATTCCGACATCAGCGTGTTCACTACGTCGGCTGCCATCATGGGACTGGTACTTTGCAGGCTTACGCCAAGTATACCTGTTCCGGCAATAGTTGGCTGTACTTTCAGGTCGTTGATCAGTTCGGCGGCTACTGTCATGGCCGGTTTCCAGGTAGCGGTATATTCAGGCCCTACTTCCGGATCAAAAAGTCTGACCATCCGGAACATGCCGAATGAATTTTTAAAGACTTCACCGAACTGCAGGTCTTTTTCATTGTTAAACCGGAAGCGGTCTTTTGATAAGAAGCGGATAGTGAACGTAAAGCTATGGCCGGAGTCGGCTATCTGAAGGGCTTCGATTCTGAATGGCGATTGTTTATAGATATTCAGGTCTTTGATGCGGCCCTGTGCTTTGTAAGAAAAAGAGAGGTCGAGTTTATTGACCACACGTGTCATCAGCGGAACCGAACGCAGGATCTGGATTTCATTTTGCAGGTTCTGGCTTCTGCTTGAATTTCCATAGAGGATATCTTCGGCACGGTCTCCGCTCGAACCTGACTTGCGTTCGTTGTTGATGATCATTGTTCCCGAAGCGCTATAGATACGGGTGGCGTAACGCAGGTAAACGTAAGCGCCCAGTAATGCAACGGCTACGGAGAAAATAAATACAGGTATGAGCCTGGCGTATTTAAAGAAAATATCTTTTACGCTCAGGTTCGCTAGATCACTTCTTGTTTTGCCTATCTGCTGGTCGTCCATGTAAGTTGGTTAGTTAATGCGTAAAATTATCGGCTGAGGATCACGTAGATGGTTGCAGCTACGGATGCCAGTGAAACAGCAAGGCTTATACGCTGAAAGGTAGCGGTCTGGTCTTGTTGTTTCTGTTTACGTTTAGAGGGTTCCACTATCACCACATCATTCTGCATCAGGTGATAATAAGGCGATGCGTACAGTTCGGGAGAAGTGAGATCGACCATCCCTACTTCACGTTTTCCGTTCACTTCGCGTTGTACGCGTATGGTTTCTTTTTTACCAAATTCGGTCATACCGCCAGCCAGTGCAATAGCTTCCAGGATGGTTACTTTTTCACCGGGGATGCTATAGGAATTCTGTGCGTTCACTTCGCCGAGTACGGATACGCGGTAGCCGGAAAAGCGGATGATCACCACCGGATTTTTAAGCAACTCCACAGGTTCAACGAGTTTCTTGCGAATCTGTTCTGCCAACTCCTGTTTGGTCAGTCCTTCTGCATGAAAGGTTCCGAGTTTGGGATATTGAATATTGCCGTAGGCATCAACGAGAAAACCTCCGAGTGTAGACACGGAAGTACCGGAAGCAATGGGCAGGTTGTAATTCTGATCAACGGTAGGATCGGTAGCGTCGCTGTAAACCTGGATGGAGAGCAGGTCATTTTTCTGAATACGGATTTCAGGAAATTTCACTTCGCCGAGACCCGTGGTATCTTTTACCTGATCCAGGTAATCAGGCACTCTTTTTTGCGTACTGCAGGAAAAAAGAGCAATGGAAAACGCAAACAGTACAAGAAGTCTTGGAATTTTCATTATCCAGTAAAGAATTTAATAGTTTTCCGGCTAGGCCGAAGTTAGTTTAGTTCTTTCAATATGGGCGATCAAAATGTAGCCGAGACTATCGATAGCCACTTTCGCAATCTTGCGGTTGACCCGGAGTATTTTGCCTTCCTGGTCCATCAACACACCACCGGTTACTTTTACCCGCTGATCGGGTGAAAGGTCCATGGGAATGATCTCTACGTTTTCGTATTCATCAAGAAAGCGGCGGATTGCCTGAATCTCTTTCTCGCGGATCACGGCGGGTTTGCCATCCCAGTAAACAAAATTGAGTACACCGGGTGTCATGCGTACTGCCGTACGATCGGCATCTTCCACCTTTACAAAAACATAGGATTTGAACAGCGGCTCTTCTACCAGTTTCAGGCGGTCGCTCCACTTGCGGCGGATCTTGTTGAGCGGGCAATAGCTCTCGATTCCTTTCTCGGCTAAAAGGCGATCGACTTTTTTTTCCCATCGCGGGCGACTATATACTGCCAACCATTTTTTTGACATCGCTGTTGCTTTGCATGGCTCCGCCCTCTCAGTCACATGTGTTTTTCTTTTTTGACCAAGTTGGCAACTGCACACAGCACCCCTTAATTTAAGCGTATACTGTATTTCAGGTGTGCAAATATAACGGGAAGCTTGGGACTGGAAAAACAATAAAATAGGCAGATAACGAGCGGGTTACCCTTTCTGGCCGGGCGAAGGTAAAACATGGATAACCGCTTCGCCGGCGAGCTGGTATTTCTCGCCGGATTCGGGGCAGTAAGCCTCTCCCTTGTCGTTGAATTCCAAGGTTATACCTGCTTTGCTTACCCAGCCCGTTCTTTTTCCGGGGTTGCCGGTGATCAGGGCAAAGGGCGGCACCGTCCTGGTCACTACCGCTCCGGCGCCGATCAGGGCGTACTCCCCGACCTCGATTCCGCACAGAATAGTGGCATTGGCGCCGATGGTGGCACCCCGGCAAACAAGCGTTGGCCGGAACTCGGTCTTCCGTTCAATGAAACTGCGCGGGTTGATCACATTGGTAAAAACCATGGAGGGGCCGAGAAAAACATCGTCTTCCAGCGTCACGCCCTGGTACACGGACACGTTGTTCTGGATTTTTACGCCGTTGCCGATTTTCACCTTGCGGTCGATGAACACATTCTGGCCGATAATACAATTTTCACCGATTGCCGAAGAAGACATGATATGGGTGAAATGCCAGACTTTCGACCCGGCCCCAATGCTGGCTCCTGCGTCGATAACTGCCGAAGAATGAACAAAGTAAGAAGTGTCCTGCATAATGCCGCACGAATTCAAATGAATCGTTTCAGAAAGTCAAATCTACTTTATTTATTACTTACATTTAAAGCAAAAAGACGATTGAACCAACGATTCTACTCCCTCGACGTATTCCGCGGCGCCACTGTTTGCCTCATGATACTGGTAAACAATCCCGGTAGCTGGTCGCACATGTATGCGCCGCTGAAACATGCGGCCTGGCATGGGCTCACGCCTACCGACCTGGTGTTTCCGTTTTTTCTTTTTGCCGTAGGCAATGCCATGGCTTTTGTATTGCCACGCCTCGAAGCGGCCGGACCCGCCGTGTTCTGGAAGAAAGTATTGAAAAGAGCGGTGATCATTTTCGCCATCGGTCTTTTCCTCAACTGGCTGCCTTTTGTAAAATGGAGCGAAGGAGAATTGGTGTTCCGTCCATGGGTAGACCCGAATAATCCGGCCAGTGGCGTACGCATTTTCGGCGTGCTGCAACGCATCGCCGTTTGTTACCTGCTGGCCGCCGTCATTGTTTATTATGGTAAACAACGCGGCGCATTTCTCGGCGGACTGATCTTATTATTGATATACTGGGCACTCTGTATCGCCGGCAATCCGGCCGATCCATACAGCCTGAAAGGATGGTTTGGAACCAACATCGACATCAGCATACTTGGCCCTGCACATATCTATAAAGGAGAAGGAATGCCTTTCGATCCGGAAGGATTGGTGAGTACGATCCCCGCAGTAGTGCAGGTGATCTTCGGCTACCTGGCCGGCGATTATATCCGCCGCAACAGCAAAACCAGCACACCCGAACTCGCGGCGTTTGAACGTGAACCGGGCGGACAACCGAAAGGACTTTACCCGATGCTCACCGGACTATTTGTGATCAGCGTGGGATTACTGGTGACAGGTTTTTGCTGGGACACCGTATTTCCCATCAACAAAAAAATATGGACAAGCTCCTATACCATTTATACAACAGGGCTGGCATTACTGACACTGGCCACCATGATTTATCTTATCGAGATAAAAAAATGGCGCGGCGGACTGACGCGGTTCTTTGATGTGTTTGGAAAAAATGCCCTGTTCGTATTTGCCCTCAGTGCGTTTCTGCCGAAGACGCTTTCCCTGATCAGGCTTGGCGATGGCGTGAACCCGTGGAACTGGTTATACAAAAAAGTATTACAATACGTACCGGGCGCACCGGAAAACGGATCACTGGCTTATGCACTCTGTGTGATACTGCTGATGTGGGCGATTTGTTACTGGATGGACCGTAAAAAGATCTATGTAAAAGTGTGACAGCCTCAGCTATTAAAAAAGAAATCCGAGACACAAGTCCGGATTTCCTGAACGCTGGCGGGTTTTTGTATAACGCCTACAATACCTTTTATGGTAGCAAGGCTGTTGATATCATGATGCCCCGAAACGAGTATAATGGGGGTCGCAAAAAGGGGAATTTTATCATACATTTCCCCAATCATATGCGAAGCCCGCTCCCTTCCTACGGCATTATCCATCAGGATAAGATCGGGACGGAACAGCGATAACTCCGGGATGTCGAGCGATGACGCGGTTAAAAGATCATAATCTTTTCTAAAAATGTGGGTAGCAATCTCCAGAAAATCACTATCATCATCGATAATGTAGAGCTTTTTCATCATGCAGCAAAATTGTCTACGGGTAGTTGATTGTGATTAAGCCAGAAGTTGCAGATGCTCTGGAGCGTCTCCGTAAGCGGCGTAAGTCCCATTGGCTTAACGAGATAGGCGTTGGCGCCCCCGTCGAATGCCTTCATCATATCTTTCTGATTCTCAGAAGACGAAAACATTACGACCGGAATATAACGTGTCGCTTTGTTGGAGCGTATCTTGGCCAGCAGATCAAGGCCGTTGTAATCGGGAAGATTGATATCCAGGAGAATTAACCGGGGCAGCGGCTTAGCAGCGCCCACTCCTTCGATAAATTCCAGGGTGTTCTTCCCATCCATTAATACATTGAAGCTCAGGTCCGTATTGATCTTGCTTACGGCCCGTTTTACAAATTGGATGTAATCCTCATTGTCCTCGATGTAAAGGATGTCGGTAGCTTTCATGTTCAATCCTTTTCGAATGATAGATAAAATATTGTGCCAGTACCGGGTTCGCTTTCGTACCAGATCCGGGCATTGTGCTTTTCCATGATTCTTTTGACAATGGCCAGCCCCACTCCGGACCCCTCGTATTCCTTCACATTGTCCATCCGTTTGAATAATTCGAAGATATGTCCGCCGTAATTCATGTCGATCCCTACGCCGTTGTCGCGGATGCTGTAGATCACCTGCGTTTCTTCTTCTTTGCCCTCTATCGTCACTTTTGGCGGCTTGGACCGGGAGGAATATTTTATGGCATTACTGAGCAGATTGGTAAATACCTGCGTCAGCATCACACGGTCGCCGAGTATGCCAGGCGTGCCATTGATGGTTAAATCGAGGTTATGGACCTTGTAAGCGGCCACCAGTTCGGAAGTGATTTCCCTGATCACCGGCTCCATTTCGATACGCTGTTTCTGCAACATCGTTCTGCTTACGCGCGAATATTCCAGCACCTCGCGGATCAGCGTATTCATTTTATCGGCGCTGATAATAATACGGTTGAGAAAATGTTTATTCTGCTCATCAAGCTGTGCATTGTCCTCCAGCATGATCTCCGCGTAATTCTTGATGGAAGCGATCGGCGTTTTCAGGTCGTGGGAAATGGTGAAACTGAACGTATCGAGTTCATCGTATGCCTCTTTCAGTTTTTCATTCAGTTTACGTATTTCATTTGCCTTGAGGTTGATGAAATGTACCAGGTCTTCGCGGAATTTGAAAACGGCATTCAATTCAGCCTTACTCCATTTCTCCGATGTGCCCTCCACTTGTTGCGACCAAACTTCGAATGAGCGGCGCGGAGAGAGTACCAGTGCGCCGGAATCGTCCGTTGCGAGGGGTTTTTCCGGATTACCGGCCCATTTCACCGTGGTGATGATTTCCGGCTTAAAGAAAAGAATATACTCACCCAGTTCTTTTGAAATGGCACAGGCCAGCAGACCGCTTCCTTTATCGCGGAAAGCATCTGCAGGAGAATATAAAGCGGTAAGATGATTGGTATGATAAAGATTGCGTTTGTTGCCGGATTGCAGCCACTCAACGATTCCCTGGATCTGTTCCTCCGAAGGCGCATCGCCCACGCGATAAATTTTTCCTTCGAAAATTAATGCGGCGCTGGTAGCATTGGTGATGCGCAGCAGGAAATTTTTCTGATTGATCACTGCATCTACAAGACTCCAGTCTTTCTGCATGCGACGGATAATGTCATCGGATGCGTTGCGGAAAGCCTGGCTCTCTTCGCGGTCTTCCTGTCCTTCGCGGTATTGAATGGAAGAAGAAAGGACCTGACCGATGAGTTTCGCGTGCTGCCGTGCTTTATAATCGATGAAGCGTGGTGTATAATTATGACAGGCAATCAACCCCCACAATTCATCATTGGCGATCAACGATACGCTGAAGCTCGCCTGCACGCCCATGTTTTTGAGATACTGGATATGAATGGCCGATACGGCACGGATAGTGGAATGGGTAAGATCGAGCGGTTTATCTTTGTCATCCGGCGTGGTGATGATGCCTGAAGGTTCCGAATCAACATCGGCAATGATACGGGTGAGATTGATCTTGTAAAGTTCACGCGCCTGCCGGGGAATATCGGAAGCCGGGTAATGCAGTCCCATAAAAGGTTCGAATCCCTCAGCTTGTTCTTCGGCTACCACTTCGCCGTGACCGTCTTCCCAGAATTTGTAGATCATCACGCGGTCATAGCGGATGAGTTCTTTGATCTGCCGGGCCGCGCGTTGCAATGTTTCCTGCAGGGTGCTGCCTTCCAGTATCTGTGTAAGGGAAGAACCCACCAACTGTTGCAATTGTGAATCCACATCCGGAGAAGTGGGTTCAAATTCCAGTACGATAAAACGATCGCTGGTATGCAGGATCAGGTGAAACAATTTTCCTTTCAGTTGGAGCTTGATCGGGTTGAGATTGTCCAGTCCCTGTGTAAGACCGAATCGGATCACCTGTGCATACGTCTGATCGGGGTTGTCTTTGTATAAGGTATCAAAAAAATAGGATAGCGTGTGTCCCAGCAGCGGAGCCGCATCAAGCCCGGTGAAGTCTTTGCAGTTTTCACTGATATAGGCGATTTCAAAAGAAATACGGTCGGCTGCGATCAGCAAGCCATGCGCCTGCACTTTACCAAGTATATGGATAGGTTCCTTATCACAGTTTGTCAGGTTGACGACAGGGTAACTCATGCGACGCTTTTGCTTTTTTAGAAGGCGAAAATTACTTAAAATACGGGTAGGTACACGTAAAACGGCTCAGGAGTATTCCACATTCATCCATACCCGGAACTGTTTAAATACGTCATTGGCCATCCCCACGGTTTCTTCTTCGTGTGGTGTATTGGAAAATTTATCAAGTTGTGCGAGAAAAAACTTCCAGCGTGATCCGGCTTCGGGTCCGTATCCGTAAAAGAAGCGGAAGCCCTCTTTTTCATCGCGGCCCAGGTTGTTGGCGATGGTTTTACAAATGATTTTTCCGCCCAGCGTTGAGCCTTCCATTACATACAACGCACCAAACGCCTGCGCATTAGTGGTGATCACCGGTGCGGCAAAGGCGGAAGGTGGCGGAGTATCATCAAGACCCAGCGCTTTCAGGTCATCCAGAATCCAGCTTGTTTTTCTTCGTTCATGATAATCAGGAAGCGCATCAGGATAAAGATGTTGTTGAATACCTTTTTCAAGTGGATGATAAAAACTATAAAATGTGCGAAGCAGTTTGCCATAAGACGCTGCGTCGCGTACATTATTAATCAGCGGCATCATTGCTTTTTCCAGGTCCTGGTGCGCCTCCTGTGTCGTTTCCCTCAATTGTTCCAATATCATAAACGGTTCATTATTAGTGATTCAAATCGCATAGCAAAAGTATGCCGATTAACTATACCAATAAAAATGCCGGAGCTGATATGAATTCTTAAGAGAATCTAAAATGTATCATCCATCCATTTTTACAATGGCCGGCATGAAAGAACCAACCACGTCAACAAGATCTGTTTGTGCAGCCATTACGTCGTGAATATTTTTATAGGCCATTGGTGCTTCATCGGGTGCGCCGCCGATCAGTTGCACGTTTGCTTTATCAAGGATTTCCCGGAGATTTTTCATATTGAATGCGGCGGCAGCCCTGCCGCGGCTCAACCGCCGGCCGGCACCGTGTGAAGCGGAGAGCAATGAATCCTCGTTTCCTTTTCCCTTTACAATAAATCCTTCCGTGGCCATCGAACCCGGAATAATGCCCAATACTCCTTTACCGGCAGGTGTTGCTCCTTTGCGGTGCACGATTACTTCACGTCCCTTCCATTTTTCTTTCCACGCAAAATTGTGATGGTTGTTGATATTAACAACCGGGTTGCGTCCGATTGATTTTACAATGCGGTTGTGAATCACTTCGTGACAAGCCCGCGCATAATCACCGGTGAGGTTCATTGCATCCCAGTAAGCGATTCCGTCTTCATCCTGCAAGGAGAGCCATGCCAGGTGGCGCACCTGCGAAGGCAGGCGACATTTATCCATTGCCACACGTGTATAATACTCTGCAATGCGTGCCCCCAACGCCCGTGATCCCGAATGAGAAAGCAGACCGATATATTGTCCGGGCGCAAGGCCAACACTTTCATCCGGCTCATCTATGTCAACCACGCCCCATTCGGCAAAATGATTACCACTACCGGAAGAACCTAATTGTTTCCATGCTTTCCCATGAATGGAACGAAGCAATTCAGTCTGATCAAAACGCGGATCGTCCATAATATAATGATCGGCCGGTCGATCAAATTGTGCACCACTGCCGAATAAAGTGGCTCCGTCGAGCATGGCGGCCCATCGTCCGCGACGGCGTTGCAGTTCGTCGGCTCTGATATCGAATATACTCAGGCTCATGCGGCAGCCGATGTCAACACCTACGGCATAAGGGATCACCACATTTTCTGTGGCGAGTACACCGCCGATGGGCAACCCGAAACCATTGTGCGCATCGGGCATGAGCGCGCCGGCCACAGCAACAGGCAAACGGGTGGCCTGGTACATCTGGTGCATGGCATCTTCACCGATAAAATTTCTTCCCCATACGGAAAAGTCCAGGGCCGTTGAACGCAATGCCGGCGTTTCAATGATTTCTTCATCGGGTGGCACCAATTTAAAAGCCACGGGCGACCACACTTCATCGTTGAGAAAACTCTCCGGCGTATGCAATAATTGTTTGAGCAGTGTCAACGCCGCTGCTTCAGTTGAATGTTTCAATTGTTTAACTGCTATCTGCAGTGTCAGGCTCAAAGCGGGACCGTCGGTGTAACCGATCGATCGCAACTGTTTACCTGTAATTTTTGTCTTTGCCATTTTTGTTTTTTTGGAAAAGACCTGAAACCTGTATGGTTTCAGGTCTTACGTTTTACCGGGCACGAAGATCTTCCTCAACTGATCGAGCAATTCTCCGTTGCCGTTTACGCTCAGGTGGCTGATTTTTTCTGCGATCTTTTCCACGTATTCCATTTCTTTCAGTTTCCAGAGCATTTGATTGTCTTCCATCAATCTGGCGGTGTTGAGCAGCGACCTTGTGGAAGCTGTTTCTTCCCGGCGCATGATGGATTGTGCCTGTGATCTTTTTTCCGCCATCAACACCTGGTTGAGAATGTCACGCATTTCACCGGGCAGAATGATATCGCGGATACCGAAATCGGCCACATTAACACCAAGGGCTTCGGCTACCAGGCGCACCTGTTTCAGTACGGCGGCAGATAAGTCCTCCTTGTTTTCCAGCAACTCATCGAGGGAAAAGGCACCGACGAACTGACGAAGCGCCAACTGAAAAGCAGCATACAATTGTTTATCGTATTCGCGGTTATTCAGCATGGCTTTTTCCACGTCGATAATCTGGTAGCGGCCGGAGGCGCTGAGCCGCAGGGTGGCTTTGTCTTTGGTCAGCATTTCCTGACCGTTCATCTCCAGCACCTGCTGACGCATATCGGCCTTGATTACCTGCACGGAAATATTATTTTTCCACCAGTAGTAAGTGCCGCTGTCGAGTACGCCGTTGAATTGTCCGCCGGTGAACAGCAACCCTTTTTCGTGCCCTTCAACGGTTGTTGTCCGTACATAAGGGGTAACGAGCGGGTGTTGCAGCAAAGCCATATCGAACTGTTCGTTCATGTGTACCGAAGCGATGTCTGCAAAAACAAAACGGTATTCGTTTACATTTTTCCAAAACACATAACGCCCGGCAGGCATCACGGCTTTCAGCAAGCCTTGTTCGAATCGCATCGCGATCTGTCCGTCTTTGACGTCGACTATATCAACGGCATCCATAAAATCCTGGTCCTGCAATAAAATCTGCAACGGAGTGATGAGCCGGAAATCGCTGGTGATATCAACGATGGTTGCCTGATCTTTCCAGCCAAGCCAGTATTTGCCGGCGCCCAGCATCCGCTGGAATTCGCCATTGCGGAACACAAAAGCCCGCTGCCATTTGTTAACAGTGATCTGTTTCATTATTCATTTTTTAGTGGTGTTGTTAAATAAAAAAGCAAACAGGGTTGCCCTGACATTGATGCGGAGCCTGATGAGTTTTCCGTTGAGTTGCAGCGGCAGAAAATCCGGTGGTATGGAAACGGAGATCTGGTGATGCAATGCCCGGTGTTGTCGTCGGACTACTGGCAGCGCTGGCATTGCCTGGCAGAAAAATCTGCCGGCAGGCAGTGCTGTTTGCTTTTTCATCTTTTGTTAAAGGAGAGATGAACTCCTTTCTTTTCAAGCATCCTGATTGCTTTGCGTTACCATTACGCTAATCCGCCTGAGCGGATACGGGATTCGAACCCGCATTGAAGGGAGACGGTTTACCGCCATCGTCCGGCATTAGTAGCATACAAGTGGTTACAACCGTTGCACTACCGTGTGGGAAAACACATCCTGAACTTTTTTATGATACTTATTGTACCATTTTGTCTGCGCAGCTCGAGCTTGCGAAGGCATAAGGTTTTGTTTGAAAATTAAATCCCATGCCGCGCAGGTAACCGGTAGCATCACTTAATGCGGCGTTACTTTTAAAAACGGCTTGTGTGTTGATATCCACGTGAATCTCCGGCGTCACCTTGTGTTGCAAAAACAAGGGCGACAGGTTGCCGGCCGTGGTAATACTTCTGTGTACTTCCTCCAGCATCCGTTCACGAAGCGAAAGTTTGCGGATCACCCGTTGGGGTTGCACAAACATGAAAGCACCGTTTCCTTTCCGGTAAAACACGATCACCGTAGCAAAATCGATGGCCTGTCCTTTCACCTGGCTGTCTGTACCGATAAATACAGCCATCTGGTGACCGGCATTGCGTTCGCGTGTCATAGCAATATGTATTTCTTCTTCAATGGGCCGTCTCAGTCTTTCACCACTGAGCCGTCTCCAGGCTGGTTGTTGCTCTTGCATGGTTTAAAAATTTGGTGGTGCCCCGGGGAATCGAACCCCGATTGCCGGATTTTCAGTCCGGTGCTTACCCATTCAGCCAAAGCACCAAAGTGAATCAGGAAAACAGCCCCGTCGCCGCTAACGGGGACTGTATAAATCCTCCTTATAATAAAATCAATCCCGTAACAGGAATTCAGCCGGGTGGATTACCCGTTCATTTCTTTCCGGCTCCGTATTCTTTTCCCTGTTACGATCGTTGCGCCGGCCAATCCATTCGATCAGCAGATGCAGTGTCAATACGACTAATAAAAATTTCATCACTTACCATCCTTGTCATTAAGTAGCATAAAAAAAGCCCGGTCATCTGAGCGACCGGGCTTTTTTGTCATACACATGGTTGATGTCTATGCATAAATATCCTGTCGCTCGTGAAATGGTGTGGTAAAAAAGGGCATGCGATTCCCTTTCAGTGAATAACGTTCACTGTTCCATTTCGCTGGTATGTTCCGGCCGAATGCCGCTGATTGGTTAATATGTTTTTGCGTCATGCTTTTTATTACTGTCACGTTTGTGGTCAATAAAAAAGCCCCGCGATAGTGCGGGGCCGTTTATATCAAGAAGGTTAAATCTCTTTCAATAGTTGTACAGCGTACCCGCAACACCCAACTTTCCACAGGGAAAGCCGCTTTGCTTTAGTTCGATATGTGTTGCTGTAAAACGCATGTTGTTTAAAATTTTGCAGTGCAAAGATGACGCTATTTTTTTGTTGCTGCCAAATTTTGTAAACACTTTTTTTGAAAAAAATATTTAAGGCTATTCACAAGAAGTGAAAATCTGCGGGAATAAATGTGTTCACGACGACCTGGAAAAATAATGCGTAATCGCAAACCAGTTAGCGAACTGTCAGGAGCTTTAGTATTTTCGTTTGAATTGATACGGTGTCAAACCTCCAACGATTCTTTATTTTTTATACAGCGCTTATGTTGATTCATGCCTATACTCCACAGTGGCAGAAGGATTTTGAACGGCTGAAACAGGCACTGCAAATGCCGTTTGCGGATCTACCTGTTGTTATCGAACACGTGGGAAGCACGGCTGTTCCGGGTTTAGCCGCAAAACCAATAATTGACATTGATATAGTCTACAGTGTTGAAATTTTATTCGGGGAGATAAAGAACCGTTTAGCGCAACTTGGCTATTATCATAACGGTGATCAGGGTATTAAGGGAAGGGAAGCGTTCAAGCGCTTGCCGGATATTTCTAAGCATACAATACTCGATACAATCAGGCATCACTTGTATGTATGCCCGGAAGATGGTATAGAATTACATCGGCATCTTTTATTTCGCGACTACCTGCGGAAGGATCCGGAAAGCAGAAAGCAGTATGAGCAGATCAAGACCCGCATAGCAATACAGGCCAATCAGGACAAAACGGTATACGCCGAAATCAAAGAACAGGAAGCAAGAGCATTTATTGATGGTGTTATCGATAAGGCGCGTAAAGAACGAGGCATTTAAGTCCGTTGTCCCGACAGGTACCGAAGCAAATATTCACTTCCAAAAATACCGTCGCCTGCTTCCATCCGATGCGCATACTTATTTTATAAGCAATCCGCTCCCTCCATGTCTGGCCTTCGTTTCTTCTACCTATAGAAAATATACCTCGCTCAACAGCAACCTTTAATCATCCGGACAGCTATCTCCTGTCGTATGAAATAGGCTGTTCACCCTGTTAAGATGCCGCTTGCTGATCTCTGCATACCAACACGGGCCGTTTGTTAACGATTATATAAAAGAAAAAAGTTGTACCAGGTAGTTATGTATACACCACGCTCCCTGCATCTTTTCATCAAACACCTTTATGATGAAAACATTATTTACTCTACCGGCTTTTCTCTTACTCTTCAGTATGGCAGATATATCAACAAACGAGGAAGGCCACACTCAACAATCAACCGGCACTGAAACTTTGGCTGACAGCACCGAATGGAAACTGGTTGCCCTCCGTGATGCAGACCAATTGGATACGATTGGTTCTACCCGTGCGTTTATACGCTTTGACGCCGGCAATGGCCGTGTTGGCGGCAACGGAGGATGTAATTCTTTCGGCGGATCGCTTGCCGTAGCAGACAACAGTATTCATATCGATCGAATATTCTCGACAAAAATGTATTGCGCCGATGTACAGCGTCACGAGGACCAGTTTTTTCGCCTGCTCGAACAAGCTGATCGCTGGCAACTGGATGAATCACAACTTAAACTATCAAAAGGCGACACCGTTTTGCTCGTCTTTCAGAAAAAATAATCACGTGTGGAGTACTGTTGACCGCTTCACAGCGCCCTTGGTATAATTTTTCATTGGACGGTTTCTTTATTAATGCAACCGCGCGTTTGTGTAAACTTCAGAGCGTTTCGTGTTGATTATTGACAGCGTGTGTTTCAAGTCACCGGTCTGAGGGCCGGTGGCTTTTTATTTATTTCCGAAACGGCTGAGTTGATAACATCCTGCCCAACCCGATAATGCAAACATCGGATAATGCAGAGCCGGAAACAATAGGAAAATACTTTTACATCATGTGTTTTTTCCCATGGAAACAGCCTCTTCCTGCTTGTAATATTGCCTGAAACATTCAACCAATGAACAGCGCATTTTCAACAAACAACGAAGGCGACCAGTTTATATCTCCGGGTGGCAGGCAGTGGCAGCAGGCAGGTAAAGCCAGGTCTTTACTCCGGTACAATAAGAATCAGGTACAAATACACATCGCAGAGTTTGAGCGGCAGTTCCAGCTCAAAAAAACGATCCGGATATACGAGCGCCTGGGCAAACCCGATTATTTCCAACCCGTGGCAAGTCTCCGGGAAGAGGAAGTGGCCGAGGCCTGGGGTTTGCTCTCGGAATTGCTGCTGGTTAATGGAATAATGGTCGGTGTCTGTAACCCGGCCATTACTACCCGTGAACTTTACCGTTTCGCTACGGAAGAATTGTTCGGAATGGAAATTCAGGACATACATAGCGAGGGGATCATTCATTATTTTGTATACGATGATTTTCATCCGGACCACGCACAAAACAATGTGACCGTCGTACTGAATCAGTGTCTTTATCAAATATTCCGCAAAGACCCGATGGAATGGGTACACTCATTCCGAAAGCAAAAGCTTTACCTGAACGGCTATGAAGATTTAAACATCGATGAAATGGTGATACTGATCAATGGATTCAAGGAACGGGTTAGCCGGTTTGAGCTGGTAGAATTTACGGATATCACCAGCAACACCGACGGACGTACGGGGACGGTAAAAGGTATGTTCCGCTTAAAACTACGAATGGACCATGCAGCCTATTGTTTAGCCGGAAAATGGACTATACAGCTTGAACGCAATCTGAATAATAAATGGAAAATACATGCCGTTGAAATTCCCGGAATTGATTTTTGAAAAACGAACTGTCATAGAGAGGGAGAATGGACCATAACAAATAAGCCCCACTCAATCAAACAATCTCCCCTGCTCGCCGGGTCTTCTGAAACTCGTCGTGTCCAGCATAAAGCGATCTTTATTCAATCCGTACAGCTTGCCGTATTTCTGGTATTGCTGTGCGATCATTGCAGCGACTGCACCCTCGCCACGCATCCGCAATCCCCAGCGGCTGTCGTTGACCTTGCCATCGTGGCTTTGCTCGATCAGGTGCCATACTTTGTCCGCCCTGTCAGGAAAATTTTTGTACAACCAATCGTGAAACAATAATTTGATCGCCCCATTCAGCCGGATAAATGTATAGGCTGTAAATGTAGCGCCGGCATCGGCCGCCGATTTCATGATGCGTTGCATTTCATGATCGTTGAGCCCGGGAATCATCGGCCCCAGCATCACACCCATTTTCACACCGGCATTACTGAGCTCTTCAATCACACGAAGCCGTTGAACGGCCGTAGTCGTACGCGGTTCCATTACCCGGCGTACTTCTTCGTTGAATGAAGTGATAGACACCATCGCGCGCACCAGGTTGCGCGAGGCGAGACGACTCAGCACATCTTTGTCCCGTGTAATCCATGCGTTCTTCGTGAGAATGCCCACGGGTTGGTTGAATTCGTCGCAAACCTCGAGCAGACTTCTTGTCAACCGGTATTTTTGTTCAGCCGGCTGGTAACAATCTGTATTACCGCTTAACATGATCGGCATACATTCCCAGGACTTATGCATCAATTGCGCCCGCAATAATTTGGGTGCATTTTTCTTCACCAGGATCTTTCGTTCAAAGTCGAGCCCTGCACTATAGCCCCAATATTCATGCGCATTACGCGCATAACAATAAATGCAACCGTGTTCGCAACCCGCATACGGATTCATGCTGTAAGCCATTCCTACATCGGGGCTGTCCACTTTATTCACCAATGTACGTGCCTCCTGCTCGATGTACTGGGTTGGCGAATTGTCGTCCGACCAGTCATCAATGCCTTCCACGTGTTCGCGTATATGCTCGTTTTTGAGAAAACGGTTAGGCGTGTTGATCTGCGCACCACGCCCCTTCATGTATGCTTCGTTTTCCTGCGCTTTTATTTTATAATGATCCTGTTTGGGTTTGTCTTTCATTACTCCTCCTTTCCTTTCCGGTATCTTTTCAGGTAAACAATGTAGCCTGTGTGGCTTCGACAGGTTGCGAACGGAAACTGAAATTGCCTATCACCTGGTAAGGCATGCCTTCTTCACTCCGTCGCAACCAGCAGAAAGAGGAGGCGATAAATTTGGCTGAAAAATCAAGCTGCTGAAACTCCGGCCATCCTTTTTCATATTGCCAGGGTTTGAGTTTACGCGCGATGGTCAAATGAGGCTCGAGAATAAAATGTGGCTTATTTTCTTTATCCGTTTTCATCATCCGTTGCGTTTCGGTGCGCAACTCTTTCACCAGTGCACGGAAAGCGTCTTTGACGGAAACCTGTATATAAATCGTATGGGAAGGAAAACTTCCATAATCACGCAGCTCCATCAAAAAAGGCTGTTGCATACCGGCGATGCGTTCAAACTTTCTGCGCAAGCGATCTTCCTGCATGGCATGATGCCTGAATTTCACCAAAGTAAAATGCGGCCGCCCGCTACGGGATGGTGCATGATCATAAGTATCGGCAAAATAATTCCGGATCGCTTTTACTTTTTCATCGATATCGGGTGGTGGCTGCAATACCAGCAGGTACTCATTCAACTGCATGCTGCCCGGCAGCCTCACTGTCGTGTTTTTCATATATGGTCTGTTAAAGTAGTTATGCAGGTTGAAGCCGGAATACCGCTACCTGCCGGTTGTTCTCGTATCCTTTCCGCCGGCGCAGCAAAACCAGTTCCGTCAGGTAAAACGAGGCTTCAAATGGCTTTTGTGCATAATCATTTACTACCCGTTCGTAAACGCCCTGCGGCAGGGAACCTGCCAGCGGCAGATGTGGTTGTTTGAAAAACCGCACCGGCGGACAGGCATTGCTTTGCACATAGGTATCGATCGGTTGTAATCCGGCCGCAAGTTGCCGCAGTTCTTTACTCTCATCGATACCCACACAAAGATGTCTGGGAGGGCAGGCGGCAAAACCATTCAGCATCAACCGGAAACTTTTGATATCACCTGTTATACGCTGCAGCCAGCGGATCAGGGTATCTTCCATTTCATCATGCGCCCAGAAACCTGAAACGGTTAGAAATGGCTTTCCGGTGCGCGGCTTTGGCTGCCCGTACCGGTCGTAAAACAATTCTTTTTCTCGCTCCAGTTGTTCACACACCGCTTCATCCGGCGGCGCCACCAGGAAATATTCGTATAAACCCTCCGCTGTCTGGGATCGCATCACCGGGTGCGCAGAAGTCTCCATAAATCTGATCAATATTTTAGTAAATTTATACTAAATAATTTAGTTTTACAAAAAGCTTTTTCACCTTCTTTAATATTTTTTTTATGGACGACTCCTTTTACATGCCCGATTACCGCGGCTCCAAACAGTTCTCACAACAGGATATCCGCACTGCCAATGCCACGGGTTTTGGTGCAGCCGCCGATGACTATATGGAAAGAGGTATCGACCTCAACGAGCAACTCATTATGAATAAACCCGCCACCTTCTTTTTCCGCATGCGTGGCGATGCGATGCTCGAGGCAGGTATTCATGACGGCGATGTATTGATTGTGGACCGCAGCATTCCGCTGCAGAACGGCCGCATCATTATCGCTGCAGTGGAAGGCGAATTGCTCGTACGCAGGTTCGAACAAACATTTAACCAACGCCGCCTCCTTCCCGAAAACAAAAAACACAAACCGGTTACCATCGATGAATTCAGCAACTACGCCAGTTGGGGTGTTGTTACCTGCGTGATCCATGTAACCGATAGCTTATTGCAGGCTTATATGCAAAACCGCAAAACCAAATCACATGATCGCGATCGTTGATTGCAATAGTTTTTATTGCTCCTGTGAACGTTTGTTCCGTCCGCCGCTGCTACAGCATCCCGTAGTCGTGCTCAGTAATAATGATGGATGTATTGTGTCGCGCAGTGATGAAGCGAAAGCATTGGGCATTCCCATGGCAGGGCCTTACTTCGAATCCCGTGACCTGATGCAGGCTCATGATGTAGCGGTGTTTTCGTCGAACTACAATCTTTATGGTGATCTGAGCATGCGCGTAATGGATTCGCTCCGGCATGTTGCGGGTGAAGAACAGGTAGAAGTATATTCAGTAGACGAAGCCTTTGTGAATCTTCCTGAAATGCATGTTTCCGCACTGGATGCGGCCGCACGTGAATTGCGGCAGACGGTTGAACAATGGACCGGCATCTCTGTATCCGTTGGTGTGGCTCCCACCAAAACGCTGGCGAAACTGGCGAATTATCTCGCCAAGAAAAACAAACAGGCATCCGGCTGCGTAACGGTGCTGGCCACGGCAGCGCAACAAAAGGAAGCGTTGCAGCAAACAAGACTGGAAAATATCTGGGGCGTAGGGCGTGCGTATGCACGTAAACTTTACGAGGTTGGCATCACCAACGGTTGGGAACTGATGCATCAACCCGAAGCCTGGATCAATCATCAATTGGGTGGTGTAAACGGCTTACGGTTGCTCCGCGAATTACGCGGCGAGCCGGCCATCGGACTGAAAGAAGAACTGGTGCAGAAAAAAATGATTGCGACCACAAGAATGTTTGGCTATCCCGTATCGGATCTGGTATCAATTAAAGAAGCATTGGCCACTTATACATCGAGGGCCGCGGAAAAACTGCGACGGCAACACAGCGCTGCCGGGGAAATAGGCGTATTCATGGTAAAAAAAGACGAAGATTATTTAACGGATTTCTATCACGGTTCCACCTTGCGGCGCCAGATGCGGCTGCCTACACCCACATCAGCCACGCAAATGCTCATCAAGCCTGCTCTGGAAATGGCGGAAGAACTTTTTGAGTCCGGACATTCCTATAAAAAAGCCGGTGTGCTGCTGAGCGGGCTGGTGCCCGATACCTCGCGGCAGGGCAACCTGTTTGCGGAAGAAACCACCAATTGCACCCCGCGGCTGATGGAGATGATGGACAATATCAACTTTAGCCAACGCGATGATATTCTGAAGTTTGCATCCAGCGGCACCCGGCGCGACTGGAAAATGAGACAGGAAAAACGCAGCCCCCGCTATACCACGCGCTGGGATGAACTGTGCGAGGTACGCTAAAAAATGACCGGATAGGATTATGAAATGCAATTTTCTGGCATTATCTTCGTTTCTCCTCAATTGCATCCCTTCCTCTGAATTTCCGCGAATTAATTTATTGGTTTTTTAAACGTACAGTATGAACAAGTTTATTACATGCCTCGCGGCGATGGTGCTATTGACCTTTGTACTCTCTTCCTGCGCGGCCACCAAACGCGACTGCCAGGGCGTAAAACACACCCGCCTGAAGAACGGCATTTATCTCTGATCTTATTTCGCATAGCGAAAATCAGCGGACAAATTATTTTCCCGGTACATACCGGGATTTTTTTATTTTAACCGGATGAATACGTCCACGCCTCAACCAGAGCAACACATTCTTTATGAACAACGGCTGAAACAGCCCGCCGATTTTAAAGTGGTCTACCGGTTTTACGGTGAAGAAGAAGGTGGGCGCAAATCAATTCCCTTTCAGGGATACCGCTCTGATTTCTGGTATCCGCATGAAGAACATGCAGCTTCAAACATCTTCATGATCTGGCCCGAATTTGAAGATAAAAAGGGAAACGTCATTCTTGAAAAAGACAAATCTGTTCCTGCTACCGGTATTGCAAGAATGTGGATTTTGATACCTGAAGGAAGAGGATATCACAGGGATAAAATAAAGATCGGGCTTAAAGGATATTTTATGGAAGGTTCCAGGAAAGTAGCAGAATGTGAGGTTATCGAAATACTGGGATTGCAAACTAATCCCATTGTCAGTAAATAGAAATTTATGTTTGAGCGAATTGCATTTACAATATTCCTAATTGGCGGACTGCTAACCTTCTCCGCCCGCGCACAATCAGAATTTCCCGGCAAATGGAAAGGTCATTGGAAAGGCAAGATCGCGTGGTACAAGACCGGCGCTGATACGGCAACGATGATAGATACGCAACTCAAAATTTTTCCTACCGACAGCGCACATAAATGGACCTGGCAATTGAGCTATGGAAATGCGGGGCAGGATGATCGCCCTTATACACTCATTGCAAAAGACACATCGAAAGGTCTGTGGACGATTGATGAAAACAATGGTATTGTATTGAGTCAATACTGGATAGGTAATCGTTTCACCGGCATCTTCACCGTGCAGGGCACTACTATTTTAAACAATTATTACCTGGATAATGATGAGTTGGTTGTCGAATTTTATGTGGTTGCCCAACAACCGTCCTATACTTCAGGCAAGGGAACAACCGACATTCCTTTCGTTGATAGCTATTCTGTGAAGGCAATTCAGCGCGGACGATTGGAGAGAGAGAGGTATTAGGTATTAGGTTTTAGGTATAAGGCGTAGGCTATAAGGCCCGACACTTCGGGCTAAGCTATAAGGCGTAAGGCATAGGGGCCGGGTCTGGCAGGTTTCACGCAGAGCACCTTAAGGAGCAAAGGCGCTAAGAAGGGCTGTTTTTATTCACCATTCACTATTGACCATTCACCATTGACCATTCACTATTCACCTCTCAAAGCACCTTCGGTACCATCCCCCTGATTCCCATATCCACCACTGCTTCCTGCTTGCCGGGCTGCCATTTTCCATCCGGTATCCGGTCTTCCCACTCAAAACTTTTATTCACCGAAAGCGACACCTGTACTTTTACATCATTCGTTTCATTACCCGTGATCACCAGTTTACCCGGAGCAAAGGCGGCCGTTACCACACAGGATCCCGCAGGCACCGGCGAGGTGGCAAATAAAGGGTTCACAACAGTGGTGGCACCTGCAGGTGCCTCGCCGCTGGAACTGAGCGGGTAGTTCTGCCCGAGTACATTGATCACCGTTTCAAAGCCCCAATAACCCTGGCGGCGGTTGCCATTTACCTGCAATTGCTGCTGTTTGATTTTATAACTGCTGATGTACGTGTTAAAACCAATGAACGAAGCCACCGTGCCGCCGAATTCGCCCTGGATGGGAATGCCGGAGATCACGGTATCCACATAATATTTTATATCATAGTTCTGGTAAGCGAGCGACAAACGCAGCCATTCATAACTGCCCGGAGCAACCTGGCTGAGCGGAAGTGAATAAAACTCCTGGTCCTGTCCCGCAAAAGCGGCTTTGGAAAAATCGATCGCATTGCTGCCTCCCACCGCCGTTTCCGGCGCCCGGTACAATACGGCACCGGCACCCAAAGCCGTCAATGGACCGGGAGCCAGCTCAAGGTAATGCGCGCTCATGGTATTGAATTTCGGATGCTGCCCGGCATGGCCCGCCGGCATCGGCGAAGGCTGCCCAACATTATTTAAACGGGCCTGTGTGGAATCGAAATGAAACACAAAAATCAGGCGCGGACCACCATTGTTATTAGAAACATCTTTTGTACAGGAAAAAAGGGTTACGGCTGCGCAAAGCAACAGCAGGCAGGCGAAACGGACAGTTGGCATACGGGGTTGTTTTGCTTTTAAACGTACCTGATCCGCAAAAATTGCGGGCTTATTTTGATATAAAAGCCCAGAACCCGGCCATTGGGTTTATTTTTGTCCAAATATATAGCTCGTATGATGTTGAAACGACCAGGTTTATCAGCAGGATTGATCGGTATTGTATTAATAATGGCCGCCTGCTCACAGAACAATGTAACCGTTGATGACAGCCTCAAAAAATATTTCGATGAAAATAAAGTAACCGGCTGCTTCGGCCTCATGAACAATGGCACCGGAGAGTTCACCGTTTACAACCTGAAGCGCTACCGTGACAGTACTTACCTGCCAGCCTCCACATTTAAGATCGTCAACTCGCTGATAGGATTGCAAACAGGTAAGATCTCCGGCGACAGCATGGTCATTCCCTGGGACGGCGTTACCCGCTCCGTAGCCGAATGGAATAAAGACCTCACCATGTACGATGCCTTCCGCGTATCGGCTGTTCCTTATTACCAGGAAGTGGCACGCAGGATTGGACAAAAAGACATGCAGCGCTGGATGGATTCATTGCACTATGGTGCCGGTAAAAAAGATACGCTGTTCCGCATCCATACCGCCATCGATACCTTCTGGCTCGACAACAGCCTGAAAGTAACGCCGGACGAACAACTCGGCCTCGTAAAGCGACTCTACTTTAACCAGTTGCCTTTCTTTAAACTTTACCAGGAAAAAGTAAAACATGCGATGCTCTTCGAGAACAACGCCAATTACCGCCTGGGTTATAAAACCGGCTGGGGTTTCAACGAACAAGGTCATCCGATCGGCTGGGTAGTGGGTTGGGTAGAAGAAAATGAACACCCTTATTTCTTTGTGCTGAACGTGGAATCAACCGACCATAATTTTGATATGGCACCCGTGCGACTGAAAATGGTCAAAGACATCCTTAAGCAACTCGGATTCTTCGAAGGGAAAATGTGATGTTTTTTGGCGGGAAGTTTGCTTCACTTCGCCTGCGGCGAAATGAAATGTGAAAATGTGTAAATGTGAAAATGTGTAAATTGTCCGGTAAATCATTTCTCACATTTTCACATTCCGCCATCGGCGGACACATTTACACATTGACTTCCTAAAACTTATAACTTAATACTCACAACTTAATACTCCCTCCTGTCGTACCAATTTCAATACCCGCATTTCATCTGGCTGGCCGGTGGCCTGCTCATCCTCACAGTGCTGTTTACATGGCTGCTGCTGTGGAAGAAACGCGTGCGTAGAAAAATCGGCGATCCGGAACTGGTAAAAGGCCTGACGGCGGCTTACTCACGCCGGAAATTTTTCGTGAAATTCATCCTCGTGCTGCTTGCCTTCGCTACAGGCGTGGTGACTGTAATGAATCTCCGCAAACCCGGCGGTCCCGATGGAGTGACGCGCAAAGGCATCGACGTAGTAATAGCACTCGATGTCAGCCGCAGCATGCTGGCCACCGATCTGGCACCTAACCGCCTCGAACGCGCCCGCCAGTTCATCAGCCGCTTACTCACAAAAATTCCTGACGACCGCATCGGCCTCGTGGTTTTTGCGGGCAAAGCTTACCTGCAAATGCCGCTGACCGGCGATCACAATGCCGCTCAATTGTTTGTGTCCAGCGCCAGCCCTGATGGCATTCCGCTGCAAGGCACCGTTATCAGCGATGCCCTCAAAATGAGCAACACCGCTTTCGGTGCCAGCGAATCAACTTATAAAGCTGTTGTACTCATCACCGATGGGGAAGACCACGACGAAGCCGCTTTGTCAACCGCCAAAGAACTGGCCTCCTACGGCATGATGATCAACACCGTGGGCATCGGCTCCGCAGAAGGCGCTTATGTCCCCGATCCGGCTACCGGCGAGCCCAAACGCGACGAGACCGGCAATCCCGTTCTCTCCAAACTCAACGAAGCTGAACTAAAAGAAATTGCGGGGTTAACCAACGGCGTTTATGTAAGACTGGAAAACAGCGAAGAGGCTGTCAACACCATCACCCAACAACTCAGCCAGATTGAAACCAAAGTAACCGGCGACGTTTCGCGCATGAATTATACCACTTACTACTGGTGCTTTGCCGGAGCCATGTTGCTTTTATTATTGATAGAATCTTTTATTCCCGAAACAAAAAAAGTACTGGCATGAACAGGCCCCTGCTGTACATATTATTCCTGTTGTTGCCGGTAACGGCATTTGCCCAAACCACCGACGTCAACAGAAGCCGGGAACTGACCGCCGAAGGAAATGAATTTTTCCGCCAGGGACAATGGGATAAAGCCTCCCTTTCATACGAGGAAGCACTGCGTAACGATGCCAATAACTCCATTGCCCGTTACAACCGCGCCAATGCACTTTTCCTGCTGAAACAACCCGATCAGGCCATTGCACTTTATGATGAACTGATCGCCGGCGAAAAGGTGCAGAAAAATCACAAATCCCTGGCCTGGTACAATAAAGGCGTGATCCTCACCGGACAGCAAAAACTGGAAGAAAGCATCGAAGCCTACAAACAGGCTTTACGCCTCGACCCCAACAACAAAGAAGCCCGGGAAAACCTGCAAAAGGCACTGCTGGAACAAAAAAAGAAGAACCCGGAGAAACAAAAACAACAGGAGCAGGATCAAAAGAAAAAAGAGCAGCAGGAACAACAACCCCAATCAAAAATGAACCAACGCGAGGCCCAACGCCAATTGGACCTTCTCCGCCAAAAGGAAAAACAAGTCCAGAACCGCGCCAACCAACAGAAAAAACAAGGCGGAGGTAACAATCAGAAGGACTGGTAAGCCCCAAGTTTCTAATATCTTTGCGGTATGCAATATTATTGTGAATCGCTTACCCGCTATCAGCGGCTCCTGACCAAAGAAGTAAAAATCGGAGACCTGTTGCTGGGTAATAACCATCCCATCCGTCTGCAGACCATGACCACCACCGATACCATGGACACCATGGCTACGGTAGAACAAAGCATCCGTTGCATTGAAGCCGGTGCCGAACTGGTACGCATTACCGCTCCCTCGAAAAAAGAAGCAGAGAACCTGCTCGCTATAAAAAATGAACTGCGCCGCCGCGGCTACCACACGCCGCTGGTTGCCGATATTCATTTCACGCCTAACGCCGCTGAAATCGCTGCCCGCATCGTGGAAAAAGTGCGCGTGAACCCCGGCAACTACGTCGACAAAAAGAAATTTGAACTGATTGAATACACCGACGCGGATTATGCAGAAGAGATCGACCGCATCCGCGAACGTTTTACACCGCTCATCCGCATCTGCCGCGAACACGGCACGGCCATGCGCATCGGTACCAATCACGGCTCGCTGAGCGACCGCATCATGAGCCGCTACGGAGATACGCCGGTTGGCATGGTGGAAAGTGCGATGGAGTTCCTGCGCATCGCGCGCGACGAAAGCTATCACAATATTGTGCTGAGCATGAAAGCGAGCAATCCGCAGGTAATGGTGCAGGCTTACCGGCTGCTCATCAAAACCATGCAGGAAGAATTTTCTGAATGTTATCCGCTGCACCTCGGTGTTACCGAAGCCGGCGACGGAGAAGATGGCCGCATCAAATCCGCTATCGGCATCGGCTCTTTGCTGGAAGATGGTATCGGCGACACCGTCCGCGTTTCCCTGACAGAAGATCCCGAACTCGAAATACCGGTGTGCCGCGATATTGTAAAACGTTACACGCCCGCTGCCGCAGCAACCGCCACAGACGAACCGATCCGGTTGCCCTACGATCCCTTCAACTATCAACGCCGCGATTCTTTTGCAATTGGCAACATCGGGGAAAAACAAGTACCCGTTGCGATTGCAGACCTGAGCAAGACAGGCGAACTGATACCGGAAAATCTGCGTGGCATTGGTTACAACTACGATGCTGCGCTGGATAAATGGCATATCGGAGATGCAGCCGCCGATTATATTTTTACCAATAATCATTTGCCGCCATTTGCCCTGCCCGGCACACTCAAAGTGATCCTGAATGCAGGCGCCTGGCAGACGGCAAACGATAAAGAAAACTGTTTTCCTTTATTCCAGGACAGCGGTTTTGTAAAAGCTGAACTGCGTCATCCATTGCTGAACTTTGTGATGGTGGATTGTTTCAGTGATGAAACAACCGTGAATGATTTCACCTTCCTCGATGCATTGGTCAACGATCCAACGGTGGTGCTCTGCCTAAGTAGTGAGCGCAAAAATGCCATGCAAAGCGTCCGTAAAATGTTTGTGGCGCTGGCGGAAAAAAATGCACGCAATCCGGTAATCCTTATCACCGATAGCAAATGGCAGACACCCGATGAACACCTGATCCATTTTGCTACGGAAACCGGCGCACTGCTGCTCGACGGAATGGGCGATGGCATTTGCCTTGGTCTTTCGCAGCATGCGTATCATCAGCTCGCCGGTGGCGACCAGGCATTGCAGGCATCCGGCAGAAATTATCTGCAAAACCAAAGTGCCGAAGAATTCGTGAACAATACGGCATTCTCCATCCTGCAGGCTACCCGTACACGTATTTCAAAAACAGAATATATTTCCTGTCCTTCCTGCGGTCGTACATTATTTGACCTGCAGGAAACAACCGCAAAAATCCGTTCGCGCACGCATCACCTGAAAGGGGTAAAAATTGCGATCATGGGATGTATCGTAAACGGTCCGGGAGAAATGGCCGATGCAGATTTCGGTTATGTGGGAAGCGGCCCGGGGAAGATCACCCTGTACAAAGGGAAAGAAGTGGTGAAAAAAAATGTGAACAGCGAAACAGCGGTGGATGAACTGATCAACCTGCTGAAAGAAAACGAAGCCTGGGTAGACCCGGCCTGATATGTATAAACGACTTGCCTGCCTTATCTCCGTTGGTGCATTGGTTACCAACCTGCTGGCCATTGCGATGGACAACCATCCGGTTGAACTATTCAGCAAACCGCTGATCGTCGCCGGATTGTTTGCCTGGTTGCTGCTGTCTGCTCCGGCATCATCGCGTTTGCGGAGTCTTGCACTGATGGCGTTGTTCTTTTCCTGGACCGGTGATGTGTTGCTGATGTTCCAGACGTACAAGCCGGTCTATTTCCTGTTGGGCCTTTCCTCTTTTTTGCTGGCACATATCTTTTACTGCATCATTTTTTATAAAATGAGGAAACAGGAGAATATTGCCATTCGTGGTGTGTGGCTACTGCCGTCCCTGTTGTTTTACGGAGGCATTATGTTCCTGCTGAATAATTCATTGACCGATATGCTTTGGCCCGTGCGGATATATGGGTTGGTGATTACGGTGATGTTATTCCTGGCCTTGCAACTATGGCGGTCACCGGTGCCGCGTGCAGGGCTGTTGATCGTGGCGGGGGCGATCCTGTTTGTGCTGTCGGATTCATTGCTCGCTATCAATAAATTTTATCAGCCCTTGCCCGCTGCGGGTATTTGCATCATGCTCACTTACGGGCTGGCGCAATGGAGCCTGATCCTGGGAATCAGCCGCTGGCTCAACTACCGCAGCAACCGTTGATCAAATACTGTCGTTTGTGGCGGAATATCCGGTAAATTTGCCTGCTGGCCCCGGCGTCACGGGATATCCCGGCAGTATAACGAATGGAAAGGAAAACCGATTATCTCGTCATCGGGTCGGGCATTGCCGGCCTCACCTATGCGCTGAAAGTAGCGCGTCATTTCCCTGACAAAAAAATATTGGTGATGACAAAGGCCGCGGCCGATGAAACCAACACCAAATATGCACAGGGCGGCGTGGCCGTGGTAAACGACCTGGAAAATGACAGTTTCGAAAAACACATCGAAGACACACTCATCGCCGGTGACGGCCTTTGCAACCCGGGCGTGGTGGAGATCGTGGTAAAGGAAGGCCCGGACCGGGTGCGCGAACTCATTGAATGGGGCGCAAGATTTGACAAAGAAAAAGACGGCGATTACAAACTGGGAAAAGAAGGTGGACACTCGGAGTTTCGCATCATCCATCACAAAGACATTACGGGTTGGGAAATGGAACGCACGCTGCTGGATGCAGTAGCGGCGCAACTGAATATTGAACTGGTTAAACACTTCTTTGTCGTAGATATCATTACCCAACACCATCTTGGTTATCTCGTAACCAAATCGACACCCGACATAACCTGTTATGGTGTATATGCGCTGAACCTCGAAACCAATCGTATCGAAAAAATATTATCCACTACTACGCTGCTGGCCACAGGCGGTAATGGGCAGGTATACCGCACCACCACCAATCCGGCGATTGCCACAGGTGATGGTGTGGCCATGGTGTATCGTGCAAAGGGACGTATCGAGAACATGGAATTCATTCAGTTTCACCCGACAGCACTTTACGAACCCGGGCTGCGCGGGCAAGCCTTTTTGATCACGGAAGCCGTGCGCGGCGATGGCGGTATTTTGCGCAACAAAGAAGGAGAAGCCTTCATGGAGCGGTACGATCCGCGTCGCGATCTGGCTCCGCGCGACATCGTTGCCCGCGCCATCGACAGTGAAATGAAACGCACCGGTACCGAACATGTATGGCTGGATTGCCGGCATTTCTCCAAAGAAAAATTCATCGAGCACTTCCCGAATATTTATCAGAAATGTTTAAGCATTGGCATTGATATTTCGCAGAACATGATACCGGTGGCACCGGCGGCGCATTACAGTTGCGGTGGCATCAAATCGGATGAATGGGGCCGCAGTTCCATTCAGCAACTGTATGTATGCGGCGAATGCAGCAGCACGGGCTTACATGGCGCCAATCGCCTTGCAAGTAACTCGCTGCTGGAGGCCATGGTATTTGCGCACCGTTGTTACCTGGATGTAACGGCCGCTACGGAAGCGAAAAAATACACGCAGGTGCAGGCAGAACACATTCCCGACTGGAATGCGGAAGGCACCAGTGAACCGAAGGAAATGATCCTCATTACGCAAAGCCTGAAAGAACTGCAGCAGGTGATGAGCGATTATGTTGGTATCGTGCGCAATGATATCCGTTTGCAGCGGGCACTGAACAGGCTGGACCTGCTGTGGGAAGAAACGGAGCAACTATACCAGGGCAGTTCCATCTCTCCGCAACTGCTTGAATTGCGCAATCTCATTACAGTTGGTTATCTCATTGTAAAAGGCGCTGATTTCAGAAAAGAAAGCCGTGGTCTGCATTTCAACACAGATTATCCCGGTAAAAGTGAATTGGTGCAGAATATCGTTTTATAAAAAGAACAGCAGACATGTATTATTTGGTATACGGATTTTTATGGTTGATCTCTCTATTGCCTTTGCGCGTACTATATGTGATCTCCGACATCCTGACATTTGTGGTATATCGTATGATCGGCTATCGCAAGGAAGTGGTGATGAACAATCTCGCGATTGCCTTTCCCGAAAAAACGATAGAAGAAAGGAAAAAGATCGCAAAGCGTTTTTATAGAAATTTTATTGACTCGTTTATTGAAACGATAAAGATCATCAGTGCATCGGAGCGTTATATTTCGAAACGCTTTACCGGCAACTGGGAAGTAGCCAATCAATTTTATGAGAGTGGCCGGAGAGTGCAAATGCACCTCGGTCATAACTTCAACTGGGAATGGGGAAACCTCGCGGGGAAAGCGGCACTGCGTTTTCAATTTCTCGGCGTATATGCTCCCATCAGTAATAAAGTGTTTGACCGTATATTCAGAAAAATACGTTCGCGCAGCGGCACGGTATTACTACGCGCCAATAATATGCAGGCAGATATCCTGCCTTATCGCCATAAGCAATACCTGCTGGGACTGGTAGCAGACCAGAACCCGGGACATATGTTGCGGGCATTATGGTTTGATTTTTTTGGTAAACGTGCACCGTTTACGGCCGGCCCTGCAAAGAATGCAATTGCCAATGACTGTGTGGTCATTTTCGCCTTCATTCATAAGCCCCGGCGCGGGCGTTATGTGCTTGAGCTCAAAGTTGAAGAAGAATTTCCCCAACAAACCACTACTGAAGATCTCACGCGTCGCTTTGTCGACTACCTCGAAAATGTGATCCGCACCTATCCTGATATGTGGTTGTGGAGCCACCGCCGCTGGAAGAATGAGTGGCGGGATGATTATACGTTTGTGGAGAGAGGTAGTAAGTAGTAAGTAATAAGTAGTAAGTTGTAAGTTGTAAGTTGTAAGTTAAACAGCCTTTATCCGTTTTAGGTGATCTTTGCGTCTTTGTCCCTATGTAGCTTTGCGTGAGCTTTTTCGCAAAGCTGCAAAGTAATTAAGCCACTGGAATGTTTGCCCGTATATAGGAGAAGGAACATTCACCATTCACCATTCACCATTGACGATTCACCATTCACCATTCACCATTGACGATTCACGATTCACCATTCCACGCAAAAAAAACTGCCCCGTTGTTACAGGGCAGCCACTTTCATAGTAAAGGTTTAGGTCGCAGGTTTACGTATTCTGATACTCGTTGTTCCGTCTAATTCGTGCTTGTTGAACAAAGAAACACCATCAGGCCACGGATATCAAGGTGATTATAACCCCTTTTGCCTCCGTTAAAAAACTTTGATGGAGGGTGAAAACACGGGTCTGGTAGATTTTGCGGATACGGAAAATCGCTGTATTATTATCGCTGTAACAATTCTAAACCAATTATTTATGATGAAAAAAACCGTCAATCTACTTTCCTGCGCCTTGCTTGCAGGATTAACCCTTGCATCGTGTAAAGACAAAGGAGTGGGACAGTCCGACAAATCAATGACCGTGGCTACTGCCCGCGCCATGATCGCCGCTTATGACAACGATACAAGCGCCATCAAACCCGTGTTTTACACACAGGAAGGCCAGCCCGTACAGGCCTTCACCATCCAGGCCGGCACGCTCGAAACCATCAGTAAAATGAACGGGTACACCGGCATCCGCCTTTACCTGGCCGTTAAAGACACTGTCAATGGCAAACCGATCTACACGTTGGTAGTAGTGCCCCGCGGAACCCCCGAGGGAAAATCCACTCAATATCCCAACATCCTGATCGATGATTTTATCTTTGACTGGATTCCGTCGTGCCCGACTGAATGTCCTGATCCAGCCACGAGTCTGCCTTAAGTAATATAAAAAGCGGCCCCGCAGGATCAGGGCCGCTTTTTAATTAAAACAATACCTCCGTAAGTACCCTGAATCAACATCGCCATGTCAGAAACCCTCGCGCTCATTAATATCGGATTTTTACTGCTTCTTGTCGTTATAGGTCTTACCCTGTATCCGAAACTCAGCCGTTCCTACCGGTTGCTGCTATGCATTCAGATTTTAACCTTTTTGAGCGCGGTTGTTCAATGGTACATGGCAAAGTTCCACGGTTACAATAACATCATTTTCCATATCTACACGTTCCTCAATGCCATACTTTTCGGTTTGATGTACCATTCCGTAATGCAGCAGCGTAAAAGCAAATTGTTTGTCCTGATCGCGACTATTACTCTGTTGCTTTTTCTGGCAGCCGATTCATTCTTTATACAGGGTCTGCGGGCTTATCCGCATTATGAACTTATTGCTATCAGCATTGTCTACGTCACCTTTGCCTTGTTATCAAATTATGAAATGATCCGTTATTCCAAGGAAGACCAGGTGATACGGTCCAGCATTTTCTGGGTTAATAGTTCCGTTATTCTCTTTTTCAGTGTCAATTTCATCTTCTGGAGTCTTTATGGGTACCTGCTTCGTATCAAATCGCCTATACACTTTGATCTGATCAAAGTGCTCTGGTGGCTCAACTTTGTGCACTACGCGTTTTTCACGGTAGCCATCTACCTGAACAGCCGCAAAATTCAATCTTCTGAAAACTAACCGGTAGGCCCGGATTAGCTGTTTTACAATACTTTTGCCCGTGCTTCGGAAGGACACTTCTATGCACCTAAACAATGCGACGTGAAAAACAGTGAACTCTATACCATCATTATTTCCGGGATTATTTTCTTCGTAATCCTCAGCGTCGGTGTGATCCAATTTACCCTGCTCTTCTATCGTCAGCGAAGTCTGCGGAAAAAAGAAGAAGAAAAATTTCAACAGGAAATTTTGCGGGCGCAGCTTGAAATACAGGAGCAAACACTCAAAAATGTTTCGGCCGAAATTCATGACAACATCGGTCAGACCTTAAGCCTCGTGAAACTCAATCTTGCCACTGCAGATGCCGCCCCTGCCGACCAGCTACAGGGAAAAATACAAGACTCCTACGAACTTGTCAGCAAAGCCATCCGCGATCTCCGTAACCTTTCGAAAAGCCTCAATACCGACTACATTGCAGAGAAAGGTTTGCTGCAACTGATCGAACATGAACTGAACATGATCGCCCGCACAGGCGCCATGCAGACAGAAATGACAATAAAAGGAGAACCGGCAAAGCTCGATCCCCGTCAGGAATTGATACTTTTCCGCATCATCCAGGAAAGCATTAATAATTGTATAAAACATGCCCAGGCAGAGAGACTGGAAGCAATCGTGGATTTCAGTGAAAGCGGGGTGATCATCCAGATCCGCGACAACGGTAAAGGCTTCGACACGCAGCAGTCCGCTGCGGAAGGAGCCGGCATCGGATTAAAAAGCCTCCAGAACAGAGCCGCCATGATCGGCGCATCCTGTGAAATCAACAGTGTTTTGTCAAAGGGAACAGAAGTAACTATCTTGCTACCCCCCGAAAAAATGAACGGCGTATGAAAGAAAAAATTAAAGTAGCCCTGGCAGATGATCATATTCTGCTGCGCAACGGTCTTGCTGGACTGGTGAAAAGTTTTGATGACTACACCGTACTGTTTGAGGCAGACAACGGTCAGCACTTAACAGAGCAGATCGCAGACAAAGGTGTGCCCGATCTTGTGCTGCTCGATATCAATATGCCGCTCAAAGACGGATTTGAAACTGCACGCTGGTTGCGCGACAATCATCCCGAAGTACGCGTGATGGCACTTTCCATGCTCGACAACGAACAATCCATCATACGCATGCTCCGGCAGGGAGCCAAAGGGTATATCCTGAAAGACACGCATCCGCGCGAATTCAAAACCGCACTGGATACCGTGATGCAAAAGGGATTTTATTATTCGGAAATGGTAACCGGCAAATTGATCAATGCCGTGAATAATCTCGACACTGCCGCAGACGAGGTAACAACATTGGTTAAACTTACCGAAAAAGAAATTGAATTCCTGAAGCTGGCCTGTACAGAAATGACCTATAAAGAAATCGCCGATAAAATGAATCTCAGCCCGCGCACGATCGACGGCTACCGCGATGCACTTTTTGAAAAATTAAAAGTGCGTACCCGCGTGGGACTCGTGATGTACGCAATCAAGAACGACATTGTACGTCCTTAATTCAGCACGGCCGTTTCTTTAACGATCTCTGCTTTTTCCTGTTCACGTATTTTGCTCCAGCCTCCTGTAACGTTGCGGAGATTATGAAAACCCTGACGTTTCAGCAAAGACGCTGCTATTACGCTGCGGTAACCGCCTGCGCAATGCACATACAGGTTTTGCTCCTCGCCGATATTGGCCATGGAACCGGGATCTTTCATATCTGCCAATTGAAGATTAACCGCGTTTTTCAGGTGACCGTCGGCATATTCCGCCGGTTTGCGGACATCTATAACCTGCAGATTGGGGTCGAAAGGAATATCCATCATCAATTCATCGGCTTCGATATCGATGATCATGTCGAGCGGCTTGCCCGCTTCTTTCCAGGCTTCATATCCGCCTTTGAGATATCCCTGTACTTTATCAAGCCCCACACGCGCCAGCCGGATGATCGTTTCTTTTTCCTGGCCATGCGGTGTAACAATAATCATGGGTTGATCAAAAGGCAGGAGACTGCCGGCCCATTCTGCAAAACGTCCCTCCAAACCGATGCTGATACTGCCGGGAATAAACCCTTCGGTAAAAAAAGCGGCAGGGCGCGTATCCAGGATCAGCACACCATTTTCTGCCTGCGCTTCAAATTCATCCGCATTCAACGGCTGCAATGCTTCTTCGAGAATAGCTTCCAGGTTGCCATACCCTTCGCGGTTGATGCGCGCGTTGACAGGGAAATAAGCGGGAGGCGGTGGAATGCCATCCGTAATAGCTTTGATAAATGCTTCTTTGGACTCCGCTTTCAGCGCGTAGTTGTATTGTTTTTCATCACCAATAGTACTGTATGTATCGGGGCCCAGGTTTTTACCGCAGGAGCTTCCGGGGCCATGTGCGGGATAAACGATTACATTATCGGCCAGCGGCATGATTTTGCGATGCAGGCTGTCATATAAGGTGCCGGCAAGATCATCTGTCGTGAGTTCTTCACCTTTCTGCGCAAGATCGGGGCGGCCCACATCTCCTACAAACAGCGTATCGCCGGTGAAAATGCAATGGTCTTTTCCGTCAGCATCGCGCAACAGGTAGCAGGAAGATTCCATGGTATGACCCGGCGTATGCAATACTTCGATGCTAAGGTCTCCTATTTTAAACTGCTCGCCGTCTTTTGCTTTGTGAAAAGTGAAAGCGGCTTCTGTCTGGGGACCGTACACGATGGGCGCGCCGGTGGCCTGTGACAGATCGAGGTGACCGCTTACAAAATCTGCGTGAAAATGCGTCTCGAAAATATACTTCAATTTTGCTTTTCGCTCGTGAAGGAGCTCGAGATAATCATCGATATCGCGAAGCGGGTCAATGATGGCCGCTTCGCCGTTACTTTCGATATAATAAGCCGCCTCACTCAGACAGCCGGTATATAATTGCTTGACGAACATATTAGTTAGAAAATTTATACTGCAAAAATACCTTATTTCCCAAAAACAAAAACGGAAGCCTGGGGCTTCCGTCCTGTATCAGGGAAAAGCTTGATTAATTTAACAAGGATTCAACGAATTTGTTCAACTCGATCATCCGGTCTGCATTAACGGAATAGTAGATGAATTTGCCCTCGCGGATGGTGTTCACGAACCCGGCTTTGCGCAGCACGGCAAGATGTTGCGAGGCTACCGACTGTTCAAGCCGGAGCTTCACATAGATATCCGTTACAGTGATGCGGCCTTGCTCATCAATGAGTTTGATCATTTGCTGACGCAGCTTATGATTGAGCGCGCGCAGGATCAGCGCCGCCTTCTTTACATTGAGCAGGTCTACGGTCAAGGGGGCATTACCCTCAGCCGCAGGGTTGAGTGTTAGCGTATAGTTGTTCATAGCATTGAGCGATTAACAGGAGTTACAAAATTAGTTCTAATTGCCTCCCGGAAAAATTAAAATTCACTGCTGCCTGCGGGTGTGTGCCGCCGCATCATAAAACTCTTTTACATAAAAAGGTTCCGAGTAGGCAATGTCTGAGAATCGTTTATTTCTGAACAGTAGTGTGGACAAATCCGATATATCCTGCGGCGTGTATCCGTTTTCGGAAAAAAACGCGTTGGGATGATGCAATACTTCACGGATTTTTCCAACTGCATTACCTGTAAATAATACAGTTTGTTCCGCGAGTTGTGTGGCAAAACTATGTGCATCTATTACGAGTGCACACGGTGCCATCACCTCTTGCATTTGTTTATTGTATAGTGCTGTAAAGACCTCCATTCGCCGGGCATCAATCACAGGACAGATCAGGTCTGTCTGCGCGTTGTGTTCTGCTCTCGCCATCAGCTCCAGCGTAGGCAAAGTGATTAATGGAATTTGCAGGGCGTAAGATAATCCTTTTGCTGCAGACAATCCAATTCTCAGCCCGGTATAGGACCCGGGACCGATCGTCACTGCCACTGCTTCCAGCTCCTGCAATTTTTTTTGCGTGTCTTCGAAACACCGGCTGATAGCCGGATGCAACCACGAAGCCTGATCACGCATGTCGTTGTTCTCCAGTGATTGCAGTACACGTGTTTCTTCAGCCAACGTTACCGTGGCTTTTCCCAGCGCACTATCTATATTCAATATTAATGCCATTCTTGCTTATTCCTTTACGCTCAATCCTTCTGCAGGCTGATACCGTAAATTTTCTGCGTGCAATTTACGAAGCAATTGCTGAACATGCTTTTTGCCAATCCGGTCGCACCATTCCAGCGGGCCGTAGGGATAATTTGTTCCGAGTTTCATCGCCGTATCAATCTCCTCCGCTGTGCTCAGTCCCTCTTCCAGCGCGAGATACGCTTCATTGATAATACCCGCTACCACACGTGCGGACAACAGCCCGGTGATATCGGGTACCCATGTTAGTGTCCGGTTAAAATTTTTTAATAAAACTTCCGTTGCCGGTTTTTGCGGCGCAGGCGCGCATGCTTCAACCATATTTCTTTCCAGGAATGTCAGCCATCCGTTGATGCGTACAAAATGATCCGGTAAATTTTTGAGCAATGTTTCCAGTGAATGCACGAGCACCAGCGGAAATTTTGCGGTTGTCAGCGAGGCGATACGCTCCGCGCTGCCGTCGAACAGCAGATCGATACAGGCATCGGCCGGCGCCTCTGTTATTTCTTCCGACACAATGAGCTCTATCTCCGCCGTCTGGCCGGTGCTCAGCCAGGCGGCCTTTCTTGCCTCATCTGCGATCAATAATACCGTCATGCAATCTGAATTTGATAAAAATACGGCAGCTTGTTAACTTGTGCCGCCGGCAGCACGTGTGCTGCCATGAATGCAAAGAAAACATTTCTCACTTCAAATAAGCTTTTATGCCCAGAATAATTATCCGCACAGAAGATGCCCCCGCTCCTATCGGCCCCTATAACCAGGCTGTACTGGCCAATGACACCCTTTATATTTCCGGGCAAATTTGTATCGATCCGGCCACCGGCAATCTGCATAATGACAGCCTGCAGGATGAAACTCATCAGTGTATGCGTAACCTTAAAGCCGTGTTAGCAGCGGCGGGTATGGATTTCGGGCATGTGGTAAAAACAACTATTTTCCTCACCGATATGCATCGCTTTGGTGAAGTGAATGAAGTATATGGTCAATATTTTTCCGATGATCCCCCTGCCCGTGAAACCGTACAGGTTGCCGCACTTCCAAAGTTTGTAAATGTAGAGATCAGTATGGTGGCGGTGAAGTGAGGGATAATTTGATGATTTGAAAATTTGATGATTTGAAGATGGAACAGCCATTCACTTATTGACCAATTCACTTTTCAATAAAAGAAAATCCCTTCGCGATGCGAAGGGATTTTCTTTTATTGAAGCTTCCCGGTTAATGAACAATAACCATTTTTAACGGATAAATTTTCCCATCAACCAATACCTGCAGATAGTAAACCCCATTAGCCATTACACCCGGATCGATCGTTTTGATCGTTTGGCCCGCAGGCAGATTTTCCGTCTGTAACAACTGGCGCACCAGCCTGCCTGCATTGTCATATAAATTCACCTGCAAAGTGAACGGACGCGTCGTGATGACTTCCAGGCTTCCCTGAGAACGCACCGGGTTGGGATAAAGACGTATGTGCAGGCCTGTATTGCCAAGATTGCCCGTGATAAACGAACCGATCCCGGAAGCCACATAAATAGTAGTGGTGGAACAGAGCGCCACAACGGAATATTCATATTCTGTATCAGGCATCAGGCCATTCAGTTTGTAAGATGATCCTTCAACATATACACGGTTCCATTCCGTTGTTCCCTTTACCCGATATCGCAGCGTATCGGTAGTGGCCCCTTCCGGGTTTGTCCATTGCACCTGTACATGAGAAGGGCTTAAGTGCGTTACTCTAACGTCTGTTGCATAACCACATCCCACCACATTAACCGTGGCGGTGGTAGTACCACGGCAACCGTTTGCATCGGTTCCGGTAATTGTATAAACGGTAGACGAAAGCGGACGAACATAACCGAAACGACCCGTGAAGCTTATAATATCAGGCTGTTCGGCCCAGTTGAAATTATCTGCACCGGTCATTGTGATCAGATGCTGATCGAATTTATTGATTGTACCAATGGCCGGGGTTGCAACAACGGTTGGATTAGCTACCTGTGTCAGTACTACAGAACGCGTACCCGAACAGGCCGGTGATGTCACCTGCACGCTGTAAGTGCCGGGTCCTGTGGAAGTGAAGGCCGATGAGGTAGCCCCCGGAATAGCATTTGTATTTTTAAACCACTGATAGGTAAATGAAGGATCGTTCGTAGCACTCAATACCGGGGTAGTACCTGCGCAGTAGTTGGCAGCGCCGGATGGCGTAAGTGAAAAAGTAAGGCTCGGCCCGTCATTGCCGATAATCACATCTTCCGTTATCTGACAGCCTGCCGCATCTTTTACCACAACCCAGTATGTACCCGGTTCAAAATTGGAAATATTCATGCCTGTCTGCCCGTTACTCCAGGTAGCAGTTACGGCTCCTGTGGCGTTAGTAGCGGTAATCACTGCTTTGCCATTCTCCGAGCCACAGGAGGCATTTGTTGTGGCAACGGAGACGGTCATGCGGCAGTTTCCGAGACAGTTGCTGTTCGCTACAAAAGCGCGTATAGTATCACCGGGATAGGGACCAAAGCCGTTATTAAAATTAATGCCGACGCTGACCAGATGACAATAACTCATGATCGTCCCGCCTGTTGTCGTCGGAAGGGGTCCGGGTGCGCAGTTTCCGTCAAAATAAGGGGGAGTAGCACTGGGACCGCATCCATCGATCGGACCTTCCGGCCATCCACACCAGTGTGTATGACCTGAACCAAGATTATGTCCGATCTCATGGGTCACTACTTCTACCGTCCATGAATAAGTAGGTACATTCAGATAAGTGGTATTAATGCCACTTACGGACGAACGTGACGACTTGCTGACTGTACATGCATTTTTGTTAATGTAAGCTACCCCACCACCGATGGGACGAGTGGAAATATAGGCAGCAAAATCGCCGACATAGTTTGTTCCGCCCATACGTTGTGCGAAAGGCTGCAGCGTTGTTCCCGCTGTGGTAAAACCTGCTTCGGGATCCTGTACCGTCCACACCAATACCTGCGACACCTGCAGTTTCACATTTTCATTCGCATACAGTTGTTCAACACCGTTGAAAAAGCCCAGCAGGTAATTCATCACGTTGTTGACGTTGCTTCCCTTATCCTGGTACAATTTATAATCACACTCAATGTAGATTTCTACCGGTTCTCCGACTGCGTTGGGAGAAGCGACCACCTCCGTATGTTCACGGGGAGCCACACCGGTAACAAATTCATCCGTGGTAAAACAATTGGTTGGGTTCCGTATTGCCAGATCGGATTCGCGATAGAGCATGTAATCATTGGTGCCAAAACCATTTTGCTCGATCGCTCCGAGCACCAGATTACTTTGGGCATCGGCCAGGATACCCATTACCTGGTTTTCGAAAATGGAAACAGCTGCAAATGTTTTTCTGTCACCGTTGATATGACCACGGTAGAAAATTCCGCCGTTATAGGCAACATTGCGCCGGCTCCCATCAGGCAATACTTCGATCACAGAAAAATTATCGGTTGTCACTTTTGCCTTTTCCAACTGCACATCCATGTATTGTCCTTCAAAAGGTACACGCATTGTCCAGGTAGCAGGAGCCTGCTGAAACAAAGACGATAAGTTTGCCGTGTTCAAAGCAAGTGGCTGATAGCGACTTACCACCTTACTGTATTCAGGTGCAAAACGGGATGTGGGAGTAAACAGTTCAACGGGCGTTTGAGCAAAAGAGTTCGCCAACCCTGACACGATCAGCAACAGCACCAAAGAAAATTTTCTCATTGAGTAGTTTAGTTAGTTCGGAATACTAAATCAAAGCACGTAAAGATAAAACGAAACAGGCAATTAAATCACCAAGTAGTGACTACAAAGAAAAATCCCTCGCAGAGCGAAGGATTTTTCTTTGTATATGAAGCTTTTATCAGCGTGCAATAATCATCTTCACCGGATGAATTTTTCCATCTATCAATACCTGCAGGTAGTAAACGCCATTAGCCATTACGCCTGAATCAATTGTTTTGATCGTTTGTCCGGCTGGCATATTTTCCGTTTGTGAAAGTTGACGAACCAGTTTTCCTGCATTGTCATACACATTCACCTGCAATGAATAAGGACGGGCGGCAATTACCTCCAAACGCCCCTGTGCCTGTATGGGGTTCGGGAACAGGCGCACATACACCCCGCTGTTGTCGAGTTGGAGCGTAGTAAAGGCATTTGTTTCCGATGCGACAAAAGTAGTGGTGGTTGTACAAAGCGGTACAATAGCGTATTCGTACTCGGTATTGGGTGTAAGGCCATTGAGTTCATACGAAGACCCTTCCACATACACACGGCTCCATATTGTGGAGCCTTTCACACGGTAGCGCAGTGAATCGGTTGTAGCACCTTCAGGATTAGTCCATTCAACCAATACACGTGAAGGGCTGTAAGGCGTCACTTTCATATCCGTTGCAGGCCCGCATCCGATAACGTTGACGGTGGCTGTGGCAGTACCGCGACAACCATTGGCATCGGTACCGGTGATGGTATATACGGTTGATGTCAGCGGGCGTACATAACCAAACCGGCCACTGTAGCTTACGATGGCTGGTTGTTCTTCCCAGTTGAAATTGAGCGCACCGTTTACTGTCAGCAAATGCTGATCAAATTTATTGATCGTTGCAGTGGTCGGCGTAACAGTAACGGTTGGATTTGCAACCTGTGTTAATGTTACCGAACGTGTACCCGAACAGGAAGGAGACGTTACCTGTACGGTATAGATACCCGGGCCGGTTGATGTAAAAGAAGAAGCCGTTGCCCCAGGAACAGGATTGGTATTTTTAAACCATTGGTAAGTAAAGGTAGGGTCGCTGGTAGCGGAGAGTACCGGTGCGGCCGAACTTGCACAATAGTTCACCGATCCTGATGGAGTAAGCGTGAAATCAAGTGAAGGGCCACTGTTGCCGATTACTACATCGTCCATCACCTGGCAACCAGCTGCATCACGCACGGTTACATAATAGGTGCCGGGCGCAAGGTTGGTAGGATTCGCGCCAGTAACGCCGTTGCTCCAGGTAACCGTTACTGCACCTGTGGCGTTGGTGGCGGTCACAACGGCTCTGCCGTTGTCTGATCCGCAAGACGCGTTGGTGGTAGCAATGGAAATGGTCATGCGGCAGCTGCCAAAGCAGGTGCGTGCCGCCACGTAGTTACGGATAGCGTCACCGGGCAGCGGACCAAAACCATTGTTGAAGTTGATGCCAACGCTGATCAGGTGGCAATAACTCATGATAGTTCCTCTAACGGTTGAGCTTGGCAGCGGACCCGGCGTGCAGGATCCTTCCATGTATGCCGCGTTGGCTGTAGGACCGCACCAATCGATAGGCCCGCCGGGCCATCCACACCAGTGTGTGTGACGCGAGCCGAGGTTATGCCCTAATTCATGCGTTACTACTTCCACTGTCCACGAATAAGTAGGAACGTTTGCATAGGTATTATTGATAGCGCTCACAGATGTACGACCGCTCTTACCCGCAGCACATGCATCGGTAGTGAGATAAGCAACACCTCCACCCAGCGAACGGGTAGATATATACGCCGCATAGTCACCAACATAGTTGGTACTGTTCATACGGCTCGCGAACGCAGGCAGCACAGCACCGGTAGTGTTTAGTCCCGCCGCCGCTTCCGGATCCGGAGAGGTCCATACCAGTACCTGCGATACCTGCACCTTTACATTTTCGTTGGCATACAGTTGTTCAATACCATTGAAAAAGCCAAGCAGGTAATTAATTACATTGGTTGTGTTATTTCCTTTATCCTGGTAAAATCTGTAATCGCATTCTACATAGATTTCTACCGGTTCACCAACCG
Source organism: Terrimonas ferruginea DSM 30193 (assembly GCF_000425585.1). Classification (GTDB taxonomy): domain Bacteria; phylum Bacteroidota; class Bacteroidia; order Chitinophagales; family Chitinophagaceae; genus Terrimonas; species Terrimonas ferruginea. The sequence continues at coordinate 464,480 of NZ_KE384398.1, forward strand.
CATTGGGCGACGCCGGAGAAGCAACAACTTCCGTATGTGAATCTGTTGAACCGCCAATTACATGTTCATCGCTGGTAAAGCAATTCAGGGGATTGGGAATAGCCAGGTCCGGCTCACGGTATAACATGTAGTTGTTGGTTGCATAACCATTCTGCTCGATGGCACCCAACACCAGGTTGCTTTGCGCATCGGCGAGAATACCAATTACCTGGTTCTCAAAAATAGAAATGGTTGCAAATGTTTTTCTGTCGCCGTTGATATAACCGCGGTAGAATACACCGCCGTTGTAAGATACCGGGCGGCGTGAGCCATCCGGCAATGCCTCCAATATGGAAAAATTATCGGTGGTTACTTTTGCTTTTTCCAACTGCACATCCATGTACTGTCCTTCAAACGGAACACGTAATGTCCAGGTGGCGGGAGCTTCTTTGAATACGGTGGATAAGATGGCAGTATTCAAGGCAAGCGGTTGATAACGGCTCACGACCTTACTATATTCAGGCGCGAAGCGGGAAGTAGGATTAAACAGCTCAACAGTATTTTGAGCAAACGCGGTTGTCAACCCCAATACGGTCAATAACAGCGCTAAAGAAAATTTTCTCATGAGGAGTAGCTTAGTAATTAGTTCGGAATGCGGCTTGTGCCGGATAACAATAAAGCGGGGTAAAGATAAAATGAAACAAACTAAAAGCTTTCAAAAAATACGAGGGAAATCCCTTTGGTTATTCACGTGATTTTCTGGAACTTGTACCGGTTATGCGACGTTTTCTCCGTTGGCTCCTGCTGAAGCCGGTTCGTTGGGCCACGGCACGTTTTGCCTCACGCCCCGACAAAGAACGTATCTATCAGTCACTGAGCCGTCTGTATGCACGTATCCTGGCGCATCCTGGTAAAAAAGGTCCTGTGATTCCTTTTGGTGCCACCACCGGCCGCTTCATTATTTTTTCCGATCAGCACAAAGGTGCGCGCAACGGCGCCGATGATTTTATGGCCGCGGAGGACAATTATCTCGCGGCACTGAGTTATTATAATAACCAGGGATATACGTTCATCAACCTTGGCGACAGCGAAGAACTATGGGAAAACACGCTTGCGCAGGTGCGCAAACACAACGAAAAAACATTCGAAGCAGAAAAAGCATTTTTGCAACGCAAAGCTTATGTAAAAATATTCGGCAACCACGATCTCTATTGGGGCAACGATCCGCTGGCCTCTCTTCAACTGAAAGAAATATTCGGCGAACCTGTTAAAATATACGAAGGAGTTATTCTGACGGTGGCAACGGGTAATAAAAACCTGCACATTTTCTGTACACACGGCCACCAGGGCGACAGAAGCAGCGATGGCAACTGGTTCAGCAAGTTTTTTGTAGCCCGCATCTGGGCACCGTTGCAAAGTTTTCTCCGCATAAACCCCAATACGCCGGCCTATGATCTGCATGAAAAAACATTACATAACGAAATCATGTATGAATGGTCGGCAGAACAGGAAAAAATATTGCTGATCACCGGCCATACTCATCAGCCTGTATTCGCCTCACTCACTCACCTGGAACGATTGTACAAAGAAATGCAACAGGCAAAAGCTGATGAAAACACACAACGCATAGAAGAATTAACGACTGAAATACGGCGGCGCGAACGTGAATACAAAACTGTTTCAGTTGATTATCTCACCATGAAACCAACCTATTTCAATAGCGGTTGTTGTTGTTTTCCCGACGGAGACATAACCGGCATTGAAATTGACAACGGATATATGCGTCTTGTAAAATGGAAAAAAGAACAACAGCAGCCTGCACGTACCATATTGGAAGAAATAAGTCTTGAAATACTTGGTACGCAGGTATAAAACAACATAGCCATGAATGTATTTGTATCCCGGCTGATACCCGAAGCAGGTATCAGCAAAATGGAAGAGGCCGGCATTAAAGTAACTGTATGGAAAGAAGATCGCCCGCTGACATCTGAAGAACTGATTCATCATGTTCAACAACATGATGCACTGCTGTGCATGAACCGGGAAAAAATCGACAAAGCATTTTTAAATGCTTGTCCGCATCTTAAAGTGATCGCGTTATACTCTGTGGGTTACGACAGCATGGACGTGGCGGAAGCAACACGCCTCGGCATTCCGATGAGCAATACGCCCGATGTGTTAAGTGATGCTACTGCCGATATTGCCTTTACATTATTACTGGCAGTATCGCGTAAAGCATTTTTTCATCACCGCCGTATTCTCAACGACGAATGGGATTTTTTTCGTCCCACAGCCAATCTCGGTATAGAATTGAAAAATAAAACGCTGGGCATATTCGGCCTCGGACGTATCGGGCTGGAAATGGCCAAACGTTGCCGCGGTGCCTACAACATGCAGGTGATCTATCATAATCGTAACCGCAATCAGGAAGCAGAAAAGGAAATCGATGCGCGTTATGTAAGTTTTGATGAGCTGCTGGAACAAAGCGATGTGCTTTCGTTGCATACCGCGCTCACACCGGAAACAAAAGATCGCTTTACTCTGAATGAATTCAGGAAAATGCGGTCGAAAGCGATCTTCATCAATACGGCGCGCGGCGCCATTCACCGGGAAGAAGATCTGTTAAAAGCAATACTGGACGGAATCATCTGGGGTGCAGGACTTGACGTTACCAATCCTGAACCGATGTCGCCGGACAGTCCGCTGTTGCGTCTGCCGAGTGTATGTGTTACCCCCCATATCGGATCGGCTACCGAAGAAGCACGAACAGGCATGGCGCTGGTAGCGGCTGAAAATATAATCGCGGGACTACGGGGTGAACGGTTACCAAACGTGATCGACCCTTCTGTGTACGATAAATAAAAAACCTCCCGGGTAAACGGGAGGTAGTGGATTCATTCGGTGACCCGGAAAAGGGATTAGCTGGCAGACTTCACAAACTGAAGTTCAGCAGACAGCTTCACTTCTTCGCTTACCAGTACGCCGCCGGTTTCGAGGGATGCGTTCCAGGTGAGTCCAAAATCTTTACGGTTGATCTTACCGGTGAGTGAGAAACCTGCTTTCTCATTACCCCAGGGATCTTTAGCGGTACCACCGAAATCAACATCCAGTGTCACCGGCTTCGTTACATCGCGGATAGTGAGATCACCGGTGATCTTGCCGTCAGCCGCGTTGTAGTTAGAAGATTTGAAACTGATGCTGGGATATTTTTCCACTTCAAAGAAGTCGGCTCCTTTGAGGTGTCCGTCACGTTGTTCGTTGTTGGTAGTAATAGAGCTTACATCTGCCGTAAAAGATACAACGGCATCTGAAAAGCTGTCATCGCCCGCTTCCACCGTACCGCTGATAGCGGGAAAGCCACCGGTTACGTTGGTAACCATAAGGTGTTTTACTTTAAACTGCAGTTCGCTGTGGGTAGGATCGAGATTCCAGGTTGTCTTTGCCATGATTATGTTGTTTTGTTTTAATCAATTTTTACACTGCAAAAGTAGCATGCCCGGTATGGCTGGACCAATGACCTAGGATAAGAAAAAGCGTTGACGTAGATCAACCTTTGTTACATAAAAAAGCCCCCGTTCCGGGGGCTTTGCTGATTATTTCTTAATATACTTATTGTTGTCGCGGTTGAGGTCCGGTAATTTTTTATCCGGATCAACGGTTACTTCGGCAATCTCGCTGGTGGAAGGAACATGGAATGTCCATTCCGATCCACGCTGCCATATTTCCACAGGAAGGTCAAAGCGGTGTTCCTTACCATTGGTCTCTTTTACAAGGACGCTGACCGGCATTGGCATTTTCTCGAGGTTTTCGATAGTCACGTCTGCTCCTTTAGCCGGCAGTTTATCTGTGTACTTCACGCCTTTAGCGGCCACATCGAGTTTCCAGGCATTCAGTACCCATGAGCGCCAGAACCAGCTCAGGTCTTCGCCCGCCACATTTTCCATTGTATGGAAAAAGTCCCAGGGTGTAGGATGTTTATAAGCCCAGCGCTGAATATACTCACGGAAAGCTGCATCGAAACGCTTTGCACCAATCACCTGATCGCGGAGCAGATGCAGCATTTGCGAAGGTTTCATGTAAGCAGCAATACCCAGGTTATCTTGCTGAATAACATCCGGAATATTGTAAAGGCCGTCCATTTTATCGTTGAACGTATACTTTACCATGAATGTAGAATTGGGGTCCTGGAAGAAACTTTGCTGTTTGAACTCTCCTTTATTGAATTCTTCCGTAGAGAAATCATTGATGAAAGTATTGAATCCTTCATCCATCCAGGCGTATTTGCGTTCGTTGCTGCCTACGATCATCGGGAACCAGGTGTGACCAAACTCATGATCGGTTACACCCCACAGACCCGCACCGCTTGAATTGTAGCTACAGAAAACGATACCCGGATATTCCATACCTCCTACGATACCTGCCACATTCACAGCCGCACCGTAAGGATATTCAAACCATTTAGAGGAGTAATGTTCGATGGATGCCTTCACCATTTCAGTGCTGCGCTGCCAGCCGTCCTTCTTGATGCTTTCAACAGGGTAAGCGCTTACTGCCAGTGATTTTTTTCCGCTTGGCAAATTGATGCGTGCGGCATCCAGTACAAACGCACGGGAAGCAGCCCAGGCTACGTCGCGTGTATTCTGGATCTTGAACTTCCAGGTAACGGCGGGGCGGGCCAGCCATGTTTTTTTGTCACCGATCTCTTTATCACCGCGGATGACAACAGTTTTATCACTGTTCTGTGCATCCTTGTAACGCTTAAGCTGGTCGGAAGCAAAACAATCCTGTGGATTTTGCAGATCACCGGAACCTACGATGATGAGGTTGGAGGGAGCGGTAACACTGAATTCGATATCGCCATATTCGAGATAAAACTCACCTGCGCCGAGATAAGGCAACACGTTCCATCCCTGGATATCATCATATACGGCCATGCGGGGGAACCATTGGGCGATTTCGTATACCCAGCCATTTTTGGTATTCAACCGGCCCATACGGTCGGTACCGTACTCGGGTACTTCAAAAGAAAAGTCGATGCTGAGCTTGATCTTTCCTCCGGTTGATTTGAGTGCATCCTGCAACCACACCTGCATACGCGTGTCTGCCACATTGTACTCGGGTTTGTATTTTTTGCCGCCGGCTTCTACGGTAATGGCGCTGATTACATCGCCTTCAGTGAAAGAAGCATTGGCCCAGCGACCGCCTGTTTGTGTGGTGGTTGCCGAACCGCGGGAATCTTTGCGGTAGATATTCTGATCGAGTTGGAGCCAGAGAAACTTGAGGTTATCGGGGCTGTTGTTGGTGTAGGTGATCTCCACATTGCCGGTAACGCCATGTCTGACCGTGTCCAGCGTACAGTTGATTTTATAATCGGCTCTGTTCTGCCAGTAGCGTGGGCCGGGTTCACCGCTGGCGCTACGGAAATCGTTGCCGGGATAAGGATAAAACTGCGGATTGAACGCTTCCCTGGCATTGTAAACAGACTGCGCCTGGCCGACACCTGCAAGCAACAGCAGCCATGCACTGAAAACAAGTTTCTTCATATTATTTATTTTATACAAACGGATGCCTAAGTTAAGTATTAAGTTGGAAGTATTGAGTTATAAGTAAAACGGCCGTAGCTCTTTATTCACGATTAGCTATTTCACCATTCACGAGGCCCCTTCGGGAGGCCGAAGTATCGGGCCGATACTTCGGCCTCAGGGACCGCAGATTCATTATTCACTTATTCACTATTCACCATTCACTATTCACTATTCACCATTCACTATTCACCATTTTGAATTACCGGAACATCTCCTCTGCCACCGTTACGCTCTCCGGCCGGCCGACATCAACCCATTTATCGCCCGTATGATCAAACCCTGTCAGCGTATGATCTTTTGCCAGTTCCAGGTAAGCATCTACCAGCGAAAACTTTCCCTGCTGTGATACCAGATCAAAAAATTCATACCGGAAAATACTGATGCCGCTGTAAGCTTTGTTTACTTCTCCCTCACCCTCCCTTACCCGCCGTTCCTGGCCGGTGGAAACATTTCTCCACGCAGTAAGCCTGTCATTCTTATCGAATACAAAGCAACGGCTCGTTGAGCGTCCTGTAACCGCCAGTGTGACAAGTGCGTTTTTTTGTTGATGAGCGGTCAGCATAGCGCGCACATCGAGGCTGGTAAGAATATCCACATTAATGGTCAGGAAATCTTCTCCCTGCGTCAAAAGACCACGGGCTTTCACCAGTCCCCCTCCTGTTTCCAATACCTCGCCCGACTCATCGCTGATCGCGACGCGGCTACCCCAGCCATTATTCTTGTTGATAGCTTCCCGGATCTGACCGGGAAAGTGATGCACGTTAACGATTACATCTTCGATGCCCTGCTGTTGCAGATACCGGATATTTCGCTCCAGCAGTGACTGCCCGTTAACAAGGGCCAACGCCTTGGGATGTTTGTCGGTCCATGGTCGAAAACGCGTACCAAGTCCGGCGGAAAAAATCATTGCCTTCATATCAATCGGATAAGTTATTTAGTAGTTGACGGCAATTCATTGATCCAGTTCTTTTCATCCTGTACGCAATGTTGCAACTGCACTTTCACTTTGAATTTATTTTTCAGATGGCGGGCCAGCGCATCTGCGGCGTAGACGCTTCGATGCTGTCCACCCGTGCATCCAAAGCTTACCATCAGGCTTTCAAAATCACGTTTGATATATTCTTCAACGGTGATGTCTACGATGTCGAAAACACTATTCAGAAAATCGGCCATTTTCGTTTGCTGCTCGAGGTAGTCCATTACTTCCTTGTCGCGGCCTGTTTTTGTTTTCATGCTGAAAATGCGACCGGGGTTAAGAATACCGCGGCAATCAAAAACAAAACCACCACCATTACCACTGTCATCGGCAGGCCAACCTTTACGATAAGAGAAACTACAGATTTTTACAACCAATGGAGTGTTCTCTGTGGCTTGAGTCGGCGTAAACTGCTGGATGACATCATCGGCCACGCAGATATCAAGCACTCTCCGGAATTCAGGAACAGTAATGCCAAGGCGTTGGTTATCGAAAAACTCCTTCAGGTTCTTCAAAGCCAGTGGAATACTGGTCAGGAACTGTGCTTTGCGCTCAAACAAACCGCGGAAACCATAAGCACCCAATACCTGTAGCAGGCGGATCAACACATAACCATTGTATTGACTGCGGAACACATTGCGATCGAGCGGGTGGCCGGAAACCTGTTCGAAAGAGTCCATATAATCTTCCAGCAGCCGGCTTTTCCAATCGTCGGAAAGGTTGGCGCGTGCCTGCCATAACATCGAAGCCACATCATACTGCGGTGCACCTTTCATCCCACCCTGGTAGTCGATAAAATGAACCGAATCGTTCGACGCATCCACCATGATATTGCGGCTCTGAAAATCACGGAACATGAAAAACTTGTATTCCGTATGTGTCAGATAGGTGCTGAGTGCTTCGAAATCGTTGATGAGTTGCTGCTTGTCATAGGGGCGGCGCAACGCATCAAGAAAATAATATTTGAAATAAAGCAGGTCGGCCATGATGGCTTCCTTCCCGAATTCTTTATTCGTAAGGCAGCGTGCGTAGTCGAGCCGTTCATCGCCTTTGATCTGCAACTCAGCCAGTGCATGCAGGCTTTTTTTGAAAAGATTGTATACTTCGTCATTGAAGCCGCCTTTCTCCAGGCGGTTCAGGAGGGAGACATCCCCGAGGTCCTCCTGCAAATAAAATTGTTTGTCATCGCTGAAAGCAAGGATTTGCGGTACCGCCAGTTTTCGCTCCTTAAAATGCTGGGTGAAATAATGGAAGGTTTCATTTTCACGTATGTTGGCGCCATAGGTGCCGATCACAGACGTACCGGCACCATGAAGCCGGAAATAACGGCGTTCACTGCCGGATTGGGGCAGTACATCCACGTCGAGTGGATCTTCGCCTTTCCAGGAACGGTACAAATCACGTATTGAAGCGATAATCTCTTGCATGAAGCAAAAATATGATTTGAAGGAGTGAAGCACCGCATTTGGAATGAAAGAATTTTCACAAAAAATGGGGCGCTTTTTCCCATTGGATGCGGGTCCCCGTGACCGAACTTTGTGCTTTTATGAACCGGAATAGCAGTCTGCCTCCAAGATCGTATTCCCTGAGGGGTTTTGAAAGAAGGCTCAATGAAATGGTGAGGTGGTTGTTCTTTTACCGGATGATCTGGATAGCGGTTTTCATAATAAGTATGGCCGTATTAGTAGTTATTTCCTGGACCCATTGGTCTCCGGCTGACCGTTTGAAAAACGCCGCCTGGTTATTGACCTGCGGATCGGTGCTGATGTCAATATTTTATGCTGTACTGAATCATGAAGTCAATCATTTCAGGCGGAAAACTGATCAGTTGGCGGCGAAGAAGAAATTGGCATTTGATGTTGTATCGGAGTGGCATAAAGAAGGTATTGTTACTTATCTCAGGATCACGCAAAAATTATATGAAAAACACAAGCATTTAATTGAAGAAAACCGGTCAACAGAATTTTCACAGCTTTTAGAGCAGGATGACAGTGCGAGGGCAGCATTCGTTTCTTTGTTTAATTATTTCGAATGCATTTCACTTGGAGTGGCTCAACAAATCCATGATGAAGAATTCATGCGCAAGTCTTTCCGAAACGTATTTATTGCGTATTTAAACGCTTACGATTTTTACATCCAATATCGCCGGAAAAAGTTCAATAATGATCGCATCTGGAAAGAATTTACCGACCTTGCTGTAAAGTGGAAAAACACTCTTTAAGACTATTTTTTTAACCCCTAAAACTTTAAAAGATGAATCAGATTCTTAGAGAACTCAGCGGCTGGTAAGCGATGCCGTTATAAGTTTTAAGTAATAAGTAGTAAGTGGTAAGTATTCAGCCAGTAAAGATGCAGGATCCGGGGATCCCTCCTGCCATGGCTAGTGTATGCACCAACCATGGCGAAGAGGCTTCGGGTTGATACGTTATCAATCACCCGTTGACAAGGCCGGCATAACTAAAGCCTGCATTTTTCGAGAACGTCCTGTGCCGCTTCCCCTCCGCACCTCACCGGCCTAATCAAGGCGAACCTTTGCGAGGCGCTTAAAACTTATAACGGCTGTTTTACTTACTACTTAAAACTTACGCCGTGAGCCCTATCCCTTCCACCTTAAACCTATTGCCTAAAACTTATCTGCCCATGTACTAACACTCATTAGCTTTTTACCTAAATTTGCCTTCCCGCGGCCTGGCCGCGGATTATCCACAGATTATGGCTTATCAACTCAATCACAAGATCCGGATCGTTACTGCGGCCGCGCTATTCGATGGCCACGATGCCGCCATCAATATCATGCGCCGCATCCTGCAAAGCAAAGGTGCCGAGATCATTCACCTCGGACACAACCGCAGCGTGCTCGAAATCGTAGAATGCGCTATTGAAGAAGATGTACAGGGCATCGCCATTACCAGCTACCAGGGCGGACATATCGAATTTTTCAAATACATGAAAGACCTGCTGGACCAGAACGGTTGCTCGCATATCCGCATCTTCGGCGGCGGCGGCGGTACCATCCTGCCACAGGAGATTGAAGAACTGCATCAATACGGCATCACCCGTATCTACAGCCCCGACGATGGCCGGCAGATGGGCCTCGAAGGGATGATCGAAGACGTAATCCGCCAATGCGATTTTGCACTCAACGGCACCGGCGATTATCCCAATCCCCTGCAATTGCAGGAGGTAAAAGATATCCGCCGCATCGCGCGCCAGATCACCAACGTGGAAAACGGGACCGGGTCCGCGCCGGAAAAAACGATTAAAACCACTCCCGTACTCGGTATCACCGGCACCGGCGGCGCAGGCAAAAGCAGCGTTACTGATGAACTCGTCCGCCGCTATCTGCATGCATTCACCGATAAAACCATCGCCGTTATTTCCGTAGACCCCTCGAAGAAAAAAACGGGCGGTGCCTTACTCGGCGACCGCATCCGCATGAATGCCATCTCGCATCCGAGAGCCTATATGCGCTCACTCGCCACCCGCGACGATAACACCGCACTCAGCGGCGCCGTTCAGGAAGCCATCGATATCTGCCGCACCGCAGGCTACGACCTCGTCATTCTCGAAAGCGCCGGTGTCGGACAAAGCGACGCATCCATCCTCGAACATTGCGACGTCAGCCTTTACGTAATGACACCCGAATACGGCGCAGCTTCCCAGCTTGAAAAAATCAATATGCTGGACTATGCCGATATCATCTGCATCAACAAATTTGACAAAGCCGGCGCCCTCGATGCCCTGCACGACGTACGCAAACAATACAAGCGCAATCATCAACTCTTCCATGCGGCCGATGCCGACCTGCCGATCGTCGGTTCCATCGCCGCACAGTTCAACGACGCCGGCATCAACGAACTTTTCGAAAAGCTCATCCTTACACTCGTGAAAAAGACCGGCGTACAATTCGGAGAGTTGACCATTCACCCGCATACGAAAGACACAACTACCCAATCGCAAATCATTCCTCCGCGTCGCGTACGCTACCTGTCTGAAATCTCCGACAGCAACCGTGCTTACGATCAATGGGTAAACGATCAATGCCTGATCGCCAGCAAGCTTTACATGATCAACGGACTAAAGGACGAAAAAGCACTGACCGGCTCCGCTGATCTGGAAGATATCCGCCGACACTACGATGAACAATTGCACCCCGATTGCCGCCGCCTGATCGCGCAATGGGAAAGCATCAAAGAAAAATACGCTGCCGATTATTTCGAATACCAGGTACGCGATAAAGTGATCCGCCAGGACCTGACCACACGCTCCCTCAGCGGCACACGCATCCGCAAAGTGGTACTGCCCACTTATAACGACTGGGGCGATCTGCTGCGCTGGCAGTTGCAGGAAAATGTGCCCGGCGAGTTCCCCTACACCGCCGGCGTATTCGAACTCAAACGCCAGGGCGAAGACCCGACACGGATGTTCGCAGGAGAAGGCGGACCCGAGCGGACCAATAAACGTTTCCATTATGTAAGCGTCGATCAACCCGCCAAACGGCTCTCCACCGCATTCGACAGCGTTACCCTTTACGGCGAAGACCCGGCGCATCGCCCGGATATCTATGGCAAAATCGGTAACAGCGGTGTGAGCATCGCCACTGTGGACGACGCCAAAAAATTGTACAGCGGCTTCGATCTCTGCAGCCCCAATACTTCCGTTTCCATGACCATCAACGGCCCTGCCCCCATCGTGCTCGCATTCTTTATGAATGCCGCCATTGATCAGCGCTGTGAAAAATGGATCAGGGAAAACGACAAACAATCGCTTATCGAAGAAGCTTTGCAACGCAAATACGGAAAAGACAATCGTCCCAAATACCTCAATCCCTCTTCTCCCGATGGCTTACCCGAAGGAAATGATGGACTGGGCCTCCAGTTGCTCGGATTAAGCGGCGAAGAGGTTTTACCTGAAGACATTTATACGCAACTGCGCAACGAAGCATTGATGCAGGTGCGCGGTACCGTACAGGCCGATATCCTGAAAGAAGACCAGGCGCAGAACACTTGTATTTTCTCCACGGAATTTGCCCTCAAGCTGATGGGTGACGTGCAGGAATATTTCATCCGGAAAAAAGTCCGCAATTTCTACAGCGTAAGTATCAGCGGTTATCATATTGCAGAAGCCGGTGCCAATCCGATCACGCAGTTAGCGCTGACACTTGCCAATGGGTTTACTTATGTAGAGTATTATCTCAGCCGCGGCATGAACATCGACGACTTTGCTCCCAACCTGTCGTTCTTCTTCAGCAACGGCATGGATCCTGAGTACAGCGTGATCGGGCGCGTTGCGCGCCGTATATGGGCTAAAGCCATGAAACAGAAATACAATGGCAACGACCGCTCACAGAAACTGAAATACCATATCCAGACTTCCGGCCGCAGCCTGCACGCACAGGAGATCGACTTCAACGATATCCGCACCACTTTGCAGGCACTCTATGCTATTTACGATAACTGTAATTCACTTCATACAAACGCTTACGACGAAGCAATTACTACGCCCACGGAAGAAAGCGTGCGCCGGGCAATGGCCATCCAGTTGATCATCAACCGTGAATTAGGCGCTGCCAAAACGGAAAATTATATCCAGGGAAGCTTTGCCATCGAAGAACTTACCAACCTCGTTGAAGAAGCCGTACTTGCCGAATTCGACCGCATTACCGAACGCGGAGGCGTGTTGGGCGCCATGGAACGTATGTATCAGCGCAATAAAATCCAGGAGGAAAGCCTGCATTATGAAATGCTTAAGCATACCGGTGAATATCCGATCGTAGGCGTTAATACATTTCTTAATAAAAAAGGAAGCCCGACCATCGTACCTGCCGAGGTGATCCGCAGTACCACGGAAGAGAAAGAACAACAGATCAATAACCTTCATGCGTTTCATCAACGAAACGAAAAAAAATCAGCCGCCGCTTTACAGCAACTGAAAGACGTAGCCGTGAAGAACGGCAACCTCTTCGACGAACTGATGGAGACCGTAAAGTATTGTTCACTTGGACAGATCACGCACGCACTTTATGAAGTAGGCGGTCAATACCGCAGAAATATGTAAATGAAGAAAGCGGCCGTAACAGCCGCTTTCTTTTTACCCTGCTTTGTCTTCATTAGCAGAGATACTCTCCACATATTCCTTAACTGAATGGGGGTCCTTCCCCAACTTCTTCGCCAGCCTGTCGATAAGCTCCCGATCCTGGCCCGGCGTATAGTGGAGATCGTCGTCTGTAAGCTGGATATTATTCTCTTTCAACCGTTCTTTCACACGCTCCCAGCTATTTTCAAGTTTTAATTGCATACTATTCTTTTTTAAACATAAAAACCACCGGCCGGTGGTTTTGGATTTATAGAGACAACAGCCTTATTGCACCGATCACCGATCAATGCGAAGGAGTTGGAGTGTGCGCTACAGGCGAGTGTTTGCCCTCCCTGATCTCTTCCACCATTTTTTTATTGAATGCCGGAAGATCTTCCGGACTTCGACTGGTAACAAGACCATTATCTGTAACAACTTCCATGTCTACCCAATGCGCCCCGGCATTTTCCAGATCGGTGCGGATAGATTTATACGAAGTCAGTTTTCGTCCTTCCAGTAAACCTGTTTCAATCAGCAGTTGCGGGCCATGACAGATGGCGGCAACCGGTTTTCCTGCTTCAAGAAATTGTTGCGCGAATTCCACACACTGTTTGTTGGCGCGCATCTGATCGGGATTGATTACACCGCCAGGCACAACCAGGGCATCATAATCAGCAGGATCTGCTTTATCAAGATTTACATCTACGGGTAATTCGATGGACCAATGATCGTGGTTCCAGGCTTTTACTTTTCCTTTCTGGGGGGAGACAATATCTACTCGTGCGCCTGCTTCCTCCAACGCCTTTTTAGGGCTGGTGAGTTCTACTTCTTCAAAACCATTTTCAGTAAGAATGGCTACTTTTTTTCCGGTAAGTGTTGCCATAGGTGATATGTTGAATAATGATGAATAATTGGTGTTACTATTCATCTTATCCAAAAAGAATACCAGTACGGCCAATGTGCAAAACTCGGATCAGTTGCCGGCAGCAGCTTCGTCCAGCATCCAGGTGATTTTTCCTTTTGTGGGAACTACTCCTTCTACCGGGTAGGGCGTATGTTTGGCGCGCCCGCGTATGGTGGCGATAACAGGTTGTTTCTCTTTGCCTGCCACCAGGAATATGGCTTCGCGGCTGCGGTTAATAAGCGGATAAGTAAAGCTGATACGGTGTGTTTGTTTTTCTTCCACCCAAACGGCACTTACCCATTTTTTCTTTTCATGGAGAATGGAAGTATGGGGAAAAAGTGACGCAGTATGTCCATCAGCGCCCATCCCCAGCAACATCCAGTCAAATGCCGGTGAGGAAGTGCCCAATAATTTACGCAGGCGTTCTTCGTATTTGGCGGCGCAGGCTTCGGGCTTGCCTTTGGTGGGAATGGCGAAAATATTTCCCTTCGGGATGGGTACATGGTCCAGCAACGCTTCGCGCGTCATGCGGAAATTACTGTCGGCATCGGTATGCGGCACAAAACGTTCATCACTCCAGCACAGAAACACTTTTTTCCAGGGAATGTTGCGGCTGAACTCAGGCGTTGCAAGCAACTGATATAAACGGCGCGGCGTACTTCCGCCGGAAAGGCCAACGATAAAACGTCCGCGAGCGGCCACCGCTTCGGCGCAGGCCTTTACAAAAAAATGTGCAGCGGCGAGACTGAGTGATTCACTGTCTTTCCAGATAAATGTTTCTGCGGTAGTCGATGCCATATTGATAGTTCTTTCAGTTATGTTAGTTAGTTCAGCCCGCTACCGCAGCTTTTGCTTTGCGTGGCTTGCGCGCCGGTTTTGCAGGCTGCAGCGGTTGCGGCAGGAAGGTCCAGTCGAATCCTTGTTGCTGTATTAATTCATTTGCTTTCTCTGGTCCCCATGTACCGGCTTTGTAAGATAACAGGTCGTCGCTGGTTGATTTCCATGCGTCGAGGATCGGCATTACTTTGGCCCATGCGGCTTCCACCTGGTCGGCGCGCATAAACAACGTTGCATCTCCTTCCAGTACATCGAGCAGCAATGCTTCATACGCTTCGGGAACCGCTTCGGTATAAGATTCTTTGTAAGTAAAATCCATTTCCACCGGTTTGAGTTTCATTTCCACACCGGGTATTTTACTTTCAAACAACAAACTGATCTCCTGCTCCGGCTGGATGCTGATGATAAGCCTGTTGGGAACAGTTTCCTTCTGAAACAGTTTATGCGGCGATTCGCGGAATTGTATCACGATTACCGAAGATTGCTTGGGCAAACATTTGCCGGTACGTAAAAAGAAGGGAACGCCCTGCCAGCGCTCGTTGTCGATATAAAGACGTGCGGCTACAAATGTTTCCGTAGTCGAATCCTTCGCTACTTTTTCTTCCTGGCGATATCCTTTCTGCGATACGCCATTAATCTTGCCTGCGGTGTATTGTCCGCGTACCACATTCTTAAATACATCTTTCTTTTTGAAAGAGCGGATTTCCTGCACCACTTTCACGCGTGCATCGCGGATCGCTTCGGCCTCGTATTTCCCCGGACATTCCATGGCCACCACGCACATGATCTGCATCAGGTGGTTTTGTATCATGTCGCGTAAGGCACCGCTTTGATCATAATAACCACCGCGGCCCGAAACGCTCACCTGCTCTGCCACACTGATCTGTATGTGATCGATGAAGCGGTTATTCCACAAAGGTTCAAATACATAATTGGCAAAACGGAAAGCCATCATGTTCTGCACCGTTTCTTTTCCCAGGTAATGGTCGATGCGGTAGATCTGGCTTTCTTTGAAATGTTTGGTCAGCAGTTTATTGAGTTCTTTGGCGGATGCGAGATCGTTGCCAAATGGCTTTTCCACTACGATGCGGTCTTTCCCTTCCACCGATGCCAGTCCATGCGATGACAGGGCAATGGAGATCGGTTCGATAAAACGCGGCGCCACGGAGTAATAGAATAAACGCGAAGCGCGCTCTTTCCATTTTTTATCGTTTGCTTCGAGTGTTTTACCGAGGCGCGTATAGGTATCTTCCTGCGTAAAGTCGCCCTGGAAGAAAAAGACATGCTGGGAGAATTTTTTCCATTCTTCTTTGGTGGCCTTGCCGCTGCGGGAGAAAGTATTGATGCCTTCGAGCAGGTGTTTGCGGTATTCGTCTTCGTCGAGCGCCTGGTGGTGAATGCCATAGATGGCAAACTTCGAAGGCATGAAATCATTGATGTACAGATTGAAGAAGGCCGGGATCAGTTTGCGCCAGGCCAGGTCACCGTTGCCGCCAAAGATGACGATATTGGAAGCTTCGGGTTTTTTGTGGGTCATGATCTTTCGTTGATAATGTAGATTAATCAGGTGTTGGCAGGCAGGGTTATTCCTGCAGATCTTTATTGGGTGGCGTTACCGTCGGGGCTTTGTTTTCCCAGTCGGCATGGAACACACCTTCCTTATCGATCCGCTCATAGGTATGTGCGCCGAAATAATCGCGCTGCGCCTGGATGAGGTTGGCAGGCAATCTTTCGCGGCAGTATGCATCGAAATAGCTTAATGTAGCGGCAAACGTAGCAGCCGGTAACCCCGATGCCATGGCCGTTTGCAGCAGCGATACCATGTCACCACGGTGTTTTTGCAATGATTCACTGAACACGGGTGAAAGAATGAGGTTGGACAATGACGGATCCTGCGTATAGGCTTTTCGCAGATCGTTGAGCATGGCAGAACGGATGATGCATCCGCCTTTCCATACCCGTATTACTTCGGCAATATTGATGTCGTAATTGAATTGTGCAGAGGCCACCGTCAGCAATTGCAATCCCTGGCCGTATGCCAGCAGGAAGCCCATGTACAGCGCATTACGCGCTGCCGCAATGAGTTGCTCCGCATCGGGATGTGCTTCAGCCGTATGACCGGGATAAATGTTGGCCGCCTTCTTACGTTCTGTTTTCAGGGCAGATAAATACCGCATCGTTACTGCAGAGTCGATCGTCGGCAGCGGTACATTCAGCTCCAGCGCGCTTTGTGAGGTCCAGAGACCGGTGCCTTTTTGTTTGGCCTTGTCGAGGATCATGTCTACGAGATCGTTGCCGGTATCGTCATCTTTTTTCAGGAAGATGTCAGCAGTTATTTCCACGAGGAAGGATTGCAGTTCGGCTTTGTTCCATTCCGCAAAAACCTGCTGCATGCGTTCATTGGAAACGCCGGCGCCGTATTTCAGGATGCCGTACACTTCGCTGATCAGTTGCATCATGGCATATTCGATGCCGTTGTGAACCATTTTGGTGTAATGCCCCGCCGCTGCGTTGCCGATGTAGGCCACACAGGCGCCTTCGTCGCTTTTGGCAGCAATAGCTTCCAGGATGGAGCGCATCAGTTCATAGCTTTCTTTATTGCCGCCGGGCATCAGGCTGGGGCCGAAACGCGCGCCTTCTTCTCCTCCGCTCACTCCCATGCCGATAAAATGAAATCCCGAATCGCGCAGCGCCGCGTAGCGGCGTTCTGTATCTGTGTAATGAGAGTTGCCGCCGTCGATCAGGATGTCTCCTTTGGACAACAGCGGTGTTATTTCACCGATAACGGTGTCTACAATCTTGCCAGCAGGCACGAGCAACATGATGATGCGCGGGGTCTGTAAAGCTGCTACAAATTCTTCGGGGGTGGCAGCGGTCGTTACCGGACGGTCGCCCGCAACTTCCTGCAATTTCTTACGTTGTTTTTCGTCGCGGTCGTATCCGCATACTTCAAATCCGTGGTCTGCAATGTTCATGACCAGGTTGCTTCCCATGGTCCCGAGTCCGATCATTCCAAAATGTGCCGGCATAACGTTTTTTTGTGGTTGGAGATCTGTCTGCTACTAGTTCCTGATTACGCAGCAAAAATAAGGATTGCTTTTTTTGCCATCAGGTATTTAATTTTGGATGGAGTTATTGACTGAATCAATTCGATCACCTGTCGCTTCGCGGCCCTTAAATTCTTTACTCTCCCATGCGTTTGTCCTTCATTTACCTGGCTGCTGCCTGCATGGCAGCTTCATTAATTGCCTGCCGTACCACCGCCGGCCCGTATGCCGAAACCAATACACGCTACCGCGAGCAGGCAGATTCCCTGGCAATGATTGTCAAACGTACACCAGCCGCTGATTCTTATTATAAAAACGGCCGTGACTGGGTAGGCACCACCAATTTCAACCTGCGCAAGCCCAATTATGTTATAATACACCATACGGCACAAAATAGTTGTGAGCAGACCCTTAAAACTTTTACGCTGCCCCGTACGCAGGTTAGTGCGCATTACGTAATCTGCAAAGACGGAACGGTATACCACATGCTCAATGATTACCTGCGTGCATGGCATGCGGGTGCCAGCCGCTGGGGCACCAACACAGATATCAATTCTGCCAGCATCGGCATTGAACTTGATAACAATGGCGCCGAGCCCTTTCCCGAAGCACAGATCAACAGCCTGATCAAAGTACTGTCACGTTTGAAATCGAGCTACACCATTCCAGCGGATCATTTCATCGGCCATTCGGATATTGCGCCGGGCCGCAAAGTGGACCCCAACAAAACATTTCCCTGGCAACAATTGGCGCAGCAGGGATATGGCGCCTGGTATGACACTACCAACGTGCAGGTGCCCGAATATTTCGATCCGATGCTCGCACTCCGCGTGATCGGTTATGATACGAGAAAACCTGAATATGCATTCAGTTCGTTCCGCCTGCACTTTTTGCCCAATGACACTACCCGCAGTTTTACGGACACCGACAAAAAGATTCTCTGGAGCCTGATGAACCGCCAATAAGCTGAACTGTTGTAAAACTGTTAAAGGGGGCACAGGTTCTTGCATTCTTAATGTAACTTCAGGGCTCGTTATATGATCAAAAATATACCCCTGATGAAATATTTCCTTGCCGCCATTACTATCTGCCTGTTCGTTACAAGTACTTCCGCGCAAAACGTGGAATCGACTATTGCGCTGTACGCAGATAAGTATCCGCAGGAAAAAACATATTTGCATTACGACAAATCGAGCTACGGCGCGGGGCAGACCGTGTGGTTCAAAGCCTATCTGATGAGCGGCATCATGCCGGCAGATGAAAGCAAAACATTTTATGTAGACTGGACCGATGACAAAGGAAAATTATTGGAACATGGCGTATACCCCGTTATACAGGCCAGTGCCAGCGGCCAGTTTGATATCCCGGCAAATTATAAAGGCGACTATATTCACGTAAAAGCTTACACCAAATGGATGCTTAATTTCGACACCGCATTCATTTACCAGAAAGACATACGTGTATTGCAACCGAAAGCGCCTGCTGCCGCCAATGCACCGAAGCCTGCGGTCATCCCAACCCTGCAGTTTTTCCCCGAAGGAGGCGACGCAGTAGCCGAACTTTCCAACAAAATTGCCTTTAAAGCCAATGACCAATGGGGGCGTCCGGTGAAAATAAAAGGCGTGGTGATTGACAGCAAAGGACAGGTGATCGACAGCCTGCGTCCGCGTCACGACGGCATGGGCTTCTTCTACATTCTTCCGCAATCGAACGAAACCTATACGGCAAAATGGAAAGATGAAAAGGGAAAAGACTATACGACCCCGCTGCCGGTTGCCAAAAAAGAAGGTATCACGCTGCAGGTAGCTGCCGCCGGAGATAAACGTACGGTAGTCATCAATTCGAACCTGGCTGCACTCAAAACAAAACCGACCATTCATGTGCTTGGTACGATGAACCAGAACCAGGCATTCAAAGTAACACGCGATATATCTTCGGGTAATACAAGACTGATTATCCCGACGGCAGACCTGCCCACCGGCATTCTCACGATCACCGTATTCGACGATCAATGGAAACCACTCGCAGAACGCATCACATTTGTCAATAACAACGAGGCCATCTTCAAACCAACGGTAAACGTCGATCATTGGGGATTGAGTCAGCGTGCGCGCAACAAAGTGGATATTATGCTGCCCGATACCATGTTCACCAACCTGTCGATTTCCGTTACAGATATCGGCATCGACAGCGACAGCAGCGACAATATCATTTCCCATTTATTGCTGGCCAGTGAGATCAAAGGACAGGTATACAAACCCGCCTATTATTTTTCATCCACCAGCGATACCATCAATCAGCACCTCGACCTGGTGATGCTTACACACGGATGGCGCCGTTTCAAATGGGATGAAGTAGTGGCCGGAAAAACACCCTCACTCATTTACCAGCGCGACACATCTTATCTCTCTATCGGCGGACGGGTATATGGCGTAAACCAGGCTTTGTTCAGAGACGCCGGCGAAATCATTTTGATGATCAAACCCATGGAAGGCCAGAAGGAAGGACAAAGTCTTTTATTACCAATCGGCACGGACGGCACATTCGGTGATCCCAACGTATTGCTTTTTGACTCCGTAAGAATTTATTACCAACTGTCGCAGAAGAAAGGCTTCCGTGATGCTTCGGTGAAGTTTATGGAAAACCTGCTGCCGCCACTCCGCAATAACCAGGCGGCCAACGGACTGTATTCGCAGCAATGGGACACGGCCGGCATGGCACGCAACCGCCTACTCGCCGATGAAGCTGCCAAACTGCTGGCCAATGCTGAGGGAAAAATGCTTGACAACGTCGTAATAAAAAGTAAAACCAAGACCAAAGTGGAACAGATGGATGAAAAGTATACATCCGCCTTTTTTAAAGGTGATGGCATGCAATTCGACATCACCGAAGATCCTGCGGCCATGGGCGCCATGACCATTTTCAATTACCTGCAGGGCCGTGTGGCGGGATTACAGATAACCACCGGAGGACCGGGCGGTAATACTTCTCTCCAATGGCGCGGCGGTTCTCCGCAATTGTACCTCGATGAAATGCCAACCGAGCCCGATCAGATACAATCGGTACCCGTAGCGGATATTGCTTATGTAAAAGTATTCCGTCCCCCGTTCATGGGTGGCTTCAACGGAGCCAATGGCGCAATCGCCGTTTACACACGCCGCGGAGGTGATATCAAATCAACACCCGGCTCAGGACTGGCCAACGAAAAAGTAGTTGGCTACTCGCTGGTCAAACAATTCTATTCGCCTAACTACGATTCC
Source organism: Terrimonas ferruginea DSM 30193 (assembly GCF_000425585.1). Classification (GTDB taxonomy): domain Bacteria; phylum Bacteroidota; class Bacteroidia; order Chitinophagales; family Chitinophagaceae; genus Terrimonas; species Terrimonas ferruginea. The sequence continues at coordinate 485,143 of NZ_KE384398.1, forward strand.
TATAAAAAAGAAAACGAGTCACGCGATCTGCGCACCACTTTATATTGGAATCCGCAATTGCGCGGCGGAGGCAAAGACCGCAAAGTGTCCGTCACCTTTCACAACAATGATATTTCCGAAGCATTCCGTGTAGTAATAGAAGGTATGACGGGCGATGGAAGACTGGCGCATGTGGAGTATGTGATGGAATAAAGCACCTTTGGTGCAATGTGAAAATGTGAAGATGTGGAAATGTGAAATCGTTTTAGCTACAGCGTCTCTGCTCCTTATGCGCCTTTGCGTGAAGCGGTGTTCTTTTTTACGCAAAGTTACCCATTGACCATTCACCATTGACCATTCACCATTGACCATTCACGTTTTTGAATTCTTGCATCTTTCTAATAACATCCTCCCCCGTATTGCACTATTTTTGCAACATGCATAACCGGCGCTTGCCATTCAACTAAACAAGCAGCAGATGACAGCAGAACACCAGCGACTGGCCGTAAACGCCACCAAAGCAGTTCCTCTCGCACAATGGGGACCTTACCTGAGTGAAAGACAATGGGGCACCGTACGCGAAGATTACAGCAATAATGGCGATGCCTGGCATTATTTCCCCTTTGAACACGCTCACTGCCGCTCCTATATCTGGGGCGAAGACGGACTAGCGGGCATTTCAGATTTCTTCGGTAACCTCTGTTTCGGTATCTCGTTGTGGAACGGACAAGATAATATTCTCAAAGAACGCCTGTTCGGCCTCGGTAACCCGCAAGGCAATCACGGGGAAGATGTAAAAGAGCTTTACTATTATCTCGATAATCTTCCCACGCACTATTACATGGAGTTCCTGTATAAGTACCCGCAACAGGCATTTCCCTACGAACAACTGCGCGAAGAAAATAAGAAGCGCTCCAAACAAGACCCGGAGTATGAAATACTCGACACCGGCGTATTCAACGACAACCGTTATTTCGATGTAAAAATCACCTACGCCAAAGAAAGCGCACAGGATATGTTCATCCGCATCGACGTAACCAACCGTTATTCACAGGCAGCAGATCTTAGTTTGTTGCCCACACTTTGGTTTTACAACCGCTGGGAACAAGGTGCTTTCCGCCAGAAACCCTGCATTTCTTATATTAATAAAAACAGCGTCAAGGCAGAACATGAACGCCTCGGTGATTACTATTTCTATTTTCAGAATCCTGATAAACTACTGTTTACGGAAAATGAAACAAACACGGAAAAAGTAACCGGTGCACCCAATAAATCCATTTTTGTAAAAGATGCGTTCAATGACGCCATCATTGAAGGCAAAAATGTAAATGAACTCACCGCCAGAAAAGCCGGCACCAAGGTATCACCCGTTTATCAGTTAAAAATAAATGCCGGTGCTACCAAAACAGTCTATTGCCGGCTCAGCAGCAAGCAGATCGACGCTCCTTTCGCCAGGGGCTTCAAAGATGTTTTTAAAGTACGCAAACAGGAAGCCGATGAATTTTATGCGGCCATCCTGCCCAAAGGCACGGACAGCGAAAAAGCCAATATCCAGCGCCAGGCACTGGCAGGTATTCTGTGGAGCAAACAATATTATCATTTCGATGTGGAAGAATGGCTGACGCAAAGCGATGGCATCACACCTGTCAGCGCTTCCAAAATGAGCGGACGCAACAACGACTGGAAACACCTTAAGAACCAGGACATCATCATGATGCCCGACAAATGGGAATATCCCTGGTATGCGGCATGGGATCTCGGCTTTCAATGCATCTCGATGGCCGTGGTAGATCCAACTTTTGCCAAGCATCAACTGCAACTGATCATGCGGGAGTGGTACATGAAACCCGACGGTCAGCTGCCTGCTTACGAATGGAATTTCAGCGACGTAAACCCACCCGTACAGGCCTGGGCCGCCATGCAGATCTACCACATTGAAAAAAAGCAAACCGGCAAAGGCGACATTCAATTCCTAAAAAAAGTTTTCCATAAACTGCTCCTCAATTTCACCTGGTGGATCAACCGAAAGGACGTCAATGGCAACAACATCTTTGAGGGGGGATTTCTTGGCCTCGATAACATCGGTGTATTCAACCGCAGTTTTCATTTCCCCGGCGAAATGCAGCTCGAGCAGGCCGACGGCACCAGTTGGATGGGCATCTATGCACTCGATATGATGGACATGGCCGTAGAAATCGCGCTGGAAGACCGCTCTTTCGAAGACATGGCCACTAAATTCTTCGAGCATTTTGTGTTGATTGCGGAATCATTAAACGAACATGGCCTTTGGAATGAAGAAGACCGGTTCTTTTACGATGTATTGTGCGTAACCGGTGCCGATCCCGTGCCCTTACGCATTCAATCAGTAGTGGGCATCACGCCGCTCTATGCCGTTTCAACCATCAGTAAAAAAGCCATGGACCTGCTCACCGACTTCAAAAAACGAGTGACCTGGTTTGAAAATTACCGTAAGAAGAACGCTCTTTTCTGGCCCAACGAAGAACGCAGCCAGGACGGTGAAATATTATTATCCCTGGTGCCGAAAGACCGGTTAATCGATATGCTGCAGCGCCTGCTGAACGAAGAAGAATTTTTATCCGAAGGCGGTATCCGCGCATTATCTAAATACCACGATCAGCATCCTTATTCCGTTACGGTGGATGGCAATATCTACAGTATCCGGTACGATCCGGGCGATTCCACCTCCGATATGTTTGGCGGCAACTCTAACTGGCGCGGCCCCGTATGGATGCCGATCAACTTCCTCATCATCCAGTCGATCCGCCGCTACGGCGAGTTCTACGGCGATTCATTGAAAGTAGAATACCCCACCGGATCGGGCCAGCACTTGAATCTTGAACAAGTGGCCAATGAACTTTCACTCCGCGTAGTGAACCTGTTTGAAAAAAATGAAGAAGGTGCGCGTACCCTTTACGGCGATTATAGCTGGTTTTATAAACAACCGGGTAACGAAGAACTGGTGATGTTCTACGAATATTTTCACGGAGATTCGGGAAGAGGACTGGGTGCTTCACATCAGACAGGATGGACGGCACTGGTAGCCGAATTGATCAGCGAGATCGGTGAAAGAAAAGAAACGATCAGCGATCGTTCAACAGCAGTCCCTGATAAGATCCTGGAGTAACGCCTTCCGCTTTGCGGAACAGTCTTACAAAATAATTCACATCGCTAAAACCGCATTGCTGGCTCACGCTGGTGATGCTGTTTTTTTTATCGGCCAGCAACTGCTTGGCCAGCCTGATCCTTTCGCGGTTGATATATTCCAATGGCGTTAAGCCGAATTGTTCGCGGAACCATTTGAAAAACATATTACGGCTGAGATAAGCCTGCCTGCAAAGTATATCGATGCTGAATTTTTCGGTAAGATGCTCGTGTATATAATGCAGTACGTAATGTAACCGGCTGCTGTTGTTGCTCTCCTGGCTTTCGGCTACTACCTGGTACAGATGCTGGCTCTGCACCAACCGGATCAGTAGCTCTTTCATGTTAAGATCAGCAAAAATATTCTTGGCCTTATCGCCACTGCTGCATACACGGATCAGCTTATTGATGATCTCCGTTACTTCATCATCATTCTCAAAATGATATTGATTGAAACGGAGTTGCCAGTTGTGTTGCTCATCACCCGCATTGTAATAGTTATCGAGATAGTGCAGCGTATCGTCGATGTAGCGCGGGTCTACTGCCAGCGCGATGCATTGTGTGGGGTTCTCTACCTGCGCTTCAGGAAAATCGATCACCATGGTTTCATTGGCCGGCACAATCACCGTTTCGCCCGGCATATACTCGAAAGCCGGCTTATCATAAAGGTGCATTATTTTTTTGCCGCGCACCATGCTGGTGATTACGAAGTCGGTGAAGGTGAGCGGCACACGGTATGCCTGCTGATAGCTTTCAAAAATATTCAGTTCACAATTGGTGAGATTGAATACACGCCTGTTTTCTACCAGCGTATTGAGACGCCCGGGCGCAGTGAGGTCAATCTTGTTCAGCATTTTTCCGGCAGGCATAGCGGCTCAAATTTTTGGCAATGACACTTCCCTGAAGTTACGGCATTATCCGGGCAGGGATAATACAAAGGGTACAATTGTGCTATAACTAAGTACAAAAATACCGTGTGTTCGTTCGTAAGTTTTGAAAATTAGCTGAATTAAATAACGATTTAAAACAGCTTGACCATGAGTACTAACACAGCCACAGCTCCGCAACCGGCTATTGCTTCCCGTCCCAAATTCAAGGACCGGTACGATCATTATATTGGAGGAGAATGGGTTGCCCCTTCGTCGGGCGAGTATTTTGATAATATTTCCCCCATTGATGGAAAGGTATTTACGCGGGCGGCCCGCGGCAATGCCCGGGATGTGGAGAAAGCCATAGAAGCCGCACACAAGGCCTTTGCTACCTGGGGAAAATCCGCTGCCGCTTACCGCAGCAACCTGTTGCTGAAAATCGCGCAGGTGATTGAAGACAACCTCGAACACCTCGCTATTGTAGAAACAATCGATAATGGTAAAGCCATCCGGGAAACAAGAGCCGCCGATCTCCCGCTTGTTGTTGATCATTTCCGCTACTTCGCGGGTGTGATCAGAAGTGAAGAAGGCACCTTAAGCGAACACGATGAAACCACCGTCAGCATCAACCTCCATGAACCCATCGGCGTTGTGGGCCAGATCATTCCCTGGAATTTTCCGCTGCTGATGGCCGCCTGGAAAATTGCACCGGCCCTCGCCGCCGGTTGTTGCGTGGTGGTGAAACCCGCAGAGCAAACCCCGACCAGCATCATGGTGCTGATGGAACTTGTGGGAGATATTTTACCGAAGGGTGTACTCAACATCGTAACAGGTTTCGGCCCGGAAGCCGGCAAGCCACTGGCCACTTCTCCGCGTATCAACAAAGTAGCCTTTACCGGCGAAACCACTACCGGCCGGCTGATCATGCAATACGCCTCCGAAAACCTGATTCCGGTAACCATGGAACTTGGCGGTAAAAGCCCCAACATCTTTTTTGAGTCTGTGGCAGATGCCGATGACGATTTCTTTGATAAAGCCGTGGAAGGTGCCGTAATGTTTGCCCTGAACCAGGGTGAGGTCTGCACTTGTCCTTCGCGCATGCTTGTGCATGAAAACATCTTCGACCGTTTCATGGAACGCGTGATCCAACGTACCAATGCTATCAAACTCGGCAACCCGCTCGACGGCACCGTGATGATGGGTGCGCAGGCCAGCGAAGACCAGTATAATAAGATTCTCAGCTATCTCGATATCGGCCGCCAGGAAGGTGCCCAGGTACTTGCCGGTGGTGAAGCATTTCATCAGAACAGCGGACTTGAGCACGGTTATTATATTCGTCCCACCATTTTCAAAGGCCACAATAAAATGCGCGTATTCCAGGAAGAAATCTTCGGCCCTGTAGCGTCGGTCACTACTTTCAAAACCACGGAAGAGGCGATTGAAATAGCCAACGATACGCTCTACGGTCTCGGTGCCGGTGTATGGACCCGCGATGCACACGAGTTGTACCAGGTGCCGCGCGCCATTCAGGCCGGACGGGTTTGGGTGAATTGTTATCATGCCTACCCCGCTCACGCACCGTTTGGCGGTTACAAAAAATCAGGCTTTGGCCGGGAAACGCACAAGATGATGTTGAATCATTACCGGCAAACGAAAAATATGCTGGTTTCCTATGGAAAACAGAAACTCGGTTTTTTTTAAATGGCACAGGGCAAGTGCACAGTGGCGCCGAAGCGCCACTGTTTTTTTTTAATAAAAAATAAACCATGCCGATCCCTCGTGTTACCGCTACTCCCGCCGCATTGGAATTGATCGCCCGTTTGCAGGAACTGCACGGACCGCTGATGTTTCATCAAAGCGGAGGCTGTTGTGATGGCAGCCAGCCGATGTGTTTTGCCAACGGTGAATTCCGCACCGGCGGAAGCGATGTACTGCTCGGCCATATCGCCAGCACTCCTTTTTATATGGGCCGCGATCAATTTGAATACTGGAAACACACACAACTGATCCTCGACGTCACGCCAGGCAGAGGCAGCAGCTTTTCATTGGAAATTCCATTAGGCGTTCGATTTTTGATACGATCCCGGGTGTTTACGGAGGAGGAATTGGGGAATTTGGAGAGCGGCGTGGCCGGTGAATCGTGAATCGTCAATCGTGAATGGAAACAGCCATATCCATGGTTCGTGTCAACTTACCAGGGCTGTCACACACCTTATGCCTTAACCCTACGCCTTACGCCTTAAACCTTAAGCCTTAGCCCGAAGTGTCGGGCCTTATTCCCTCACAACTCAACTTTGGCACAACTATTTCAATAGTTATTCCCTAAAACTTTGCCCCATGCGTTTAATCATGCTATCTATCGCCTTTGCCGGTATCGCCGGTATGAGTGCCTGTAACAATGCGGAACAGAAAGAAACGGTGAAAGACTCCGTTGCAGTCGATAATACATTGCCGCCGCCACCATCTACACCAGAAGAGAGAGCCGCCGCACTGGCCGGATGCTACAGCGTTATCCACGGCCGTGACACTTCATCGCTGCAACTGGACGTACGCGGTACCGCTGTCACAGGTCCGTTGAGCTATATGTTGTATGAAAAAGATAAAAATACCGGTACTATTCAGGCCGAGATAAAAGATGACCTGCTGACCGGTTGGTATTTTTTCAAATCCGAAGGCATTATGTCTGTAAGACAGGTAATCTGGAAAATACATGGTGCAGACCTCTGGCCCGGAATGGGGGAAATGAAATCGAATAAAGACACCTTGTCTTTTGTAAATCCCAACAACCTGCAGTTCGACACCACGCATCCGTTCAAGAAAGTGCCATGCATGCTTTAAGGCAGCTCGCCGGCCGGATCGCGGTCGTCATATTGACGGCGCAGTTTTTTCATTTCTTCTTTCAACTCTTTTAATAAAGCCTGGTGGGACTTATCCCCTGCCAGGTTTTTTTGTTCATTGGGATCCTTCTCGAGGTCATAGAGTTCCCATTCTTTCGCCGTATAAAAATAGATCAGTTTGTACTTGCTGCTGCGGATAGCCACATGCGGCAGCACCGTATGATCTTTTACAAACTCATAGTAATGATAATAGAGGTAAGGACGTGAGAGGTCTCCTCTTTTTCCTTCCAGGATCGGCAAGAGGCTCAGACCCTGAACAGAGGATGGCGCTTTAGCTCCGGCTATGCCAAGAATAGTTGGCGCGAAATCGATGTTTTGTACCAACGCATTCGTAACCGTGCCGGGTTTGATATGGCCGGGCCATTTCACCAGCAAGGGCGTACCCATCGATATATCGTAAGCAAACCGTTTATCAAACCATCCATTTTCTCCCAGATAAAATCCCTGATCGCTGGTATACACAACGGCGGTATTGGCTGACAGGCCATTTTTATCCAGGTAATCTAATACCCTTCCCACACTTTCATCGATCGACGCCACGCAGGCGAGGTAATCCTGCATATACCATTGGTATTTATAACGGAGCAATTCTTTTCCCGCCGGCTTTTTATCGCGCAGCACCTTTCCTCGTTCGGCAAAAATGGCTTCATAACGTGCACGCTGATCCGCGGGTATGCGCCGCATAATGGCTTTGTAATAATTGATCTCTTCCAGACCGGGCGCCAGTTCCGGAATTTCTTTCAGATAAACCGGATCAATTTTCAGATCGCTGCAAAGCTGCATGTCTTCCAAAATGCGCATGGTCTGCGTGCGCCATGCCGTTCCTTTTCCTGTAGAATCTACATAAAGTGTTGATGGCTCTGGAAAAGTCTGACGGCTGAATTGTTCGAGGTATTTCAGTGCCGGAAAGAAATAACGATGCGGTGCTTTGTGATGAAAAAATAAGGCGAACGGTTTTTGTTTATCGCGGCTGTCGAGCCACTGCAGGGCATCGTCCGTCAACACATCCGTGGCATATCCTTTCTCCGTAATCGTATCACCTTTCATGGTAATCATGCGCGTATCAAAGTATTGACCCATGCCCGGCAGAATGCGCCAGTAATCAAAGCCTGCAGGTAATGAATGCAAATGCCATTTTCCTATCAATGCCGTTTGATAACCTGCTTGTCGCAGCCATACCGGCAATGTCTGCAGGGAGGAATCAAACCTGGAACGGTTGTCGCGTACGCCATTTTTATGGGAATGTTGCCCGGTCAGCAATGTCGCGCGCGCAGGTGCGCAGATCGAATTGCCGACAAAAGCTTTATTGAAACGCATCCCTTCTTTGGCAATGCGATCGATGTTGGGCGTCTGGATCAGTTTGTTGTTATAAGCGCTGATGGCATCATGATCATGATCGTCGCTCATGATGTAAATGATATTGGGCGACTGGGCTCCTGCTTCATACAAGCGGAAAAGCAGGGCAAATAACAGGATTATGCGCATATAATGGCCGGTTTTGATCATGATAGTGAATGGTGAATGATGGCTGAGGCCGATACTTCGGCCTCCCGAAGCCAGCTTTCTCACGCAAAGATGCATAAGGAGCAAAGAAGCAAAGCTTATCACTTAAAACTTATTACTTTCAACGGCTGTTTATTGCCTTCCACCTTCAATTTTTAAAGTTACGGGCAAAAAGGGAATGTAATTTGATACCCTGTTCTCTAAAAAACTATGTTTTCTTTATTGCAAGCCGGCTCCCACCAGATCTTCGATTGGCCGAAACTGCTGTTTGGCGAGCAGGATAGCTGGTTTGTGTTGGAAATTCTGTTCCGCACGGTGATCATGTACATCGTGATCCTCGTCGGATTACGGCTCGTGGGCAAGCGCGGCGTCCGCCAGCTTTCAGTATTCGAACTGGTGGTGATCATTGGCCTGGGCTCGGCGGCTGGCGATCCCATGTTTTACCAGGAAGTAGGATTGGTCAGTGCCTTATTTGTTTTCCTGACCATTATTATGGCTTATCGCGCTACCACCTGGCTCACGGCCAAATCAAAAAAATTTGAAGAACTGATCGAAGGCAAAACAATCTGCCTGATCGAAGACGGGAAATTCTGTCATAAAAGTTTTGACAAGGAAGACCTGGCCCAGGACGAGTTCTTTGCCGAACTGCGCAACCGCGGCGTATCGCAGGTAGGACAAGTAGAACGAGGCTATCTCGAAACTTCCGGTGAGATCAGCTTATTCTTCTACCCCGACGACCAGGTTAAATCCGGCCTGCCGATATTGCCGCATGAATTCAGGCAATTAGTGACCACCATCTCCGAAAAAGCAAACTATGCCTGCCGGAATTGTGGCAGTACCTTTACACTCGACCCTTCGCCTGTTCATGTATGCACAGAATGCGGGCATGATAAATGGGTAAAAAGTTCTGATAGAAAAAGAGTCAGTTAAACTACCATTATGGAATTTGGACGCGTCAACGAAAACGAATTGAAGAAGATCGACTTCTCTCTTCCTCCCGATCCGGCAATGAACAAGTTCGTGCTCAAAGGCAAACCATTGAAACATCCGCATATCTATGTAGGTTGCGCCAAATGGGGACGGCAGGAATGGGTAGGAAAAATATATCCCGCGAAAACAAAAGAAAAAGACTTTCTCGAACACTACGTGAAGCATTACAACTCCATCGAACTGAATGCCACGCATTATAAAATATACGGTGAAACCGGCATCGCCAAATGGGCTGAAAAGGCGAAAGGCCGTGACTTTCTCTTTTGCCCTAAAATGTACCAGGGCGTTACACACCGCGGCGCGTTGAATGGAAAAGATTTTATCAGCAATGAATTTTTCCGCGGCATCATGGCTTTCGGTAAACACCTTGGCCCCATCTTCATACAGGTAAGCGATACATTCAGTCCGAAAAGAAAAGCTGAATTGTTCTCCTATCTTGAAAGCCTGCCCAAAGACCTGAGTTTTTTCCTGGAAGTACGCCACCCGGATTGGTTTACGAAGGAAAGCGAAGAGTTGTTTGGCTTTTTACACAAACAAAAGATCGGCGCCGTGATCACCGACACGGCCGGCCGCCGCGATTGCGCTCATATGCACCTGACCATCCCCAAAACCTTTATCCGTTTTGTGGGCAACAGCCTGCATCCATCGGACTATCCGCGCATCGATGCATGGGTAAAGCGTATAAAAAAATGGCTGGACAATGGCATGAAGGAGGTTTACTTTTTCATGCACATGCACGATGAAGCCACCTCTCCCGAACTGACCGTTTATTTAGCGGAAAAATTAGAGAAGGTTGGAATTACCATTCCGCAACCGCAGTTTGTTGCCGGGCAGCAGAGCCTTTTTTAATTCAAAAGTTAAAAGTCAAAATTCAAAAGGGGAATGCGAATGACTGAGCAGGACCACCAGTGAGTAAGCTTTCCATGGTTCGTGTATACACGAACCATGGGGGTGGTAAGTTCAAAACTACCACCTACTACTTATTATTTAAAACTTACAACGGCGAGCCCTTTTTAATTCAAAAGTCAAAATTAAAAATTAAAAAATGGTTCGTGTATACACGAACCATGGGAGGGGAAGTTCAAAACTATTACTTACTACTTATTACTTAAAACTTACAACGGCTGTTCCAACTCCCTACCTAACTCCTCCGCCAACTGTTTTGCCGCAGGCGTATCCTGCCGCAACAACTCCTCGATCATACGGCGGGTAGTTTCTTCATCGCGTTTCTCCACTCTTTGCTTGCCGAACTGCATGCTCTCCCGGAAGGCGGGTTCATCGAGCAACTGTTTGATCTGATCATTCACCAGGCAATCGATCACGAGGTGAACGCGGTCAACCGGACTTTCATTTTTCACACTATGAGGAAGCGTGAGATTGAGATAATAACAACCGCCTTCGTTCATCGGAATGCGCGTGTCTTCCAGGAAAAAATGAACATCCTCATGTGTTTGCACCGGCACATGTAAACGCAGCTCTCCTTCTTCCACACAAAGTGAATGATCCGAATGTTCTTTGATCACCGCGCCGGTACTCAGCTTCATGAGCCGTACGCTTGTTTTCTCACAGGGAAAAAAATCAATTACCGACTGCATATAGGGGCACTGCTTCAGCAAAACAGTATCCTGGTAAGTATTTCCTGTTACGTTATTGCCGACCGCAAATCCGCTGGTCACCGATCCGCCGATGGACCGTAACGGCAGCAGACTCCAGTCACCTTCGTAGTGGCTTTTATTATAATGCCCCTGCCATTCCGCAGTAAGGAGGTTCAGTTCCTGTTTAAGTTTTGCAGCATCAAATGTTACCGGCCAGCGGAAATAGCGGATCATATCGTATTAGTTTTTCAGTACGCCGAGTTGCTTGCCGATTTTGATGAAGGCATCGATCGCTTTATCAAGATGTGCCTGTTCGTGTGCGGCACTCAATTGTACGCGGATACGTGCCTGGCCTTTCGGCACCACGGGAAAGAAGAATCCAATCACATAAATCCCTTCCTCCAGCAGTTTGGCAGCGAAATCAGCGGCCAGTACTGCATCGTATAACATGATCGGTACGATCGGGTGGTCGCCTGGTTTGATATCGAAACCGGCAGCAGTCATCTTATCGCGGAAATAACGGGTATTGTTTTCGAGTTTATCTCGGAGTTCGGTGGTTTCGGTAAGCATGTCCAGCACGGCAATAGAGGCACCGGCAATAGAGGGCGCCAATGTATTGCTGAAAAGATAAGGGCGTGATTTCTGGCGCAGTATGTCGATCACTTCTTTGCGGCCGGATGTAAAACCTCCGGATGCACCGCCCAGGGCCTTGCCCAATGTGCCGGTAATGATATCGATTTTGCCCATCACACCGCGGTATTCGTGTGTACCGCGACCGGTTTTGCCGAGGAAGCCGGATGAATGGCATTCATCGATCATGATAGCGGCGTCGTATTTTTCTGCAAGCGCTACGATTTTATCCAGTTGCGCGATGGTGCCGTCCATGCTGAAGGAACCGTCGGTAACGATAATGCGGCTGCGGGCGCCGGCAGCTTCTTTGAGTTTTTCCTCCAGGTCGGCCATATTGTTATGCTCGTAGCGGAAACGCTGTGCTTTGCAGAGGCGGACGCCATCGATGATTGAAGCGTGGTTAAGCGCGTCGGAAATGATCGCATCCTGTTCGTTGAAGAGCGGCTCGAACACGCCACCATTGGCATCGAAGGCGGCCGCATAAAGAATAGTGTCTTCCGTACCGAGGAACGCGGAGATCTTCTGCTCCAGTTCTTTGTGGATATCCTGCGTACCGCAGATGAAGCGTACGCTGCTCATGCCGTAGCCGTGAGTTCTGATGGCTTCGTGCGCGGCTTCAATCACTTTGGGGTGAGAGGAAAGCCCCAGGTAATTATTGGCGCAGAAATTCAGTACAACTTTATCATTTACAAGGATCTCGGCGCCCTGTGGCCCCTGGATCACGCGTTCTTTTTTATACAACCCTGACTGACGGACATCTTCCACTTCCTCCGCGATGCGGCGGACAAACTTTTCGTTCATATATGGCTTTGCTTTTAGGCCACAAATATATCATTTTGCGTCCAGCGCTTAGTTTTTGTCGCCAGTTTTGAGCATTTCACCCGCTTTAAACGATCGTTAACCGAAATTAACCTGGGCCTTTTCTTTAAAAGTTTAATTTTGTTGTAACAAACGGATGCCGGCAGGCGTCTAACTCTCAAAACCACACCAATTATGAAAAAGAATGTGATTTTCCGGTTGACAATGCTTGCGCTGGCCCTGGTGGCGGTTTTCTGTCTGCTGCATTTTTCTGACGGCCCGGATGTGGCGGCTGCCACTGAAAGTCTGCAACCCGATCCGAATGCAGCGGCTCGCCCGATCGAGAAGGGAATCTGGCAGGCGATTTCCAATCCGATCTATTCGGCGCTTGGCTTTTAATATATTCGACAAGAGACTATTAACCAATAGATTACCCGGCTTGCGCCGGGTTTTTCATGTCCGGACGGGAAAAAACCCATGATTTTCAGAAGAAAAAAGCGGATTAACTGTAACAATGTGGCGCTGTAAACGTACTACCTTTAAACCCGGCAACGAGGTTGCCACACACCGGCTGAATTTATGACAGAAAGGGAATACAATGAATGCGTAACAACTTACTCGGATAACGTGTACCGTTTCATCCTGAAGAATCTTCGCCATGAAGAGGACGCAAGGGATGTGGTACAAACGGCTTTTGAGAAAATGTGGCGCAACAGAGCGGAAGTAGAAGCGGCTAAAAGCAAATCTTATTTGTTTACAGTAGCTTATCACCAGATGATCGACCATATCCGTAAAGTAAAGCGGATCAAACTGCAGGACGAATTCAGTGAAGGAGCGAAAGTGCAGGACCGCCCGGCCAGCAACCTGAAAAAGGTACTGGAAGAGGCGCTGGCCCGTTTGAGCGAAACGCAGCGTTCACTGGTTTTACTGAAGGATTACGAAGGGTACAGTTATGATGAAATAGGCAAAATAATGGGCCTGAGCGAAAGCCAGGTGAAAGTTTACCTCCATCGCGCCCGGGTTCAGTTAAAAGAATACCTGGTGAAGATTGAAAATGTGATTTAAGAAAAAAAAAGGTATGCAAAACAAACCGGTAAGGCATCTGCCGGAAACAAGCAAGCAACTATGAGCATCAACAGAGACAATTACGAAGAATATTTTATCCTCTACACGGATAATGAACTGTCGCCGGCAGAACGCATGGCGGTGGAGCAATTCGTGCAGGAGAATCCTGATCTGCAGGCTGAACTTCAGCTTTTCCTGCAGACAAAACTTCCTGAGGAGGAAGTGGTCTTTGCCGATAAAGCTTCTCTCCTGAAAGCACCTGAAACGCCCGTATGGGAAGAATGGATGCTGCTCGAAATGGACGGCGAACTGGATACCAACGGCCGCCTGCAACTCGAAGAGATCATGAAAAGCAATCCTGTTGCGCGTCGCGACTGGGAAACGCTTCAGCAAACCCGCCTTCAGGCCGATACATCCATTGTATTTCCGGACAAGGCTTCTCTTTACAGAAAAGAACATTCCACACGTGTGGTATTCATGCGCCGTGTCCGCATCGCCGCTGCAGCCGTACTGCTGCTCGCGATCGGTGCCACCACGGTACAATACATGCGTTCGTCCGACGAAACAACGGGCAACAGCAATGCCAATACGCTGGCAAATGGCGGCCAGGTTCAAACCGGCGGCCAACGCAGCAACACCAACGGACCGGTGCTGATCAAGGAATCAAACGACAGCAACGATCAGGCAGCACCTTCAGAACTGAAAGCGGTTCCGAGTCAGCAACAGCCGGTACAATATGCATCAGGCATTCAGCAGCAACGCCAGGTGACCAACCCGGTACAACAACCAACACCCGGTGTTGACAACAACAATGCTGCACAACAGCAGGATCTGGTCAATAACCAAACAAATGCCTTGCCCCGTCCGGCTATCAAACTTGATGATGTAACGCCTATCATTCGTGGCAACGAAAGCATTGCCGGCAATGACAACAAAAAGCTGGAAAAAAACATCAGCCCTGTAACATTTGCATCTAATCAACCGTCACAAATAAGTAACCCCGCTGATGAAGCATTGATAGCAGACGCAAGTGAGAATGGTGGCAAAAAGAATAAGTTCCGCGGATTTTTCCGGAAAGTCACCCGGAACTTTGAAAAGAAAACCAACATCGACGTAACAGATGGTCAGGACCAGTTACTGATTGCAGGTTTTGCTATCAAGATGTAATACTATTATTTTTACCCCTTTAAAAAGAAGTTTCGATGAAAAGAATAATTGCTATGTGCATAGCATTATGCACAGTGATGACTGGTTTTGCCCAGGTAGATTCAACTGGTACACAAAACGAAGGTGATACGATCAGAGTTGGTGGAATGGTGATCATCCGTTCCGGAAACAAGGACAACAAACAACGTAGCTTTCACTACAAGACACGTAAAACCTACAAGCCTTCCAATATCAGTACCAACTGGGGCATTATCGACCTTGGTATCGCCAACTACGTTGATAACACCAACTACGGAAGCGCAGAAGCACAAGCTTATGCTCCCGGCAGCAACGAAAACTATTTCGATCTGAAAAACGGCAAGTCGATCAACGTTAATATCTGGATCGTAACACAGAAAGTGAACCTGATCAAGCATTATGTGAACCTGAAATATGGTGTAGGACTGGAACTCAACAACTACCGTTATAAAGCACCTATCCGCTATGATGACAAGCCCGATGCTAACCTGACGAATCCTCCGATCGTAACACTGGATCCTGAAGTAGCCCTTGGCAACCGTCACTACAGCAAAAACAAACTGGCTGCGGATTACCTGACTGTTCCCCTGATGCTGAACTTCAATTTCACTCCTAACCGTCAGCGTGCATTTGGCTTGAGCGCCGGTGTAAGCGCAGGCTTCCTGTACAGCGCACGCAACAAGACTGTTACATCTGATGAAGGAAAGCGTAAAGCAAAAGACGATTTCGACCTGGAACGCTGGAAACTGTCTTATGTAGGTGAATTATCACTCGGATTCCTGAAACTCTACGGCTCTTATGCATTCAAGAGCATGTACAAAAGAGGGCTGGACATCACCCCTTACACCGTAGGATTCCGGATCAGCAACTGGTAAACTACGTAGCTGCTCAACTTATTATCCACATCCCGCCGGTTTACCCTGGCGGGATTTTTCATTTGCATCATTTTTGCTGATTGGCCGTCTTGTAAAACGATCGTTAAAATATATCCACATCAAAAATAAAACCGACTGCTCACCCGTTTTCTATCCTATTACGCAGCTATGAAAAATTTTGCCCTCGTTTCTTCCCTATTGCTGGGCACGGTCAGCCTGATTGCCGACCGCCCTGCATCAGAACCGGTCCGCCTCGAGCGATCCGTTAAGCGCACAGACCACCTTGCCGGGCCTGTAGGCTCCGTGTCTATCGTTATCGATAAGTCAGATTATGAGCTTACTGTGTATGATGAAAAAGGATGGTATGCTACTTATCCGGTAGTATTCGGCAACAACAGCCTGGAAGATAAAAAGATGGAAGGCGATAAAAACACGCCTGAAGGCAAGTTCAAAATAGTCAGCAAGCGTGTACATGAGAAATGGTGCCGTTTCCTGGCGCTCGATTATCCGACACAGGAAAGCTATGAGAAATTCAAACAGCGCAAGGAAAGAGGGCAGATTCCCGCCAATGCACGTATCGGCGGCAGCATCGGCATTCACGGCGTATGGCCGCACGAAGATTTTGTAATCGACCGGTTCAAAAACTGGACGCTCGGTTGTATTTCAATGAAAAATTCAGAAGTGACGGAACTTTATGGCTATACCGGTCCGGGTACCACAGTTACCATCCGCAAATAATCACTGATTCAGGAAGTCATTGATCGTTCGGTGCCACAGCGCCGGATCTTCACGCAGGAAAGAAGTATGCCCCAGGTTTTCATACACCATCCATTTCTTACGTGATGAACCAATTTTTTCATACACAGCCCTTACTTCCTTTTCCGTAACCAGTGCATCCAGCGAACCCCATTGCAGTAGCACCGGGCATTTGATGGCCGCAGTATAGTTCTCCGTAGCATAGCCAAAAGCATTGAAACCTCTCTCAACACTCATCCAACCGGTGACCAGCCAGGCAAAAGGTTGCTCGGGAAACCCGACGGCCCGCGCACGCCCTTTGAGATGATCTTGTAAACGATTGAAGGGCGCATCGGCAATAATCACCTTAGGCTGCATATCCGGATAATCATGCATCGCCTTGAGCACGGTACTGGCACCCATCGAAATTCCCCAGAAAGAAATATTGTTCAACTGCTGTGCGCGCGCATATTCATATAACAAATGCACTTCTTCCGTTTCGCGGGCACCGTAGGTGGTAACAGCCCCTCCGCTTTCTCCATGTGCACGAAAATCGATCAGCAGCACCTGATAGCCCATGTTGTAAAACGCGATGGCTTCGGCCAGACACCGCTGGCGGCTGCCGGCCAGTCCATGAAACAGCAGCATGGTGCCTTTGGCAGAATCCTGCTTCAACCACCATCCTTCAATCGGAATGCCCGAAGAGGTGTGCAAGGTGAAAGATTGATGCCTGACAACAGGCGTATCAGCAGGATTAAAAGCAACTTTATAAGAAGCAGGACCGGTGAATAAATGCCAGGTTTTGGCAAAAAAATGAGAAGGTGCCTTATCGTCGGCAGGCCTTGCGCTTGCTTCCCGGAAACAAGTAAACCGGTAAGCATAAATGGCCGCACAAACATTGATCAGGATAAACTGTACCAACAGTACCCATCCTATCCAGCGGACCAGTGCAGGAATTTTACGTGGCTTTTTTTCTGGTTTCATAAGATACTGGTAGCGTACCAGTGACGGCAAATGTAGTGTTTTAAGTGGAACGGCGAAAGGTATAAGGTTTAAGGCGGAGGGAGAACGACAGGTGGTAAGTAATAAGTTTCCCCCCTTGGTTCGTGTCTCCACGAACCAACAAGAGCGGAGTGCCGCGTATTACAAAACCCGGTTCCGGTGCGTGAAAACACGCACCGGGGTGAAAAGAATGTTCATGCCCTTAGGAATCACCACCCCTTGGCTTTGCGCATACACCAACGTTGGCTGTTTTATTGACGATTCACGATTGACGATTCACGATTGACGATTCACTATTCACCGATTGCCTCCTTCGCCACAATTACCGCCACCGTTTTCACATTGAAATACTCCTCCCGCATATACATATACCCATCAGCCGGATTGCCGGTGCCCCAGGAATTTTTCACATAATACCAGGTTTTACCCTTGTTGTCTGTCGTGATGCCCACGATATGCATCAGGTGATCGATGGTGGTCTCTCCGCTTTTAAATGTCCTCTGTCTGGTTTGCTGCAGGTTGGCCGGTGTTTGCCAGAGATAGGCAAGGCCATCCTGGAAACGGAATGTTGGTTCGGTTACATCACCATCCCATCCGACGGTAAATCCCTTCTTTAAAGCAGTCTGTGTAATTTTTATCAGGTCTTCGACAGGCACATTATAATAACTATCGCCGGTCCAGTTGTATTTGTCTTCCAATACAAAGTTTGTATAAAAGGGATGATGCGTGTAGGAAGTGATCTCTATATAATCATCCGGTTTAATGGCCAGGGAAGCTGCATAACTTTGCGGCGTGTATATTTTGCCCTTATAAGAAAAAGTAGAAGGCACCTCACCAAGATATCGATCGAGCCATTGATCGATGGTCTTTATATCCTCCTCTGCTGGTTTTGTTTTTCCGTCTGCAAGCATGGTTTGTACAAACCGGCTCATCAATGTATCCAGCTCTGCGTGATCATGCGATTTTCTGTTGTCCGTCAATCCGGAATATGCTTCGTCCGGCACCATCCCGTAGTTGCGGAGCACATACAGCACATCATGAAACTGACCTCCCGGCGTAAAATAAACCTGGCCTTTTGTTTCAAGATACCGGTATACTTTTCTTATATAAGAATAGCGCGCAGTAAACATTTCGCTTAAATCTTCTGCTGCCTGTCCTTTGCGAAGCAGCTCTGCTTCGAGCAATGAGTTGCTGGCAAAGCTCCAGCAGGTGCCCGACATTGACTGATCGCGTACGGGTGTACAGGCCGGCGTGGCCGGTGGCTTCAGCCCGAGCTTTGCAATGTCCGGTTGCTGGGCATTGGCACATAAGCCCAATACAAGACACAGGAAAATAAAAAAACGGTTCATGCGATGTTTTCGCAAATAAACCGTTTTAATATAGTTACCTCCTACCATCTGGCGGGTATTTTATAGTCGTCCGTTCCTGATCTCCTCCACCACTGCCGGATCCAGCAGGGTAGACGTATCTCCCAGGCTGCCGGTTTCTCCTTCGGCAATCTTACGCAAAATGCGACGCATAATTTTTCCGCTTCTCGTTTTAGGTAATCCGCTTACAAACTGCACTTTATCCGGTTTGGCAATAGGACCGATAATGCGCGATACCGTTGCGAGTATGTCTTTCTTCGCCAGGTCGTCCACATCTGGTTTACCGCTGTAGATTACATAGGCATATATACCCTGCCCTTTGATATCATGCGGATAGCCCACCACCGCGCTTTCCACCACACCTGCGTGCATGTTGATCGCATTTTCTACTTCGGCCGTACCAATGCGGTGCCCGCTTACATTCAATACATCATCCACGCGGCCGGTGATGCGATAGAATCCCTGTTCATCGCGTAATGCACCATCGCCGGTGAAATACAAATTTTCATAAGTAGCAAAATAGTTGGTGCGGCAACGTTCATGATCGCCGTAGGTAGTGCGGAGTATGCCGGGCCAGGGTGCTTTGAGGCAAAGGTTTCCTTTGTAATAACCGTCTTCATCTTTCTCCGTAACCTCCTGCCCTTTTTCATCCACCAATACTGGTTGAACACCCGGCAAGGGCAAAGTAGCCCATGATGGTTTGGCCGGCGTAACGCCCGCCAGGTTGGAAATCAATACACCGCCGGTTTCCGTTTGCCACCAGGTATCCACAACCGGGCAGTTCTTTTTTCCGATGTGTTCATCGTACCAATGCCAGGCTTCTTCATTGATCGGCTCGCCTACCGTGCCGAGCACCTGCAGGGACGACAGGTCTTTTCCCTGAAGCGGTTCTTCACCAAAGCCCATCAGGCTGCGGATAGCTGTCGGTGCCGTATACAAAATGTTCACTTTGTATTTCTGTACAATGTCCCAGAATCTTCCGGCGTCGGGCCAGGTGGGTATGCCTTCAAACATCAGCGAAGTAGCGCCTGCACTGAGTGGTCCATATATAATATAACTATGTCCGGTGATCCAACCGATATCGGCAGTACAGAAATGTACCTGCCCCGGTTGATATTGAAATACGTTTACGAATGTGTAGTTGGTCCACACCATATAACCGGCGCAGGTATGCACCACACCTTTTGGTTTGCCGGTGCTGCCCGATGTATATAAAACGAACAACGGATCTTCCGCATCCATTTCTTCCGCCTTGCCAAATTCTTCAACCGGCAAGGTGTCGGTTACTTTGGTCATTTCATCTTCCCACCATACATCGCGGCCCTTCAACATACTAACGGGTGTACGTGTTCTGGTATAAACGATCACACGCTTCACTACTTTATTTCCGATCAGTGCATCGTCGATCACCGATTTCAGCGGAATGTCTTTTCCGCCGCGGTAGGCGCCGTCGCAGGTAACGATAAATTCCGCTTTTGCGTCGTCCAGTCTGTCGGCAATGCTTTGTGCAGAAAAGCCACCGAAGATCACACTGTGTATGGCACCGATACGCGCGCAGGCAAGTACGGCATACGCGAGTTCGGGAATCATTCCCATATAAATACACACGCGGTCTCCTTTCTTTACACCGTTGTTCTTCAACACCTGTGCAAACTGGCAAACCCGCTTGTGGAGCCGCTCGTAGGTCACGATCCGTGTTTTTTCCTCCGGATTATTTGACTCCCAGATGATGGCTGGCTTATCACTGAGCGTGGCAAGATGACGGTCGAGACAGTTCTCCGTGATGTTCAGTTTGCCGCCTGCAAACCATTCAATTTTGGGTTGGGTAAAATTCCAATCGAGGACCTTGTCCCACTTTTTTCTCCAGGTAAAATGTTCTGCAATATCACCCCAGAATTTTCCGGGATCGTTTACGCTCTGCTTATATGCCTCCTGGTATTGTTCGAAAGATTTTATCTGGTAGGGATATGACATACGACAATCTGATTTTTTTTGAGGCTTAAATGTACGAAGACAAATTTTTTTGAACGGTGATAAAAATCAATTACGTATTTTAAGCGAATGAAAAACGATACTGCTTCTTCCATTTGCAAAGTGATTGGCGCTTCGTCGGTGGGCACCATGATCGAATGGTACGACTTCTACATCTTTGGTATGCTGGCCAAAACCATCAGCGTACAATTTTTCCCGGAAGGAAATACAACGGCAGCGCTCCTGAGTACACTGGCCATCTTCGCCGCAGGTTTTATTGTTCGTCCGTTTGGCGCATTGGTATTCGGACGTCTCGGTGATCTTATCGGACGCAAGTATACGTTCCTCCTTACGCTCGTATTGATGGGCGGTTCTACTTTTCTTATAGGTCTTGTACCGGGTTATAAAAGTATCGGTATTGCCGCGCCGTTGCTGGTATTGCTGCTGCGATTGCTGCAGGGACTGGCACTCGGTGGTGAGTATGGCGGGGCCGCAACCTATGTGGCGGAACATGCGCCCACCCATCGCCGCGGCTTTTTTACCAGTTGGATACAAACCACCGCCACACTCGGTTTGTTCGTGGCGCTGGGCGTGATCATGCTGGTGAAAATGAATATGCCCGATGAGCAGTTCAATACAGAATGGGGCGGGTGGCGTTATCCTTTCTGGTTCTCCATCCTGCTGGTAGTAGTATCTATCTATATCCGTATGAAAATGCATGAGTCGCCGTTGTTTGCCAAACTCAAATCGGAAGGCAAAACATCCGCGAATCCTTTGCGTGAAAGTTTCCGCAACAAAGCCAATTTCAAAATGGTACTGCTCGCATTGTTTGGTGCGGTGATGGGCCAGGGTGTTGTGTGGTATACGGGACAATTCTACGCGCAGAGTTTTCTCGAAACAAAATGTACGCTCGAATTTGAGCAAAGCCGCACCGTAATGTTGTGGGCCATAGCCTTTGCCACACCTTTCTTCCTGTTCTTCGGATGGCTCAGCGACAAGATCGGACGTAAATGGATCATGATGCTGGGTATGTTATTAGGCATTCTTACCTATCGCCCGATCTTTGGTTACTTCCTGGAAACCACACAAGCGATCACCAAAAATGCGGAGGCAAAGATCAGCGGCATCACTGAAGAATATACTGAAACCTCAACGGGCGAACGCATCCGCACACATACAACCGTTTATTCGTTAGCGGATGGCAGCGGCTTCCGCGAAGTGCAGCGTGATACACTGGATACGGGCGGCGCGGTAAAAGCTGCAGGCCCGGTAATCGTAGCGGAAAAACATTTATCTTCTTCGCAGTACTGGAAATTTGCGGGGCTTGTATTCCTGCTCATATTATATGTAACGATGGTGTATGGTCCGATCGCGGCATTTCTCGTTGAAATCTTTCCCACCAAAATCAGGTATACGTCGATGTCGCTGCCTTATCACATCGGCAACGGCGTATTTGGCGGCCTGGTGCCCTTTATCGGATTGTTGCTGACCACAAGTTTTCCCGGCGATCCGCTGGTAGGACTATGGTATCCGATCGGGGTGGCAGCCCTCTGCCTGGTGATTGGCGTCATTTACCTGAACAACCGTATCGATAAAAACGTAGAAGATTAACCTGTAAACAACTGACTAACATGAATGCATTGAAAAAAGCGCTGGGTGTGCTGTGGCTGATTGCCGGACCGGCGGTGATATTTTTCCTGGTACAGGGCGCTGTTGAACATATCGATCCCAAAGGCACGAAAGACATTAACAGCCCGGTGGTATGGATCATCATTATTGCCATATTTACGCCCATTGCGCTGGGGCTGATGATCTTCGGATGGTATGCGCTGCGCGGTGAATACGACCATCTGCCGGAAAGCTCATCAGAAATTTAGTTAAAATTTATAGCGGCACTTGTAAATGTGTTGTTTATGTAATTTTTTTGTAAACCAAACGGCCTATTGGTTGTTATAAGTTATCTTTACACGGTATATGCAAACGCACACCTCACCATACACGCTGATCAATAAGGCTTCCAGCATTCTGATGCTGCTGGCACTTATCTGGCTGACGGTGAGCATTCCGTTTGTATACCGGGCCCAGCAGGAAGCCGGCGCATCCAAATCAATGGTGTCCCTGTCTGGCGGCGAAAGCAACGATGATGCGCCCGCATCTTCTACTTCCGACAATAATCCTTTCGCCAACACTACCGAGGAAAAACCCTGCGGCGGTGTCAATACATTGACCGAGGAATACCTGCATGCCTTCCATCAGGATTTCACCCGTCATTTTTCTGAAGTAAATGTTCCCGCCATTCATGCGCATGAAGCTACTTATGAAGCTTTTCATGGTGAACTGTTGTGTCCTCCTCCCAATCAGGCATAAGCTACTGCTGCGCAATCGCGTCAGCTGATCTGATCTGATTTCTTTACTGTTTCCTTACATTTTTTACTACGAACCCGGCTTGTACTGACATGACCCGAATGGATCATGCGGCTGGCTGATAAGACAGGTTTTATTCATCACTCGTAAATAGCAACGTTTATGGCTGCACCTCGTGCAAATTATTTCAAAAGTTTATCCAGCGATATTCCCTCGTCCATTGTGGTATTCCTGGTAGCCCTTCCCTTGTGTCTGGGTGTGGCACTGGCCTCGAATGCCAGTCCCTTCAGCGGGCTTATTGCAGGTATCGTGGGAGGTATCGTAGTGGGTTTCGCCAGTAAGTCGCACCTCAGTGTGAGTGGCCCTGCTGCTGGTCTTACCGTTATCGTAGCCGCTGCTATCGCAACATTGCAATCGTTCGAAGCATTTCTGCTGGCGGTGGTGCTGGCGGGTGTGTTACAGATCATTCTTGGTTTTCTGAAAGCCGGTGTTATCGGTGATTATGTACCCAATGGTGTGATCAAAGGCATGCTGGCCGCGATCGGTCTTATCCTGATCCTCAACCAGGTTCCTCACCTGCTCGGTGATGATTCCCATTTCGAAACAGACGAAGGCGTGATCCCGGAGAAGGGAAATATCTTTTCCAACTTCATCAATGCTTTCGCACACATTACTCCCGTGGCATTCCTGATCGGCGGGGTGTGTCTGGCGTTTCATTTTGTGTGGGAAAAAATAGTGGCCAAACAAAAAGGGTTTATCAAAGCTGTACCGGCGCCGCTGCTGGTGGTATTGATAGCTGTAGGCATCAACTATTATTTCCAGAGTTCACAGCCGGCAAGTGCACTCGTTGGTGATCACCTGGTAAAAATTCCTATCGCCAATTCACCAAATGAGTTTCTCTCGTTCTTCAATACACCGGACTGGAGCCGGATTTTCGATTACAATGTATTGACGATCGCGGTAACGCTTGCACTGGTGGCAAGCCTGGAAAGCCTGTTGAGTATCGAGGCGGTAGACGATCTGGATCCGTATCAGCGTGTAACACCAACCAACCGCGAATTGAAAGCGCAGGGACTTGGCAACCTCGTATCAGGCCTGATCGGTGGTTTGCCGGTTACCAGTGTGATCGTACGTTCATCGGCCAACGTTAATTCCGGTGCCAAAACAAAAATGTCGGCCATCCTGCATGGCGTGTTGTTGCTGGTGAGTGTGGCGTTTCTGCCATTCGTGCTCAACATGATTCCGAAAGCGGCACTGGCGGCGGTATTGATCTTCACCGGTTATAAACTGGCAAAACCTTCGCTGTTCAAGTCCTTTTATAAAAAGGGATGGGATCAGTTCCTGCCGTTTGTAATAACGATTATAGCGATCCTGGCAACCGATCTGCTGAAAGGTGTGATCATTGGTATCGGTGTAGGTTTATTCTTCTCGTTCCGCAGCAATTTCCGTTCGGCTGTATTTGTGGTAAATGACAACAACAAATACCTGTTCCGTTTGCGTAAAGACGTGTCGTTCCTGAACAAAGCGATCATCAAACGTAAGCTGGAAGAAGTGCCTGAAGGATCATCGGTGATCATTGATGCATCACGTGCCGACTTTATCGACCGTGATGTAATTGAAACCATCGAAGATTTCATGATTGCAGCACCGCTGAAGGACATCCATGTCGAGCTAAAAAAAAGCAATCTCCGGGATCAGGGATTCAATGAAAAAATAGTTGATCACAAAAACGGAACAAGCGGCGGACCTGTACGCAATCACGATAAATCGGTATCGGTGAAAGCGGATGTTCCGGCCCCGTCGAAGAATTAGGTTATAAGTTTTAAGTAATAAGTTATAGGTATTAAGTAATGATGCAATCAGGAAAGTCCATTGACGATTGACTCCCGAAATTTCGGGATCACCATTCACGATTCACCATTCACTATTGACTATTGACGATTCACTATTGACAACTCACAAAAAAAAGCGCGTTATATGAACTCTTACGAAAAATTGTTACTGAACAACAAAGCATGGGCAAACGAAAAAGTAGAAGACGATCCCGATTTTTTTAAGCGGCTCTCCCAAACGCAGACACCCGAGTTTCTGTGGATCGGTTGCAGCGACAGCCGTGTACCCGCCAATGAAGTAACCGGCACACAGCCCGGCGAAATCTTCGTTCACCGCAACATCGCCAACCTGGTGGTGAACACAGACGTTAACCTGCTGAGCGTTCTTTCTTATGCAGTAGGACACCTGAAAGTAAAACATATCATCGTTTGCGGTCACTATGGTTGCGGCGGTGTGCGTGCTTCCATGACCAAAACAGACTTCCGTCCTGTATTGAATATGTGGCTGCGCAACATTAAAGATGTATACCGTCTGCACCGCGAAGAACTGGATGCCATCGAAAACATCGATCAGCGTGCCGACCGCCTCACGGAGCTCAACGTAAAAGAGCAGGTGATCAACCTTGCCAAGACCTCTATCATTCAGCGTACATGGGCCAGCGAGCAACGCCCCCATATTCATGGCTGGGTATACGGTCTGAAAGATGGCGTCATCAACCCCGTTTTTGATATAGCCCCCGGAGCCTCTATCGATGCTCTGTATGAATATGAAAACCTCTAAAAGTTGACCAGCAGTTTGTGTGTTTCAACTGTGCCGGTGGATCTCTATCTACCGGCTTTTTTTATTTCGTAAATAGCGTAGGTTTGCAGTATGTCCATTGAAATAAACAACCTGGTCAAGGATTATGAAGGGCAGAAAGCGGTCAACAACATTTCGTTCCGCGTAGCCAAAGGTGAAATTGTCGGTTTCCTGGGCCCCAACGGAGCCGGTAAATCCACAACCATGAAGATCCTGACAGGATACATACCGCCCACCGGCGGTCAGGCATTCGTCTGTGGTATCGACGTCACCACCAACCCGCTGGACGCCAAAAAGAAAATCGGTTACCTCCCCGAATCCAACGCCCTCTACTACGACATGTATGTAAGGGAATACCTGTCTTTCATTGCTGATACGCATCAGTTACCCGAAAGGGCAAAGGCTGTAGAGCGCGCCATCGACGTTGTGGGACTTAACCGCGAAGCACATAAAAAGATCGGTCAGCTTTCCAAAGGATACAAGCAACGAGTGGGCCTTGCTGCCGCACTCATCCATGACCCCGAGGTACTGATACTGGACGAGCCGACGAGCGGCCTCGATCCCAACCAGATCATAGAAATACGCGAAGTAATCCGCAGACAGGGACAGGACAAAACAGTCCTCTTCTCCTCCCACATCCTGCAGGAAGTGGAAGCCATCTGCGACCGCGTGATCATCATCAACCTGGGTACACTGGTAGCCGACGACGCACTCAGCAACCTGCAGCAAAAGCGCGGCGGACAACAAGCCGTGGTTGTAAAATTCGATACAGCCGTCAACAAACAATTGTTAGAAAATATCGCGGCGGTTACGTCCATAGAAGTACAAACCGGTGCGCAGTATAAATTACTGACAGCAGATGCAGATAATGTGCGCAAACAAATCCTGAAGGTTGCATTGGAACATAATCTCAACATCGTTTCTTTGCAAAGCGAAGAACATCGCCTGGAAGACATATTCCGTTCACTCACGGCAGCGCAACCCGCTGCGCCAACGGAACAACCTTCCGTGAACGAACAACAATAAATTAAATAATAACCATGAGTTACATTTCCGAAATTTTCGCCAGACAGATCCTTGACAGCCGTGGCAATCCGACAGTAGAAGTAGACGTGATCACCGATGAAGGTGCCCTCGGGCGTGCCGCAGTACCCAGCGGAGCCAGCACCGGCGCGCACGAAGCTGTTGAACTGCGTGACAACGACAAGAAAAAATATGTAGGCAAAGGCGTACTGAAAGCGGTAAAGAATGTAAACAGCACCATCGCTCCGTTGCTGTTGGGTTATGATGTAGCTGATCAGACGGGTATCGACCAACTGATGATCGAACTCGATGGCACAGAAAATAAAGGAAAACTCGGCGCCAATTCCATGCTCGCGGTAAGTATGGCCGTGGCAAAAGCAGCGGCTGAAGAAGCAAATCTTCCACTGTTCCGCTATATTGGCGGTACTAACGCCAAAACCCTGCCCATTCCGATGATGAACATCCTCAACGGTGGAGCTCATGCGGATAACAAGATCGACTTCCAGGAATTCATGATCATGCCCGTGGGCGCGCCCTCCTTCAGTGAAGGCCTTCGCTGGGGTGTGGAGATATTCCACTCGCTCAAAACTGTATTGAAGAAAAAAGGCTTCAGCACCAACGTGGGTGATGAAGGCGGTTTCGCCCCTAATATTCAATCCAACGAAGAAGCGATCGATACCGTGATGGAAGCTATCCAGGCTTCGGGCTACAAAGCCGGTTCACAGATCGTGATCGCCATGGATGCAGCCAACACCGAACTTTGGGATGCCAAAAAGAAAAAATATGTATTCCACAAGAGCAGCGGCAAACAACTGAGCAGCGACGAGCTGGTTAAGTTCTGGGAAAAATGGGTAAAGCAATATCCTATCGCCTCTATCGAAGATGGTATGGCCGAAGACGATTGGGCCGGCTGGAAAAACCTGACCAACGCGATCGGTTCCAAATGCCAGTTGGTAGGCGACGACCTGTTCGTAACCAACGTAACACGTATCCAGCAGGGTATCGACACCAAAACAGCCAATGCCCTCCTGGTGAAAGTAAACCAGATCGGTACCATTACCGAAACCATCAACGCGGTAACACTGGCACAACACAATGGTTACAACACCATCATGAGCCACCGCAGTGGTGAAACGGAAGACACGACCATCGCCGACCTGGCGGTAGCGTTGAACTGTGGTCAGATCAAGACGGGCTCTGCCAGCCGTACCGACCGCATCGCCAAGTACAACCAGCTCATCCGTATCGAAGAATTGCTGGGTGCCAGCGCTGTTTATCCGAAAGGAAAGATTAAATTTGGTAAATAACTTATATAAAGGCGGCAGTCTTTAAACCACTGCCGCCTCTTTTTTAAACACCTGGTATGCGTCTGTTTCGTCATATTCCGGCCTGGCTCAGAAATAAATATTTTCTGGCTATTGCCGTTTTTGCCGTGATCATGCTGTTCCTGGATAAGAACGACTTCTTTACCCAACTGGAACGCCGCAAAGAATTGCATGCCCTGGAAAAAAGCCGCGATTATTTTCAGGAAGAAATCCGGCAGTTGAACCTCCAACGTTCTGATAATAAACCTTATACCTTAGAGAAGCTCAGCCGGGAAAAATACCTGATGAAGCGCGACAACGAAGATCTTTTCGTCATCGAAGAGAGCAACGGAGAAAAAAGTAACTAAATAGCAACACGCACAATAAGGACTGCGCTTTGTCGTTTTAAACCCGGACGAATCACTATTTCAAAAGGATTTTAACTGGTTTGCCAATGGACAATTTTACTCCTGAGGATCTTTTACTGTATCTCTACAAAGAAGTTTCCCCCCGTCAGCAGGAACAGATCGAGCAGGCACTCGAGCGAGACTGGACACTGAATGAAAAGATGAACGTGCTGAAATCTGCCCGCGAACGTCTTTCCAGGATCCACGAATCGCCACGCACCGAGGTTGTTCTGAATATTCTTCGCTACGCGAATAAGCAAATTTCTGCTGTCAGTACACACTGACTAATTCAAAAATAAAAAGTCAAAAGTCAAAAAAGGTTGCGCGATTTTTCATGCACTTTTGAATTTTGAATTTTTACTTTTGAATTCTTATGACCCGCAAAGAACGCTATGATTTTGTACTGGATTATTTCCAGGAACATGCTCCCGATGCCGAAACAGAACTGGTTTACGACAATCCCTACCAATTGCTCGTGGCAGTCATCCTCTCAGCCCAGTGCACGGACAAACGGGTAAACATGACCACGCCCGCTATTTTTCAGCAATACCCTGATATCGACGCACTCAGTCATGCCACGTTCGACGAGTTATTTCCCCTGATCCGCAGCATTTCATATCCCAACAACAAAACCAAACACCTTATCGGCATGGCCAATATGGTGAAGGATGACTTTGCAGGTGAAATCCCGATGACGGTGGAAGAGCTGATCAAACTACCGGGCGTGGGCCGTAAAACCGCCAACGTGATCACTTCGGTGATCGACCAGCAGCCCAATATGGCCGTAGACACCCACGTGTTCCGCGTAAGCAAACGCATTGGCCTGGTAACCCAGAAGGCCACCACCCCGCTGGCCGTTGAAAAAGAACTGATCCGGCATATTCCCAGCGAACTTATCCACAAAGCACATCATTGGCTGATCCTTCATGGCCGCTATATCTGCGTGGCCCGCGCCCCTAAATGCCCCGAATGCGGCCTGCAACAGGCCTGCCTCTTTTTCCAGAAATCCTACAATTAATTTTCCGTAAAGCCGTTTGTTTATTACATTTAAAACTGATCTTCGCAACCTTCCAATCTCCCCTGAAAACCGCCCCGATCCGCACTCCTCCTTTATTGTAGAAGTCTAAACTATGCTGATGTTGAAACGCGCTTTTTTACCCGTTATGATCTTCTGCGCCCTGTTGTCAACCAGGAGTGCACATGCCCAATACTATTTCCTGAATGACCGCTACTACGGCCAGGACTTTACGTTCGAGCTTGGCGGCTCCGTAGGCGCCATGAATGCTTTTACCGACCTCGGTGGTAACAAAGGCATTGGTAAAAACTTCGTCAAAGATTTCAATCTCAAAAATACACGCCCGAGTTTTGGCCTCTATGCCCTGGCTACTTACAGGGAAGCCATTGGCGTACGGCTCGAAGGCACTTTCGGATCGGTGCAGGCCTATGACAGCATTCTGAAAAAAGATGGCAAAAGCACTTTTGGCCGATACGAACGCAATCTCAGTTTCAGAAGCCGCATCACCGACGTGCAACTTTCATTCGAAATACATCCGTTATTCTTCAAAATGTATTCAGAAGACGAAGCACCTTTTTTCTCCCCTTATCTTGTTGCAGGCGTTGGTTATTTCGCTTTCAACCCGCAGGCCCAGCTCAACGGCAAATGGTATGACCTTCAGCCGTTGCGCACCGAGGGACAGGGCTTTGCGCAATACCCCGACCGCAAGCCTTATAAACTCAGCCAGATCAATATCCCGGTGGGCGTCGGTCTCCGTTATGAACTGACACCCTCTATTTATACACGCCTGGAAGTGGTACACCGCTTTCTTTTCACCGACTACCTGGATGACGTAAGCACTACGTATATTGACCCGAATGCTTTTTACCTGAACCTGCCTCCCAATCTTGCTTCCATCGCAGAGCAGATGCATAACCGCAATCTTCCCGGATCCGGCTACCAAACCGGCGGCCCCGGCGATCAGCGCGGAGATTCCAAAGACAAAGATTCTTATTTCACCATTCAGTTGAAGTTTGGTTTTGTATTGCGCAACGAACCGCGGTAAGGTAGTAAGTAGGAAGTAAACAGCCGGTTATTGCCAGCGCCAACGATCTTGGTTCGTGTATACACGAACCAAGGCATTCACGATTGACAATTCACGATTGACGATTGACGATTCACCCATTCACCATTCACCATTCACGTCAATCGTACTTCCTCCCCCTGCTCTGCAAAAAATCCCTGTACGAAAAACTAAAATTGAGCTGAAAATAATTTTCCTTGATAAGGTTAGCCTGCTGCGTGCCGCGCACACCACCTTCCAGCGAAACGGAATACAACAAACCTTTGCTTAATATACCTCCCATACCCGCCGTAAAACCATACTCCCTGATCGGTTGATTGCGGATCTGCAGATAAGACTGATTATAGAAACCTCCAAGTTGAAAGAAACGGTGCTCTATCTCCTGGTTCCATACATTTTTTTTCCGGGAAAATTCCACGCCGCCTGATAAGCGGCTGCTGCTGACCATTTGCCATCCCTGTTTCTTTATCTGCAACGAAGACCAGTCATCATAGGTATAATCCACCAAGTAGGTCGTTTTGCGATTGTGCGTTAACGATATACCGGCTGCATAACTTTTCGGCAAACGGAAATTTCCCTGCTCCAGCGTTTTTGCATCCACCAGTGTCGTTGTTCCCTCTGTTACTGTCAATGTCCGTTCCGACGGCAAGTTCACTCCGGGAGTATAACGCCCGCCAAGATTGAGTGCCCATTTTTTTCCCAAAGCCGTATAGTATTGCGCACCGGCCTGGAAGCGCGGACGCCCGAAATATTCCTGCACTTGTGTGCTGACCGACGAGCCCAGCCCCGCATCACTCACGATCTCCGTTTTATTGAACCCGCCGGCTACAATAGCCGATCGTAAGCCAACCGAAAAATGTTTCCCCAACGACACTGCATTGGTCCAGTAATATTCATTCAGACCACCGTCACCTTCATAACGCGTCTGGTAAGTTGTGTTGTCGCCTATTATTCCTTTTTCTCCGGTAAATGTATAGTTCACATTACTGAATTGGCTGAAACCGGCACTCGTAGCCCAGAAACCATTTACTTTAACAGCCAGTGAAAGACGTTTGATCCAGAAATCTTTGTTCTTGCTGTTATCGATACTGACCGGCGTGCCGGAATAGGTAACCGTACGCGCGGCCATAGCCGCATCTATTGTATAAAAACTGCGTGTAAGTCCTGTTATGGCCGCGGGATTGTTATCAACGAGATAAATAGATGATCGCGTGGCAATTCCCGTACCTGCAAGACCCGCTGTACGATTATAACTGCGATGATCGATATCACCGATGCCGTAGATGGAATAGGGACTGTTCATGTTCTGCGCACGCACAATTGCAGTAGCAAAAAAGAACAGGCATAGTAATAGCGTAACACGTTGCTGCATAAAGAGAGATTTACAGATCAGTTAGTGGATGTATTGACAGTGATCAGCGTGAGGCGCAACCGGCATCGCTGTGCGTCCGGCAGTGAACCGCCGGCCCCCACGATCAACCGCGAGATATTCAGCGGTGCCGATGCATTGTGCATCAACATGAAACCATTATCCTGGCTTCCCCCCGAGCTAAGCAACGCACTGATATAAGCCGTTACGTTAAACCGGTAGTAATTATTTTCCCCGTATACAAGGTCGAGCATGGGATCGGCATAAAGGATGTCCGAACCAATAGAATCCAGTACCGAACCCGACGATAAATTGGAAGCATCGGTTTGCGTCATGTACAATTGATTGGGCAGGGATGATATACCCTGCACAAATGATTGCGGATAAGGGCGGACAATCAATTCTGCTTTTGCCAGCCTTACATAACTCTTTCCGGCAAGCAGGTTTTTCAAATAAGGAAATGTCATTTTTATAGTTAACCCGGTACCCGCCTGCTCAAATACGCGCCCGCCGGTAAGCGACGCCGCAATCTCCGTTAAATTATTTCCCGTACTCAGCAATCCCGTACCCGAACGGTCCGCTATGAGCTGATTGAAAGTATACGTGTTGTTGAGCACGCCAAAGTCTACATAAGCGGGCGATGGATACGGCACCGTGGTATGATAATGCACGCGCAGGCTGAGGGTGCTTTGTACTGCATTCAATCCAACTACAAAAGATTCGTCAGCCGCACTTACATCCAATGCAAGACCGTACAGATAACCCAGGAAGTTTTCCTGCGAGCTCAACTCCGTGGCATGATCGCGCAGTTTGGTAAAGAGTTCCTGCCCCTTTGCATCCTGTAAACGCACGACCACCGAATCCATCTGCACCGGATTGATGCGGACCGTACTGCTACCCAGCGAAACGGCTTTCACCGGCACGTCACTCGTATTGTATAGTTTATTGTTATAGCTCAATGTCATCGGCCGCGACAACTCATCAGCACGAATAGTGATGGAGCGCGTTGAATCTCCATAGTAATAATCATTGGGACGCAACACCAGGGTGAGTGAATCAAAGATGGCCGAAGAAGGAATCTCCGGCAGAGAAGCGGGAACGGCCAATTGAAAAAATGGCCTTGCCTTAATCAGACCAAGATAGGCATCGCGGTAACGACCCAGCAGGAAGTAACTGGTGCCACTTGTTGAAAACGAATCGGTCATCACCGTCGACAACTGTACCGTTGTGCTATCGATATATTCAATGGAAGTATAAGGGTTATCCGGTGTGGTACCGAACTCTATATCCTTGCGGGTGCAGGAGAGCAGCCAGAGGGAAAGACCGAGTATCATGCAGGGAATAAAAGCTTGCAGACGCATGGGAACCATAGTTTATCGTTTGTTAAAATGCCCGCGCAATATATCCCGCCCGCCTGCCGGTAATTTGTTATACTCTATTAATGCCACGGATAAATCGGCGAAAGACGCTTCACCACCGATAAGCGCCTGCAACCTTTTTGAAAGCGCTTTTTTTCAGCATTGTCCTGCTGATAGAGTCTTCCGTCAGTTCTATCTATTCATTAAGGCAATTCATCTATTTTAAGAGAATCTTCCGCCTCACCGCCAATACTTTTATCCGCTTGAAGTCCGTGATGCCTGCCGGCTCCGGCTATTAATTATCCACGAAAGGACGGTCGGCCCGCTCCTTACAAAACCAGAGAATGATGAAAAAAGTACACGCTTATCTTATCGGTTCTTTACTGATCACCGGTTCGGTAGTATTGTCGCAGGGTTGTACGCGCGACACCAGTTCGGACGATGACCTGATTGGCAACTGGAAAAAAGGAGATGACTTTGAAAGAGATGCCCGCAGTGAAGCCATTTCTTTTACCATCGGCGATTACGCTTATGCAGGTACAGGCGCAGGCTCCAGCAACTCCGAACGTTTCAAAGACATCATGGAGTACAACCTGGCCAGACGTTATTGGACACAGAAAGCCGATCTTCCCGGTGCGGCAAGAAGTTCTGCCGTGGCTTTCTCCATCGGCAACAAAGGCTATGTAGGTACAGGCTACAGCGGATCTGCACGTCTCACTGATTTCTGGGAATACGACCAGGCGGCCAATCAATGGACACAGAAAACTGCTTTTGCCGGCACCGCACGGTATGATGCAGTGGCATTTGTATTGAATGGAAAAGCCTACGTTGGCTGCGGTAACGACGGTAATTATCTCAAGGACCTGTGGCAGTTCGATCCCTCCGGCAACGGCGGCCAGGGTTCGTGGGAACAGAAAGCAAGTGTGGGCGGTTCCAAAC
Source organism: Terrimonas ferruginea DSM 30193 (assembly GCF_000425585.1). Lineage (GTDB taxonomy): Bacteria > Bacteroidota > Bacteroidia > Chitinophagales > Chitinophagaceae > Terrimonas > Terrimonas ferruginea. The sequence continues at coordinate 519,239 of NZ_KE384398.1, forward strand.
GCTCGGCAGCCATGGCTTTCGTTGTCAACAATACGGCTTATATCTGCGGAGGCAACAACAACGGCGAAACGCAGACCGACCTCTGGGCCTACAACGAAACAGAAAACCAGTGGACCAAGAAAAATGATATCTACAACGCTACCGACGACTCCTTCGATGACGATTACGGCACCATCGCCCGTCAGAATGGTGTTACATTCGTGATCGATAACTTTGTGTACCTGGCAACGGGTGAAAGCGGCACAGGCGCTATCAATTCCACCACCTGGCGCTACGATCCTTCGAGTGACCGCTGGGCGGAGAAAACCGCATTTGAAGGCACCGGCCGCACAGGCGCCATTGCCTTCACCCTGCAGAACCGCGGCTTTGTGGGCACGGGCCGCAGCGGCAGCCTGCTGATGGATAATATTTTTGAATTCCTGCCCAACGATGAACAGGTAGACAATGACTAAGCCCGGCGTAAAAACGATACTGCTGATCAGTGTGCTGATTGCGGGATGCATGTGGTGGTTATTGCCGCGCAAAAAAGTGCAACCAGTATTTACTTCCTCGGTGTTTGCAACGGATAAGGGCTGGGGTTATGATATACGGATAAATGACAGTCTGCTGATCCACCAGGATGTGATTCCCGCACTGCCTGTGAACGCCGGCTTTGCCAATAAAGAACAGGCGGAAGCGGCCGCCTCACGCGTAGTAAGCAAACTCCGCAAAAAAGAATACCCGACTTTATCGGCGGATGAAGTAAGACAACTAATAACAGCATCCCGACATGAATGAGCAACTTCCCATCAACCGCTTTTTGCTCGTGCTCTTTGGCTTCCAGAGAGCGCGCAGCATCGGGCAATTGGTTTTCATCTTACTCGTGCATGCGGTTGCCTGGGCGTTGTTTCTCTGGCTGCCATTGCTATTTTATCCTGTGCGCTTCGACGGAGAACCGGTATGGCGAAGGGAACTCATTACCAAGATTCTTCCGATCGCTTTCTTTTACCTGAACTATTATTATTTCCTTCCGCGCTTTTTTGAAAGAAGAAAGATTACGGTCTATCTGTTATTGGTACTGCTGTCGGTAATAATAATCAGTGTGGCTGATATGTTCATCCGTTCGAAGCTCAGTGGTCTTTATCCGGTAAGCGGTACCAGAATGCTGTCGATAAAATCAAAGCCGTTACAGGAGCCGGCACCTGTGTTCCGCATCAGGATCGACCGGGGGGATAGCCTGTTCACCAGCGTCACGCCTGCGCGGCCATTCGATGAACACATGGTGTTGGGCATTCCACAATCCTTTGTTTTCTTTTCGGTAAGCCGGACTGCTTCTACCTGCATCTTTCTTTTGTTATTGGGTGGAATGATACGCCTCGCTTATTCATTCCTCAGAAATCAAAATGAAAAAAAGAGCCTGGAGAACGCACACCTGAATGCAGAAGTAAACTTCCTGAAATCGCAGATCAATCCGCATTTTCTTTTTAATACGCTGAACAGCATTTATTCGCAGGCACATGCCCGTTCGGAAGACACCGAATCATCGATCCTTAAACTGTCGGAACTGCTGCGCTATGCCTTGTATGATTCGGCAGAAGACCAGGTTGACCTTGACCGCGATATACGCTACATCAACAACTACATTGAGTTGCAGCGTTTACGGTTGTCGAGCAAGATACAGCTTGACTACTCGGTGACCGGCGATATGACCGGTAAAAAGATCGCGCCTATGTTGCTGATTAGTTTTATCGAGAACGCTTTCAAACACGGCATCAGCTATACCCATGCATCCGCCATCGATATACAAATACACATTTTTGAAGAAACATTAACGCTTACCGTTGTGAACCCGGTGATCGAAAAAGATAGTTTTGCTCCCGGCGGGCTCGGCCTCCGGAATGTGAAACGCAGGCTGGAACTGGTTTATCCCGAACGATATGAATTGATGACAGAGCGTGAGAACGACCAGCATATTGTTCACCTAAAACTGAAACTATACCATGCTTAACTGTGTGATCATCGATGATGAGCCGCTTGCCCTTCAACTGATGGAGGACTACGTGCAGAAAACACCTTACCTGCGTCTGGCAGGCAAATTTGAAGAGCCGTTGCAGGCGCTCAACCTGCTTGAATCAGCTCAGATCGATCTTCTTTTTCTCGATATAAAAATGCCGGACATTACCGGCATTGACTTTTATCGTTCACTTTCGCACAAACCGGAAGTGATCTTCACCACCGCCTACAGCGAATATGCCATCAACGGATTTGAGCTGAAAGCACTCGACTATCTGCTGAAACCTATTTCATTTGAAAAATTTATCACAGCCTGTAACCGTGTACGCGACCTGATGGAGAATAAGAACCGTCCCGTAATGGCAGAAAAGGATTTCTTCTTTATCAATGTAGCACACAAGATGCATAAGATATTCTTCGACGACATTCTTTATCTCGAAGGATACAAAGACTATACGAAAGTGCATTTGACGAGTGCGTCCAACCCATTGCTGATCCTGCACAACCTGAAATACTTTGAGGATATGCTGGACAAACATGCTTTCGTCCGCATTCATCGTTCCTATATCGTATCGATGAGAAAAGTAACGGTTGCTTCGCGCAAAGCGGTGACCATACAGCAGCAGGAATTACCTGTCAGCGATAACTATCGTGATACATTTTTTGCACTGATCGAACAGCACGCGCGATAACCTCTACAAACTCCGGCTGATCAGCAATATTTCCTGATCTCTTCCACCAGTTCCGTCTTGGTCATCGGCAGTCCCATGATTTTGTTGTAAGACTTCGCGTCGACCAGGTATACATCGCGCAGTATCTTGATGAGCTGACCGTTGTTAAGTTCGGGAACAAGGATCGTTTCAAACTGTGACAAAATCTGTCCGAGGTTACGGGGGAAAGGACGCAGGTAACGCAGGTGTGCGTGACTAACGGAAAGGCCGTCTTCCTGCAATTCGTTCACGGCTGATTTGATGGCACCGTACGTAGATCCCCAACCGAGCACCAATACTTTACCTTTTTCTTCTCCGCTGTCCAGTTTCTGTTCGGGGATATGGTCGGCGATCTTGTTTATTTTTTCTTCGCGGATCTTCACCATCAACTGATGGTTCTCCGGATCGTAGCTCACGTTGCCGGTGATATTCTGTTTTTCGATGCCACCGATGCGGTGTTCGAGTCCGGGTGTGCCGGGCACAGCCCATGGACGCACCAGTTTTTCGTCGCGCAGGTATGGCTGGAATTTCTCTTCACCGTGTCCGAGATCTGTTTTGAATTTCACATGAATCGGGGAAAGATCTGCCGACTGCGGAAACTTCCAGGGCTCTGCACCATTGGCAATGTAGCCATCACTCAGGAAAATCACGGGTGTCATGTGTTGTACGGAAATGCGTACGGCTTCGTATACAGCTTCGAAACAATCGGCCGGAGTAGACGCGGACAGTACAGGCATGGGGCATTCACCGTTGCGGCCGTAATAAGCCTGCAGCAGATCCGACTGTTCTGTTTTGGTAGGCAACCCGGTGGAAGGGCCGCCCCGTTGTACGTCAATGATCAGCAACGGAATTTCCAGCATCACGGCAAGGCCCATTGCTTCTGCTTTCAAAGCCATACCGGGACCGGAGGTGGTCGTAACGCCCAAAGAGCCGCCATATGACGCGCCGATAGCGGAAGAGATCGCGGCGATCTCATCTTCAGCCTGGAAAGTACGGACGCCGAAATTTTTATGACGGCTCAGTTCGTGCAGGATATCCGATGCCGGTGTGATCGGATAAGTGCCGAGGAACATAGGCAGCCCGCTTTTCTGCGAAGCAGCAATTAGGCCGTAGGCCAATGCCTGGTTGCCCATGATGGAGCGGTAAGAGCCGGCTTCGATGCGGGCTTTTTCTACTTTATAGGTAGTGGTAAAAGTTTCGGTGGTATCGCCATAGTTGTAACCTGCGTGCAGTGCTTTCAGGTTGCTGGCGAGAATATCTTCTTTGCGGCCGAATTTTTCGGTAAGGAAAGCTTCCGTGTTCTTCATATCGCGCCCGTACATAAAATAAAGGAAGCCGAGGACGAACATGTTTTTGGCGCGGTCTTTCTCCTTCATGCCCAATGTGAATTCCTTCAGCGCTTCACGGGTCATTTTGGTGACATCCATTTTGATGACGTCGTAGCTGTCGAGGCTGCCGTTTTCAAGAGGGTTATCGCCTTCGGCGTAATTAGCCAGCCGGAGGTTTTTGCTATCGAAACCATCGGTGTTGATGATCACTTTGCCACCTTTCTTCAATACGCCGAGGTTGACCTTGAGGGCGGCGGCATTCATGGCTACGAGTACGTCGCATTCGTCACCGGGTGTGTGAATGCTGTTGCTGCTGAAGCGCAACTGGAATCCGCTCACGCCGGGAAGTGTTCCCTGCGGGGCGCGGATCTCGGCCGGGAAGTCCGGGAAAGTGCTGAGGTCGGCACCCAGCAATGCTGTGTTGTTGGTAAACTGTGTACCGGTCAGTTGCATACCATCGCCGCTGTCTCCGGCAAACTTTATCACTACGTCCTGAAGGACTTCCTCTTTACGAATCATCTGGAAAAATTGTCGGGCAAAGGTACTAAGTATTAAGTTATAGGTTATAAGTTTTAAGTTATCCGATAACCTGATCCCCTCAACATTATCAAATCTTCAAATCATCAAATTTTCAAATTAGCATTTTGCAAATCTTTAACCAGCGGGATTTGCAAAGCGGCATTGGTGCACACTAATTTCACTTAAAATTTATTCCCCCAACTTTATGGACCAGCACACCAATTCCGACCAGCCTCCGTCAGAGGCCTCCCTGCTTCCTCATGCCCGTTTCACCCTTGTTTTGCTCTTAACCGTTGGTTTCTTCGCCTGTAACGACCGGCAGGAATTCAAACCACTGAAGTCCGCCGGCATCACCCCCGCCGATTCAATGGCAAAACCTGTGGCTGCCGCCCCCGCCAAGCCGGCAAAAAAGAAAAAAAAGATCTACCTCACTTTTGATGACGGCCCCAACCTGGGTACTCCCAATGTGCTGCACATCATACGCGAAGAGCAGATCCCTGTTACCTTTTTTGTTATTGGTGAACACACCGCTGCCAGCCGCCTGCAACAAGCTACCTGGGACAGCCTGCGCAACCTGCCGCTGGCCGAACTCTGCAACCACAGCTATTCCCATGCATGGCGCAACCGCTACAACAAATTTTACGCTTCCCCCGATTCGGTGGTAAAGGATTTCGACCAGACCAGGGAAATGCTGCAACTGGACAACCACATTGCCCGCACACCCGGCCGCAACGCCTGGCGCATCGACAGCCTCAAATTCACGGACAATGCCAAAAGCCGGACGGCCGTCGATTCGCTGCAACAGGCTGGTTACACCGTAGTGGGCTGGGATCTCGAATGGCATTTTAACCCCAAAACGCTTAACGTAACGGCTGATGCAGATCAGCTTGTACGTCAGATCGATACGTTGTTTGCCCGCAACCGCACCAAACGTCCGGATAACCTCGTGATCCTGGCCCATGACCAGGCCTACCGCGGTACACCCGATACGATCGAACTGCGCAAACTCATCCGTAAGATCAAGCAGAACGACAACTACGAATTTGCGGTAGTGAGCAGCTATCCCGGCATACCGCAAAAGCCGGCCCCACGTTAAAAGTCAAAATAGTTACCGCTGATCAAATTCTCTTTGAGAATGATTGTTTGTTCGCTTAAATTTACGAGCGCCATTATACCTGCACCTGGTAATCTTTAACAGCAAACAACACACTCAAACGTATGGGAAGATCAGCTTCGCAGCCTGTTCAATATGCCCCCGTGAAAGAAGAAATCAATTCTCTTAAGAGATGCTGATATTGGTGTGCCCCGGAATTTCCGGGGCATTTTAATGATAAATGGTTGCTATATAAGGTTCATATTGTTTTACTTTGCTACCCACCCGAAGGGGTTACTTCGGTCCAAAACACTCTATCAACATGAAAAGACGTTATCTACTGCTCTCCGGTTTGGCCCTGCTGACTGCTTCCGCAGTACAGGCACAGGCAAAACTGGTGGAGAAAGTCACCAAACAAGGAACGGAATTGGTGATTCCGTATGAGAAGTACGTACTGCCCAACGGGCTGACGCTGATCGTTCATGAAGACCACAGCGATCCTGTGGTACACGTTGACGTTACTTACCACGTGGGTTCTGCCCGCGAAGAAATCGGGAAATCCGGTTTCGCCCACTTCTTCGAACACATGATGTTCCAGGGAAGTGACAACGTGGCGGACGAGCAACACTTCAAGATCATCACTGAAGCCGGCGGTACGCTCAATGGTACTACCAACACCGACCGCACCAACTATTTCGAAACTGTTCCCAGCAACCAGTTGGAGAAAATGCTGTGGCTCGAAGCTGACCGTATGGGCTTCCTGCTCGACGCCGTTACGCAGCAAAAATTCGAAGTACAGCGCGCTACCGTTAAAAACGAACGTGGTCAGCGTGTTGACAACGTGCCTTATGGCCTCGTAGGCGAAGTGATCGCTCAGAATCTTTATCCTTACGGACACCCCTACTCCTGGCTGACGATCGGTTATGTTGAGGACCTGGATCGTGTTAACGTAAACGACCTCAAAAACTTCTTCCTTCGCTGGTACGGCCCCAACAATGCCGTAGTTACGGTTGGTGGTGACGTTAAACCTGCCGATGTAGTGAAGCTGGTAGAAAAATATTTCGGCTCCATTCCTGCCGGTCCGAAAGTACAGAACATGGCAAAGGTTGTTCCTACACTGGACAAACACCGCTTTGCTTCTTACACCGACAACTATGCGCGTCTGCCATTGTTGATCAGAACTTACCCTACTGTTCCCGCGTATGATCCTGATCAGGCTGCTTTGGCTTGCCTGGCCCAGGTGATTGGTCAGGGCAACAACTCCGTATTGTATCAGGAAATGGTAAAAAAACAGGTGGCATTGCAGGCAAGCTGCTTCAGCGGTCTGTCTGAACTGTCTGGTAGTTTCACTTTCCAGATCGTGCCTTTCCCCGGCAAACCATTGTCTAACATGTATTTCCTGCTTGACCAGGCACTGGCCGAGTTTGAAAAAAGAGGCGTGACAGACGATGATATCGCCAAATTCAAAGGCGGTTACGAATCTCAACTCATCAATGGCCTTCAGGCCGTTTCAGGCAAGGTATCGCAACTGGCTGCTTTTGAAACATTCACCGGCAACCCCAACATGATCGGTGAACTGTTGAAAAGATACCAGGCTGTAACCAAAGAAGATGTAATGCGTGTGTACAACAAGTACATCAAACATCAGCACAGCCTGAACGTGAGCGTACTGCCCAAAGGCCAGGATTCTAAAATGCTGATTGCCGACAACAACTATACAGTCGATAAGAGCAAATACATCGCTCCTGACTATGGTTATGAAGGACTGAAATATGTAAAGGCAAAAGATAACTTCGACCGTACCAAAATGCCCGGCAACGGAGCCAATCCTGTTGTAACCGTTCCTGCATTCTGGAAAAAAGACTGGCCAAGCGGCATCAAGCTCATCGGCACCGAAAACAACGAGCTGCCTACTGTAACCCTGTCTATCAAAATCCCCGGCGGACACCTGTTGAACACGAACGACCTGTCTAAAGTGGGTCAGGCATCGTTCTTCACCGATATGATGAATGACGACACCAAGAATTACACAGCAGAACAGATCAGCCGTGAGCTGCAAAAACTGGGAAGCTCTGTAAACGTATTCAGCGGTAATGAGGACATCACCTTCCAGGTGCAAACACAGAAGAAAAACCTCGACGCTACCCTGGCATTGTTGCAGGAGCGTATGTTCAACCCCAAATTTACACAAGACGCATTCAACCGTATTCAGAAACGCACACTCGAAAGCTTCAAAGTGGCCAAAACACAGCCTGCCAACGTAGCTGACGAAGTATTTGGTAAACTGAACTATGGTAACAACCATATTCTGGCTACTGACCCAAGCGGTACGGAAGAAAGCGTGAAGAATATGAAGCTGGCCGACATCCAGGCTTACTATGATAACTACATGACATCCCAGGGTGTGCAGGTAGTGGTAGTAGGCGATGTAACAGAGGCTGAAATTCTGCCCAAACTGAACTTCCTGAACAACCTGCCTAACAAAAAGATCACGATCCCTTCTGTTGCGGCAGCTCCGAAAGTGGAGAAAACAAAAGTATACCTGGTGGATGTGCCTAAAGCAGCTCAAACTGAGTTCCGCGTAGGTTACAATACCGGTATGAAATATGACGCAACCGGCGAATACTACAAAGCCGGCCTCATGAACTACACCCTTGGTGGTGCGTTCAACAGCCGTCTGAACCTGAATCTCCGTGAAGACAAAGGCTGGACCTATGGCGCACGCAGCGGATTCAGCGGTGGCAAGCAAACCGGCGACTTCGAATTCAGCGCAGCTATCAAAGCCGACGCTACTGACAGCGCCCTGGTTGAAATCATGAAGGACATGAAAGAATTTGCTGAAACAGGTATCAAGGAAGACGAACTGTCATTCCTGAAAAATGCTATCGGTCAGCGTGATGCTTTGCGTTATGAAACCGGATTCCAGAAAGCTGGCTTCATCGGCAACATCCTGAATTACAACCTGCCCGGCGATTACGTAGATCAGCAGAGCAAGATCACCAGCGCTATTACCAAAGCGGAGATCGATGCCCTGGCCAAAAAATGGATCAACGCCGACAAAATGAACGTGCTGGTAGTTGGCGACAAAGCCAAGATCCTGCCCGGTCTGCAGAAATTAGGCTATGAAATTATTGAACTGGACACTGACGGCAATCCCGTTCAGAAGAAAGGATTCTGATAAAATCATATCAATAAAAAACCCCGCCGGCCGGCGGGGTTTTTTATTGGGGCTATGGCCTGGATTTAAGCTGAAAAGTGGGAAATAGAAAAGCGGCCCTTCAGGGCCGCTTTTTCCGCAAAATAAGCAGTTAGTGTTGGCGGAAAAATAAACAAACTCGTTTAAAAATCAATTCGTTTGATGGTAGCAATCGTGCGTTCCGCCGGAGCACGATATAAAAGACAGGAGAAGAAATCGATCTGCTGCACGGATTCTAATATTTTTCTAAACTTTTTTGGTGAAAAGGCGGAATTAGGATTGGGTTTTAAATCAACTGCCTGATAATCAATGGTAACCGGGAGTGTTATTTTATTGGGACGGAAAAAATATTTCCATGGCTCGGGTGACGAACTAACAGCACGGATTTCAATCCCTCCCATCGCTTGGATGATGACTAACAGCACGGGGTTCACTCCCTTGGTTCGTGTATACACGAACCAAGGGTTATCCGGGTGACCGATCAACACGTAAGTCGGGTTTTCCAGTTTCAAAAACCCCATCGCTGGATGATCGACTAACAGCATGGTTTTCAGTCCCTTGGTTCATGTATACACGAGCCAAGGCTGTTCGGGTGACCGATCAACACGTAAGCCGGGTTTGCCAGTTTCAAAATCCCCATCGCTGGAATGATCGACTAACAGCACAGGTTTCACTCCCCTTGGTTCGTGTATACACCAACCAAGGCTGTTCGGGTGACCGATCAACACGTAAGCCGGGTTTGCCAGTTTCAAAATCCCCATCGCTGGGATGATCGACTAACAGCACGGGTTTCACTCCCCTTGGTTCGTGTATACACCAACCAAGGCTGTTCGGGTGACCGATCAACACGTAAGCCGTTTTTTTTACTTCAAACAAAAAATCCCGCAGTCTCTCAACTGCGGGATTGTACTTATTAAGACCCATGCTCTTTTAGAACCAGCTTCCTAAAAACGCCTCATTCTTTTTAAATTGTTCGCTTGCCAGCCGTGAACGGCGGCGGCGAACCTGGCGTTTATGTTTAGCCGCCTGGAACAGCATCAGGAAGATAAACACTAACGTGAACGGCGGAATACCCAGGAAGGAAATCCACGTACCGCCGAAGGTTTTGCGCATCGGACGTCTCAGGCGTTCAGCGATCAGGTACATACTCGGCACCAGCACCAGCGTCATGAAGAACGCGAAGGTGAGACCGAAGATGATCGTCCAGGAAAGCGGCTTCCAGAAGGCAGCGTTGTCGCCCCCAAAGAAGATATGCGGGTCCAGGTGTGTAAACAACGTTACGAAGTTGATATTGAAACCAATTGCCAGCGGAATCAGCGCCAGGATAGCAGCGAGCGCCGTCAGCAATACCGGTATGATCCGCGTTTTACCGGCCTGGATCACGGCTTCGCGGGTACGTACACCGCGGGCACGCAATTCATCCGCAAACTCGATCACCAGGATACCGTTCTTGATTACGATACCGGCCAGCCCCAGGATACCCACGCCGGTCATTACCACCGACACCTGCATACCCGTGATCGCAAAGCCCAGTAACACACCTATCACACTGAACACAATTTCCGTAAGGATGATCACCGATTTGCTTACAGAATTAAACTGCATCACCAGAATGGCAAGGATGATGACAAGAGCCATTATCAGCGCCGTTCCAAGGAATGCACCCGTTTCAGCCTGCTGCTCTCCTTCGCCCGTTTGTTTGATCGTTACGCCATCCTGCACCCCTTTGAATTGGGCAATCGACCGGGCAAGGTCTTCGTTCACCGCAGTCGGTGTATATCCCTGTGTCAGCAATACATTCGAACGGATCGTGATCATTCTCTTCTGATTCTTGCGCTGCACACTACCCAATGTATTGGTGTAGTCCACTTTTACCAAAGAAGACATCGGCACCTGTCTGTATTGACCGCTCGACATATCCATGAAACCGATCTTCATGTTCAGCAGATCCACCAGGTTCTTACGTTGCGTTTCGGTATTACGCACCTGTATTTTGTATTCATCTTCACCATCTTTGATCTTGCTGGCTTCGAAACCAAACAGCGCCGTACGCATCTGCATACCGATCTGCGCACTGGAGACTCCTTCTGCCATTGCCCGCTGGCGATCAACCACCAGTGATATCTCGGGACTCTTCAGGTCAATATCCATTTTCAGTTCCTCCACACCCGGCGTCTGAATACTATCGAGATAGTTCTTCAGGTCAACGGCCGTTTTGATCAGGGCGTCGAAGTCTTCACTCGCCACTTCAATATTTACAGGAGGATCGGTTGGCGGACCGTTCGCTTCCTTGTCTACCGATATCTCCACACCCGGAATGCCTTTCATGGCAGCACGGATACTGTCGAGATAGGGGCGCGATGATTTACCATGACGTTTTTCAAATTCCACAAAAGACACCTGGATACGTCCGAGTTCGCTTCGCGTACTGCGGTCACCACTGCTGGGATCCGCCGCACCAACGGCTACGTTGGCAATTACACTTTCCACGATCGGGTTTCGCTGATTTTTTGCCGGATCCATACCCAGTACCCTGTAAACGCGCGACTCGAGTTCGCGGGTAATACTGTCAGTATATTCTACTCTTGTGCCGGTTGGCAGTTTGGCATATACATAGATCTGGTTAGGATCGCTGTCGGGGAAGAAGACCACCGGAACACCGCGGATTACAAAGATGAAAAGCGAGAAGAAAAATAATCCTACGGCACCTAATAACAGCCATACCGGTCGCCATCCCTTAACCGCCCAGCGGAGCAGGGTTTCGTAGTGACCCATGATCCAGGGAAGCGCGCTGTTCTGGAAACGATGAATCCATCCATCGAAGAAGTAGCGGTTCAATACCATCAGGATCATGATGAGGATGATGATATTTCCCAGGAATGTTTGCCCCGCAAAGTCAAGCAATACACCAATGCCCAGGAAAACCCAGAAGAATGGTTTTTTGAAAATAGCCGACTTGGGTTCTTTCTTTTCGTGCTCCGCATGGTTCATGAAGTCTACCGCAAATACGGGGTTCATGATGAAGGCCACGATCAATGATGCCGTGAGGGTAAAGATCAGCATCAGCGGCAGGTAGATCATGAATTTACCTATGATACCCGGCCAGAAAAGCAGCGGGAAGAACGGTGCCAGCGTAGTAGCCGTACCCGCAAGTACCGGGTACCACACTTCGCCTGCCGCCATCATCGCCGCTTTTTTACTATCGATCTTTCCTTTTCCTTCTACGAAAATACGGTGCGTGTTTTCGATCACCACAATCGCATCATCCACGATAATACCCAAACCGAATAACAAGGCAAACAGTACGATGAAGTTGAGGGTGATATCCGAACCTACTACCAGGTTGCCCAACGGCAGGAAGATGAAAGCCACAAACATACTCAACGGTACACTCAGTGCCACGAAGAAGGCATTGGTCACGCCCATGAAGAACATGAGGATCATCAATACCAGCAGGAAGCCGATCACAATGGAGTTAACCAGATCGTTGAAAGATGTACGTGTGCTATTGCTGGAATCGCCCGTGATGCGTACTTCCAGGTCTTTCGGAAACTGTGTTGTTCTTACTTCTTCTGTAATGCGTTTTACATCATCACTTGTATTGATCAGGTTTTCACCGCTTCGTTTGATGATGTTTAGCGTGATTACGTTTTTACCATCCAGGCGTGCATAGCTGTCGCGATCTTTGATCGTGTCCCTGATCGTGGCTATGTCTTTCAGGTAAATAGCCGCACCCCTGGTGTTGCGTACCAATACCTGTTCAATATCCGCCGCGGTTTTGAATTGTCCTTTCAGTTGCAGGTTGCGTTGCATGTTGCCGACATCCAACTGACCGCCGGACACGTCCATGTTCTCATTGGCGATAGCATTGGAAATGTCGGTGAAAGAAATACCCGCAGCCTGCATGCGATCGTTGTCTACGTTTACCTGGAACTCACGCTCGGGAGCGCCTACCAGGTCAACGCGGTTGATCTGCGGCAGCTCTTCGAGTTTATCTTTCAGGTCATCGGCATATTTTTTCAAACGTGCCGGCTCGTAGTCGCCGCTTACGTTTACATACATGATCGGCATTTCCGAAAAACTTACTTCCATGGCCGTTGGCTCCTGGGTAAGATCGGTTGGCAGATCTTGTTTGGCTTTGTCGATGGCATCCTTGACTTTCTGCACGGCCACGTCTACTTTCACTCCTGTTCCAAACTCTACGGTAATGGCCGAATAGTCATTGACACTTGTACTGGTCACCTTGGATATTTTGGCGCCGGTAATACCCTTGATCTGTTTCTCGATCGGTTGGGTCACCAGGTTTTCCATATCCTTGGGAGAGTTGCCCACGTAAATGGTGGATACATAAACGGTGGGGATCACGATATCAGGGAACTGTTCTTTGGGAAGAGTCACGAACAGGTTGACACCAAAACCCGAAACCGCCAGCATCAGCAGGTACATGAACGTCTTGTTCTTGATAGCCCAGGAAGTAGGCTTGAATTGCTTGAACTTCCCGGTAAAATTCTCTAATGCAGACATGATAATAATTTGTTTTTACAGTTGGTTGTTCAGACGTGAATGGTGATCCCGAAATTTCGGGAGTCAATCGTGAATAAAAAGCCGTGGCTGTTAACCTGTCAGTTATAACTTATCACCTTAAACCTTACGCCTTTTACCTTAAACCTCATTTGCCTTCAGTGATCAGTTGTCCGTCATAAAGGCTTTGAAAACCGTCCGTGATGATCTTATCACCTATGGCCAGGCCGCTTTTCACTTCCAGGCGATCGGCATACAGTTCGCCTACGATCACAGTCTTACGACGTGCTACCAGTTTGCCGTTTTCAGTAACCGCTACCAGTATATATTTTCCTTTGTCATCGCTTTGCAGGATGTTAACCGGAATAGTGATGGCATTATTGCTGGCGTAGTCGCGGATCTGCACACGTGCGATCTGGTTTGCCTTTATCGCTTTGTCCTGTCCGATTTTTCCTTCAACCGTAAAGGTGCGGCTCACGGGATCGATCAGTTTGCTTACAGCGTTGGCTTTTGTGGTCAGCACTTTGTTGTTGGCTTCGGGCAATGTGATTTGCAGTACACTTCCGGTATTTACTTTTTCCAGGTAATTTTCCGGCACCTGTACAACTATTTTCAGATCGCCTGTATTCACGATGCGGATACCTGTTTGCGGATTCGCGGCACTTTGAGCAGAAAATACTTCGCCCACTTTTACATTCACCACATCCACTGTTCCGCTGATTTCGGCATACACATTGGATTGGTTCACGGTTTCCTGGGCGGTACCAACACCGGCACGCGCAGCGGCGAGCTGGCTGGCCGCGGCTTCAACGGCTGTCTTGGCCTGCAGTACCTGCACTTCCGTACCGATATTGCTCTTCCAGAGATTCTGCTGGCGTTCGTAAATGCTCTGCTTCAGTTTCAGGTCGGCTTCCAGGCCTGCGATCTGCTGGCGTGCCTGTTGCAGTTGCTGCGAAGCAAGTGCATTATCGAGGCGCATGATCAGCTGTCCTTTGCTTACATTCTGCCCGGGTTTTACATGGATCGAACGGATAACGCCGCCCATACCACGTGGTGATACCATGGCTACATTCACCGCATCGATACGTCCCTGCAGATCGATGAAATGCTGGAATGAATCGGAGCCGATTGTTTGCAATGCCACCAGTTTGGCTTTGGCTGCGCCATAAGAAGAATCGAGTTTCATCAGTTCGTCTTCTACCTTGGCGATTTGTTCGTTTATTTTTTTCTGTTCGCCTTTAAGTTTTTCAAGTTCCGCTTTCTTATCGGCCACAGCACCTCTGTCGGCCTTACCGCCTCCGCAGGCCACGAGCAGCAGGCTCAGGGCAGCGGCGGTCGTTATGTTCAGGATATGTTTCATGTTCGTCATTTTATGCGTTGGTTTCAGTTTGTTAGAGTTTGCCGGTTGCTTTCAGGAAATCGATGCGCGCCGTGATGGCATTGTACATCGCATTGATATAATTAGACTGTGCAAGTCTCAGATCATTTTGGGCAATATTGATATCGGTTTGCGAGCCGGTACCTACTTCGTATTTTTTCTTGGTCTGATCATATACGGTCTGTGCCAGGTCCATGTTTTTCTTCTGGTTATCGAGGTTGGCCACAGCGTAATTGAAATTGTTGGTTGCCGAACGGATCTCGTTGTCGATGTCCAGTTTCAACGCTTCCCGTTGGTTCTGATTCTGACGAAGGATCAGTCGTTCCCTCGCAATTCTTGCATTGGTGCTGAAACCGCTGAAGATGGGGATACGCAAGTTCAGGGTAAATGCAGAGATGTCGAACCAGTCACCATCGCTTTTGAAGAAATCAAACTTGTCGCGTTGTGCGTTCCTGTTATAATAGCCATTCAGCGAAAGCGTTGGAATCTTACTGAGTTTATAACGTTGCACATTATACTCCTGCAAGCGGATACCGAGATCTGCAGACTGGAACTCTTTACGCTGGCTGTAATCGAAAGCAGACGCTTCCAATACGCCGTCGCGTAGTTGCTGATCGTTTATGGTATCGGTGAGCACAATCGAATCCCTGATCGGCATGCCCATCAGGACCTTTAAAGCGAGAAAGCCGTTGGCTATCTGATTGCCTGCATTGAGTCTTTCTGTTTCCACATTGGCCAGTTGAACCGAAGCGCGGTTTACATCAAGTTTCTCTGCAAATCCATTGTCGTACATGATCTGGTTATCGCTTACCAGCTTCCGGATCACAACAATGTTGGAATCGAGCAACTGAATCTGCCGTTGCCCTACGATCAGTTGGTAATAAATCTTGTAGATGTTGGCCTTGATGAGCTCTTCGGTAACTTCTACATTCTTGATATTGTAATCGATCAATGTCTTACGTGCCTGAAGCCCGGTAAATACCTGTCCGTCGAAGAGCATCTGATTGAATGATACGCCGTAGGTAGAGTTCCATTTAAGACCGAAAGCAACTTTGGCAAACTCACCGGGTTGGCCGCCAAAAAACTCGGCGGGAACCAGGCTCACGGGCAGTTTGGCATTATAGGTCAGCGATCCGTCTGCACTTATCTGCGGATAAGCGCTACCGGTTACTTCCCGGTTGGTTTGTTCCTGGACCTGCACCTGCAGCAGCGCATTTTTTACCTGTACATTATTCTTCAGGCCATAATCCACCGCCTGTTGTGCCGAAAATGAATAGACCTGCGGCGGAGTGGCGGGCGGTTGTTGTGCCCAGACCAGTGCCGGAAGCAGGATCAGCATCATTATCCAGGCTCCTTTACTTCCCTTTTTCATCATGTTGTATTTGTTTTTCTCGTTGTTGGTTATACTTATTCAAAAGTTTCTGTCCTTTGGGGGTTACGATACCATAGAGGAAATTCATCGTGATCTCACGAATGATATCGTCGAGTGTATGTTTGCCGGTGGGAAACATATCAGGGTTGAAGAGGGCGAAAACCGACACCAGCCGGAAACGTGCAAGGATGGGGACATTGATATCGGCCCGGTACAATTCTTCCGCTACGCCTCTGCTGAGATTGCTTTCGATCTGGTTATAAACGAATTCATTCTGGTAGCAGTTCAGCTTCTGAAAAGCAGACGGGTGATATTTCTGCATATCATAGATCAGCATCGGGTTCATCAACCGCAACATATCCCGTATCATATCCAGTGCCATGAAAAATTCATGCACGGGGTTCTCGCTGTTTTCGATGTATTTAATACAATCATCCTCGCTTCCTGAGAGTTCCATGTTTACCACCGCTTCTACCAAAGCATCCTTATCGGTAAAAAACTGGTAAATGGTTTTCTTACTGATACCCAGGTTGGAGGCAATTTCGTCCATACTGACGCTCCGGATACCGTATCGCATGAAGAGTTCATGCGCTTTGCTGACTATTCTTTCTTGTTGATCCATAAACACTAAATCTGCAGCGCAAAACTATGGAAACTTTTATCGTTACAAAAGTTTCCGGGAAGTATTTTTCAGTGTTCAGTCATTTTACCCACGTTCAGGAGATTACCTTTGCCGCAAATCTGTCAATCATGAAGCAACCGCAACCGCCCAAACAGGGAAATTTCCGAAAGCTGTTCCGTTTCTTCATCCAGGGGTTGCTGATCCTGGCGCCTATTGCCATTACAGTGTGGGCGGTAGTAGCGGCATTTACATTCGTAGACAACCTTTTACCTAAGCTTATTTATAACCTTTTCCCTTCCTGGGCGCCTGTAGATGCACAGGGTAACCTGCGGAAAATCACGGGACTGGGATTTGTGGTAGTGATTGGTTTCGTGATTTTCGTCGGCTGGGTAAGTTCGAACTTTCTGATGGGCAGCCTGATCCATTTCTTTGATCAATGGCTGGAACGTACACCCGGCATCAAATTCATCTATACCTCTATCAAAGATTTCTTTGAAGCTTTTGCCGGCGATAAACGCAAATTCACCAAAGCCGTACTGGCCAATCTGTTTGCCGAAGAAGTGTGGGTGGTGGGTTTTATGACGGACGAGGAAATGAAAAAATTTGACATGGGCGTTGAAATGGTGGGCGTGTACGTGCCGCAGGCCTACAACTTTGCCGGGCAGCTTTATATACTTCCCCGTAGCAAAGTGCGGCACATCGAACACATTTCTGCAGGGGATGCGATGAAATACACGGTGACCGGTGGCGTGGTAGAAACCGAGACCGACGAGGAAAGAGCTGAAGAAAAGAGAGGTTTTTCCCATCCATCCTGATACCGGCCGGCTTATTTTTGCTCTCCCTTCCACGACTGATCCTAAATACAATGATCATGTCGTTACTGCTTTATCTGTTTGTTATCTGCCGTCTGCATGCTATGCCGTTGGTCGCATTTGAGCCGGCGTGGGGCTTTTTCGGACATCAGAAGATCAATTATCACGCGGTATTCCTGTTGCCGCCGGAGATGCTGGTCTTATTCAAACCGGGCATAGAAACCATCCGTGAACTCGCCGTAGCGCCTGATAAGCGGCGTTACCTGGTAGAGGCCGAAGGACCGCGTCACTATATAGACATGGACAAATACGGCGCGTATCCCTATCCCGATCTGCCGCGCGGCTGGAAAGAAGCGAGTGGAAAATATGGATCCGACACGCTTCAGCGTCATGGCATTGTGCCCTGGTGGATACAGGTGATGCTGCAACGATTGACAAAAGCCTTCGGCGCGCGGGACCCTGCGGCTATTCTTCGATATGCGGCCGAATTGGGCCATTATGTTGCAGATGCGCATGTACCACTGCATACCAGCAGCAATCACAACGGACAATATACCGGGCAGAAAGGCATACATGGCTTCTGGGAAAGCCGTATACCCGAATTGCTGGCGGAAAAGGAATGGGATTTTATACTCGAACCGGCAAAATACATTGATGATCCACTGAAATATGCATGGGCTGTTGTGCTTGAAAGTGCGGCCGCGTCGGACAGTGTATTGTTATTGGAGAAAAAACTTTCGCAAACATTTCCGGCAGATAAACAATTTGCATTTGAAATGCGCAAGGGGATACCCGTACGGCAATATGCCGCGGCATACACACGTGAGTACGACCGGTTATTAAACGGAATGGTGGAGCGGAGAATGCGTCAGTCGATAGAAGCGGTCGCGGCCTATTGGTATACCGCCTGGGTAAATGCGGGGCAACCTTCGTTAGCCGGCATTGCAAATGCCATTCCGGCAACAGACAGCATTCCCGAATGGCAGGCATTGTATGAAGCGGGGCGTGCGAGGCATGCCGAGCCACGGGAGCATGAGTGATGGCCCTTCGAGTAGCCGAAGTATCGGCCGCAGGGCCCGAAGGTTCGGGCCGCAATTACGAATGCCATGGTTCGTGTATACACCATAGCCGTCAACTTAGTGTTAGAGGAAGAAACGGTTTGTTTCAAGGGAACTGAGTCTGAAAGCGATCAATGAGATAGCCGGTAAGTTAAGCGCCATTTTTTCACCGCAGCAGTTAAATGCGTTGGCACTTCAAACAGGATTGATCCAACGTAAACGCAAATTGGGCGTGGAGAGTTTTGTGCGGATGTTGTTGTTTGATCAGTATGAGTATGGAGCGGCAAGCCTGCAGCAACACAGCCTGAAGCTATGGCAGCAGGAGGCTGTTT
>NZ_KE384399.1:0-291968 GCF_000425585.1 Terrimonas ferruginea DSM 30193
CCAGCAATAAGCACAAATACAAGGTCAATCGTACTAATACATTAGCCATCGTCAAATATCACTTGCATGTAATGGTGGTCAAAGGAATGGTTGTTCCATGTCTGAAAGCGATCGACAGTATACTGCTGAAAACAAAGGAAATTATCCGGCCAGCAAGACGCTTCCCCCGGAAACACCTCAAAAAAAAACCGCCAAACTCAAACTATAAACACCTCTAAAGCCTTAAGGAAACGACATTGAATGGTCAATGGTGAATAGTGAATATGGCTGTATAACCTTATACCCTACACCTTACACCTTACGCCTTACCCCTTAAGCCTTCTGCCTTAAAAAGAAAGGACCCGCTTCCGCAGATCCTTAAAAAACTTAATACTTATAACTTATTACTTAAAAATTATAACCTCCCTCAATACGCCCACTTCACCAGGGTGGCACCCCAGGTAAATCCGCCTCCGAAAGCAGCGAGCACGATATTGTCGCCTTTCTTCAGTTGTTTTTCCCATTCCCACAGGCAAAGCGGGATAGTGGCGGCTGTGGTATTGCCATATTTCTGGATGTTGATCATGACTTTTTCCTTGGGCAGACCGATGCGGTTGGCCGTGGCATCGATGATGCGCAGGTTGGCCTGGTGCGGCACCAGCCAGGAAATGTCATCGCCGGTTAGATTATTACGTTCGAGCAGTTCGGCGCTGATATCGGCCATGCCTTTTACGGCGAATTTGAATACAGCCTGGCCTTCCTGGTATACGTAGTGTTCGCGGTTGGCGACTGTTTCTGCAGAAGCGGGATAAGCGGAACCACCGGCTTTCATGCGCAGGTACTGGCAACCGCTGCCGTCGCTGCGGAGCAGGCTGTCCTGTATACCAAGTCCTTCTTCATTGGGTTCGAGCAGTACGGCACCGGCACCGTCGCCAAAAATGATGCAGGTGGTGCGGTCGGTGTAGTCGATGATCGCGCTCATTTTATCGGCGCCCACCACCACTACTTTTTTATAACGGCCACTCTCGATAAGTGAAGTGCCTACTGTTAATGTATAAAGAAAGCCCGAGCAGGCGGCCGATACGTCGAAGCCCCAGGCATTGCGTGCACCTATTTTATCACATACGATGTTGGCAGTGGCGGGAAACACCATGTCCGGCGTTACCGTGCCTACGATCAGGCAATCGATCTCCATCGGATCGATACCACGTTTTTCACAAAGCTGCTTTACAGCCGGAACGATCATTTCCGAAATACCTTTTCCTTCTCCTTTCAGGATGCGCCGCTCTTCGATACCCGTACGGCTACGGATCCATTCATCGGTCGTGTCCACTATTTTCTCCAGGTCGAAATTGGTGAGTTTGTCTTCCGGAACATAACCGCTTACTGCAGTGATAGCGGCCGTGATTTTTTTGCTCATCGTAGTACTTGATTTTCAATAAAAGCAGTCAAAGGTAAGGAAGAACCTGTTACAACAGGAACAACAGGTGTTCGGAAAACCGGCCGGGGCAAACAGGTTGCCGTTCCGGACAGCGGTCCGCATTTTTGGCGGTGCTTTTCCCTTATTTTCGCACCCATGATCGCTTACCTGAAAGGAGATTTTGTGCACCTGACCCCGGCTTCGCTCGTGGTTGACATCCAGGGTGTCGGTTATGAAGTGCTGATCAGCCTGCATACCTATTCCCAGATCCAGGGAAAAGACAAGGGTTTGCTGCATACTCATCTGTTAATCAGGGAAGATGCGCATATTTTGTTCGGTTTTGCCGAGCTTCGGGAAAAGGAAATGTTCCAGATGCTGATAGCTGTTTCCGGCATCGGTGCATCTACTGCCCGGGTTATGTTGTCGTATATGAAACCTGAGGAACTGGCCGGCGCCATTGCTTCCGGTGACAGCAAGACCCTGGAAGGCATTAAGGGCATCGGGAAAAAAACAGCCGAACGGGTAGTGCTGGAACTCCGGGACAAACTGAGCAAACATCCGCTGGAAACAAATATTTCTCCGGTGAAAAACAATAGTTTGCGCCACGATGCGTTAAATGCTCTGGCTGCGCTTGGTATTAACCGTCCGGCGGCCGAACAGGCGCTGCAGAAAGTGATGGCGGGAGAGCCGGAATTGCCGCTGGAAGACCTGATCAAGAAAGTCCTTCGTATCCTCTGAAGCCAACCTATTCCTGGAAACTAATTGATTGTGGAGAAAAAACATTGAACCTGAACACTGCTCATATTTTCCGCACGGTGGTTTTTGCCGTATTTCTGCTTGCCTGTACCCACCAGGCTGCCGCGCGTTATGAACATCGCGGCTTCATCCCCCTTGCCGATACCACACGTCCCGATACCTTGCGCTACCCGCTGCAGGACCGCTACGGTGATCCCTATACCAACCGCAACAACAACTATTTCGACCTCAGCGATACGGCTTTTATCAAACGCCGCATCGAATACGATCCGGTGACGAAGCAATACTACATGACCGAAAAGATCGGCAGCCAGTATTACCGCACACCCACCACTTTTTCCCAGGAAGAATTTTTACGCCTGCAGGGGCAACAGGACGAACGTGATTATTTCCGTAAACGCTCCGAACTCCTCACCGACATGAACCGCCGCCGGTTCAAGCCCAAATTCAATGTAAAGAACGACTGGTTCAACCGCATCATCGGTACCGGGAAAATCGATATCCGCCCTTCGGGATACGTGGATATCCTCGCGGGCTATATGGGACAAAATATCAAAAACCCCACACTGCCCGAACGTGCGCGCCGCAACGGAGGTTTTGATTTCAACATGAACGCCCAACTGCAGGTAGACGCCAATATCGGCGATAAACTCCGTTTGCCGATCAGCTACAACACCATGGCCAACTTTGAGTTTGAGAACCAGCTCAACCTCAACTACCAGGGCAAGGACGACGAGATCATCAAACAATTCCAGTTGGGTAACGTGAACTTTACGTCGAAAGGAACACTTATTCCAAGTGTGCAATCCCTTTTTGGTGTGAAGACGCAGGCCCAGTTCGGTAAATTATTCGTGACCGGTGTGCTCGCCAATCAACGTGCGCAACGTCAGTCGATGCAGTTACAGGGCGGTACCGCTTCCCAACTTTTCTCCCTCAAGGCAGATGATTACGAAGAGAACCGCCACTTCCTGATGGCGCATTATTTCCGTAATAATTATAATACGGCCATGAGCCGCCTGCCGGTAGTAACCTCCAACATACAGATTCTTCGGGTGGAAGTGTGGGTAACCAACCGCACCGGCATACCAACCGATACCCGTGATATTGTGGCATTCATGGACCTTGGCGAAGGCAATCCGTTTACCGGCCCTCCGGGCAACCCGAACGCATTGCCCAACAACAACGCCAACCAGCTTTACGCCAATATCACAAGCAACCCCAACTACCGCAACTCCACCCAGATCCAAAGCGTGCTCACCGGTACCTTCGGACTTACACCGGTTCAGGACTTCGAAAAAACATTCGCCCGCAAACTGCAGTCCACCGAATACTACTTCAACCCGCAAATAGGTTTCCTTTCACTGAATCAGCCCTTACAGGCCGACGAAGTATTGGGTATCGCTTACCAATACACTTATAATGGTAAAGTATACCAGGTAGGTGAATTCTCGCAGGACGTGCCGCCGGATTCCACGGCCAATTCCCAGAAAGTACTTTTCCTGAAATTGCTGAAAGCAACTTCTCAAAGGACTAATCTTCCTATCTGGGACCTGATGATGAAAAACGTTTATTCCGTTGGGTATGGCCAGCTCGAACGCCAGGACTTTACGCTCGATGTATTATATGAAGAGCCGAGCCTCGGAGAAAAGCGTTACCTGCCGCCCACAGATGTATTGCCTCAATACGAGGGGCAACCGATTATTTCCTTATTGAACCTCGACCGGCTGAACAACCAGAACGACCCGCAACCGGATGGTAAGTTTGACTATATCGAAGGATTCACCGTTATTCCGACCATGAGCCGGATCGTATTCCCCGTACTCGAACCATTCGGGCGCGACCTCGAATACGTATACGGCACGCAGACCCTGCGCGACAAATACATTTATTATCCGCTTTACGATACCATCAAGGCTATTGCACAAACCTATGCCAACCTCAACCGTTTTAAAATAAACGGCCGCTCCAAAACAACCTCGGCAGGTGGCGGAGCCGGCGAATACCAGCTTGGTTTCAACATTCCGCGTGGGTCGGTAACCGTAACTGCCGGCGGACAAATATTGCAGGAAAATGTGGACTATGAGATCAACTACGATCTCGGCACCCTGCGGGTGATCAACCAGTCGATCCTTACTTCCGGTGTGCCGGTTGATATACAATATGAAAACCAGGCAACCTTCGGCCTGCAACAAAAGAACTTCCTTGGATTGCGACTGGATTATATCGCCAATAAAAATCTTTCGATCGGTGGTACGATTGTAAGATTGAGTGAACGTCCGTTCTTCATCAAACAAGGTTATGGTGATGACCCGGTACGCAACACCATGTATGGCGTTGACCTGGATTACCGGAAAGACGTGCCGCGTGTAACAAAATTCCTGAACAAGCTACCTTTCTATAATAGTAATGCTACTTCTTCGCTCACAGCGTACGCAGAAGCGGCCGTGCTGAAACCCGGTCATGCCAAACAAATCGGCAAAGGCAATGAAGGCGTGATCTATATCGACGACTTTGAAGGTACCCGTTCCAATATTGATCTGCGTTTCCCCATCATCAACTGGACGATGGCTTCCGTACCGCAGATGTTCCCCGAGTCTTCACTGAACAACGACCTCGCTTCCGGGTACAACCGCGCAAAAATTGCCTGGTACAATATTGAACCGGTATTGCAGGAAAAAAATAATCCAAACAACCCGCTGGCCAATAACCTCGATGAACTTTCCAAACCGGAAACACGGCAGGTATTGCAGCGCGAAATATTTCCGAACCGCAGCGTTGACTTCGGACAGGGATTGCTGAATACATTCGACGTGGCATTCTATCCCGGTCAGAAAGGGCCTTACAACTTTGAAACACGCCCCGGCCGTATCGACGGTAACAACCGCCTGATCAACCGTACACAGGCATGGGGAGGTTTGATGCGCAACATCGACCAGATCGACTTTGAGACCAACAATATTGAATACATCGAGTTCTGGATGCAGGATCCGTTTATTTCCAATCCTTCCAGCGCCGGAGGCCAGCTTTATTTTAACCTCGGTAATATTTCAGAAGACGTATTGAAGGATGGAAAACGTCAGTATGAAAATGGTTTGCCCACGCCAACCAATCCTGATGTGCGCGTTGACGACAACACCGTTTGGGGTAAAGTGCCGGCCAACCCGATGCAGGTAACCAATGCCTTCAAC
Source organism: Terrimonas ferruginea DSM 30193 (assembly GCF_000425585.1). Lineage (GTDB taxonomy): Bacteria > Bacteroidota > Bacteroidia > Chitinophagales > Chitinophagaceae > Terrimonas > Terrimonas ferruginea. The sequence continues at coordinate 5,344 of NZ_KE384399.1, forward strand.
ATCAACCCTGAAGACCGTGCTTTCCAGGACGTAGGTTTCGACGGCCTTACCGATGATGAAGAGCGTGCAAAATTTGCGGCTTACCTGAGCAGTCTTCCGGCCGGTGCCGCTGCTGCTGCACAGGAAGATCCTTCCGGAGATAATTTCAAACCTTATCGTGATGCCTCTTACGATGCGGCAGGTGCAGGTATCCTCGAGCGTTACCGCAGCATCAACAACCCGCATGGCAACTCGCCGATCGCTACCGGCAACAGCCAGTTCATCAACGCCTTTACACAATATCCCGATGCGGAAGAACTGAACCGCGACAACACGCTCAATGAAGTGGAAGAATATTTCCAGTATAAAGTAGATATCAAGCCTTTCATGACAGCGGGCACCAACTTCATCACCGACGTACGCAGCGTGACCGTGCCACTGGCCAACGGTACCAACCGCCAGGAAACATGGTACCTCTTCCGTATCCCGGTTTCTTCTTTCGAAAGTAAAGTCGGTAATATTCCCGACTTCAAATCGATCCGTTTCATCCGCATGTTCGCTACCGGCTTTAACGACGACCAGGTAGTGATGCGTTTTGGTAAGCTGGAATTGGTGCGCAACCAATGGCGTAAGTTCCAATACCAGATTGATCAATCGGGCAACTTCGTTAACCTGCCGACCAACGACCCGGCTCAGGTAAATACATTGGCAGTTAACCTCGAAGAGAACGATCAGCGTCAGCCGATCCGCTACGTAATGCCTCCCGGCATCGACCGTCAGCAGCAACTGTCCAATAACAACGTACAATTGTTCCTCAACGAACAGGCGCTGAGCCTTCAGCTTTGCAACCTGTTGCAGGGCGAAACACGTGGTGTATTTAAAAACATGAACCTCGATATGCGCCAGTACGGTAAACTACGCATGTTCATTCACGCGGAAGGCCGTAACCCCGGTGGTGGCACAGGCTCTGATCCACTGCGTGACAATGACCTTACTGCCGTGGTTCGTCTCGGTAACGACCTGCAAGGCAACTACTACGAAATACGCGTTCCGCTCAAGAAAACACCTTTCGGTGCCACAGACAGCCTTGCTATCTGGCCGGAAGCCAATAACCTCGACTTCGACCTGGATGAACTGACGCAGTTGAAAATGCGACGCAACGCGCAGGGAGCCAGCTCATCTGTTTACTACCGCGAAACGAATACAGACAATGGCCGTTCATACGCCATCATCGGTAACCCCAACCTGGGCGAAGTAAGATCGATGCTGCTGTCCGTTGAAAACACCAACCAGGAAGTGGCATGTGGTGAAGTATGGTTCAATGAACTACGCTTCTCCAATCTTGATGAAAAAGGAGGATGGGCCGCATTAGGCCGTGTTGATCTGAGGCTGGCCGACCTCGGTAATATCAGCCTGTCCGGCGCCGCGCGCAGTAAAGGATGGGGAACCCTAGAGCAAAGAGTAAATGAACGAAGCCGCGAAGACGTTTATAATTTCGACCTCGCTGCCAATATTGATGCAGGAAAACTGATTCCGAAAAAATTCGGCATGCAGATCCCAGTATACGCAGCTTTAAGCCGCACCGTCAGCACACCGGAATACGATCCGTTTGATCTCGATATTAAATACAAAGACAAGCTGAACGCCGCGCCCGATAACACCAAGGATTCGCTGCGCAACCAGGCACAGGATGTTGTGACAATAAAGACATTGAATTTTACCAATGTCAAAAAATTGAAGATCGATGGCAAACGTCCGAAAATCTGGAGCGCTTCCAACTTCGATGTCACGTATTCTTATATCAGCATGCAGCACCATAGCCCGCTGATCGAGCAGGAAGAAATGCGCAGAACACGTGCGGCATTGGGCTACAACTATGCACCGCAACCGCGGTTTATAGAACCGTTTAAGAAATTGGTGAAGTCTACTTCAAGATGGCTGGCATTTATCAAAGACTTTAACATCAACTATGTGCCTTCGCAGTTGAGTTTTCGTGCAGATGTGTTCCGTCAGTTCGGTGCAGTAAGACCGCGCAATATCGGCGGTGGTCCTTATAAGATACCGGAGACCTACGACAAGTATTTTACATTCGACCGTTATTATATCCTGCAATGGAGCTTCACACGATCACTGGTATTCGATTATACGGCTACCAACTTCGCGCGCGTGGATGAACCATTCGGACGTATCGACACCGGTCCCAAAAAAGATTCCGTAAGATCGAACCTCTACAAAGGCGGACGTAATACCAACTTTACACAACAGGCTACCTTAAGTTATACATTGCCTACGCAGAAGCTGCCGTTCCTCGACTGGACACAAATACGTGCGAGTTATACGGCGAGCTACAACTGGCTGGCAGGATCGCTGCTGGCAACACAGTATGGCAATGACCTGGGTAATACCATTTCCAATACCCAGACCAAAAACCTGAATGCCGAACTGAACTTCGAACAACTGTATAGCAAATCAAGGTTCCTGCGTGCAGTAGCCATGGATGCACAGCCACGTCCGAAGAATAATACCAACAACAATAATAATCAGGGACGGAATAATAATGCCAACCAGCCTGCCGTGCCGCAGGTCGACAATGGCGCATTGCCCGATTCTGTTGTGGCAAAAATGACACGCAAGGAGCGCAAAAAATACAAACGTGATCTCCGCCGCAAAGCGAGAGAACAACGCCGCCGCGACCGCGAAGCAAGACGTAATCAGCCGATGGAGATCAGCGGCTTCGCCCGTACCGGTGGCCGCGTGCTCACTGCCCTGAAAACCGTGAGCCTGCAATACACGGAAGACATGGGTACTACACTGCCGGGTTACATGGACAGTACACAGGTGCTCGGTACCAATTTGCGAAACGGTAATCCGGGTCTTGGTTTCATATTCGGCGGGCAACCCGACACGAGCTGGATCAACCGGTTCGGTAATAAAGGATTGCTGTCGACCGATACCATGATGTCGGCCATGATCCAGCAGCGGTACAACCAGCGGATGAGCCTGAAAGCGCAGATAAGTCCGATCCGCGATCTGACCATCGACCTGAACCTCGATAAAACATTCAGCAAACAATACTCTGAGCTTTACAAAGACACGAGCAAAGTAGACAACGTGGGACTCACCCGGTTGAATCCTTATGCGGCGGGTAGCTTCAGCGTAAGTTATATATCGTACCAGACGATGTTCCAGAAGTTTGATCCGAACAAAGTATCGGAAACTTTCCGGCAATTCGAGGACAACAGGTTGATACTGTCGAACCGCCTGAAAGGGCTGAACCCTTATGCTTCGGGAGCTGGTCAGGATGCAGATGGCTACTGGGAAGGTTATGGACGATATGCGCAGGATGTGGTAATACCGGCGTTCCTCGCGGCATACACCAAAAAAGATCCGAATTCCATCAGCCTCATTAAGAACGACAACCCCAACATGCGCTCGAATCCGTTCAGAGGCATATTGCCGCGCCCCAACTGGACAATCACTTACAATGGCTTATCGCGCATGCCGGGACTGGATAAATTGTTCAGCAACGTAACGCTGCGTCACGGATATCACAGCACGCTTGGCATGAACAGCTTCAACACGGCGCTGTTGTTTGCCGACAGGTTCCGCATTGGCTTCCCTGAATTCAGAGATCAGAATGGCAACTATATCCCTTACTTCCTGGTACCGAATATTACCATCCAGGAATCATTCGATCCGCTGATCGAAATCGATGTAACGTTTACCAACCAACTTGGTACAAGATTCGAATACCGCAAAACCCGGACCTTGAGCCTTAGCCTGATCGACTACCAGTTGGCGGAAAACCGTTCAACGGAAGTAACCTTCGGATTCAACTGGCGGAAAAAAGGCATGCCGCTGATCAAAAATATCAAGATCGGCAAGAATGGAATGAAGCTGGACAATGACGTGACGTTCCGTTTCGATTTCAGCCTGCGCGATGATGCCACGGCTAACAGCAAACTGGATCAGGATCAGGCTTTTGGTACAGCCGGACAGAAAGTGATCCGTATTGCGCCGTCTATTGATTATGTGTTGAATAACCGCATCAGCCTTAAACTGTATTACGAACAAAACCGCAATATTCCGAAAATCAGTAATGCCTTCCCGATCACGAATACCAGGGGAGGACTACAGATCAGGGTATCTCTTGCGCAGTAACAGAAGCCCCGGAAGTGAAATATTTCCGGGGTTTTATCTATGGGTAACCATTTATTTTGTACTTTGCTTCCCGGTTAGCGTTTTGCAATGGCTGACCAGGTTAAGCAAAAAGAACTGACAGGTCCCGTCTGTTGCCTTGTTCCGATTAGCTGGTAAAAGCCTGTTCTTGCAGGTATCCGGTATTATCCTACTCCAAAAATCACTAATGCATATCCACTGATGAACTGTCAAGCAACGCTTTGGCTGACAAAGCTGTGCTGTATTGATTCATAACCCGGAACTCCGGAAACGAACATACCATGCAGACCATCAAACTCGGCGTGATCGGTTATGGCTATTGGGGCCCTAACATTGTCCGCAATTTTTTCGCTGCTTCCAACTGTGAAGTAAAACTGGTAGCAGACCCACGGCCGCAACGCCTGGATTTACTGGCCCGTAACTTTCCATCAATCGAACGTACCACCCGTGTCGACGATGTGTTTTCCAGCCCGGATATCGATGCTGTTGTGATCGCAACACCCGTGTTCACGCATTATGAGCTGGCAAAAAAAGCGCTGCTCGAAGGCAAACACGTGCTGGTGGAAAAACCGATGACCGCTTCTGTTGCTGAAGCACAGGATCTCATTAATCTCGCGGCACAGAAAGGGCTGACACTGATGGTGGATCATACTTTTCTCTATACCGGGGCCGTGCAGAAAATGAAAGAACTGATCGACTCGCAGGTGATCGGCTTACCACGGTACTTCGACTCTACACGTATCAACCTGGGATTGTTCCAGCCCGATATCAATGTGCTGTGGGACCTTGCCCCGCACGACCTCTCTATTCTTACGTATCTTGTTACTGATAAGCCCTGCAGCATCAATGCCACCGGTATCTCGCATACCGGCAACAACATTGAGAACATCGCTTACATGACGGTCAACTATCAATCCGATTTTATTGCGCACTTCAACTGTTCATGGACATCACCCGTGAAAGTGCGCTCCACACTGATCGGTGGGGATAAAAAAATGATCGTGTACAATGACCTCGAACCGTCTGAGAAAGTGCGCGTGTACGATACCGGTTATAACATGAAAACGGAAGAAGACCGCAAACATATCATGGTCGACTACCGCACCGGCGACGTATACATTCCAAAGCTGTCGGGCCAGGAAGCACTCGCCGGCGTGGCCAATGATTTTATACAATCCATCCTCGGACAGGTGGAACCGCTGGCCAACGCAAGATTGGGACTGCAGGTAGTACAGATACTGGAAGCATCGCAGGAATCGATCCGGCAAAACGGAAAAGAAATTAAACTCGCTCATTGCTGAGCATAAGCTGAATATGGAAACGGTAACCATCAATACACCCAGGCAAAGCCTGAACAACGTGACGATAGGGGAAGGCGTAAAGATCTTCGACTTTGTGAACGCATACGGATGCACCATCGGCGACGGAAGCAAGGTCGGCGCATTTGTTGAAATACAAAAAGGCGTCACCATCGGAAGCAATTGCAAAATATCCTCCCACACGTTTATCTGTGAAGGAGTACATATCGCCGACCGCGTATTCGTGGGACATGGCGTGATGTTTACCAATGATCTGTTTCCGCGAGCCACACGTCCCGACGGGCAACCGCAGACAGCAGACGATTGGCAGTTGGTTGAAACGCATATCGAAGAAGGGGTTTCGATCGGCAGCAATGCCACGATCATTTGTGGCATCACCATCGGCGCACATGCCATGATCGGAGCCGGTGCCGTTGTAACGAAAGACATTCCGCCCTATGGCGTAGCGATCGGCAATCCGGCGCGCGTCATCAAAACCATAAACCCAGAGTAATGCAAGCTGTTATTCCATGCCTCGATCTCAAACGCCAGCATCAGCAACTGAAGCAGGAGATTTTTGCGGCATTTGAAGAAGTATATGAACAAACGGCTTTTTCCGGCGGACAATTCGCCGAAGCCTTTGAAAAAGATTTTGCTGCTTTTTGTCATACCGCGCATGCAGTGGCGGTCAACAACGGAACCTCGGCTTTGCATCTGGCGATGCTGGCGCTCAAGATCGGTGCCGGTGATGAAGTGATCATTCCTGCCAATACTTTTATTGCTACGGCCTGGGGCGTATCGTATACCGGCGCAACGCCTGTATTCATCGACTGCGATCCGTTTACCTGGGAAATAGACCCGGCAAAAGTGGAAGAGAAAATAACACCGCGTACCAAAGCGATTGTGGGCGTGCATCTGTATGGTCAGCCATTTGATGTGGACGCGATCCGCAACATCTGCGACAAACACGATTTGTTTTTGCTCGAAGATGCGGCACAGGCACAAGGCGCCGTGTACAAAGGGCAGCCTGTAGGAGGTTTCGGGGAAATGGCCTGCTTTAGTTTTTACCCCGGTAAAAATCTCGGCGCAACCGGCGAAGCCGGCGGCATTACCACCAACAAAGAGGAATACTATCAACGTTTGCTCAGCCTGCGCAACCACGGGTCGGTGGTGCGTTATTACCATGAAGAATTAGGATTCAACATGCGCATGGGCGGCTTGGAAGCGGCATCGCTCCGGATTAAATTACGCTACCTGCCGTCCTGGAATCAGCGTCGTCAGGCCATTGCGAAACGCTATCAGCAGGAAATAAAAAATGAAGCGGTGCAAATGCAGCAACAACCGGAAGGACATGTGTCGGTGTATCATTTGTTCGTAGTCACCACCGCCGATCGTGACGGGTTGATGAATTACCTGAAGACGGAACATATTCATCCCGGTTTGCATTATCCCGTATCCTGTCATTTGCAGCAGGCCTATGCACACCTGAATTACCGGCCGGGCGATTGCCCGCACGCAGAATATCTCGCGGCGCATTGCCTGTCGCTTCCGATGTATCCGGAGATGACAGACGAAGAAGTAGACCGTGTTATCCATGTAATGAATGCCTATCGTGCATGAAAGAACAGTTGATCATATTTCCTTACAACGGCAATGCGCTCGAAGCACTGGATTGCATCGATGAAAGCCGTTATGAATTGCTGGGCTTTATCGACGACGATCCGCAAAAGCGTAACAAGGCCACCGGTGTAAAAATCTGTGAACGCGATGTATTGCAGCAATATCCGGCTGCGCGCGTGCTGGCCGTTCCCGGAAGCCCGCTTACGTATAAACACCGTGCGGAGGCAATCGCTTCCCTGGGCATACCAGCGGAACGTTTTGTTTCCATCATTCATCCATCTGCAAAGATTGGAAGGGCTGTAAGGATCGGTACCAATTGCCTGATCATGGCGGGTGTGGTATTGACCAGCAACGCGGTGATCGGTGATCATGTTTGTATGCTTCCCAATACCGTTGTTCATCACGACGCTGTTGTCGGTGACTACAGCCTGATCGGCAGTAATGTTACGATAGCTGGCGGAGTAACCATTGGCCGCAACTGTTATATCGGCAGCGGCACAGGGGTAAGAAATGGTTTAACGATAGGAGCAGGTGCATTGGTAGGATTAGGCAGTGTGGTGGTGCGTGATGTGGCACCAGGCGATACCGTAGCCGGCAATCCCGCCAGAATTTTTAAAAAGCAGTAATATGCCTACACAACCGGATATCACCATTATTATTCCTTTTCTGAATGAAGAGGAAAATATCGCGCGGCTTGCCGGTGAACTCAACCGGTTTGCGGATGCGCAGCCGCAACTGCGTTTTGAAATATTACTGGTCAACGACGGTTCTGCCGATCATTCGGTAGAAATGATCCGTAGTACGGCATTTCCCCTGCGTACCCGGCTCATCAGCCTTTCACAGAATTATGGTTCGCATGCTGCTCTGCGTGCAGGCATCTTACATGCAACCGGCGATTATATTACCTTCTTATACGCCGACCTGCAGGATCCGCCGGAGAATATTCTCACGATGTATGACAAGGCAATCAATGGCACAGATATAGTTTGGGCGCACCGTGCGGGCACACAAAACGGATGGTTTGAACAACGTTTCTCGCGCTGGTATGCAGGATTGATGCAGCGCTATGTCAATAAACGGTACCCCTTGAAAGGATTTGATATCGTGTTGTTCAACCGGAAGGTGGGTGAAGCAGTCAATAAACATGCAGAAGCGCATTCCTCTGTTTTTTTACAAATCCTCAATGCCGGTTTCCGGCAGGATCATATCGAATACCAGAAGCTGAGCCGCAAGGCGGGTAAGTCTAAATGGACATTGGCAAAAAAGATCAAACTGCTGGTGGATTCATTCGTGTCGTTTTCCTATGCACCGATTCGCCTGGTGTCCTATATGGGCATCCTCTTTTTTATTGTAGGTGTGTTATGGACGCTTTACCTGGTAACGAGAAAGATAGTGGCGGATGACCTTGCCAGCGGCTGGCCGATGCTGATGTCGATACTGCTGGTAGGATTTGGCATTACCAATATTTCCCTGGGCATTATTGCCGAGTATTTATGGCGCACGCTCGATGCCAGCCGCCGCCGTCCCGTGTTCCTGATCGATGCGGTGGAAGACCTGGGGGAAGTCAAAAGTCAAAATTCAAAACCGGAACGAATGAGCCAATAATGAATCGTCAGGAAGGCAATAAGTCAATGAGGTAATAGGTGAATGAATGAGTCGGTGACTGAGTCTCTCGATCGTCCATAAAAAGCCATGGCTGTTTTACTTATAACTTACAACTTATCACTTAAAACTTATAACGGCCGTTCCGTTATCAAAACATAAAAATGAGTCAGACAATAAAAAATAAAGTAATTCTTGTAACCGGCGGTGCCGGTTTTATCGGCTCGTATGTGGTGGAAGAATTGCTGCAACGTGGTCCGGCCAAAGTGATCATCATCGATAATTTTATCCGGGGCAGTAAAGCCAATATGGAAAAATTTGCCACTCATCCGGCGGTGGAGTTTCACCTGGGCGATATCCGCGATACGGCATTATTGGATAAATGTCTTACAGGTTGTGACTATGTATTTCACATGGCGGCACTGCGTATCAATGCCTGCGCTGCTAATCCGCGCGATGGGTTTGAAGTAATGATCCAGGCAACGTTTGAACTGGCGGAACTGTGTGTAAAACATAAGATTAAAAAAGTCATTTATAGCTCGAGTGCCTCTGTATACGGATTGGCTACTCATTTTCCCACACCCGAAACGGATCCTCCTTACCATAACCAGACCTTTTATGGCGGAGCGAAAATGTGGGGAGAGCAACTATGGAGAAGTTATAAATTCATGTACGGTCTCGATTATGTAGCGCTTCGTTACTTCAATGCCTACGGCCCGCGCATGGATACGGATGGAAAATATACGGAAGTAATGATCAAGTGGCTGGATTGCATTCGCGACAAACGTGCTCCATTGATCTACGGCGATGGTGGCACTACCATGGATTTTGTTTATGTAAAAGATATTGCACGCGCCAACATAGCGGCCCTCGAAGCGGAGGTAACAGACGAAGCCTTCAATATCGGCAACAGTGTGGAAACAAGCCTCGCCGGGTTGCTGGATATTTTGCTGAAAGTAAATAACGCCGATCTCCAACCCGAATTCCGCGAAGAGAGTACGGTGAACCCGGTCCGCCGCCGCCTTGCCGATATTACCAAAGCACGTCAATTGCTCAACTTCGAACCACAGGTTGATTTGGAAGAAGGCATGAAGGAGTTGAGTGAATGGTATTTTGGTAAAACAGCCATTAATGTGTAGATGTGTAAATGTGCTGCCTTTGGCAGATGTGAAAATGAGAGACAAAAGACACATTTACACATGGCCCCGCTGAAGGCGGGCACATTTTCACATCACGCAGATACTACGGCTTAAACCATTTGCCTTTACACCTATAACTTATTACCTAAAACCTATAACTCACATGATTCCCATCGCCAAGCCATATCTCACTGAAGCGGAAGCACAGGCTGCTTATGATACCATCCTCACGGGATGGATTACGCAGGGACCGAAGGTGGCTGCATTTGAAGAAGCTTTTGCAGCTTATACGGGTGCAAAGCATGCAGTAGCGGTATCCAATTGTACAACAGCGCTGCACCTTGCCATGATCGTTGCCGGAGTGAGCGAAGGAGACGAAGTGATCTGCCCTTCGATGAGTTATATCGCTACTGCAAATGCAATACGGTATGTAGGGGCGCATCCGGTGTTTGCCGAGATTGATCCGGTTACTTATAATCTTGATGTAAAGGACACGGAAAAAAGAATTACTTCACGCACCAGGGCGATCCTGCTGGTGCATCAGATAGGGTTGCCGGCAGACATCGATGCTTTTCAGCAACTGGCACAAAAACACGGACTGGTGTTGATCGAAGATGCGGCCTGTGCCGCTGGTTCTGCTTATAAAGGCGGACGCATCGGCAGTCATTCTTCACTCGTTTGTTTTTCTTTTCATCCGAGAAAAGTGATCTCTACAGGTGATGGCGGCATGATCACTACCGATAACCCGGCGTATGCACAACGTTTGAAATTATTGCGGCAGCATGGCATGTCGGTCAACGATCGCGTAAGGCATGAGTCTGCTAAAATCATTTTTGAAGAACACCTGGAGTTGGGCTATAATTACCGGATGACGGATATCCAGGCGGCGGTAGGTATTTGCCAGCTTCAACGCCTGGATGCCATTGTGGAAGAACGCCGCAAGATCGCTTACCGCTATCATGAAGCACTTGCGGATATTCCTGGCATCCGTTTGCCCCTGGAACCGGAAGGGTATTTCTCCAATTATCAGTCTTACAGTGTTCGCTTGCTGGATGATTGTGCAATACCAAGAAATGAATTGATGCAGCAGTTGCTGGATGAAGGAATTTCTTCGAGACGCGGGATCATGACATCGCATCGTGAGCGCGCTTATCTTCCTGCGTACGCGGATGTCTCATTACCGGTATCGGAAGTCGCTTCGGATAATAGCATTATACTGCCGCTGTATGTGCCGATGAAAGAAGAAGATATTGAAAAGGTGATTGCCGTATTCAGAAGGCTGTTGCTGCCCGCCTGATCATTCAGGGATTTACATTACCGTTTTTTATCTGCGCACCGGGAGGAATGTTTTTGCGGAACAACATTACGTAGCCGCAAAGTCCCTTCTTTTTCTTTTTGTTAACCTGCACGGGTTTCATCATATGAAATTCCGAGAATTGCGGGATATAAGAGTAGGAGATGATGTTGCCATCGATATCAGCCCATTTGTTTTGTTTGAAAACCACCTGGCGTTCGCGCCAGTCGAACATGCGCACTTCGTACAAGCGTGATGTTTGGTCGCCTACAAAAACAAACTGGTACCAGCTGCCTTGTGTCAGGGGCACCACCACGGGCATCTCATAGTCGCTTTCCATGGTAATAGAAGCTTCTTTGAGCAGAATGAAACCATCGTTTGTATAGAAGGATTTGATGCTGTCGACCTGGCGATTCATGTTAGAATCTTCGCAGGACTGAATACGGATGCGTTCCTGTGCAAAGGAGGAAATACTGAGCAATATCAGGACGGTTACGAGGTAGCTTTTCATTAGTTTCTAGACGGCTTTAATAGGATTTGGAATCTGCTATAAAGATAATACAAAAAACGAATCTTTATAAACGGCATTGTGGTGGTGCACTGAGATTCTGGCTCCTTTTTGCTCCATTTAGGCAATATTTAAGCCAAAAAGGCCGGATTTCCGGCCTTTTTAAGTGTTTTTATTTAGCGGTTAAAGTTTTCTGTCTACATAAAAACTATTGGCCTGCCGGAGACAGGTCATGGTAATATCATTGATACAAACGTGTGGCGGCAGGGTGGTGCAATAGTGAACCGTATTTGCCACGTCCTCCGCCGTCAGCGGTTCGATGCCTTCATACACTTTACGCGCTGCCGACTCATCGCCTTTAAAACGCACGGATGAAAATTCTGTATCTGCCGCGCCCGGGTTGACGGCCGTTACTTTGATGCCGTGCCGCAACAGATCGATGCGCATGCCCTGGTTCAGCGCGTCGACCGCAAATTTTGTGGCACAGTATACATTCCCTTTTTCATATACTTCCTTACCTGAAATGGAACCCAGGTTAATGATATGGCCTTTACCCCGCGGGATCATCAATGCGGAAACCGCTTTTGCTACATACAGAAAACCTTTCACATTGGTATCGATCATGGTGTTCCAGTCTTCTACCTGCGCTTCATCAAAATAATCCCTTCCCAACGCAAGGCCGGCATTGTTCACCAGCACATCTATTGCCCGCCATTCCGCGCTTAAGCTTTCCACGGCTTCAAATACCGCCTGCTGATCGCGTACATCAAAGAGAAGGGGTAATGCCGTGATGCCAAAACGGTCTTCGAGTGAATTGCATACTTCTTTCAGGCGGTCTTTCCTGCGCCCGGTAAGAATGAGATGATGCCCGGTAGCGGCAAATTTTTCTGCACAGGCTTTACCAAAACCGGACGTAGCTCCGGTGATCATTACTATCATAGCGTTGTAAGTAGTAAGTATTAAGTTATAAGTAATAAGTTATGGATAACAGGGTGTTTATTGACGATTCACGATTCACGATTGACCATTCACCATTCACCTATCGTATCAGCGTCACCGTTCCTTTCAATGTAATATTCTTTCCGGTATAATCCACGGCGCCAACCATCCACACAAAGACGTTGCTGCCCTGCAGCGCGCCATTGATGCGTCCATCCCAGCCATGGCCATTGGTAGTAGTGGAGAAAACCATCTGTCCCCAACGATTATATACACGGAAATATTTAATTTCTTTTACGCCTACCGCAATCGGACGCACCACATCATTGAGGCCATCACCATTTGGTGTGAAACCCGTTGGCACAAATACATACGGATTGGTTTTGAAGACGGTCACTTTTACAAACGATGAATCAACACAGCCAATATCGTTGAATACTAATACGCGATAACGAATGCTGTCGATATTGGCCGGATACACCCCGATCGGATTACCGATGGTGGTATTGTTCAATCCTGTTGCCGGACTCCAGCTATAGGTAACACCGCCCGTGGCGTTGAATTGTAAGGGTTGTCCCACTACTACCGCAGTGTCATTGCCGGCAAATGGAATTATTTTAGGTTTCACCGTGATCACTACCGTATCGCGGCCTGGCTTCGGACATCCCGATACATCATTGTAGGAAGTCAGTACATAGGGCCGCGGACCCGATCCTGCAGGATAAGCGGTTGGATTGAGCGTACCCGCATTCAACAATGTGGAGGTGGGCGACCAGGTAAAGCGTGTGCCGTCATGTGAACCATGCAGGAACGCCGGCGTAGCATAACAGATCGTGGTATCCGGACCGGCATTGACAACCGGGTAAGGAACGGCACGCACTGTAATGTTATCCGTAGCTGCGCAACTGCCGATGCGGGCAGTAACCTGGTAATTGGTCACCGGATTTACCGGCACTACAAAAGGATCCTGCACGGTGGGATCGAGGATCGTGGCGGCTGGCGTCCATGTGTAACGCAGACCGTCGGAGTTGGTTTGTATCTGCACGGTATCGGTCAGACAAATCGTGGTGTCCGGCATTACGGACAACGTAACGAAGTTTACCACGCGCACGCGTACAGAATCGGTATTGATGCATCCTGCCTGGTCGAGTTGTACATGGTAGGTAGTGGTAACAGGCGGATTAACCGTGGGCGTGGCTGTATTGGCATTTGTGATAAAGGTGTTTGGTGTCCAGCTGAAATTGCCACTGCCCGATGCCTGCAGTTGTACATTGTCGGGCACACAGATCAATGTGTCTTTAAATGCCAGTGTGATAGGTGGCTTATCGATGATGTCCACTTGTTTGATCAATGTGTCTACACATCCCTTGCTGTTGGTGACGATGAGGCGTACAGACTTGGTACCGATACCGGCATAGGTCCATTGCGAGTTTTGCGCACGCGAAGTATCTGCAATCGTGGTAAGGTCGCCGAAATCCCAACGCCAGGTGTCAACAACGCCATAGTTGGTGGTGGTGCGGTCGACGAATTGTACGGGGTTGGTGAGGCAAACCCCGTTGATATCAAATTCGGGGAAGAAGCCGGGATAAATTTTTACGATGCCTGTTGTTGAATCTGCGCAAAGGTCGCCGCGGTTGGAAACTACTTTGATGGTATAATCACCGGCCGCCGCATAAGTATGTGTAGGACTCATTGCAGTGGAGGTGGCACCGTCACCGAATTCCCAGTAGAGCGTGCGGATTTCGGGATTGGGATTGTTGATCACAAATGTGCGGCTGAATCCATCGCAGGTAACGGTATTGAGGTCGATAGCCGGCTTCGTGCTTTCGCAACTTTTTACTTTTATGTGCAGTTCTTTTCGTGACCGCGCGAAGATCACGCCGTTGCGGCTTTCGTTTACGCATACCGTTACCACAAATTCTCCCTGCTGGTTGAACGGCGGCGCGATGCCACTGATCAACCCGGTATTGGCATCGATGGTTACCTGCAATCCCAACGGTTGGGATCCGTTGTAACCATTGGCGTAGGGGACAATGTTGTAAGGCGGTGCGGCGGCAGGATTGGGTTCGGCGCTGGTGGGGCCTGTACCATTTCCCGGTCCTCCTCCCGACCATGCATCACAAAATTCATAGGTAAGCTGATCACCCAGCGTGGCCGCATCGGGATCGGTAGCCTGGAAGGAATATTCAAAATAGTTGCCCGCACAAACCACCACAGTATCATTCACATCAAACTGCGGGCTGTTATTGATAAAACCATTGGGAATAGTAGTAGTGCCCGGGATGCCGATGGCCCAGGTGTTGCCTACGTTGTCGGAGTTGCTTACGTTCATTACACCGGCAATCCGGCAGCAACGCTGGTAAGAGATCGTATAACCGTTCGGCAGGTTGGGCAGCTCGATGCTGGCCAGATCATATACTACTACCGTATAATAACACTCCCGCTGATCACCGGTAATACAAGGGTTATCGGAATCCTTGCGCAATTCATAACGGTTGGCGATAAAAACATCAGGAGAGGTTTGTATGAAGGCATTATTGCCGCCATTGAAAAAAGTGAATTTGATGGGATTGCTGACCTGCGCACTGCTCAGCGGCGGACATTGCATGTAAACGGTGAGCGTAATACGGTAACGGCTGGAGTTGGCAGATGAACCCGGGCCGAGGTATTGGTATGTAAAAAATCCTCCCTTAATGTGCGCTGCAATGGCAGGGGCAGTAAAGGCAAAACAAATAAGCAGTAAAACAAAAATCTTCTTCATCAATATTTCCGGCAACTTTAAGTTCAGGTCGCACGCAGGAAGTCTTTTAAAATATGGTTGCTTTTTTCAGGCTCCTCGAGCATACCCATATGTCCGGATTGCCGTAACACGTGAATATACGATTTTTCCGGGAGGTTTACCTGTTTCAGGCCGTCCTCAAAGGGCACCGCCGTATCATGTTGGCCCAGTATAAAAAGCACCGGACAAGCTGCGTTTTTTAGTACATCCATCCTGTCGGGGCGCTCCATCATGGCCTCATAATAAGAAACGAGTATTTCCGGAGAAAAGTTGCCCAGTTCGTCGATAAATTCGTCGATTAAACCGGGTTTCTGTTCCCTTGTAGCCGGTGCAAAGAGATTAGGCGTCGATTGGCGGAAAAATGCGGCCGCGCCATGCTCGCGTATGAAACCGATGGCTTTGCGGCGGGTCGCTTTTTTTTCCTCACTATCGGGCAATGCGGACGAATGAAAAAGTCCGAAACCGCGCAGTATTTCCGGATAAGCTTCAGCAAAGGCCAGGGTTATATAGCCGCCCATGCTGTGGCCGATCAACACAATTTTATCGCCCGGCGCTTCTTCTTCGGCGAGCGCGCGCAATACGGCAGCCAGTCCCTCCATGCTCATGTCGTCTACTTTCCCCGAATTACCGGTGCCCGGCAAATCGGGAATGATGAGGCGGAATTCATCTTTCAATGCAGCGATCTGCTCTTCCCAGACCGTGCCTTTTTCCCCGAACCCGTGTACAAGGAATGCGGTGTTGCCTTTTCCTTCCACCCGGTAATAAACGGGGCTTCCTTCGTAGCTGAACTGTTTCAATGCCATGCTTGTGGTATTATGCTTTTTTACGCCGGCGGGCAAAACTGACCACCGTGAGAATGATCAACAGCACCGTGGCAAACAACATGCCCTTCGATAGCCAGTCGCCATGCCGTACAAAAAAAGTCTGGCGGTCCGATACCGGAATATCCAGTTTGATCGCGCCCTCCTGGTCCCACGGCAGCGCTGCGTACACCTGGCCGGCAGGATCGATGAAGCAGCTGATGCCGGTGTTGGCGCTGCGCACTACCCAGCGACGGGTTTCTATTGCCCTCAATCTTGCGTAGTTCATGTGCTGCCGGTAGCCGGGCGTATTACCCCACCAACCGTCATTCGTGATCACGCAGATGATATTCGCTCCTTTGCGGATGAATTCCGTCAGGTATTCACCATACACGCTTTCATAACATATAGCAGGTGCTATGCGGTATTCATGGTCGTCAGTATTCAATACCACTGCGGCCGTGTCGCGCGCGTAACCACCATCCGTGCCGCCAAATTTTTCAAAAGCCGGTGCCATGAATTGCAGAAATGCCGGCAATACCTCGGCTCCGGGTACCAGGCGCGACTTGTGATAGAACTGTGACCGCGAAGTATCGAGTAACGCTGCACTGTTGTAGGCTTCATAATAACCACTGCCATCCGGCTTCCGGCGGGAGAGGCGGCTCTGCTTCGAGCTGAACTCGCGGTATCCTTCGATGCCCGTGAGCAGGTTGATCTGCGGATGACGTTGCAGGAAGCCCCATATCGGCGCGAGGAAAAAGTTTTCCCGCAAACGGTCTTCGTTTATCCCAACCGGAACGGCCGTTTCAGGCCATACCACCAGTCGTGTATTGGCGTCGATCTGCGATTCAGACAAACGGATCAGTTTTTCCAATTGAGCCGCTTCCTTGCCGGCTTCAAATTTTTCATCCCACGGATCGATGTTGGGTTGTACTACCACAATATTGTGAGAAGCCGCAGGAAGTGAGGGAATCGATACCGTGCGCGACAACAGCAACGGTACAAAAAGCGCCCCCAGCCAAACGGCCAATACAATAAAATAAGCACGCGAGCGTCCACTCTGGCGATAGGTATAAAAAAGCTGATAGGCGAGTACGTTGCTGAGCAGTATCCACAAGCCACCGCCTGCAATGCCGGTGTATTCATACCATTGTATCCATCCGGGTTTATCGGCAAAGGCATTGCCGAGGGCCAGCCAGGGCCAGCTCAGGTCCCAATTGAAATGGATGTATTCGTAGGTGAGCCAGTATGCAATGAAAGAGATATAGCCCCACATGCGGCCGGCTGTTCTTTTGGTCCAGAAAAACAACAGCAGCGGAATGCACATGATCAGGCTGTTGGCAAAAAAAGCGCCCAATGAACCTTCGAGCGAGGCTTTGGCCACCCACCAGGTCACAAGCAGGTTCCAGGCAAGCATGCTCAGGTAAGAAATAGCCAGCCATTTTTTCCAGTTGCCGATGCGGTCTTCAACCCATAATAACGGACACCAGGCAATAAAGACCAGGAAATTCAGGGAGGAAACCGGCCAGGCGGCCCAGAGCAGCAGCGGACTGATCAGGGCAATGCCAAGGTAAAGAAAACGGGAAGCGAATCCCGGGGTGGTCCGTTCGTTCACGTACTATGTTTGTGTAAAAATAACTGATTTACTTATTTTTCCACCACATCCGGGCACTTGCCTTGTAAGCAGTGATGGATCATGGACTGTTTTTTGTGCAAATGAAAGCATACTGTTATGAACCAGCAACTGGACAATCTGCGCAGCGAAATAGACCGGCTTGAAGGCCAGATCGGGCAGCAGCAGCGGCAACTACAGGACCTGCGCGCAACGCTCGATTCCCTCATGCAACAGGGCGATGGGGCCACTCCTCCAAAACCTGTTCCGCAGCCAGTGGCTGCAGCGCCGGCACGCGAAGGGTTAGAAAATTTTGTCGGGCTGAAATTGATCCAGGTGGCCGGAATTGTTGTGCTGGTGGCGGGCCTGGCGATTGGCGTTAAATATGCCATCGACAAGGAGCTGATCTCCGAAACGGCACGAATAGGGCTGGCTTATCTGGCCGGCGTTATTTTGTTTTTTCTTTCGCACCGGTTGCGTGACGGTTATACCACGCTTAGCGCTATCTTATTCAGCGGTGCCATGGCTTCAGCTTATTTTACTACCTATGCGGCATTTGGTTATTACCAGTTATTAGCGGCGCCGGTTGCTTTTGCGGTGATGATCCTCATCACGGCGTTTACAACTTACCAGGCCATCCGTTATGAAAAACAACAGATCGCCCTATTAGGAATGATCGGCGCTTATGGCATTCCGTTTTTTATCAGTACACACAACGAACGCCTAGCGTTGTTGTTTACTTACATGCTGGTGATCAACGCTGGTGTTTTATACCTCGCATTCCGGCGGCGCTGGCGTGTGATGACGATGCTCGCGCTTTGTTGTAGCTGGATAATGGTGTTGCTGGCAACCCTCTTTACTGATTTCTCTTTCTTTCAACAAGGACAATTCTTTTTTCTGGCTGGCTTTTACCTGTTATTCCTGCTGGCAGGACTGGCGGAAAAAATTAGCGGGGAGAAAATAGTTTCCTGGCATTTGCAGGCCGTGCTGCTCATCAACAATGCCGCATTATTGCTGGCTTTACTGGTTGATACAACCGAAGGAGGCGCGGCAGGAATTGTTGGAGCAATGGCGTTGTTACTGACCGTACAGGCCATATTGGCGCGTACGCTTACCAGCGAATTGATACTATCTTATGTGTTGTATATGCAGGCGATCGTACTGGCAGTGATATTTGTGTGGCTGCAATGGAGTGGTATGACGGTAACACTCACCTGGGTGGCGATTGCGGCGGCGCTTTTCACGGCTGGATTTTTCCTTCAACTGGCCTGGCCGCGGAGGGCTGCCTTGTTGCTGATGGCCGCTACATTACTGAAGTTGGTAGCGCTCGATAGTCTTCATTTCAATGCGGCAGAGAAAGTGATCTGCTACCTGCTGATCGGCAGTTTCCTGCTGGTGCTGTCGTTTTTGTATCAGAAGTATGGAAGCCGGTTTTTTGGAGGAACGAAGTGAGGGCAAGGCGTAAGGTTTAAGGCTTAAGGTATAAGGCGTAAGGGGTAAGGTGTAAGGTGTAAGGTATAAGGGGTAAGATTTGATAAACAGCGGTGGTTGGCTGAGTCGAGTTCCATTCACCATTCACCATTGACCATTGACGATTCACGATTCACTCCCTCATGTTGTTTCCAGCGCCTGATCCAGCAATCGTTCCAACGCGTCCAATCTTGAATTAAGAGAGTCGAGGCGGGCATGGTCGGCGGCAGATGTACGGCGTTCAGTAGCAAGCCATAAGAGTACCATGGCAATATAATCCTGCATGTCTTTGCCGGCAAACTCCGTCTTGTATTCCACCACCTTATCGTTGATCACCTTCACCGTACTGCGTACGATCTCCTCGTCCGCAGGATCCAGTTTCAGGCGGTAACTCCGGTCGCCGATGGTAACGGTAGCAGCAATTAAATTGTCCATAGCTTGCAAGTTTCAAAAAAGATCAATATTTTGTTACGCTGTGGCTCAGCAATATACGAACAACAGAACCGGCACCGGTTATAAAAACAGCTTTTTTGCAAAGTTTATCTCCGGTGATCAACATACATCCGAAACCCTGTAAGCGCTCAACCAAAACTTAGTAGCCCCATGTTCGCCAAAATCAGATCATCAACTTTTATTGATGCCCTGCAGTTGGAATTCAGTGCCGCCCGCGGCCATTTCCTCAAGGCAATACTGCGCGATGATAAAGGTAGTATCTGCAGTGTAATGGAGAAAAAACTCACCGCCGACAAAGAACAATTGGTATGGTCAGGTCTGAATGATCTGCCTTATGGCCGTTATACACTCGAGCTGTCGCAGGGAGAGGAAGAACTGACCATGGATCTTGTTAAACGCGTCTGACATCACTGCCGTAACAGGGCGATGCACTGGTCGATCTCCTTCACATAACGGCTGATCTTTTTCTCAAATTCCTTCCTTTCTTTTTCATCCATCGTACCATTGGTATATTTCCCTATTTCCACCTGCTGACGCAGGGCTTCTGCCTGTTGGATCGCTTCTTCAGCCTGCTGTTGTTTTTCCTGCAATTGCTCACGCAACTGCCGGTTTTCTTTGGCCAACGCCACCTGCTGCTTCAGCAATAGCTGAACCTTGTCCTGTATCTGTTTGATATGTTCTTCTGCGGTAAGCATGTATACACGGTTATTTCCGCAATTCTGCCTGCAAATCTTTTTCCAAAGTAGTCATGATCTTGCTCATCCAGTTGTCAATTTCTTTGTCGGTGAGCGTTTTTTCTTCATCCTGGAACGTAAAGCTCAGTGCAATCGATTTTTTACCGGCACCGATTTTATCGCTTTCAAAGATGTCGAACAGTTGCAGGTCCTGTAGTTTGGACAATTTAATTTTGCGGATTGTTTTTTCCACTTCTTCATATGCCAACTGGCTTGATACGATCATTGCCAGGTCGCGTTGTACGGCCGGGAAGCGCGGTATTTCGCGGAATGCCTGCTTCGTGCCCGCCGCCATTGATGCCAGCAAGGTCCAGTTGAAATCGGCAAAGTATACGGGCTGACGTACATCGAACCGGTCGAGCGTTGCTTTGCTTACTGTGCCTAACTGTGCCACGGGTTTGCGTTGCACCAGCACCTGCAGGCCATTGCTGAATTTCGGATGTTGCAGCGGCTGGTATTCTTCGCTTTCAAGGCCGAGCTGCTGCAATACGCGTTTAACGATGCCTTTCAATACAAAGAAATCGGTAGCGCCGGGTTTGTTTCTCCAGCTGTCTTCCCCATTTTTCCCTGTAAGATAAACACACAGATGCTCGGGCTCTTCGTATTTGCCACTGCCTTCCGTGCTGTAGGTTTTACCAAATTCAAACAAACGCAGCTCGTTGTTGCGGCGGTTGAGATTATGTGCCACTACTTCCAGCCCTGTTTCCAGCATCGAAGGACGCATAATGTTCAGTTCAGCGCTCAAACTGTTCAGCATCTTCACAGCCGTCTGCAATTCTTCTTCGGAGAAATAGGCAGCGTTGGTGATGGAGTTGGTCATGATTTCAAAGAAACCTGCACCGGCGAGATAGTTCGCCGTTTTTTCACGGTAGGTGTCGATGAGATAATTTTCTTCTACCGATGGCGTAATGGTAATGCTGTCGGGAATGGCCACGTTGTCGAGACCATCGATGCGCAGGATTTCTTCCACCAGGTCGGCAGGCAGGGAGATGTCCGGTTTATGATGCGGAACGGCCAGTCGCATTTCATCGATGCCTTCCTTCAGTATATCAAAACCGAGGCTGCCCAGGATATCTTTAACGGAATCGGGGTGATAATTTTTACCACTCAGTTTTTTCAGGTAGTGATATTTGAGTGCCACTTCTTTTTTCTCGCGCGGCTCCGGATAAATGTCTGTGATGTCAGACGCGATTTCGCCACCGCAGATTTCGCGGATCAGCAGGGCGGCACGTTTCAGCACATTTACCGTGGCAGAAATATCGGTTCCTTTTTCAAAACGTGTGGCCGCGTCGGTGCGCAGCCCGTGACGGAAAGAAGTTTTGCGGATACCGATCCCTTCGAAGAACGCGCTTTCGAGAAAGAGGCTGGTAGTGCTATCGGTAACGCCGCTATTGAGGCCACCGAATACACCGGCGATACACATGCCGCCTTCTTCATCGCAGATCATCAGGTCATCTGCATCGAGCTTGCGTTCTTTTTCGTCGAGCGTTACGAAGGTTGTTCCCGCCGGCAGATTTTTCACGATCACTTTGTGACCGCGGATCTTATCAGCATCAAAGGCATGCAGCGGTTGCCCCGTTTCATGCTGGATATAGTTGGTGATGTCCACCACATTGTTGATAGGACGGACACCGATCGCTTTTAGTTTTTGCTGCAGCCACAACGGAGACTCGGCGATCTTTACGCCGGTAATGCTTACACCGCTATAGCGGGGACAAGCCTGTGTATTTTCCACCTGCACGTCAATGCGCAGTGAATGTGTGTCGGCTTTAAAACCATTGGCATTCGGCAGTTTGGGGCGCAGTTCTTTTTTATCATGATGCGTAAGATACGCGCATACGTCGCGGGCTACACCCCAATGGCTCATGGCATCCATGCGATTGGGTGTAAGGCCTATTTCATACAACGTATCCGAATATGGCTTAAAGTATTCGGCGGCAGGTGTGCCGGGTTTCACATCGGCGGGCAATACGAGGATGCCTGCGTGCGAGGTGCCCAGTCCGATCTCATCCTCTGCGCAGATCATACCCTGGCTTTCCTCTCCGCGGATCTTGGCCAGCTTCATGGTCAGCGGCTCGCCGGTTGAAGGATGGATGGTGGTGCCAACAGGAGCCACCACTACTTTTTGTCCGGCAGCCACATTGGGCGCACCGCAAACAATAGAGAGCAATTCGGCACCGCCGGTATTTACTTTGGTCAGGGTAAGTTTGTCAGCGTTGGGATGTTTTTCCGTGCTTACTACTTCGCCGATCACGAGTCCTTTGAGACCGCCGGTTACTTCCTCGTAGTTCTTCATGTTTTCCACCTCGAGTCCTATAGCGGTCAGAATGCGGCTCAGGCGTTCAGGTTCAACGGTTACAGGCAAATATTCACTAAGCCATTTATATGAGATCGTCATGAATGGGGATTGATTTCAGAATGCAGCAAAGATAATGGAACTGGGCGTAAAAGCCCTTGGGATCAGTCATTTCCGGCGTTGAGCTGTTCCTGCATCCGGCGGACGCGGTCTTCCAGTTTTTCGGAGGAAAGGTCCTCCCGCATGCTGTCCACTTTGATGGGAAAACAGAAGGGGGTCAGCCGTTCCGGGAAGGTGATCACGATCCGGGCCTGCTGTATCCGTTCGAGCATGTCGCGGAGCCGCCATTCTTCCATTTGCTGCGCAAATACTTCCTGGTAGGCCTGCCGCAGCAACACATTTTGCGAATCGTATTCGCTGAATACATTGAAGAGGAGAGAGGCGGATGCCTGCAGGTGCCGGGCTTTCTTTTTTTCACCCGGCAATCCCTGGAACACCAGGCCGCCGATTACTGCTATGTCGCGGAACTTGCGGCGGGCCATTTCCGTGCTGTTCACACTGCGCTGAATATCGGCCAGCAGGTTGTCGGGGGAAAAAAGTTCATACACATTCGTATCGTCCAGCGGAATCGGTTGGTCGCTGAGCAATTCGAAACCATAGTCATTCATTGCCAGTGAAAAAGTAATGGGGGCTATGCGGCTGATGCGATAAGCCAGTATCGCCGCCATGGCTTCGTGCACCAGCCGGCCTTCGAACGGATAAACAAACAAGTGAAAGCCGTCGCGCGTTTCGATGTGCTCGATCAGCAATTCATTTTGCGAAGGCACGTGCGATAATTCTTCCTGCCGCTCAAACAGGGGTTCGAGTATTTCGAGTTCGGGTTCGGCTTTTGTTTTCTGCCGGCGTGTGTGCGATTTTCTGTCGAATGTTTCGCGGAGTTTGCGGCCGAGATTGGCAGACAAAGGCATGCGTCCGCCGTTCCAACTGGGCACGATCGACTTCTTTGAATTGCTTTTCCGCACCATAGCCGTCATGTCTTTCGTCATCACAAACTCCAGGTTGCGGCCGGAAAGCGTAAACACATCACCCGGCGACAGCCGTGAAATAAAATACTCTTCGATCATGCCAATAAAACCGCCGCTTACAAATTTCACTTTCATCATCGCCTCGCTTACGATCGTACCGATATGCAGGCGATGCCGCATCGCCATGCGGCGGTTGAGCAATTTATAAACACCGTCTTCAATGGTTATTTTTTTATAATCGTCGTATTGCTGCAAGGCGTCTCCACCGGATGTTACGAAATGTAACAACTGTTCCCATTCATTGCGTGGTAAATCGCGGTAGCAATAGGTCGTAAGCACTTCCTGGTAAACTTCTTCCGGTTTGAACCCTTCCGATATCGCGAGTGTATGCAGGTATTGGATCAATACATCATAGCACAATAAAAACGGGGGGCGGCTCTCGATGATGTTTTCGCGGATAGCCTGCTTAAGCGCGGCGGCTTCTGCGAGTTCGAGTGAATGAGTGGGTAAAAAATAAATGCGGCTGACAGCGTCAGGACTATGTCCACTGCGGCCGGCACGTTGCAGGAAACGCGCCACACCTTTGGGTGAACCTACCTGTATCACTGTATCGACCGGGCGGAAATCCACACCAAGGTCGAGGCTGGCCGTACACACCACTGCTTTCAACCTGCCTAAATGCAGGTTCTCTTCGATCCAGGTACGGAGTTCCATGTCAATGGAACCGTGATGCAGCGCAATAGAACCTGCCAGGTCGGGATGAATATCAAGCAAAGCCTGGTACCATCGCTCACTCATGCCACGGGTATTGATAAAAATGAGTGTGGAGCGGCTTTCCTCGAGTATGGGAATGATCTTGTGTGCCAGCTTGAGACCAAGATGGCCGGCCCACGGATACTTTTCAATTTCGTCCGGGAAGATCGAAGCGATCTCGATATTTTTTTTGAGCCGGGCTCTTACAATAAAACCTTCTTCGCCCAGCGGACTCAGCAACACATCTTTGGCTTCTTCCAGGTTGCCGATGGTAGCTGAAATGCCCCATACCGAAGGAGGCGGCAGCGACTGTTGTTTTCTCAAACCGATCAACCGGCATACGGCGAGTTCCACCTGCACGCCGCGTTTGCTGCCCATCAGTTCGTGCCATTCATCCACGGCGATCACCGACAGGGATTGAAACACGGTGGGATAACCTTTCTGCGCGATCATCAGGTGCAGGCTCTCCGGTGTGGTGATCAGGATTTCGGGTAAATGTCTTTTCTGCCGGGCGCGCTCCGCCTGCGATGTGTCGCCATTGCGTATGCCCACCTGCCAATTCATATCCAGCGCCGCAATTACTTCTTCCATGGCGCGCCCGATATCTTTGGCCAATGCACGAAGCGGTGTCAACCACAAGAGCTGCAGACCGTTATTTTTTTTCTGCTGATAATCGTCGGGATGTTGATTAATGTAGCGGATGAGCACGCCGAGGAAAACGGAAAACGTTTTGCCAAAACCTGTGGGCGCATTTACCAGACCGCTTTCTCCTTTGAGAATATGTTGCCAGGTTTCTTCCTGGAAAGCAAATGCGCGGCGATCACCGGAAGCCAGCCACTCACTGATCAGTCGATATCCTTTTGTTTCCTGCAACTTCATTTGCCATAAGCCTCCAGCATTTTTTTCAGATCGTCGAGGGTATTGATCTCTTCCGGCTTTTTATCTGTTCTCCAGCGATGCATGCGGGGGAAACGCAAAGCTACGCCGGATTTGTGACGATTGGAGGCGGCAATGCCTTCAAAAGCAATTTCAAATACCAGTTCAGGTTTTACCGTGCGCACGGGACCAAATTTCTCGATCGAATTTCTTTTGATAAAAGCATCCACCTGTGCAAATTCCTTATCGGTGAGGCCGGAGTAGGCTTTGGCAAAACTTACGAGTTGATCGCCGTCGCGGACAGCAAATGTATAGTCGGTATACAGGTTGCTCCGGCGCCCATGGCCTTTCTGTGCGTAGATCAACACACCGTCGATCGTCAGCGGATCTACTTTCCATTTCCACCAGTCGCCGGTTTTGCGGCCGGCATGGTAGATGGAATTTTTATTTTTCAACATCAGACCTTCTGCTCCGTTGTCGCGTGAACTTTCGCGGAGTGTGGTTAGTTCATCCCAGGACGAAAAACCGACGACCGGTGACAACAACAGCAGCGGATGATTCGCTTGTTGTGTAATTGATTCCAATAGTTCCCTGCGTTGCAGCAGCGGCCAGTCGCGGATGTCTTTTCCTTCGTATTCCAATATATCGTAGGCGAAAAACGTAACGGGTACTTCCTGCAAATGTTTCTTCGTTACATTCTTGCGGCCGATGCGTGTTTGTAACAAAGCAAAGGGTAAAGGTTTTCCTTCCACGCTCGGAATGATCTCGCCATCGAGCACGATGCCATCGGGCAATGCCTGAAGCAGATTGGTGTATTCGGGGAATTTTTCCGTCACCAGTTCTTCGCCGCGGCTCCATACAAACAATTCTCCTTCGCGGCGGATCACCTGCCCGCGGATGCCGTCCCATTTCCATTCGGCCTGCCAATCGTTGGCGTTGCCGAGTGCATGCACGTCATCGACGGCGTAGGAAAGACAAAAAGGATAAGGTTTGGAATTATCGGCGGCTGTAGCCGTCTCGCTCATCAGCTCTTCAAACGGAATGGTCACAGGGTCCCAGTTGCCGGTGATGCGGTGCGCGATGAGGTTGGCTGTAACGCCTGTGGCTTTTGCCAGCGCGTTTACGATTGTTTTTTGCGACACACCGATCCTGAAATTGCCGGTTAGTAATTTATTGAACACAAAACGTTCGCCCTGTGTCATTTCTTTCCAGTGCTTCGTTACGAATGCTCTTTTGTTTTCTTCCGGCTGCTGGTCCTGCGCGATGATCTCGTCCATTAGCGAAGCGAGCGTGCGCATTTCTTCCAAAGCAACTACGGGCGGTGGTAACAGCAGGGCGATTGTTTCGGCCAGGTCACCTGCCGTATGATAGGCTTCTTCGAATAACCATTCGGGTAGCTCGGTTTCTTCCATGCACCACTTCTTTAACAGGGCGGCATTTACGAGCCGTTTGGGGCGCCGTCCGCTGAAGAGGGCGATTACCCAGACTTTATCGCGGTCGGGTGCAGTGGCAAAATAGCGGACCAATGTATCCAGTTTATCATTGGTCTTGGTGCTGGTGCCCAATACGGTGATGAGTTGTGCAAACGCTTTCATGCGGCATCACCCTCCGAGGTGGCAGCGGCTTCTTCCTCTTCTTCGGTGCCGTAGGCCGTTTTTACTTCTGCTGCTGCTATGCCCAATTCGGTGAGGTAGCGGCTGAAGGCAGATTGAAAACCATGTGTCACATATACCTGCTCTGCCCCCGTTGCTTTTACGGCGCTTAACAATCCCTGCCAGTCGGCATGATCGCTGAGTGCGAATCCTGCGTCGGCATTGCGGCGCCGGACATTGCCACGGACCTGCATCCATCCGCTGCAATTGGCGGTGCGGTAGGGAGAAAATCTTCGCATCCAGGTACTGCCATCTGCGCCCGGTGGCGCCACGATCACGGCTCCTTTGTAGGTGGATGCAGGAAGATCGGGCTGTACGCGTTTTACTTCGGGTTGCGGAAGACCTGCGCTGAGCAATGCCTGTTGTATGTTCCAGATGGCGCCATGCACAAATACCGGCAAGCCGGTTTTGCTTAAACAATCCAGTATGCGTTGGGCTTTGCCTAAACTATAACCGGTGATCACCGGCGTGAGTCCGTCGGCAACAGTGGCGACGGTCCAGTCGACGATCGATTGATAAAGTGCTGCCTGCGGCTGCCAGCGATAGAGTGGCAGCCCAAAAGTTGATTCGGTAATGAACGTATGACATTTTACCGGTTCAAAGGCACCACTAATGCCGTCGTCTTCCGTTTTGTAATCGCCGCTGAACACCCATACTTCGTCTTTGTGTTCGATCCGAATTTGCGAAGAACCGATGATGTGCCCGGCGGGATGGAGGCGGATAGTCACATCTCCGATTTTCAGCGGCTCGTTCCATCCGATCGATTCGGCTACAATATCGCCGAGGCGGAGACGCAGTAAAGGCAATGTAAGGTGATGGCAGAGGTACCAGCGGCTGCCATAGCGGGCATGGTCGCTGTGGGCGTGCGTAATGACGGCCCGGTCTACGGGTTTCCAGGGATCTATATAAAATCCTCCGGCACGGCAGTACAATCCTGCTTCGGTAAATTCAATCAGCGGCATACGGTTATTATGAAAATAACATGCCGGAGCTGCACAAGGGGAAAGGGATCAGTTAACGGATTTGATAGCTCCGTCGAAGTATTTAATGAAGTAAAGCTTTTTGTTTTCGAAGTAGTCGAGGGTGAGCGAGTTGCGGTCGAGCACCGGTTGCAGGTCAAAATCGGTAAACAAAGAGTACTGTTTATTCCCCAGATTGGAGGCCAGGTCTTTGCCGTATTTGATCAGCAGGCGGCCAAAATTCCAGGTGGTCTCGTATCCGCGGAACACCATATCACTCGGCCGCGAAAACATGCGGGTGGTGAAATAGTGGATGATGCTGCGGCTGGCTTTGTCCTGCCTTGCGTTATAAAAAGGGGTACTGTAAATGATTTCCAGGCCTTTGTATTCGGTTTTGTTCAGGTCGCCGCGCAATGACTCCCAGGTCGGCATGCCGATCACTACGGAACGGTATTTTTTATTGATCGATGCCAGTTGTTTGATCAGGCGGCTGCCGAAATTGATATCGAGTGAGCCGGCCAGGCAAATCGTTTGCTGTGTGGTATCGAGGTGCGGACGCAGATGATTGATGGTAAAACTGTCGGGCAGGTCTACATATTTTACTTTCAGCGCGCTGCCTGCCTGCAATTTGGCGGCATCTTCCCAATAGGATTTAATGCCGTCTTCCAACCGTCCTTTTTTGCGGAATACCACGATGCGTTTACCGGTATAATATTTTTTTACATAACTATAAATGCCTTCGCATTGCGTACGCAGTGTGGGATTGAGCACTACGAAAAAAGGATTACCCGAAGCACCGCCTTCGTTGGGCATGGTGGTATTGATAACGGGAATATTTGCTTCCAGTGCTTTATCGGCAAAAGTTTTTACTTCACTGGTGGTGCAATGGGCGAGGATAAGTTCTACTTTGTCGCGGGCGGCTTTGTCAAGCTGCTGTTCGAGTGTTTGCTTAGTAGAACGTGTATCGTAGATGAAAACTTCCAGGTGTGCCTGTTCTTTTTCCAGCGAGTCGAGTGCGAGTTGTACACCTTCGTAAAATTCGAGGCCGGGACCGATGAATTTGGGCATGTTATTACCGGCATAGCGGTATTCATCCATGCCATCGAAAGCGGAATCGAGGTACAGCGGTACGAAAACCGCAATACGGTGCGACACGCCGTTTTGTGCACCGGCTTTGAATTGCACCAATGCAAGAAGGAAAAAGGCGGCTAGGAATTTTTTCATGTATGCAGATTTAATGGCACCGGTGATTACTCCCACTCGATGGTAGCCGGCGGCTTGCTGCTGATATCATACACTACGCGGTTAATACCTCTTACCTGGTTGATAATCTCGTTAGAGATATTGGCCAGGAATTCGTAGGGCAGATGTGCCCAGTCAGCCGTCATACCATCCACACTTGTCACGGCCCGTAATGCCACGGTATATTCATAAGTGCGTTCGTCACCCATGACCCCCACACTTTTTACCGGTAACAAGATAGCACCTGCCTGCCATACGGTTGCATACAGATTGTTATCTTTCAGGCCTTTCACGTAGAGGTGATCCGCTTCCTGCAATAATTGTACCTTTTCTTCGGTGATCTCGCCCAATATGCGGATTGCGAGACCCGGACCCGGGAAAGGATGGCGGTCGATCATGTCGGCGGGAATGCCGAGTTCGCGGCCAACCTTGCGTACTTCGTCTTTAAAAAGATTGCGCAGCGGCTCCACCAGTTCCAGGTGCATTTTTTCCGGCAGGCCACCCACGTTGTGGTGCGATTTGATGGTCACGGAGGGTCCGTGAACCGAAACGCTCTCGATCACGTCGGGGTAAATGGTGCCTTGTCCCAGCAGGCCGATGCCGTCGATATGTTTGGCTTCTTCCTGGAAAACGTCGATGAACAGGCGGCCGATCACTTTGCGTTTGTCTTCCGGATCAGTTTTGCCGGCCAGCTCTGTATAGAAACGGTCTTTGGCATCGATACCTTTTACGTTCAGGCCCAATTGAGCATAGGTGTCGAGCACCTGTTGAAATTCATTTTTGCGCAGCACGCCGTTGTCAACGAAAATGCCGTAAAGATTTTCGCCGATGGCGCGGCTGATCAGGGTGGCGGCAACAGTAGAATCTACACCGCCGCTGAGCGCCATGATCACTTTGCGGTCGCCGATCTGCTTTTTGAGCGCTTCAACCGTATCGGTGATGAAATGCGCAGGTGTCCAGTCCTGTGCGCATCCGCAGATATCCACTAAAAAGTTATAGATGAGTTTTTTTCCTTCGGTGGAATGGTATACTTCGGGGTGAAACTGTACGCCGTACAAGGGGCATCCGGGTTGATCCGCTGCCTTGCGGAAGGCGGCAACGGGAATGCTTTCGGTATCGGCCAGCAATTCAAAACCTGCCGGCAGTTCCTTAATGGAATCGCTGTGGCTCATCCACACCTGGCTGTCGGGGGAAATCCCGTTGAGCAGTACATCCTGTTGTTTGGATTGGAGAATGGCGCGGCCATATTCGCGTTTGTTGCTTTTGGCTACCACCCCGCCAAAGCGGCGGGCGGTGAGCTGGGCACCATAACAAACACCCAGTACGGGTACTTTTTCTATAAACGATTGTACGTCAACATCCGGAGCGTTGGTGTCATTGACGGAAAACGGCGAACCGGAGAGAATAATCCCTTTGAGCCCCGGCTCAAAAGAAAACGATTTATGGAAAGGGATGATCTCGCAATAAACGTTGGCTTCGCGTACGGCCCGGGCAATCAGTTGTGTGTATTGAGAGCCGAAATCGAGAATAAGGATTTTTTCCGTCATAGTGACGCGAAGGTAAGAAAACAGCGGAGCCGCCGCAAAGACAATTATTAATGATTTAAACGGTAACCTGCCGATGCCTTTTTACGTCATATCGGCTATTAGTAATACCTTAACTTTTCAAAAGCTCATTCCTGCATGAAACAAATCATTCCCATCCTGCTTTTTTCCGTACTGCTTACCTGCTCCTGCAACCTGATCAACGAACGTGTAAAAGGGAACGGCAACGTCACCACCCAGGAGCGCCAGGCCAGTGATTTTCACAATGTGCAAGTCAGCAATGCCGTGAACGTGGTACTCACGCAGGAAAATACCTTCAAGGTGAAAGTAAAAGCGGATGAAAACCTGCAGCGCCTGATAGAGATAGAAGTAAGTGGCGGCACCCTGCATATCCGCCAGCAGGATAATACCAGTATCAGTCCCACGGAAGATATCGTGGTGTATGTAAGTATGCCCAAAGTAAAAGACATTGATGTGTCGGGGGCGTCGAGCCTGGAAGTAACCGGCCGTTTGCTCTGTGAAGAAAAGATAAGCATTGAAGCGAGTGGCGCGTCCAAAGCCATTGTGAACCTGCGCGCTCCTGAAGTGAGCCTTGAGGCAAGTGGTGCATCTGAACTGATCATTTCCGGCGAAACAAAAAAAGCAGATGTGGAATCGACCGGAGCCAGCAGCGTGAAAGCGCCCGATCTCCTGGCAGAAGAAGTGAAAGTGAACGCATCCGGCGCTTCCAAAGCATCGGTATTCGGCAGCGTAAAACTGGATCTCGATGCGAGTGGCGCTTCGGGTATCCGGTACAAAGGAAATGGGGCCGCCACGAGCAATTCGAGCGGAGCCAGTTCGATCGACAAAGCTGACTAACCAACAGCTTTGCCGGGCTATTGCCATTAAACCAACCTGATCATATGAGTTCGCGCAGACAATTCCTGAAGGAAGCCACATTGGCTACCGGAGGATTATTACTGACCTCGTCTACCTGGGGCAGGCTGATCACCCCTGTCAAACCCCGTGTAATTATCATCGGCGCAGGCTTTTCCGGCCTTGCGGCAGCCTATTATCTCCATCAACGGAATATTGACTGCGTAATACTGGAAGGACGCAACCGCATCGGCGGCCGGGTGTTCTCGCACCAGATTGATAAAGATGAAGACCTGGTAGTGGAACTTGGCGCCGAATGGGTGGGGCTTTCGCATATCCGTGTGCAGGAACTTTGCAACGAACTCGGGCTATTGTTGCACAACAACCAATTCGATACCCATCTTATTTACCAGGGAAAACATACGCCAAGCGGACAATGGAACTACAGCGATGCCTGGGAACAAAAATTCCGGGAAATTATTGAGAACTATAAAACCCTGGAGCGCCCGCAGCAGGAAGAGCTGGACCGTATCGACTGGTGGCGCTACCTGGTGAACCAGGGTTGCGATGGCCGCGATCTCGATATACGTGAGTTACTGGATAGTACAGATTTTGGGGAAAGCATCCGCCATGTTTCGGCTTTTGCCGCACTCGCCGAATATGCGGAGAGCAGTGAGAAAAATGAAATGGACTGCAAGATCCGCGGCGGTAATGGCAGGCTGGCAGAAAAATTAGCCGATAAGATTGGCCGCGGCAAAATCAATCTCGAACACCGTGTACTCAGCGTTGAACAAAACGAACGCGGTGTAAAAGTAACCTGCGACAATGGGCGCGAATTCACGGCAGATAAACTCATCTGTACTGCACCGACATTTGCCGTTCAGCAAATCCGCTGGTTACCGGAATTGCCTGCGGTACAGCAAACCGCATTGGCGGAACTGCAATATGCGCGCATCAACAAAAATCCTTTGCTCTTCAAAGAAAAATTCTGGAAAGACGATCGCTTCGATCTTATCAGTGATCAAAGCCCGCATTATTTTTATTACGCAACAAAAGAACAGGGCAAAAAGAAAGGCGCTTTGCTTTCCTATACCATCGGTGACAAAGCCGCTGTTGCCGCCGGTCAGACTGATGCATGGCGTGCGGATATGGTGGCACAAACCCTTGATCCTTTTTTCGGTCCCGTACGTCCCTTGCTGGAAAAGCAGGTGAATTATTATTGGGGCAATGATCCGTTTACCAAAGGGGCGTATGCCGTTTATGGAAGAGGACAGTGGTTTAAGGTAAGAGAAGCATTACAAAAACCACATCTGCATACACATTTTGCGGGCGAGCATCTGGCCGATTGGCAGGGGTTTATGGAAGGAGCGATTGTTACGGGAGAAGAAGCGGCGAGCGCGATACTTGGGTGAGTGAATGGTGAATCGTGAATGGTGAATAGTGAATGGTGAATGGTCAATCGTCAATAAGCAGCCTCCTCCCGTGGTTCGTGTATACACGAACCACCACCCGGGTGTTGTTTCATAATTAGATCAGTCAATCGGCAATAAGTGAATGGCTGTTCAATTTATACATCCGGGGACATTCGTCCCGGCACATCTTCACATTTATTAGTTTCCTGCGCGCTGGCGCTCGTCATCCGCGCCACCTGTTTTTCTTCGCTGGTTGTTGGCGGATTTACCAAAGCTGTACACAAAATTCAGCGTGATGATCTGCGAGTCGAGAATATTCCGGTAACGGCCCTGGCCATTCCGCAGGTTGTTGATTTTTCCCTGGTTGATACGTGTATGGAAAATATCACTGCCTGTAAGTTTCACCGTGCCTTTGTTATTCAGTATTTTTTTCTGGATACCGGCATTCATTACCCAGAATCCGGCTAATACAAATTGCCCGGTGATGCGTTGGCCTAAATAAAATCCACCCAACTCTGCGGTCCAGCCTTTGCCCAATTGTACCTGGTTGCTGATGTTGCCATAACCAAAGTAGGCGGCCGTGTCAACCTGTTCGGTATACAAAGCGGATTTGGTCTGCACGCGCGTCAGTTCCGCATACATATTCAGGGTCCATGCTTTTACCGGATTCAGTGAGGCATTGACGGACAACGACAAATAACCACTTTTGCTGATGTTGCCCGGCCGGCTGTAAAAACGGTTCTCTTCCAATTGTATCGTTTCTCCTATTTCATCAATGGTATTGTTCCACGAGAAAGAAGTAGTGATCATGTTTTTGAACACATGCGTCAACTCAACGGTGTGTGAAATAGTCGGATTGAGAAATGGGTTGCCGACATACAGGGTGAACTTATCGAGCGGGCTGACGAATGGGTTCAGATCGCGGTAGTACGGACGGTTGATGCGTTTGCCATAAGAAAGCGTCAGTTGATTTCTTGACAAACTGTCAAAGCGGTAAGAGGCATAAAACGTTGGGAACAACTGCGCATAGCTGCGGCGGAATTGGGAATCGGGTTTCGCCGGATTACCGAGCTGGTTTCCTTTCAGGGTGGTGTTCTCATAACGAAGGCCTCCCTGTATCGAGAACTTCGACCACTCCTGGCTGAAATTCAGGTAAGCGGCATGAATGTTTTCGGTGTAAAGAAAATGGTTGCTGATGTCATAATCTGCTGAGGTGTTACCGCCTATCGTACGATAATAATCTGCTTTGTTGTCGGTACGTGTATGGCTTGTTTTGAAACCCGCATCCATCCGCAATGAAGCGGTCAGCGGATGTACATAGTCGGCTTTATAGGAATAAATATCAATGGAAGAAGGCAGGTATCCACGGAGGAAGTCATTTCCTTTTTCTGTGCCGTCAGCTTCATAGCTGGAATTGAGTGAATATTGACGCGAGCGTGTATTGAAACGGATATAGTCAACATCCATCGACAATTCACGACCGGGCTTTTTGAATTGATAACGGTAATTGATATTGCTGCTGGTATTGTTCATGCGCATCGGCGCTTTGTTGTCCGCTGTGATAAACGAGTCCAGTTGATCGGCGGCATTAAATAGTTTGTTGGTGCTGTATACACCGCGGAGATTCTGACGGTTCAGGTTGGTTATCACTACGCCAAGTACCGAACGTTTGCTGATGTTATAATCGAGGCCGGCTTTCCAGTTGATACTTTTTCCGTGTGTATGAAGATCCGTTTGCTGTGTAAAAGAAGAAGCCGGACTTCCATCATCATTGAAATAAAAACGGTCGATGGTGAGATCATTGTAGTATTGGCTGTTTTCATAACTCACATTGCCAAAGAAGTTCACATTGCCGGTGCGGTAGTTGAAGAGAAAACTATTGGAAGATTTGGGATAAATTCCCTGGCTGTAACCAAGATTGAGCGTGCCGTTGAAACCACTGCGTTTTATTTTTTTCGTGCGGATGTTGATCACGCCTGCATTACCGGCCGCATCGTAGCGCGCAGGCGGGTTCGACATCAGTTCGATTTTGTCGAGTGCACCCGCAGGTAAAGAACGCAGGTAAGCTACGAGATCTGATCCCGACATGTAGGTGGGTTTGTCGTCGATGAACACCACCGCGCCACCTTTTCCTTTCAAGGTTACCGCGCCGTTTTCATCCACTTGCACACCCGGACTGTTTTGCAGCACTTCAAACGCCGATTTACCCGCGTTGGACATCAATGCATCCACGTTCACCACCACACGGTCGATCTTTTGCTCTACATAAGGACGGCGGCTGGTAACGGTTACATTTTCCATATTGGTTTGTTGTTGTAACAAAACCAACACGCCCATGTCGCGCAAACCGGAGCCGATCAGCAAGGTATCCTTCAGTGGCAAATAACCCGCGGCGGTGATGGAGAAAGTATAGTTTCCGGGTGTGATAGGGTTAAAGTCGAACTTACCCGCATTGTCTGCCGCGAAAGAGCGGTTGTAAGAAGAGTCGCCAGGCGAGCGCAGGGAGATGGTGGCTCCGGCAATGGGCTGCTGATCGTGGTTAACGACAGTTCCGGCAATGCGGCCCTGGGACTGGGCATACAATTGCGCAAACGCGACAAGACATAAAAGGGTGAACAGCTTTTTTTTCATAAAAGACAAAATGATACCTCATGCCTGCGGGCAGGCGCGTAAGGGGCTTGATCGTTGTACAGGACAAGTTGCACGACGACCGGCCGGGTTAAGAATAGTATGACTTTAAATCAGGATTGCCAGTTGACTTTGACAGTCATTCCCGGTTTGAGAAAGCGGCTTTTCAGCCGGGAATGAATGGCATCGGGTTGTTTGATACCGTTTACAATCAATTCATCATTGGAAAGCATATAGGAAATATGCGGAATGTTGCCACTCGCTGCAACGGGATAAGGGTCGGGCAACACCTTTTCATTAACCAGTGCACGTGTGATCGCATTTACCCGCGGGTCGCCATGTTCATTGGTGATCCTGGAAATGGGCAGATTACGTTTAATGTTTTCACTGTGTTTATACATTTCTTCATCAACAATACGTTGTGCATTGGCTTCTGCTTCTTTTAGTTGTTCTCTGGCGCGCTTATCCTCTTCGTACATCAGCTTATGCAGCTTTCCGTCTTTTAGTTCAACACTGATACCGTTGTCGTAGTATCTTGTTGTGCCTGTTTTCTTTGCACTGTTTTTAATGGCCTGTCCATCTCCGGTAACGGTAGTATTTCCGTTTTTACTGATAGAAATGTGCAAAGGGATATTGATATTGTCGCTCACTTTAACTACGTGAACAGGATCGTCGTCACCGGTTATGGTGGTTGTGGTGGTAGTTGTTGTCGTTGTGGTAGTGGTAGTAGTAGTAACGGGTGATGGCGCGCATACTTCTGCAGGATGAATGCCGGATTGTTGTGCAGCGGGCATTACCACCGGTACCGGCAGCAAGGGAGAAAGGTTGATGGCCGCGGTTGGAATAGTATCCCTTCTCGCCTGAAAAGCTGTATCGGCTGTGTTCTCTCTGCTGCTTATATTATCAGGTACTACCAGGCTTGTGAGTGTAAGCAACAACAATACGAGGCAAACAGTCAGCGTGCGGAATTCCCATTTCGACAATAAACTATTGCGGCGGCTGAGCATGCGTTGCACACGCGTCAGTAAATGAGGCGGCCTTCCCGGGAAAGCCGGTGCCGGCGGATACCCCGCAAGATGATATTCCTGGAACGCTACCAGCGCATGAATCAGTTGCCGGCGGTCGGGTAGTTGCTGCAAAGCAAGTTCATCACAACAATTTTCCCTTTCATCTTTGATCAGCCGCGATACCCACAATAAACCGGGATTGAAGAAGAAGATCGCTTCGGCTAATTGCTGTACAAGATTAACGAGATAGTCCTGGCGGCGCACGTGCGCCAGTTCATGCAAAAGAATAGCTTCGATCTGATCGGGTGGTAATTGTGTGATCAATCCTGCCGGTAAAAGGATCACGGGTTTGACGATGCCTGTGACTAATGGAACACGGGCCAGCGCCGATTGTAATAAAACCACGCGGCGGCGGATTTGTAATTGGGTGGCCAGTTCCTGCAGGCGCTGCTGCCATTCCAGCGGCGGTGCCGTGATATTGGACTGACGCAGATGACGGATATAACCAATACCTGCGAGTAAGTAAATCAGTTTGCAAAGGAAAAAGATGAACCACGCAGAGAAAATATAATTTGAATAATTATCGAGTGTCGCCAGGAAACGCTGACCCGCACTGCTGAGTGAACTGATATAAACAGGTGTGGAAGAAGTAATCGCCTGGGTTGTGGCAGGTTTATTAAACTGCGCTACTTCGCGGATGGAGGTGCCGGTTACGCAGAGCAGGAACAGTGCCCAGGTGATGAGCAAAAGATTGTATCGCACGGCCGGCCGCGAATGACGGGTACACAAAACCACCACAGCGGCAACAACTGCCAGCAACAAACCTTGCCAGATCGAATGCAGCAGCACACGCGAAATGGCTTGCAGCACGCCGGAGGGCAGGAGCGAAAACAATAGTGACATACTCAGCGGTTTTAGGCCGGATCCTTATCAAGATCGTCCAGCAGTTTTTTGATTTCCTGTAATTCCTTTTTGGATGTTTGTTTGTTACCCAGCAACTGCATCATCAGGTGACGGGCCGATCCGCCGTAAAGCGTATCCACAAATTTTTCAAGCAATAAACCTTTGGTCTCGTCTTCTTTCATCGCCGCCTGGTAGATATGTTTCATGCTGCTTTCATCGCGCAGCAATAACTTTTTTTCTACCATAATCTGCATCAGCTTCAACGTAGAGGTATATTGCACACTCCGCGTTTTTTCATTGAGCGTATCGTTTACAAAACGTACGGTCGACGGGCCATGTTGCCACAACACCTGCAATATTTCCAGCTCTGAACGCGTAGGCTCCGATGACTGCTCCTTCTGCTTCATGATTTAAAGGTAGGAAAAGTTTCGTACGAATGAGTTTCTACCCCTCAAAACCGTATTTTTTTTTGTTGAATACTAGAGATCGACGTGTTTAACCATGATCTTAATGTCCCGGTTGCGGCCTTTGTCGTCGGTACAGGAGATTTTTACCGGCCCGTCGGGTGGCATGAAGAATTGTTTTTCAGACGGGTGACCGCTTTTGAAGAATTTATTGTCTATATACCAATATACCTTGCTCACATCGTTCGCAGTTTTGCACATCAGTTGCAGCGGCTCGGGATTTTTCTTACTGATCAGGTATTCGGTGCCGTTGACCGGCGAATGGATCACAGGCGCATTGCCTTTAAAGATCAGCTGACAGTCAGGATTATGCGGCGGAATAGCTTCGTAAGGAAGATGATTGTCTGCCAGCCAGCCCTGCATATCGGGATCGATTACCTTGTACATTTTCTTTTTGTATCCTGCCAACGGCGCGCAACTCCGGCAGTAGGATATTTTTTCTGCCGCGTCTACCATTACTTCCTGGCGGTTGTTGCAGGTCTGAGTTGCAGACAACAGCGGAATAAAATAATCGGTCACCAGGTTGGTGCAATGATCGGATGGCGGCAGTCCTGTTTCGCTGCATACCTGCCGGATGTCGAGATCGGATGGTTGATTGAACCATTCGCGGTCGTTGTCGTAA
This sequence comes from Terrimonas ferruginea DSM 30193, assembly GCF_000425585.1. Classification (GTDB taxonomy): domain Bacteria; phylum Bacteroidota; class Bacteroidia; order Chitinophagales; family Chitinophagaceae; genus Terrimonas; species Terrimonas ferruginea. The sequence goes on from NZ_KE384399.1 coordinate 43,988, forward strand.
TCGAGCGTGTTGAATATTTTAAACAACAGCGGCGTTGCCGTGTTCGCACCACTCAATGCTGCCACACCCACGCCCGAAAAGTTACCGGTCCATACGCCTATTGTATAGTTTTTATTATAACCGATGCTCCAGGCATCGCGACGCCCATAACTGGTGCCGGTCTTCCAGGCGATCTTCGGCATGCGCTCGGTGGCGGTCCAGTTGAGCGGAAAATCGGGACGGTTTACTTTGGACAAAATTTCATTCACCATATAGGCCGCCGCAGGACTGATCATTGAAAAGCTCTGCGTAGAGGAGTCGCCCGAAGTAAACGACGGCGCGTAATATTTTCCTTCGTTGGAAAATGCGGAGAACAGAGCAGTCAGTTCTTCCAGTGTGGTACCGCAGCCACCCAGGATCAGCGACAGTCCGAGTTTGCGCTGGTCTTTCTGTACCTGGCGGAAACGGCATTGCACCAGTTTATGAATGAATTTTTCCGCCGTCAGCAGCTTCAGACTTTTAACGGCCGGAATATTCAGGGAGTGCTCCAGCGCATATTCTACGGTAACGTAACCGTTGAATTTCTTGTCATAGTTTTCGGGTGCGTACCCTTCATAGTTGACCGGCACGTCGGTGAGAATGGTTTTGGGTGTGAGCAGTCCTTCATCAAAACACATCGCATAAAGCAGCGGCTTCAAGGTACTGCCGGGCTGCCGTATCGCCCGGACGCCGTCCACCTGTCCGCCGTCCGTTGTATCCGCAAAGTCTGCCGAACCCACATACGTGATCACCTGGTGGGTTCGGTTGTCGATAACGACCACTGCTGCGTTGCGGATTTGTTGCAGCCGCTGTGAGCGGATATAATCTGCTACCAGCTTCTCCGTTTTTAATTGTGTATTGAGACGGATATGCGTTTTTGTATTGACATCACCCGAGCGGGCAAGTCTGTAGGACAGATGGGGGGCATGATGTGGCACAACGCCCCGCGTAGCCGTGAGCGGTTCCGCCAAAGCATCGGCGATCTCTTTTTCAGAAAACAAATGATCACGGGCAAATTTATTCAGCCAGCGGTTGCGTTCTTCCACGATCAATCCGTTCGACCGGCCGATGACGAGCGAAGAAGGGCGGTTGGGAATGATGCTGAGCGCGGTGATTTCTGCCAGCGAAAGGTGATCCGGATTTTTTCCAAAATATAAATAAGAAGCCGCCTTCACGCCTTCGATATTGCCGCCGTAAGGAACGAGATTGAGGTACATCTGCAGAATCTCATCCTTGCTGTATTTCCATTCCAGTTGAAAAGCGCGGAAGGTTTCTACCATTTTACTCCAGAGGTTACGCGGACGAGGTTCCAGCGCACGCGCCACCTGCATCGTGATGGTGCTGGCGCCACTGGTTCTTTTCATGCGGATTAAATTCATGATAGCCGCGCGTGCCACCGCTACTACATTTATGCCGGGGTGTGAGTAAAAATATTTATCTTCTTTTGCCACGATGGTCTTGCGGAGCAACGGCGATATTTCGTTCAATTCTGTTTTCATGCGCCATTTCTCATCGGGCGTGAGGTAGGCGTTCATGATTTCTCCGCGATCATCGAGTATTACGCGGGAATAATTTACTTTATCAGGTAAAGGGAACAGCCAGTTGGCCAGCACAAACAGGCAAAACAACCCCACAATGCCGATGCCGGTGCGGATCAGCAGGCGCTTCCAGTTAATGCGGGGTAGCTTCAATTTCATTCAGGACTGTTTGCACGAAATTATGGAATTGCACATTCGCATCATCTCAATACCACGAAGAGGTATAAGTGAACAAATTTGCGGAAGAGTGGTATGGTTATATTTCGGGTTTTCGATACCTTTCATTTGTATTCCAAAACGCCTCTCTTGAAACCATTTCCGGTTTTGATTATATTAAATCTTTCCAACATGCGCATCAGAAGCCTGCTTCTTACCGTAATCACTTTATCGGTACTGGCCATTTCCTGCAAACGCAATGGCATCCGCCTGGATTATACGAACGCCAAAGGCGAAGTGCCGCTGCTGACCAATCTTGTTTTCCGATTCGATCAGTCGCTGGTATCCGACTCCCTGCTGAATGCGTGGGACAGTACAGAGTATGTAACCTTCGAGCCGGCTATCAAAGGCCGCTTTCGTTGGGAAAGTCCGGACGAATTGGTGTTTTCTCCGTCCGAACCGCTTTCTCCGGCTACGAATTACAAAGCAAAAGTCAAAAGCGGTGTACTGAAGTACAGCAAATTCAACAACGTTAAGAATGCAGACAAGATCAATTTCCATACGCCTTCGCTTTCTCTGGCCAATTCGCAGGTGATGTGGCAGGGGGAAAGCAATACCTCCGCCATTCCGCAGATGGACCTCGTGTTTAATTATAAAGTGAATCCGGCGGAGTTAAAAGACCGCCTCAGGATCGAGGTCGAGGGCAAAAAACAGGACTTCACGATGGTGACCGTTTCACCCGATACAAGGATTACGGTCCGGCTCACCGGTCTCAAACTGGAAGATAAGGATTATGAAACGCGCGTAACCATCGGCAAAGGATTGAAACCTGAGGGCGGCGGCAACAGCACGTCGGAAGACCTGAGCACCAATCTCTCCATTCCTTCACCCTATGTGTTATCTATCCAGGATATGGAATCGGAGCACGACGGCGCAGAAGGCATGATCCGTTTTTATACCAGCCAGCAATTGACCGGGCAAAGCCTGAAAGAGTTTGTAAGGTTTGAACCGTCCCTCGAATACACGACAGAAATCACCGACAACGGTTTTATCCTGCGCAGTGATAAGTTCGATGCCGAGAAATCATACATGGTGCGTATCCTGAAAGGCCTGCGCGGCAAGATCGGCGGTGTGTTGAAAGAGGATTATGAAGGAAGCGTTGCCTTCGGCGAAATGGAAGCGGATATCAAATTCACCAATAGCAAAGCGGTCTATCTTTCCCGCCAGGGCAACCGCAATGTGGAAATCCGCGTTACCAATGTGCCGAAAGTAAAACTGGTGATCTCGAAAATATACGAGAACAACCTCATCAACGCACAGCGGTATGGTTACTATCCCCGCGAAAAAACATCCGGTGGTTACGAAGAAGAAGGAGATTATTACGATGACTACAGCAGCGGTGATGTGACGTTGGGTGATGTGATCTACGAAAAAGAAATCGATACACGCTCACTTCCCAAAAGCGGAGCCGGCCGCCTGCTGAACTTTTCTCAGTTCGAAGACCGCCTGCCCGAATTCAAAGGTGTATATCATGTGATGATCCGCTCAACAGAAGACTACTGGGTGCGCGACAGCCGCTTTATTTCCATGTCCGATCTCGGATTGATCGCGAAAGAAGGACAGGATAAATTATACGTGTTCGTCAACTCGATCAAATCCGCCTCACCGGCCGATAAAGTAAACGTAGCGGTGTATGCCGCCAACAACCAACTGATCGGCACCGGCAGCACCAATGCAGAAGGTGTGGCCGAGATCAGTACGGGCACTAAAAAAGACTATGCAGGATTCAGGCCGGCCATGGTGATCGCCAAAACCGCCGATGACTTCAACTATCTCCCCTTCAACAATACAAGAGTAAATACCTCCCGCTTTGAAGTGGGTGGCAAGCGCAACAATCCCAGCGGCCTGGATGCTTTTGTCTATGCCGAGCGCGATATCTATCGTCCGGGTGAGCGGATCAACTTCTCCGTGATCATCCGTGACAAACAATGGAAAACGCCGGAGAATATTCCTTTGAAGATGAAATTCCTGCTGCCGAATGGGAAGGAATTGAAAAGCTTCCGCAAAAACCTGAACGAAGAAGGTTCGCTCGAAGGCAATATCGATCTTTCGTATTCAGCCATCACGGGTGGCTATACACTGGAAGTGTACAGCAGCAACGACCTGTTGCTGGCAAGCAAGAATTTTTCCGTCGAAGAATTTGTACCCGATCGCATTCGCGTAAACACCAAACTGAACAAGGAATTCCTGCGCCCCGGTGAGTCCGCCGCGCTCACCATCAACGCGATGAACTTCTTCGGGCCTCCTGCTGCCAACCGCAATTATGAGACGGAGATCCAGGTAAAACAAAAATATTTCTCCGCGGAAAAATTCAGCGACTTCGATTTCACGTTGGCCAATCAAAACAGTTTCTTTGATAAAGTAGTCCGGCAGGGTAAGACCGATGAGGCCGGTAATGCGAATGAAGCATACGAAGTGCCGGCAACCTATGCCAACATGGGGGCACTGCAGGCAAACTTCTACAGCACGGTGTTCGACGAAACCGGGCGTCCGGTAAGCCGCATGAGCTCTGTTGACATCTTCACGCAGGACGCCTTCTTCGGCATCAAGCGCGACTGGTATTATTATTACCCGCTGAATCAACCGGTGAAGTTTACACTCGCTTCCGTTAACCGCCAGGGAGAACCGATGAGCGCAAAGGCGCGTATCGAAGTGATCAAACACGAATACCGTACGGTACTTACGCGCAGCGGAAGTTATTTCCGTTATGATTCGCAGAAGGAAGACAAATTGGTTTCAGAAATAGAAATGAACATTGGTGATAAAACACCTTATTCTTTTGTACCGCGTTCACCCGGTGATTATGAAATACGTATTTTTCGTCCCGGTGCCAACAACTATGTAAGCAAATCATTCTACAGTTATGGCAGCTACGGTGGCAATAACAATTCATTTGAAGTAAACACCGAAGGCAATATCGAAATACAGTTGGATAAAAAATCTTACCTCACCGGTGAAAGTGTGAAAGCGCTTTTCAAAACACCGTTCAATGGTAAGATGCTGGTGACGGTGGAAACAGATCATGTGGTTTCTTATCAATACGTAAATGTTGAGAACCGTACGGCCAGCGTGGACCTGAAAATGTCTGCCGATCATGTGCCGAACGCTTACATCACCGCTACGCTGATCAAACCGCATGAGGTATCGGACATTCCGCTGACGGTGGCGCATGGCTTCCAGAATGTATCCGTGGAAGAAAAAGGAAGAAAAATTCCGGTAGAGATTGTCGCCGCTAAAACGGTGCGTTCGAAAACGAAGCAGAAGATAAAGGTAAAAGCCGCACCCGGCAGCTTTGTAACACTCTCCGCCGTTGATAATGGTGTTTTGCAGATCACCGATTTCAAAACACCGGATCCGTACGATTATTTCTACCAGAAAAAAGCCTTACAGGTAACGGGTTATGACTTATATCCGTTACTGTTTGCCGAAGTGCGTGCCCGCCTCAGCAGCACTGGGGGTGATGGAGAATTGTCGATGGATAAACGTGTGAACCCGATGCCGGCCAAACGTGTGAAAGTGGTTAGCTACTGGAGCGGTATTGCCAAGGCAAACGGCAGCGGTGAAGCGACGTTTGAAGTGGACATTCCGCAGTTCAGCGGTGAACTGCGGCTAATGGCTGTGTCCTATAAAGGTCAGCGCTTTGGTGCCACCTCCAATACCATGACGGTAGCCGATCCCATTGTAATCAGTACGGCATTGCCGCGTTTCCTCAGTCCGGGCGATACGGTGCACGTACCGGTAACGATCAGCAATACCACCGACAAAGCCACGAATGTATCCGCTTCAATCAGTGTAGACAACGGAGCGATAAAAGTGCTCTCGGGCAATAATCAATCCATTAGTCTTAATCCGAAATCGGAGGGTCGCGCGGCCTTTAGCCTGGTAGCTGATCCGAAAATCGGTGTAGGCAAAATCACGGTAACGGTAAACGGGCTGGGCGAGAAGTTTACGGATGAAACAGAGATCTCGGTTCGTCCTCCTTCCACGCTGCAGAAAGTAACGGGCGCCGGCACGCTTGAAGGCGGTTCGACGCAGAAACTGACTATCGGTCTCAGCGACTTCCTGCCCGGCAGTACGAATTATAAATTAGTGGTGAGCCGTTCACCTGCGTTGGAACTGGGAGAACAATTAAGATACCTTGTTCAATATCCGTATGGATGCACGGAGCAAACGATCTCTGCCGCATTCCCGCAATTGTATTACGGCGATCTGGCCGATCTGATGCAACTGGGTAAAGCCAGCAGAACGAATGCTAATACCAATATCATGGAAGCGATCCGCAAAATCAAAATGCGACAGTTATATAATGGTGCCGTTACACTCTGGGACGGCGGTGGCACCGAAGACTGGTGGACCACCATCTACGCGGCACACTTCTTACTCGAAGCAAAGAAAGCAGGCTTTGAAGTAGAGGCGAACCTGATCGAAACATTGCTCAACTATGTGAGCAACCGGCTGAAGAACCGTGAGCTCATCACCTATTATTACAACCGCGATCAGAACCGCAAGATCGCGCCGAAGGAAGTGGCGTATGGTCTTTATGTACTGGCATTGGCAGGCCGAAGCAATGTACCGGCAATGAACTATTACAAAGCCAATACAGCGATTCTTGCGCTGGATAGCCGTTACCTGCTATCGGCCGCTTATGCAACGGCCGGTGACCGCCGCTCGTTTGCTGCAATGCTGCCGGGATCATTCAGCGGTGAAGTATCTGTACCGCAAACAGGCGGTAGCTTCTATTCCGATGTCCGCGACGAAGCGATTGCGTTGAATGCATTGCTGGATGTGGATCCGGGTAATGCGCAGATCGGCATCATGGTAAAACATGTAGCAGAAAAATTGAAAGCGCGTCGTTACCTCAGTACACAGGAACGTGCATTCGGATTCCTGGCATTGGGCAAACATGCGCGCCGCGCCAATCAATCGACGGCGGGTGTGGAAATACGTGCGGGAGGTAAAGTGGTAGCGAAAGCCGACAATGGCCAGTGGAGCGGTGATATGGCTGCACTGAAGAGCACACAGATCGAGCTGGTGGCAAAAGGTTCCGGTAAGCTGTATTACTTCTGGGAAGCGGAAGGCATCAGCGCCAGCGGGGCTTATCGTGAGGAAGACAGTTACCTGAAAGTGCGCAAACGTTTCTATGATCGCTCAGGTAATCCGCTTTCGGAAAGCAGTTTCCGTCAGAATGATCTGATCATTATCGGCATCACGCTGGAGAAATCATTCTCTACGCCGGTGGAGAATGTGGTGATCACCGATCTGTTGCCGGCAGGTTTTGAAATAGAGAATCCGCGTACGAAAGATATACCCGGTATGGATTGGATCAAAGATGCCTTCACGCCGACAGCGCTCGATGTGCGGGATGACCGTATTCATTTCTTTGTCGATGCCAATTCAGCGAAGCAGGTATATTATTATGCGGTACGTGCGGTGTCGCCGGGTAAATATAAAATGGGACCTGTGAGTGCCGATGCGATGTATAACGGCGAGTATCATTCGTATAATGGAGCAGGGTATATTGAAGTGAGGCAGCAGTAATAGGTGAAAGGTTTAAGGTGTATGGTGTAAGGTTAAACAGCCTTTGTTGAGTAGTAAGTTTTAAGTGATAAGTACGGCTCTACATTCACTATTCACCATTGACGATTCACGACCAAACAGTTTGACTTTTAAATTAAAAAAGCTGACCCATACAGGTCAGCTTTTTTTTCGTTCAGAGGATTCTAAAAACGGGTCATGATTTATTACTGTTGACCGTAACCACCGGAATACGCGACGCGTAAGAAAGCAGGCGGTTGGTCAATGTACTCCACAGGCCAGGGAGGCGGAAGTCTTTAACAGGGTTAACCATAATCAGGTCAGCATTGATCTTGCGGGAAAAATCCAGTGTACTCTTGGCGAGGTTCTGGCCTTCCAGCAGGAAACATTGCACAGGAATCGTCGAAATACTTTGTACAATCTCAAGGGCTTTGTCTACCACGTTATCATGACCGTCTGCGTGTTTGCGCAGCGATACAAAATAAACGGTTGATTTGAAAGCGCGTCCGAGTAATGCAGCTAAACGTATCTGGCGCATCGGAATTTCTCCGGATACGGGCAATACAATTTTTTTGAAATGATAGATCAGTCCGCTTGAACGAACGGCCAGTACAGGAATGTTTGTTTTTTTGGCAAGGCGGCTGATGGAAACGGAGGATATCAATCGTTGAACGAGGTTGAAACGAGAAAGCCCGGTAACGACCAGGTCCATTTCATAACGGCGGATATAATCGGACAGTGCGCGCATTTTACTGCCGGTGATCACACTGATCTCGATATGGCCTTCTCCGCTGAGATGATTCTGGTAGGCGGTTTTAATCTGCTCCAATTTGCGGAGCGCCGTGTCCACCGATCGTTGTCTGCCGGCTTCATTCTTGCGCTTGCCGGTTACATGCACCAGGTGGATGTTGCATTGAAAACTGTTTGCCAATTCAACTGCCTTGGCGATAGCCCATTTGTTGCGTACCGCAAAATCTACCGGTACCAGGATATTGTACAATTTGTTATCCATAATCGTTTTTTGGGTTATAGATAATTAACAGATTAAATTTTTATGCCAATTCCAGCAAGGGATCGAAATTCCGTTCCTTGATCTGCATGTCTGCTATTTTATCCAGCAATTCGTCTGTGCTGCAGAAAGCCACACCGGTGCCGGCGTAAGCGATCATGCAGCGGTCGTCTTTGCTGTCACCTACGGCTATGCAATTCTTCATCTTCACATTATATTTATCGCAGATATGCTGTAAAGCGTTGGTTTTGCAGAAAGAATGCCCGCAGATGCTGTCGGGAGACCCAAAGAAATAGGAAGGAAGGCCGACTTCTCCCGTGGCTTTGCCTTCAAAAAACTCTAATTGGTGGGCTACGGAAAAATCAGCGCCGATTTGTTGCCGTACGTAATTGGTAATAAGTGTATAACTGTGGCTGATGATGCCCACGAGATAACCCTTATCCCTGTATGATTGAATCACCTGCTGGATATTATCTGCCATGTCCATGCTGCTGATGACGTGCAAGAGTTCATCCATTGTGCGGTTTTTCAGTAACAGTCCGATGCGTTTGGTAAGAATGATCGGATCTTTTTCACTGAAGCGCAACTCTTCCAGTTTGGGTACAAAACCAAATGCGTCAGCACAACGGTCGATGAAGCGGTCTTTGAGAATGGTATTGTCCATGTCGAGCACGATCATCTTGCGATAGCCTGCCAGGTTTTCGCGGATCACGTTCGACATTTCACGTTGTATGAGTTCAAGACTGCTGCCGCTTTCTCCGGCGAGTTCGGCGTTGAGTTGTGGTTGTGCGCGGGTGATGATAGCGCGTGAAACCTCACGGCTCATTTTGCCGAGTGCGTCCCAGGGTTTGCTTTTGTTTTCAATGTAGCCGATGTTTACTTCAGCTACGCGTGCTTTCATCAGGTACATGTCGATGAGGATACCGATGTCAACACCGTAATCGTTGAAGAATTCGATCTTTTGGAAAAAGGATTTTTTTCCGGCGATCATGCCGCTCAGTGGTTGTGAGAAATGCGAGAGGCCGGGGAACAGAATATGTAAGAGTGGTTTGGCAACTAATTCTGTTACGCGTCCCGCATTGCGTGCGAAGGCGCCTTTTACAAAATCGGCTTCATCGTTGATGAGTGGTGCGGTGAGCAGGGAAATTGTTTTTTCGGGATAGGGATCGATGTCTGCGTCGAGGAACAGGATAATATCGTTGGTGGCTTCATCGATGCCTTCTTTCATGGAAATGCCTTTGCCGCGGGCTTTGCTGATAATAACGTGTGCTCCTTCTTTACGGGCAATAGCCACGGTATCGTCTTCGGAAGTATCATCGACCACGATTACTTGTGTAACGTTTTTATCTGCGAAACAAAAACGGATTACATTGGCAATCGTTGCAGCTTCGTTGAGAGCGGGGATAATTACTGTCAGCATTCATTTCCTCCTTTGGTTTAAAGCAATCTGTTCTGATAAAAACAAGCCGCAGGGACAGTTAAGCAATTACAAAAATCAATCCGATCTGGGTCGGGTGCGTGGGAAGATAACACTATTCTTTAAGAATAGATTGGCTGCTGACGTTAAATTGAAATGAGATATTGGGAGTGGAAAATATTCTACAAGCAATTAATTTGAAAATTTGACGATTTGAAAATTAGTGTGGTTTATGAATAGCTAATAATCAGTTAAGTGTTTAGCTTAAAACCATTTTCAAACTTTCAAATTGTCAAATCATCACATTAAAAAAGCCCCCGCCAGAGGCGTGGGGCTTTTTTGAAAATCTGGTTATCTCGCGAAATTAATAATCGTTGTTGTAACCACCACGGTCGCGGAATCCACCGCCGCCGTTGCCGCCTTTTCTAAAGCCGCCGCCACCGCCGCCGCCTTTGAAGCCGCCGCCGCCGCCGCCGAAGGGTCTTTTCTTGAATCCGCCACCACCGCCTTCAGGCTTAGGACGGCTTTCGTTAACTACGATGTTACGACCATCAACTTCAGTACCGTTCAGGGCATTGATAGCGTTTTGTGCTTCGTCATCGTTAGCCATTTCAACAAAACCAAAGCCTTTGCTGCGGTTAGTGAATTTGTCCAGGACGATTTTAGCAGATGTTACTTCGCCATGAGAAGCGAAAAGATTTTGGAGATCCTGGTCTTTCAGGTTCCAGCTGAGATTTCCTACGTAAATGTTCATTGTGTGAGGTTTTAAAAAATAAAAGTGCTAACAGTAACCCTCGACCAGTGAACATTAAACGAAAAAACCTCGAACGTTCCGGACTTGTGAGACTGTAAAGAACACCGTACTATACAAAATAAAGCTATTTTTTCTGACATATCCCGAAAAATCTTTAATTCCCGGAAACAGACTGCATTTTTTTATATAAACACTTGATTTTAAAGGGCGGTTTTTTTCAGTTGTCCATAAAAAAAGCCCTCCAACTTTTGATTGGAGGGCCGTATTATCTGAGACGGGGATCTTACTCAGCGATTACTTCAAATTCAACTTCAGTCGAATGACCGTTGCCGAAATCGATGCTTGCTTTGTGTGTACCCAGTTCTTTCACTTCGTCAGTGATAGAGATCTTGCGGCGGTCGATCTCATATCCTTTCTGCTCGCGGATGGCGCGGCTGAGCTGGAGAGATGTTACGCTACCGAAGATCTTACCGCTTGTACCTGTTTTAGCGCCGAGTTTCAGCGGAGCTTCTTTCAGTTTAGCAATAACGTTGTTGATTTCAGCCAGCATTTTGGCTTCTTTCTTCGCTACCTGCTTCAGACGTTCTTCCAGTTGTGCCTTGTTGCCGGGAGTGCTTTCGATCGCAAGTTTGCGGGGCAAAAGGAAGTTACGGGCATACCCGCTCTTCACATTCACCACTTCATTAGCGCCACCCAGGTTATCTACGTCTTGAATTAAAATGATTTCCATTGTTTTCTTTTTGTTCACCAGCCCAGTAGAGTTTAGTTACTACTGTCTCCGGGTAGTCAGCATTTTTACTTTTAAATTTTGACTTTTGAATTACCCGGGTTAGGGTGAGGTTATTTTAAAAGATCAGTTACGTAAGGCAGTAATGCCATCTGACGTGCTTTTTTCACCGCATCAGAAACCTTGCGCTGATATTTCAGGCTGTTTCCGGTAAGACGGCGGGGCAACAGTTTGCCTTGCTCGTTCAGGAATTTTTTCAGGAACTCCACATCTTTATAATCGATGTAGCGGATGCCGTACTTCTTGAAGCGGCAGAATTTTTTTACCCTTTTCTCGGTTTTGATCGCCGTCAGGTATTTGATTTCGTTTCTTGCCATGGTATTAAGCCTCCACTGCTTTTTCGTTTCCTGTTTTAGCGCCACTGTTCTTTTTAGCATTGTACTCGACGGCGTATTTATCGAGTTTAGTGCAAAGGTGACGGAGAACACTCTCGTCACGCAGAAGCTGGATTTTCAGCTTCTCATTGAAGTCGGATGGCGCAGTGTACTCCAGAACCCAGTAAAGACCGGTAGTTTTTTTCTGGATAGGATACGCCAGTGATTTCAGACCCCAGGCATTTTCATGAACGATAGAGCCACCAGCTTCAGTCACCAGACCGGCAAATTTCTTTTGCGCAGCTTTGAACTCATCATCACTCAATACAGGGGTAAAGACCACCATCAATTCGTAATTGTTCATTACCTCTTGTTTGATCCCGCCTAATACGGGAAGGTTAAAAATTCGGTTTGTTCCATTGGACATCCGTTTCACGAAGACCCGGATGAATCTGCGAATACAGATTTGGGGCGGCAAAGATAGGAGTTTCCGGCTAAAAGGAAAAGCCCAAAAGGCAGGGCCATGGCCTCATCTGGCAATATTACGACAAGTTTTTCATTTCCAGCTTCTTAGATCTCCAGGAATGAAGAACGGACCGCCATCAGGCAGTCCGTTCTTGCTATATTGGAAAAGGAAGTGATCAGCGTACCACCGATTGACGCCCTAACAGCGTACCGTCTGCCTGGCGCAGTTCCAGGAAATAGATGCCGGCTGCCAGACCGCCAATTTCCAGCGACAGGCTGTTTACGCCTTCACCGAGTGCCTGTTCGCGGTTGATCACACGCAGGCCCGACGCAGTGTAAAGCGCAACCTGGTAACGGCCTGCTTTCACTTCCGCCTGGTAACGGATCACATCACCCTGCACCGGATTCGGACGCACCAGCAGCGCTTTGCCGGACATACCGTTGTTTTCCACACGTACGATGTCGCTGTACAGTTCCTCACCGCTGTATTCAACCGCACGGATGCGGTAGTAACGTACATCCGCATTTGTCGTTTCATCATTCCAGCGGTAAACAACTTTATCGCCCAGGTTGGAACGTGCAGCGATGGTGGCAACCGGTGCAAATGTTCCGCTGCTGCCCGCACGCTCAACGATATAATGCTGCACATCGAGTTCCGTCAGATTGGTCCAGCCGATCTCGCGGTAGTTATTGACAGACTTAACATATACGTCAGCAAAACGTACAGGCAGTGGAGCACCGATAGAAGTTGTGCCGGTAGCGCTGGCACTCAACGGTGTTTCCACACCATCTCCGTTTACTGCCTGCGTCTGGAAACTGTAAGGAGTTGATTCATTCAAACCCTGTACGGTAACGGGAGAAGCCCATGTAACAGCAGATTGCCATACGGGTGCCGTGCCCAATGTGCCATCGGCCTGCACATACTGGCCGGTTGTGCTTTCGTAGATCGCATATTCAGTGATAGCAGGATTGCTGTTGGTCTGTATGCTGACATTCAAAGAATTTGAAGTGCTGCCATTAACGATTGGTGCTGCCGGCGTGTTGGCCAATGTATATACTTCAAGTATGTTACCATTGGCACTGCGGCTGCTGTTGGCCGCGGCTACACGATAGTAATAGCGCGTGTTGGGCGTTAAACCGGATACATTACCTGAAACTGTTGTATTGGCACTTGTACTCAATGTTGCAGGCGAGCCCGCGATATTGCTACCAAGCGAAGAACTGGTGCCATAGTTAAATGTAACAGTAGTAGATACGCCACCTGCATTCACCGTGCCACGGAAAGAAATACTGTTGGTGGTGATGTTGGCCGCTGCAGTAGTTGTAACAACAGGTGTTACTACAGGAATGAGTGACGCTGTTCCATTCAACACTACGTTGTCGTTGCGATACGTACCGGTGCCTGATGAAGCATCCCATGTAAATATGCGAAACAATACTGTGCCGGACGCGGTGAAATCGGTGAAATCCCAGGTATTAGCGCCAATGGTAGTCGGCACACTCTGCACGGTAGCGAATGTCCATGAGGAACCATTGTTGAGAGAATAGCCAATGATAGAACTTGAAGGTCCCGTATTGCTGCGCTGTTGCGGAAACGATACAGACGTATAGGTGATCTGGTAACCGGTAGCAGGTGTTACAGCGAAACCATGCCACTCGTTACCCGATTGAGCCGCTGCCTGCGATGAAGCAGAAAAACCTTTACTGTTGAATACACCGCCGCCGGCATTTGAACTGATACCGCTGCCACGTGAAAACGCAACAGGGCTTTGCACGTTGGCAACGGGTGTTGCGTTGAAAACGCCTGTACACTCGCAGGTACCGAAGTCAAACGATACAATTGTTTGCGCATGACTGACCACAGCCGCGCAAACAAGCAACAAAAAGAGTAAACTTTTTTTCATACAAATAATTTAATAATTAAAGGATGGCTTCAGGGAGGACGTGAGAATGGTCTTGCAAAAGGATAGGTGGATACAACGGGGCACACAAAACTATCCAGCTGGTTGGCTAATACTGGTTTTATTCCATTAAGTAATAATGAAGAAACTATTAACAACTTCCATTTGATGCGTGATAACATTTCCATAATCATTTCATAACACCTTCAACAGGATATTAGGAGAATAGGCAGATACTTTTGCTGACCATTATTAATGCTATGAGACTATTATTTTCCTTTCTTATTCTCTGCAGTTTTTCATTATCCGCAAAGGCTCAGTTAGTCTTGAACGAAGTATCTCAGGGTGCAAGTGGTACAAAAGAATACATGGAATTTGTAGTGATCGGTACGCGTACATGTACGGATAGTACCGCAGATCTTCGCGGATGGATCATCGATGACAACAATGGCTGGATCGCGGCGGGAAGTGGTACAGGTATCGCTACCGGTTGTATGCGTTTTGCCAATGTGGCCAACTGGTCTAAAGTTCCTTACGGCTCCATCATTCTTGTGTATAACGACGGAGATAAAAACGGAAGCATCACCTTACCCGATGATGTAACGGATGCCAACAAGGACTATGTATATATCGTGCCTGCTTCTTCCAATATGATGGAGCGGAATAGTTCTTTGCCCACCTCTCCTTCGTCCACTACATTTGTTTATCCTTCATCAGGCTATGTTAGCGGCGGCTCCTGGAGCCCGATGGGTTTGTCCAACAGTGGTGATGGTGTGGTAATAGCCAGTCCGGCTGATCTTACACGTGCTTATTTTTCTTTTGGTTTCGGTATCGGTAGCGCGGCAACCGCCACTGTATACAAAGCCAACATGGCGGCACAACGAAATTATTTTTTGCTTAACGGAAATTATACGCAGGCTACCTCATGGTCGCTCGGTAACGTGCCCGCCAATGAATCGCCCGGCGCGCCGAACGCAACAGCCAACGCAACATGGATCAACAGCCTGCGCATCACACCTCCCGGCAGCGGTCCGGTGAATAATATGACCGCTTGTATCAAGGCGGGTGATTCCTATACTTTCAATGGTAATACACTCACTGCGGGCGGCAACTATTCTGCTGTTATTCCGCGCCCGGGTCAGTGTGACAGCACCGTCAGACTTTACCTGGTGGTGGGTGCGGATCGTAATGAGACACTTTCCGGTTGCGGTGCTGTGGTATTCAATGGCACTACTTACACCGCCAATACAGTGGTGCGCGATACCATCCGGAGCGTGGTCACTTCCTGCGACAGTATATTCCGTATCATACAGATCCAGGTACAACAAGGCCCCGTAAGTTTCAACACCGCTTGTATCAAATCCGGTGATACGTATGCTTTCAACGGGAACACTTATACCACCGGCGGTAATTATTCCGCTTTGATTACACGCCCCGGTCAGTGCGATAGTACGGCACGGCTTTATCTGGTGGTGGCTGCAACCAACACGCGCACGATCAGCGATTGCGGACAGGTAGTATATAATGGCACCACGTATACATCCAGCAGTGTTGTGCGCGATACGATCCGCAGCGTGGTGAGTGGCTGCGACAGTGTGCTCAACGTAGTGAACATCGATATCAAGCCAAAACCAGCTATTTCGATTAATCCTGTAGCGGCTGTGTGTAAAGGAAAGACCGCGCAATTGCAGGCGCAGGTGGCTGCGGGGTCATCGGTTGAATGGTTGGGCATCGGCACAACCAATCCTGTACAGATTACTCCGCAGGTGAACACAACTTATACGGCAGTAGCCACCGGTACCAATGGCTGTACCGACACGGCAAGAATAAATGTAGTAGTGACAGATTTCTCCTTAAACCTTACCACTGCCGTCAATCCTGTTCAGGCAGGAGTAACGGTTACGGTATCTACCCAATCTGCCATCTCTTATACGGTTACAGAATGGCAACCCGCGGTATTGTATCCCCAACAGCAGGTGCTCAGTCAGCAATTCAGGGCCGATACCTCCACCAATATCATGGTAGTGGGACGTTCAACAGATGGTTGTATCGACACGGCACGTCTTTACCTCGAGGTGGAGCAGATAAACAACGATGTGTTTGTTCCGAATGTGTTTTCTCCGAATGGCGATGGACGCAACGATGTATTCCGGGTATTCGGTTCCAGTCTGAACAGCGTCGATCTTACTGTATTCAATCAATGGGGCGAACTGATTTTCCGCAGCCGCGACCTCAATACCGGCTGGGACGGACGATTCAAAGGCACTGCACAACCTGTAGGTGTATATATCTATGTGTTGCGCGCAGAGCTGACCGATGGCACCATCATAAACAAAAAGGGTTCTGTTAACTTAATCCGTTGATACATGAAGCGTTTGTACAAATGGCTGATGCCAGTATACGTGGCGTTGGCCTGGATGCCTGCTGCAAAGGCACAGGTTGATCCTCATTTCTCTCAGTATTATGTGTATCCTCTCAGTCTCAATCCCGGACTCACCGGCGCGATGGAGGGCGATTACAGGGTGTCTGCTATTTACCGCAATCAATGGCAGAATGTAACCAATGCATTCTCTACTGTCGGGTTGTCCGCTGATGTTACCACTAACAAAAACATCAATATCGGCCTGAGTATTTTCAACCAGGCAGCGGGCGATGGCGGCTATCGTTTTACCAACGGTTATCTGACAGTTGCTTACAATGGCCTTGCATTCGACCGTGAAAAATACAAGCGCCTGGCTATCGGTATACAAGGCGGATTTGTGAACCGTCGTTTCGATCCATCCAAACTGCAGTTCGGGGATCAGTGGTTTCCCGGTATCGGTTATAGCCCTACCGTACCTACAGGTGATGGTTTTGCCAAAATAAAAGCTGGCGCGTTTGACGCCGGTGCAGGTCTTGCATATTATGACGGTACACCTGATCAAATGGTCAGTCCGTTTGGTGGCGTATCTGTTTTTCATCTTACACAGCCAGGTGATCCGTTCCTGGCAGGCGATAAGGAAAAACTGCCGATGCGTTTCAGTGCGCACGCCGGTGCAAGAATTGTGCTGTCGGACGCCCTGACGCTGGTGCCGAACATGCTTTATATGCGCCAGGGAAATGCGCAGGAAAAAATGGCCGGCGCTTATATGCAATTCTATGCGGGACAATACACCGATCTGCTGCTGGGAGCCAACTGGCGTATCAACGATGCAGTATCTCCCTTCGCAGGATTTACTTATAACAATTTCACGGTAGGGGTGAGTTATGATGTGAATGCATCCGAACTCGGAAAGATGGCGAAAGGTTCCAACAGCTTTGAGATTTCCCTCACATATATAGGGAAGCGCCGTAACTCCGTCCGCACCGATTATTTTAAATGTCCGCGTTTATAATTTTCTCCAAACGATCCTGACATGAAAAGAATAACAGGAATGAAGCTGCCGATGAAAGCTTCCGTTTTTTTTATGGCCTTTATTTGCTATGCCGGCACTGTACTTGCGCAGTCGAGAGAAGCGTATTTGCAGAAGGCGGATCAATTATATGAACGGGCCGATTATTTTGGCGCGGCACAGTGTTATGCGATCTGGCTCGATTCTGCGAGCGCTGGCATTAAGAATGGCTTACAGGCAAGTCCTTTTACCGTAAGCCAGCGCAAACATAAACAGCAGGCATTGAAAGCAACCACCCGTTCCAAAGCGGAGGCCATTTGGAAGCTGGCTGAATGTTATCGCCATACCAGGAACTATGAGAAGATGGAGCAGTGGTATGCGAAACTGCAGGCAGACCATCTGCAACGATACCCGGAGGCCGGTTACTGGTATGCCTGCGCACTGCGTGCAAATGGCAAACTGGATGAAGCAGAGAAAACATTAAATAAGTTTCTCCAGGGAAAAACAACAACAGCACTCAACGCGGCGGCCCGCCGCGAGTGGGCGAATATTGCATTTGCGCGTCAGCAATTACGCCGCAAATCTGCCGGGTATGAAGTGAGCCGAATCAGTGATATCAATGGTTATGCAGCATCACTGAATGGAGAACAATTGATCTACACAGCAGCCGATACCACCGGCAAAGGTCCTTATTATAATCAGTTGTCCAAAGCCGTTTACCTTGATGGTAAGATAGCCGGGGTTGAAAAGATGGAAGCGTTGAAAGTGCAGGACAGGCACAACGGAATGAGTTCTCTTTCGCCGGATGGGCAGGTATTGTATTTTACTCAATGGCAAACTGTTGAAGGTAAGGCGCGTTCGGTCATAGCCAGCAGCCGTCTTATTAATGGTCAATGGTCTGCGCCTGTAGTAATGGGTACCAACGTGAATCATGCCGGTTCAAATGCACGTGAACCGTTTGCAACAGCGGATGGTAAATATCTTTTGTTCTCTTCCGACAGAGTGGGTGGCGCCGGTGGTTATGATCTCTGGTGCATCGCGCTGCCCGAAACAACGGGTAAAGCCTGGAACCTGCAAGCGGTGAACACGGCGGGTGATGAGCAGGCGCCTTATTATAATACCACATCAAAGCAACTGGTGTTTAGTAGTGACGGATTGCCCGGCATGGGCGGTTTCGACCTCTATCAGTCGGCTGGCACGGTTGAACAATTAATGCCAGCGGTAAACATGGGGCATCCCCTGAACTCGGTGCGTGATGATCTCTATTATGTAGAAAGCAATGATGGAAAAAATGCCTTGCTGAGCTCTGACAGGGCGGTTGATTGTTGCCTTGAATTATATGCCGTACATCAATTGGCAAAATCGTGGCTGGCAAGTGGCCGGGTGAATGATTGTGTTACAGGTGAAGAAATAGCAGATGTGCAGGTACAGATAAAAGATTCTGTAAAAGAAACAGCTGCAATCAATACTGTTACTACAACAGATGGCAGGTATTATACAAGTATTGAAAATGCTGCGTGGCTGCAGTTCAAAGCTTCGAAAGAAGGTTATGAGCCGGCCGGTCATACTGCGTATGTGCAAGGCCGTCCGGATATGGATACGTTGTTGCTGACGCCGGTGTGTTTAACAAAAATCCCTATGCCTGTTGTTGATCCGGGAACGGAGACTTCTGTGGCATGGCCGGTGATCTATTTTGCCTTTGACAAAGCAACCTTATCGGCTGACGCGAAAGCGACGCTGGACAGCCTTGCGGATCGTTTGCAGCAGGAACCTTCGCTGATGATCGATGTAAAAGGTTATACAGACAGCCGTGGTACGGAAAAATATAATATCCGTTTGAGCGAGCGCCGTGCAAAAGCTTGTGTAGCCTATCTGGAAAAGAAAGGCGTTGATGTGTCGCGTCTGCATACGGAGGGGTTGGGTAAGTGTTGCCCGGCAGAGGAGGAAGGTAACAATCCAGTGGCTGCGGAGCGCAACAGGAGAGTAGTGATAAGTAGTATTAAGTTCTAAGTAATAAGTTTTAAGTAATAAGTTATAAGTTGAGCAGCCATGGTTTGCTCCCGCCGTTTCCCGGAAGACACCCGCATCGGTGTATAAAAGAGATATCCACCTGCTTACCTCTGTACCCGTGGTTCTGTATTCACGAACCATTATCGGGTTCGTTGTGTGAATCTTAGAGAGAATGCTCCTTGCTTTTTATTGCCTACTCACTCGTTCAAGGCGGCTGGTTGGTCAGGACACGAACCATCACCCGCTTAAAGAAACTCATTCACGATTGACGATTCACGATTGACGAATCACGATTGACCATTCACGATTCACAAACGACAACAGCCTCCCAAACGGAAGGCTGTTTACTTATAACTTAATACTTACAACTCAGAAAGCTTTCTTCGCAGGATCTGCGTTTGCCACTACTTTTTTCAGGAAAATAATATAAGTGGGGAAGTGGTCACTATAACCTCCGCGGTAAGAGTTGCCATCCCAGGTGCGCATCGGATAATCTTTATAACGGCCTTTATTCTCCACCATGTATTCGCGGCGGAAGATATGCGGCTGGTAATAAAAAAAGCCTGATTGGTCTTTATTGAGCCATGCTTCGGAAATAATGATCTGGTCAAACAATCCCCATGCGTCCTGGTAAGCAAGTGTGCCGATACCTTTTCTGTAGAGTGAGGTCCAGGGATTGAAGAGCGCTCCGTTCTTTACTTCCTTTTCCTTGCCACGGGCATTGAGCACGGAGGCAACGCTTGGGCTCACCGGATCATCATTAAGGTCACCCATCAGGATAATCTTGGCGTTAGGTTCCTGGCCGAAAATGGAATCGATATGCTGGCGGGCAACGCGCGCTGCGGCCTCACGACCGGGGCGGCTGCGTTCTTCACCGCCGGAGCGGCTGGGCCAGTGGTTAACATATATATGTATCGTTTCTCCGTTGAGTTTGCCTTTTACCCACAAAATATCACGGGTGTAATAGGCGTCTTTGGCTCCGGCGGGCAGCTTAACGAAAAGTTTATTGCTGGCTTCCACGGTAAAGTAGCGGGGGTTGTACAGCAAACCCACATCCACACCGCGGATATCGCGGGAATCGTAGTGCACGATCTGGTAATTACGTTTGGCAATCAATGGGTTCCTGGTAAGATCTTTCAATACGGTGTCATTTTCCACTTCGGCTACACCAAGGATGGCCGGGCCATCGGGATTGATCTCCGTACCAATTTGTGAAATAACGGTGGACAACTTATTGAGCTTGTCTTTATAAATGGCGCCGGTATAATTGCGCGGGCCGGAGGGGAGGAACTCTTCATCATTTACGTTCGGATTGTTAACCGTATCGTAAAGATTTTCAAGGTTGTAGAAGCTGATAACAACGGTCTTGTAATCCTGTTTCTGTGAGTAGGCCAACAGCGCTGAAAGGCTGAAAACCAAGGTGGTCAGTAATCTTTTCATGTGCTTGATTAAATAAGAAAGACAAACATACAGAATCTATGGTTGGCTCAACTTATAAAAAAGATTGGGTGAGGTTATGAAATGGTTATGTGTCAAATTTTTTATTCTGCAAACAGAATAACCTTTATACATTTGCCACTTGTTCTAAAAATTGATCTGCATGCTTAAATCAAAACTGCTGCTGCTGGCGCTTGGTGCCGGACTAGTAGCGAATGCCCAGGTCGGTACCACCGATACACTCCCTAAAAGGGATACCGTCCTGGAAGAGTTAAAGGAGAATGTGCTGGATAACATCCCCACCGTTTCGCTCGATGAAAATGACCTTGGTGATGGTGGCGGACAGAACATTTCCTCCGTCCTTGCCGCAGGCCGTGATCCGTTCTTATCTGCCGCTTCTTTCAACTTCAGCGCAGTACGTTTCCGCATCCGTGGCTATGACAACGATTACTTCGGAACCTACATGAATGGCATTCCGATGGACAACCTCGACAACGGGTTTACACCTTACGGTCTCTGGGGTGGTCTGAACGATGTGATGCGCAACCGCGACGCATCTTTCGGTCTCCGAGCCAATACTTTCGCTTTCGGTGAGATCGGCAGCGTTACCAATATTGATGCCCGTGCAAGCAAACAGCGCGCACAGACCAGCATCAGCTACGCTTCCGCTAACCGTAACTACACCAACCGTGTAATGTTCAGTCACTCTACCGGCCTTAGCAAAAAAGGTTGGGCCTTTACCCTGAGCGGCAGCCGCCGTTGGGCCAACGAAGGTTATGTACCGGGCACTTACTATGATGGATGGAGCTATTTTGCCGCCATCGACAAACGTTTTGGGCAGAAAAACCTGCTTTCCCTCACCGTATTTGGTGCCCCTACTGAAAACGGCCGTCAGGGTGCCGCTGTGCAGGAGATCATGGACCTCGCCGGCACCAATTATTACAACCCTAACTGGGGCTACCAGAATGGCAAAAAGAGAAATGCCAGCATCGGCAGAACGCATCAGCCGGTCATCCTGCTGAGCCACGAGTACCGCCCCAACAACAATACAACACTGAGCCTCGGTCTGGGTTATTCCTTCGGCGAGCGCAGTGTTACTGCCCTCGACTGGTACAATGCTCCGGACCCACGTCCAGACTATTACCGTTACCTGCCCAGCTACTATAATGGTGTAGCCAACCAGGATCCTAACCAGTACCAGCAACTGCTGGACCTGATGAAGAACGACGTAAACACTCGCCAGATCAACTGGGACCGCCTGTATGATGTGAACCGTTCCAGCTACGCTACTATCCAGAATGCCAACGGCATTCCGGGTAACAACGTAAGCGGCCGCCGCTCTCTTTATATCATTGAAAACCGGATCATCAATACCAACCGTTTCAATGGCAATGCCATTCTCAACAAACGTATCAACGATCATATCGATTTCACTTTTGCAGCTTACGCACAGTCTCAGCAAAACCACTACTATAAAGAAGTAGAAGATTTGCTGGGTGGTGATTTCTATGTGAACCTGAACCAGTTTGCCGAGCGTGATTATGCCGGAGACCAGGCCGCTAACCAGCATGACCTCGATCACCCTAACCGTATCCTGAAAGAAGGAGACAAATACGGTTACGATTATAATATTAATATCAACAAGACAGGTGCCTGGACACAGGGTGTGTTCAAGTTCAACAAAGTCGACTTCTTTGTTGCTGCTGAACTGAGCTCTACCAGCTTCTACCGCGAGGGTAATGTACGCACCGGTCTGTTCCCCACCAGTTCACTCGGTAAAGGTGAAAAGAACAACTTCACCAACTTCGCAGTGAAAGGCGGTGTTACTTACAAGATCGACGGCCGCAACTACTTATATGTAAATGGTGCGATCATGACCAAAGCACCTTACTTTGAAAACGTATACAACTCTCCACGTACACGTAACAGCCAACAGCCTAACGTCGTGAGCGAGAAAATCCAGACAGTGGAAGGTGGTTACGTATTGAACGCTCCACGCCTCAAGATCCGTATCGGTGGTTATTACAGCCGTTTCCAGGATGGACTGGACATGATGAGCTTCTACCACGATTCACTCCAGAACTTTGTTAACTACGGTCTCAGTGGTATCGATAAAGTACACTTCGGTGGTGAGTTTGGTCTGGAAGCGCGCATCGCTCCGGGTCTGACCCTGAATGCTGCCGCTTCTATCGGCCGTTACTACTATGACAGCCGCCAGTTGGCTACCATCACGATTGACAACAGCTCCGCTATCGTAGGTCAGCAGGTTATCTATTCTAAAAACTTCCGCGTGCCTTCAACGCCGC
Organism: Terrimonas ferruginea DSM 30193; assembly: GCF_000425585.1. Taxonomy (GTDB): domain Bacteria; phylum Bacteroidota; class Bacteroidia; order Chitinophagales; family Chitinophagaceae; genus Terrimonas; species Terrimonas ferruginea. Next base: position 67,066 of record NZ_KE384399.1, read on the forward strand.
AGGAAGCATACAGCGTTGGTTTGTCTTACCGTTCACCGAAGTTCTGGTTCATCAGCCTTACCGGTAACTACTTTGATCAATCATGGTTGAGCTATAACCCGCTCCGTCGTACCGTGAACGCAACCAACAACATTGAATACAAAGGCGAACTGTGGCACGATATCATCGACCAGACCAAGTTCGACGCACAATTCACCCTGGACTTCTTCGGTGGTTATTCCTGGAAGCTGCCCCGCAAAATGGCTATTGCCAACAAGAACACGTTCCTCGTATTCAACGTAGGTGTCAACAACATTCTTAACAACCGTGATATCCTGACCGGTGGCTTTGAGCAACTGCGTTTTGATTTCGTAAACAAAGACGTTAATAAGTTTCCGCCGAAATTGTTCTACGCCTATGGTGTTAACTATTTCGCCAGCGTAACACTTCGTTTTTAATGGAATCCGTCATCTCACAACTATTTAAATAAGCACTATGCGAACAAAATCCCTTTTTCTCCTTGGTAATGTAATGGCAATACTCGCCACTTGCGTTATTCTATCCTCTTGCGACCGGGAGTTTGATGCCCCCGGGGACTATGTGGACCCCAATCTGACACCGACCAAGACAATCGCTGAGCTGAAAGCTGCTCACGTTGCCGGTCAGGTGGAAACACTGGGCGACGATATCATTGCAGGTATCGTTGTTGCAGACGACAAAAGCGGTAACTTCTATAAGCAGATCTGTATCCAGGATGCTTCAGGTGGTATCACTGTACGTCTCGACGGTCTGAACCTTTATGCAAACTATCCTGTTGGCCGTAAGATCTACATCAAAACAAACGGTCTGTACATGGGCGACTACGCTGGTCTGATCCAGTTGGGTGGCAGCATCGATAACAGCGATCCTTCTTTCCTGAACGTATCTCCGATTGCTTCTAACCTGTTCGATACTTATATCGTAAAAGGCAGCGTGAACAACACCGTAACACCTACGGTTGTTTCTTCTGTTGCTGCACTGAATGATTCGCATCAGAGCATGCTGATCCAACTGAACAATTTCGAGTTTGTTCCTGCGGATACCAGCAAAACATATGCAAATGCTGCTACACAGGCCGCCGCCAACCTGAACGTAAAAGGTTGTACCGGCAGCAACATCATCATCCGCACAAGTGGCTTCGCCAAATTTGCCGGTGTGAATGTTCCCAACGGTAATGGTACACTGTTGTCTATCTACACACGTTTCAATTCTACCAAACAACTGGTTATCCGTGATACTTCCGATGTGCAGTTTACCGGTGCCCGTTGCGGCGCAGGTCCTGTTGGTCCTACTACACCAAAAACAATTGCTGAGATCCGTGCCATGTACACAGGTACAGACATCGAACTCGGTGATTATACAGTAGGCGGTACTGTAATCTCTGATATTGCGAACGGTAACATCAGTGCAGGTAACCTGGTACTGCAGAGCGGCAACAAAGGCATACTGGTTTATATCGGTGGTACACTTACTTACAATGTTGGCGACTCCGTTGTATTAACATTGAGCAAAGACGATTCGCTGATTAAATATGCAAACTCCCTGGAGATCAAAACCCGCTTTGGTTTTGCCGGTCATACACGTGTAGCAACTGGTAAAGTGGTAACTCCTGTTGAAAAAACAGCTGCGCAGATCAATACTACGCTCGGTCTGCCGCTGGGTGATGCCAACAACTTCGAATTCACCCTGGTGAAAATCCTGAATGCTGTTGCTTCTCCTGCCGGCACTTATGGCGGTAACAAAACCCTGACTGATGCATCCGGCAATATCACCATGTTCACTCGTACCGGTACAAGTGGCGCTACATTTGCCAGCACGACCATGCCAACTGTCAGCTCAAACTGGGTTGGTTATGCGAGTAACTTCAATACCACCAAACAATTCTCTATCCGTAACACAACTGACGTTACAGCGGGTAGCGGTCCTGGCCCAGGTCCTGGTACAGGAAGTGGTATCGATCTGACTACTTCTCCGCTGACGATCAACTTCGATAACATTGCAAGCGGTCTGCCTGCAGGCGTTAAAGGATATACTGGTGCTACTGCCACCGCATTAGGTACAGAAGCCACCGTAACAACTGCCGCTACTTTGTGGAACAACACAAGTGGTGCATTTAAAAACTTCGCTTCTGCAACTGGATTGACAGGTGCGGCTGATGCAACTGCACAAGGTGCAGCCACCAACCGTGCATTCGGTCTGCGTCAGACTGGTAGCTTCGGCGATCCGGGTGGTGCTTTTGTATTCCAACTGAGCAATACAACCGGTAAATCTAACCTGCAACTGGACTTCCAGCTGCAGCAACTGGACAACTCTGCGTCAGGTCGTACAACAACCTTTATCGTTGACTACGGTATCGGTGATGCGCCCGCAACGTTTACTCCGGTAACCACTACACCTGCTGCATTGAGCACTGTACTGGGTACATTCTCCAACACAGCGGTTCACGTGAACCTGCCTGCTGCTGTGGCTAACCAAAGCGGTAAAGTGTGGATCCGTGTATGGGCTACACCTGCAAGCACTGGTAGCGGCAGCCGCCCTTCTACAGCGATCGACGACTTCAAGATCACCTGGAACTAATTCAGGAATGTTAGTATAGAAAACGGCTGTCTCGAAAGAGGCAGCCGTTTTTTTTATAAAGAAAAAAAATCAGGAAGCTTGCGCTGCTGCCCGCACGTCGATCAGGCGGAGCTGGAGATTCTTTTCGCCGTTCCATTCATTTTCATCAATGGTAAAAACGATGTCCACGGGCTTGCCATTTTCCAGTAGTGGATAAAGATGTGCCATGCCAAAACCGATGCCGGTGATCGTTGCATGCTCCTGGCGAATGGCTACGCGAAGATGTGTTTCTTTCAATATGCGTGAAGCACCGGTATCAACAACATGGCGGACAACAAACACCGGCCGGAGATTTTGCGGACCGAAAGGTTCCATCTGGCAAATGATATTGTAAAATGTGGGTGTGATATCGCGCAGCCTGATTTCGTGGTCAATTACTATTTCCGGGATGAGCATATCCGGATGGATAGTAGCGGCAACCACTTCTTCAAACTTTTCCCTGAACAGTTCCACCTTATCCAGTTCCAGCGTCATACCTGCGGCAGCGAAATGTCCGCCGTAACCGAGCAGGTGTTCACGGCAGGCGTGGATGGCTTCGTATAAATTGAAACCGGGCACGCTGCGTGCACTGCCGGCTGCATAGTCGCCGGATTGTGTAAGCACGATCGTGGGGCGATGATAATGTTCGATAAGGCGCGACGCTACGATGCCCACGACACCTTTGTGCCAGTGTGGTTGAAAAACAAGTGTGGAGCTGCGGCCGGTCCAGTCGGTGCGGCTGCGGATAAGTTCGAGCGCTTCTGTAGTGATGCTGCTGTCTGCTTCTTTGCGGTCGCTGTTATCGCTGTGAAGCATTTCTGCGTAGCGCAGGGCTTCTTCGTAGGTGTCGGAAATAAAAAGTTGTACCGCTTTGCGGGCGTCGTCCATTCTTCCGGCGGCGTTGACGCGCGGTGCGATCATGAAAACAAGGTTGCTGATATTTAACGTGCCCCGTAGCGCACTCAGCACGGTCAGGGCTTTGATGCCAAAGTTCGGCGACTGGTTTGCTTTCTGTAACCCGTAATAGGCAAGGATGCGGTTCTCATCAGCCATGTCCACGATATCGGCTGCGATGGCGGTGGCCAGCAGGTCGAGGTCGGCCATGGCGGAATCAGGCGGAAGTCCGAGCGCTTTGGTGAGTGCGGACATCAATTTAAAACCAACGCCGCATCCGCATAATTCTTTGAAAGGGTAAGGGCAGTCTTTTTGTTTGGGATTCAGGATAGCTACTGCGGGAGGAAGTTGTTCATCGGGCAGGTGGTGATCGCAAACAATGAAATCAATGCCGAGCTCTTTGGCATAGGCGATGAGATCGGCGGATTTAATACCACAGTCAACGGAAATGATCAGGGTGAAACCATTGGCATGAGCATGGTCGATACCGGCTTTGCTGACGCCATATCCTTCGCGGTAGCGATGGGGAATATAAAAGTCGAGTGGGTCGTGTATTTTTTTCAGGAACCGGTACATGCAGGCCACGGCGGTGGTGCCATCCACATCATAGTCGCCGAATACAAGAATCTTTTCTTGTTTTTCTTTTGCCAGGATGATGCGCTCGACCGCTTTCTGCATGTCTTTCATCAGCCATGGATCGTGCAGGTCTGTCAGTTGCGGACGAAAGAAACTGCGTGCCTCTTCAAAAGTGCTGATACCACGTTGTACGAGTATCGAACAGATGACAGGATGTATGCCGAGCGATCGTTGCAAAGCCATTGTTTTGGCTTCATCAGTGGGGCGTATGGTCCAGCGTTTTAAATTCAAAATTCAAAAAAGTAATAAGTTTTAAGTGGTAAGCTTTTAAGTAATGGCTAAACAATTCATTCACGATTCACGATTGACGATTCACGTATTGTCGTTCTCTAAGATAGCAGGAGCTCGGGGCCCCAGTCGTAAAATAAACGGGTAATTTTTTAAACTCCCACGTTTTTGAATTTTAACTTAATACTTTCGTTCCGTTACATAACGCACCAGGTCTTCCAGTCCCTGGCGGTAAGGTGATTCGGGGAATGTGTGCAGGATATCCAGGGCGGCCTGTTTGTACTCATTCATTTTTGCAATCGCATAGTCGATGCCCCCGGCTTTTTCCACTTCGTTTATTACCCAATTCACTTTCTGCCGGTCGCGGTTATTGTTCTTTACGATGTAAATTATTTTCCGTCTCGTTTCTTTGTCTGCCCGGTTGAGCGTATAGATCAGTGGGAGGGTGAGTTTTTTTTCCTTGATATCATTACCGGTGGGCTTACCCACATTTTCACTGGCATAATCAAACAGGTCATCTTTGATCTGGAAGGCCATACCGGTGTACTCGCCGAACAACCGCATTTTTTCCGTCACCTCTTCGTCCTGGCTTACCGACCATGCGCCTGCGCTGCAGGCGGAGGCGAGGAGGGAAGCGGTTTTGCTGCGGATGATTTCGTAATAGATGTCTTCACGCAGGTTAAGCGAACGCGCTTTTTCCATTTGGAGTAATTCGCCTTCACTGATCTGCCGCACGGCATCGGTAAGGATATGCAGGATGCGGTAATCATTTTTTTCCAGGGAAAGAATGAGTCCTTTGGCCAGCAGATAGTCGCCGACGAGTACGGAAATTTTATTTTTCCAGAGCGCATAAACGGAGAAAAAACCGCGGCGTTCTGCCGAATCGTCCACCACATCGTCGTGCACGAGTGTGGCGGTATGCAATACCTCCACCATAGAGGCGGCCCGGTACGTAGAATCGTTGACAGGTCCGGAAAGCCGGGCGGAAAGCAGGACAAACATGGGGCGTAATTGCTTGCCTTTCCGTTTGACAATATACCGCATGATCCGGTCCAACATAGGGGTCTGGCTCTTCACCGCCTCTCGGAAACGGGTCTCAAATTCTTTCAACTCGGCTTCAATTAATGCTACTGGTAGGTCCATGTTGGTAAAAGAGCAGCAATTTACGGGTAAAAAATTATTTTAACACAATGCAACATAATGGGGGTATTTACTGACTAAGTAATTGAAATATAATATGAACACCAGGCGATTTTTAATATAAAAATTTGGTTTTTAACGTTCAAGTTATATTTTTGCGTTTTATTAAGACATTTGTATTCAAATCTTAATCCTTAGTTATGGCAAGCAAAAAGTACAAACTTCTCTTGGGCATATTCTGCCTGATGGGGTTTTCAGCCTTCTCCCAAGTTGGAGTTAGGTCCTATGAAGACTCATCCGTAATCCCCTCCAGTAGGCTCCCGCAGCACACTGAGTTCCTGAACGGAACGTACAACTATCCCGCAAAACCGCGTAACCAATGGGAAATTGGTATCAAGGGCGGCGCTTTCACCGTTGCAGGTGACGTTCCGGCTTTGTTCCCGACTCCTGGTTTCGGTCTGCACGTTCGTAAAGCTTTCGGTTATGTGTTCTCCCTCCGCCTTGAGTACATGTATGGTATCGGCAAGGGTCTGCACTACGGAGCAGCTTACAATTATGGTAAAAACCCTGCCTGGGCTTCTTACTCAGCCGGCCAGGAACCTGTGTTCTACAACTACAAAACCCGCGTGCAGGATCTCTCTCTGCAAGGTGTAGTTACCCTGAACAATATCCGTTTCCACAAGTCTAAAACCGGTATGAACATCTACGGTTTTGGTGGTGTGGGTGGTTCTATTTACGAGACGAAAGTCAACGCCCTCAACGAGAACGGCGAAAAATATGACTTTACTCCCATTCTTGCAGGAAGCGGTGTTTACAAAGACCGTAAAGACACTCGTAAAGCCCTGAAAGACATGATGGACAAGTCTTACGAGACTCCTGCTGAAAGTCATGGTGCTTACCGTCCCAAACTGTTCGGAGACACGTTCAAACCCTCTGCAACTGTTGGTATCGGTATCGCTTTCAAACTCAGCAACCGCATCAACCTCGCAATTGAAGACCGTCACACCTTCATCAAAGATGACCTGCTGGACGGCCAGCAATGGCAGGAAAACCCAACCGGTGATGCTGCGCTGACCCGCGATTTCGACTCTTATAACTATGCTACTATCGGTCTGAACATCAACCTCGGTGGCAAAGCTGTTGAGCCCCTGTACTGGCTGAATCCATTGGATTACGCTTACCAGGAGATCCGCAATCCTAAAATCATGAAGCTGCCGAAGCCTGTACTGCCTGATAGCGACGGCGACGGTGTAACTGACCAGTTTGACCTGGAGCAAACTCCTGCCGGTGTACCTGTTGACACACATGGTGTAAGCCTTGACACTGACGGTGATGGCGTTCCTGACTACAAAGACAAAGAAAAAATTACGCCTACTTACTGCCAGCCTGTTGACGCTGATGGTGTTGGTAAATGCCCAGATCCTGAGTGCTGCAAGAACATGGTACCAGGTGGCCAGAACGAGTGTGCTGCTAAACTCGGCGCTCTCCCCAGCATTTCTTTCAAAGCTGGTTCCAACAACCTGAGCAGCGATGCTACCGCAGTTCTCGCAACTGTAGCAGCTAAACTGCGCAACGCTCCTGAGTGTAAAGTAGTAGTTACCGGCTATTGCTCTTCTGATAAGAAAGAACAGCAACTGAGCTGGGACCACGTGAACAAAGTAATCTCTTACCTGGTTGAAAAAGAAGGTCTGAGCCAAGATCGCTTTATCTTCTTCTACGGCCAGTCTGGTGGAGATTGTAACACTGTAGATCTGCGTGCTGCAGGTGCCGGCGAAGACGGTCCTAACACAGTAGATCCTCCGCACCCCAACCTGCGGAAAAAATAATCTGTGATTACTTTTTGCTGATAGACACAACAGACCCTCCCTTTACAGGGAGGGTTTTTTTATTCCCTTCATCGGTGTAAAGACAGCCTTAAAGTCTCTTTATCAAAATCTTAACTAACCGGGTTTGGCCTTTGATCTTTTTTCCGTAAGATTTGCCGATATCTATTAACTTTGCACACCTTTATGCGTAATATTTTCATTATTCTGAGTGTGGTCCTGCTGACCGGTTGCAGCAAAGGGATCAATAAAATCCTTAAAAGTCCGGATCCGGAGTATAAACTCCGTATGGCCGAGAAGTATTACGTTAAAAAGCAATATAATAAGGCGCAGGTGCTTTACGAAGACATCATGCCTTTTTACAAAACCCGCCCCGAATTTTCCGACATTTATTATAAGTACGCCTATTGCGCCTATAATCAGCAAGATTACCTGAACGCCGAAAATCTTTTCAAAAGCTTTCTGGAAATCTTCCCCACAAATGCCCGGGCGGAAGAAGTGGACTATATGCGCGCGTATTCCTTTTACAAACAATCACCCAAGCCCGAACTGGATCAGACCAACACCGTAAAGGCAATGGGTATGATGCAGACCTTTATCAATACACACCCCGGTTCGCCACGCAACGAAGAAGCTTACCGTATTATCGACGAATGCCGCCATAAACTGGAAGTGAAAGACTATAAAAAGTCGCAACTATATTATGATATGGGCCAGTTCAGAGCGGCCGGTGTTGCATTTACAGAATTGCTCGAATCTTTCCCGGAGTCTGCACTGGCAGACACGTATAAGCTGATGGCCATTAAAGCATGGTACCGCTTCGCGGAAATGAGTATCGAAGACAAGAAAGTAGAGCGTTACGAAAAAGTGATTACTGAATTCAACGAATTTGTAGACCGCTTCCCCGACAGTAAATTGCGGAAGGACGCGGAGAGCTATAAAACGTTATCTCAAAACAATATTAAACGGTTAAATAATGAGCAAATTAAGACGTCAGCTTAGCGCAGGTATCGTAAACAGCGTTGAGACTAAAAATCTGCGTGAGATCAAGGCGAAAACCGGAAACCTCTATGAGTCCATTTCCATCGTAGCCAAACGTGCCAACCAGATTAACATCTCCCTGAAAGAGGAGTTGCACAATAAGCTGGACGAATTTGCCAGCCATACGGACAGCCTGGAAGAGATCCACGAAAACAAAGAACAGATCGAAATCTCCCGTGCTTACGAGCGCATGCCTAACCCGGCACTGCTTGCCACGCAGGAATTCCTGGAAAACAAAGTTTACTTCCGCAAGGGAGAAGACGAACTGTTTAGCTGATCCTGTTCCCATCTTTTTGAGACCACAGCCGCCGTTATGTGCGGCTGTGGCTTTTTTATGTGCGGGCCTGATCCACACACAGATACCGCGATATGAGGGCTATTTACTACTTTTGACCTACCATGTTGCAGCAGAAGAAAATCCTTGTTGGCATTACCGGAAGTATCGCAGCGTATAAGTCCATTTCCCTGGTGCGGCTGCTGATCAAAGCGGGAGCCGAAGTCCGCGTTGTAATGACACCCGCTGCACGTGAATTTGCGTCTCCGCTGACATTGGCCACACTCAGCAAACATCCCGTACTGGCCGGGCTCGCCGAAGGCGACAACTGGACCAATCATGTGGAACTGGGACGCTGGGCCGATATAATGATCATGGCACCGCTCAGTTGCAATACCATGGCTAAAATGGCGCATGGCCTCTGCGATAATCTTTTACTCGCCGTTTACCTTTCCGCTACCTGCCCCGTGCTGGTAGCCCCCGCAATGGATGAAGATATGTGGCATCATCCCTCCACACGTCATAACCTGGATCGCCTCCGCAGCTATGGCCATGAAGTGATACCCGTAGGCACCGGAGAACTGGCAAGCGGACTTTTCGGTGAAGGGCGGATGGCCGAGCCGGAAGAGATCGTCGCCTACCTGCAGCACTATTTCAACAGGAACAAAGAACTGTCCGGACGAAAAGCCCTGGTAACGGCCGGACCCACATACGAACCGATAGATCCCGTACGTTTTATCGGCAATCATTCTTCCGGAAAAATGGGAATAGCCATCGCGGAGGAATTACTGCGCCGCGGAGCAGAAGTGACCCTGGTTCTCGGACCGGTAAACCAGTCCGTGCCCGCAGGCATCAATACCATCCGCGTGCAGACAGCACAGCAGATGTTCGAAGCCTGCGACAGCCATTTCAATGAAACGGATATAGCCGTAATGGCAGCAGCAGTAGCGGACTACACACCCGTTACGCCCGCAAAAGAAAAAATTAAAAAAGGGGCGGACGAACAGCTCGATCTGCACCTCCGCCGCACCACCGATATACTGAAGAGTCTCGGAGAACGCAAGCGCAAAGGACAGGTGCTGGTTGGATTTGCGCTTGAAACAAAGGACGCCCGTAACTACGCGCTGGGAAAATTGACATCCAAAAACGCCGATCTCATCGTCATGAATACATTGGCTGATGAGGGTGCGGGGTTTGGCACAGATACGAATAAAGTGACTTTTTTCACTGCCGGCGGTGAAGAAATAACCTTCGCACTGAAACAAAAAACAGAAGTAGCCGGCGACATCACCGACCAAATAACGAAGCTGCTCTATGCATAACATGAAAAGAATATATGGTAAACTGTTGCTGCTGGTATTCCTGCTCGGCCCTATGCTGGTTCAGGGACAGGAGATACAGGCGCGCTTCTCGATCGTAGCGGCCAAGATCAGCACACAGGTCAATAAGAATATTTTTCAGACGCTGCAGGGGGCGCTGAACAACTTCATCAACAACCGCAAATGGACCAACGATGTGTTTCAGGCGAATGAAAAAATTCAGTGCAACTTCCTGCTCAACATAGAGCAGGAGCTGGGCAACAACGTTTACAAAGCCAAACTGACCATACAGGCGGCGCGGCCTGTGTACAATACCTCTTACGATTCGCCGATCATGAACTTCATTGATGACAACGTAACGTTCCGTTATGTGGAGTTTCAACCCGTCGAATTCAACGAGAACCGTGTGCAGGGAAATGATCCCGTTGCGGCCAACCTTACCGCCGTACTGGCCTACTACATCAATATTATATTGGGACTCGATTATGATTCATACAGCCTCAAAGGCGGCGATCTTTATTTTCAGAAAGCCTGGAACATTGTCAACAATGCGCCTGAAGGAAGAGATGTGAGCGGCTGGAAATCTTTCGACAATCTCCGCAACCGTTACTGGCTCGCCGAAAACCTCAACAACAACCGCTTTGCCCTTATACATGATGCCTTGTATTCCTACTACCGCAAAGGCATGGATGTATTCCAGGAAAATGAGGAAGAAGGTCGCAACGGTATTCTGAGTTGCCTCAACTACCTCACTACGATCAATAACGATAACGCCAACTCGATGATCATCCAGTTCTTTTTCCAGGGGAAAAGTGCAGAGATTGTGAACGTATTCAAGAAAGCAAGTCCGGATATCCGCAGACGCGCGCTGGACCTGCTATCAAAACTCGACATTACCAACAGTAATGCCTACAAAGAGCTCCGATGAAACGATTGCTTCTTTCCTGTTGTCTGCTGGCGGCCATACTGGTCGGTTGTGGCAATAAAAATAAAATCCCTTCTGACATAATGCCCCGCGAGAAAATGGATTCCGTGTTGTGGGACATGTTGCGTGCCGGAGAATTTATAAACGGCTATGTACAGGTGACGGATACCGGTGCTGCGCGTGGCAGCAAATCCGTGGCGGTATATGAAGAAGTATTGCGGGTGCACAAGATTACGCGCCGGCAATTCGATGAAAGTTTTGCCTGGTACCGCGCCCATCCCGATCAGATGAAAAGGCTGCTGGATACTTTGGCCAAACGCCCTTACACCGGAGACTCCACGGGAGTAAAACGTACCGATGCCGGCAAGGATTCACTGCTGCCGGCATTAAAGGGCACCGATTCATTGTTGAAAAGAAAACGTGCCGAATTGCGGGCAATGCCTGTGCCGCAGAAGCCGGCCGAATAAAACGATTGTTATGAAAAAGGTTGTAAAGAATGCAGACGAAGCCATTGCCGACATCCGGTCGGGAACAACCCTGATGCTGGGTGGATTTGGCCTTTGCGGTATTCCCGAAAATGCCATTGAGGCGCTCACAAGGGCCGACGTAAAAGAACTGACCTGTATTTCCAATAATGCCGGTGTGGATGATTTTGGCATCGGCCTGTTGCTTCAGCAGAAGAAGGTGCGCAAGATGATCGCCTCTTATGTGGGTGAAAACGCCGAATTCGAACGGCAATTGCTCAGTGGCGAACTCGAGGTGGAGCTTATTCCGCAGGGAACGCTTGCTACGCGTTGTATGGCAGCAGGTTACGGCATGCCGGCCGTGTTTACACCCGCCGGGGTGGGCACGGAGGTAGCGCAGGGCAAGGAGGTTCGCCGGTTCGGCGACAAGGATTATCTGCTTGAATACGCCTTTGAAGCCGATTTCGCGCTCGTGAAGGCCTGGAAAGGCGATACGGCGGGCAACCTGGTGTTTCATGCCACGGCCCGGAATTTCAACCCGCTGATGGCCATGGCGGGCAAGGTAACCATCGCCGAAGTGGAAGAACTGGTGCCTGTGGGGCAATTGAATCCGGATGAGATCCATACGCCGGGCATTTATGTACACCGGATCTTCCAGGGTGTGAATTACGAAAAACGGATCGAGCAGCGCACCGTACGCGCAAAAGCCTGATCCCCATTTTTACTCCAATTTATTGCTTAAGCCATGGCATTGACAAAAGAACAGATAGCACGCCGCATTGCGCGGGAACTGCAGGACGGATATTATGTGAATCTCGGCATCGGCATACCCACACTGGTGGCCAACTATATTCCCGAAGGAATCGAAGTGGTCTTACAAAGTGAAAACGGTTTGCTGGGCATGGGGCCTTTTCCGCTTGAAGGAGAAGAAGACCCCGACCTGATCAATGCGGGAAAACAGACCATTACTACCTTACCCGGGTCGGTATTCTTTGACTCGGCGCTGAGTTTTGGTATGATACGGGCCGGCAAAGTGGATCTCACGGTACTCGGAGCAATGGAAGTCTCCGACCAGGGCGATATCGCCAACTGGAAGATCCCGGGCAAAATGGTAAAAGGAATGGGCGGAGCGATGGACCTGGTGGCCAGTGCGCGCAACATCATTGTGGCCATGATGCATACCAATCCCAAAGGCGAATCCAAATTATTACCGGCCTGCACATTGCCGCTCACCGGTATACGTTGCGTGAAAAAGATCGTAACCGAACTGGCCGTGCTCGATATTACACCTGAGGGGTTTTTGTTGCTGGAAAGAGCGCCGGGCGTATCGGTTGAAGATATCCGCAGCCGTACGGCAGGAAGATTGGTGGTGAAGGGGGAAGTACCGGAGATGGTGGTGTAAGTGAATGGTCAATCGTGAATGGTGAATCGTCAATCGTGAATCGTCAATGGTGAATCGTCAATGGGTTGTTTTCACCTTACGCCTTATACCTTTCACCTTATACCTCAATTAATCAATAAGCGTATTCTTCACTGCAAAGAAAACCAGTCCGGCGGTATTCTTGCAGCCGAATCTTTCCATCAGTCTGTCTTTAATGGCTTCCACGGTGCGTGGGCTGATGTCCATCTTCTGGGCAATTTCCTGGGCGGTAAACTCCATACAGATAAAGCGTAGTACGTCGCGTTCCTTGTCGGTGAGTGTTATTTCGCTGTTGAGAGAGGGAACTACTTTCTGGCGTGAATGGGATTTTTTGAGCAGTATGCGGTTGACGAAATTGTTGAGGTAGTATCCTTTTTCAAAAACCTCCATGATGGCGCGGCGGATTTCCTGGGGCTCTGCATTTTTCAGCAGGTAGCCGTTGGCGCCGTTTTCCATCAGGTGATAAACGAACCGTTCATCTTCATACATGCTGAGCACCAGCACTTTTACCGAAGGATATTTTTTGCTGACGATCTTGGTGGTTTCGATGCCGTCTTTTCCCGGCATGCGCAGGTCCATTAAGATCACATCGGGGTCAGCCTCCTCGATGCCTTCGAGCAGTTCGTCGCCGTGGTTGGCTTCCAATACAAATTTGATATTGCTGAAGGGGCGCAGCGACAGGATTACTCCTTTCCGGAATATCTTGTGGTCGTCAGCTATAGCTACCTTAATGGTTCCCATGAGGCGCAAAATTAATTAAAATAAACCCAAAGCCATCCGGGGTTTTCACGGTGCCGGCATTACTGGTAAGGTTCGTCCTTCGGTAGCTCGATCGTTACTTTATAATAGGTCTGTGAAATGTCTTTTTCAAACAGGATTTTGCCTTTGATCAGGCGCAGACGGCTGGTGATGTTCTTCAGCCCCAGGCCGATATTACTTTTTGTCAGTTTCTCGAAATCGGACTGGATGATGCCGCGGCCATCGTGATGGATACGGAGGAAAAATTTATTCTCGTGGATATTCTGCGTCAGGTGAATAAAGCTGGAGGAGCTGTGCTTCAGGATATTGCTCACGAGTTCCTGTACAATCCGGAACACCACCAGCTCTTTTTCTGTTTTCAGCCGTTCACGGTAGTCGTGGAAACGGCTGCTGGCGTTCATGCTGCCCGAACCGCTGATCTTCTGGAACAGGTCGTTGATGGCAGATTCGAGACCGAAATTCTTGAGCGTGGGAGGCATCAGGCTATGACTGATGTTGCGAATCAGCTGGATAGTATCATCTATGATCTGGCGTGCCTGGTATACGGACTGCAGCTGTGTAGCTTTGTCCTGATTCACCAGGTTTTCGTTGAGGTACAAACGGGCAGTGGCAAGCAGGGGGCCTGCATCATCGTGCAGGTCGGCGGCCAGGCGCTGGCGCTCTTCTTCCTGCAATTTGATGGAGGCGTTGAGCAGCATTCGCTGTTGTTCCTTTTCCATTTCCTGCATGCGGGCATTGAAGCGCGAAACTTTGCGCTGGTGCAAAACGAGCAGCAGGATGATACTTGCCGTAAGCACCACCATGCCCAACGCACCGATGATCAGTACGAAAGGAATGCCTGTAGAAGGTTGTGTAGCTTGCAGTAAGAACATGTTGGGTGCGGCAATTGATGGGTTCTAGTTAAAATCGAGGAATGGTGTTTTATGATTGGTTACAGGTTTATTACTGCCATTCTGCGTCGAACGTGTAAAAATAACAACTGCCACCACAAAAAGAAGATTTTTAATAATGTCGAAAATATAAGTAATAAACCAATAGGGACGGATTTGACTCTTGGGCATGTGGTTTATCAGGATATAAAAGAAAAATGTACCCGAAAGATACGTCAGGATGCCGATGGCTATCCAGAAAGTATACTGCTTATACAGCGGCACAGATACCTGGGACATCAGTACACGGTAAAAATAATAAAATATATAACCCAACATGAAAAGGGTATAAACGCCGATCGGCACGGAGTCCAATAATTTAGGCTGTGCATACACCAGGTAAAGGATCTGGAACACCAGCAGTGGTATGGAAATGATTGCTACCACACGTGCCACGGTGCGGCTGTTCATATTCTGGAACAGGAGATAGGTGAATGTTACATATTCAAGAAAGGTGTAAACGAAATAATACTGTTTCTCCGCCAGGTGGTCCACAAAGAAATCAAAGAAGAAATTGAAGAGAAAGAAAATGCAGCAATAGATGGCCAGGCCAAGGAAATAACGGGTGCCTTTATTCCAGAGCCATATAATGGCAAGGAGCGGAGCCAGGTAGGAGAAAGTCAGAATATTAAAAAAAAGCTGTTCTATGTTATTGGATTTACGGCCAAGTATAGAACAGCTTTTAAATAAATTATAGCGTTTTCGCTGGACGGACTAAGTAATTCTTAGTTTTCCCAAACAAAAAGGCCGTCTTCTGCATTTTCCCAGATGATTTTGCGGCTGATGGTGTCGATCTTTTTCATACCAATTAACGAGTTTAGACGGTTCAAAAATCTTTTCTGATGCAAAAATGCCCTGATTACAGGGGTGTTTCAACGGTCATTCTGCAGGTAGAATACTCTTATAATCCGATGTAATCCAGTACAGTAAAGGGTTTCGGCGAATTTACCTGGTAAACTTACTTTTTAAATTGTGGTAAATATACCAAGTAAAATTAGTAAAAATACGGTCGATAAAAACGTAATCCTACTCGTAAATTTTACGATTAATGGTAAATACTTATGCACATGTGTGGAAAAGCCTGCGTTAAAAAAGAGGTGCAGGCACCGGGCGGGCCAACCCGGATAGAGCAGATATCTGATCGGAGTGTTTGAAAATGAGCCCCTTTTCATTCATTCCACTACAAATCTAGGGGATTTGAAATGCGCACACAAGCGGAATACCCCTGTATTTTAAACCCCGCGGATTTTACGGAAACGGTCGTAAATCACGCGGGGTTTATGCTAAATTACTGATTAACAGTAGTATAATAGAAAGTGGTTTCCCTTATTTATCCTTCCTGTTCGTTAAAGTCCAGCATCCACCGGGTACCGAACTTATCTTTAAATGACGCAAACCAGCCCCAGAACATTTTTTCCAAAGCCATTTCCACCTGGCCTCCTTCAGAAAGCGCCTCAAACAGACGGCGGGTTTCCTCCAGGCTGTCCGGCGAGATGGAGATATAACTATTATTACCTTCTACCAGTTTGTGTCCCAGTGATTCGAAGGCATCGGTAGCCATGATTACATTGTTACCAACCGGAAGGGAAATGTGCATGATCTTATGGCGCAGCTCAGCCGGCATTTTCTCGCCGTCGGGCGTATCGCTAAAACGCATGATCGCACGGAATTCACCGCCAAACACAGATTTGTAAAAATTAAAAGCTTCTTCAGAAGTACCCGGAAAATTCAGGTAAGGGTTAAGGGAGATCATAATAAGAGATTTTTTATACTGAAAATGATTTTTACTCGATCACCTGGCACAGGTGTCCCGCATCGTGCACCAATTGCATCACCTGTTGGGGACATACGCCTTCTCCTTCCACCCGCAATACCTTGTCGCAATCATGAAGGTCCACATTGGCACGCCAGTGAGGGAACTGCTGATGCAGGCGCGTTACAACGACGGGCACCTGCTCCTTTTCAATATTTGTTTTAAAAATCTCTACCATGGCTGAAAGGCTGACAACCTTAAGTGGCAAACCGTTGATTGATGATTCAAATTTACTTGCCTGGCAAATGACGGAAGGGGTGTGTTTACGACAATCTGAGGGCCGTGGGCGACAATTAGCGCAACGATAATTGCAATGCGCCGGAAATACCTGCGGTTTCTGTTCTGAGCCGCGTATTACCCAACGTAACGGGTATAAAACCTGCATCAAGTGCCTGGTCGATTTCTGCGGTGGTAAAATCACCTTCGGGGCCAATCAGCAGCAGCATATCCTGCGAACGGTCCTGCTGCCATAAGCGCTCGCGTGGCCGGTCTTCGCAATGCGCAATAAACTTCAAGGGTTGTGAGGCCTCGTGTATTACCTGGTCGAGGGACAATGGTTGATACAAAACCGGCAGCCAGCATTGTCTCGATTGCAACATGGCGCTGATACAGATGGTCTGCATACGGTCGGCCCGGAACTTTTCTTTCTCGGTACGTGAAGTGAGCAGGGGAATAATTTCCCTTACGCCGATTTCTGTGGCTTTTTCAAGAAACCATTCAAAGCGGGAGGGATTTTTCAACAGGGAAATGGCGATTGATGTGCGGGGCTGTACTTCCGGCTCGTTGCTACGGTTTACCACCACCACCTTGCAATGTTTTTTATGTTCGAATGTAATGGAAGCAGTGATCAGTTGTCCTTGGCCATCGGTGAGGTTGAGTTGCTCTCCCGTCTTCATGCGCAATACCTGGATGACGTGGCGGCTGGTATCTTCTCCCAGCGTGATCTCCTGACCGGAAGCATCATCGGGAATATAGAAAAAGGGGAGTTGGGACATTTGAATTCAAAAGTAAAAATTCAAAATTCAAAAAAGGAAAAAAAGTCAATAGCAAACTGAGAGAATGGGAATAGTCCGTAAACAGCCATGGTTCGTGCATACACGAACCATGGAAAAAACTTGCGATTTATTACGGTTGTTTTACTTCAACTAAAAAAAGTCTTCGCCTTCATCGTCGGGCATCTTGTTCATCTTGCTGCTGACCTGGATGGAAAGTCTTGCTCCATCGCCTTCGCCGGTATCTACGGGTTTCCATTCGCCGGCTGGCAAGCCCATTGTGCTGTAAGGATCGTCGTCCCACATGGTGAACTTCTGGATATGCAGGAGCGCCTTGAGTTTGACTGTTTCCAGCGAACCGTTACGGTGTTTGGCGATTTTTACTTCCGTAAGACCTTTGATGTTTTCACCGTCGGCGCTTTGATTGATATCATAATATTCAGGGCGGTAAAGGAACATAACCATGTCCGCATCCTGTTCGATGGCACCTGATTCACGGAGGTCACTCAATTGTGGTACGCGGCTGCCTTCTTTTGAGCCACGTTGTTCTACAGCACGGCTCAACTGGGAAAGAGCGATAATAGGGATCTGCAATTCTTTCGCGAGGCCTTTCAGGTTACGGGAAATATTACTGATCTCCTGTTCACGGTTGGTGTTCTTTCCTTCGCTGGCGCCGCTCATCAACTGCAGGTAGTCGATGATAACCATGCCGATATTGTTCTTGTTTTTGAGACGGCGGCATTTGGCGCGCAGTTCAAAAATGTTGAGAGCGGGTGTATCGTCGATAAAAAGAGGTGCTTGTGCGAGGCGTTGGATACCGCGGGCATAGAGCTGTTTCATTTCATGCTCTTCCAGTTTACCCCGGGCGATTTTTTCCAGCCATATTTCACTTTCGGCAGAAAGCACCCGTTGCACCAGTTGACTGGCGCTCATCTCCAGCGAGAAGAAAGCGACCGGTGAAGGCTTGGTCGGATGCATCACGGCATTACGCGCCAGGTTCAGCGCGAAGGCTGTTTTACCAACCGCAGGACGTGCTGCCAGGATGATAAGGTCGGTATTCTGCCAGCCGTAGGTTACTTTATCAAGACCGGAGAAACCGCTGGGTACGCCCGTTACGTCTTCGTTCTTATGCCGGAGATCTTCGATCCGCTGAATAGTTTTAACCAGCACCGAGTCGATGGTCTCGAAGTTTTTACGAAGGTGATTATTGGTGATCTCGAAGAGTTTGCTTTCTGCATCGTCGAGCAGATCGAAAACATCTGTTGAATCTTCATAAGCGTCTCCGATGATTTCACCGCTGATGCGGATCAGTTCGCGTTGAATGAACTTCTGAAGAATGATGCGTGCATGCGCTTCAATGTGGGCAGCAGAAACAACCGAGTTGGTCAGCTTGGTGACGTAGTAAGCGCCACCCACTACGTCAAGTTCGCTGCGGCTGCGGAGTTCTTCTGCCACGGTGAGGATATCGATAGGCTGGCTTTTGTTGGCCAGGCTCTGCATGGCTTTGAAAATACGCTGATGGGCTTCAACGTAAAAACACTCTGCTTTCAGGATTTCGATAACAACGTCAAAGGCATTTTTTTCCAGCATTACTGCACCAAGCACGGCCTCCTCGAGGTCTTTGGCCTGCGGGGGTATTTTGCCATATACCATTGTGCTGAGATCGACCGAGGGCCGTCTCTTTTGCTGCTTGCGGTCTTTATTGACGTTCGATAAATCCATCGTTGAGTTACATAGATAAAGCGTTAAACCATCAGTTTCGAGCACTAATGACTTGTGGGTGAATGTCAGCCTTGTTTAAAGAAAAAATACTTCTTGATAAGGGGCGTGTTCCCGGCAGTCAGTAGCGAAATAACTCCCGTTTGGGGTTTAAAAAAAATTTTTCTTTTCGCACATTTTCTACATTCCCCGGTGCCGGTTATCCACATATTTTCTTTCCTGCTGGCTTTCAATCCCTTCCTGTAAATTACACCAAATACACGGGGTTTGTTGCCGAAAGAACCGCACACCGGTTGATAAGTTTTTTATACGAATACCCTGCTTACTAACGTTATTATTCTTCCAGGACCGGCTGCTGTTTAAAAACGTCAGCTTATGCAAACAACGTCAGCAAACTCATCTGGTCGCTGCGCAATGGTGCAGCCTGTTTTTAACACAGTGTTATGGATAGGTCATCTGTCGGGACACGACAATGACCAGGCAGGTGGCCAGGTATTCACAAGCCCGTCGGATGGAGAACTGCATAGCATCCGTCTTTACGCCGATGCCATTCCGCAACCGGGATTGTTGCGAATGAGTTTTCACCAATTTGATAACGGATTACAAAAATGGGGAGCACCGGTTGCAGAAGCGGAAGTGGATGTGCAACCGGAAGACGTGCGTAACTGGATCAGTTTTTCACTGCCGCCCGTCCGGCTTGCGCATAAACAGGAATATGGGTTCCAGGTATACAGTGCCGATGCGATGATCGGATTGGGTGAAGCTGCCGGCAACAGTCGCAATCCGTTTGAGGCGGGGGCAGCCTGGAAGACCGATGCGGCTAACCGCCAGGGTTACTTCTACCATTACTTCAGCCTGGCCTATGAGCTGGTGTTTCGCGTCTGAAGAACTACATCAGCGGAGGAAACGTATGGTCATCTTGTGCAGGAACGGATCTTCGCGCAGTACCATTCTTTTTTCCATCCGGAACATATGCGGATGGAGTCCGCCTTCCAGCCTGACAGCAAAAGAGTATTGAGCGGTAAAGGGTGTAATACTGGTAACGATGGTGCAGATCGTCAACGTGCGACCCTGTAGCAACAGGTTACTGCCCAGGGGATACTTTTCAACATCACCGCTGAGACCTTCCTGTAAGGGCGTACTGTCGAGAAAAAGATGGGTGGTAACGGAAGACGTATCACAGGTCGGCCGGAGGTGAAAGTAGATCAGCCGGCCAGATTGATCGGTACGGTAGGTGTCGTGATGGAGGCAAATGTTTGTAGCGTCGCGGAACGCATTGTTAAGCAACTTTAGTCCAGACATTGTTCAAAGGTTAAAGGTGAGGGCTAAACTAGTGTTTTCCACGGTCGCTGAAGACCGTCTTTTCGCCCTTTTTGGAATAGAATTTTAACGGGAGGTGGCATCTTTGTATCTTTCGTTAAACCATTTCCCAATGCCTTCTACCATTACGCAGGAAGAATTTCTTGCTAAAAGCGGAGCCGACGACCTGATCCGCGATTTCCGTAAAAAGCTGGAAGCCGGGAACCGGCCGCTCGCCGTTTCAGATGTCCTGGATGAGCAGGGCCATCAATACGTGGACCTGGTGCAGGAGGGAGGTGGTGTGCTGGGTATTGCGCTGGTAGGTTACACGTATGTGCTGGAAAAAATGGGCATTCGGTTTTTCAGTCTCGCCGGTACCAGTGCGGGTTCTATCAATGCGATGCTGCTGGCCTGCAGCGGAAATAAGGAAGAAGAGAAATCATCGAAGGTGGTGAAACAACTGGCCGGGTTGGAAATGTTCTCTTTTGTAGATGGCAAACCCGGCAACTGGCGCTTTACCCGCTGGGTAAAAAAATGGATCCAGAAAATGTTACTGGGCGGAGCTGTTTTTAAACGTTTACGTATATTGTTTATGGCAGCGGCAGGGCTGTGGTTGCTGTGTACGCTGGCTTGCTTTGTGTTCTGCTTTATTAACCCTACGGTGGCAAAATGCCTGGGCATCGTATCGGGTGCTTTGTTTTTATTAGGAGGAATCGTCACGCTATTCTTTTATCGACGGTTTAAATTATTTGCGCGTACCGGGTATGGATTAAACAGTGGTGAGGCATTTCACCAATGGATCAATGGCATCCTGGAGACCTGCCCGATAGAAGGCAACCTGCGTAACGGCACTATTTGTACGCTCGAAGATTTCTCTAAACATTTCATGCGTATACCACCATTGAAAGTAATTCCCGACGAACGCCGTACGAATAATCAGCCGCCTTATATGCCGATGCTGACCATCATTACCTGTGATATTGTATCGGAGCGAAAGATTGAATTTCCACGTATGTGGGATTTGTATTGGTCACATCCGTCACAGGTGCGGCCGGGTGACTTTGTACGGGCGAGCATGTCAATCCCGGTTTTCTTTGAATCTTTCCAGGTGAAAAACATTCGTGCCAACAGCAGTTTTGCGGCATGGGATGAACATCTCAACTGGCAAAATGAACGAAAAGCGATTCCGGACACGGCGCAGTTCATCGATGGCGGGATATTATCAAACTTCCCCATCAGCATGTTTTATAATCCGAATTATCCGGTGCCGCGTATGCCCACGTTTGGTATCCGTTTACAGGATGGCGTACTCGATCACGCCGAAAGAAGCAACAATACATTCTGGAGTTATATAGCCTCATTATTTTCTACCATCCGCTTCAACTTTGACCGCGACTTTATGACGCGCAACAAAGCTTACAACCGTGCCATCAAGTCGATCGATGTGCGGGGCTATAGCTGGTTGAATTTTTTCATGACGGACGACGACAAGATTGCGTTGTTCCGCAAAGGTGCGGAAGCTGCTATTTCTTTTTTAGATGCTTTTGATTGGGAAGCATACAAAGGAGAGCGACTGTCTAATTTCGAGCAGGCACGCGAACGCTACGACAATCCCAATAACCTGGAAGTGTATCCGTTTTCTGTCAATACATCCCCGCAACCGGTGAATTAGTTGAACAGGTAGGAGCGGAGTTCAACAGCAGGTTCTACGGTGTCATAGTTGTAGGGAACCTGGTATCCTGCTTCCTGGAATTGTTGCCGCGTAATTTCTTCGCTTCCGGGCAGTAACTGTGAAACGCGTTCACGCATTGTTTGTGCGCGATCGTCGGACTCCATTACTAAATAAGCTGCTGATTGCCCTTTGCGCGGAAGCAACATGGTACAGCGGGCAAAACGGGTGACAAGATCATCACGAAGAAACATCCTGATATCCCATTCACCTTTGAAAGGGATGCTGAAGAAATAAACTGATTCAGTCATAATTATTACAATTGGTTACCGAATCATTTAAAGTTACCCATTAATGCAGCGAATGCCGGGAGATGTATCTTAAAATTCGCTGAGGGAGACAAAAGTCAATGAATGGTTATTTGTAGGTCACTCTGTTACAGGCGATAGCCGGTGATTGTGGGGATAACTTTTATCGCGAGACGGATTCAAGTGAAAAGTAGTAAGTAATATGTGTATCCCAAGCCGTTTATTGACGATTCACGATTGACCATTTACAACTGCACAAACTCCGGCGTATGATTTGCCCGCGGGAGAAAATCATGCATGATCCAGTCTCTGCTGACTTTCATATAACCCGTAGTCGTTCCGTCGCTGCAACCATACCATTCTTCTGCCAATACATCTTTATCGATTACCACACGCACTTTATTGGTGGTATCAAGCATTACACCGAACACGGTTGCCGCACCCACTGTCACGCCCAGTATTTCCTGCAGTAGAGCGGGCGATGCGAAGGAGACACGTGAAATATTCAGCGCACTGCTGAAGTCTTTTGTCTTGAAAGGCTTGTCTGCAGTAGTTACAACCAGGTAGAAGTTTGTTTCCTGCCTGTTGCACAGGAAAAGTGTTTTTACAATCGGTGTCTTCAACTTGTGACCAATGTCCACACAATCTTCCATAGTGATGGCCTCGTCGGTATCTACACGCTCAAAAGCTACGTCAGCCTGTTTGAGTGTCTGGTAAACTTTTTCCTGCAGCGCCGTTTTAAAAACAGGCGGCGCGGTATGTTGTATTTCGCTTATGTAAAACATGATCAGTGGGCCATGTCGTCTTTGTTCACTTCGTTGCTGTCGAGTGTAGGCTCATTCAGTTGTACCACACGGCGCGTTGCCTGCTTTTTCATCATGGCCATGTTCAGCATCTGCACAATGAACGAGAAAGCCATACCGAAGTAGATATAATTTTTGAGATGCAGTTCATGCGCAGCGGCGGCGTCCCATCCTTCAATGATCAGGCTGAGGCCGATCATCACCAGGAATGAAAGCGCGAGCATTTTGAGTGTGGGGTGTTTGTGTATGTAGGCCGAAATAGCGGGACTGAACACAAACATCACAATCATGGCAATGATCACTGCGGCGATCATGATCTCCACATGCTTGGCCGTGCCACCTGCGGTGATAATACTGTCGAAAGAAAAGACCGCATCGATAAGCATAATTTGCCCTACCGCCTGCCCGAAACTGAGTGGTTTTTTGTTAACGGCACTCGCATTGGGATCTTCACCTTCAAGTTTGTGATGTATTTCCTTTACAGACTTGTATATCAGGAAGAGGCCGCCGACGAGCATCACCAGGCTCGCCAGGTCGAATCCTTTGCCGAACCATTCTTCCGGAATAATGTATTTGCCTTTTTGTTCCAGCAGCCAACCCAGGCCCATCAGCAGAAGGCTTCTTGAAAGAATCCCGGTGATCATCCAGGTAATGCGCGCCCTTTTCTGCTCTTTTTTATCGCGCAGGCGGTTCATGATGATGCTGACAAAAATTACATTGTCAATACCTAATACTACTTCTAGAATAACGAGAACGAGGAAGCTGATGATGGCTTCGCTGGTGAACAAATGCTCCATGGTGAGACAAAATTACGTGTTGGAATGGTTCTGTGTTTACAATACTGTCGTGAACAATTGTTCGCGGCATATTTTCTTAACGATGGACGGGCCTTCGTAAATTAATCCCGTCCATACCTGCACGAGTTGTGCGCCGGTAGCCAGCTTTTCACGTGCATCGGCTGCGGTGAAGATGCCACCTGAAGCGATCACCGGCAGCTCGCCTTTGGTGCGATTGAAGATATGTTGAAGAACGGCAGTGCTTCTTTCTTTTACCGGCCGGCCGCTGAGGCCACCGGCTTCTTTTGCTGTTTCCGCTGATGCTTCACTCAATCCTTCGCGGCTGATGGTGGTATTGGTGGCAACCAGCCCATCAAGCTTAATTTCCAGTGCCAGATCTACCACGTCATCGATCTGTTCGGGTGTAAGGTCCGGCGCAATTTTCAGCAAGATCGGTTTGGCCTGGGCTTTACCATTGTTGATCATTTGCAGGTGGCGCAGGATTTTTCCCAGGGATGCTTTTTCCTGCAATTCCCGCAGGCCGGGGGTATTGGGACTGCTGACATTGACTACGAAATAGTCGACATAGGGGTGCAGTTCACGGAAACAGCTATCATAGTCTTTCCAGGCTTCTTCATTCGGTGTTACCTTATTTTTACCGATGTTGCCGCCGATGATCAGGGGTGTTTCTCCCGCCGCTGTTTCATAGGCACGCCATTTTTCGAGGCGTGCTGCAACAGCCGTTGCGCCATCATTATTAAATCCCATCCGGTTGATGAGTGCCTGGTCCTCCGGTAACCTGAACAGCCTGGGCTTCGGATTACCTTCCTGCGCAAGGGGTGTAACCGTTCCTATCTCTACAAATCCAAACCCAAGAGCTTTGAGTTCGCGGAGGTAACGTGCGTTTTTATCAAAACCGGCCCCGAGCCCAACCGGATTGCGGAATTGGAGGTTGAGGAAATCTACAGCCGGCCCTTTCGGAGTGAAACGATTGCTGATCAATTTGCGCAAGGGCCCGATGCTGCAAGCCACGCGCAGGCAGTTCATGGAAAAATAGTGAACAGATTCTGTCGGAAAACGAAATAGAACACTGCGGATAAAACGGTAAAACATAATAGTTAATCTTCGAGTTTCGCCCATACTTCAGCATCCAGCAGCATGGTCGAAAGACTTTTTAGTTTTTTGTAATCGATAAAGGTCCAGTCGGGTGAATGTTCGTTGCGGATGGCGAGCATATCTGCCTTTATTGGTACGATCAACGTTTTCGTTGACGAGTCATAGGTAACAGTTGTGTTCATCACCGAAGACATTAATGTTGTCATTTCTTCCGCGTTGGTATTTTCCTCTTCTTTAAATTTCATACGTAAGACGAAGGAATAATCTACCACTGCGTAAGTGCCGGCTCCCACGTTGAAGGAAGGATGAACGGAGTCTGCCCGGCATGAATCCATCTGCGCCGATACTTCCGGTGAATCAAAAACCTTGCGGGTTTCTTCTTCCAGGGTGGGGCGGGGAATGATTGTGAAAATCTTCGGATAGGCAAGGTCCAATATTGCCGCAACATCCATCCGGTTATTGGCATCCATGTAAGCATCGAGCCTCCTTTGGAGCGCGGCGTCTGTCTGTGCTGACACGCTGAAAACCAGCAGCAGAAAAGGGGCTGGCAGGAGCCGTTTCATGGATTTTTGCCCAAAGAAATTGCATAGGCCGGGGACCACAAAAATTATTTTTACAGATGTAGGGATTGATTAACTTTGGTCTATAAGTTGCATAAACAACTATTTGCAGTGGTTTGCTGGCTACTGCTTCAGAATTCAAACTTTACTACCATGCAGGAAGCTTATATCGTTGCCGGTTACCGCACAGCGGTTGGTAAGGCCAAAAAAGGCGGATTCCGTTTTTATCGTCCTGATGACCTGGCAGTGGATCTTATCCGCGGGCTGATGGCCAGTGTGCCGCAGCTCGAGGCAAACCGTGTAGATGACGTAATAGTTGGTAACGCGGTACCCGAAGCCGAGCAGGGGCTTCAATTCGGACGAATAATCTCGGCACGTGCCCTGGGCTTCGACGTACCGGGCGTGACGGTTAACCGTTATTGTGCTTCCGGTCTTGAAACGATTGCCATTGCTACGGCGAAGATCCGTACGGGTCAGGCAGAATGTATTATCGCTGGTGGTACGGAAAGCATGAGCCTGGTGCCCACGGCAGGTTGGAAAACGGTGCCTTCCTATGCGATTGCAAAAGACGACCCCGATTATTACCTGAGCATGGGTCTGACGGCCGAAGCTGTGGCCAAAGAATACAATGTAAGCCGCGAAGACCAGGATACTTTTGCCTACGAATCGCATCGAAAAGCTCTGCAGGCGATTGAGAATGGCTATTTCAAACCAGGTATCCTGCCAGTGGAAATTGAAGAGGTGTATGTTGACAAAGCCGGCAAAAAGCAAAAACGAAATTATACGGTCGATACCGATGAAGGTCCGCGCGCAGATACATCACGCGAGGCGTTGGCTAAACTGAAACCGGTGTTTGCCGCCGGAGGAAGTGTAACGGCAGGTAATTCTTCTCAAACATCCGATGGCGCTGCATTTGTGATCGTCATGGGAGAGAAGATGATGAATGAATTGGGGCTGAAGCCGCTCGGGCGTCTCGTGGCCTGTGCTTCTGCGGGGGTAGCTCCGCGCATCATGGGTATTGGTCCTGTTGCTGCGATTCCGCGTGCCTTGAAGCAGGTAGGTATGAAAATCTCCGATATTGACCTGATTGAATTGAATGAAGCATTTGCCTCTCAGTCGCTGGCGGTGATTCGCGAGGCCGGCCTTGATCCCGAAAAAGTGAATATCAATGGCGGCGCGATTGCCCTCGGACATCCACTGGGTTGCACAGGCGCGAAACTCACCATACAAAACCTGCATGATCTGAACCGGCTTGGTAAGAAATATGGTATGATCACGGCGTGTGTAGGGGGAGGTCAGGGTATTGCGGGTATTATTGAGAACCTGCAATAGCAAGACTATAAGGACTGCGGTCTGAAAACGATCCGACTATTTTAGATGAGTAACCTTATTGATGAGTATCACTCGTCAGCCATTGAAGCAGCGACGCGGCATGTTCCAACACAGGCCCTGCCGTCGCATCTTCTTCGAGTTCTATAAAAGCTCCTTCTTTGATATGTACTTTATCTGCCACGAGCAGACTGATTCGTGCGCTTCCCTCTGAAGGGGGGCGTTGACGCGGCGTTTTTTGAGCCGGCCATTTATTTACTGCCACAATAGCGGCGTCTAACAATGGATCAACATATTCGTCAGAAATTTCGTCCGGATCGGTTAATTGCAATACGGTGCCTTTTGGAGAAATCACAGTTGCTGTTCCATCTTCCAGTGCGGCTACAATTTCTACTGCGCCATCCATTCCAATTTCCACAATAACACCCAATAATTCCCTGGCACCTACAGCGGCACCTTCGGCCGCCAGTTGTTTATAAGCAAGCAGACGACGGGGTGTTGCCAAATCGGGATTATCGACAATGCCATGCAACTGTACTACGTCCTGCGGTGCGCCGAAATTTTCAGTATTGTCAGCAAATAATTCATTGTAGACATGGTCTGCTTCTTTGGTGCCGAAAGGTAAATAAGGGGGTGCCGTGTGGTTACGTGGATCCATACTTGGAGCTTAAAAATTCAGTAAATGGATTCAAAGGGGATTAAAGAAACGGGGCCGGGCGAAATGTGCGCAAAAAACCTGCCAGACGAAGATAGTGTTTTAAAAGAGTTGTTGAAGTTGCTGCACGTAAGTAAATGCTAAAGTCCGGTTTTTGCCGGACTTGCTTTTTCAATATACCCAATCGACCTTTTTCTATTCGGGCAGTGAAGTAATCCACCAGATATTGCCGTTTGTATCTTTTACGCCGCCACTGCGACCATAGTCCTTATCGGCGACTTCCATCACCACTTCTGCACCCTGTTCCACGGCTTTGTGAAAGCATTCATCGGCGTTATCCACGTAAATGAAAAGATCGCAGGTACGGGCGGGCCAGTCTTTATTGGCTCCCCCGATCATGAGGGTGTTGTTGCCGATGATAATTTCTGCATGCATAATGCCTCCATCAGGCCGCAGGTGTTGTTGTGTCACGGTGGCTTTGAAGGTATCGCGTGCAAAATTGATCAATGCCTCAGGGCTGTGTGCAATAAAATAAGGCATGACAGTCTGATGTCCGGAAGGTAAGTTCATAACAGATGATTTGTGTTAAAGTATCGGACAAAAATCACGCTCAATCAGTCCGGAAAATTGGAAAAAAGCGACATTTCCCGAAATCTGCCAGAGGAATGGCGTTATTCAGCATCCCGCCATTCTGTTGCACCGGAAAGGCCGGAGAAATATTTCAGTGGATGCTGACCGGAGAAAGCCCGGAAGTCATGGATAAAATGCGATTGATCATAGTAGCCGCAATAATGCGCAATATCCGTAAGGCGACAGTTCTTTTTACCGTAGAACTGCAGTGCCGAGTGAAATCGTACAATGCGGGAGAACAGTTTGGGGGCGAAGCCGGTTGTGGTGCGGAACGTCCTTTCAAACTGCCTTTGGGAAAGAAAATACTTTGCGCCTAATTCTCCTATTTGTACGAGGCCTTGTTCGCGGATGATCTGTTGCATGGCGGCGAACACGGACGGTTCCTGTTTTGTATGTGGTAAACGTTTTAAAAGAAACCGGTCCATCAGTGCGCTGCGTTCACCATTATTTTTTGCCGATAGCATTTGTTCTTCGAGAGCGGTTCCTTCTGTTCCCAGGAATGAAATGAGATCCGGCATTTCATTGGTGAGGGCTTCTGCGGAAATATTGAAGAGCGACGTAATCGCGTGCGGATAAAGGTAGACTCCGAAAATGCCAAAACCCCGATCTGTCCGGAATTGCCGCGGCCGGCTGCTCGGTCCCTGGATGCCGGCTGAAAAAGAAGAACTGTCTTCCTTACCTGTCATCAACTCATCAAACCTGCCGGAATAATGAAAAACCATTTCCGTGCACACATCTGCCATGGAATAATGTGTGTAGGCTTCATTACTTTCCAGTATCCAGTAAGATTTTACAAAATTACCCAATTGCAGAGATGGTGCCATGGTCGAATAGCTGAGCATAGCGTCAAATTACAAAACAATTCCTGAATGAATGTTCTGTGCGTCAGGTTTCCATAATGTCAAAGAACTGAACAGCTGCAATACTGTTATTCGCAGCTGAATATTTACAACCGGACAAGCCCGTTTCGCATGGTCAGGATGGCCAGTCCTACACGGCTACGGACATCAAGCTTGGTGAAAAGCTGATCACGCATATTGTCGATGGTTCTGGGATTCATACCCATTTGTAAAGCGATTTCTTTATAGGTCAGATCGGTGCAGGCCAGTTCAAGAAAGTCGAGTTCCTGTTGACTGAACATGGTGTTGTCGAGTGTAAACTGTTTGTTGTCTCCCGGCCGGAACATATTTGCCAGTTTTCCGGACACATGATGCGAATAGTAGTACCCTTGTTTCTGCACGGTATGAATAGCCGTGCGCAATTCATCCGGTTGAACATCTTTCTTCAGAAACCCCCGTACGCCATTTTGCAATAAACGGATAAGTGATAGTTCTGAGTCAAACATTGTCAGCACCAATACCGGTACATCGGGCAGTTTCCGGTAAAGGCGGCCTGCCGTTTCAAAGCCATCCATTTCCGGCATGTTGATATCGAGTATTATCACATCGGGTCTGCTGCCGGCGGAAAGGAAATCGAGCAGTTCGCGACCGGATGCTGCTTCATGAACAACCTGACAATCCGGATAATTGTTCAACATTGCCGCCAATGCTTTTCTTACAAGAACATGGTCGTCTACGAGCACGATCTTACTTCGTTGTATCGTTTTTGTTTCTGACATGAGCTGCCGGATTAGAAGGTTAATTCAATGTTGAAATAGCTTTTGTTGGCTGTTGCTTTTCCTTGTTTACTGCATAGGTGGTTTCCTTGCAATAGCATGCCCGCGCAACCATGAGAAAAAATGTTGTATACAATAAATAATAGATCGCATAGAAACCAGACCACAGGTGATATGTTTTAAAGAAGAGTATTTCTCCAATGGCAACCGGAATGGAGACCAGCATGAGCAGGGTGATCGCTGTTGCTATCCAGCATCCCGGAATATCGGTCAGGTTTCTTAATATGGATTCTCTGAAAAGCGTAATGAAATAAGCAACCCCAAGTATCAGAAAAAACAGGGATTCAGTTGCAAGCAACCATCCTCTCAGCCGGACGATCTGTTCAAGATCTGACACAGAAGACATAAATATAATCGTCGCCGTCCCGGTAAGGAAAATGATATTCGTTACTATAATGAAATGTTTCAGTCTTTTTGAGAAAAGCCGGTGATAGTAAAAATGAGAAAATACTAAAGTCTCGACAGTGAGAAACAGGAGGTCCATGTAGCGGAATGTCTGCTGTATGGCAGGCTGGTAAGGCGTTTTATAGAATACGACAAATAGTACACTGTTAGTTATCCATAGTATAAGCATGGAAATGGCAAACCAGTGAAACCGGTGTGGTTCGATCGGGTTGCTTCTTCTGACAAGTATAATAAGGCAATAGACAACGGCTGCAATCAGCAGCGGCGCGGTGTAGTATTGATAAGACCAGTATTGAAATAAATTTTCCATTTGGCTAAGCTACGTTGTGACGATGCCGGAATCCAAGGGAAAAACCATACGATTTGATCGTTTTTTTCGGCAAGACAGTCTCAAAGAAAAATACGCTTGATGTTTGTGTTTTTTCCTTTGGTGAAGGCCCGGTGGCTGGGATATCTTTGTGCCATGATACGGTTTTTACAAGATAATAATCTGCAGGGTGTTTGTCAAGTTTGTGGGGGGGAAATAAATACTTAGTAATAGGACAGGGGAGTTGGCGGGTAGTAAGAGAAGTAAGGGTAAACGAATAGGTACAGAGAAAGGAATTGGCTGAATGAAAATGTAGCGGGTTATACGGAATGACAGAATCGTTCTGGGGCTGAGTAAAGCCGGAATACCGGTCTCATTTTATAGGTAGATGAACCGGTGGAAGTATAAGGCGTAAAAAAAAGCGGGATGATTATCCCGCCGATGATTAATTACTCACTTTCTTTTTCAATGTGCTTACCTGTTGTTGCAGGTCTGTCACAATGTTTGCAAGTTGATTTACATTCCAACGTTGCAATGTGTTGGTCTTTGAAATAACGACCTGGGCTTCCCACATTTCCAATACATCTTCGGAGCTGATGGTATATGGCTGGAAAACGGGGTTGTCGCTCACAAGTGTAAGCTTGTTTTTTGTACGGGTATTTTTAGCAACGCGTTTGTAAACGATTCCTTCGGTGCGGGAGATCACAATACAGGCTGCATTGTTTTTGAGGTGTTCGAGATCGTCAACTTTCTCACCTACGATCACGGAGCCACTGGGTGTGGGTAACATGGAATCACCTACGATTTCAAATGCGCGATAGTTACCACCGCTCATCATGGGTAAGGTGAAGGTATTAAGTTCGTCGATGAATTCGGGATCGCCATAACCTGCGAGGTAACCTGCAGCAGCTTTCATCGGGACGAAAGGAATTTCCGAGCGGCCGCCGGATAATTTCATCGCCCGGCGTTTGGACAGATAATTACTGCCTTTACTTTCGCTCAGATCGCTGCGCAACAGATCATCGAGTGTAAGCTTAAAAATATCACACAGTATTTCAAGCACATCGATGCGCGGCTCTGCACGTTCTTCTTCATAGGCTCCGACCAGGGAACGTTTGATACCTAATTTGGTGGCAAATTCCTCCTGCGTCCAGCCCCTGAGCTTGCGCAGGTACTTCATGTTTTTACTGGCGATTGACATATCAACTAATGATTTTAGTGCAAAATACTAACTTTTTTATCAAAAACAAATTTTTTACCTGTTTTTACCACGATTATTCCTTTTAAGAAGAACAGCACTGACTAATTAATAAAGAGAGTGCTGCCAATTGACTGTAAGGTCATAGAGCCGGATATTGCTTACTGACAAGGGTGCGCTGTCAGAAGGTGATAAACGGGAGCCTGAAAAACACGCTTTGCACGGTAGGCGGATCGTGTCCTTATCTGCTGTTTAGCAAGTTGTTGGGTCTTTGAGGAAAAAAGGTACTTTTGCACAGCTATGGCTACAAAGAAAA
Source organism: Terrimonas ferruginea DSM 30193 (assembly GCF_000425585.1). Lineage (GTDB taxonomy): Bacteria > Bacteroidota > Bacteroidia > Chitinophagales > Chitinophagaceae > Terrimonas > Terrimonas ferruginea. The sequence goes on from NZ_KE384399.1 coordinate 99,101, forward strand.
AGACCGCAACGAAGAAGAAAAGTTCTACAGCCCGGACCAAGGAAAAGCCGGTGATCCTCGTAGTGAACGACGATGGGGTTACAGCACCTGGTATACGCAACCTGGTAGAAGCCGTTAAAGATCTCGGTACGATCGTGGTAGTGGCTCCCGATAAACCGCAGTCAGGTATGGGACATGCCATCACCATCGGACATCCGCTGCGCTTGCTGAAAGTAGACAGCTTTGAAGGAATTGAAGCCTATGCCTGCACAGGCACACCTGTTGATTGCGTAAAATTGGCGGTAGATAAAGTATTGCATCGCAAACCAGATTTGTGTATAAGTGGTATCAACCACGGCGCCAATCATAGCATCAACGTGATTTATTCCGGTACGATGTCTGCTGCGGTGGAAGCAGCTATTGAAAACATTCCTTCTGCAGGATTCTCCCTGCTGGATCATAGCATTGAGGCTGATTTTACCGGAGCACGCAAGTATGCGCGTGAGGTAGTGCAGAAAATGCTGAACACGCGTTTGGATAAACATACCGTACTCAACGTAAATATTCCCAACCTGCCACCTGATCATATTAAAGGAATCCGGATCTGTAAGCAGGCCTATGCGAAATACGAAGAAGATTTCATCGAGCGCCAGGATCCGCACGGTCGTCATTATTATTGGCTTACCGGCGAATTCGTGAATTTCGATAAAGCAAAAGATACCGATGTATGGGCGCTCAACCACGGTTACGTGAGTGTAGTGCCGGTGCAATTTGATCTTACCCATTACGAACTGAAAGCAAAACTGGAAAAGCAATGGTCATGAAACTGTTGAAATCAAACAATTTTCGTTTCGGCCTGCTGATTGGTCTGCTGGGTTTGCTCCTGGGCCTGCTGATCATTTACCTGGTGCGTTCTCCGTTTCAGTCGTTTGGAGAATTTTTGACTTATTTCTTCAGCGAAAACCAACTACTGACATCCGTTGGCTCACTTACCCTGCTGGGCAATATTGCGCTCTTTACGGTATATGTCAATACGAATCGCGATAAGACCGCTGCCGGCATCTTTACCATAACTGTCATCTACGGTATTGCCATCCTGCTTTTGAAAGTTGTTTAAGGTCTTTCTGATGGATGGAAGTAAAGTATGATGATGCAAAGGCTTAACTTTGACAGCTCATCCTGTTACCCAATCCGACCCATGATTCAGACGCCTGTCTGCTTTTTATTGCCGTATATACTACGATGTCATTCTTCTCCCAGCTACAGCCAACGTTGGCTCCTTCCTGGCTGTCCTGATCCCTCCGGCCGGTTTGTTGTAAACAGGTACTCACCTGCCTGCTAAACATATCCCAAACCCTGCACGAAATGAACAATACACTTTTTTTTATAATTACCGGTGGCCCCGGGGCCGGTAAAACCACCTTACTGAATGCACTGCGTGAGCGTGGTTTTGTTTGTATGGAGGAAGTTGCGCGCGACATCATAAGAGAACAAATTAATAAGGGGGGCGATGCATTGCCCTGGGGCAACATTACTGCCTATACCGAACGAATGCTACAGGCTACTATCGAGGCCTACAAGGATGCAATAAAACGTTATGAAGGCCAACCGGTTTTTTTCGACAGGGGACTGCCTGATACGCTTGCCTATATGCGTCTCACCGGTCAAACAATGAGTCCGGCCATTCATGCTGCCGCCGAGGAGTATCGTTATCATAGCCGTGTATTCCTGCTGCCGCCATGGCAGGAGATATATACAACCGATGACGAACGCAAACAATCCTGGGACGAAGCGGTAAAAACTGCACGCGTAATCCGTGATACGTACCGGCACTTTGGTTACGATCCTGTTGATGTACCCCGTTGCTCTGTTGCTGACCGCGTTAAGTTCGTTCTTGCGGGAGCGGGGTTGTAAAAGGCATAAGGAGTAAGGTATAAGGTATAAGGTATAAGGTATAAGGAGTAAGGTATAGGGAGTGAGGTGTAAGGTTTACATCTTCACCCTCGTTCGCGCATACACCACAACTGTTCGGAAGATTTTAGACCTGTCATTCCGACATCACGCCACCGTTGGTCTCCAGACCAACGGGCCTGCTCAGCCTTGAGTTATGTACGAAGTTGACCTTAACCTGTCAAAGCTGCCTGACGCTTGCTTGTTGGTCGGGAGACCAACAAGGTTTCTGATTTATACGCCACGCTGCCATTACGTTTAAAAATGAAAAGCGACTCTCAGGGCTAAAGGTTCCGAACACTTATGGTGCATACACGAACCTTGATGAGCAAGCATCACTATTCATCTTCCCGGGCTCACTCAATTTTAATCTAATTCTAATACGTCTGTAATGCTGCTTTTAAAGGCAGTTAATCAACTACTTATACCTTCACCGCTTCCCGGAAGGCGTATTTAGTAAGTTTGCAGGCCGCAACCGGCCTAACCTTCGGGCAAATAAGCTGTTAATTGGGGTAGATTTAAAAACAAACCGTCGATATGCATATTTTATTAGTTGAGGATGAGCCGGCAGTAGCCGGAATGCTGAATAAAGGGTTGACAGAAGAAGGGCATACCGTTACAGTAGCACCAGACGGCCCGATCGGTTTGCAAATGGCTACCGAACATACCTTCAATATGATCATCCTCGATGTGATGTTGCCGGGTATGAACGGCATCGAATTATGTAAACAATTGCGCAAGCAAAAAAATCATACACCGATCCTCATGCTCACCGCGTTGTCCACAACTGAAAATGTGGTAACCGGACTCGATGCAGGAGCGGATGATTATATTACCAAACCTTTCAAATTCCGCGAACTCGCTGCCCGCATACGGTCATTATCACGCCGTGGATTACCGGCCGAGCCCGCTGAAGTGTTGCGGCTTGCCGATCTGGAAATGGACCTTACCGCCCGCACCGTTGTCCGCGGCGGAACGGAAATCAGCCTTACTTCCACCGAATACCGTCTGCTGGAATACCTGCTGAAGAATAAAGGGCGCGTAGTGTCACGACTCGATATGCTGGAAAACGTGTGGGGAATCGACTTCAACATGGGCACTAACGTAGTGGACGTGTATGTCAATTACCTCCGGAAAAAAATTGATAAGCCAGGTCCCGTAAAACTGATCCAGACGGTCATCGGGATGGGATATGTGATGAAAGAGCCTGCCGCATGAAAATACAAACACAGACCGCCTTACTTTTTACCTTCCTCGCCGCCGCCGTTATCCTGCTGCTCAACGGCGTGATCTACTATGCCGCCAGCCGGGACAGCTCCAACGATTTTAAAAAACGTCTCGAACTCCGCGTCGTAGTCGCGTCTAAAATTTATTTTGAAAAGGATACCACTTCCACTGCCACTTACAACGAACTCCGTGAACAATACCTGGAGAAGTTACCCAACGAAAAAGAATACGTCATAACAGTAGACCAGCGGTCAGGTGCCTTGCAGATTCCGCAGGGATTGAAGTTGCCGGAAACGTTTTATAAACAAGCACTGGCCGGTTCTTCTACCGCTTATTACGATCACGACGGTGTGTATTATGCCGGCATTCAGCATAAAAGCCCCGAGGCTACCAATATCGTCGTTAAGTCAGCCGTAAACATGTACGGACTGCAGGCTTTGCGCAACCTCGAACGGATTTTATTTATCGCTTTCATCGGTAAAGTAATACTGGTATTTACGGTCAGCTTCTTCTTTTCACGCAAAGCGTTTAAACCTTTCCGTGATATCATTGCACGCGTAAAAAGTATCGGCGTGGAAAACCTTTCGCTGCGTTTGCAGGAGAAAAAAGGAAAAGACGAAACCGCCGAACTTACCCGCACGTTTAACGGTATGCTCGATCGCCTGGAAACCGCCTTCGATATTCAGAACAATTTCGTGAGCAATGCTTCGCATGAACTGCGTACACCGCTTACCACCATCATCGGTGAAGCAGAGATCACCCTGTCCCGCGCACGCACGCCTGAAACGTATCAGGCCGCCTTGCAGGCCATTCTCAAAGAAGCGGAAAAACTGGAGGCGCTTACTACGGCTTTATTGAGCCTTGCGCAATCCGGCTTCAATAAGAAAAAAGAAAACCTGGCACCCATACGTCTCGATGAATTGTTATTCGATATCCATGCCACCATCAGTCGCATCGATCCCGACAACCAGGTGCGTCTTCACCTGCAGGATATTCCATTGGACGAGTCAAAAATGACGGTAACCGGCAATGCACAATTATTAAAACTTGCCATCAGCAATATCATTCTCAACGCCTGCAAATATTCCAATAACCAGGATGTGGTTGTGCGGCTGAGCTACCAAAGTGGCTTCGTGGTGCTCGTTGTTACCGACATTGGTATCGGCATTCCTGATGCGGAATTACAACATGTGTTCGTACCCTTTTTCCGGGCATCAAACACGGGTTCGTTCAAAGGTTATGGAGTAGGACTTCCTCTTGCACTTAATATTATACGGCAGCACAACGGGCAGATACATGTTGCCTCTGAAGAAGGCAAAGGCACGATTGTGACAGTACAGTTGCCTGTTATGACAAACGCGTGATCGTTCTTAGGTAATTCTTATTTCTTTTTTAATGTAAGCTAATGCAACCTTTAATCGGTTGTAAGATCAGCAACGCAAATTTGTATTGTTAACCTGATTGAGTTAGTTGTCATTTAAAAAAGAAAAAGAGGTTATGAGAAACGTCTTAATCCCTACAGATTTCAGTATTGAATCTCTCCAATTGGTAGAACGTGCCGTTGCTGCACTGGACGATCAATCCATGAATATTATTTTGTTTCATGCATTCGATATTCCTTCACATGCGCCTGATATGCTGGGTTCCAGCCGTCGTGTGCCTTATGCGCATCTGCTGACGGATGAATTCCGCAATGCCTGCCGCCGCATCAAAACTGCCAATGCGCGCACGGTACAGAATATTCATATCCGGCATTTTTACGGTAATACCGTTGCCGTGTTCCGTAATTATATCGATGCGCATGATATCGACATGATCATTTGTCCGGAACCGTTTGTGTTCAGAGCGGTTTCCGATCAGAGTGTGAATCCGGAATCGTTATTCCGTAAAAGTGGTATACCCGTACTCACCACACTGGCAAAACGCCGTACCGTTATTCAAAGCGCTGCGCCGTTAGCAGAAGCCGTAGCGGTACTGATCAACTGATCAGGTTGCATTGACAAACTATTTTTTTGCTTTATGGAAACAAAGGTGGAGCGGCTCCGGACTGACCGGGGCCGATGACCACTGATGCGTGTAGAACGAACCTGTAAATTTTATGCTGTTAAAAAAGAACATACCGTTTTCTTATATCATGGGTAAGATCAAGCATGAGTTGCTTTTTATTACCCTGTATACGATCCTCATTGCGATCCTGTACGAGAATTTTCATTTCACCCGTATTTCCATTCCCATTGCCATTCCGGCGATCCTGGGTACGGTGATCTCCCTGCTGCTCGGTTTCAGGAGCAACCAGGCTTACGACCGCTGGTGGGAAGCCCGGCACATTTGGGGGGCCATCGTAAACGACTCGCGTACACTGGCCCGGCAGGTGTTGTCTTTTACCGAAGTGATATACGAGGGTGACGAGGTACATGCTTTCCGTGATAAGATGATCCGTCGTCAGATGGCCTGGTGTTATGCGCTGGGGCAAATGTTACGCGGGCAGAATGCTACCCGCGGTCTGGATAAATACCTGACCCGCCAGGAAATGGACTTTATCCGTCATTACGATCACGTGCCGGGTGCTTTGCTGGAATTGCATGCACGCGATTTGCGTACAGCCCTCAACGAGGGTTGGATCAACCGCTTTCAGCAGGTAGAGATTGACCGCACGCTCAGCCGTCTTTGTGACGCCATGGGTAAGTGCGAACGGATCAAAAACACTGTATTCCCGGTGACCTACAGTATGTATATCCATTTCTCCATGCTGCTGTTCATCGCACTGTTGCCTTTTGCGGTGATCCAGTATTTCGGTTTGCTGGAAGTACCGGTAGTGGTAGCCATTGCTACCTCGTTCCTGCTGATCGAAAAAATGGCGATCCATCTGCAGGAGCCTTTTGAAAACAAACCGACAGACACACCAATGACCACTATTTCCCGGAATATCGAACGGAACCTGGCACAGATGCTCAGGGACCAGGAGATTCTCGAGGTGAAAGAGACCAATAAGTTTTATGTGCTTTGACCCTTCATCCCCGGGTCATTGATGAAGACCCATCCCCGGGTAGTTCTCTACTCCGGGGTCCAGGAAAGCTGCCGGCAGGAGACCCTTCTGCCGGTTTTTTTATAACACTTGCGAAAGCCGGTTTTTCGGCAGATAAACCTCAAACTTTCTAACCCATTATTTGTTGTACCAGTGGGCTTTAAGTACCTTTAGCCCTTTAGGAATTATTCATTTTTTACGAAATACATTGTCATGGGAATACTCAAAGACAGGTTTAAGGCCAAGGCAGATCAGATGTCGGCCGAGATCAAGGATATCTTGAAAGAACATGGTTCCAGGGTGATCGGGGAGGTGCAATTGGCCCAGGTTTACCAGGGCATGCGCGGTATCACCGGCCTGGTAACCGAAACTTCTCTGCTGGATGCACAGGATGGTATCCGTTTCCGCGGTTATTCAATCCCCGAACTCCGTGAAAAGCTGCCAAAAGCTCCCGGAGGATCCGAGCCCTTACCCGAAGGTCTTTTCTACCTGATGCTGATCGGCGAATTGCCGACAGAAGAAGATGTGCAACATGTTACGGCTGTGCTGCAACGCCGCAGCCAGGTGCCTTTGCATGTGTTCCAGGCGATCGAAGCAATGCCGCTTACTGCCCATCCCATGACACAACTGACCGTGGCAGTAATGGCACTGCAAACCGAAAGCCAGTTTGCACGCCGCTATGCAGCGGGCATGAGCAAAAAAGATTATTGGGAAGCCGTGTTTGATGATTCGATGGACCTCATTGCACGCCTGCCCCGCGTAGCCGCTTATATCTATCGCCGCAAATACAAATTCGGCAGCCACATCGAACCGAATGGCCTGCTCGACTGGGCCGGCAACTTTGCCCATATGCTCGGCTTTGAAGACGATGGGTTTAAAGAACTGATGCGTTTGTATATGACCATTCACGCCGACCACGAAGGTGGCAACGTGTCTGCACATACGACCCACCTGGTAGGTTCCGCACTCAGCGATCCCTATCTCTCTTTTGCTGCCGGTCTCAACGGTCTTGCTGGTCCTTTGCACGGACTGGCCAACCAGGAAGTGATCAAGTGGATCTTCGAGATGCAGGAACAATTGAAAACCGATAGTCCCACTCCCCAGCAGATCGAAGAGTATGTACGTAAAACATTGAGCGAAGGAAAAGTGGTACCTGGTTACGGCCACGCCGTACTGCGTAAAACAGATCCGCGCTTTACCGCACAAATGGAGTTCGGGAAAAAGCACATGCCGGATGACAAGCTCGTACAAACCGTTTGGAATGTATATGAAACAGTTCCACCGATCCTGCAGTCACTCGGCAAGGTGAAAAATCCATGGCCCAACGTTGATGCACACAGCGGTGCGCTGCTCGTGCATTTCGGTATGAAAGAATATGATTATTACACGGTGATGTTTGGTGTAAGCCGTGCACTCGGTGTATTGGCCAGTCTTTGCTGGGATCGCGGATTAGGATTTGCAATCGAGCGTCCGAAGTCCATTACAACCGACCTTGTGAAGAAGTGGATCAAAGGAGAAGACCAGATATGGGGAGATTAAGCCCCACTATGATAAGCATAAAACCCTGTTTCTTAACAGGGTTTTTTATTTGCAGGAGGAGATAAGCGTGTGTGGCAGCAGAACCTTTTTGGTACGGTTTTTTGAGGAGTAGGAGAAGAACGCACTGATTCCTTAACTTTAAAAATAATAGGTTATGACTAACAAAAACAAAGTATTGCTGGGCATCCTGGGTGCTGCTGCAGCAGGTGTTGCTATAGGATTGTTGATTGCTCCTGAAAAAGGAAAAGACATCCGTAAGAAAATCAAGCAAACAGCCGGCGATTGGGCTGATACCGTAAGCCATCTGTTTCACCGCGGCGAACGCGAGCTCGAAAACGTAAAAGACAAAGCACGTAGTGCAAAGAGCGCCGCTGAAGACAAAGTGAATCGCATCAAAGAAAGCCTTAGTTAATGCACATCATACTAAAGAAGGTGCCTGTAAATATGCAGGCGCCTTTTTTTAATTTGAAATGTGCAAATAGTGAATAAGTCAATAAGTGAATGGTGAATAGTTAATATGACTATTTAACTTAAAACTTACAACCTCTCTCATGGAAGAACTGAAAGAAAAAACCGCCGACCTGGTTGATCATCTAGAAGATATCGCCGATACCTACTATCGGCTAACTATCATCAATGTTACCCAGAAAGCGACGAATATTGCCTCCACCGTAGTAGTGGCTGTAATGTTATGCGGACTGGCCATGTTTGTATTAATGTTCCTCGGCGTGGCACTCGGTGTCTGGCTCGGTGATCTTGTACAAAGCAGAAGCCTGGGCTTCTTATTGGCCGCGGGCGTGTACCTGCTCGGTCTGCTCATCATCCTTGCCATGCGCAAGTCAATTATTTATCCCTTCATCAGAAACTTTATCGTAAGAAAAGTGTATGACTAGACCTATACAAACATACGACGACCTCGTAGCCGAAAAGCAACGGTTGAAAGATTTGCTCAAAGCACAGAAGGAACTCATCCACCAGGACGTGCAGGATATCAAAGCTGAACTGGAACCCATCCGCAGCGCTATCAATGTTGCAGGAAAATTCTTTTCACGCGATGCCAGTAATCCTTTGGTGAATCTCGGAATCAACCGTGTGATCGATTTTGTAATGAAGCGTGTATTGCTCTCCAAAACCGGGTGGTTTGCCAAACTCGCTGTTCCTTTTATCATGAAAAATTATTCTTCGCACTTCGTGGAAGAAAATAAAGGCAAATTGTTCAGTTGGGTTACTTCGCTTTTCAGCAAAAAGAAAGATAAAAACGGGCAGCACGAAGAGGAAACGGATGAGGAGGAAATCGACGATCTGGAAAAAGGCGAAGCTGCTTCAGATACACGACCGACTTTGTAAGTCAAAATTCAAAAATAAAAAGTCAAAAGACTTGTTGGATAGGCAGTAAGTGAATAGGAGTATTTAACTTGAACTTATTACTTACTACTTACTACTTACTACTTAATACTTAATACTTAATACTTAATACTTAATACTTAATACTTAATACTTCACCGGACGGGCAGCCCGAATTTACGGGCTCCTTCTCTTATAAAGCGGTCTGCCTCCGCACTGCCATCCGCACAAATCACATCGATCGGCTTTCCTAATTTTTTTGTAACAGGATTGGTATTGTCTACCCACACCACGCCGCCGCGCGTAGCAACCGGCCGTTGCGGTGGCTGCACCACACACGCGCCATCGTCAAACATACCTACCTGTGTACGATCGGTCACAAAAGATCCCCCTACACCTCCATGTGAGGTATAAAAGTATTTCTCTTCATAATATTCCGCTTTGTATTGCGTGGACGTGTTGCTGAAATAAGTCCGCGATCCGACCTCGGGATGACGACGGGCATGAAAAACATATTTGACATTTTCCACTGTCTCTCCGTCAAGGCAAGGCTGCCGGTCTACCGAATCATACAATCCTAAAAAATAAACCTGGATCAGCGGGCTCAGCATGCGTGCCAGCACTGTAGCGATGAGACCACCGCGGCTATGCCCTACCAATATTACGCGAACCTGTTGATTATTCAGCGGCTGGCTCGACAACATCTGAGGAGTAACTCTTACAGGTACGCGAAATTCCTGCGTATATGTACTGGTATAAAAGCCGTGACTATATGCCTGCTGTTGTTGTTGCTGCATGCAACTGTTTACATCGAACATATCCAGCGGCTTGTGGCCATTCATCATCCGGGGAAATAAAACCTGCAATCGCTGCCGGATAAAATCAAGTGCTTCCTGGAGAATGGGAACGGAATCGGTACCCCAAACCTTACTGCGCGGACCATCGTAGAACTTGCGGTCTACGCCCATTGCGCCAAATTGAAAGTCGCGTACGAATTGAAATACATGGCTGTTACTACCATCCGGTTTGCGCCATTCAGACGAACCGGTACCATCTATTCCTACCACGATGAAGTGAGGAGAGCCGGGAGGGTTCATAAGCATCGATTTCAGCCGCACAGCAGCAAAGACCAAGCCATGGCCATAGGTTTCAGATTAAAAAATCTGCGGTTCCGGGATTAATTTTTACCGATTTCAAAAAAACTGGCGTTGAATTTGTATAGAAGCAGGTGACAAAGCCCCAGCATTGCCGAATCAAGACAATCTCTTTTGACCGTGGCAGATGCGTTTAGCGATCTCATTCTTTTCCTGTAATCCACGGTCATGAATATTGAGTTTTACGCTTTACCCATTGCCTTACATTCTGTGCCTTCAGGCAAAACACTTACGCGGTGTTCGCTGAAGCAATCCATTGCACATAACCTGCACCTGATTCTCACGTCTACCTTTAATAGTCTTTCCTCCGATGATCAGTTCGGTTGCCGCATATGGGACGCCGATTTCGATAACATCAGCAATCAGAATAAACAGAAGGAAGAAATCATCCATAGCATACAACAGGTGATCGCCCGTTACGAGCGCCGCCTTACACAAACACGCGTCGAATTGAGATTGCAGCAGGAAGAAGCTGAGCCCCGCCAGGCCGGCACACGCGTAAAGAAAAAACTTTCCATTGTTATTACCGCACATATACAACTGACCAACGAACCGATCGTTTACCGCGATCACTTTTTTGTCAGTCCATTATCTTACGATTTATAAACCTTATGTCTGAAAGCAGAGAACATATCCGCAACCGTATGCTGCAGATGGCAGCCCGTAGCTGGGGTTATCCTGAAACGGAAGCCGAAACCAGCTTCGACCCGCTCGTAGGCCTGTTGCTTTCCGTGCAGGCAGCCGAGTTCGAACGCGTGTCCGCAGAGATTCATCAGTCCCGCGCACGCGTACTCGAACGCATGGTGGAATTACTTTCTCCCGAAACACTTACCGGTCCTTTGCCTTCGCACGCCGTACTGGCCGCAGGCACCTTGCAGGATAATGTGAGCGTATCACCACAGGAACAATTTGTATTGACACAAAAGTTACCTGCAGAAAATGGCGGCCAGCCCCGCACACGCGATCTCTTCTTTACACCAACAGGTCATTTCGCCGTCAACCGCAGCAACATCCGTTATGTGGCTACCGCGGGTAAGTTTTTTCAATTGCATCCCGGTGCCGGCAAAGAATTACTGGCCTATAATTCCGGTGAGGGACTGGGCGCTACAGAGTTCTGGCTGGGTATCGATCAGGCCGGCGTTTCACTCGATAATGCACAGTTTTATTTCCAGATACGCAACGAAGTGTTGCGTGATTATTTCTATGCACAGTTGCCTGCCGCTACCTGGTATGCCGATGCCCAATCTTTGCATACCCATTCCGGATTCAACGATCCGCGTACAGCCCATACAAAACTGAATGTGGAAGAACTGCTGCAGCAACCCGGCAGCATCCGCCACAGCGTATTGCGCGACATCAACGAATTATATAAATCTTCTTTCGTCACCATCCGTGATGAGCAACAATACACAGCCGGCTTGTCTGGCATACCCACGCAACTCGAACAGGCATTTTCCATTCAAAGCAAAAACCTGATAGAAACAGACGGCTTACGCTGGATCCGTATTGTATTTCCCGAAAACGTAACAGCCGAAATGCTCGAAGATGTCAGTTGTTATATGAATTGTTTTCCGGTGGTCAACCGCCGCCTGCAGGAGATCACTTACCGCATGCAGGAACTGGTCAACATCATTCCTTTACTTACCGACGATCTTTATTTTGACCTGGAAGAAGTAACAGACCAGGATGCACATCCCCTGCATGTGCGCGAACTCGATGGCAACAATCCTTCGGGCCTGCATATTTTACTCCGTTCCGGCGGCGTTGGCCGTTTTGATGAACGTGACGCCGCTTCCATGATCGGACAGGTACTGCAATTACTCCGCGATGAAAGCGCGGCATTCTCCAGGCTGGGACGTGATTTTGTTGCAGGTGAAGTAAAACAATTGCAGCAGATCGTGAACCGGCTCGAACAACAGATGCGGCAAAAAAACTGGCTCACCGAACGTACGCCTTACCTGCTGATCCGCAGCCGCAAGCAGGAAGAAGTAAGACATTTATTTGTAAAATACTGGTCCGTCAATGGAAGGGCTGCCAATGATATAAAAGCCGGTACTCCGCTGATGCCTTATCGTTCCGGTGCGCTCGATCACAACCGCATCGTATTACTTACCGCCACGCGCGGTGGCCGCGACCGCCTGATGACCGCCGATGCTATTACGGCTTATAAAAGTGCCGTGCTTTCCCGCGACCGCGTGATGAGCCTCGAAGATGTACGCCTGTTCTGCATGCGCGAACTCGGACAACGCGTAAGCAGTGTCGATGTACAAAAAGGCGTAATGGTTTCGCTCAACGAAGCAGAAGGGTTTGTGAAAACGATTGATGTAACGATCCGCCTGCACCGCAAAGATTATCGTGAAGCAAGAGAACGCAATGAAATCGTTGCCTGGGAAAAAGACCTCGCTTTCCGCCTGGCCGACCGCTCACTCGCTTTGATGCCTTACAGAATATTTATTGAAGAAGCAGCGTAACAATATGGACAACGAAGCAATATTGATACAATGGATGGAAGAATGCCGCAACGGACGGGCGGATATCCGTACCGAAACCCTGGTGGCACAGGCCCTGCAGCAAGGTTTGCGGCTCCGTGATGTGCTGGCTTCCAACAGCGGTTTTTTCCTGCGCGAATATGCGCCGGATCTGCTGGATATAACATTGGAAGGTTCGCAGCCTTACCGCTCTTATCTGCAACTCGAATTATCCCGCCCGGGTTTCTATGATATGTTGCCCGAAGGGATGTTTTTTCAACCCGGACAAAGCGGCGAAGAAGTATTGAACATGGCGCAATCTTCACGCAATGGAGCCATTCGTGAAAAAGAGATCCGCAAGTTCTTTCGTCCGTTTGAAAATGAGTTCTTTTACCAGCAGGTACAGTTGGAAAAAAATGAAGCTGCTTTATTAGGCGGCTGGCAGGAAGGTGCGTTGCAGGAGTTTTTCCGTACCTTCTGGAATATACCGGATGGTTTGCCGTCCGCGACGGTGGCTTCCTTGCTTGTGCTGATTCCTTACGCACATAAAATTGCCGGCGATATGGAACTGATGCAGGATTGCCTGCGCTTCCTGCTGCTGGAAGAAGTAAAGGTGGTACGCCGTTACAGTGAAGAAGAACCTGTTCCCGCCGGACTCGGAGGATTGGAGTTGGGCCGTGATATGATTTGCGGCACCACGTTCCGCGAAGATTACCCGGTGCTGGAATATGTGATAGGTCCCTTGCGCAACAGCAGGGTGACACAATATACCGAAGGAGGCAGCCATGCATTGATCCTGGAAACATTCAACAGATTCTTTGCACCGGTGGAAGCCGATATTATATTTACCGTAGAGATCAACCGCAGCGAAGCGGATATGACATTGAGTGAAGAAAGTGAAATAGTGTTGGGATATTCATCTGTTTTATAAAATCATTACCACCACCCAAGAATAGCGCAACAATGATGGAAAAATGGTTAACACCTGATATCGGACGCTTGTTTTCAATACTGGGCATCGGCTTCATCAGCCTGGCTGTGGTCATGGGTTTTGTGGTCAACAAAATCCGTGGCGCATTCAAACCTTTTGCACGCAACACGCTGATATATGTAGTAGTTGCGGCTGCAATTATCGGGCTTACCGGTTTTGTAATGGCTCTCTCCTGGTTCAATAGTTACCTGCAATATTTTATATTGATGCAGGGATTGTTTCTTGCTTTTGGTATCATCAACGTATGGAGTATGCGCCGCTTTCTGAAATGGGTGGATGCAGATTCATTCTGGGCCGAGATGTTGTTGTCACTGGCCGTCACTTTGCTTGGCTGTATCTTCTTCATCATGACCTTCCGGGTGGTGAACAGGGAAGGGCTGGAATTCGCCATGGCTACGGCCGGCATTTGTTTCCTGCTGCCGCGTATTGTTTACCAGACCTATCTTACCGCCCTCGATATCCGTCCGAAAATTTTGCGCCAGTGGCATTATCCCGTGCATGAATCGGTGGCAGAACCCGACTTGGGCAAACTACGGAACCTGCTGGTGATCAGTTTTGAATTTCAGAAAAAACCTACCGATAAATATTTTACCAATTTCCGCGCGAAAGCACCGGTGGACATGGAGTTTGGTCAGTTGTTTTATTATTTCATCAATGACTACAACGACCGTCACGCCAACGACACCATCCGCTATGTGAGTGAAAGCGGCGCACCATCGGGATGGATTTTTTATAAAAAACCCAAATGGTATCATCTCATCACCCGATACATCGATGCAGACCGGACCATTTTTGTCAATAAGATAAAAGAAAACGATATCATCATCTGTAGTCGCATATCATAAACCGAAAATCAAGACACATGACCGATCCGAAGGAATTTCTCTACGTCAACTGGGTTGACGGCATGAAGATCAACAAGACGCATTTTATCGGTGATCAGCAGGCTGCGGTCTACCGCGAAGCGCAGGGTAATACGATCCTCCTGAACGACCATAACTATGGTTTGCTTCCCTTGCCTGCCTTGTCGGAGGGCATCAAACTCTGGCTCAATGCCGATAACCAGCATAACGTTACGTTGCGCGTAATGGATTGCCGCATGGTTACCCGCGGCGGACATGTGATCGTGCTGCAACAGGACACCGCGCTTTCCTCCGTAGAACTGCAGGCTGAAATTCCGGGACTGAAAACAAGACTCGAGGCTTCCGGCGGCCAGAAGATATTTTATTATATCGTATTGGCCGTTGATCCCTACGCTCGCGTAGCAGTAGGGCAGGCTACACGCGAAACGCCTCCGCGTCTGCCGCATGTCATTTCCCAATACTCCCTGCACCTGATGCCGGTGGATGAAACCAACCCGCACAGCCTCGGCGGATACCAGGTGCCTGTAGGACGTTTGATCGTGGAAGAACAACGCGTGAGTCTTGACGAAGAATACATTCCGCCGGTGGCCGCCGTTAACGCACACCAGAGCCTGCTGGAAGTACACGCTGCCACGGAACTGTTTTTAGGAAAAATGGAACGCTGGTCCTTGCAGATCGTTCAAAAAATCCTGCAGAAAAAACAAGACAACGACCTGGCTATTTCCGTACAGAAAATTTGTGAAAACGTACTGGTATATCTCGCAGCACAAACACCTTCCTTACGCCCGGCATTTCTTCATCAGCCGCCGGTTCACCTCATCGGCAGTGTAAGCGGTTTGGCGAGGCTGATCAAGAATTCACTGGACATTTTCCTGGGAACGATCAAGGAGGAACTCATCAACTACCTCACCGAATGGTGTGGTGTGTCGCAGGGAGAAGTGGAAAGCAGTATTACCGAACTGTGTAACAATAATTATCATCACCTCGATATCAAAACCTCGATCGACCGGCTCGAAGATTTTACGCGTACCATGTCGCTCGTATTCTCCAGCCTGGCAGGTCTTGATTATATCGGTAAGAAACGCGAAACCGGCATCTTCGTTAAAGAGCAGGCCATTCTGCCCGATGCCGATTTCCAGGAAAAAAGACGCAACAGTTTCCTGGCTGAGTAAATCTGTTTAACCTAAACAACGAACCAATGGCTCAAGTACTGAATGCACGAGAAAGAAATCACGCCTTCTGGAAATTCCTCGCCTTCTTTTTACTGGCTGTGCTGATGATTGTCGGTGCGGTATATTTTGATACACGCATTCCGCATAAGGATAATGAAATGCTTCGCGAAGAAGTAGGCCGCTACCGTACGCAGGCGCAGGCACAGGAAAAATTTGTCAAGAACATGGACGATGCCAAAGTGATGATCGATTCGTTGAAGAAGCCCGGCACCAACCTGGTGTACCTCAACCAGCAGATAGCGGCCAAAATACGCGAGCTGTCCGATCTTCAATACAAAGACAGCAGTATGTATGCCCGGTTGAATAAAGATGTGATCGATGTATTTCTTCGTTACCAGGAGGCGGTGAATCAAACCGTGTCGATGGGCAACGTGCCGCAGGAGCTGAACGAGTACAAAACGAAGTATGCCGAAACGCAGCGTGACCTGCAGAATGCATTAAGAGACCTGGATATGTGCCGCAGAGCGAATAATGCCGCTACGGATTTTTAGCGGTGGCATGGTTGGGAGGCGTTTTGAGTTTTACTCTTCCCGCCGCCACATATTTAGATTTCCAGTAAGGTTCATCCAAATTGGCAATGCTTACACCATAAGTGGAGGAAGAATTGACGAACCGCCGGTTGCCGAGATAAAGTCCGACATGTGAAATCACTTTGCCTTTCATGGTGCGGAAGAAAACGAGATCGCCTTCCGCTAAATAGTGACGGCTGCCGAAAGGTTCTATATTATCGGTGAAAAATTGTTGAACAGAGGTGCGTGGAATTTCGATGGCATATACATCTGAGAGAAGGCGCTGGATGAAAGCGGAACAGTCGATGCCTTTTTTAGTAGTGCCGCCCCAGAGATACGGCGTATGCAGCCAATAGTCGATGAAGCGGTAGAGTTTGAGATTGAGTGCGCTGTCCGGTGGTGTTTTGAGATAACCCGAATACTTCGCCTGGATGGCCTGGTCTTCGGCAGACAACACCGCCTTGGGCTCCGGTACCGCCGCATAAAGCGTGTCTTCTGTTTTGATGATAATGGTACTGTAATCCTTCTGCGCTTTGCGCGATGAATGGCAGGAAAATTGAGTGAAGGCCACGAGGCTGAGAACGATAAGAGTAATGGTTCGCATGAGAGGTTGTTTGATAGTTACCACGTTCATTATAAAACCGTAGCGGGTTTCCCGAAACCAATAACATACCAAATTTACGAATTGCTGTTAAATCTGATTTTATGCCTAAAAGAAAATTAACAGGATCCTACCTCGACGAAAAAGTTGTGTTGTCGATGATCGCCGTGGCCGTCGTATCCTTTTTTGTTATGGCATATAAATTCAAGACGCACAAGCCTTGCGGCGATTTTACCATCAACAGTTATGCGTTGCATTATCACGCAGGCGAAGTGGTTCGTTTTGAAACGACCAGTAAGAATTTCTCCCGCTGGCGTTGGAATTTCGGTGACGACCAAAGTAATGAAACAACAGTCGGTTCGGTAGCGCATGCCTATGATGTGCCCGGCGAATACACGGTGACAGTAACCGTTGACGGCGGTTGTACCGAATACAGAACGGTGCTGATATCGCCGGCTCCCGTGGTAAAAGACCCTTTGCTGACACCGAAGATCCTCTGTCCCCAATCTGCTGAAGTGGGCAAGCCTGTTGTGTTTTCCGACAGCACCGTTGGTGCAGGTCAGTGGGAATGGCGCTTTGGTGAAACGGCCACCATCGATGCCACCAGCCGGTCAGCCTCTTATGTATATACTTCCCCCGGATTGAAAACCGTTTCGCTGATCGTGAATAACGATCCGCGACAGACCGCTATCTGCAAGATTGTAGTGAACACGCCCGCGCCGGATCCATTACCCAAACAGGCACCGAAGCCATCGGGTGGAGGAGGGGTGATCATCGTTCCAGCCAAACCCAGTACCAGTCCGTTGAATGAACAGTTGCCCACTACTTCGCAACCCGCAGCGCCGCCCCAGATCGTGCGCGCCCCGGATATCTCACGCGAACAATTTGAAACGGAATTGAAAGCGGTGGCGAACGGCTACAAGAACGCCGAAAGCTTTGCCAAATACCTCTGCGACAACCTCAATATACAAGTGAGTCTCAACGGCTCCGAAGTCACTTTCACCGAATTATGTAACAAGATCGCATCATTGAAAAGCTCCAAGAAGATCAAGCGGTTAAATGTACAACTGGTGAAAAACGAGCGCTCCAACTGCATTGTGGCGCTTGTCGTAAACCTCAAAAAGCGCGAGAACCTGCTTGAAAAAGTGTTTTAGAACATTTTGATTATTATCGGGAAAAACCCTCAATTATTGTTTGTGGCATAATTCCTGTTTGGCAATTGGCGAGTTAAACCTCATTCATATTCAGAAGCTTGACTATATATGAACGACAAGTTTCCGTCAACAAAATTTTTTTGTTGCTATAGCTAGTTCGTTTATCTTGTATACACAAGCTACTCTTTATAAAACCAACGCTAAAGAGCATGCCACAGCTTGAATCATATGGAATCGACGGCCATGATTTCTTCGAATCACCGTATGAAAAAGTTGTGGAGATCCCTTTTAACCGCGTTTTATTTACCGGTAAGTTTACCGATGTAAATCCCACCAAACCGGAGCTCGCACAGGAGGTGCGCTCCCTTTCTCAGTTGTTTGAATATTATAAACCCGTTGTAAAGGTTCCTTTCCGCAATGCGGCAGGAAAGACTGTCACTGAATCATTCCGGTTTCATTCGATCGATGATTTTGCCGTACGGGCAATGGAAGGTCAGAGTAATTATATCAGTGCATTGGAAACGAAACGGGCGCAGCAACAGAAAATGATACGTCAGCTTCGTTCCAATACACAACTGCAACAGGTACTCAACGATCCGGAGCAGTGGGAAGCGCTCCGCGAGAAATTGTTGTCGTTGTCTAAGAAAATGAAACGCTGAGCATTATATATTAATATGCAATCAACAGCAACCTATACTGACACCATCGGCGATCAACTGCAGTCACTGCTGCAGACACTCTTCAATGATGTGAGTATCTTTTTAACGGAAGATCCGGTAACAGGTGAACTGTCTTGCGTATCTGAAGAAAAGGATAGCGCTGCCGCGCAGGAACAACAATCAGCGATACAATTATGGACGGCATTGCTGCAGGAAAAAGGCACTGTAGAACAACTGATCGGCTATTGCCACGAAGAGCTTTATGCTACAGAACAGGCACTGACACTGGCCCGCAAACAATTGCTCGACGCGGTGAGGCCAATTGAAACAGGCTACCGCAGTGCGGCCATGTTTTTTGAAAATGCCGGTGAACAGGAAGTTACACATGCAGTTTTTCTGAATGCTTCGCTGGAGCAGTTAGCTGATGCAGACAATGTTTCGTTTTTACAGGCCGTAAGCAAAGAGTTCATTGATAAATATGACCGTCTCGATCTGAGTGATAATTATAGCATGCTGGTGATACCCGGCTACCTGGGAAGTACCGCGGCTGTCGATCGCTGGGCGAAAGTGGCACATGGCAGCAAGGTGATGCTGATCACAGATTTTGCCAACCTGGATAAGCCGGATGACGTGATGGAATTGTTTGACGAAGCCGGACTCACAGGCCCGGATGTCTTCCGGTCGAATGTGATCATGACCTGCAACTGGCTGGTAGGCCGCGGGCGATATACTATATATGGAGAAGAAGAACATTTATACATACCACCTTCGGCGGCACTGGCCGGAAGGCTTTACAAAACGGTAATGTCGCAGGTAGTAGCCGGCCGGCGTTTTGGCATCATTCATGACGCACGGGGCGTTAGGTTTCCCTTGCGGAAAGAAGAAGTAGCCGGACTGGAAAAGCTGGGATTGATACCGATGGTAAAAGAACAGAACCAGATCATTGCATTCTCGGCGCGTACCTTGTTTACAGGAGAAAACCTTGGACTGCAAACCTACTCAGTGGTGCGTGTATTTGATTATGTGATTAAAGTATTGATGGATTATTTAAATCGTAAGTCCTTCGAAAACTTTAACTCACGCACGAGAAAGGAACTGAATGCCGAGATCGTTCGTTTCCTGGATAACGTAACGGGGGCAGGCAAGCTCATTGAGAATTTTTCGATCAGAAGATTTGAACAGGATCCGGCAAGAAAGGACAGGGTGTACCTGGATATTCATCTAACACCTTATTTTCCTGCCAAAACATTTTTGCTCAAACTGGAAGGACATAAAGAGAAAGAAAGTCAGGAAAAAACGGATTGGACATCAAGATATCAACAGGAAGCAGCGTTTGCGTAAAGCCGGCGATCACAGGCGGGTAGTAAGTAGTAAGTAGTAAGTAGTAAGTAGTAAGTAGTAAGTGAATACAGAAGTATTGACGATTGACGATTCACTATTCACTATTCACCCGCTTCACAACCATGTTTTTATTTTTTATTGGTCTTTATACCATTTATTTTTTAACCTTAAATCTCACATTTATGTCATTCAAAGCAAAACTGAAAGTGGCGGGAGCCGAAGTAAACGTGCTTAACTGTCACTATGCAATGAAACAGGAAACCGACGCAACAGGTCGTCCTTCTTCTATCACAAGAGGCGGTAAGATCACCCTGACCGTAGAGTCTACCGGTGATACAAAGTTCTTCGAGTGGATGTGTAACAACTTCGAAAGAAAGGACGGATCGATCGTATTCTACAAAAGAGATTCTGAAGCTACCATGAAGGAGCTGAAGTTCACGGAAGGATACCTGATCGAGTACCGCGAAAATTATGACGCGGGTGGTGCTAATCCCATCACAGAGACATTCACCATCAGTGCCCGTGAAATGTCAGCAGGCAACGGTTCTCACGCCAACGAATGGGTGAAGAACTAATAAGCGCTTTTTATGCAACAGGCAGTTTTTAACTGCCTGTTGTTTTCCACTCAACCATTCCAAGCGGCCGTCTTCCGGCCGGAATTTTTAAAGCATTGGTGTATGTCATTTATTGCAAAACTTACGATCGACGGGGAGGACAGCAATGTGCTCTATTGCAATTTCCGGTTTACACAGGTAACCGATGCAACAGGCCGGCCCTCATCCAAACCTCAGGGAGGTTCTATTGCACTCACCGTGGAAAGCACCGGCAAAGCTGATCTCTTCGATTGGATGATCAGTCCCACGCAGACAAAAAGTGGTATCATCACTTTTTACCGGCGTGATACGATGAGCAAACTTAAAACGCTCAATTTCTCCGACGCTCATTGCGTCGATTACCAGGAAGAATACCGCCACGACGGACAGTTTCCCATGCAGGTAACGGTATTGCTCAGCGCAAAAGAACTGAAGCTGAACGATTCCAGTTTCAAGAACAACTGGCCGGGTTGATTTTTATCTCCCTTCGATAAACGCAAGTCACAATGGAAGAATCAGGTCACTACTACACCGTCTACTACACTTCACTGGCCGCAGGCTTCGACGAGAAGCTCGCTTACCGCCATGCTGTGCTGGCCCAGATGCCCGATGAGGTAGCCTGGTTCGATGCCGCGCATATTCATATACTTTATTGCAAAACACCTGCCAGCCGGGCCTTGTCTTCTACGCAGTCTTCCGCCTCAGGCGGTGGCCAATCGATATGGGAACGCTCGCGCAATTTTGTATCCGATCAGATCGACCGCGTAACGAAACCCGTACGCGAGGGCCTGAACGACAGGGAAACAAATCTCGGCGGCGCCAGCCAATCGATCCCCAATGACTGGCGGCATTCGGTTGAATACAACCTGCACGCACTTGCACCCAACAATGCAAGCAACCTTGTACGCAGCTCTGATTTCCAACGGAAAAAAACAACAGAACAACTCGATGCAGAACATCCCGCTTCATTGAAGTTTGGTATGTTGCTGCACAGGCTTGGCGATTCCTACTCGCACAGCCGTATCGAGAACTCAAAAGAAATGTATACCGTCAGTACGCGCGATACACGTTGGGATTGTGTGCCGGTAAAAGGTTTAAAAGATGACAACCTCGGACACGGTACGCACCTGACTTTTCCCGACAATCCGCTACTGCGCCAGGGAATTTTTTTTCTGTATCTTTTTAACCTGTATGAAGTGATGCAGCGGAAAGTGCGGCAATATCCCAATCTCCGCCGCAATCCCGCTACCACGCTGAGTTTTGAAGCACTCAAAGCGCGTTACCAGAAAATGTTCAACGACACACTCTTTTCGCCATCCAGCTACTTCAAAGACCCTTCTTTGAAAGAACAACTGATGGAAGCCATCCGCCGCGATTGTCAATCCACACTGGGTGTGCAAATGGAAAGCTACCGGCCTGAACGTTTTCAGACACAAACATTACAACAGTTCCTCGATCAGCATCGCGAACTCAACGATCTGAATATCGGCGAACAGAAACTGAAATCAACCCTGGAGTCCATGCGGCCGGAACTGACTCATGCAGATCAGATGACAGAGTTCTTCCAGTCGATGACACCCGATCAGCTCAAAGCCTGGCAACAGGCAGAGGCTGCAAAAGCAGGCATTAATTTGAATAACATAAACATGAATAACCTGTGGCCGGGCCGGTAGCATCCGGACATTGCCTATGATATAATTGTTGGCAAAAACCTGCTACCAGCCTCCCGGGTATATATTTTAAAACCATAAACGATACATTTTTTTATGGCGCAGCTCGTAGATAGCACAATCAGCATCAACGGAACTCCGATCAGCCAGTTCTCGTCTTTTACCCTGTCACAGGGTATATTTGAACACCACACATTCAGACTGATCTGCCCTGCCGAATCCGTTGACGGCACTTCCGGCGTATTCACTTCTTCGCGCGATATGATGGGCGCTACGCTCACCGCGCAGATCAAAGCCGACGATCTCTCCGGTGCACAACTCAAATTCTCCGGTGTCGTTACCCAGGTGGAAACGGCCCGCTTCGGCAGTTATCATGGTGATGTGGTGATCTCCGGATTCAGTCCCACCATTGTACTCGACAGCGGCCCGCATTGCAAAAGCTGGGAAAAGAAAGCCGTTAAAAATATCGCGCAGGATGTGCTGAAGTTTTTTCCGCAAAACCTGCTCAATCCCAAAGTAGCACCGCTGTACCCCGAAACATTGGCCTATACCGTGCAATACAAGGAAACTGCCTGGCAGTTTCTGCAACGTCTTTGCGCTACCTATGGTGAGTGGTTTTTTTACGATGGACAAAAACTGATCGTTGGCCCGCCCGCCGCTTCCGAAAAAGCTTCGCTGGTTTTCGGCAGCAACCTCAGCCGTTTCAACATGGCGTTGCAGGTGCGCCCCGCTGATATGCAGATGATGGCCTGGGATTACATGAACAGTGAAGTATATACGAGTTCGCCCGATGGTATCGAGAACAAAGCCGGTCTTAATGATCTTGGCAAACACGTACTGCAGGCAAGCCGTACTGTGTACGGTTCTCAACCCAAATCATGGAACAATCATTTCCTTACCAATAAAAAACAACTGGACGATGTAGTGAACATCCGTTCAGCCATGCGCAGCAGCAGCCATGTACGTTTCAATGGCAACAGCGGTCATCCCGGTGTGGCATTGGGCGGACAGGTGGAAGTATCGGGCAACAATGCCTTCGATGCCAGCTCGGAAGCCTACGGTGAGTTTACCGTCATTGCGGCCAATCACTTTGTGGATGGCCAGGGCAATTACAACAATGATTTTGTAGCCATACCGGCAAGCATCAAACTGCCGCCGGTATCGCCTTTCCCCGAACCACATTGCGAAACACAAAGCGCGATCGTTACCGACAACAACGATCCGCGCGGCATCGGACGTGTGCGTGTTAAATATCACTGGATGAACGGCGCGGAGAAAAGTCCCTGGATCCGCGTGACCACGCCGCATGCCGGCGGTGGTAAAGGGATGTATTTCATTCCCGAAGTAGGTGAGGAGATTATCTCCGGTTTTGAAGGCGACAGTGCCATCAAACCTTATGTGGTGGGTGCGGTCTATCACAGCAAAGCCAACAATGCTTTTGGTAATGCCGGCAACGATGTAAAAGCATTGCAAAGCCGCAGCGGAAACAAAGTAGTGTTGAACGATAAAGACGGTAGCGTGTTCATCGAAGATCAGAATGGCAACAACATTCTGATCGACGGTAAGGGCAACCTGAATGTGTTCAGTAAGGAAACGATGACATTCACCTGCGGTGAAGATGGGCTGAGCGTTATTACCATGAAGAAAGACGGCACTATCGACATCATGGGTAAAAATGTGACGATCGTGGGTACCGAGTCGGTTACCGCCGCTTCCGGTTCTGAAAGTTCGAACTCCGGCTTCACCGTGGTGCCCGATTCCGTGGATGTACTCGGTAAGCAATCCGTCAACATTATGGGGGAAACAGAAACCAATGTTACCGGCGGCACCATCACAGTGGCGGCATCCGGCGACACCAACGTACAAGGTGCCAAGGTTAATATCAACTGATGATCCATGCAGGAGAATGCTGTTAAACAACGGGTACGCCTTCTCGAGGCGTTATGGGAAGAAGAATCACGCCAGCCTGGGCGCGAACACATGCGCCTTGCCTGTATGATGGGCACCGGCACAGTCGACTACCGCATGATCAAAGGATTTGTAATGGTGCAGATGACCGTGGAAGCCGGTCTGCCTGATGTATTCCTTTGCAGTCATCACCCATTCCGCTCCCCGGAAAACTACGGACGTCAATTGGTGAACGGCATGAAGGATTATATCGATGCCTGGAACCAGCATGCACTCAGCGACGAACATGGCAAAGTGGAATGGTCACCCGAAGGTGACGAACAGGATGCCGATGAAGTTTATTTTACCCGTAACCTCAATAAACTCGCCGAATCATTGCAGGTTACCGGCGAAGGCGAAGATTACCTGGTAATGGCCTTGATGCCGGAGCCCAACTACGCGCCAACAGAATTTGTAAAATGGCTCGATGCCATATTGAAAGCTGGTGTGAGCGGCAAAGTCCGCCTACTCGTTTTCGATCTCTATGGTAGTCATTTATACGAAGGACTGGAGAAAAGTTATAAAGACATTTTCGTACGGCTTTATCCCGATCTCGATATGCCGGGGGCGATGAGCCAGATAGCCGAACAGGCCATGGTTACCGCGGTAAGGCCGGAAGACAAAGCCATTGCCTCCTTTCAGAAAAACTTGTTGGAATTAAACAAAGCGATCGGCCGTGGCGAAGAAAGAGATATTGAATTGTACCGCGACGAATGTTTGCGGATCGCTATTCAGCAACAATGGCCGCACATGGAAGCCGTGGTACATTTTTTCACACACGGCTATTTTATGGCCACCGAAAAATACGAACGTGCCGCTACCGAAATCGATCAGGCAATAAGCCGCGCCGATGTAGCCGTAGCCGAGGCAAAGATCGAAGACAAGGCATTGATCGTACAATACAGGATTACCAAAGCCAATATGTTTTTGCTGCGCGAAAAATACGAAGAGGCAGAAAACGGTTATGCCGAATGCATCGAAAAGTATCGCGACAGTGGCGACAACGTGGTGCTCACAGGCATTCACCAGATGATGGGCATGTGTCAGCGCAAACAGGGAAAAGTAAAAGCCGCACGCAAAACCTTTGCCGATGGCTGGTTGCTGGTGAAAGATGATAAAGCTTATGTGGATGGAAATGCCATGTCGCGTTTCTATGCACAACAGATGATGAAAGCCGGTATGGACCGTATTGCAGAATACCGCGACTGGTTCGAAGACCTGGAAAAACGCTGGGGCAAACGCTGGTATATGCAAATGCCGGACGGCAAACAAAGCATGAAAAAAAGAGAGCAGCAGATCTTCGACGATGCACTGCTGGTGGATCAATAAAAAGAACGTATGAAGTTTTCAAAACGATATTTTCTGATAGCGGCCATAGCGGGATTTTTTGGTTGTACCAATAAAACACCTGCGAAAGATTTCTCCGGTTACCAACCGGCTGAAGGAAAAGTTTCTTATGTATATGGTGGCGCTATCAGAACCAAACGTGGTTATACGGACCCGGGTTATCGTGTGGTGTACACACCGCCTGGTACCGACAAACCATTGACCGTGGATGCGAAACTGGTGTTAAAAGATTATGAGAAAGGTGAAACCGTTCCCATTTTCTACAACCCGGCCAATCCAGCGGATGTAGTGACGGATGTGAAATAAGTTTTTTTACTGGCAACCTCTGAAAAGCGTTATGGCATTACGTATTACAGTTCCCCCTCCGGTTAAGCAGCCATCCGTACAACCGATGACGGCTGCCAAGCATTTTGATATTGTGCTCGGCCTCGACTTTCATATGTTACGAGTACCGTTCTTTATCACGCCTTGTCCCATCACACCGTTTGGTGCATTGGTATTTGATCCGATGGATTACATCCACGTAACCATTCCGGCAATGCCCACTTATACCGAAGGCAAAGGCTTCTCGCTGCAGCCCGCGCCCATGGGAGGAACCGTTACGGTAAATGGTTTTTACAGAGGTGGCGCCACTACCAGCCTGCTCGGTATGCCACCGACCATGCCGCCGATCCCTGCGAAATTCAAAGGTGCCAGCGCCATCGCCAAAAAACTGAGCCTGCTGCACCTGGTACTACCCAAACCTTTATTCTGGTTCCCTTTTCTTGCACCACATGACGGACAGATCAGCATGGGCAGTTCAACCGTTATTTCCCAGGGCTTGAAGCAGAGCACACACATGGATCCGGCCTGGAGTTGCAATGAGCTGGGAAAAATTTTGATGAACAGTCCCACGGCGCTGTACAACGACTATGCTACGCGCATCATGATCGTGCTGCCGCTCGGACGGCCTGTGATCGTTGGTGGTGCACGTGTATATCCCGAAATGGGATTGGCCGATCTGATCAATGCGCTGATCATGATGGGCATTCTGAAAGGTGGCGGCAAACTGGCGCGCAAAGGATTAGGCAAAGCGTTGACCAAACTCAACAAAGCACTCAGCAAGAAATTTCCGAAGTACAGTAAATTCGGCGCCCGCATACAACCGAAGTTGTGTAAATACCTCGGCGAACCGGTGGACGCAGCGAGTGGTCACATGGCCAGCCGCCTCGAAGGATTTTCATTACCCGGACCTATTCCCTTTACCTGGGAAGCAAACTACTACAGTGATACCGCTTACGAAGGAAGCCTTGGTAAAAGTATTATTCATACCTACGATATCAGTATGAAAATACTGGAAGAGGAAGGATTGGTATTGATCAACGACTCACACGGAAGAGGTATCGCTTTCTCCGCTTTGTCGCCCGGGCAAAGCGAATTCAACGCGGTTGAAAAATACCAATTGCACCGCGATATCGACAACGGAGAGTATTATGTCAATAACAAAGAAGGACTTTATTTTTATTTCCATAATGCGGCAGATAAAGACGGATTGAAGCCCGTTCGCAGTATCGTTAACCGCAATGGATTTGCCATCCGTTTTCAATACGATACCAACGGCCGCCTGAAAGAAATTACCGACAGTGCGGGCCGTCAGATATTGGTGCACAACGATGACAATGGCCGGATCGCTTCACTGGAAATTCCGCATCCATCGGGAGAAGGAACCTTTACGCCGATCGCATACACTTACGATGCAGAAGGCCGCATGATCCGCATGACGGATGCAGATGGGTACAGTGATGAGTTCGGATGGGATAAAACATACATGGTAACGCGGAAATTCAAAGAAGGAACGCAGTTCTCCTTTACCTATGACCGCGAAGGAAGATGTACGGCAGCGGAAGGACCGGAAGGTTTGTTCAGCTATTTCTTCGACTACCAGCCCGGTCATACGATCGTTACCAACAGCCTCGGCAAAGAAAGTCATTACTATCACCGCAAGGGATTGGTGATCCGCCAGATCAATCCCGAAGGCGGAGAAAAAATATTTACCTACGATGGCGACCATAACCTGATGGCGGAAAAAAATGAGATTGGCATTGTACATACTTTTGAATACGACGAGGCCGGCAACGTGGTGAAAATGGGACTTCCCGGCAGAGGGGAAGCATCCATGACCTACAATGACAAGCATTTGCTAACCTCTACCAGGTTGCCCAACAATGCAACATGGGAATACAAATATGATGAAGCCGGGAATGTACTGGAGACGATCAATCCCGAGGGCGAAACGATGAAATATACGTACCACAACGGATTGCTGCAAACCATTTCCGCCAATGAAGCGGCTACTGAATTCTGGTACGACAGGCAGTACAACCTGGCGGAAGCAAAACTGCCGGCAGGAAAAGGATTGGTAAAATTTACCTACGATGAGCTTGGCAATTGCGTCAAGATCACCGATCCGCAGAATAACCATCATATCAGGCGTTATGATCTGAAAGGCCGTGTAACACAACTGATCGATCCCGACGGCGATATGCGCCGCTTTGCTTACGATGCCAATGACAACATTGTGTCGGCAACAGACAACTATGTGAACGTACAGGTAGCTTATAATTTCTTTGGTGACATTGTAAAGAGAATTCAGGGTGGTATTGAAGTGAACCTCGCTTACGACAAGGAAGGCCAGCTGCAATATGTCCGGAATGAATTCAATGAATATTATCTCTACGAATATGACGGCGATGGGAATGTGATCAGCGAAACAGGGTTTGATGGATTAACACGCCGCTACTTCCGCGATCTCTCGGGTCAGGTGGTGCAGGTGGAAAAGCCCGGCGGCAGGAATACCCGCTATGCTTATAACAGCGACGGCAAACCTATTCATATTTTATATTCCGACGGTACGCGTGATAGTTTTGAATACGATGTGATGGGTAATATGTTGCAGGCCATCAATGATCAGCAGACTGTTGCTTTTCAGCGCGACTTGCTGGGCCGTGTGATCAAAGAAACACAAGGTGAAGACTGGATCAAAAATGTTTTCAATAAAAATGGCGTGCGTGAGCGACTACAGAGTAGTCTTGGTGCAGACATCATCGCGCAACTGAATATACAAACCGGACTGCCTGAGCTGGTAAGAGCAGGTTCGTATGAAGCGCGGATGCGGTATGATAAGAAAGGCCAGCTCATTGAAAGGGAAATGAACGGCGATATCCGCGAGAAATTTGAATACGATAAAAAAGGACGGCTGGTTAACCAGGAAACCTTGCAGGAGAAGCGTACACGTCATCGCCGCCAGTATACCTGGGAGGGAAGCAACCGTTTGAAAAAAGTAGTTGACACGGAAACAGGACAAAAACAACTCGTACACGATGTGCATGGCAACCTGGCGGAAGTGATTTACAGCAGCGGCAATGTTGAATACCGTGTGCCGGACGTAGCAGGTAATCTCTTTGAAACAAGGGACCGTCATGACAGGAAATACGGCAAAGGCGGTCGTCTGCTCACATCCCGGCATGGTACTTACGAATATGATGAAGAAGGCCGCCTGGTCCGTAAAACGGAACGCAACGGCGGTGTGTGGGAATATGAATGGAACGGCGCCGGTATGTTGCAAAAAGTAATCCGTCCGGACAAAGGAGAAGTGACATTCGGCTACGATGCCCTGGGACGCAGGATTTGGAAAAGATACAAATCCACGATCACGCGCTGGATATGGGATGCAAATGTACCCTTGCATGAATGGAAAGAATTCGAAGCAAGGGAAAGCAATGCCAATGATCTCATTACCTGGATCTTTGAACAGGACAGCATGGTGCCTGTGGGTAAAATCAAAGGCGGGAAATCATACAGTATTATAGCCGATCACCTTGGAACGCCGATCAAAAGTTATAATGAAGCCGGCGACATGGTCTGGAGCCGTGAATTGAACAGTTATGGTCAGGCGGTGATGCTGAAAGGCGAAGAAGGATTTTGTAACTATCTTTATCAGGGGCAATACGAAGATCCGGAAACGGGACTGGCCTATAACCGCTTCCGGTACTATGCGCCCGAGGAAGGCATGTATATCAGCCAGGATGATCTGCGGCTGGCGGGAGGTATGGCATTGTACGGATATGTGCATGACCCGGCAGGCTGGATCGATCCGTTTGGTTTCTCCTGTACAAAAGCATTACGGAAGAACATCAACAAGGCGCAGCGGGAGTTGAAGAAGAAGGGATACATGAAGCGCGCATGGCGGAAAGAAAAAGGATCGGCGGCACACCACATCGTGGCCGGTGATCATACCAACGTGGATGCACAAAGAGCGCGGGATATCCTTGATCGCAACAACATTGATGTAAACAGTGCAGAGAATGGTATCTATCTGCGGCACATGGATCCGAACAGTACACAGCCTGGTGCATACCACAGAGAGATCCACACCAATGAGTACTTCCAGAATGTGGCGGACAGATTGGAAATGGCTGAAACGCTCGGAGGGCGTGACGGCGTGCTGTCGGAACTGGAATCGATACAAAACGATCTATTGTTTAATAATAAGATTTGGTAGTACTATGACTATATTCAAACTGGGCACAGACTTTAAGTATACGGATTTGACGTTTATTGAAAAGGAAGATGTGAGAAGGTTTGCAGGTTACAAGGGGCAGCCGGTTGAAGCGGGTGGCTCCTGGACAGAGGAAGTGTTCGGACTGTCACATGATCAATTGCAAAAGGGAAAAGTAAATGATTTTGATGCCCGTTGTTATGCAGCCACGCTGGTAATAAGACAGGAATTCCAGGAAGCACTCGAAGCGTTGCTACCGGGACAGGTTCAATGTCTGCCCATATCGATACAGGAAGTGCCGGGTAAATTTATTTATGTAAATGTATTGAATATCGTCCCTGCCATCAATCTGGATGGAATGGATTTCAAACAATCGATGGAAATGCTGCGCGGAACAGATATCAATTTCCGTCTCCCGGCAGTAAAAGATCAGATCCTGTTCCGCGATGAAAAGATCAACAACTTTTATTTCTGTACAGATAAATTTATTGATTTTGCCGAAGCGAACGGCATCAAGGGGTTGAAGTTTGACAAGGCGGGAACGGCAGGTTAATTTGATAAGCGGGCAGCGTAAAATTTCTTTCTACCACTTTGCGTGAATAAGCAAGCCATTTGAATTAACCGGCAATAGCTGCCCGTACAAAGGCATTTCCGTTTTTAAAAACTGATCTCGTTTTTAACTGACGATGATTGTCGACGGAATACCAATGTGTCGCAAAACTATTGCCCGCGCCCTGGTATACGCGCAACTTCCAACACACCACTTTTTTATCATCAGGTAAGGTTATTTCTTCTTTGTCATCTACCACAATGCGGGTGGTATATTCAAAATAGTGCAGTCCGGGGTTGACTGTTTTCAGTTGGAACTCTTTGCCAGGGGCGAAAGGGAGCACGCTTACCAGGTCATCCGTCATTACGCCGTTAAACACATCGGCGGCTTTTCGTGTAAACTGTTGTATACTGTCTTTAAAATAAATGTTGTTGGCGATGGTATCGCCGGCAAAGAATACGTTTTCTTTATAACTCTCCGTTTTTATATCCGTGAAGTAGGCTATGGGCGCCAGTGTCTGCAAATGGCAGAAGCTTGAATCTTTATTAATGTTCTTGTTCGTCTGATAGGTTTGTATGATGAGCCAGGCCGGTTGTCCCTGGTAAGTGGATTTTTCTACGCTACGTGTAAGAATAGCATTGAAATTAATCAGGCCTTCTTTGGTCTCGGTATACTGCAGGTATTGCTGGGTAAAGGGAACAAGTTTGTCATTATTTTGAATAGCAGACATCGTTGTCTGCGCGGAGATGTGTAAGGTTATTGCTGAAAACAACATTAAAAGCCATCCTTTATAATACTTCTGCATAAACTTCGTAATAGGTTAGGGTTTAAAAATAATAAACAGCGCATGTTCGGATGGCAGCAAAGCTGCTGAACTATTCAAAACAATGCCTGAACCACCTTTTCAGGGTATTTACTATGGCATATAATCCCTTTTTCGCGGACTTGCGGGTATGGTATAGAAGCAGACTTTTGTAGCAACCATTTTTATTCAAATGAAGAAGATTGTATTAGTTATTATGTTTCAAAATTGGCACAAAGAAAAGTATGCTAAAATGATTAACTACCGTTGGCCTTGCAAATAAGTATTTAGTGAGCTTTCTGATATTGTGTTGTAATTTATTCAAGGGCGATTTGAATGGCAGCGGGTAAAGTTTCAGAGGATTAGTTTCACTGATTTATTTACAAAATTGCTTTCATCAATATCGGTATTGTACCTATCCTGGCGATAGGTTATATGTCTTGAGATTTTCTTATGTTGATATAAAACCTTATCTCTAACAATATCCTTGAGCAACTTATATCCCTGCTCATACATAATTACATACCAACCATATCCTGCTTCTGAATCATGGTTTCTGCTATAATTATCAAACGAATGTAATTGCCAATAAACAGATTCAAAGATTTTATTGCCATCTTTATCATCCCACCTAAAACAGCCTTCATTATGGTTTAATAGCAATCCTAAATCTTTGCACAGCAGCGGGTTAATTGCCAGCCAATTCCTTTTTTTATTTATTGTTAGTAATCCATTATATAGAATAATGCCCCTATTTTGCAAAGAGAGGTAATCTTTAACTCTGTTTTTGGAAGTAAGATTAAAAATCAAAGTTCGATCATTTCCAAAATCAATATCAGGGTCAAAGCTTATAAAACTTTGCCTTAATTCTTCGTTATGGCCCCATCCCATACCTTTTATAATTGAATGTTCCGCTAGAATAAAAATATTATGGGTTTTTCTAAACATTAGAGCCTGCTCAAGATACTCGTCGCCAATTTCTGTCACCCATTCTTTCCTTGAAGAAGGTGCCCTTAAAGATGTCCCTTCAAGTATTGACCCTATAAAATCAGGCTTAGGTTTTGTGTTAAATAAAAAAGCATCTTCATCAAAATTATCTGCTAATTCGTCTGCCATTTCACTATCGATTAATTCAAGTTCCGCAAATTCTTTGATTACTTTCATTAACCCATCCCAAACCAACTGATTTCGTGGCCTTTTGTAAGAGATTTCCAAATCAAATCTACCACTGTAAATTTTTCTTATTTCCTCCTCTGAAATTGAACTACACCATGAAGGGAATTCCATGTCTTTTGCGAGTTGCATTACTCTCTGTGCAATGTTGATGACAGGGATATTTGTTTCATGACTAAGCAGCTTTATCTCTGTAAGGTATAGCTTCACTAAAATTAAGATATCATCAGTATCCTTTAAAAAGCCTTTCTTATTAATGTTCTTGAGTTCAGAATCTTTTGAACCAAAAAAAGAAGGTTTATAATCAAGTTCTATACCATAAATAAACGGAAGCTCTTTTGTTTGTAGCTTTATATAATGTTCAGGGTTGATATTGGCACTTTCCAATATTCTATAAGCAATTGTTGAAATATCATACCTGCTATTACTAAGCAAGGCTATGAGGTTTTCTGAATATTCTTTTACTGTAAAATCAGTCCTATTATTTAACACTGCTAACAGCTTAACATACTTTGAGTAGAATTTATTTTCATATAATTTTTCAAGAAGGTTTTTGGTAATACATCCTGTTATCGGGTAATTGGTAGATAGTATTTCGTAAACGGAATAATTAAAGTCACTTGGACATGTTAATACAAAAAATAGCAACTCGCTAAGCAAAGTTGTATCATCTAAATTTCCAGTTACAACTGGGGTGGATAAATCTACTGCCTCCCCTTTTAAAAGTTCGGTTCGAAATTCTTTTATGTCTGTAAATAATTTCTGGAAATCGGGCTCATCGGAAAAGAGCCCCCATATTTTAGCTACATCTTTAATTTGAATTTCTGTGGTTTCAATCTCAAAAGAAGAAACACTATTTGAATAATCATCAAAAACAACCTGTTGAAAAAATTTTTTTTCTTCAATTTGTGATAGCAATTCAAAAGGGACAATTTTGCTACCGCCATCATAAAATGTAACCCACCCACTTTTTTCTCCCGCTTTAATGGCTCTGTATAATATATCCTTTGCTATTTCTATCTTATTGCTTTTAATAAGCTCTTTTGCAATGTTTGAAAGCTCTCTCGCTTCATGTTTGCCATTTTCAATAAATGTTAAAATTTCCTCATCTGACGCTGTTTGAAACAGCTTGGCATAAGTTGGGCTCCAATCAAAGGTGCTATAATATTTTGCATTTATCTTCAACTCTGTCAAGTGCTTCATATCTTTAACTTGCGCACAAACCTCATCAGAAGTCATTTTATTGCCATTACTTAACTCGATAACTTTCGTATCTACAGAATTATACCCTTCCTTTTCTTTTATCGCATGATGTAAGCCCACATCCTTGCAATTAATTTCTTTTGAATTTGCATACTCCTGAATTTTTACCAAATAGTCGTCTCTATATTCTTGAATAGAACAAATAGAAATCTCGTTTACGATTTCTTCAAGCTCTGCTTTATCCAAAGTGGCTATCGGGTTTAATAGCTTTTCAAAAAATCTCCATCTTGCCCCATGATTATTGTCAAATGCCATCACCACTCTCGTAAATAGTTTTGTTATTATAACCCTTTGTTCAGGCAACTTGGTTACTAGATGTGCTAGTAATATTTCAACTGCATCGCAAAATGATATTAAGCCTTCAAAAAGTAAGTATTTAAAAACCTCAAATCCATTACCGTATTTCAAGGCAAGTGCAAGCAGCTCAATAGACGGGGTATGGGTTCTTGAATTTACCTTCTCTAACAATGAATTAATTTTCGCTAAATAGTATTCTATTTCCTTCGAAATATCCCCTGACATCTTATGCAAGAAACCAACGATATAATCAAGCTGATTGTCCTTTTCGCCTCTAACACTAAGAGAAATCTCCATGACTTTTTGCATAAGTTCGCTGCCCTTCTCAGTCTCGCCTAATTGACACCACAAATTAATTTGCCGTATTGCTTTATCAATTCTGTCATCTAAATAGCCCCTTTCAAAAAGATGTTTATCTATTTTTTTAAGTTGGTTTTTACACCACTCATTATTCAAGCACAATTCAATAACATAATCAATAATTGTTTGAATCTGATTTATTCTCCAAAATGCTTGTTGTGTATCCCATTCCACTTCCAGTCTTGACAGTATCTCATTGAAGTTATCTGTTGAGAGCTTAGAGGAGATTTTAAGAACCAGATTGATGAGTATAGATTTGTTCTCCGAAATAGAATATTCATACCCATAATCCGTTTGATCATACCTAAATAGGTGGAGAAAATTTTCAAAATGAGTATAAAACCCTAAAGCGGCGTCTTTGTAATTGTGATATATGTAAGCATAAGATTTACCAAGTTCAGCAAATGCGTTATAAAATGCAATTTTGGTGTATTTATCTTCGGTCGGTAAAAAACGAAACTGGGATTCAGAAAATTGTTTGTAGATGATATAATAAAAAGCTGAATAGTCAAAGATATAATTTAGAATACTGGTGTCATCAAATGATAATTCCTGTTTCGGTATATTAACAGGCGGAAGCAACTTATCAAAAATGGGCATCGCCTTTTCAATACTCTTGTATTTAAAAAGATAAACCCAAAGAAGGCGTCTATTTATTGGATTATTCTCTGAGATCTCCCATAAACTTAGTTTTTCAATAGAATGCGTATAGAAAGGAATATGCTCTGGAAGCTCAGTAGCAATATCAAAGTAAAAATAAAATAAATTGTTTTTATCATTTCTTCGCAATAGAATTTCCTCAAGGAACTTTAAATTATTTTCATTATTGCTTGAAATACTTACATCCAACATTTCAGAAAACACCTCTGAATACAGGTTTCTACTCCGGGAATCATATCCTTCCTCTATCGAAATGGAACTAACTTGTTCCAGGATTTTCTCTATTGGTAAAAACAAGCAAGCCGCTTTAGCCCAAGCACATATAAGTTCTATTTCATCAACTTGACTGTAATTTTTTCTGTCATATCTACTTGGGCTTACGGTTTTTGAATGATTTAATATATACGAGGGGCTGGCTTTTTGGAAAATCGAATAAGCAAGTTCCTTAAAATCCTTTTGATACATATTACTGCAATATTCTAAAGCAGTTTTTTCAGAAACAAGAAGCTCAACATTGTCATAAACAAAGGAGTTCGCAAGGTTTGTTTGCCCTAGCTCGTAAAAAGTGCTAAAGTAATCGCCGGGTGTAAAATTATTATAGCGTTGCTTTATCTCAAAATTAGCCAGCATAAGCCCAAACAAGCAATAAATTTCTTTTGTTTTTCGTGCTGCTTCAATTGCAAGCTGAATGTCTTCTCTGATAAGCCTGTAGTTTCTAAAGTCAAACCATTGCTTTCTGAAATAAGTCTGGGTTCCTAACAATAAAACAGATTCAAATTCTTCAGCCTTGTATAAATGATACAGTTCATTCCATTTATAGCCAGTATCTATTTTTTTTGCAACTTCACAAATTTTTAAATGAAAGCCTTTATCAAGATTACAGTCATATTCTCCTGTTAGAATATTTTTTGCTGTTTCTGCAACAAGAAATTCTTTAAAACTATTATGAAAAAACTGCCAAACTGTTCCTATTTTATAAAAGTAGTTCTCTGAAAGTAATTTAATCCTAAGAAAATCTTCTCTTGTAATTTTTGGAAATGAATTAAAAATGCTTATATCAAAAGCAGAATGCCTGAACCTTGATACAACCCCGAGAATTTCAACAAAGTCATCTTGTCTTTTATTTTTTTCCCAAAACACCTGGTATTCTTTGTAAATATCACCACTAAAAACCCTCTCTGAAATAATTTGATGTAAATCTTCTTGCGGCAGGTTTTTTATCTCTTCGATAGTATAGCGGAGAAATAACGGATGCCCCAATGTATTAGTATATAATTTTTCAAACGTTTCTTCGGCAATATTTATGTTGTAGGAATTTAAAAAATTCTGGACTCGGTTTTTAGTCAATGGGTTTATATGAATAATCCTTTTTTCGGTTTTAAGGGAGTTAAATATCCGTGGATTTAACTTATCTAAATTCTCAACAGTCCTTGACCCTAAAATGAAATAAATATTCTCTGGTATATTATCAGGTGACGGAAGTATTCCAATTAAACTTTTTTCTACGTCTTGTTCTCTTACAATATGGTCTAAACCATCAACGATAATTATAGTTTTTTGGTTGTGATAGGAAAGTTTATTTAGTTCCTCACCAAAATGTTTCTGCAAATCATTAAAGTTTTCAGTCAGAAGCCTATTTTGGGGAAAGAATGGCGATTGACGCATCTGAACAAGCAGGTCATGCAAAAAAATTCTGGCTTCACCCCTAAAACCAAATTCATAGTTCATTTCTGTGTTTACATAAGCATAGTATTTCAAGATATGATAGTTGCTCTGCTGTATCCATTTTGTAAGTAAAGTAGATTTTCCCGAACCCGCATTCCCTATCAGTGCCAAGTATCCGTTTGATTTATCTCTTAATAGTTTTTCAATTTGGTCAATAGTTTCTGTAATAGGCTGAAAATGTGCGTCATCAACAAAAAAAGTATGTCTGAAATAGCTTTCATAGCGACTTTTCAAATGAAACTTTTCAAGAAATTCATTTTTGGTATAGCGTACATTCCCAAACTTTCCGACTGTATTGAAAATATTTTTTGCAATTTCTTCAATATCAATTCTCCTTTGTTGCTCGGTATAGCTGTCAAAAAGTAGAGGCAATGAATAATTAAAAATTAATTGTGTGCTTTGAATAAAGTCAATAAATTCCTTTGGATAGGAGCTAGTTATGGCTAAAAGTTCCTGGAAGGTATTCCCCCATTCTTCGGGGATATTAGTGACATCATATTTTCCATTATGAATTGGAATCCAAAAATTTTCTATAAGTTGCTTGAAAGAAGCTTTTTCATCCCCCTTGAAAGAATTTATTTTATCATTATTAGAAGCATTTTGTGTAGTTATAAGTCTGACATCTATTGATTTCCCAGGATTGGCTGAAAGAAGTTTTCGCCATCCGGCAAACATACCCTGTAAAATGCTTTGTGTATCGGATATAGTAAAGCTTGAATAGCTAAATTTTGATGAGTTTATGTTTTTTACTTGAAAAGCAAGAACACTATTTCTTAACCCTATTAAAACATCATCAATCTTTCCTGCCTCTGTACTGGCAAACTCAATCCATTCAATTGAGTTGTCATCAGTAAGCAAGGCATTATAAATCTCAGTTGCAAATATTGAATACTGAAAATCCATGCCAGATACAGCAGCTACTTCTCCAGAAATATTTCCCTTGCCTTTTTTCATAAACCAAATTTACTAAAATACGCTAAAATATTTAGTACGCTTATTGGATTTTCAATCAGAAGTCTAAAACGCTTTGGTCCGTACTTAATGGGTTATCTACCCCTTTTAATTGCAATTATACAAGACACAATCATTTCATCAAGGTTATTATTATATTGGCAGCTTTCCAGCAGCCATTGTAATGTTTCGGTACTCAGGCTAAGCTCTTTGGGTTTTATATCTCTCAGGCTTATTACTTTTCGGCTTCTTAGCTGTGCTTTCCGCTTCTTATCTAATACAGGTTGTAAAATCTCCAGCCACAGGTCGGCAAAATGGTTAAAGTCAAGAATATAGTCACTGGCATTGTCTATGTTAAAAATATCAAGAACGTCTTTAATCAGCTTCTTTCGTTCCAGCCCTTTTTCATGAGTAAAAAAATAATCCAGTGTCTTTTTTGCAATATCCAACGCCCTTTTCTTTTTATACGGCAATAATTCAATTTCTTTTCGCCTTAACTTTCTAACTGCAGCTATAAGATATTCATTGGTTTCGGTAGTCCACTTTTCCTGCTTCAGTGTTGGCTTTTGCAAGTGTATCCTTAGCAATTCACTTATTTCGGCAAAATCAGTTGAAGCCTTTCCTGTATCATCAATAAAATACCACTTCGGGCTCCGTACGTTATCACCCCTTATGGCGAAGAAACTCCACTCATTGTCAGATTCGACAAAACTCACCCTAGTTTTAATGGCGGCCTCCACATCCTTAACTTGGTCATAAATATCTGGCGAAATAATAGCTTCTTTACCCTCTACTAAATCATATAATGACTGAAAACTGTCTTTGATGCCCTCCCAGGCAAACTCATCAGAAGAATATTCTTCGTATGCCTTTATTAAATTTTTTGTGGAAGCTGAATTTTTTAGGTGTTTTTCATATAGGGCTTTCGGTATCTCAACATTATTCCCAATCAGACTGTCAGTCATGGCAAGTATATCCAGTATCTTCTTATCTCCGTTAAGCGAAAACTCCGGACTATCATCAGCCCAATATACATGGATTCTATCATGTTCGCTATCCATTCTTTCAAGTCTGCCAATCCTTTGCTCAATCAGCCGGAGCACACTCGGGGTGTCAAGTAGAACTAACGCCTTTCCATCCTGCAAATTCACACCTTCAGACATGGCATCAGAGCAAAGGGCAATTGATTTTTTTTGAAAAATACTTCCCCGGCCATAAATTTCTTTCACCAGGTCTTTATTCTTTTCACTTTGCCCAGTTGCAACAATCACTTCAATATCGGTATGCCTGCTGTTAAGTTTCTTCTTCAAATAATCTAGGGTAATAATGGTAGAGTCAAAAGCCAGTAATTTTTGGTACTGATTGGCTTTATTATACAGCAGTTCAACTTTTGCACTATCCCTTGCTTTACTCAGTTTTTTGGTTAGCGAAAGTATTTGCTCCAGAATGGTGATTTCTTCATCACAAGCCTGTTTGTAACTATCAAAATCAGTTAACCAATCCGGCAAAAGGGATTTTTCAAAATCGGTTACCGGAAGTTTCTTTTTGCAATCCCTTATCCGCTGGATTACATTGCCCGTTTTGGATTTTACTGATTCAAACTTATAAAACTCCATTGCATACTCCGAGCCTGCCAACACTTCCATTAAAGCACATCTTGATGAACGCAAAGCAGACCTTATTGTGTAACCGGCCAGTGCTGGTGCAGAGTTTAGCCGTTGTGTTATATATTTCTGCTTGTCTTCCTCTGTTTCCAACGGAAATTCAGGATGATTAATTTTTTGCAGGTAGTTTATTCCTTTGAGCTTGCTGCAAAAATCTTTAATCCGGGATGCTATTTTCTTGTCTTCATCTGTTTCGCCGGTGGCATATGTATCTGAAATTGTTGTTGGGTATTTACACAACTTGCCATCACTGTTGTGGTATTTCTGCGGCTCTTTATGAATGTACTCATTTAATTTTCTTTTTGTTCTCCTTACAATAAACTGGTTTATGTAGCTCCGCAGTTTATTAATATATGCTTCATCATATACTTTTGCTTTGGAGCTTCTTAAACGTATGTACTCACTTAAATCATCGTCACTCAGATTATCAATATCAAGCAACTCAATCAGCCTTAATAAATCTTCCGCTTTCTTGTTTATGGGTGTTGCCGTAGAGAGGATTATATGCGAAGACCCCGTCGGAGTGATAGACCTGCTTCTGATGGACGTTCTGTTCAGATAATTATGGGCTTCATCTACGATTAAAATACTTGCTTTGTCAATATCCTGCTGTACCAGTTTCCTGTTTTTCTCCTTGCTAGTGCTTAAAATGCCCATAGATTTTATGTTGTTAAAAATCTTGAACGATTTTTCTTCTTTTTGCCAGTTGTCCATTATCTGTTTTGGAGAAATTATGAGGGCATTTGATGTGCCTTTCTTGCCATTGGCCAGCAACCAGTGAAATAATGTATAGGCTAAAGCTGTACACAATTTTGTTTTGCCCGAACCTGTTGGGTCGGCAATTAAAACATTACCCTGGTTTTGGATAACATACATGGCTTTGGCAATCCCCATTTTTTGAGTGGGCCATAGTTCAGTATTAATAACTGCCTGGTAAAGCTCCGGATATTCTTTTAGCCATTCACCTTCTGTAACTTCCGCAACAGCCCTTGCCAATGCTTCCTGCCAGGTAACATCTTTTAAAAGTTTATTGAGCAGTTCAATAAGTTTGTCGTTATAATCTTCGGCAAGGTCATAAAAGTTTTCAGCCAGCAGTTTTATTTCGCTATACTGATGCTCCTCTTTACTATCACCGGCGGCAGCAGTTACACGGATATTGGCTTCCTGTTGTTTTGTAATTCCATTTTTGCTAAAGTTTGCAGAGCCAAGTATTGCATGGGTTTCGCCAATATATATTTTGGCATGGAGTTTATCAAGCAACCTGAAATCAAAACGTTTTCTTTCAATATTGTCAATCAAATTTAAAATTGCCCCACCCAGAATGATAGATACTCCCTGTCGCAGCCAATAATTTTTAACTTCAGTGGTAAGATTATAAGTGGGCCATTTCTTTCTGCCGATAATTTCAGGCTCAAACCCCAGGACCACTCTTAGGTTACGAAGTTGAAAATGCCCCTCTGTCCCAAAAATTTCAATAAGGTTTGCAAGTGAGGTAAAGCCTGTTACAACCAGGTATTCAGAAGATACCTGAATATCCGACAGCAAGACAGACTTAATGGTACGTTCATGGGTATCATTATTTATTGGAAACTCACCCTGTAAAGGCCAGTTATGCTTATAATTAACAGTAAATAAGTCGCCCTGCTTTGGCATTAGTACTATAAAAGTTTAAATGGGGAATTTGCTTGTTGAAAAAACATTGAAAGCAGGCACTAAATCCCAGGGTTTATTTACGATACTGATTACCCTTTTCATAAGCGAAATAAGTTAATGGTTGCACTTTTAAAGATACAAAAAATAGGGCTTTGCAGGTAATTATACAGGTACGTTACAATCCTCAATCACTCCCAATCGCTCCGTAATCTCTCCGCAATCCCCCCAAAATTACACTATGATGATTCCTTGAATGTTTCACAAAAACTTTTACCGGACAGAATCGGACAATATCATCCCAAACTGACGATTACTAACAGCTTCTGTTAACAACTGCTACAAACCGGCCTAAAGTGGAAAGCCGAGCTTTTCTGCTGTAATATTTTTGTCTATTGAACTGACCCAATAGAGGGATAACCAAATAAACAGCATCAAGCATTGATCCAATCCTTATGAAAACCGATACCACCCTGATCGAGAAACCTTTTTTCCAGCCGCTCATAACGGCAAACCAAAACCGAATAGAAGACATCGCTCCGGCTGAAATTCTGCAATCAGCCAGTTTTAAAAACCTTACAGAAACCCAGGCCGCTGATAGCCAGGGTGATTAAAGAATTTACCTGCCCACCAAAGAGCAGGCTGATAACAATCTTTCGCTGGAAACCCAGCGTAAAGCCTGTGAGCAGTATTCACGGAAAAACAATTACAGCATACTTGGGCATTTTGGCGGCACTTATGAAAGTGCCAAAACAGATGAACGCCGTCATTTTAATGCCATGCTCTCATTTGTAAAAAAGAGCCGGGATAAAATATCCCATATCATTGTTTACAGTGTGGACAGGTTCAGCCGTTCCGGTGCCAATGCCATTTATATTGCGGAGCAGTTGAAGGAAGTTGGGATTACAGTTTTTGCAGTTTCGCAGCCAACTGACACTACTACGGCAAGCGGTAGCCTTCAGCAAAACATACAGTTCATTTTCTCTGAATACGATAACCAGCTTCGCCGTGAAAAATGTATGGCAGGGGTAAAGGAAAAGCTGCTCAGCGTATCTGGGTGAGTGTGCCGCCCATCGGCTACTCTATTGTAAGAACCGCTGGTAGAAAAAGCTTTGAACTCAATAGTAAGGGCAAACTGATCCAGAAGGCCTTTTACTGGAAAGCCGAGGGACTATCTATTGAGGCCATAAAGGACAGGCTTGCCCAAAAGGGCCTTAAAATGGACAGCCGCCGGGTAAGTGATTGTTTGAAAAACCCGTTTTATTGTGGCCTGCTAGTGCATAATGCACTGGAGGGAAAAGTGGTAGAGTGCATACAGGAGAAAGCGGTATCCAAAGAACTTTTTTTTACAGGTAAATGGTATTCTTGCTTCCCGGCAGCAGGGCTATGGAATAAAGCCCGAAAATGACGACAGCCCTTTGAAACGCTTTATTAAATGCGATGAATGCGGGGCGTTTCTGAGGGCTTATAAGGCCTGGAAAAACCAGCAGTATTACTACAAGTGCAACACCAGGGGCTGTTCGTGCAACCGCAGGGCGGATGAGGTACATAAGAAGTTCTTTGTTTTACTGGGACAGCAGCAATTAAATGTTAATGAAGATGTGGCAAAGCTTATTAGTGCTCAGATGATCGCCACCTATAACCAGCTTACCAAAGAAAAACAGCGCGATAGTGAGCGCCTGAATAAACAACTTCAGGAGTGCGAGAAGAAGATCGAGCGGCTGGAAGAGCGCTATATCAATGAGGAAATTGACAGGGATTTATCGGGCGTTATAAGCAAAAGTTTGTAGCTGAAAGAAGGGAACTGGAACAAAATCTCCTGAACGCAGATAGCAGGCTGTCGAACTTTGAAAATATCATCGAAAAAGCATTACATTTTGGCTCCAATCTCAAGCCACTATGGGCTTCCGGAGGATATGTTCAAAAACAAAAGCTGCAAAAGCTGGTGTTCCCGGAGGGGATTGTCTATAACCGCAAAAATGATGAGTGTCGAACCCTGAGGGTAAACAGTGTTTTTCTCTGTATGAGTGAACTGGCAAGGACTTTAGCACAAAAGAAAAGCGGGGATACATCTTATAAAGATAATATCCCCGCTTTAGTGGAGAATAGCGGGGTCGAACCGCTGACCTCTTGCATGCCATGCAAGCGCTCTACCAACTGAGCTAATTCCCCGAAAGGGAGGCAAAAATAAGGGATTTGGTATTATTTCAACGACGCGGGTGAGTTTTTTTTCACTTGAAAAAATGCAGAACCTTTTCTACCTTAGAACCCAATCCGGTTATCTATGAAACGAATTTATTTCTTCCTCTTTTGCCTCGCCCTCATTTTTATTCTGCAATCCTGCCACCGTGCTATGTCGCCTTACGAAGCGGCCAATCATCCGCGTGGTAAAAAATGCAGAACAATCCGCTGATCGCTTAGTTGGAACCAAAAAGGTTACCTACCGCGCCTTCCAGCATCGGGAATTTTTCCACTACGTAGTTTTTTACGGCTTCGATGGCTTGTTTGGCTTGTTCGTCGGTGAGCCCGGCTTCTGCCTTGAGCTTTTCAATGAGTTCCTGCATGATTATTAATTAAAAATTCAAAAGTCAAAATTCAAAAGTGAATGGGCAATAGTGAATAGTGAATGGCTGCTGCATTTGCACATTTACCTATTTACACATCTTCACATTGCTTAGGCTACTTTCAGCAGACTGAGCTTGCTCTTATCAAATTTACGTTTGGCATATTCCAGCGTAAGGGTGAAAGTCGTTTCCTTGGAAGACGGCAATTCAAACATGGCATCGGTCAGTATGCCTTCGCAGATGCTGCGCAGCCCACGGGCACCCAGTTTGTATTCGAGCGCTTTT
This sequence comes from Terrimonas ferruginea DSM 30193, assembly GCF_000425585.1. Classification (GTDB taxonomy): domain Bacteria; phylum Bacteroidota; class Bacteroidia; order Chitinophagales; family Chitinophagaceae; genus Terrimonas; species Terrimonas ferruginea. Next base: position 143,175 of record NZ_KE384399.1, read on the forward strand.
TCCACCATAAAATCAAGCGTATCTTCTTCGATCTGCAGGTGAATGCCCTCAAGTTCGAAGAGACGTTTGTATTGCTTGATCAATGCATTCTTCGGCTCGGTAAGGATAGCGCGCAGGGTAGGCGCATCCAGCGGATCGAGATGCGTGGTGACCGGCAAACGTCCCAGTAATTCGGGAATCAGGCCGAATGTTTTCAGATCCTGCGCATTTACATAACGCAGCAGGTTCTTTTTCATATTTTCCTGGAGGTCTTTGTCTACGTTGAAACCAATCGTGTTGGTCTGCACGCGGCGGGCAATGATCTTGTCGATACCGTCGAATGCACCACCGCAGATAAAGAGAATATTCTGCGTGTTAATCTTTATAAGCTTCTGCTCGGGGTGCTTACGACCTCCCTGTGGCGGTACCAGTACGTCGGTGCCTTCCAGGAGTTTCAGCATACCTTGTTGCACCCCTTCACCACTCACATCGCGGGTGATGGACGGGTTGTCGCCTTTGCGGGCGATCTTGTCGATCTCATCGATGTAAACGATACCACGTTCCGCTGCATGCACATCGTAGTTACAAACCTGCAATAAACGGGTAAGAATACTTTCCACGTCTTCGCCTACATAACCTGCTTCGGTGAATACGGTTGCATCCACGATCGCGAAGGGTACGTTGAGCATGCGGGCAATACTTTTGGCCAGCAGGGTTTTGCCCGTGCCGGTTTCGCCCACCATGACGATATTGCTTTTTTCAATTTCGATTTCAGAACCGGTGTTCTCGCTTTTCTGCTGGAGACGTTTGTAGTGGTTGTAAACGGCCACCGACAATACTTTCTTTGCCTCATCCTGGCCGATCACGTATTCGTCCAGGAATTTTTTGATCTCCATTGGTTTCTTCACCGTGAGTTTGAAGGAAGAAGGCGCGGTTTTTTCGTCCCGTACCATCAGTTCCTGTTCAATGATCTCGCGGGCATGCTCCACACAATTTTCACAGATATGCCCTTCCTGTCCCGCGATCAGGATCTTAACCTCATCCCGGTTGCGGCCACAGAAAGAACAGTGTAAAGGGTTTTTTGCCATGAATTTCTCCTCGTGCTTTACTTTTTAGGTCAGCAAAGTGCTGACTGCAAAATTAAAAAACCCCTCTGACAGAGGAGTTTTTATTTTATTATCCATTAACCGGTAAACCATTAAGATTTTACCGGACTAATTTTCAGGATTTTAGAGTTTGTCAACGATCTGATCCGCAATGCCATATTCGATGGCTTCTTTGGCGTCCATCCAGTAATCGCGGTCAAAATCCCGGTAAATCTGTTCGATCGTTTTGCCGCAATTCTCAGCGAGAATGCGGGCACCGATCTCTTTTACGCGGGCTGTCTGACGCGCCTGGATTTCCAGATCCGAGCTCACTCCCTGAATATAACCGCCCAGAGAAGGCTGGTGGATCATCACTTCACCATGCGGGTAGATGAAGCGTTTTCCTTTGACACCGCCACTGAGCAAAATGCTGCCCATGGACGCGGCCAGGCCCATACAAATGGTGTTCACCGGGCTGGAGATCATGCGCATGGTATCGTAGATCACCATGCCGCTGGTGACCACACCGCCGGGACTGTTGATATAAAAATTAATTTCTTTTCCGGGATTATCGGCTTCGAGCAACAGGAGTTTGGTAGTTACTTCACGGGCAGATTTATCATCTACCACGCCCCAGAGGTATACCGCTCTTTTTTCGAAAAACAGGCGCTCCAGTTTTTTATTCAGCATGACAAGGTCGTCGCGTTTGTCTTCTCTTTCCTGTACTTCCTCATCATCCATACGCCAGTCGTTATTGTGATATCGCATATTCGTTTGTATTAATTTTTTGAAAATGGATTAGCTGTCCTTGCGTTCTTTACGCGGATTCAGCAGAAGTACTTCGTCTACCAGGCCGTATTCTTTGGCTTCTGTGGCAGTCATCCAGTGGTCACGCTCAAAGTCGCGCTGGATTTCTTCGATCGATTTGCCGGAATGATAGTGCATGATGTCGTAGAGTTCTCTTTTGAGTTTACGGATCTCATTCACGGTGATTTCGATATCGCTTGCCTGTCCGCCGATGGCGCCGCTTGGTTGGTGCATCATCACACGGGCGTGACGGAGTGCTGCGCGTTTGCCTTTGGTGCCGGCTGCGAGCAATACAGCGCCCATAGAGGCCGCCATACCTATGCAGATAGTAGCCACATCGGGACTGACATATTGCATGGTGTCATAAACACCCAGACCTGCGTAAACGCTTCCGCCGGGACTGTTTACATACATATTGATATCGCGTGTGCGGTCGGTAGAGTCGAGGAACAGCAACTGGGCCGTGATAATGTTGGCCACTTCGTCGTTGATAGGATAGCCCAGGAAAATGATCCGGTCCATCATCAGACGGCTGTAAACGTCCATGACAGCCACATTCATCGGACGCTCTTCAATGATGTTCGGCGTCAGGGCCGTCACCATATGAGAAGCATAACTATGAAGTGTGTTGCTGGATAATCCGCGATGTTTGACCGCGTATTTTTCGAATTCGGAATTTAAGCCCATAATAAATGAATAAAGCTGTTTTTTAAATCGTTTTGGGTCAGGTACTACAGTTCTAACAAGAAAGCCAATCAATAGTTGATCAGACAGTTGCAACCGGATTACGCGGACCAGTCTACTTTTATCAAATATCCGTCCAAATGCCAAAACCACAAAATTGGTGACAGTATATCATTTTTACCTAATAAAAAGCGGGTAAAAATGCTTCTGCGCACGCTAATCTGGCAGAGCCGGCAAGACAGAACATGAAAAAAGCTGACCCGGAGGTCAGCCTTTTTTATGAAAATCGGGGTAATGAAACGATTAATGGTGGCTGTGCTGGTGCGCAGATACCATTTCAGTAAATTCTTCCGCACCGATCGCTTTGTCGGCAGGATTTACCTTGGTTTCAGCCCATTCGAATATTTTTTGCGCCTGGATGCGGTTGTAAGCATCTTCCACATACTTGCGGTCTTTCATCATCTTCTCCACGTAATCATTTACCCAGGGCTGATCTTCCATGCCATTTGCACCTGCGCCCATGTTGCTCATGTAACCAAACAATTGCTGTTTGGCGAATGAACGCAACTCATCAGGCTGTACCTGGATACCGTTGTCATTCACGATCTTGTCAGAGATCAGGGTCCACTTCAACTGGTTGCGGAAAGTGGGGAATTCTTTTTCAACTTCTTCTTCCGTTTTGGGAGCACCGCCTTCCGCTTCCGGTTGTGTGCGCAGCCATTTCTTCAGGAAGGTTTCAGGGAACTCCACTGCAGTATGATCTACCAGTTGGTGAAATACCTGGTCGTGGATCTGGTTGCGTGACTGGCCAGCCCAATATGCTTCGATTTCTTCGCGGATTTTGTTGCGGAAATCACTTTCAGTTTTTACGTCCTGACCGGGATAGAGTTGCTCAAAGAAACCTTCTTCCAGTTCTTTCTTTTCCAGCAGGCCAACTTTGGTGATGCGGATGCTGAACTCTTTGCCGGCGTCTTCTTTGGTCAGACCCAGATCGCCCAGGATCACTTCCAGTTCTTTATCGTCGAATGCTTTTTCCAGTTGAACCGTTACTTCATCGCCGGCTTTCTTTCCTTGCAGTGAAGGGCGGAAGCTTTCGCTGAAATATTTTACGAGCAAGGAGTTTTCTTTATTTACACCGCCTTCTTTTTCTGCGCCGTTTTCCGTTTCAACGAAGGTTACGTTCAGTACGTTGTCGTCAGCGTTAACGGTTTCTTCGTCTTTCATGTTGCCGTAACGGTTCTGCAAACGGGTGATCTCGTTGTCGATCATTTCGTCGGTTACATTCACCTTGTAGTTGGTGATAGCTGCTTTGGACAGTTCGGGCAGTTGGAAATCGGGTTTCAGTCCTACTTCAAAATGGAACGTATAGTCGCTGGGATTATTCACGTCGAGTTGGCTGATATCAGTGTCGAGGGGCAATGGTTGAGCGAAGATCTCTACTTTGTCCTGCTGAAGATGACCTACCAGCTCGCGGTCAACGGAGCGCAGTACTTCGTCGGTGAACAAAGAAGGGCCGTACATCTTTTTGATCAGACCGGCGGGCACCATTCCTTTACGGAAACCGGGAATGTTTGCTTTTTTACTGTATTCCTTAAGCGCCTTCTCAAAAGAAGGGAGGTAATCAGATTTCTCCAGCTTTACGGAGATCTTTTCGTGCAATGGGCCAATGCTCTCTTTCGTGATCGTTGCCATAAAATAATTTATATAAATGTAACAGCCCCCTGAAGGGAACTGTTTTTGCTGTCCGGATGGAGGGACTCGAACCCCCACACCTTGCGGCATCAGATCCTAAGTCTGACGTGTCTACCAATTCCACCACATCCGGGAAACGGGCTGCAAATGTAGGATTTTTGCGGGGAACAACCTTTTTCCGGCGAAATGGCTTTCAATTTTTTTATGGGAGTAAAAAATTTTCAACAAAACCTAACAATAAGTTAAAAAGTTGTAGGTTTAGGTCAAGCCATCAGCAAACGCAGCTACCGTTCACTACTGCCTGCTTTCCACCTCCAGAGGAATCCGATCCGGAAAAACCGCTTGACTAATAGCGTTTTAAACAAATACACACACTGCACATGAGAAAAGTAACTTTACTCCTGGCCGTCATTTGTATTGTCGTGACGGCAAAATCACAAAATCCTGCTACCGTTTTTTTTATTGCCAATGACACCGTGCGCGTTCCCTGCGGTGCCAGTTGTGCCACCATCAGTTTCCAGGTGCCACACATCAAACAGACCAGTACGTACACGGTCACTAATCCACAGTACCTGCCTTACGCGTACAAAACCGCTGCGGGTACCGAACTCACAGCGCTTTACACCGATGACCGCTTCAGTGCGGCCATTCCTTTTCCGATTGGTTTCAGTTTTTGCTTCTACGGCATCGATTACAGTTCCGCCGTGGTCGGTTCCAATTCCATTATCACTTTCAATGCCAGCCACGCCGGGCAGACCAATGCATGGCCGCTGGCCACCAATTCCGGAAATGGTACACCGATACCTATTCCTTATGCCGGAGGTTCATCGAATACAGCGTCTCCCGCTTATTATCCGGGTGCCAGTATTATGGGCCCTTACCATGATGTTTATCCCACCAATACCTACGGGGGCGAACGAAAAATTGAATGGCGTGTGGAAGGCACAGCGCCCAAACGCCGCTTTATCGCCAGCTACAACCAGGTGCCTTTGTTCGATTGCGAAGATATTACGGCTACCAGCCAGATGGTTATTTATGAAAATACAGGGATCGTTGAAGTATATGTAAAGGACAAACCAATTTGCCCGGGCTGGAATTCTGGTCTTGCCATTCTTGGTGTACAGAATGCAACGCGCGACAATGCCGTGACGGCCCCCGGCAAAAATGCCACCGTATGGGGGCGTGCAGGCATGGATTCCTGTTTCCGCTTTGTACCCTCGGGCGGCACACCTATGTTTAAAAGAGCAGAATTACTGCTCAACAACGTCGTCATTGCGACCAATACTACTGATACATCGTCTGCCGCAGGTGCGATGCTTAATGTGAATTTTGCCAACGTATGTCCCACTGCCGACAGCACGGCTTACGGTGTGCGGGTGGTATATGCTTCCTGTAGCAATCCCAACATCGAGGTGTCATTCCTTGATACCATCTACGTCAAGAAAAGCGTACCCATCGTGGCCAGTGTAACCTCGGTGAATCCAACCTGTACCGCAGGCGGATCGATCACTGTTCAGGCGAGCGGCGGTGCGCCCCCGCTATCCTACAGCATCAACAACGGTACCACCACACAGCCGGGTAACGTATTCAGCAATGTACAGGCGGGTACTTACAATGTGGTTGTAACCGATGCAGCGGGCTTCTGCCGTTTCACGCAAACCGCAACCCTTACATTGCAGGGGGCGGTTACGGTGAATGCCGGAGCCGACACTGCCATATGTACCGGCGCATCTTTCACGCGCGGAGCCGTTTCCAATGCCACCACTTACAGTTGGTCACCAACCACCGGAGTAAGTGCGCCTACATCGCCGGCACCCGTATTCTCTCCAACACAAACAACCACCTATACGGTAACGGCGAGCACGGCTAACTGTACGGCTACAGACGCATTTGTTGTGACCGTAGCGCCGGGCGCCACGATCGATGCCGGTCCGGATGCATTCGTCATTACCGGCCAGCAATACACGATGCAGGCCAGCGGTTCCACCGGTTCTTATTTGTGGTCGCCCTCTGCGGGACTGAGTTCCGCCACGGTATTGAATCCAACCGTTTCCCTCAACCAAACCACCACGTATACATTGGAAGTGACCACACCACAGGGATGTAAAGCAACAGACCAGGTAACACTTACGCTGCTGCCCAACTGTCTGCGCCCGATGGAAGCCTTTACACCCAATGGTGATGGCGTGAATGATCTCTGGCTGGTGACAACCGGCTCCTGCCTGAAGAGCGCAGACGTGCAGGTGTTCAACCGTTATGGCGCCAAAGTGTATGAATCCAGGGACTACCGGAATACATGGGATGGCACCTATAAAGGCAAACCACTGGCTGACGGAACCTACTATTTCGTGATCAGCTATGAGCTTGTCAACGGTAAAAAAGAGCATCTCAAAGGAAACCTCACCATTCTCCGCTAACCCTATTGTCAACCAAGCAAAACACACGACATGAAACGTTTTATCGCAATCATATCAGTGCTGGTGCTGGGTGTTTCGGATACCCGGGCGCAGCAGATCGCAACATCCTCTCTTTACGACATGCAGGGTGTATTTCACAATCCATCCGTGGCAGGCGTCAATAAGTATGGTTCTATTGGTGCTACTTACCGCAGTATGTGGAGCGGCATCGATGGCAGTCCCAAAACAACAACCGTATTTGGTTCGGCTTACCTGCCTTCCGTAAAACTCGGATTGGGCGGTTATCTCTACAACGATGTAACGGGACCAACGCGGCGGACGGGTTTACAGATGGCCTATGCCTATCATGTGCCTTTGCAGAATGACGCAAGTTTTTCACTGGGCATCGAAGGTCGTTTTCAGCAATACAGCATCGACAAAGGAAAGCTGAGTGAATCGCTTGGCGCCAATGATCCGGTGCTGGCGGGCGCGGGCAACCGTTTTTCTGCTGACGCGGGTTTTGGCCTGAGCTATACCTCCCGGAAATTTCAGGCAGGCGCATCGGTGGCCAACCTGATCCAATCCAAACTTGATTTTTATTCCGGCAATCTGTCGCGCTCGGAGACGGGACGGCTTTACCGCCACTACTATTTCCACAGCCGCTACAATTGGGATGTGGATGGCAATACGGTGATCACGCCGAATATTTTATTCATTTATCTGCCGAATGCGCCACTTGAATTCCAGGGCGGCGCAAGGGTGGAGCACCGTGAAGTATTCTGGTGGGGCGTGAGTATGCGTTTGCGCCAGAGCTGGATGCTCTCAGCCGGGGTGAAAGTGAAGAAAAAACTGGTATTAGGCTATTCGTTTGATATCTACAGTACGCCGCTGAGTATTTATGACCGCGGGAGCAATGCGCATGAGATCCTGCTGAGGTATGATTTTTTGAAATGAGTGCAGGGTAAAGCAGCCGTTATAAGTTGTAAGTAATAAGTGAAGCAGCCGTTCCAACTGGCCCCTGAAGTTATCGAAGGGCCAGTGGGAACGGCTGTGTTGTTCACCATTCACGATTGCCCATTCACAATTCACCTGTTTTCAGTAAATTCGTAGTTGATGGAAACTGTTGCTCAAGTCCCCCGCTATAACCTCAATGAAGAACAGGAAAGAAAGCTGATTCTGAGGGAATACCGTTCACTGTTGCGCTCGCTGAAGCTGAAATTAAAGCCCGGCGACAAAGACCTGCTGCGCGTGGCTTTTGAAATGGCCGCCGACGCTCACAGGACCATGCGCCGCAAAAGCGGTGAACCGTACATCCTGCACCCGCTGGCCGTATCCAAAATATGCGTGGAAGAAATTGGATTGGGGGTACGCTCTTCTATCTGTGCATTGCTGCACGATACGGTTGAAGATACCGATGTAACCCTTGAAGATGTGGAACGCGAATTTGGCAACGAAATCGCCAGGATCGTGGACGGTCTTACCAAAATTTCCAACGTCATCGATGTGAATGCTTCGGCGCAGGCGGAAAATTTCAAGAAAATTCTGCTGACCCTCACGGATGATCCGCGGGTGATCCTGATCAAACTGGCCGACCGCCTGCACAACATGCGTACACTCGAAAGCATGAAACGCGAAAAACAACTCAAGATCGCGTCAGAGACCGTGTACGTATACGCACCGCTCGCACACCGGATGGGGTTGTACAACATCAAGACGGAAATGGAAGATCTGGCCATGAAATACATGGAGCCGGAAACCTATAAGGAAATTGCCCGCAAACTGGCTGAAACCAAACGTGAGCGCACCAAATACATTAATGAGTTCATCCGGCCTATCAAAGAAAAACTCGAGAAAGGACATTTCAATTTTGAGATACAGGGCCGTCCCAAAAGCATTCATTCCATTTCCAATAAAATAAAAAAGAAAGGTGTCAGCTTCGAGGAGGTCTATGATCTCTTTGCTATCCGCATCATCCTCGATTCTCCTCCGGAAAAAGAAAAAGAGGATTGCTGGAAAGTGTACTCGATGATCACTGATGAATACACACCGTCACCCGAGCGACTGCGCGACTGGTTGAGCAATCCGAAATCAAACGGGTATGAAGCTTTGCACACAACGGTAATGGGACCACAGGGCAGATGGGTGGAAGTACAGATCCGCACCAAACGGATGAATGAAATCGCAGAAAAAGGCCTGGCTGCCCACTGGAAATACAAAGAAGGTGCGGCCGATGAAAGCCGCTTCGATAAATGGTTTCAGCAGATCCGCGAAATGATCGGCAACCAGGAAACCGACAGTATTGATTTTCTGCAGGACTTCAAAACAAGCTTTCTTGCAGAAGAGATTTATGTGTACACGCCGAAAGGGGATGTTAAAATGCTGCCGGTTGACAGCACCGCGCTGGACTTTGCCTTCTCAATCCACAGTGCCATTGGTGTGAAAACTATCGGCGCGAAGGTGAATCATAAATTAGTGCCTATCAGTCACAAGCTGCGCAGTGGCGACCAGGTAGAGATCATCACCAGCAGCAAACAGCAACCGTCTGAGGACTGGTTGTCGTTTGTGGTAACGGCCAAAGCAAGAGGGCGGATCAAGGACGCGCTCAAAGAGGAAAAAAAGAAAGTAGCCGATGAAGGCAAATACACGCTGCAACGCAAGCTCGAAGGCATTGGCGCCAGCATGCAGCAACCGAATATAGACGAACTGGTGCAGCATTACAAACTGTCATCGAATCTCGAACTGTTTTACCAGATCGCAATCAAGAACATCGACCTGAAAGAGCTGAAGGATTTCAAAGTGACCGGCGACCGGATAGAAGCGCCGAAACCACTGAAACCAGTGACGGAACATAAGCACGACAACCTTCCATCGCAGCTCGCTCACAACAACAACAAGAAAGATGCGGAGCTGATCATCTTCGGCGAAAGCAGCGACAAAATCGTGTACAACCTGGCTAACTGCTGCAAGCCTATTCCGGGTGATGATGTATTTGGATTTGTTACAACCGGTAAAGGGCTTACTATTCACCGGACCAATTGTCCCAATGCTACTAAGCTCTTGTCGAACTATGGACATCGCGTGGTGAAAACGAAATGGGCGAAGAATAAAGAGATATCCTTTCTTACGGGCGTGAAGATTGTAGGAATGGATGATGTGGGCGTGGTAAATAAGATTACGATGCTGATATCCGGGGAACTGCGTGTAAACATTGCTGCGCTTACGATTGAAGCACGAGAAGGTCTTTTCGAAGGTAATATCCGCTTATACGTGCACGATAAGGAAGAGCTGGATCACCTGGTGCAAAGCCTGCGGGCGCTGCCAGGTATCGAGTCAGTGGAGCGATATGATACAGAAGATATTCCAAATTAAAAGAATACAAACCGGCTTTTGAACTTAACGACCTAGCGATCAGGTCGTTATTTTTTTTGTCCCTTTATGAAGCCCGTAAAATGGGTAAAAAAAATATAACCTTTTCTTTACAAATCAGGCTGGTATTGAGGTGTAGTAATAACTTTTCCTTAACTTCAGAACTCCTTTAGGGGCTGAAAAATACACGAAACACACACACTACACATCGCTGCTATGAGATTGAAACTGGTAAGACTAACCATGACTATTCTCTTTTTGATGGGTCTGGTTAATCTCTCTTCTTCACAAAACTGCTTTAATACCGGCTTAAACAATACAGTTGTCAACCTGCCATGCGGGCAAAACTGTGTAAATGTTCCGGTGCGGATTCCACACCTGAAAGCGACAACGGATTATAGCGTGGCACCAAGGCCGTATACTCCGTATGCTTATGTTACACCGGGCGGAAACGTGCCAACAGAAACCTATGTGGATGACCAATTCAGCCACCTGCTTTCGCTGCCGTTTAATTTTTGTTTTTATGGCAATACGTATAATCAGTTCGTAATCGGCTCCAATGGCGTGGTAACCTTTGATGCCACGAAGGCCGATTGTAAAAACGACTGGGATATCCGCACGAACCCGATCCCGTTTATCGGAACGGGCACCTGTGCAAGTCAGAGTGACAAACAATATCCGCCGCTGGCGATTTTTGGTGTCTTTCATGATATAGACCCCAACAGCGACCCGCCGCCCGGCCGCAAGATTGAATGGAGGGTAGAAGGTTCAGCACCCTGCCGTCGCCTGATCGTCAGTTTCAATGAAGTGCCTCTCTTCGGTGACGAAGATTCGATTCATACCTCACAAATAGTGATGTATGAGTCTACCGGTGTGATCGATGTATTCATCAAAGACAAGCCAACTGATCCGGGTGACTGGAATGATAACCTGGCTATTCTCGGCGTACAGAAAGATGCAACACTCGCCACCGCCGCCCCCGGTAAAAATGCTACTGTATGGAACGAACATAATACTGCCTACACTTTTGTTCCGTCAGGCGGCACATCGCGTTTTGTGCGATGTGAAGTACTCGATATCAACCACAATTTTATAGCCCTTGGCGATACCGTTACCACGGTACAGGGCATGCTGGATGTCACTTTCCCCTCTTTTTGTCCGACTGCCAATACGGAACGTTTTGTGATCCGCACTACATTCGCCGCCTGCGACGGTCCGGGCACGCAGCTCGTAAGCCTGGATACTATTACGGTAAACAAAAGCACCTTGCTGGCCTCCGCCACCATGACGCAAACGGCTTGCGGTGCCACCGGCACCGGCACCATCACCGTTACGGTTCCTCCTGTTTCCGGAACAGGACCATTTACTTACACACTTGATGGCGGCACACCTGTAACCGGGCCATCTCCCTATACCTTCACCGGATTGCTCGGTGGCCCGCATACTATTCTTGTAACCAATGCAGACGGATCATGCAGCAGCACGGTCAACATCACGGTTACTTCAACAGGTGTATTAGCTACGACAGTTACACCTACTCCTACCAATTGTGTAGGTTCACCTTCGGGAACCGTTACGGTAAATGCCCCCAATTCCATTGCACCGCTTACTTATACACTTACACCTGAAGCCACGCCAACTGCACCCGTAGTACAAACCGGCAATAACGTGTTTACAGGTCTTGCGCCCGGTAACTATTTTGTTTCGGTGGTGGATGCTGCAGGATGCCGAGCCACCAATATTCCGGTAACAGTAACGCAGGGTCCTGCATTACAGGTAACGGCTACTCCTTATGCCACATCCTGCACAGGGGCCAACAATGGCCGCATTGAAATAAGTGTTCCCGGTGGCACACCCACCATTGAATACCGCATCAACTTCGGTCCCTGGCAGACCAGTAATATTTTCAGCGGTCTCGCACCCGGCACCTACTTCATCGATGTGCGCGATGGTGCGGGCTGTACGGCCAGCTTTATTCCGGTAACTGTTGATGCAGGTACGGGAACGGTGACCGGAACCGCTGTTGCTACCGCTACATCCTGTGCGGGTGTAAACAACGGAACGATTACGGTAACGCCCACCAATGGAAGCGGGCCTTATGAATACAATATCAACGGAGGTGCCTGGCAGACCAGCAACGTGTTTACAGGTCTTGCGCCGGGCAACTACACGGTGCTCATTCGCGAAAACGGCCTTTGTACTTCGGTAAATATTTCAGTAACGGTTACCGCAGGCAGTGGCCTCACGGCAACGCTGACACCAACCGGTACAACCTGTGCGGGTGTCAACAACGGACAGATCGTGGTGAATGTTACGAGTACAAACGGTACGGCACCGTATACTTATACCCTGGATGGTGGTACACCCGTTACGGGCCAGCCTTCGCCTTACACCTTTACAGGTCTTGCGCCGGGCAGTCATTCGGTAACGGTGCGTGATGCCAATGGTTGTACTACCACCGCAGCAGTGACCACCACCGTGGCAGCAGGTGCAGGATTGACCGCTACACTCACACCAACCGGTACAACCTGTGCAGGCGTAAGCAACGGACAGATCGTGGTGAATGTAACCAGTACAAACGGTACGGCTCCTTATACCTATACATTGGATGGAGGTACGCCGGTTACCGGTCAGCCTTCGCCTTACACATTTACCGGTGTTGCCTCCGGCAGTCATTCGGTAACGGTGCGTGATGCCAATGGTTGTACTACCACCGCAGCAGTAACTACCACGGTGGCAGCAGGTGCAGGATTGACTGCTACACTTACACCGGCCGGCACAACCTGCGCGGGCGTAAGCAACGGACAGATCGTGGTGAATGTAACCAGTACAAATGGTACGGCTCCTTATACCTATACGTTGGATGGAGGCACGCCGGTTGCCGGTCAGCCTTCACCTTACACGTTTACCGGTGTTGCCTCCGGCAGTCACTCGGTAACGGTGCGTGATGCCAATGGCTGTACTACCACCGCAGCAGTTACTACCACAGTGGCAGCAGGTGCCGGGTTGACAGCTACCATCACTCCAACCGGTACAACCTGCGCGGGAGTTAACAATGGACAGATCGCGGTGGCTGTTACCGGAACCAATGGTACGGCTCCTTATTCCTATACATTGGATGGAGGCACGCCTGTTCCAGGCCAGCCTGCCAACTATACCTTTACGAACGTATCATCCGGCAGCCATACAGTTGTAGTAAGAGATGCCAATGGTTGTTCTACGTCAGCGGCACTCACCACCACCGTGACATCAGGCGCCGGTCTTACCGCTACACTTACACCAACAGGTACAACCTGTCCGGGTGTTACTAATGGTCAGATTGCAGTGGCGGTAACGGGCACGAATGGTACAGCACCTTATTCTTATACGCTGGACGGCGGTACACCTGTTACGGGTCAGCCTGCCAACTATACATTTACTAACGTGGCAGCGGGCAGCCATTCGGTAACCATTACCGACGCGAATGGTTGTGCCACAGCAGCGGCTATCACTACCAACGTGGCAACCGGTACGGGTTATACGGCTACCGTTACGCCAAGTCCTACGGGATGTGCAGGGGTTAACAATGGTCAGATTACCGTGCAACCACAGGCACCGGGTACGGCACCATTTACGTTTGAATTGAACCCGGGCGCAATAATACAAACGGGCAATACCGCCACCTTTACCGGCCTGGCGCCTGCCACTAACTATGTGGTGACTGTCAGGGATGTCAATGGATGTACCTATACTTCATCTGCCGTTACCGTTACTTCCGGTACAGGACTGATCGCTTCGGCTACCACGCAGGCTACTTCCTGTTCGGGTATCAACAATGGCCAGATCACGGTTACCACAAATGGTACTGCTCCGTTCAGTTTTGTGCTGGATGGCGGCGCACCGGTGACCGGCAATTCACCTTATACATTTACCGGTCTTGCTGCCGGCCCACATACTATTTCCATCATGGATGGAAGCGGATGTATCACCACTACGCCCGTGAATGCCATGATAGCAACGGGTACAGGTTTCACTGCTACATCGGCTGTAAGCAATGTGTCTTGTTCGGGAGGTAACGACGGAAGCATTACCGTAACAATAGGTACCGCGGGAACAGCGCCGTATACTTATCTGCTGAATGGCACTGTGGCACCTGGTGGTACCACGGCAACAAGCGCTACCTTCAGCGGACTGGCAGCAAGTACTAACAACTATGTGGTGATCACTGATAATGCGGGATGTACATTCCGTATCGACAATATCAATGTTACGCAACCGCCGGTACTTGCGGCAACAGCAGCTACGCAGGCAGTGAAATGTAATGGTGCTGCTGACGGTCAGATCACCGTTACCGCAACAGGTGGCACCACACCGTATGAATATTCTCTCAATAGTACAACATGGCAACCGGGTAATACATTCACTGTTGCTGCCGGAGGATATACTGTTTATGTGCGCGACGCAAAAGGGTGTATTGTTTCTGTTGCAAACGTAACCGTAACCCAGCCGAACGCACTCAACGCAACTGTATCAGCCGTTACGCCAGCAACCTGTGCGGGCGGTGCAGACGGTACTATCCAGGTAGCGGCTACCGGTGGCACGGCTCCTTATCAATATGCGATAGGAAGCGGAACGCTCCAAAGCTCCAATACGTTGAATGCAGCGCAAGGTACTTATACCATCAATGTGCGTGATGCCAATGGTTGTACTTTCCAGATCACCGGTGTAACGGTTGGATTGAATGACAATCTTACCTATACACCAATGGTCGATCCTGCGCCAATCTGCGAAGGCCAGCAGGTGCAGCTTTCTATTACATCTAATGCCACGCAATTTGCGTGGACACCAACCAATAAACTGAGTAGTGCAAGTGTTGCTAATCCTGTTGCCAACCCAACCACTACCACCACTTATTCGGTGACGATGACACTGGGCGTTTGTACGCGCACAGATGATGTGGTGGTGACGGTATGGCCCGCACCGGTTCCGAATGCCGGGGCAGATGGCGAGATCTGCTTTGGTCAGGATTTCCAATTGAATGGTTCCGGTGGCGCAACCTACACCTGGACGCCATCAGACTACCTGAGTTCTGCAACCGATCCTAATCCGCGCGTGGTGCATCCTGACAAAACGATCACCTACACATTGAATGTAACAGATGCGAACGGCTGTCCGTCGCTGATCAGCGATCAGGTCAAACTGACGGTAACGCCTCCTTTCCAGGTACTCACTTACCCGCGCGATACAGTGGTATATGACAACGTGCGTGTGCCATTGCTGGCAGTGGCTTACGATCCTTCACCCACATTTGATGCCTCAACCGTGAGTTATAACTGGTCGCCGGCAACGGGCCTGAACAATCCGGGTATTGCTGATCCGGAGGCTACCAGTTCGGCTATCGGCGACGAGATCACCTACACCGTGTCGGCGTCCACACCGGCGGGTTGCCAGGGCAAAGGTTTTGTAACGATCAAAGTGTACAAAGGACCGGAACTCTATACGCCCACAGGCTTTACACCAAACAATGATGGACGCAATGATACATTCTTCCCATTCCCGGTTGGTGTGAAAACACTTAACTACTTCAGGGTGTACAACCGCTGGGGACAAGTGATGTTCTCCACTACCACGCTCAACAAAGGCTGGGACGGTAAATTCGGCGGCGTTGACCAGCCCACCGGCGTGTATGTCTGGATGGCAGAAGGTGTGACCCTCGACGGGCAGAAAATCACGAGAAAGGGCTCCGTAACCCTCATTCGTTAGTGAGAGAAAAATTTTTACTGAATATTTTGCAAGCCACCGGATTTTTATTCGGTGGCTTTTTGCTGATCGCCTATTTTTGCGCCGGAACAGCAATGTATTCCAAACTCCGAACTGTACCGGCCGTTCAATGTCGTACGGCTCATAAATACATCAACATGGTAGACGTAATTCTCGGCCTCCAGTGGGGCGATGAAGGAAAAGGAAAGATCGTAGATTATTTCGCGAAAGACTATGACGTGGTCGCCCGTTTTCAGGGAGGCCCGAATGCCGGCCACACCCTGTATGTACAGGACAAAAAAGTGGTCCTGCATCAGATTCCTTCAGGTGTTTTTCACGCCAACAAGCTGAACCTTATCGGCAACGGCGTAGTGCTGGACCCGGTTACCCTGCGTAAAGAATGCGCCACCGTGTCTTCTTTTGGTATCGATCTGAAGAAAAACCTGTTTATTTCCGAACGCACACATCTGATCCTGCCGACACACCGCGCACTCGACAAAGCAGCGGAACTGGCAAAAGGAAACGACAAGATCGGTTCCACGCTGAAAGGTATCGGACCGACCTATATGGATAAAACAGGCCGCAACGGTCTGCGTGTGGGGGATCTGCTGGATAAAAATTTTACCACGCAATACATCAAACTGCGTTTGAAACACCAGAAGTTGCTGGATAACTTCCAGTTTAATGAGGATATTTCGAGCTGGGAAGAAGAATTTTTCGAGGCGCTCGAGTTTCTGCGCGAACTGAACATTGTAAACGGAGAATATTTCATCAACGAACAACTTGCCAATGGCAAAAGAGTATTGGCAGAAGGAGCACAGGGCAGTATGCTGGATATCGACTTCGGCACATTCCCCTTCGTAACTTCTTCCAACACGGTGTCTGCAGGCGTATGCAGCGGCCTTGGTGTGGCTCCGCAAAAGATCCGCGACGTATTTGGTGTAACCAAAGCTTATTGCACCCGCGTAGGGAGCGGACCGTTCCCTACAGAACTGGAAGACGAAACAGGTGAGCGCCTGCGCAAGATTGGCAATGAATTTGGGGCAACTACAGGACGTCCGCGCCGTTGCGGCTGGATCGACCTGGTGGCGCTGAATTTCGCCTGCATGATCAACGGCGTTACGAAAATTGTGATGACCAAAGCGGATGTCCTTGACGCATTTGAAGAATTACAGGTGTGTACGTCTTACGATCTGAACGGAAAACAGTCGAAACAGATTCCTTTCCGTCTCGAAAAACAAAAGCTGACACCTGTATACGAGCAATTCAAAGGCTGGAACACACCTACCAGCGAAGTAAGAGATTTCGGATCGTTGCCGCAGACCATGAAAGAATATGTAGCGTTCATCAACCAATACCTGGGTGTAGACGTGCATTTTATTTCCAATGGTCCCGGACGGGATCAATTGATCGCTATCTGACCTGAAAAGGAGATAAACTCCTGAAAATGATGAAATAAATTACGGGGAAACGGCAGAAATGCAAATGCAGCAAAAGCGGATTTCCCTGAGGCAGAAAATAGAAAAAATCTGTTTTAAAAATTTGGCGGATTAAAAACTTCGCTGAAATTTTACATCAAACTATATTTGGCCATGGCAAAGGCAAAAAAAGCAACAGAACAAGCAGAGACCGGTAAAGAGTCGGTAAAGAAAGCATCTTCCAAACCCAAGAAAGAGCGTGAGGAAGAATTGGAAGACGATGAATTGCTGGATGATGAAGACGATGTAGAAGTGCCAAAGAAAGGTGCAAAAGCTTCTTCGAAAAAGTCAGGTGATGATGAGGACGAGGACGATGAAGACGTTGATGACGACAAAGACGATTGGGAAAAAGTAGAAGAAGAAGATAGCTGGGATCCTGACTTTGATGAGTTCGATATTCCGAAATCAAAAGGCAAGAAAGCAGCCGGTGGCGGCGGTAGTCGTAAAGAAGAAGAGGATGATGATTTCAAAATTGATGACGAATTCAAAGATCTCTTCAACGATTCCGACGATTTTGACGACAACGAAGATGATGACTTTTAACCGACGACGTTAACCGTTGCGCGAGCATCATTTCTATAAATGTATTCAGTCAAACAATTTCCCGCCGGTGACTTCCGGCAAACGAAACAAAAGGTGCTGAACTGGCTTCAACAGTTCGGCACCTTCTGCTTTCTGGATAGTCATCATTATAAAATAACACCGCATGCGCAGGAATGCCTTGCCGGTGCAGGCATACGCCGCGAATTATCGGCGCCTGTCGGACATGCCCTGGAAGCGCTTGAACGTTTTTTAAAAGAAAAAGAAAACGATGCCTGGCTGTTCGGACACCTTTCCTACGACATAAAAAATGAACTGGCGCCGCTTCGCAGCGTTTATGCAGACAAAAGCGGTTTCCCCGGTCTGTATTTTTTTGAACCGGCTGTTGTGGTAAAACTCACCGGCGAAGAAATCCGGATATATGCCGATGACCCGGATGACATATATAAAGCGATAGAAGCGCAACCCGCAGAACTTCTGTCCATACACGAGCCGCTCCGGCTTTCGCAGCGACTGAGCCGCGAAGAGTATGTGCGTACCGTACGGCAATTGCAGGAGCATATCCGCAGAGGCGATTGCTACGAGATCAATTTCTGCCAGGAATTTTATGCAGAGAAAAAAGGTCTTGATCCATTACATCTTTACCAACGCCTGGGAGAAATATCACCGAGCCCTTTTTCTGCTTTTTACCGCCACCGGGATGCATGGCTCATGAGCGCCAGTCCGGAACGGTTTTTACTCCGGCAGGGTGACCGGCTCATCGCGCAGCCGATAAAAGGGACGGCTCCGCGTGTTGCCGGTGATGCAATAGCCGATCAACAAAGCCGCGAAGCATTACGCAACAGTGAAAAAGACAAAGCGGAAAACGTGATGATCGTAGACCTGATGCGCAACGATCTTTCGCGTGTGTGCGAACAGGGCTCGGTAGGCGTGGATGAATTATTCGGTATTTATTCTTATCCCCAGGTGCATCAGATGATCTCAACGATTAGCGGAAAGGTGGATCGCACGAAGAGTTTCACCGATATCATCCGCGCCTGTTTCCCGATGGGCTCCATGACCGGTGCTCCCAAACAGCGCGTGATGGAACTGATCGATCAGTATGAGACCATGCGCCGCGGAATATTTTCGGGAGCTGTTGGCTATATGGCACCGGGCGGCGATTTCGATTTCAACGTGGTGATCCGCAGTCTGCTTTACAATGCACATACAGGCTACCTTTCGGCACCGGCCGGCTCTGCCATTACTTTTTACAGTGATGCGGATAATGAATGGGAGGAATGCCTGCTTAAGGTCAAGGGACTGAACGCCGTTTTGTCTTAAAGCTTGAAGTCGGGATTCAACAGCATTTGTACAGATGCCTGCAGAATATCATTCTTGCGGGCGAGGAACAATTCCATTTTTTCTTCGGGCAGTCGCATCTGGTAATTGGTGGAAGAGCCCAGCGTTCTGTCGAGCGTCGGATTCAGGCGGTTAAAAGCCTGCTCATCCATTTCCACATACTTGGCAATTGCGCGGGAATTGTAACGGCCACTGATGTTGTGCGTTTTCAGGTTGGTGCCGTTGTTTTCAGAGGTCTTGAATACAGCCTGTGTTGCTGCTATATCGGTGTTGCCTCCGCCAGCGAGCCATTCACCTGCTTCCGCTTTGGTAAGCGTGGTAATGCCGCCCTGACCTTCCATGATATAATGTGTGGCGATGAATTTCTTTACATGATTGCGCGACTCGGCGGGCAGGTATTGCTGCAGCATCCAGAAATCGCGGCTGCCGCTTTTGGCAATTGCTGAATTTACTTTTCCGGGACCTCCGTTGTAGGCGGCAATGACCAGCAGCCAGTCGCCATACATGTCATAGAGCTTGGTAAGATATTTAGACGCGGCATGTGTGCTCTTCTGGTAGTCGCGGCGTTCGTCGTATTTTTTGGAAACGTGTAATCCCATGTTGCGGGCGGTTGCCGGCATAAACTGCCAGGGACCTACCGCACCGGCCCAGGAGCGGGCATTGGCTTTGAGTTGGGACTCAATAACAGCGAGGTATTTCAGTTCGATAGGAAGGCCATATTGCGTGAGGATGCCATCCATCATGTCGAAATAAGGTTTGCCCCAGCCTTTCATGTCTTCCAGGCTTTCACCGAAACGGTCAACGTAATCTTCCACGAAGTTTACTGCAAGGGGATTCAGCTGCATGGTGTTGACACCAACGGCAGCAGTACTATTAATAAAAAGATCTGAAAAACCTTTTTTTGGATCCTGCAGCGCATGCACGGCAGGGAGGGAATCGTTTATGCCCGCTGTATCGGAAAGATGGATACTGTCCTGCGGAACAGTAATGTCTCTTGTCTCAACTCCTTTAGCTTCTGAAAAGGAAGCGAACAAAACGGTAAAAACAGCCGAAACTGCCATTCTTTTGAACATGCCTTCGAAAATTTAATTTTTTGAAATTAATCTCTTAAATGCGATGTCGCAGATGCTCTGGTCAGTTTTCCCGGTTCGTCAGCAACTCATGGGAAAAGCGCAGCAAAGATAACTCATTCTGCCGGCTTGCCATAGCCTGCAGGCCGAACCGCATGCCATTATTATGCCGGAAAAGGGGGAGTGAAATGGCCGGAATGCCCGCAAGATTAGCCATAACTGTATAAATATCAGCCAGGTACATGGCTATTGGGTCTTCGGTTTTCTCGCCGCGGCGAAAAGCGGTAGTTGGGGCCGTTGGCAGGATAATAAAGTCGAAGTCGTTGAAAATCAGCTCTATCTTAGTTGTTAAAAGTTTCCTTACTTTTTGTGCACGTGTGAAGTATGCGTCGTAGTAACCGGCGCTGAGGACGAAGGTGCCCAACATGATGCGGCGTTTCACCTCTTTGCCGAAGCCTTCGGATCTTGTTTTCTTGTAAAAATCCACCAGGTCGGTTACCGGTTTTTCCGTCCGGTGGCCATAACGAACGCCATCGTAGCGTGACAAATTAGAGGACGCCTCCGCAGTGGTGAGCACATAATAGGAGGGAACGATATAATCCATGAGATCAAAGTTCACCGGTTGCACATGGTGTCCTTCGTTTTTCAGGGATTCGAGACGTTTATAAATTGCGTCTCTTATTTCGGGATCGAGGCTGGGATGGTCGAGGGCTTCGGGGAAATAAGCGATGCGGTAGGGTGTTTTGGGCGTATCGAGCTCTTTGGAATAGGCATCGGGTTGTTGGCGGCTGGCGGTACTGTCGGCTACATCCGGACCGGCCATGATCTCGAGGAGCAGGGCGGTATCGGGAATATTGGTAGAAAAAATACCGATCTGATCGAAGGAGGAGGCATAAGCGATCAGTCCGTAGCGGGAAATGCGTCCGTAGCCCGGTTTAAAGCCCACTATGCCACAAAAATCTGCCGGCTGACGCACTGAGCCTCCGGTATCGCTGCCCAGGGAAACCATGCAGAGGCCGGCCTGAACGGCAACGGCGCTTCCGCCGGAAGATCCGCCTGGTACGCGGGATTCGTCGTCGGCGTTGAGCACAGGCCCGTAAACGGTGTGTTCGTTGGTAGAACCCATTGCAAACTCATCGCAGTTGAGGCTGCCGATGATAATGGCTTCTTCGTCGAGTAATTTTTTAATGGCGGTAGCGGAATAAATGGCTTCGAAGCCCTGGAGAATTCCCGAGGCTGCGGTAAGCGGATGACCTTCGTGGGAGATAACGTCTTTTACCCCGATTACTACGCCGTGGAGGCGTCCGGTAGTTTTCCCTTCTTTACGGAGTGTATCGAGTTCTTTTGCACGTGCAAGGGCCTCCGCTTCGTACACTGCCACGTAGGCATTTAAGTGCCGGGTAGCAGCTATCTGGCGGAGGTAATGCTCGACCGCTTCGACACAGGTCGTGTGACCCTGTGTCAGTTGGGATTGGTAGTGGGAAATGGAAGAATAAACGAACAAAAACCTAAGCGTTTACGCCGAAGAGGATTATTTAACTTCTGTGCTGTTACGGATATCGTTAGAGCTTTCCTCAATTTCTTTCTTCACATTTGTCTTGGCGTCATTGAATTCACGCACACCCTTACCCAGGCCGCGCATCAGTTCGGGAATTTTACGACCTCCGAACAACAGCAGCACGATGATGAGGATGATGATGATTTCATTGGTGCCTAATACACCGAGGAGATTAAACTGTGCCATAATTTCCAAATTAGAGCCCAAAGATACTAAGAGGTTTAATTATCGGGGGATATATTTTGCTCCTGGCTTTTGGGATTGTTTTAAAGGATAGTTATACGTTTTAGTAATAGGTTGTAGGTGTAAGGCCCGACACTTCGGGCTAAGGCCTAAGGTGAACAGCCGTTATCGGTTTTTAATTCAATAACCTGTTCACGATTGACTATTCACCATTCACGCCGATTTTGACTTTTCAATTTTGACTTTTAAATTCTTCTAACATATACGTCAGCTTTCCGGTTTAAGTTTTACACAAAAAAAATCCCCGCAGTAAATGCGGGGACCTTGTATTCGTTGGGTGTGTAGCTGAATTATTTCGCAGCAGTAGCAACAGCCATGCGCTTTTCGCGGATACGTGCGCTTTTACCGCTTCTCTTACGCTGGTAGAACAGCTTGGCGCGGCGAACGTGACCTGTTTTATTCAGTACAACTGATTCAACATTCGGAGAGTAGAAAGGGAATACACGCTCAACACCGATTCCGTCAGAAATCTTACGAACGGTGAAGCTCGCTGTAGCGCCAGTTCCCTGTTTTTTGATAACGTCACCTTTGAAAGACTGGATACGTTCCTTGCTTCCTTCGATGATTTTATAGTTTACAGTTACGTTGTCACCTGCTTTAAAGCGGGGGAATTCTTTCTTTCCGGTTAACTGCTCGTGTACGTATGCTACAGCGCTCATGATGCTTATTTTTAAGGATGGCAAAGGTAGGGGAAAAGATTTAAAAAACTAAAATCATTTTACCGTCCTTTCTCTTTTTTGTTTGATGTTATTTGACTGCCAGTTACTTATCTGGCAACGTTTACTGCTCTTTTTTCCCGGATCACCGTTACTTTGATCTGACCGGGGAATGTCATTTCGGTCTGGATCTTCTGCGCTATTTCAAAAGACAGGCGGTCGGAGTCCTGGTCGCTTACTTTTTCTGATTCCACGATTACCCGCAGTTCGCGGCCGGCCTGGATCGCGTAGGCTTTTTCCACACCGTTGTAGCTCATGGCCAGGTTTTCCAGGTCCTTGATCCGCTGCAGGTATTGCTGCATGATTTCTCGGCGGGCGCCGGGACGGGCACCGCTGATGGCGTCACAGGCCTGTACGATGGGGGAAATCACATATTGCATTTCCATTTCATCGTGGTGGGCACCAATGGCGTTTACTACTGCAGGATTTTCACCATATTTCTCTGCCAGCTTGGCTCCGAGGAGTGCGTGGCTCAGTTCACTTTCTTCATCCGGTACTTTACCGATATCGTGCAGGAGACCGGCTCTTTTCGCCAGTTTCACATTCAATCCGAGTTCAGATGCCATGATCGCACAGAGATTCGCAGTTTCGCGGCTGTGCATCAGCAGGTTTTGTCCGTATGAGGAGCGGAAACGCATCCGTCCCACCATGCGCACCAGTTCTTTGTGCATGCCATGGATGCCGAGTTCGATTACGGTTCTCTCACCGATTTCCATTACCTGTTCTTCGATCTGCTTGCGGGTTTTTTCCACCACTTCTTCGATACGTGCCGGGTGAATACGGCCATCGGTTACCAGGCGCTGAAGGCTGAGGCGTGCAATCTCGCGGCGCAGCGGGTCGAAGCAAGACAGCAGGATTGCCTCGGGGGTATCGTCCACGATCAGGTCTACGCCGGTAGCGGCTTCGAGCGCGCGGATATTACGCCCTTCGCGGCCGATGATCTGACCTTTTACCTCATCGCTTTCCAGGTTGAAAACGGTAATGGAGTTTTCGATAGCTTGTTCCGCAGCAGTACGCTGGATCGTTTGGATAATGATCTTGCGGGCTTCTTTATTCGCTTTTTGTTTGGCGTCGTCGATTATTTCCTGTTGAATGCCAATAGCTTGTGTGTGCGCCTCATTGCGCAGGCTTTCCACGATCTGGTTTTTGGCTTCTTCGGCTGTAAGACCAGCGATCTTTTCAAGCCGGCGGATATGCTCTTCCTGGTGCTTTTCGAGTTCTGTACGTTTGTTATTGACTACCTCGATCTGGCGGTTCAGGTTTTCCTTGATGGTATCGTTTTCCTTGAGTTGTTTTTCCAGGCTGGCCTCTTTCTGACTGAGCGTCTGCTCTTTCTGGCGGATCCGGTTTTCAGAATCGTTTATTTTCCGGTTACGCTCGGTTACTTCTTTTTCGTGGGCGGCTTTCAGTTGAACAAACTTCTCTTTCGCTTCTAATTCCTTCTCTTTCCGGATGTTTTCAGCTTTGAGCTGCGCTTCTTTGGTAATATTTTGGGCGTGTAATTCAGCTTCTTCTATTTTTTGTTGGGTGTTTTTGGCAAAAATGAATTTACCCGCAACAACGCCCACCACCAGGGCGATTGCTCCAATGATGAGGGATATGACGATTGGGTCCATGAATCTGTTGTTTAATTTGTTCCAAAATGAATAGGGTTTATTCTGCAATTCATTCTAACGCAGATGCTTGTCCCTGACGAACAGGCAATGTAGCGAAGATAAGAGACTAATTCGAAAAAAGGAGGGACAAATATGCGTGAGCTTAGATATGTAAACGAATACCAACCCGGTTACCAGCAAAGCATGATAAGCAACCGGGTCGGTATCAACAGGATCAGCGACGGCTGTAGTTCGGAGATTCTTTGGTGATTTCCACGTCGTGCGCGTGGCTTTCGCGCATACCGGCGTTGGTGATCTTGATAAACTGGGCGTTTTTCAGATCGGTAATGCTGGCTGCTCCGCAATATCCCATACCGGCACGCAGGCCGCCAACGTATTGGTAAACGATTTCCTTCAAAGTGCCTTTGTAAGCTACCCGGCCTTCAATGCCTTCGGGAACGAATTTCTTCACATCATCTTCCGGATCCTGGAAGTAACGGTCGCTGCTGCCGGTAGCCATGGCTCCGAGTGACCCCATTCCGCGGTATTCCTTGAATTTTCTTCCTTCATATATAATGGTTTCACCGGGGCTTTCCTCGGTGCCGGCGAAAATGCTGCCCATCATTACGCAATTGGCGCCTGCGGCGAGGGCCTTCACCATGTCGCCGGTATAACGGATGCCGCCGTCGGCGATGATCGGGATATTTTTCGCTTTGAGCACGGAATAAGCTTCCATGACGGCAGTAAGTTGTGGTACACCTGCACCGGCCACAATACGCGTAGTACAGATGGAACCCGGCCCGATGCCCACTTTCACAGCATCGGCTCCTGCATCGGCCAAGGCTTTGGCGCCTGCGGCCGTACCTACGTTGCCGGCAATGACATTAATATTTTTAAATGTTTTCTTGACCTTTTTCAGTGCGTCGATCACTCCTCTGCTGTGGCCGTGTGCACTGTCGAGCGCAATTACATCTACGCCGGTATGCTGCAAGGCCGCAACACGGTCCATCAGATCGCTGGTGATACCAACGCCGGCACCGACGAGGAGGCGCCCGAACGAATCTTTCAATGCGTTGGGAAAACTTTGTAATTGCAGAATATCGCGGTAGGTGATCAGTCCGATCAGTTTGCGCGAGCGGTTGACTACCGGAAGTTTTTCGATTTTATAATTGCGTAGAATGTTCTCGGCTTTCTTGAGGTCGGTGCCTTCGGGAGCAGTGATCAGGTTTTCGGTGGTCATCACTTCGCGGATTTTCCGGCTTTTGTTTTCTTCAAAGCGCAGATCGCGGTTGGTGAGGATACCTGCCAGTCGTCCGGCTTTGTCAACAATGGGAATGCCGCCGATCCTGTTTTCTTTCATCAACCGCAGGGCGTCTCCGATGGTGGCATTTTCGTCGAGTGTTATCGGATCGAGGATCATTCCGCTTTCGCTACGTTTTACTCTGCGTACCTGCTCAGCCTGTTTTTCAATGGTCATGTTTTTGTGCAGGATACCGAGGCCACCTTCGCGGGCCAGCGCCATGGCCAGTCCTGCTTCGGTAACGGTGTCCATTGCAGCAGACAGAATAGGAACTTTCAGGGTAATATCGCGAGTCAGTTTACTATGGATATTGACGTCGCGGGGCAGCACCTGGCTGTAGCCGGGAACCAGCAATACATCGTCAAATGTTAAACCTTCGCCTAATACTTTGGGGGATTTGCTTGAGGAAGCGGAAGAAATTCTTGTTGCCATGTGCAAAGATAGTACGACACCCCGTTATGCGCCAAATTTTTTGATAGAGAGCGCTCGCCTGCGGCGAAATGTGCAAATATGGAAATGTGGAAATATGAAAATGGTTGGCAGTGTATAGGAAGTGTGTTTTTTCACTCATTGAAATTTTCACATTTCCACATGGCCCCGCCGAAGGCGGGCGCATCTTCACATTTTGCCAAAGACAAAAGGGGGTGAAAAAACGGGTGCATTTGCCAGAAAATACGCCTTGTCTCCGGTTGCAAATTGCCGCAATTTTACCACCGCTTCATCACTGTTTTGGTAATAACGATGGACGGACGGCTCCTTAATCCACGCCCTTGGGTCACCTCACTAGCTGAGGTGACTTTTTTTATCACCTGATCAATGTAGTTGTTCCCTTCTGCGATATTTTCTGACGCGTATCGCGGTGAATATATTCCAGCATCCATACATATACACCGGTCGGTTGCAGTAAACCATTGATGCGGCCATCCCATTTCTTTGTCCAGTCGCGCGATTCAAATACTACTTGTCCCCAACGGTTGTATACACGGAAATGAAGGTTGTCGGCTTTGAAGGCATTCAACGGATAGAAGTAATCGTTCAGCCCGTCTCCGTTTGGCGTGAATCCGGTCGGCACCGCAATCAGGCAACTGCTGAGCACCTGCACGGGCCTGGATACACTCGCGCGGCAACCTGCTGCATTGGAAACGGTTAATGTTACGGTGTAATTGATTTCCGTTCCGGTAAGCGGATAGGTTACCGGACGTGGCTGTTGCTGCGTACTGTTCATGCCGTTGCCAAAATTCCATTCCCAGATATCGATGGGTCCTGTACTCGTGTTGACAACGCTTACGCTGTCGTCAGGACAAGCTGTTGGATCAATCGTGAAACCGGCCGTCACTTTATTGTCGAGTACAATTTGTTCGGTATGCGTGGCCGTACATCCGGGATTTGATACGGTCAGCGCTACGGTATTCGTGCTGGAAGCTGGAAGCGTAGCGGTAAACGATGCCGCAGTTGACGCAGTGGCTCCATTCAATTGCCATGACCAATTATTTACCTGATGCGCACCATCATGTGTGAAGGTGAGCTGATCCTGTTCGCAGTCATACGCGATCGTATAAGTAAACCGTGCCGATACAGTATCCCATGCCTGGAAGTTTACAGAAGTACCTGCAGGTGTCGGGCGATAACATTCACTCAAAATTGTATTACCATCGGAGCCGGTAGTAAGTTGTACGCTGTAATTGCCACCAAGTACGATTGGTGCCGAGAGCTGAAGGTTTACTTCTTTGGTCAGACCTGCTGCATCGCAGGTAGCACTCGCTCCCGTGATGTTGATGCCGGGAGGGCCGTTGAGCAAAAAGTCTGATCCGTTTGCGGCAACCGATGCACAGCGGACATTGTCATCAAAGATCAAACGCAGTGAGGTAGGCGAGCAGGTAATGGGAGCAATGCTGTTCATCTGAACCGGTGGAACAACAGGGATGGTGAAATTAAGTGTGCTGCCGGCTGGTACCGTACGCATACACGGTCCTACCAATGTATTTCCATCGGTTCCTGTTACAAATTCAAGCTGGTAGGTGCCCGGTGTCGATACCGGAGCGTCGAGCGTTAGAGTGATGGTTTGTGTGGTAGCGGGACCCGTGCAGACATTCGTTATGTCAGTGATTGTGACGGGTGCAGGGCCTGTTATTTGAAAATCACTGACGTTGATCGAACCGCAGTTAACAGGTTCAGGCAGGTTGATCGTCAATGTTGTGGGCGCACAGGAAACGGGTGCCAGCGTTCCTGCAGGAAGCGGCGGTTGTGGTGCAATGGTGAAGGAAACCGAGCTCCCTGCCGGAACACGTCGGTTACAAGTTCCGATCAGTGTATTACCATCTGTTCCGTTGTTAACAATAAGATTATAGATTCCGCTTGTGAGAATATTCCCTGATAGTTGAATGGTGATCGATGTAGTGGTCGCATTGCAATTGCCGGTGGCGCTGGTGATGGTGACGGCAGAAGGTCCGGTGATCTGGAAGTCCGAACCATCGGTAGCTATGGAAGCGCAAAGCAAGGGATCTGTAAAAGTGATGGTGATGGAATTGGGTGCGCAACCGGGATCGGGTATAGTTCCCATCGGAAGCGGCGGTTGGGGCGCAACGGTAAAGGACGTGGTTTGCGCCGCGGTCACTGATCTGTTACAGGCACCTGTCAGCGTATTGCCATCGGAACCAACGGCCATAGCGATTTGGTAATTGCCGGGTGTGAGAACGGGTCCGCTGAACGTGAGCACCACGCTTTGTGATTCACCGGCACCGTTGCAGGTGGCAGTGGCGCCGGTAACGGTCACCGTTTCGGGACCTGTTACCACAAAATCAGATCCGTTTGCGGCAAGTGTGTTGCAAAGAAATGCTTCGGGGAATTGTATGGTGATCATCGATGGTATACAGTCGGTAGGCGCATCGGCAGTTCCCATTGGCAGCGGTGTTTGCGGAGCCACTGTAAATGAAGTGGTTTGTCCGGCGGTCACGGATCTGTTGCACGCGCCTGTCAATGTATTGCCATCGGAACCATTGGCGATGGCAATTTGGTAAGTGCCGGAAGTCAGCACTGGCGCGCTGAATGTCAATGTCACTGTTTGCGATTCACCGGCTCCGTTGCAAGTGGCAGTGGCGCCGGCAATGGTTACGGCAGAGGGACCTGTTATTACAAAATCGGAGCCGTTGGCTGCGAGCGTGTTGCAAAGAAATGCTTCGGGGAATTGTATGGTGATCGAAGAAGGAGTACAATTGCCAGGTGCATTGGCCGTGCCCATAGGCAACGGCGTTTGCGCAGCTACTGTAAAGGACGTAGATTCTCCGGCATTTATACTTCTGCTGCAGGCACCGAGTAAGGTATTGCCATCTGAGCCGGTAGCCATCGTGATCTGGTAGGAGCCCGCCGCTGCGGCAGGTGTATTGAACTGCAAGGTTACGCTTTGCGTTTCGCCTGACGCATTGCAGGTAGCAGTAGCCCCCGTAATACTTATTGCCTGCGGACCGCTAATCGTAAAGTCAGAACCATTTGCCGCTAAGGTATTGCAGCGGACAGGTTCTGCAAACTGCAAGGTGATCGATGAGGGAATACAACTGGCAGGTGCATTGGCCGTGCCCATTGGCAAAGGTGCATTGGCTGTTACCGTAAACGCCGCGCTTTCACCCAAGGGGATTTCACGGGCACAGTTATCCTGTATGGTATTGCCATCTGAACCGGTGGCCATCACTACGTTGTAGGTGCCGGGCGCAAGTGGTGCAGAAAATGTAAGAAGTACCGAGTCCATGTCAAATGCGGTAGTGCAACCAAATCCCGTGGCGCTAACGATCGTTGCTCCGGCAACGGTGAAATCGGAACCATTGGCTGCAAGTGAACTACAACGCATTTTTTTATTGAAACGGACGGTAGCCTGCGTGCCATCGCAATTAATGCTGGCGGTGGTAAGGTGCGGATCCAATGGATCTGTGATTACCGCGGTGCCGCCGGTGAAGTTGAGTGAATAGCCGAAAGTGGAGGCGGTGAAATAACTCACCATCAACAGGTATTCATGTCCCACGACAAGGTTGGGCATTGAGTTGAAGCGTGGAATGCCTCCGCCCGCGCAATTGGTATTTCTGGTGCCTGCTGCCGAAGCGCCGGTACTGCCCAACTCGCCGGACCAGTTTTCGGAAATTACCCAGGTGCGGTTCGTATAAATATTACTTGGATTGCGATTGGTAATATCATAAAGTACCCAATCGTAGTCATCATTGGCGTTGACAGGCGCTATGGTAAACCCAAGCGTACCGGCTGTGTAACATGTAAAGCGATAATAAAACGGATTGACGTCTTCGTAAACGTTGTTGGTACAGTTCACCTGCAATGTCCGCCCGCTGCAGATCGGTACTCTTGTTTGTGTAAACGAAGTAGTGCCACATACGGGGAAAGCTGTTGCCGGTGTCTGGCCGAGAGCCGAACAGGTCTGGGCTTCTGATATGTTTACAATCGATAGCAGTAGCAGTATGAAAAGAAAGCAGTTTTTTAGACGCATACAGTTTTATTTGGCTGGTGTTCCGGTCAGCGCCACTCAATTTCGGTAAAATTGAGGATAGCGCAAAGAACCCTGGCTTTGGCTTTAGCAAATACCGGGCAAAACTGTGGCTATACACAATTTATCTGATGAGCGTCGATGTACCCTTTTGCAGCACTTTTTCACCGGTATCCCTGTGCGTATAGCTGAGAAACCACACATATACACCGGCTGGCTGAGGTTGTCCGTTTACCCGGCCGTCCCATTTTTCCTGCCAGTTTGCGGTGGAGAATACCATTTGTCCCCAACGGTTGAAAATACTGAAGCGCATATTCTGGGCTTTGAGGGCGTTATTGGGGAACAGGTAATCGTTAAGTCCGTCACCGTTTGGCGTAAAACCTGTGGGCACTGCGATATAACAGTTATTCAGCACGCGAAGATTCTTCCGTATTTCGTCAGAGCAGCCCAGGGCTATATTATTTACTCTCAACCGGATAGTATAAGAACGTTCGCGGTTGTCCTGGATAAATGTGAGCGGTGCAGGCGTTTGGGCGCTGGTGCTGCCTAACGCACCAAAGTCCCAGTTATAAATATCGATCAACCCTTTGCTGGTATTGACAAGTGTAAGTTTGTCTTCCGGGCAGATATCAGCGGGCATCTGGAAGTCGGCCTTCACTTCGTTGTTGAGCACGATTGTTTTGGTTACCGAATCGGAGCAAACACCATTATGTACTACAAGCTTGACATCCTGTGAACTGGTTGCGGGCAGCACTACTGTATACTGCTGTGTATTGCTTTTTTCAACGTTGCCGAATAACCAGCGCCAACTGTTTACATCATGGGCACCGTTGTGTGAAAAGGTAAGTGTATCAAATCGGCAACCCATACGATTGGTAAATGTATAATTGGCGTTAACCGTATCGGCCGTATTGAATGTAATGGGATTCGGCTGTATGATCTGCCCGCATTCATCCTGTACGGCACCGCCACCCGGACTTAACCGCGGAGTAAGTGTGTAAGTCCCTTTTGTATAAAATGGTGAGCTGACTGTAACAACGATGCCATCGGATAGCCCGTTCTGGCAGAGTGTACCTGCTGCACTGATCACATTAACGGTAGTAGGACCGGTGATGGTAAAATTGCTTCCGTCCGCTGCGATGGTGGCGCAGTTTATCTTTTTATCGAAATAGAAAAGTATGCGCGTGGCTTTGCAGGCAGGTACCTCGACTCTTTGGATGGGAATGGGTTGTGGCGTGGTATAAGTGAAGGACACCTGTTCGCCCACAGGGATTTGTCTGTCGCAGGCATCGGCCAGTGTTGTGCCGTCTGTGCCGGCCCCGATCACTAATTGATAAGCCGCGCCGGGCAATGGATTGCTGAGTGTAAGTTCTATTTCATCCATGTCGAAGCCGGTGGCACAGGTGCGGGTGGTGGCACTTGTGATGGTGGCGTTGGCGGGTACCAGGCTGAATTCCGACCCTGATCCTGTCAGGGAGGCACACTTCATTTTTTTATTCAGCTTGAGGGTGATTTTGGTGCCATCACAACTGGCGGATGCTTTGTCGAGGTGCGGGTCTTTGGGATCGGTGATGACGGCGCTGCCTCCTCCGAAAGAAAGATCATACCCACTCTGAGAATTGGTGTAGTGGCTGACCAGCAGAATGTATTCATGTCCGACGATCAGGTTCGGCGAACGGGAAAAGTTGGGTTTGCCTTCGCTTGGATCGGAGGCACATTGAATACCGTTAAAACCCGATGGGGAGGCACCCGTATTGCCCGGAGTAGCAGACCAGTTGCCTGCTACAATGATATTGCGGTTGGTGTAAACCTCATCGGGATTGAGACCGGTTATATCATAAAGCTGCCAGTCATAGTCATCGTTCGGATTGGCAGGAGAGATAATGAAATTCAGTGTGCCTGCCTGGTAGCAGGTGAATTTATACCAGAAGGGATTTTTGTTTTCATAATCAGCGTTGCCGGAACCTGAACAACCCGGAACAAACAGATCGTTCGAACTGCAGATGGGTACATTGTTCTGATGAAAAGTGGTGGTTCCGCAAACCGGAAAAGCTGTTGACGGGTTCTGACCGAGTGTGGTACAGGCCTGCGCAGTTGCCTGTTGGCTAATAGCAATGAGTATAAAGAATAAAGCAGTAGTTCGGAACAGTTTCATTTTTATCTGGTATAACTCTGTCTGACAATCACAATGGTCATTTCGTTGCCTTCAGGACAGACGGTAACGCTTGCCGGGTAAAGATAATACCCTGTTTTGCAGTTCCAATGTTAAAATAGCGCCCGCAACCCGTGAAAAATCCAGTCCGGTCATGAAACTAATTTCGTCGACCTGCAGCAAAGGTTTTTCGCGCAGCAGGTTTATTACCGCCAGTTCGTCGGGGCCGGGGTCAGGGAAAAGACAGGATGTTGCCGGTGCGGGGCCGGCACCCGCATGCCAGCCGATGACGTTGCATAAGGTGTCCGCGTTAGTGTATAAATGTGCTTTGTTGGAACGGATGAGTTCGTTGCAACCGGCACTTCGTTTATCGGTTATGCGTCCGGGCACGGCAAATATTTCCCGGTGATAATCCCAGGCAAGATCGGCAGTGATCATGCTGCCTCCGCGCAAGGCCGTTTCTATAACGACCGTGGCATCCGTTAATCCGGCAACGACCCGGTTGCGCTGCGGAAAGTTATAGCGGTCAGGCAGCGTATTACTGGGAAATTCGGTAAGCAGTCCGCCGCCATTGGTCAGCATATCGCGGGCCAGCCCGGCATGCACACCCGGATATATCCGGTCAAGACCGTGCGCCAATACGGCTACTGTCGGCAATCCGTGAACAAGGGCTTCGCGATGTGCAAGCGCATCGATGCCATAGGCTAACCCGCTTACGATCAGCGTTGATTCCCCGGCGAGGTTGCGGATAAGGTCTTTGGTAACCTGCTGACCATAATCTGTCACTCTCCGCGATCCCACAATCGACAGGGATCTGTTGTTGTTAAGGTCTGCACTGCCTTTGTAATAAAGCAGCAGCGGTGCATCATAACAATGAAGAAGCCTCTGCGGATAATCCTGATCCGTAAAAAATAATGGACGGATTCGATGCCGTTCCATAAAACGCAATTCGGCTTCCACTTCTGCAAACTGACGAAACTGACGGATGCTTGCGGCTCTGACCCGGCCGACGCCTTCAATCTTTTCCAATACATGCTCACTTACCGTAAATATTTCCCGAAGGGATAATCTCGCCAATAAAAGACGGGCCTGCACCGGACCAATCTGCGGTATACGTGTAAGTGCTATCTGGTAAACAATATCTGGATACATTGCAAACAGGATGAATGCAATGATAACATCGAAGGGAAGCGATAGCCGGATGAAAACCGGGTAATTTTATTTTAAAGGGAAGTAATTTTTAATTCAGTCCGGCGGTTGCGTGCGCGACCTTCTTCCGTTCCGTTATCCGACACTGGTCTGGTTTCACCAAATCCTTTTGCCACCAGTCTCGCTGGCGCAATACCTTTTCCTTTTATATAAGTGACCACTGCCGCCGCCCGGTTATTACTCAATTGCAGATTGTCCGCCGGCTTACCCGCATTGTCCGTATGTCCTTCGATCTGAATTTTCAGTCCCGGATTTTCTTTCAGTAATTGCACCACCTTATCCAGTTCCAATTGCGATTCAGGCCGGAGCTCCGTTTTATTTACATCGAAGAAAATGTTCTTCAACACAATGTTGGCATTCACTTCCAGGGGCTGCAACGGGATGTCTTTTCGATACGTTGAATCCGGTGCTAATTCGCGCAGCAAAAATTGATCGGAATAGAACAAGTATCCACGGCGGTTAACGGTAAACGAATAATCACGGCCCAGCGGTAAGGTTACCAGGTAATTGCCCTGCTCATCCGTTTGTACATGCGATACCGTTTCACGCGTTGCCAAATCCGTCAATTCGATTGACGAAGGCAATCCTTTACCCGTTTTTTTATCCGATACTTTGCCCTTCACCCACAAGGTGCGCACGGGCCGGATATCTTCTCTCAACTCAAAGCTGTAGATATCCAGGCCACCCCGGCTGTCGGAGCGGTCACTGGCGTAGTACGCTGTTTTTCCATCGGCCGTTACAAACAGCGTTCCTTCGTGTTTGATCGTATTGATCGGGTAACCAAGATTAAGTGCTTTGGTCCAGCCGCCACCCGGTTTTTTTCGTGTAAGAAAAATATCGTCCTCACCATATCCGGGCCAGTAGTTCGAGGTGAAATATAAGGTCTGGTTATCCGCATGCATAAACGGACATTGCTCGTCGCCGGTTGTATTGATTTCGGGACCAAGATTTTCCGGCTCGCTCCATTTACCATTTTCCCGCAGATGTGATACATATATATCGATGCCCCCGTATCCACCCGGACGGCGGCTTGCAAAATACAGGTCTTTTTTATCAGGTGAAAGGCATGGCTGCGATTCCCACTGATCGGAATTGATAAAGCCGCCCAGGTTGATTGCTTCACTCCAGCCTCCGGCTGTGCGATAGGAGATGTAGAGGTCGCAATTGCCGAATCCATCGGTACGATTGCAAGCCGTGAATACCAACCATTCACCATCCTGTGATATATTCTGTGCGCCTTCGTTGTCAGGCGTGTTCACATTACCACGCGCAGGTTGTGCGTTGGTCCATTCACCCTCTTTTTTCTGTGAGGAAAAGAAATCCTCATTTCGTCCATTAAGCCGTCTTGTAAAAATCAATTCCTGCTGATCAATGGTTAGTGAAGGAAAGTATTCAGATTCTTTTGTATTGATGGCCGGCCCCGCATTTACCGGTGCAAAATTGTATTGCCCCATCGGATGTTTCTGTGCATAGTCAACTGCGAAAGCAAAACAACGTTGCCGGTATTGCGCAGCTTTAAGTGAGTTTGGATTGCGCGGCGGACGTTTGGTGAGCAGATCGTTGATGGCAGCCAAAGCTTTTTCAAACTGACCAAGTGCTGCAACATTAATGGAGTAGGGAAGTTTATAGTCGAGCGTATAGGAGCTGTCTTTTGCAAAGGCTTCTTCGTAATACCGCACGCTTTGTCCATGATCTTTCAATTCAGCATACACGCCGGCGATGGAAAGATAGGCATCGACATAATTTTTATCGAGCGCAATGCATTGTTGCAATAACGCAATAGCATTGGGATAGGCACCGTCGTTGGCCCGTTCAATCGCCTGGTCATATAACGCTTTTGCTTTTTTATTAACGCGGCTGGGATCATATCCCTGTGCGTACACAATAAGAGACAGGAACAGGCAAGCGATGAACAGACAGTGTTTTTTCATGAACATGGTATTATCGGGTAACGAATCTAACCATTATTTATTTTAGTCAGCATCCAGTGCCCGTGTTCATGCAGTTACGGAACGTTGATATATTTATGAATCTGGAGACTGAGTTCCCATTGGGGGTTCGCTTTTATATACTCAACGATCTGCGGCGTCATTTCGCCGGCGCGGCTCCATTCCGGCTGAAGATAAAGCCGGCAGGATGGTTTTACACCGGCGGCGAACTTTTCTCCCCATGCAAAATCGGTTTTGTTATAAATAATAACTTTTAATTCGTCGGCAGCAGCTACCACTTCGGGTAATGGGGCTTTAAACTTTTTGGGAGACAAACAGATCCAGTTCCAATGTCCGCTGAGCGGTGATGAACCGGAGGTTTCAATATTAGTTTGAATGCCTGCGGCCTGAAGTGCCGAGGTCAGTTCATCCAGGTTATGCATGAGCGGCTCTCCGCCCGTGATTACTGCACGTGGGGTGCCGGAGTTTTTGGTTAGTGCTACCAGCTCTTCCACCGATTGATGGGGGTGAGCGGCTGCGTCCCAGCTTTCTTTCACATCACACCATACGCATCCCACATCGCAACCTCCCAGCCGTATGAAATAGGCCGCCGCTCCCTGGTAATAACCTTCTCCCTGGAGCGTATAAAACTGCTCCATCACTGGATAAGTAATTGCGGAAACGTTTAAATCAGGTGTTGTCGTCATTTCATTAATTCTTTGTCGCACAAGCCAGGAACGTGTTTTTCATCAGGGCAGCGATGGTCATAGGGCCTACGCCGCCGGGAACGGGCGTAATAAAGGAACTTTTCAGCGATACTCCGGTGAAATCGACGTCGCCTTTAAGACGAAATCCGCTTTTGCGGGTTGCATCTTCCACACGCGTGATTCCCACGTCGATCACTACTGCTCCTTCTTTCACCATGTCAGCTTTCACAAATTCCGGTATGCCGATGGCGGCTACGATGATATCTGCCTGGAGACAGATTTCTTTCAGGTTAACGGTATGCGAGTGACAGATGGTTACGGTACAGTTACCCGGGTTGCTGTTGCCGCTCAGGAGAATACTGATCGGGCGGCCAACGATGTTGCTGCGACCGATCACTACTGCGTGTTTGCCTTTGGTATCGATCTTATAATGTTGCAGCAGCAGCATAATGCCGTAAGGCGTGGCCGGGACAAATGTTGGCAGTCCTTCCACCATTTTCCCCACGCTGACGGGATGGAAACCGTCCACATCTTTCGAAGGAGCAATGGCGTTGATCACTTTTTTATCGTCGATATGTTTCGGCAAAGGCAGTTGTACCAGGATGCCGTCGATATCAGGGTCGAGGTTGAGTTCATCTATTTTTTCCAGCAGTGCGGATTCGGAGGTATCTCCTTCAAAGCGGATGAGGGTGGACTTAAAACCAGTTTCTTCACAGGCCTTGACTTTTGCGGCCACATAGGTTTCGCTGGCCCCGTTATTACCTACTAAAATGGCAGCGAGGTGCGGGATTTTCTTGCCTTCGTTCACGCGTTGGGCCACATCGATTTTTAAAACATCGCGAATGGCCTGGGCGGCTTTCTTACCGTCTAAAATTTCCATGCGCAAACCTACACAAAGTTTTTTTAACGTCTTTATCCGCGTGGTTTTCTAAGCCCAAATATTTTGAATACGGTACCTCCCAACTGTATTTTGGGAGAAATAATAAGTATGATAAAAAGGGCATTTCTTTTCGCAGGATTTTTTCTGACAGGTTGGGTAAGCCGTTGTCAATCATTGGTGCTGCCACCGGCGATGTTGCATTCGCTTCCTGTGGTGATGGCCAACGACGGGCCGGATATATGGGCATCCTTATCGCAGCCCGCCGGACTGGCCGGGCATGACAGATGGCAGGCAGGTGTGTTAGGCGAACAACGTTTCGGTCTGGCAGCATTAACCGATTATCTCGGCGGTGTAATTGTGCCAGCCGGAAAAGGCAGTTTCGCACTGCAATGGCGGATGCAGGGTCGGGCGTTGTTCAACTGGCAGCAAGCATGTCTTGCATACGGCAGGCCTTTGGGTAACACGGTAGATGTCGGCGTCGGATTCCGCTACACCCGTACGCGTATAAGCGAATATGGCCGTGCGGGTGTGGCAGATGCCATGCTCGGGCTGCTCTTCAGGCTTTCCGGGAAAGTGAACAGCGATATCTATGTATCCTATGTGCCGCCTGGTTCAGCTAATGTTGCATTGGTACGATCCGTATACAGGTTGGGTATGTCATACAGGGTAACGGAAGAAGCGGCATTCGGCTGTGTGATGCTGGCGGTAAATAGTATGAAGCCAGATCTGTTGACGGCAGTTGATTATTGCATAAAAAAATATCTGCGTTTACGTTTTTCCTTTTCTGCCTTGCGTGGAAGCTGGGGATTGAGTATGGCCTGGAATAAAGGTGGCTGCAGGGTGGATGCATTTACGTCGCATCACATGCGTCTTGGTTTATCGCCGGGAGTTGGAATTGTTTATCAGGGAAAACCAACCAATGGAGAATGAAAAAGTTGTTGATCACAGGATGTTTGGTGGGTGGATGTCTGATCGGTTACGGGCAGGAACTGCCGGCTGGTATGTCAAATCAATTAGAACAAATGGCCGAAGCAGATGAAAGTTTGTTAGCAGATGCGGATGGTTTGTTGTTGCAGTGGCAATATTACCAGCGGCATCCGTTAAACATCAACGCATCGGGGGCTGCGGAGTGGCGCGAATTACAGGTGTTGGATGAAAAAGAGATTCAGCAGGTGTTGCGTTACCGGCAATTGATGGGAGATTTTATCAGCGTATATGAGATGCTGGCAGTTCCTGGTCTGGAACGCGAAAAAATCAGGCAGCTACTTCCGTTGATCTGTGTGCGTCCGGTATTGGAGCGACCGTCTTTTACAGCCGGACAACATTTGATAGTGTTGCAGGCGGCAGGAGCGTTGTCCATGACGAATGCGCAACGGAAAGATCAATCATCCTACCTGGGAAGTCCGTTACGATTGCTTGTGAGATACAAATACACCGATGCGGGATGGCAATGGGGCCTGACAGGGGAGAAGGATAGTGGCGAACAGTTTTTCCGTGGAAAACAAAAAAGTGGGTTCGACTTTTATTCTTTTCATGTATTTAAAAAAGGCAACGGACTGCTGTCTGGCCTGGCACTTGGTGACTATTCCGTCAGCATGGGGCAGGGGCTGGTCCATTGGCAAGGTATCGGTTGGGGCAAAGGGGCATCGGCAGCGCCTGTGGCGAAGCGCAATGCGTTAGTCCGTGCATATACCGGTACAGGAGAAAGCAGGTTTATGAGGGGCACCGCAGCCGTGTTGAGAAAGGGAAATTGTGAAGCAGCGATGTTCGCATCGATGCGA
Organism: Terrimonas ferruginea DSM 30193; assembly: GCF_000425585.1. Taxonomy (GTDB): domain Bacteria; phylum Bacteroidota; class Bacteroidia; order Chitinophagales; family Chitinophagaceae; genus Terrimonas; species Terrimonas ferruginea. Next base: position 181,904 of record NZ_KE384399.1, read on the forward strand.
TCGTTGGATGCAGGCATTACCGGTGATACCATGGGGTTTTCCTCCTTTATCACTTCAGGTTATCATCGTACGGCAAGGGAATTGATGAATAAGGGAAATCTCCGTCAACTTTCTGCAGGTGTGGTAATGCGCTATCAATTGCCTTCGTTACAGATAGGGGTCAATGCGATCGGTCATCTGTATAATCGTTCATTACAAAAACGTGATGTGCCCTACAATCTTTACGCGCAGACAGGAGACCGCTGGTATAATCTGAGCATTGATCATGCAGGGACGGTAAAAAACATACACTATTACGGAGAGTTGGCCGTGGATCCGCAGGGTGATCTTGCGGTGTTGCAAGGCTTGCTTATCAGTGTAGGAAGAGAAATGGATTTTTCGTTTGTGTACAGACGGATTCCTCCGGCATACCAGGCACCGGGCGGGCAAGCTTTTACAGAGAGCAGCAGCGTGAGTAATGAAACCGGGTTATTTGGCGGTGTGGTATTGAAACCCTCGTCTGGTTGGAAGATGGAATGTTATGCTGATGTCTTCCGGTTTCCATGGTTGAAATACAACGTTCACGCACCTTCTGCCGGCAAAGATTTTTTTATTCAGCTTACGCATACGCCTGCCAAAGGGATAGAGCATTATCTGCGGTTCAGGGCACAAACAATTGAGAGAAATTTTACATCATTCTCCGAAATGCGAACGCTGTTGACGCGGTATACACTGCGTTGCCACCTTGCGTTAATGGTAAATAAACTGTTACAGCTTCGTCAGCGTTCGGAAATGTTGTGGTATGATCCGGGCGGAACGGCGGCAGAAACGGGTTATGCTGTTTTTGTTGAAGCGTTGCTTCGTCCCAAAATGAAACCCTGGTCGCTGAGCGTTCGTGTGCAATATTATCAGACCGAAGGGTATAACTCCCGCATCTACGCTTACGAACAAGATCTTCCCTACAACTATGGAATCCCTGCGGTATATGGAAGTGGGTATCGCTGGAATGTAGTGACAGATTATGACCTGACGAAACAGTTGTCGGTGGCGGTAAGATGCGCCGGACATTTACGGGCAGGAACAGTTGCCGCAATTACGAACGGGCCGCTTCCGGTGACGGTGGCTGTGCAGGTCCGTGGTCGATTTTAATATAGTGGTGGTTTTCGGGTCTATGAGAACGGTATGTTACGAGCCCAAATGCGTGAGATAAAGATGAGTAAAAAAGAAGCTATGACTGCGTTAACCGCAGTGCCTGATGCGATTAACGTCTGGTGAAGGACCGCACCGGCCTCTTGGCAGCAAATAACGGGGTGGAAACTTATAGAAAGCATTAACGCACACGGCGGGCAGTGGCCGTCCTTTTTTTGTATATTTATAGCAAAATATTAAATCATGCGTTTAGGCTTTTTATTAGCAGGCATGTTCCTGGTACAGTGTGCGCAGGGACAGACCCCCACAGGTACCGGTGGTAGCAATAATGCAACTACTGTATCTGAACTCAACCGGATGATCAATGGTCGTCCTGCCACTATATTAGATAGAACCGATGTTGACGGAAGTCCTTATTTGTTCAACGACTATTCCGAGGGATTTGTAAAAGTTCGCGGTGGCCAGACCTATCAATCGGTGAAGTTGCGTTTTGAGGTCATGAACAATGAATTGCAGTTTATCCAGGATGGCAAAGAAATGGTGATGCCCGATGTGGACTCTGCTGCCTACCTGGCCATAGCTGAGGGCGGTGCCAAAATTTCAACCGTATTGAAAAGCGGTTATCCGGCTATTGACGGTCATACAACAAACTCATTGTATGAAATATTGGCTTCAGGTCCAAAAGTTCATTTATTGAAATTTCACAGATGTTACATCACAGAACAGAAAAGAATGGGTGTGCCGGATAAAAAAGAATTTGTGAAGGATGCAGACTACTATATTTATATTCCTGCAACAGGTTCAATCAAAAAAGTGAAGCTGAGTAAAAAGGAAATTGAAGAAGCATTGTCTGGTGTTCCGGAAGCAGCTAAAACTGCCGAGGAGCAAAAAACAAACTTTAAAAAAGAAGCGGGTGTGCGCAGTCTTGTTGCAGCCGTCAACGGAAAGTAACGTCGTATCGTTGGGTTTAAAACTAGGTAACACGCGCTGGTTGGCCTAACTTTGAAAAAAAATGTTATGACAGATCAGCAACAGCCCAATCAGCTCAACATAGAGATCTCGGAAGAAACGGCGGAAGGTACTTATGCCAACCTGGCAATTATTACGCATTCGCATGCGGAATTTGTAATCGACTTTGTGAACGTGATGCCCGGAACTCCGAAAAGTAAAGTGAAATCCCGTATCATCTTTACGCCTCAACATGCAAAGCGATTCATGAAAGCGATGATTGAGAATATCAATAAATATGAATCGGTGAATGGCACTATCAAAGACCTGGAGGAAATCCAGGTGCCGTTGAACTTCGGCGGTCCTACTGCACAAGCCTGACAAATTTTACGGATAGTATTACACTGATAAAAACACAACCCCGTCAAAAAACGACGGGGTTGTGTTTTTTAAGACGTAATCATGTAACTGGTTCTTCACATCAGATCAATCCTTTATCTGCAAAGCTGTAATAACCGGAATCGCTGACGATGAGATGATCGAGTACGCGGATATCCAGCAATCCTGCGGCCTGTACCAGCTTTTGTGTCAGTTCTTCATCTGCCCGGCTGGGCTTTAGGTTGCCGGACGGATGATTATGACAAAGGATCAAACTTGTGGCGTTGCCTGTCAAGGCCTTTTTAAAAATGACCCTTGGGTCGGCGATGGTAGCGGTGATGCCTCCTTCGCTGACTATTTCGAAGCGGATGATCTTGTTGGCGCGGTTGAGCAGCAGCAGTCCGAACACCTCGTGTGTCAGGTCTTTCAGCTTGATCTGCAGCCATTCCGCCGCATCCCTGCTGCTCTTTACCGGCTTCTCTTCACCCGGTTCCAGTTCTGCCACCTGGCGCCTTCGCCCCAGTTCGAGGGCGGCTATCAGGCTGATGGCCGCTACCTGGCCCAGTCCGGTAGCGTGGGTAATGTCGCTGATGGTCAGCTTGCCCAGACCGGCGACATTGTCTTTTGCCAGTCGCATGACGTCCTGGGCCAGTTCCAGGGCATTTTTCTGCCTGTTCCCTTTACGGATGAGAATAGCCAGCAACTCGGCATTACTCAGCCTCGGCGCCCCTAACATTAGTAATTTTTCTCTTGGTTGGTCGTCTTTTGCCCAATCCTTTATTGCGTATTTCTGCTCTTGCATGAAACTAAATTAGGGTCTACTTTTACTCTTTCAATGGTCTTTACACCACCATTGTTCACGATTTTCCTTTTTCGAAAAACCAAATATCCAGATCATGAAAAATCGCGCTTTCCCCGCCATGGGTGCTTTTCACCCGCTGTTTTTTTTCGTTACCGTTTATGTGGTAGCCTTGTTTCTGTCTATTTTTATCTGTTCCTCCATCTTCTACAGTCTTCAGGATGAAAACGGCGAGGCCCAGAATTCTTCTCATTCAACACCCTCGATGACGATCAAGAAAGATCTGCCTTTACAGGTCAGCACTGCGGCTGTTGCCCTCCGGTAATCTTTTTCTTGATTTTCCGGACATCCGGGAAGGCGGATTGGGCTGATAGTAATATCTTCGCCCCCCAAAGGGGCAAACCCCGCATACATTGTTTTCCCATGGAATCAGCCAAAATTTTTGCCGGAACCGGCTCTCAACACCTGGCCGCGGAAATCTGTAAACGTTACGGAACCCAGCCTGGAAAAGTCCATGTACAGCGCTTCAGCGACGGAGAGATTTCTCCGAGTTTTCTCGAAAGTGTCCGCGGTGATTATGTTTTTCTGGTACAGAGTACCTATTCGCCGGCCGAGAACTTTATGGAATTGCTGCTGATGATCGATGCGGCCCGCCGTGCATCTGCTTACAAGGTTATCGCTGTCATCCCGTATTATGGTTATGCCCGCCAGGACCGGAAAGACCGCCCCCGGGTGGCCATCGGTAGTAAGCTGGTAGCCAATATGTTAACTGCCGCCGGAGCAGATCGGGTCATTACCATGGACCTCCACGCTCCCCAGATTCAGGGTTATTTCGACATCCCGGTGGATCACCTCGACAGTCATGCAGTTTTTATCCCCTACGTAGAGAATTTAAAGCTGGAAAACCTTACCTTTGCGGCCCCCGACGTGGGCGCTACCAACCGTATCCGGGAGATAGCAAGCTACTTCGGAGCGGAAATGGTAATCTGCGACAAGCACCGTAAACGTGCCAACGAGATTGCCAGCATGGTGGTAATCGGTGATGTAACCGGCAAAGACATCGTTATTATTGACGATATCTGCGATACCGGCGGTACACTGGCAAAAAGCGCGGCACTGCTCAAAGAAAAAGGAGCACGCAGCGTAAGAGCCCTGATCACCCACCCCGTGTTGAGTGGCAAGGCATATGAGAATATCGAGAACAGTGTCCTGGAAGAACTGGTAGTGTGTGATACCATTCCGGTTCAGCCCGAAAAAGGCAGCAAGATCAAAGTGATTTCCGTAGCAGAACTTTTTGCAGTAGCTATCCGGAATGCTTTTGAAAATAAAAGTATCACCAGCCTGTTTGTGCATTCGCAACGCCGCCAGAGCCTGTAACAGCGCAATTTTTTTATTTATAATAACCTGCGGTAATTTTTTACGGCAGGGCAAAACAAACAACAATGAAAACAATTACTATCGAAGGACAACTGAGGACCGCCTTTGGCAAAGGAGCCACCCGCCAACTGCGCTCTCAGGATCTGGTGCCTGGTGTAATTTATGGGGGTGCGGCTGAAGTGAATTTCACTGCTCCGGCTGCTGCGTTCAAAAACCTGGTATACACGCCCAGCTTCCAGATTGCAGAAGTTAGCGTTGACGGTAAAACTTACCGCACGATCCTGAAAGATCTTCAGTTCGACAAAGTAACTGACCGTTTGATCCACATCGATCTGCTGGAACTGGTAGAAGACAAAAAAGTTGTCGCTACTATTCCGCTGAAGTTCGTGGGTACTTCCAAAGGTGTGAAAGAAGGTGGTCGTTTCGTGGCTAAATTCAAGTCACTGAAAGTGAAAACCTATCCCAAGTTCCTGCAGGAGCAGATCGAAGTTCCTATTGACGACCTGGAACTGAACGGTAACATCCGTGTAGAAGATGTGAAAGCTGATAACTACGAAGTACTGAACTCTCCCCGTATTCCTATCGCTTCTGTGGTGATGACCCGCCAGTTGAAGCAGGAAGAAGCCGCTGCAGAGAAAGGAAAAAAATAAGCTGCAATAGCAAAAGAAGCCCCGCCCGCCCGGCGGGGTTTTTTTATGCCGGATTTCCAGATTAACTTGCAAGCGGTTTCAGTTTTTAAAATTAACCCATGAAGTTTCTTCTGATCGGGTTGGGCAATATCGGAAATGAATATGCCCACACCCGGCACAATATAGGTTTTGATGTAGTCAATGCTTTTGTCCAGAAACATGGCGGGAGCTTCCGGTCAGACAGGCTGGCATATGTAGCCGATGTAAAATGGAAAGGCAAAATATTTATCTGCATTTGTCCCACCACTTATATGAATCTCAGCGGCAAAGCCGTTAAATATTGGGTGGATAAAGAAAAAATAGCGTTGGAAAATACTTTGACCATTGTGGACGATCTGGCGCTTCCGCTCTCCCGTATGCGGCTGCGGGCAGATGGCAGCGATGCCGGTCATAATGGCCTTCGCAGTATGCAGGAATTGCTGGGCACGACAGCCTACCCACGGTTGCGTTTCGGGATAGGTAACGACTATCCCAAAGGCATGCAGGCCGACTTTGTATTGGGAAAATGGAAGAAAGAAGAGGAACCCCTTGTCCTGCATAAAATAGGGAAGTCGGTTGAAACGATCGAAACTTTTGCCACCAGGGGCATAACCGCCGCCATGAATGAAATAAACCATAAGGATTTTTCATTATGAGATGTCCCGGCGATTACTTAATTTAGCGCCCCCGTCTGTTTCCGGAAATCCAGTAGCAATAATGATGAACTAGCAAGAGAAGAGGTGAAAGCGCCTTTGCCGTGGTATGTGAGTATTTTTACCAATAAGCACCTTTTATTATGAAGATTTTTTGTGTAGGCCGAAATTATTCAGATCATGCTAAAGAACTGAATAATGCTATCCCGGATGAGCCGGTCATCTTTATGAAGCCGAAGAGCGCTTTGCTCCAGGCTCATACACCGTTTTATTACCCGGAGTTTACCAACGAACTGCACTACGAGTGCGAGTTGGTGCTTCGTATCTGTAAGAACGGAAAATATATTCAGGACAAATTTGCCAGCAAATATTACGATGCCATCTCTGCCGGCATCGACTTTACCGCACGTGATATCCAGAACGAACTCAAAGCAAAAGGCCTTCCCTGGGAAAAAGCCAAAGCATGGGACAACTCTGCCGTGATCGGTAAATGGCTGCCTGTTACCGGGCTAAAAAACAAAAGAGAAATTGATTTCAGCCTCAATAAAAACCAGGAAACTGTCCAAAAAGGCAATTCCGCCGATATGCTATACGATTTCGATAGCCTGGTTTCTTATATCTCCAATTATTTTTCCCTCAACATTGGTGACGTCATCTTCACAGGTACTCCGGCCGGCGTAGGCGAAGTAGTGGTAGGCGATGAACTCGAAGGTTTTGTGGAGAAAGAAAGCGTATTCAAACTCGAAGTAAAATAAGCATGAACTAACGTTGGTTTTTGCGGCAGGCTTTACCTTAAATTTGCAGTTTTCCAGCTTGCTCTTCCAATGAATGATCATTCCCTTTTCCGCAAGGCCTATCACCTGATGATGCAGGCCCGTTTTATGGCCGATACATACGAAGCCAACCGGCAGGTTTGCAAATATGTGCATTCAACTTCCCGTGGTCACGAAGCCATCCAACTTGCAACTGCTTTTCATTTACAACCGCAGGATTTTGTCAGCCCGTATTACCGCGATGAGAGTATTATGCTGGGTTTGGGCTTTCGTCCATACGAGCTGATGCTTCAGTTACTGGCAAAAGGCGATGACCCTTTTACCGGGGGCAGGGCCTATTATTCCCACCCTAATTTTCGCTCAGCTGATAAACCTGTTATCATTCATCAAAGCAGTGCTACCGGCATGCAGGTGATACCCGCCACAGGTATTGCGCAGGGTTTGTTGTACAGCCGTCAGAATAAAATGCCGGCTTTGCACGAAGGTAAAACGGACGGGCTGGTGGTATGTTCGCTCGGCGACGCCAGCATGACGGAGGGAGAAGTGAGCGAAGCATTACAGTTTGCCGTATTGAAAAAGCTGCCCATCATTTACCTGGTGCAGGACAATAACTGGGGCATCAGCGTAACGGCGCAGGAGGCGCGCGTAATGGATGCCTACACGTTTGCGGGAGGATTTCCCGGTCTCGGACGTGTGCGTGTAGATGGTACTGATTTCAAAGAATCGTATCGTGTGATAGGGGAGGTATGCGAACAAGTACGTAACGGGCAAGGCCCTTTCCTCATCCAGGCCAATGTTCCTTTGCTGGGGCATCATACATCCGGCGTGCGCCGCGAATTTTATCGTTCAGCGGAAGACCTCACCAACCACCGCAGGCAGGATCCCGGTCCGTTGCTGCGAAAATATTTATTGGAAAATGGCATAACAGAGGATGAGTTGCAGGCTATCGAAGAAGAAGCCCGCATTATCGTGGAAAAAGATTTTGCCGATGCAATGGCTGCTGCAGAACCTGATCCTGCTACCGTTGCTACGCATGTTTTTGCGCCGACACCGGTAACCGAAGAAAAAGGTGAGCGTACACCTGCCGGGCGAGAGAAAATAGTGATGGTAGATGCAGCTTTATTTGCCATCCGTGAAATCATGGAGCAACATCCCGAGGCGCTTGTATACGGGCAGGATGTGGGGCGCAGGCTGGGCGGCGTTTTCCGCGAAGCGGCCACCCTGGCCGAACAATTCGGCGACCATCGCGTATTCAACACGGCCATACAGGAAGCTTATATTGTAGGATCGACCGCAGGTATGAGTGCCACCGGACTGAGGCCGATCGTGGAGGTGCAGTTTGCCGATTATATCTATCCCGCGCTTAACCAACTGGTGACAGAAGTAGCCAAATCATCGTACCTGAGTTGCGGCAAATTTCCCGTATCGATGATCCTGCGGGTGCCTACGGGTGCGTATGGTGGCGGTGGGCCTTATCACAGCGGATCGGTGGAGTCTACATTACTTTCCATCAAGGGCATCAAGATCGCTTATCCTTCTACCGCAGCAGATATGAAGGGGCTGATGAAAGCCGCCTATTATGATCCCAACCCGGTGATCATGCTTGAGCACAAAGGGCTTTACTGGAGCAAAGTGCCGGGTACTGAGGGCGCAAAAACGCCGGAGCCGGATGCAGACTATATTTTACCCTTCGGAAAAGGACGGGTTGTTAAAGAAGCGGATGCTTCGGCACTGGAAGCGGGGGAATCCTGTGCGGTGATCACTTATGGGATGGGGGTGTATTGGGCATTGGAAGCCGCAGAAAAAATGGGAGGAAAAGTGGAGATCATCGACCTGCGGACGCTTTATCCGCTGGATGAAGAGCTGGTCTTCGAAACTGTTAAACGTCATGGACGATGCCTGGTGCTGACGGAAGAGCAACAAAATAATTCATTTGCAGAGGCGCTGGCCGGAAGGATCGCGTCAACCTGCTTCCGATACCTGGATGCGCCCGTGCGTGTACTTGGTGCTCTTAATTTGCCGGCGGTGCCCATGAACATGGGACTCGAGAAAGCAATGCTTCCCGGTCCCGTTCAGGTGCAGAAAATACTGGAAGAGTTGGTGGCTTATTGATCAGGCGGCCAGAAAGGTGCGGAGTACATTCAGATTTTTGCTCGCGCGAAGCTGGCTCAGGGCTTTGTCGCGGATCTGGCGTACACGTTCGGTTGAGATTTCATACTTCTTACCCAGGTCTTCCAAACTCATCGGGTGATCTACTCCAATTCCAAAATAGGAACAGAGCATTTGCTGGTGGCGTTCATTCAGGGAGGCTAGCGAACGGCTCAATTCAAGTTTCAGTGATTCGCGGTGGTCGAGATCACCGTCGGTGCTTTCGGATCCGGTATTTTCAAGGGTATCCAGGAGGCTGCCGTCTTCTTCATCGCTGAACGGTGCATCGAGGCTCATGTGGTATTCGCTGTGCCCGAGGATTTCTTTGATATCATCGGTATCAGCGTTGAGTGCTTCGGCCAGTTCGTCTTCGGTGGGTTGACGGTCAAGTTGCTGCTCGAGGCTGGCCATGGCCTTCGAGAGTTGGTTTTTCAGGACAATTTTATTCTGTGGCAGGCGGATCATGCGTGATTGCTGACCGATAGCCTGCAGGATATTTTGACGGATCCACCATACAGCGAAAGAGATGAATTTAAAACCGCGGGTATGATCGAAGCGGCTGGCGGCTGTCAGCAGGCCGATATTGCCTTCATTGATCAGGTCGGGCAGGGGCAGGCCGTGACCCTGGTATTGTTTGGCAACCGACACTACAAAGCGGAGGTTGGCCTTAACCAATTGGTCGATGGCGCGGCGGTCACCTTTTTTCACGCGTTCAGAGAGGTACACTTCTTCTTCTGTACTGAGCATTTTTTCCTTTCCGATCTCCAGCAGGTATTTGGTCAGGCTGGGAGATTCGCGGTTGGTAATGGAGGTAGAGATTTTCAGCTGTCGCATAAGGTTGAATTTGTACAGCAAAGTAACGGCGGTGGCAAGCCGCTGGAAATAGACCGCGATGTGATTCATTTGTCAAAACAGCTCTTATACCCTTGTAGAAGTTTGGCAAGTAAACAATACAGAAAAACACTTAATCTTATTTTTTTCACGTTTTGATTCAAAGGAAAATCTGTCCCCGCGGATTATTGGCAACTTGCTGCGCTTGCGTACCTTTGGCGCATGCTTACAATTTCAGACCGCGGGCAGCAGATGCCTGCCTCGCCCATCCGGAAACTGGTGCCATTTGCCGAGGCTGCCAAGAAGAAAGGTACCCGTGTGTATCACCTCAATATCGGTCAGCCCGATATTGAAACACCGGCTCCGATCCTGGATGCGGTAAAACATGCAGACATTAAAGTATTGGAATACAGCCATAGTGCGGGTAATGAAAGCTATCGCCGCAAGCTGGTGGAATATTATAAAAGGGTAGGAATCGAGGTTACGCATGATCAGATCATGATCACGACCGGCGGATCGGAAGCGATCCTTTTCGGATTCTTCACCTGCCTCAACCCGGGTGACGAAGTGATCATCCCCGAGCCGTTTTATGCGAATTATAATGGTTTTGCCTGCACCGCAGGTGTAACGGTAGTACCGATCACATCACGGATCGAAACCGGGTTTGCCCTTCCCCCGATCGCTGAATTTGAAAAAGTGATCACACCGCGCACCCGTGCGATCGTGGTATGCAATCCTAACAACCCAACCGGTTATTTATATAGCCGTGAAGAAATGGAAGCGCTGCGCGAAATATGCCTGAAGCATAATCTTTACCTTTTCAGTGATGAAGCTTATCGTGAGTTTTGTTATGATGGCGAGTATATCAGTGCCATGCAACTGGACGGGCTGGAAGAAAATGTGGTGCTGATGGATACGATCAGCAAACGATACAGTGCCTGTGGTGCGCGTATCGGGGCTTTGGTTACCAAAAACAAAAAGGTGTATGATGCTGCCATGAAGTTTGCGCAGGCGAGGTTGAGTCCTCCGGGTCTGGCGCAGATCATGGGCGAAGCAGCGGTAGACCTTCCGGATAGTTATTTTGACGAACCCAAAGCAGAATACCAGCGTCGCCGCGACAAGCTGGTGAGCAGGCTGAATGCGATGCCCGGTGTTTTCTGTCCCAATCCGGGCGGGGCATTTTATGCGATTGCCCGTTTGCCGATTGACGACAGTGATAAATTCTGTCAGTGGTTGCTCGAGGAATTTGTATACAATAACCAGACAGTGATGCTGGCGCCGGCGACAGGCTTTTACGGCACTCCGGGATTGGGGAAAGATGAGGTGCGCCTGGCCTATGTATTGAACCTGGAAGCGATCGATGCAGCGATGGATTGCCTGGAAAAAGCGTTGGAAGTGTATCCTGGTCGTGTGGAGAAGGCGGTGGTTGCGGCGGAGCGTGTGGCAGGTTAAAAAAGCAGGAATAATCTAAAAATCTTTTCAGAATTCAGCTTCATATAGCTATTTTTGCACCCCGCCAACCGAGGTTGGCGATGGATGCCGGGGTAGCTCAGCTGGTTAGAGCATCGGATTCATAACCCGAAGGTCGGCAGTTCAAGTCTGCTCTCCGGTACAAGATAAAAGTCCCTTCCTTTTTGGAGGGGATTTTGTTTTTGGAAATTAACCCGAAGGTCGGCAGTTCAATCCCGATCCCGACTATTCGGGACGGGATGCTCTCCGGTACCAAAGAAAGGTTGTCGTTTTACGGCGACCTTTTTTGTTTGTGGGCTGATATCCAAATGAATCGGGATGCTTTCCTGTACAAGAGAAAAGGCTCCTTGTTGAGGAACCTTTATTTATTTTACGGCGGCCGGATAAAGGCTAATAAATAAGTTATTTCTATTTCCACTCAATAATTCTCCTCCATCTCCGGCCCGGCCTTTCCCATCATCAGCGCCTCCATTTCCAGGCGCGCATAGACCTCGGTCGCTTCCGGGTAAATCGTCGTTATCCGCAAATCAGCAAAGGAGAATTCATGATCGATCTCGCGGAGTGTTTTGAAGAGATCTTCTTTTTTTATGTTAACCGGCCCTGTTACCGGCTGAAATATGGCATGCATGGTAATCGTTTTATGGTAATTATTATTGAAAATTACAGGCCATTCTTTACCCATTGATCATCAATTACCTGATTTCATAAAAGCATAATGCATGCGCTTTTTTTCCCCATTTCGGGTAAAGGGAGAAAAGGCGGGAGGTAGAAGGCGTAAGGAGTATGAAGTAAGGTGAAAACAGCAGTTTTAAGTATTAAGTTATAAGTATTAAGTAGGCGGTCGCCGCTTCTTCATTCATTGAGCCTTCAGAAACCACGACGTCTTCGGGATGCGCAGCATTATTCACCATTGACCATTCACCATTCACCATTGCCTATTCACGCTTTTGAATTAAAAAAAATCCCCGCATCGCTGCAGGGACTTTCTTCGGTTAAAATCAGTTGACCTGATTATTTATTCTTAGAACCTTTGGCAGCTGCATCAAATGCTTCAGCCGTTACTACCTCACCTGTGATACGAACAACCTTAGGTTGGTCGATACCCGCAAATTTGATAGTGATTTCTTTATTGATAGGTCCCAATGCAGCAGCATTGTATACAACTTTCACCTTGTCAGATTTACCAGGCATGATCGGCTCTTTCGGCTTTTCAGGAACGGTACAACCACAGCTCGCAGATGCATTCTCCACTACCAATGGCTTGTTGCCTACGTTCTTGATCTCGAAGTAATAAGTAGCGGGATTGTTCTGCTTTACTTTACCGAAGTCATGCTTCTCGGTGTTGAATTTTGCTACGTCGTCAGACTTGCTTTGCGCCATTGCGGCTACGCTGAATACAAAGGCTGCAGTTAATAATGCCAGTTTTTTCATGATGAAATTTTTAGAGCGTTTGTTTTTTTAAGAATTGTACAGAGGAGTTGGCCGGAGCAGGTCCTTCAGGCGCCCGCCATACCGTGCCTTTAATTTTCAATTGTTTCATTTGCCCCGCCACATTAATGGTAATCGGCTTTTCAAAATAGCCTTCCGCCATCGCATTGTAGCCAACCCTGATGGTAGCAGTTGCTCCGGGAGCAATGGGGTCGCGGCTCCACTCGGGAGTTGTACATCCGCAACTCGCATGGATATCATCGAGTACAAGCGGCGTGGTGCCTGCGTTGACCACTTCAAAATTGTAGTAAACAGGCTTGCCCTGCGGAATTTTGCCGAAATCATGCTCGGCCTCTTTGAGAGTCAATACTTCGGGCGTTGCAGGAGGAGTCGTAGCCGGTAATTGCTGGGCCCGGGCAGCGCCGAAAGCCAGCATTACAAGCAATAGGGTAAATATTCTTTGCATACCGTGAGGTTTGAAGCCGTCAAATTTAGTTAAAAGATGATTCCCCGCCAATGAGGGTTGCAGGCATTTCGGTTTTTTTTTAACATTTTCTGTGATTCTTTACACTACCCGAATGCCCTGTTTTGCAGGATTTTGCGGTATTCGGGGTCACTTATTTTTTATCCCTATTTTTGCCGCATGGAAAATACAAATCCAGCAACGATGCCTGCCACTTCCGAACTATCGTTTGAACGGTTTAGAGAAGAAGTGCTCAACGACTATCGCGTAGCTTGTATTAGCCGCGAAGCAAGTTTACTTGCCCGTAAAGAAGTATTGACCGGTAAAGCCAAGTTTGGCATTTTCGGCGACGGTAAAGAAATCGCACAGATCGCCATGGCCAAGTTTTTCCAGCCCGGCGATTTCCGCAGCGGCTATTACCGCGATCAGACCTTCATGTTCGCAACCGGACTCGCTACCGTTGAACAGTTTTTTGCCCAATTATATGCCGACCCCAATCCGGAGAATGAGCCTTTCAGCGCCGGACGACAGATGAACTGTCATTTTGCTACACCGCTGACCGATGAAGCGGGAGAGTGGCTGCCGCTGGCCGAACGTAAGAACATTGCGTCGGATATGGCACCAACCGCCGCACAAATGCCGCGTTCCCTCGGCCTTGCTTATGCATCCCGTGCTTTTCGCCATATACCTGCCCTGCAATCGCTGAAACATCTTTCCGATAATGGTAATGAGGTCTGCTTCTGCACCATCGGCGATGCTTCCACCAGCGAAGGACATTTCTGGGAAACCATCAATGCCGCAGGCGTGCTGCAGGTGCCACTCGCTGTTTTTGTGTGGGATGATGGATACGGCATTTCCGTTCCCAAAAAATACCAGACAACCAAAGGTTCTATTTCCACCGCCATCAGCGGTATGGAAAAAGAAGAAGATACCAACGGCATCCGCATCGTGAAAGTGAAAGGATGGGATTATGCCGGTATGTGCGAGGCATTTGAACAGGGTATCCGCCTGACCCGCGAAACACACGTACCTGTTCTTTTCCACGTTGAAGAGATCACGCAACCGCAAGGGCATTCCACTTCCGGAAGCCACGAACGTTATAAAACACCCGAACGTCTCGATTGGGAGCGCGAGTGGGACGGCTTGCGCAAAATGAAAGAATGGGTGGTGGCCAATGCACTTTCCGATAACGAGGAACTGGAGCGCATTGAAGCGGAGGCCAAGAATTTTGTAAAAGATAGCAAGAACAGCGCATGGGAAAATTTCCTGACACCTGTTAAAGCACAGGTGAACCGCGCCACTGAACTGATCGCGGCGATGGCTAATGCCTTACCCGATCAGGCAACGGGACTTAAAAAGATCGTTGCCGGTTTGCAGGCCAACCGCGAACCGCTGCGCCGCTCCGTGATGAAAGCCCTGCACAATGCTTTGCAGATCGCCGGCGCACACGACAGCGCTTTCTGGACCCGCGATTATTACGAAGAATTACGCAAAGAGAATGCGCGTTATTATAATTCCCAACTTTACAACGAAGGTGAAAAGAGCGCACTCAAAGTGAAAGAAGTAAAGGCGCGTTTCGACAATGAAATGCCTTTGCTGAATGGCTACGAGTTGCTCAACCGTTATTTCGATCAACTGTTTGCGGAAAACAGTAAAGTACTCGCATTCGGTGAAGACCTTGGACAGATCGGAGACGTAAACCAGGGCTTTGCAGGTCTGCAGGAAAAACACGGCAAAGACCGCATTTTTGATACGGGCATTCGCGAACTCACGATCATGGGGCAAGGTATCGGTCTTGCCTTGCGCGGCCTGCGCCCGATCGCCGAAATTCAGTACCTCGATTATCTTTTATATGGTCTGCAACCGCTGAGTGATGATGTGGCTACGCTGCATTACCGCACGGCTGGTCAGCAAAGCTGCCCGCTGATCGTACGTACACGCGGTCACCGTCTTGAAGGGATCTGGCACAGCGGTTCGCCCATGGGTATGATCATTAACTCGCTTCGCGGAATGCATGTATGTGTGCCGCGCAACATGGCGCAGGCTGCAGGTATGTACAATACATTGCTGAAAGCAAATGACCCGGCGATTGTGATCGAATGTCTCAATGGCTATCGTCTCAAGGAAAAAGTGCCGGCCAATCTGACCGAATATACCGTGCCGCTCGGTATTCCGGAAATACTCAAAGAAGGAACCGACATTACCATTGTTGGTTATGGTTCTACCTTACGTATCGTGCAGGAAGCGGTTGTCAGTCTTGAACAACAAGGCATCAGTTGCGAGATTGTGGATGTGCAGACCTTATTGCCTTTCGACATCAATCATGTGATCCTGGAATCGCTGAAGAAAACCAACCGTATCGTTTTTGTTGACGAAGATGTACCGGGCGGTGCAGCGGCTTACATGTTTAACAAGGTGATGGAAGAGCAGGGAGGTTATCGCTACCTCGATGTGTCGCCGCGTACGATTACCGGAAAAGCGCATCGTCCCGCATACGGAAGTGATGGCGATTACTTCAGCAAACCCAATGCGGAAGAGATCGAAGATGTGATCCGGCAGATGATGGCCGAATAAAAGGATAGCTGTCTATATCATGCCAACCAATTTTCTAACCCTGATCGATATCCTGGGCACTTTTGCTTTTGCCGTGTCGGGAGCATTCCTGGCCATGCAAAAAAAGCTGGATCCGTTCGGCGTGCTGGTGCTCGCTTTCGTAACGGCTATTGGTGGAGGTACCCTCCGCGATATCATGATCGGACAAATGCCGGTGAGCTGGTTGCAAAATGAAACGGCAGCGCTGGTGATTTTCTTTGCCGCGATAGCCGCTATGCTGTTTGGGCGTTACCTGCGTCAACTCACCACCACCTTATTCCTCTTCGATGCATTAGGACTTGGCCTGTTTACCGTAATCGGTATTGAAATGGGACTCACCAAAGAATTAGGTGTGGGTGCCTGTATCGCATTGGGTACAATCACGGCCTGTTTCGGTGGGGTGATCAGGGATGTGTTGCTGAACAATGTACCCCTACTTTTTCGCCGGGAAATCTATGCAATGGCTTGTATCGCCGGCGGCATTTTATACTTTATCCTTCATCTTACCGTACTCGAGCCGCTTATCAGCAGGATACTTTGCATATTGTTTATTTTTACGGTGCGGGTAGTGGCCTTCCGGTTTAAGTTATCGCTTCCCCGCTTTTATCCCGACAAACACAACGTATGAAGCTTACTCTTTACCAGGTAGATGCGTTTACCCAAAAAGTATTCAAAGGCAATCCTGCAGCCGTTATCCCGCTGAATGAATGGATCGATGAAGCATTGATGCAGCAACTTGCTTTGGAGAATAATCTTTCCGAGACTGTTTTTTTTGTCCCTTCGGGAAATGATTACGAGATACGCTGGTTCACTCCTGAAGCGGAAATCAACTTATGCGGACATGCCACGCTGGCGAGCGCTTATGTGTTGTATGAACTATTGGGTTACAACAGGCCGCAGATCATCTTTCATTCGCAGAGTGGTCCGCTTACGGTTACACGCGAACAGGACGGGCTGATCAAAATGGATTTTCCTTCCTGGAAGCCCGAGCGCCTGGAGGAAATGCCGGATGGCCTCGCGGAGATGTTGGGCGTAAAGGAAATAGTGGGCGTTTATCAATACAGGGATTTGTTGGTTGAATTGCCAACCGAAAATGATGTGCGCAACGCGGATCCTGATTTCACGCGCATCAAAGCAACAGGTCTGAAAATAATCATTACGGCACCGGGCAGGGAGCATGATTTCGTGTCACGTTTCTTTGCGCCCGGCGTAGGGGTGAATGAAGATCCGGTTACAGGTTCTGCGCATGCGCAATTGATCCCGTTCTGGAGCGATAAACTTGGAAAGAAAAAAATGAAGGCGGCGCAGCTTTCCCATCGCGGCGGCGAATTGGTGGTTGAGCAATTAGCCGGTCGTGTATCGCTTGGGGGTCATTGTGTTTTTTATATGAAGGGAGAGATCACACTCTGATCAGTCAAGAAACCTGCTTTTGACGTCGGGCGTAGGTATCATACAAGTTTCTTTTTTTCCAAAAAAACGATAGCGGTTTTTCGCGATCCATTTATAAAAAGGATTGCGGATGAAACGCGGAATGATGATGAACCCGTAAAGGATTTTAGCGGGCCAGTCGAGGTAACGTGCTATGCCCAGCGCGGCGTCTGAGTGCAGCATGGCTTTTCCCTGGTCAATAAAAACTACGCTGTCGGTATCTGGCGGAAGCTGGTATTGTTGAAGCAGGGCTTTGCCGGTGTCAGATTGAAGCGGTGCAAATTGCAAACGCGCTTTCTTATCATGGCGGATGGCGAAGTTGACCATGAAATTGCAATAGTTGCAAACGCCGTCGAATAGTATAACGGGTTTCATGCGGCAAAGTTAGGACAAAAAAAAGCACCCCATCCGGAGTGCATTTCTATACGTGAATAACTGGGATCAGCCCATGTTATGAAATACCTTTTGTACGTCGTCGTCCTGTTCGAGGCGTTCGATTAGTTTACTCACATCTTCAGCCTGTTCGTCGGAAACAGGGACTGTGGTGGAGGGAATCCATTCTACTTCTGCGCTGATAGGCGTGAGGCCTTTTTCTTCCAGCGCTTTCTGCATATTGCCGAAGTCGGTAAAGCCCACGCGGATGATCAGGATGTCTTCACCGTTTTCGCCGGTGCCTTCGCCCAGTTCTTCCAGGCCGAAATCGATGAGTTCCAGTTCGAGATCGTCTGTGTTCAATCCTTCGGGTTTCAGTTTGAATACCCCCATTTTTTTAAACTGAAAGGATACGCTGCCGCTGTTGCCCATGGCGCCGTGGCCTTTGGTGAAATGGCTTTTAACGTTGGCAACGGTACGCACGTGGTTGTCGGTAGCGGTTTCCACGAGGATGGCTACACCGTGTGGCGCATATCCTTCGTAGAGGATTTCGTCGTAGTTAATGAGTTCTTTACCCTGTGCACGTTTGATAGCGGCTTCCACGCGGTCTTTCGGCATGCCGACGCTGCGTGCGTTCTGGATGCAACGGCGGAGAGCGGCGTTGCTGTTGGGGTCAGTGCCGCCGGCTTTTACGGCGATCACGATTTCTTTACCGATCCGGGTAAATTGTTTTGCCATCCGGTCCCAGCGGGCAAACATGGTGGCTTTACGTACTTCAAATATGCGTCCCATAGTAATTCAAAAGTAAAAATTCAAAAGTCAAAAGTGTGAATAGTCAATGGTCAATGGTGAATCGTCAATGGTGAATCGTGAATCGTCAATAACTAGCTCCGCTTATAACCTTAAACCCTACACCTTCCACCTCTTCAGGCCTCTTCACGGGCGCAAATGTACTAAAAACAAGTGCTTTTTCGCGCATCAGCTGTAACGAACTGCTGTGCCGCTGGCTATTACCATCATCATGCTGCCGCCGTGGCCGACGGTTTCAAAGTCTAGTTTTACGCCTACTACCGCATTGGCACCCATTTGCTGGGCCTTCTGTGACAGCTCGCTGAGTGCGGTATTGCGTGCTTCCTCGAATACTCTTTCATAGGTGTTGCTGCGCCCGCCGAAAAAGTCGCGCAGGCCGCCCATGAAATCTTTGATTACGTTGGCACCGATGATCACTTCGGCAGAGATCACGCCCATGTATTGTTCGATGGTTCTGCCTTCAATGTTGCCGGTTGTTGTCTGGATCATGTTTTTTTGATTGTAAGTTAAAATTACTGGTCAATCGGGAGAATAAAAAAAGCGTCCGTGATGGACGCTTTTTTCCGTTGTTGAACGGTGGTTATTTTGTCACTTTGCCTATTCTGGCGCCGAACAACACGAGGTGGACGGCCGCAAAGATGATAGAGATATACAACAGTGTATGGTCAGTTTCAAATCCTACCGTGTATTGGTGAAGGAAACCCGCCACTACCAGCAACAGGCTGAGGCCGATGCCGACGATGTGTGCCATTTTCATGCCCTTACGCTGCGTGGTGCCATTGCCGAGGTGGCTGTTCTTAGCGCCATAAGCGAGGTAAATGTCCATACCGATCAGCATCCATACCAGCAGGCGGATCCAGGTATCCATTGGCAGGAACACCATCATGAACAGGCATACAAAGATGCCGAGGATGGGAACCAGCGGTACCAGCGGTGTACGGAATGAGCGGGGGATTTCCGGCATTTTACGGCGCATGACCCATACACCGATACATACCAGGATGAATGCGAACAAGGTGCCGATACTGGTCATTTCCCCAACCACACGAGCCGGTACGAATGCCGCGAACAAGCTTACGAAAAGCATGAACAGCAGGTTGCTCTTGGCCGGTGTTTGTGTAACGGGGTTTACAGTAGAGAATATTCTGGGGATCAGTCCGTCTTTACTCATGCTGAAGAATACGCGGCTCTGACCCATGAGCATTACAAGGATTACCGATGCGTAACCTGCCAGGATCGCCACCACGATGGCGCGGTTCAGCCAGGGATAATCGGGTTGTACCATGCCCGTTGCATCCGGCGTACCCATTTTTTCGATAGCAAGTGCAACAGGAGCGATTCCATCTTTGCCGGCGAAGGTGGTGTAATTGGTTACACCCGTCATTACGTGGGCAAAGAGGATGTAGAGTAATGTACAGATAGCCAGTGAGCCGAGAATACCGATCGGCATATCGCGCTTGGGATTTTTGGCTTCCTGCGCGGCCGTACTCACCGCATCGAAACCGATATAGGCAAAGAATACAATGGCCGCAGCACGGATGATACCGCTGAAACCAAAGTCGCCGAATTTACCGGTGTTGTCGGGGATGTAAGGGTTGTAGTTGGCGGTGTTGATGTATTTCCAGCCGAGAATGATGAAAATCAGCACTACCGCAATTTTCAGTGCCACGATGATGGCATTGACAAAGGCGCTTTCCTTGGTGCCTTTGATCAGCAGCAGGCTCATCAGTACAATGATAAATACGGCAGGCAGGTTTACAATACCTCCGTCCCAGGGGCCAACGGTAAGGTCGTGGGGAAGATGTACGTCGAATCCTTCGAGGAATTTAACGAGGTAACGGCTCCAGCTGATGCCAACCGTGGCGGCACCTACGGCGTATTCCAGTACCAGGTCCCATCCGATGATCCAGGCGATGAACTCGCCCATGGTGGCATACGAATAAGTATACGCACTACCCGCAACGGGGATCATGGACGCAAACTCGGCATAACAAAGCCCTGCGAAAAGACATCCCAGGGCCGCAACAATAAAGGAAATGGTAATGGCAGGACCAGCGTGATTCGCTGCCGCCATGCCGGTAATCGAGAAAAGGCCTGCGCCGATAATGGCTCCGATACCAAGCGCAACCAGCCCCCAGGCTCCCAGGGTACGTTTAAGTGTGTGACTTCCCGTTTCCCCAGCTTCATTAAGCAGTGAGCCGATAGGCTTTCGGACAAATAAACTCATAAGTGCTTTGATTGTATTTGAGAATATGCAGTTTTATCAAAAACAGCCTGAAAAATAGTGATTTCTGTCAAATGGCAGACAAAAGTTTTACAAACTTTTGCTTGTCTTGTGATTAAGTTCGTTTTTTGGCTTTATTTCACCCGAATCCCCTAGTTTTGAAACCCTACTTAGTTTGATATTATGAACAAACGCATCGCCGGCCTGCTTTCTCTCGCGCTTTTTACGCTTGTGGCCCTGCTGCATTTGGTATACCTCTATAAGTGGGCTGCCATTTCACCAACTGTTGCGATGGCTTCGCGGTGGGTGGTTGTTGCCAGCCTCGTCGTTTTTGCCTTATATAAAAAATCGCTTACTACCTGGATCCTGGTGGCCATGGCCATCGGCATTGAAATAGGGTTGGACTTCCGCGATTTTTCTCAAAACCTGCAATTCCTCAGTAAAATATTCCTGCGACTGGTAAAGACCATCGTAGCGCCGTTATTATTTGCCACCCTGGTGGTGGGCATAGCCAGTCATTCCAATCTAAAGCAGGTAGGGCGCATGGGGTGGAAATCGCTCGTGTACTTTGAAATTGTTACCACACTCGCGTTGGTGATAGGTCTGGTGTTTATCAACGTAACGCGCGCCGGTGATGGCATCGTGGTGCCCGAAAAACTGGAGTTGCCAAAATCTTCGGAGAAACAATTGCAGCAAAAAATGATCTCTATCCTCGACAGTGCGGGCATTGATGTACCGCCGCGCCTGATCGACCGGCTGCCCGATGCTCCCGGCAAAGGATGGCAGGATCATATCATTGATATTTTCCCTGAAAATATTATCAAGTCTATTTACGAAGGCAACGTGCTGCCGATCGTGGTATTCAGTGTCATCTTTGGTATTGCACTGGCCCTGCTGTCGGAAAAACGGAAACAGCCAATGCTGGATTTTACCGAAAGCCTGGCGGAAACGATGTTCAAGTTTACAAACATCATCATGTATTTCGCTCCGTTTGGGGTTGGAGCCGCTATTGCCGTAACGGTTGGCCACCTTGGTATTGATGTGCTGAAGAACCTGGCTTTGCTGTTGGTTACGCTTTACCTGGCCTTGTTTGCTTTTATATTACTCGTGCTTTTACCGGTTGCTCTGTTCATTGCCCGCATTCCGATCAAACAATTCATCAAAGCCATCCGCGAGCCGGTGTCGATAGCCTTTGCCACCACCAGTTCCGATTCGGCATTGCCCAAGGCGTTGGAGAATATGGAAAAATTTGGTGTGCCGCGTAAGATCGTTTCATTTGTTATTCCTACCGGCTATACGTTTAACCTCGACGGTACTACTTTATATCTTTCCCTTGCATCCATCTTTGTGGCGCAGGCGGCAGGTATCGATCTTTCGATTGGCGAACAATTACTGATCGGCCTGACCCTCATGCTTACCAGCAAAGGGGTGGCGGCTGTGCCGCGGGCATCGCTCGTGATCCTGATTGCCACAGCCGATTCATTCAAATTTCCCATTTGGCCGATCATGGCGATCTACGGTATCGACGAGCTGATGGACATGGCCCGTACATCTGTGAATGTGATCGGAAATACACTTGCCAGTTGCGTAATCGCACGCTGGGAAGGAGAGTTCGATGATGAAAAAGCCCTCGCCTTCGATGAACAAAAAGCCGATGCGATTGTTGGCTAAATCAAACTACTATCCCTAAAACTTCCGAATTAAAAGTTTAAAGAATGTTTCATTTATTGCTCGATGCAGGATTTCACTGGACACAATTGTTGCAACCTCAATGGTATGTTGAGAACGGAGGGTTGTGGCTCCTGCTTTTTGTGGTGTTTGCCGAAACCGGATTATTTGCCGGCTTCTTTCTGCCCGGTGATACGCTGCTTTTTGTTGCCGGTATCTATGCACATAAACTGGACAACGGAGAACCCGGATTGACGCACCAGTTCCTGAAGCATGTGGGCATGGGCAACGTGCACAATGAATGGGTTGACCTTTTTGTATTGTGGGGATTGATCTCTTTGTGTGGCATTGTAGGAAATGCCGTGGGTTACTGGACGGGACGCAAAGTCGGCCCTTCCATGTATACCTGGCGGGAAAACTTCTTTTTCAAACGCAGGTATCTGCACCAGGCGCACGACTTTTATGAAAAGAACGGCGGCGGAGCGATTATCGTTGCGCGTTTCCTTCCCTTCATCAGAACCTTTGCACCGATCATTGCAGGCATTGTAAAAATGGAACGTAAGAAGTTCATGTTTTATAATATCGTTGGTTGTCTGGCCTGGGTATTCAGTATGGTCTTTGCGGGACACTTCCTGCAGAAATGGATACTTTCTTCCTTCGGCTTTGATCTGAAAGAACACCTGGAGATCATTATCATCGGTATTGTACTCATTACCACAGCGCCGGTACTGATCAAATTGTTTGGAGGGAAGAAGAAGATCGATCCGCCTGTTCCTCCGGCACCTGAAACGCCGGATACCGACAAAGCCTCCTGATAACTATGCAACCGCTTGCCCCTTCTAACAAAACTTCTGTCTTCAACATTGCCGTTGTAGTGGCGGCACTGGGCTATCTTGTAGATATCTACGATCTGCTTTTATTTACCATCGTACGTGGCCCGAGTCTCCGCGATCTGGGTGTGCCGATGGATGATTTAAAAGCGGTGCAGGCCGCAAGTGCCAAGATCATCAACTGGCAGATGGTAGGGTTGCTGATAGGAGGGATCTGCTGGGGCATTATGGGCGATAAAAGAGGACGGCTTTCAGTCTTGTTTGGTTCTATCGTATTATACTCTATCGCTAATTTTCTGACCGGCTTTGTGCAAAACACTGATCAATATGCGTGGGCACGTTTTGCGGCCGGTATTGGCCTGGCAGGCGAACTCGGTGCAGGCATCACGTTGGTCAGTGAATTATTACCCAAAAATAAAAGAGGCATTGGCACGTCGCTGGTGGCGGGGATCGGCTTGTTCGGAGCCGTGTTTGCCTATTTTACCTTTCAATATACGCAGGACTGGCGTTTGTGTTACAAGATAGGCGGAGGGCTGGGCGTTGGTTTATTATTATTGCGTATCAGTGTGGCGGAGAGTGGTATGTTTCACCAGGTAAAACAAACGAATGTGAAGCGTGGCAACCTGCTCATGTTTTTTCAGAATAAGCATCGTTTCCGGAAATACATTCTCGCGATACTGATCGGGTTGCCGACATGGTTTGTGATTGGCGTATTGGTCAACTTCAGTAATATTTTTGCAAAAGCTTTTTATGGTGATAACAAAGTGGACTCAGGTCGTGCTATCATGTACGCCTATGCTGCTATTGCGGTGGGCGATATCCTGGTAGGGCTGGTGAGTCAATATTTTAAAAGCAGGAAAAAAGCCTTGTACCTGTTTTATTTGTTCACGATTCTATCCGGCATTTTCTTTTTCAGCGGTGCTGTCCGATCAGACTCCACGATGTACCTGGCCTGCGCGATGCTTGGTTTCAGTACGGGCTTCTGGGCAATTTTTGTTACGATGGGAGCGGAACAATTTGGTACCAATCTCCGCGCGACAGCGGCTACTAGTATTCCCAATATGGTACGTGGTGCATTACCGCTGATCAATATGCTTTATCTCGATGTGCTGCAGAAGAGTTGGGGCTGGTCGGTGATCAACAGTGCTATTACCACGGGAGTGCTGGTAATGAGTATAACCCTGGTGGCGGCATATTTTACGGAGGAGACGTTTCATAAGGATCTGAATTATGTGGAGGAGTGAAACAGCCGTAATAAGTAATAAGTGGTAAGTGAGGCTTAAGGCTTAAGTTGTAGGGTGTAAGGCTCAGGGAGCACAATCACTTATTGACTTATTCACCTATTCACCATTCACGATTGACGATTGACGATTCACCATTCACCTATTCACTGATTCACTTATTATGCTACTTTTGCTCCATGCAGATCAACGAAGCCGTTACTATTTTTCAGCAAAGTATACGTGACTATCACGTTGCTGATTCAGTGGATACGCCAGTAAACAACCCTTTTGCCGCCAGTACGCTGGAGCATCTTCTTTATCTCAAAAACTGGGTGGATACCGTGCAGTGGCACCTCGAAGATATTATCCGCAATCCGGCCATCGATCCCGCAGAAGCGCTGCTCCTCAAGCGTCGCATCGACGCCTCCAATCAACACCGTACCGATCTGGTCGAATATATTGATAGCTGGTTCCTGGAAAAATACAGTACCGTTGTTCCCGCAGCCGACGCTCGTTTCAATACCGAAAGCCCCGCATGGGCCATCGATCGCCTCTCCATCCTCGAACTCAAGATTTATCATATGCAGGTGGAAGCAGAACGCACCGACGCTTCCGCAGAACACCGGCAGAATTGCCAGGCCAAACTAAATGTGCTGCTCACGCAACGGCAGGATCTTACACAAGCCATCGATGAACTTATCGAAGACATTGCTGCGGGCCGCAAATACATGAAAGTGTATAAGCAGATGAAGATGTACAATGATGAAAGCCTGAACCCGGTATTGTACCAGCAGAAGAATAGTTGATGCCGGCACCTCGTCATATCCTGGTATTTCGCTTTTCCGCGTTGGGCGATATCGCCATGACCGTTCCCGTGCTTCGCTGCCTGTTGCAGCAACACGAGAACCTCACCATTACAATGGTCTCGGTTCCTTTTGTCAAACCTTTATTTGATCATATTCCACGTTTGCATTTTATGGGTGCGGACATCCGCGGCGAATACAAAGGCATACGTGGATTGTGGCGTCTTTCACGCAGGTTGAAAAAAGAAGTGGCTTATGATGCCGTAGCCGACCTGCACGATGTGCTGCGTACAAAGATTCTTCGCCAGTTCTGCCGACGGGGTCCTTTGGCTGTAGTCGACAAAGGCCGCGCAGAGAAGAAAGAACTGACAAGAGCACACAACAAAGTACTACGCCAATTGCCGACGATGTTTGAACGGCACGCGGAAGTTTTTGCAACATTGGAACGTCCGGTTAAGCTAATCATCCAGGAGGGAATAAACCCGGTTACTAAAACGGATTCAGGAAAAACAGTTGGTATTGCACCTTTTGCCAAACATGCGGCGAAGATGTATCCGCTGGATGATATGAAAGAAGTGGTGAAAAGAATTGCAGGATTCCCTGACACAAAAGTGTTGTTGTTCGGAAGCAAACAGGAAGCTGCATTGTTGGAGGATTGGGCAGCTGAAATTCCGGGTGTAAAATCCCTGGCGGGTAAAATAAGTTTTGCCGAAGAACTCGCCATCATTGCCCAATTGAAAGCGATGGTAAGCATGGACTCAGCCAATATGCATTTGGCTTCTTTGTATGGTGTACCGGTTGTTTCCATCTGGGGTGGTACACATCCTTATCTGGGTTTCTATGGTTGGGGACAGGATCCTTCATTAGCTATACAAATCGAACATCCTTCCAGGCCAAGTTCCGTATTCGGCAACAAGCCCTGTGAAGGATGCATGGAAGGCATTACTCCCGCCTTGATCGCAGCACGCGTTTACTCCATTATTTGAAACGATCGGTTAGCTGATCCCACCACGATTTCTGTTGTGGGTATAACAGAGGGTACGCTGTTTCGGCTTTGATCTCATTCAGGATTTCTTCTCCGATTTGGTGTTTTTCTTGTTCGGACGCAACGGCCGTTGTTTTATCCACTAAGGCCAGCCAATTCTGAATCTGGCGTGTTTCTGCCGGCTTAGCTTCGCCATCGAGATAGCGGGATAATTTTTTATGTAAGATTTCTTTTTTCATAAGCAGGGATTTAAAAGTTCATCATCATTTGAAGTGCTTTCCGCAGTTGACGGAATCCAAAAGAAGATTCTTCAGGTCGAAGGGAAAAGAGAATGGGGCGTACTACGGTGTCTTCACGTTCCCGTGTTTTGACAGGAGCCGTAACAGGTTTGCGCGCCTGCTGCAATGCCTGTGTGGCAAACGTGGGCAGAATTTCTTCTTCGACGGCCGTGCCCTCATCGAGTTGATGATGCAAGGCAGCAATAACAGCGCTGCGTACACAGCTATATAAATGACGGTTCACTGAGAAGTCAACCGGAATCGTAAATCTGTTTTCCCAGAGGTCAACAAATATTTTCTTTACGATTTGGCGGGCTTCTTCCTGGCTGTGAAGTTTGCCGCAGCAATAATTGTAAAGCGAAAACCAATAACGATGATAGATTTCTTCGAACGCAGCCGTATCATTTGTCTGCATTCTATCGATCAGTTGGCTGTCTGTTGAATAATCCCTGTTCATACACGTAACATTTATTTAAAACAATAAACCAGGGATATTGGAATTTTATGGGTTAGCGAAAACAGTTGTTTTCGTCATCACTCATGCAAAGGCAAATGGAATGCCGGGAGACGGGATACAGGCATCCGGAAAGTGCAGTTGGAACATTATGAGAACGTTAGCACATAAAAAAGCCTGATCACGTTGTGCGATCAGGCTGTATCAATTGTGGTGATTTTTTTCCCACTTGTTGTATTTGGATTGTCATCTTCCATCCAATTCGCTGAGTTCCAGCCAGCGCATTTCCTTTTCATCGAGTTGACTGCTTATATCCCCGATTTCTGTGGATAACCGGTGCATTTCTTCAAATGGTGTATTGCTATCATTTAGAAGGGCAGTTATACGCGCTTTCTCCGCAGTAAGCCGCGCAATGTCTTTATCGAGATTTTCCAGTTCATGTTTTTCCTTGAAGGAAAGACGGCGTTGCGGTGCGGGTGCAGCGGCAGGTTTTGTTTCGGCAACCGGTGCCGGCGTTTGCTGCATTGCTGCTTTTGCGGCGGCAGGTTTCAGCTCTTCTGCTCTGTATTGAGAGTAGTTACCCGGGAAATCCCTGATAACGCCATCACCTTCGAACACAAAAAGGTGATCCACCAGTCTGTCCATAAAGTAACGGTCGTGCGATACAATTAATAAACAACCCGGAAAGTCTGACAGGAAATTCTCCAATACACTCAGTGTGGGAAGATCCAGATCATTTGTCGGTTCATCGAGTACCAGGAAGTTGGGGTTTCTGAACAGGATAGTCAGCAAATGCAGGCGTCTTTTTTCGCCACCACTCAGTTTGCTGATAAACGTGTATTGTTTGTCCGGTTCAAAAAGAAAGAGTTGAAGGAATTGTGCGGCACTCATCGTGGAGCCGTCGGCCAGCGGAAAATGTTCGGCTATGTTTTTTACATACTCGATCACGCGCACGTCTTCTTTTATCACCAGTCCCTGCTGCGAATAGTTGCCGAAAATAACAGTATCACCGATGTTGATCTTGCCACTGTCGGGTTCTTCCAGGTGCTGCAACAGATTGATAAAAGTGGATTTGCCCGCGCCGTTTTTACCAACGATACCGATGCGTTCTCCTTTGGAAAATGTATAGTCGAAGCCTTTGAGGATAGTTTTATCACCAAAGCTTTTGTATACTTTTTTCATCTCGGCCACCTTTCCGCCGAGGCGGCTCATCTTCATTTGCAATTCCAGCCGCTGGTCTTCCAGTTGTTGTTTGGCTTTCTTTTCAATTTCGTAGAAATTGTCCTGGCGGCTTTTGGATTTAGTGGTACGGGCGCGCGGTTGCTTGCGCATCCATTCCAGTTCTTTGCGATAAGTGTTGCGCGCTTTATCGATGCTGGCCACTTCACTTTCCTGGCGGGCGGCTTTTTTTTCGAGGTAATTGGCATAATCGCCTTTGTGTTCGTACAGGTTGCTGCCTTCCATTTCCCATATTTCATCACATACCGCATCCAGGAAATAGCGGTCGTGCGTCACCAGCAGCAATGTCACACCTTCTTTATCGAAGTAATGTTCGAGCCATTCCACCATTTCCACATCGAGGTGGTTGGTGGGTTCGTCCATGATCAGCAGCACGTGTTTGTGCTCGAAGCCGATATCGATCAGTGTTTTAGCCAATGCTATGCGTTTACGCTGCCCGCCACTGAGCGTAGATACTTTCTGATTCAGATGTGGCTGAATGTTTAACCGGCCGAGAATCTGTTTCACCTTGGCATCAAAATCCCAGGCGCCCAGTTCGTCCATTTTTAAAATAGCAGCGGTCAGCTTTTCCTCCTCATTGGCTTCGCTCAGCCGCTCGAACTCCCGGATGGCGTTGATCACCGGGTGATTATGGAAGAAAATATTGTCGAGCGCTGTTTTTCCTTCGTCGAATTGAGGTTCCTGTTCAAAGAGAACTACGTCTACGTCTTTGTGTATCCACACTTTACCACTGTCGGCCGTTTCTTTGCCGGCCAGTATTTTAAGGAGGGTGGATTTGCCCGAACCATTACGGGCCACCAGGGCAATTTTATCACCTTCTTCAATGTGAAAGGAAATGTCGCTGAACAAAGGCTGGATGCCATAAGATTTGGAGAGATTCTCAACCGATACATAATGCATGGCGCAAAGATAACGAAGGACTTACGGTTTCCGGCATGCCGGGTTTGTGGCACAGTTTTTTTATTATATATATTCTAAACCATTTGTTATGGCAACACATCTTATTCAAACAATACAGGAAACGCTGGGATATGCTCCACTGCATAAGATCAGTCCCAACAGCCAGGAGACCAGGGAAAAATGGCACCAGACCGTTGGCGAAAATCTTGCACAGGCTGCGTTACCCGCTGTTCTTACCGGCATATTCAAGTTTACACGTAATCATGAAAATTGCCAAAGCCTGCTTCAAAGCGGTACAAATGAAGACTGGCTGCATATTCTTTATGATGGTCGCGAAAAACAAGCCGTCGAAAAAGTGGCGAATTACGCCGGCGCGGGCGCCGATGAAACAGAGCGCCATATGGAAAATATTGCCGACGAAGCCATCAGCGAGATCAAGAAAAGGCTGGGGGATAACGCAACACCCGATAATGTGAAAGATTTGCTGAACGGCGAACGTCACGATATACTGGCGCATTTGCCCGCAGCATTACAGCTGGGCACCGTATTAAAAGACGAAACATTGGACGACCGCACCAATAAGATGGAAGGTCCGGTTTCCAACATCATGCACAAGATCGGTAACACCTTGTCGGGAAGTGACGAATAATTATACAGAAGCCACCAGCCAGATCAACAGGCTCACCAGTGCGGTGACGAGAAGGATGCCTGCCACGCGGAACTTCGACCAGCGATAATCCTGCAAAGCGCCCGAAGTTTGCTTGTCGACTGATGAGCGTATCCGGGAAGAAACCTGCAATTTGGAGAGAGGGGCAGTGGCTTCATTGATCACAGGCCAGGGCATACGCACCGTGATGCGGAGAATGAGATCGCCGATGGTATCGTTGATCTGCCTTTCATTAAAATCATTCAATCTTTCGATAATATCAGAAGTAAGCAGTTGCTGAATGCGGCTGCTTATTTCTTTTGCCTGATGCGGAGCCATTTCCATACCTCCTGCATTCTTTTCCAGTTTGATGAATTGCTGAAGAATATATTCCGGCGTGATGATGGTCGCTTCCGGTTTGCGGCCGGTACTTTTTTCGTACCAGCGCTGTTGCAGGTATTCCTGTTTTTTATGCGGGTCGGTCAGTGTTTCGTAGGCTTCTTTTACCGCATAAAAATAAGCGCGTGCATAAGGGTCGTCGCCGTTTTTATCGGGATGATATTTCTGCGCCATTTTCCTGTAAGCTTTTTTTACATCGTCCAGCGTCACAGGTGGTTGCAGCTCGAGGATTTTATAATGATCCATCAGCGGTTGCATACGCAAATATAACCCGCCCCTTTTTCTCAGGCGAGATAACGCTCAAAAAAGGCCAGTGTGCGCGACCAGGCGAGTTTGGCAGCCGCTGCATCATAACGTGTGGGAGCCGTATCGTTATGAAAAGCGTGGTTTACATCAGGATACACATATTGTTCGTAGTTGATCTTGTGTTCTTTCAATGCTTTTTCATACGCCTCCATTCCTTCGTTGACGCGGGTATCGAGGCCGGCATAATGCAGTTGAACAGCGGCTTTTATTTTTCCTGCATCGGCTGTTGCCGGCTGGCGACCGTAGAATGCCACTGCCGCGAGCAGACCTTCCGCCTGTCTTACCGCCAGTGTATTGGCCATGGCACCTCCCCAGCAAAAACCTACACAACCAGCTTTACCGTTGTAGTCTTTTCTGGTTTTTAAATAGGGAAATGCGAGCACGAAGTTCTCAATGCTGTCTTTCTGCTCCAGTTTCTGGAAAAGCTGTCTTGCGTCATCTTCGTTTGCAGGTGTACCGCCCAGTACCGCCAATGCGTTGGGTGCAATGGCCAGGTAACCTGCCTGCGCGGCCCTGCGCGCTACATCTTCGATGTGTGCATTGAGGCCGCGGTTTTCATGAATAACAACAACTGCGGGATAGCGTTTTTCTTCTTTGGGTCTTGCCACATAGGCTTCCATTTCCCCGTTTACGCCTTTGTATTTGATGCGTTCGGTAAAAAGATCCGCATCGTTGGTTATGCGGGCATTGGCGGCATTTACTTCAATGCGCGGTAACAGGGCAAGTGCGGCTGTCATGCCGCCGGCCAGCAGGGCCAGGCGGCGGAGAAATTCCGGCCGCGTCAGCGGACGGTGGGTATATTCGTCATAGAGGTCGATAATACGCTGATCCATGCTGATTATTTTAACGTTTTTAGCGAGGGCTGTTAACAATTCGTTTGACTTAAAGTTACCACATTCGGGCTGTTAAAAAAATTAGCCAAAAGTTTTGCTAACACTTGTTAC
The DNA here is from genome assembly GCF_000425585.1 of Terrimonas ferruginea DSM 30193. Lineage (GTDB taxonomy): Bacteria > Bacteroidota > Bacteroidia > Chitinophagales > Chitinophagaceae > Terrimonas > Terrimonas ferruginea. Next base: position 213,069 of record NZ_KE384399.1, read on the forward strand.
TGGATGTTTTAGGTGCAACCGCATGGCATAATAATAGCTCTTTTTAATTCAACGATGCCTGCCGGCGACCCCGGTGATTTTAAACAAATAAATTTTTAACCATGAAACGCGTACTTGCAACACTCACGCTCGCTTTGGCCTTTTTGCTGGCAGGATCTGTCAGACAGCAGGCGAATGCCCAGGTAGGTGTCAGCGTAACTTACCAGACGTTCTACGATGAGCTGAGTCCTCACGGACGCTGGATCGATTATCCGGATTACGGATATGTGTGGATGCCCAATATGGGACCCGAGTTCCAGCCTTACAGCACCGGCGGGCACTGGGTATGGACGGATGAATATGAGTGGATGTGGGTGTCTGATTATGATTGGGGATGGGCGCCTTTCCACTACGGCCGCTGGTTTTATGATGCCGGTTATGGTGGCTGGATGTGGATGCCGGGTTATGAGTGGTCGCCCGCCTGGGTTGCCTGGCGCGATGGTGGCGACTACTACGGATGGGCTCCGCTTCGTCCTGGTATCAGCATCAGTGTAGGATTTGGTGGATATAATCCTCCTTCCTCTTACTGGTGTTTTGCGCCACGCCGTTATATTTCTTCTCCACGCATTTATGATTACTGCGTACCGCGCAGCCGCAACGTAACGATCATTAATAACACAACCATCATCAATAATTACAATCGCCGTTCGAATGTGTTTATATCCGGCGGTCCGGGGAGAAGAGATGCCGAGCGTTATGCAGGCACCATCCGCCCTGCACGTTTCCGTGATGCAGACCGTCCCGGCCGCGCAGGATTCCGCAACAACCAGGTGTCTGTCTACAGACCTTCGGTGAACCGCGACAACAACCGCAATTTCGCTCCGCAACGTTTCGATCGCTATGACCGCAATGATCGCACAGCCGGTAATAATCGTGGTAACACATTTGACAGACCTAATCGTAATAATAACGACAGAAACGAAAGAGCAAATGGCAATGATCGTCCGGGCCGCAGCAATGTATTTGACCGCCCTAACCGTGACGTAAATAATAACAACGATCGCGGCAATAACAACAACGATCGTCCCAACCGTTTCGATCGTGGTAACAGAAACGATAACAACAACACACCGGCTACACCTGATCGCGGCAACACGCCGGGACGGAATGTATTTGACCGGGGAAATAACAACAATAACAACAGACCGGAACGTACAACTCCTCCGCGTCGTGAGCAAACGGATAACAACCGTCCCGCAGACAGGCCCAATGTATTTGACCGGCCCAACCGCGGCAATCGCCAGGAGAATGCAACACCGCAACGTAACAATACATTTGATCGCCCGCAGCAGCAACAGCCGCCGCGCCGCGAGATCAGAACAGAACAGCCGCGTCAACCACAGCAGCAATCGCGCCCGCAGTTTGAACGTCGTGAGCAGCCGCGCATGGAGAACCGCAGTGGTGGCGGCGAACGCAGAGGTAATGACGGAGGTGGCGCACGCCGCTTCGGAAGAGGCTAGCAGTTTTTTTTACTTTAGTAAAGCCGTCCTGTTAAGGGCGGCTTTTTTTGTACCTTAGTTGAGTAGTAAGTAATAAGTAGTAAGTAGTAAGTATTAAGTAGTAAGTAGTAAGTAGTAAGTAGTAAGTAGTAAGTAGTAAGTAGTAAGTAGTAAGTAATAAGTAGTAGGTAGACATCTATTCACTTATTGACTTATTCACCATTGACGATTGACGATTCACGATTCACCATTCACCATTCACTTTTTGACTTTTGAAAACACTCTGGCATTATCTCCGCCCCCAAAGGGTCCTGATCATATGGTCGCTGCTGCTGGCCGGATTGGCGCAATTGCTCACGCTGGTTGATCCGCTTATCTTCGGAAAAATCATCGATGAATACGCCCTGCATCCCGGCGACAGGCCCGAAAATGAACTTGTGAAAGGCGTACTGTTCTGGCTGATCGTAGCAGTGGGCATAGCTTTGCTCGCACGCCTGGCAAAGACATTCCAGGAATACGTAATGCGGCTGGCCGTGCAACGTTTCGGGTTGCAGATTTTTAATGATGGACTCAAACAAACACTCCGGCTTTCCTTCCAGGAATTTGAGAACCAGCGCAGCGGCGAAACCCTGTCCATGCTGCAGAAAGTGCGCACAGACACCGAACGTTTTATCAGCGCTTTCATCAACGTGCTGTTTTCATCCGTGATCGGAATAGGTTTCCTGATCTGGTATGCTGTTACCAAACATTGGTTGCTGATTCCCGTATTTGTTATCGGCGTGCTGGTACTCGGTGGCCTGACCGGATTGCTCAGTAAAAAAATAAAAACGATCCAACGCTCCATCAACCGCGAAACAAACCAGATGTCTGGTGCGATCACTGAATCATTGCGCAATATCGAATTGGTAAAAAGCCTGGGGCTTACTTATCCCGAAGTAAAAAGATTGCGGTTGCAAACACAGAAGATCTTTGATCTGGAGATGACGAAAGTAAGAAAGGTGCGCACGCTGAGTTTCCTGCAAAGTTCTGCGCTTACCTTACTCCGGCAATCTATCCTGTTTATTCTATTGTGGCTTATTTTTCGTCATGTATTGACCACCGGTGAACTGATCAGTATGCAGTTTATTTCCACCACTATCTTCGGGCCTTTACAAGACCTGGGAACGATTATTCTTACTTATCGCGAAGCAGAAGCATCGGTGATGAATTTTGATAAACTGATGAAAAAACCTGTTGAAGCGCGCCCGGCGGAACCGCTGCAACTGGGCGAGTTGGAAACATTGGAATTTAAAGAAGTGGTGTTCCGCCACCAGAGCTCACACCAGAATGCCATCGACGGGTTGTCGTTCAAAATAAAAAAAGGGGAGACCATCGCATTTGTCGGTCCTTCAGGCTCGGGCAAATCGACGCTGGTGAAGTTGCTGGTGGGTTTGTATCTTCCTGTCGAGGGACATATTTATTTCAATGACCTGCCTTCTGATGGTATCCGCTATAATGATATGCGCAGGCAGATCGGATTTGTAACGCAGGAAACACAACTCTTCTTTGGAACGATAAGGGATAACCTGCTTTTTGTAAAACCATCAGCGACGGAAGAAGAGATGATCGAAGCGCTTCATCGCGCATCCTGTGACGGCTTGTTAAGTCGCTCCGGGCGCGGGCTCGATACATTGCTGGGAGAGGGAGGCATGAAGTTGAGCGGCGGTGAAAAACAACGCATCGCTATTGCCAGGGCATTGCTGCGTCACCCGCGCTTATTGATATTTGACGAAGCTACATCGGCATTGGATTCCCTGACAGAACAGGCCATTACCGAAACCGTCAGGACTATTTCCAGTCAGCGGGATCCTATGACCATACTCATTGCCCACCGCTTATCGACCATCCTGCATGCCGATAAGATTATTGTACTGGAAAAAGGAAAGGTGGCGGAGCAAGGCACCCATGCAGAACTGGTAGAACAAAAAGGCCTGTATTATGCCATGTGGCGGCAGCAGATCGGTGAACGTCGCGACGAAGTGGTAGCGGGATAACGGCAAGTTATTTGTGGTAAAAACGTTATGAAAAACTTCTTGCCATTCCTCCTGCTGTTTGGTCTTTTCGCCTGCCGCGATAAGGGACCATCCAAGGCCACGATTCCGGATCCTGAGGGCGTTACTGCCATGAAACCTCTTCATGATACAAGCTTTACAGTCGTATTGACTCCCGACACCGCGGTCGGTCCCATTTACGGATATCTCGACAGCGGCAAGGTGGTAAGCTGTTACCTGCGGGTAGACAAACCCGTTCACCTCGAAGCGGAACTGGTCGCTCTTACACCTGGTCTCAACCTGCGCTTCAATCAATTGTTTATACCCGATAGTACGGCCGACGGTCCGTTCGGCAACACACTTACCTATCAATTGGGGAAAACCGGAACCTACCGGCTTGTATTGGCGCCCAATCTGATGGCCGAAGGACAAACAACCGGAGAATACCTGGTACGTTTCAATACACAATAATCAGGTGAGCACCTGCTGAATAACCCAGAACCATCCCGCTGTAGTGATAAACGCCAATAAAATACCGATGCCAATCACCAGGCTGGCCAGTCTTGGATGCAGATTGTATTGATCGGCAATGATGCCGGAAGATAGCAGGGTAGGCATGGCCGCTTCGAACACGGTTACCTGCGCAATCACTCCTTTCATTTGTAAAAAGAAAGCGATCAGCAACAGGATGAGCGGTGCAGCAATCAGTTTGTATAATAAAGTAAATGCGATAGGGTGTACCTCTTCCCGCCAACCCTGAAAATTCAATTGTAATCCGATAGAGAAAAGCGCCAGCGGCCCCACCGTAGCGGCCAATGTATTGAACAGCGGATCCAGTGGTTGCAGATTAAAAAAATGCGGCAGTATCAATGCTGCAATACAACCGATCAGCGGTGGAAACCTGATAAGCTTTTGCACCAGCACTTTCGGTTGCAGCGTATGCGATTCGGAGGAATTCATCGCAACGATGATACCGGCAGTAGATAAGAGAATAAAAGTTACCTGGTCGCAAATGATGGCCGTTCCCAATTCGTGTTCCCCAAACCAGGCCGTTACCAATGGAAAACCAACAAAAGAGGTATTGGCCAATCCGGCGGTCAGTTTCAATCCGCCTTCGGCGGGTTTGGGTAAACGGCGTTGGGATGCATAAACTTTTACCCATAACCAGCCCGCCAGCCAGATGATCAACGGGCTTACCGCAGGAAAGATCAATTCAGGGCTCCAGCGGATATGCGGTAAATATTTAAAAGAAACGGCAGGCAGCGCGAGATAAATAATCCAGACATTAATGCTCTTGTGCGATCCTTCCGGTAACAGCCCCGAGCGGCGGAATAGGAATCCCGCCAAAATACAAATGCCGATCAGGATAAAAGCAGCCATATCAGTTGATCTGTCTTTTTGCCGCAGCCTGCGCCAGTATGCTGGCCGCTATTAACTGCAAGGCATGATAAAACATAAGTGGCAACAACAAGATACCGGTTGCCGCGCTTCCTGCAAATAATACATTCGCCATTACCGTTCCGTGCACCAGCGATTTTTTTGAACCGCAGAAAATAACGGTAATACGATCCGCTGCAGAAAAACCAAGCAGTTGCGAAATGCCATATACAATGCCCATTACCGCCAGGAAAAGGGTGAGCATACCCGCACCCAGCAACAGCAATCCGCCTGCGGTAAAATTGTCAAACAAATGAAGGTAAAAAGAATGACAGAAGGAGGTATAAATAATGATCAGGATTACGGTCTGATCAAACAGTTTCAGTTTCTTTTTATGGGTTTCTGCAAAAGCTCCCCAATAACGATGCAATAACAATCCCAATACTACCGGGAGCAAAACCTGTAATAAAAGTTTGCCAACGATCTGGCTTGTGTCCGCATGTACTTCGCTGTTGGAGGTAATGAACAATCCGGTCCATAAAGGCGTAAACACAAGACCCAGCAACGATGAAATGCCTGCGTTAAAAATGGCAGCAGGAATATTTCCCCGTGCGATCGATACCATTACCACGGAAGAAGATACGGTGGAAGGCAAGGCCGCTAAAAAGAAAATAGCCTGCCATAGCAGTATACCATCTTCCGAATGGAAAAATGGTTTTACGGCCAATGCCAGTAAAGGAAAAAAGATAAAAGTGGTAGCCTGGATCAGCACATGCATTTTCCAATTAGCCAGTCCTTCGCGCATGGCCCTGGGGCTAAGCCGCAGGCCATAAAAAAAGAAAATGATTGATACGCCATAGTTGGCCGCTTCTTCGAGTGAAAAAGGTTCTTTGGCCAGGCCGGGCCCGGGCACCAGGTAAGCCAGTATGATCATGGCAACGATCGCCAGCAGAAAACCATCAATCCCCCATCTTGCGAGTGTGCTCTTCAATACGCTTTTATTTTTTCAGGAATGCCTTCAAAGGTGCGATAAATTTTTCATACGCTTCTATATGCGGGAGATGACCGATGCCGTCGATTTCCACCAGTGTCGAACCCTTGATCAGGGCCGCTGTTTTTTTACCCAGTACGGGATAATTACCCAACTGCCCGCGTACACCGGCAGGCGCTTTGTTCTTGCCCAGGGCTGTGCGGTCGCGTTGACCGATGATCAGCAATACCGGCATACGCAGTTGATCAAATTCATAACATACGGGTTGCGTAAAGATCATGTCATACAGCAATGCGGAGTTCCAGGCAATGCGTGGATAATCGATGTTGGTAGTCCAGCCGGCAAGCATATTCACCCAACGGTCGTAGGCCGGCTTCCATTTATTATCATAATAAAATGTAAGTTGATATTGGCGGATACTTTCGTATGTCTGCTTCAATTCTTCCTGGTACCATTCTTCCACCGGCATATAAGGCACGTATTGGCGCCAGTCTTCCAACCCGATTGGGTTTTCCAGTACAAGTTTTTCGGTAAGGGACGGATACATCAGGGCAAACCTCGTTGCCAGCATACCACCCATTGAATGTCCGAGCACAATGGTTTTTGTCACATTCAATGTATCAAGTAATGTTTTTGTTTGCGAAGCCAGCAAGGGAAAACTGTATTGAATACGGTTGGGCTTGGATGATTTGCCAAAGCCGATCTGGTCGGGAATGATGACGCGGTAGCCTTCCTGCTGGAGGTCGCGCGCCGTCTGCTCCCAGTATGCGCCGTTGAAATTTTTTCCATGTAAAAGCACAATCGTACGACCATTCGGGCTGGCGGGTTTTATGTCCATATAGGCCATGCGAAGAGGTTCACCCTGCACGTTCAGCGACAGGTAGTGCACGTCGAAAGGGTAGGATACGTTTTCAAGATTGGTGCCGTTAACCGGCGTCGATTGTTGTGCATGGGTAAAGGTTCCCATTGTCAGCAGCAACCCTAATGCGATAACATAACGCATAGCAGGCATTTTAATAAAGTGAATAAATACAGGCTATCCCGGTTGTCAGTCGTTCAATACTTTCAGTTTTGATACGAGCAAAGCAATGGTAAATCCTGCGAGACCAATAACGGCGAACGACCAGCGGAGACTGGCGAGTTCAGCGATATACCCGATCAGGGGTGGTCCCATCAGGAAACCGAGATAACTGATACTGGATACAGATGCAAGTGCTATGCCGGGAGAGACATTGGACACTTTTCCTGCGCTGCTGTACACCATGGGAACAATGGATGATACACCCAGTCCGACAATGATGAAACCAAGTGATGCGGTGAGGAGGTAAGGAAAGAGTACGGAAATAAATAAACCTGTTGACACCATGATGCCGCTGACACGCAATACTTTTTTACGTCCGTAACGGGTAAGCAGGTTGCCGCCGAGGAAGCGGCCTGTTGCCATGGTGGCCATGAAGCCCAGATAGCCCAGCAATACAAAGGCGTTGGGGGCATGCACTACCTGCTTGAAGTAAACACCGCTCCAGTCAAACATGGCACCTTCGCTGGCCATGCTGCAAAAACCGATAAGGCCCAGTTGTGCCAATGCTTTATTGGGTAAAGAAAAGAAACGTCTTTTTTCCGCAGTGGCACTGGCGCTGCGGCCCGGTGCGAGGTAATTCTGTGCGATCATCACTGTGCAGATCACAAAACCTGCCACGATCCAGAAGTGAACATGCGGCGTTACCCGGAGCGACATCATCAACATACCGATCAATGCGCCGGTAAGTCCCGCAGCGCTCCAGGTGCCGTGAAAGGAGGTCATGATGGTACGGCCATACATTTTTTCCGCACCGATCGCTTGTGTGTTGACGGAAATATTGGCCATGTTGCCGAATACACCAAATAAATAAAGTCCAAGACCCAGTTGCCAGGCAGAAGAGGCATAACCGATATTGGTCAATGCGAGTACATACAACACGAGGAATATGCGCATGATCTTTTTGCTGCCGAAATGGGTGACCAGTTTACCGGAAAATGGCATGGCGGAAAGTTGGCCGGCAGGGAGCAATAACAACAGGCTGCCCAATGCGGCATCGGTCAGTTGCAGGTTATACTTGATGTCGGGAATGCGGCTGGCCCAGGAAGCGAAACTGATTCCCTGGCAAAAGAAAAAAGCGGATACGGCAATACGTATCTGCAGGCGTGTATGTTTTTGGGGAATCTCTTTTTCATCCGTTGCCGGCTGCGTCACCGAGGCGACCACGGGTGCGAGTAAACGTTGATAAACACGGGAAACAAATCCGGTAGCGGTTTTCATATTAAAAAGTTGCCTTTACGGTAAATATGGCGAGCAACTTGGTGAGGTGAAATGAGTGGCGAAGATACGAAATCCTGCTATTTGAGTGGACGGCGTGCCCTTGCGTACTGCGCGGGCCATTCAATCTCATCCCCAAGTTGTTGTGCCGCTTCCAGCGGGAAATAAGGATTGCGCAGCAGTTCACGCGCCATGAAGATGAGGTCGGCTTTCCCTTCCTCCAAAATGGCTTCGGCCTGGGCCGCGGTTACGATAATGCCAACGGCACCGGTAGCTATACCGGCTTCTTTACGAATAGTTTCCGCGAAACCCACCTGGTAACCCGGACCAGCGGGAATAATGGCATTCGGTGCCAATCCACCTGAAGAGCAATCTACCAGGTCAACATCTTTTTCTTTCAGTATCGCGGCTAGTTTAACAGAGCTTTCCAGATCCCACCCGCCTTCTACCCAATCGGTAGCGGAAATGCGGACAAACAGCGGCAGTTCATCCGGCCATACTTTACGCACGGCATCAACGATGCGCAGTAAAAAGCGTGTGCGGTTTTCAAATGAGCCGCCCCATTGGTCGGTGCGTTGATTGCTCAGTGGTGAGAGAAACTCGTGAATCAGGTAGCCATGGGCCGCATGAATTTCCACCAGTTTATAACCGGCTTTCAATGCGCGGGAAGCCGCATCGCCAAAAGCCTGTATCAATTCTTCAATGGCGGTTTCGCTCAGCGCCTCCGGGGCAATATCATTTTCATAAAAAGGAATGGCGGAAGGTGCAACGCTTGTCCAGCCACCCATTGCTGTGTTCAATTGTTTGCCGCCTTCCCATGGGCGTGCCGTGCTGGCTTTGCGACCGGCATGGGCGAGTTGGATGCCTGCCACCGCTCCCTGGCTATGGATGAAGCCGGTGATTGATTTCAATTTGTCAATATGTTCATCTTTCCAGATACCCAGGTCCTGCGGAGAGATCCTTCCTTCCGGCGTTACAGCGGTTGCTTCCTGGATCACCAGCGCGGCACCGCCGGTGGCGCGTGTTCCGAGGTGTACAAGGTGCCAGTCATTGGCAAATCCATCTTCGCCGGAATATTGGCACATGGGCGAAACGACAATACGGTTGCGCAATGTCAGCGAACGTAGCTTATAAGGTGAAAAGAGCAGGCTCATGTTTTACAAATCATTTTAAGGATTGTCCGACAGAAAGCGACGGTCAAAGGAATAATAATTATATCGTTCAAGAAAAACCAGCAACAGCGCACAAAAACCGGCATGCATCAATTGCGAGGGAATGGCGGACCAGTCTTCGATCAGGCAACATCCGCCGATCAATGCAATCATGAGCACGGCGCCGCCGATCAATGCCGATCGTGTGAACAAACCGATGATCAATAACAGCCCGATACCGAATTCGATCCAGGGCAATACGTAACCGAAAGTGCCCACAACAGGAGCGGGCAGCCAACTCTTTTCAAAGCGGTCGCGCATCCATTCGCTGAAAGCGCCGGCTTTCGGCAGCCGCACAACGCCATGTCCAAACAGGCTTATGCCCACAGCCACGCGTGCGAGCAGGTAAGCGAGGTTTTCGTTTTTATTCTTTGAGGGCATAGAGGTGTGGGGTGTAGGTAATTCTTTGCGTCGCTGCTCTAGTATGCACTTGCATCCGTCAGTTGTTGCAAACTTTCTTTATCGAGTTGCAATTTCGCCGCTTCGGTCAATGTGTTCAATTGTTTCAGGCTGGTAGCGCTTGAAATGGGCGCGGTAACGCCCGGTTGCGCAATCAGCCACGCCAATGCAATGGTAGCGGGCGTAACGGAATAACGGGTTGCTACCTGGTCCAATGCATCGAGAATGCGGAAGCCGCGTGGTGTAAAATATTTATCCATCCCATGGCCTCGTTTACTTTTATGCAGATCGGCTTCGCCGCGGTATTTACCGGTAAGAAATCCTGCGGCTAATGAGAAGTAAGTGATCACGCCAAGATTTTCACGGATACATAGTTGCTGCAATTCCCCTTCGAAACTTTCGCGGCTGTAAAGGTTGTATTCCGGCTGGAAGGATTCATAACGCGGCAAACCTTTTTCCTCAGCAGCTTTCAGTGAATCCTTCAAGCGGCCGGTTGTAAGGTTGGACGCACCGATGTAACGCACTTTGCCTTCACGGATCAGTTGGTCGTAAGCGGCCAGTGTTTCTTCTACGGGCGTGGTGTTATCGTCGAAATGGGTTTGATAGAGATCGATGGTATCTGTCTGCAAACGACGCAGGGAATCTTCAGCGGCGCGGATAATATACTCTTTCGTCAAATCGATTTTACCCTGCCCCATGTCGCTGCCAACTTTCGTGGCAATGATCACCTCCTTGCGTTTGCCGCTTTTTCGCAGCCAGTTGCCAATGATGGTTTCCGACTCGCCGCCTTTATTTCCTTCACCCCACCGGGAGTAAACATCGGCAGTGTCAATAAAACTAAAACCTTCTCCGGTGAATGCGTCCAGCAATTCAAACGAAGAAGGTTCATCAACGGTCCATCCGAACACATTGGTGCCCAAAGCAAGGGGAAACAACTCCAGCGAAGACTGGCCAAGTTTTCTTTTTTCCATAATTGATTGTTTTAAAAAGGCCGGCAATCGTCAGAAGCTCAATGCCCTCAGGCTTTGTTGAGCGAAGCAATATCTATTACGAAACGATAGCGCACATCGTTTTTCAGCATGCGTTCGTACGCTTCGTTAATCTGGTCGATGTTAATGAGCTCGATATCGGAGGTGATGCCGTGTTCTGCGCAATAGATCAGCATCTCCTGTGTTTCGCGGATGCCGCCGATCATGGAGCCTGCGAGTGAGCGGCGTTTGCCGATAACGTTGAACGCATTTACGGTTGAAGGGTTCGGTGGAATGCCTACTACTACCAGTGTGCCGTTTAGCTTCAGCAGTTGCAGGTAGTCATTGTAGTCGTGTTCTGCGGAAACGGTATCGAGAATGAAATCGAATTCGCCGCGAAGTTTGCGCATCTGCGCGCTGTCTTTGCTTACGGCAAAATGGTGTGCGCCGAGTTTGCGTGCATCGTCTTCTTTCCCGGCTGAGGTACTGATCACCGTTACTTCTGCGCCGAAAGAGGCGGCGAATTTTACGCCCATGTGCCCGAGGCCTCCGAGACCCACGATGGCTACTTTAGAACCTTTGCCCACTTTCCAGTGACGCAGCGGTGAGTAGGTGGTGATGCCTGCACAGAGCAAAGGAGCTACCGCTTCGAGTGGTAATTTATCGGAAATGTGAAGTGTATATTTTTCATCCACTACGATGTGCGTGGAATAACCGCCGTAAGTGGGGGTGCGGCCATCGCGTTCGTAGCTGTTATAAGTGCCGGTCATGCCGTTATCACAATATTGTTCTTCCCCTGCGGCGCAACTGGGACAAGTACGGCAGGAGTCTACGAAGCAACCAATGCCTGCGAGGTCGCCGACTTTGAAATTGGTAACATCGCTGCCGGTTTCGATGATGCGGCCTACGATCTCATGGCCGGGAACCATTGGGAAAATGGAGCCGCCCCATTCGTCTCTTACCTGGTGAATATCTGAGTGGCAAACACCACAATAGAGGATTTCGATTTTAACATCATTCGGACCGGTATTGCGGCGGTTGAACTGGAAGGGAGCAAGAGCCGCTCCGGCGGCTGGTGCTGCATAGGCGTTAGTGGGAGTCATTTCTCAGTTAATTTATCTGATAAAAAAGGTACAACAAAATTAGCCCCCGATGGTTCGGGGGCCGGTTAATTTTTTGAGACGGTTTACTGCCGGGTATTGATGTCGTCTTCTTTATCATCGCTGAGGCTGTAGGAACTGTTTTCTTCATCACTATCGTCTTCCGTTCCTCTTTCCTGGTCGTCGTCATCTTCGGGTACATCGAGGTCGTCGCCGGTCAGGTCTTCGGAATGTTCATTAAGCGGTTCTCCGTCCTCATCGGTGTCGTCGAGACGGGCATCTTTGAGTTGCTGATCGTCTTCGGAACCGGTAGAGTCGGCAGCATCATCCAGTAATTCTTTTTCTTCTTTGGTGACGGTTGAGTCTTTATCGGGAGTCTGGTTCTTTTTCATATCGGTTTTTTTAAGTGAATGGTCAAACGTGAATCGTGAATGGTCAATATAATGAGGTCTCTGAGGCCCACCAAGGGGACATTTATCGGGTTGCAACTAAGTTCAGCAAAGCCTCAATCTTCTGCCTGATTAGCTTGACCGACGTTTCATCGGTCAATTTACCATTTTTATCAAACTTTTCCTGGGCCTTTGCCACCAGCACTTCCGGTTGTTGAACAACCTTCATATCCATGAACTGGAATACGGGAAAAAATGCCACTTGCATTTTGGCGGTGCCCCACAATCCCTGCGTAGCACCCATTAGTGCAACAGGCTTTCTGAGCATGGGAGAATCTTTGCCACGTGAAGCCCAGTCGATCGCATTCTTGAGAAGCCCCGGGATAGAAAAATTGTATTCGGGTGAAACGATGATCAGTCCTTCCGCTGCTGCAAGTCCGTCTCTGAATTGTTGTACGGCGGCGGGGCGCTCTTTTGATTCGGGAATATCGAGATCTGCATTGTAGAGTGGAAGATCAATAGATAAAATATCCATCGATACATTTTCCGGCAGCAGGTCCGCAACATTTTTCAATAAATGTGTATTGAATGAATCGCGGCGGAGACTGCCCGAAATTCCGGCTAGTTTAATTTTTTTCATCTTTTATTTTTTTGCACGCCCGACAATCCAGAGTATAAGCACGATGGCAAGCGCTACAAGGAAAAATGCCCACCACATGCCTGCTTTGAAAACCGTTTCTACTACGCCGCAGCTACTCAGGAATACGAGTGTAAATAAAAAGAGAAAGAGTATGGATTGTACTTTCATAACGTTTGGTGTTTAAATTAAAAAAACCAACTATTGTACCATAAAAATCACATGCCGGGCAACTTAATGCCAGCTTCCCGCAGGTCTTTCAATATTTTTTCCTGCAAGGCTATTTTTGAATCGATGAAACCATGTGCGGATGTCCATGCATTTACGCTGAGTGTGTATTTATCTGCCTCAAGAAGTGTAATGCCAATACGTACTTTAGGTTGGGAGAGAATGTCCTTTGAATCCTGCAGGGTTTTCTCTATTACTTTTTTTACTTCATTTTCATCGATGCCATAACTGAATTTGAGATCGATATCAATACGCCTGTTGCCTTCTTTGCTAAGATTTACGACTACGTTGTTGGACAGCTGTCCGTTGGGAATAGTGATGGTTTTGTTGTCGTAGGTGAGCACGGTTGTATAAAACATTTGTATGGCCGTTACTTTACCTTCCTGTCCCTGTGTACTGATGTTGTCGCCGACGCGGTAAGGTTTCAACATGAGGATTAAAATGCCGCTTACGAAATTCTGCAGTGTGCCGGACAAGGCAAGACCGGCGGCCACACTGAAACCCGCGATAATAGCGGTGAGGAAAGTGAGTTGAATGCCGACGATCTGTGTGGCCATCAGGATCAATACAATCTGTAATGAAATGGCCGTAAGGTTGAGGAGGAAATACCTCAGCGAGGGGTTGAAATTTCTGCGTTCCAGGCCCTTGCGCATCCATCCGATAAATACACGGATCAGCCAGAGCCCGATAAGTAAAAGTGCCACGGCAATGATCAGCCGCGGTCCGGTGGTTAATACCCAGTTGTAAGCGCGGTCATAAAATTTTTCCCAATCCCATTTCATAAAGCCTTTTACGGGAAAGAGGAGAAAAACTATGCCGTTCCCGTTAGTCGCGGAATTCCTGGCTGATCATGAGGCCATAAAATCCGCCGTCAAGCACGCCTATTCCTACGCGGCCAAAGGCCGGATTCATGATATTGGCGCGGTGGCCGGGAGAATTCATGAGGTTAGTGTGGGCGATTTCCAGTGTTTGTGCAAGTGCAAGATTTTCCCCGGCTGTGCGGAATTTTACCTTCGCCGCCTCCATCCTGTCGAAAGGGTCCTGGCCATCAGGGTTATTGTGGGCAAAATAACCCCTTGCAAACATATCCTTTGAATGGGCCCGGGCCACGGCAGCCATTTCCGGATCGGCCTGCAACGGTTTGAGTCCTTCTTTCGCCCGTTCTTCATTGATCATCTCCAGCATTTTGGCTTCGAGGAAGGGACGTGTTCTCGGATTATTGTAGGTGAAATGAAGCTGGATGGTTTTGTGGGAGGAGGGCTGCACCGTTAATCCGTTCATTGTCTGGCGTACTGCCTGGTCGAATACGGGTGCCAGTTTTTTGTTGGCCCACTCGGATTGCATGCCCAGTGTAACCGCCAGTTTGCTGTCGCGTGTTTCCTGCGTTACACCATCTTTGAGTGGTAAGGCGAGCAGGAGGGCGGAAAGCACCACCGTGCAAATCCATCCGTTGACCGCACCCGGCAGCATGCCCAGTAATTTATTAACGCCGGTATTCATGGTAGAATGCGGGATCAGGCGCACTACTCGGTGAGCAATGACGCCCAGCAATACACGCACGACTACGAGGGTGGAAAGAAATGCAGCGGGCAACAGCCATACCCCCAAACGGGGAAACCAATCCTCAAACCAGGATGAAGTGTGCGGATATCCGAGATAGGCAACCAGGAAACTTCCCGCCCACACGACCAGGTCCAGGGTGCCGAGAATAAATCCCCGGTGCCAGCCTGTCCACACAGCGACAAGAAATACAGCCACCAACAGCAAATCGATCCAGTTCATCCGGCGAAAAATTTAATAGTAAGAGCGCAAATAATATGCCTTTACCGCCTAGCGAAATGTGAAAAATGAAGCAAATTCGTCAATCGTCAATCGTGAATGAGCTCTCCGCCGTTGTTGGTGTCAACACCACAACTGTTCGGAAGATTTTAAACCTGTCATTCCGACATCACGCCACCGTTGGTCTCCAGACCAACGGGCCTGCTCCTGGTTGAGTTATGCACCAAGTTGACCTTAACCTATCAAAGCTACCTGACGCTTGCTTGTTGGTCGGGAGACCAACAAGGGCGCTAACTTATACCTCACGCCGTCATTACGTTTAAAAATGAAAAGCAACTCCTGGGCATAAACATTCCGAACACTTATGGTGTCAACACCAATAAGGTAACTTAATACTTACGACGGCCGTTTAACTTATAACTTATTTGCCAACTGCAGTTCATCAATATCCATGTTTCTCTCCACCTGCTTTATTGCGGCACTGGTGAAATGCCCTTCCTTGTGCAATTTAAGCAGCAGTTGACGCTGAAATTTGCCAATTTCTATCCGGGTTTGTTCTACGGAAGTGAGTGCTATCGAAGGAAAATCCTTTCGCCGGCTTTCCTTTTCTGCCTGTGTTTGTATTTCTTCGGTCAATTGCCGGGCAAGGTGTTCGTATCTTTTCTTTAATGCGTCTTTAAACAGTGTGGCTGGTGCGGCAGAACATATGGAAAGCGGCGTCGTATAGCAGTGGCGGTAGAAAAATGACGAATACCACTTCCGGGTCCAGCACAAGGTCGGGAAGTATGGGAATAAAACCGATAGCCAGTCCCGCTGTTACAAAAAAGACGGGATGCGGAAGTCTTATCTTTTCTATCAGTGCAGATAATGTAATGAGCACTGTTAATATGAAGATGACGAAACTGAATTTTTCCATTGATGATTTTAACCGGAAGAAAGTTATTCATATCCGCTCTTAATAATAGTTGAGATCATTTTGAAACGGCCGTTGGGGCGTATATAATTGGATGAATGGGCCGGAATAATAATACCCTGACCAGATTCTACCAGGTGGGATACTTTATCTATAACGATCTCGGCCTTCCCTTCAATGATCTGGGCAAAGGTGTCGAAAGGGGAAATTTTTTCCGTTAACCCTTCTCCACTATCGAATGACATAACGCTGATATTACCGGTCGATTTTTTGATAATTGTTTTTATTACCACTGAATTGGCCATGTATTCAATTATTTCAACGATGATATGCGCTTTCGATTTTTCCAGTTCGGTGTTTTCCTGGTCTTCTGTATGCTTGTCGGTCATAAATTGTATTTTACAGTAAGTGAATTTTTATAGATACGTTGAGTGTAAGGTTGCCTGGAAAATAAAAAAGGGCCAGGATAAAAATCCAGCCCTGTATTAAGTCCAATATCCTATGAAAAACCAGTGTAAAGGTAGCATCGGGCTTTTTGCGGTTGTTACACGATTTAACAGATCTGTTATATAATTCCCACATCGGAAGGAGGGGGCTGTAGGTCAGGCTTTTGGGCCATTATGCCTTTCTTTTTAATTTCAATGCCTCCAGTGCCTGCCGTTGATTTTCCACCTCAAGCTGCTGGTTGGTCTGGTTGTCTTTGTTGGTCCGGAGATCGTCCTGCATTTTTTTCATTTTGCCATCCATGTCTTTTTCATCCTTCTGAAAATTCGACAACTTTTTCCGTGAAGCAGCTAAAACGTCTTCCTGCTTCCTGATGTCTTCTTCAAGACTGTAAGCCGTAGTGTTTTCGATAAGGCTGTTCAGAAAAACCCGGGCATTGTCCCAAAGCACGGTATCCTGTTCGGGTGACGTAAAGTTTTCATTACCGGTGCTGATCAATAAGTAGATCAGACTGTTGTTTTTTTCTTCTTTGTTTTTCTGCGTTATTTTAAAATACATGTCCAGCTTCTGGCTGCCCAGGGAAGGAAGTTGGGTATTGTTGAATACATAAAACCCGTCTGTTGTATTGTTCTTCCAGAACAGGTGTCCTTCTGTCTGCGGCTTGTAGCCTGCATCTTTTAACTTTTGCAGGATGGTGGCTTTTACATCTTCCTGGTTGTTGGCCAGTTCAAGGGTAAGGGCCGGCTGCATCATTGTTTTATATTGCACGGTAGTAACAGACGTTTGTGAATGTACTGCAGCACTTATAAAAAGTGCGGAGAGTAAGAGATTGCTTTTATTCATTTTTTAAGTATTGTACATGATTATTAATATGCGTTCTTATTCACATTGAACAGGTTCTTCTGGTATTGAATGACGGTATGCAACACTTTGATCTTTTCAAGTATTTTACTCTTCAGATCTT
This sequence comes from Terrimonas ferruginea DSM 30193, assembly GCF_000425585.1. Classification (GTDB taxonomy): domain Bacteria; phylum Bacteroidota; class Bacteroidia; order Chitinophagales; family Chitinophagaceae; genus Terrimonas; species Terrimonas ferruginea. The sequence continues at coordinate 230,273 of NZ_KE384399.1, forward strand.
TGTGGTGCTTCATTTTTTTTACCTGAACGAGTGCGATCTCATAATTGAGCAGGGCGTCTTCATACTCTCCGTTATTTTCACTCTGCAAGGCGATCGAGAAAGATTTTTCAGAAATGTTCTTTTTTGAATAGAAGAGTACGCGAAGAAAAAACAGGACGATTAATAGTACGGAAACGGAAACAATGATAAACACGAACACTTTTTTAGTTTGAATGGAGAGCTGTAATAAAGGTGAGTCTTTTTAAACGTACTATCGTTACAGTATCCTGTGAAAGAATTGTATAATTCACACGTCTTCGAGCATCGAACGTCGCTTGTCCTTAAGCTGTCTGAAATGCGTCGGAGTCAGACCTGTTACCTTCTTGAATTGGCTGGACAAATGCGCAACACTGCTGTAGTGCATTTTGAATGCGATCTCCGTAAGGGTTAGCTCATTATAAACCAACAACTCTTTTACCCGTTCAATCTTATGCGCTATGAAAAATTTCTCTATCGTTGTGCCCTGCACTTCTGAAAAAAGATTAGCCAGGTAAGTGTAATCGTGGTTCAGTTTGCTGCTGAGGTATTCCGAAAATTTGATGGTCAACGGCTCTTCCGAATAATGTACCAGTTCTACGATCACAGTTTTAATTTTCTGGATCAGTACACTTTTTTTGTTATCCATCAGTTCGAGTCCTGATTTCAAAAGTGCCCTTTTGAACTGGTCCAATTGTTCCGGCGAAATGTTTTCAATTATATCTGCTTCGCCTAACACCACGTTCGTATAGTGTAATCCCAACTGTTCGAGTTCCGCCTTCACGACCATTGTGCAACGGATGCAAACCATATTTTTGATGTGCAATTTCACTGGAGTGGTTGATTGGGCCGCAGCGTAGGAATAAGGTAGCCGGATATTCCCGGAGATTCAGTAAGTGCATTCGATATATAGACTCAATTATCCTGCCATGCCACAGTCTTAAACAGGTTTGCCTTGATCTCAAACAATTGTGAGGCTATTGAAAAATATTATAAACAGATTTTGCTGATAACTGCAGAGGTGATTATTTCCTTTCAATGAATCATTAAACGCAGTAACAGCATAACGGTCAGCCGTTTAATTTTTACAATATGTTATATGCCTGCGAAGAAAGCAGCAGCGCCTGATCAGAAAAAAAATGAAATAATAAATCTTCTTTTTTATCAGTGGACACTTGGCTGTACAATACTACGGCAAATATGGCTGACCGTCCGGTAAATGGGGAATAATGTGTGAATTATATAACAATTCCGGAGAATGATGTAATAACATTACCCGGGAATAGACTGATCTTCATCGTTCAATGGAATCGAACGTTCTTTTCAGCAGAGGCTTTTCTGATTTTATAATGAAGGCAGAGAAGCGTATTTATAGCTGCCGGAGAGTAATGCGACTGAACCCGCATTGGACAACCTCCCTTTTACTTACACCATAATCTGTACTGTGGTTTTTATCATCCTGCTTTTTGCCGCTCATTGGTATCTGTCGTTGTTTCCCGGGACTTTTTTTTACCACCGCTATCTGGTCCGGGCATTTCCCATCTTAATGTGGGCATGTCTTTTTGTTTACCTGTACCTTGAGCTTGTTCCTTCGTTTTGGTTCCTGCTGCTGTTGCCGCCGGAGTTTATACGAATCACAACATTGAAGATGAACAGGTCAATAAGGCATCAGTGAATGAGTGAAGTGTCAATAAAAAGCCACGATATGCACCCCTCGAGAACCTCAGGGTACGCACCATGGCTTTTTAACTTATTACTTATAGCTTATGCCCGAAGTATCGGCCCGAAGTATCGGGCGGCTGTTTCCTTCTCAGGCCTCAGTCTCCATATAGCTCTCCACCGGCTCACAAGTACAGATAAGATTTCTGTCACCAACGGTATTGTTCACACGCGCAACACTTGGCCAGAATTTATTCTCGCTTACATACTGCAGCGGGAACGCAGCCTGCTCGCGGGAATAGACATGCTCCCAGTTAGAAGAACAAATCACCGCCTGCGTATGCGGAGCATTTTTCAGCGGATTATCTTTTTTGTCGGCTTTGCCTTCTTCAATCGCTTCAATTTCTTCACGGATAGACAACATCGCATTACAGAAACGGTCGAGTTCTGCTTTGTCTTCACTTTCTGTAGGCTCGATCATGATGGTGCCGGGAACGGGGAAACTCATCGTCGGCGCATGGAAGCCGTAATCCATCAGACGTTTGGCAACATCCTCCGCTTCCACTTCGGCAGTTTTCTTGAACGGCCGCAGGTCAACGATGAATTCGTGTGCACATTGTCCCTGGTGATTGGTATAAAGAATATCGTATTTGGAAGCAAGGCGCGCACGCATGTAGTTGGCATTGAGAATTGCATAGCGCGTTGCATCGGTAAGACCTTGCGCGCCGAGCATGCGGATATAACCATAAGAGATCAGCAGGATGGAGGCACTGCCATAGGGAGCAGCAGATACCGCGCCACGGCCTTCACTCATCGACACCACTCCTTTTTCACCAGCCAATGATACGTGACCGGGCAGGTGTGGTGCAAGATGTGATTTTACACAAATAGGACCCATGCCAGGACCGCCACCACCGTGCGGAATGGCGAAGGTCTTGTGCAGGTTGAGGTGACAAACGTCTGCACCGATCAGACCGGGAGCCGTTAAGCCCACCTGTGCGTTCATGTTTGCACCGTCCATGTATACCTGGCCGCCATGCTGGTGAATGACGTCGGTGATTTCCTTCACTGTTTCCTCATACACACCATAAGTGCTGGGATACGTGATCATGATACCCGACAATTGATTGGAGTATTGTGCTGCTTTCACTTTCAGGTCTTCTATGTCGATGTAACCGTTTTCCAATGCTTTTACTACTACCACTTTCATTCCGCACATAACGGCAGAAGCAGGGTTGGTGCCGTGTGCAGAGATGGGGATCAGCATGACGTTGCGGTGATGATCGCCATTGGCCTCGTGGTAGGCTTTGATCGTCAGCAAACCTGCGTACTCGCCCTGTGCACCGCTGTTGGGCTGCAAACTGCACGCGTCGAATGCGGTGATGTTGCAGAGGTAGCGGGACAACTCATCCACGATGTATTGATAACCTCCGGCCTGATCCAGTGGCGCAAACGGGTGCATACGCGCCCAGTGCGACCAGCTCAGTGGCATCATTTCCGTAGCTGCATTCAGTTTCATCGTGCAACTGCCGAGGGAGATCATCGATGTATTGAGCGAAAGGTCTTTGTTCTCGAGTGACTTAATGTAGCGCATCATCTGGCTTTCGCTGTGATGGCTGTTGAATACAGGATGTGTGAGGAAATCGGAACTGCGTTGCAGTGAAGCAGGCAGATGTACGAGTTCCGCATCCTGGGCAATGTCGAATGCTACGGGGTCTGTATCGTTTTCAAAACAATTGATCAGGTCATACAGATCTTCGGGCAGCGTGGTTTCGTCGAGGGAGATACCAATATGCTGATGATCGATGTAGCGAAGGTTGATCTGCTGACGATCTGCTTTTTCGCGGATGATGTTTACATCTTTAACACGCACAACGATGGTATCGAAGAATGCGTTGGACACTAATTCAAATCCACGTTCGGCAATCGCTTCACCAACAGTTTGCGCGAGCAATGCCACGCGGCGCGCGATATTGCGCAGTCCGTCGGGTCCGTGATAGACCGCATACATGGCCGCCATGTTGGCCAGCAGTGCCTGTGCGGTACAAATGTTAGAAGTTGCTTTTTCGCGTTTGATGTGTTGTTCACGTGTCTGCAGGGCCATGCGTAATGCGCGGTTGCCTTGCGCATCCACACTCACACCGATCAGGCGTCCGGGAATGCTGCGTTTGAAATCATCTTTAACAGCAAAGAAGGCTGCGTGCGGTCCGCCATAACCCAGCGGCACACCGAAGCGTTGTGCGGAACCTACCGCTACGTCGGCGCCGAGTTCGCCCGGAGGCGTAAGTAGCGTAAGTGCGAGCAGGTCGGTTGCCATTACCACATAAGCGCCGGCTGCATGCACCGCTTCGGTAAATGCGCGGTAATCTTCTATGGCACCTTTGTCGTTGGGGTATTGTACAATGGCACCAAAGAAGCTGCCATCGGGTGTAAATGTTTTGTAATCGCCTTCTGTGAGTTCGATGCCGAGTGGCAGGGCTCTTGTGCGGATTACGTCTTTTGTCTGGGCAAAAATTTCCTTATCGATAAAGAAACGCGGGCGTTCAGGTTTTTCCTGTTTGTTGAGCGTATGGAAAAACATACTCATGGCTTCCGCGGCGGCCGTTGCTTCATCGAGCAGGGACGCGTTAGCAATAGGCAGGCCCGTAAGATCGCTGACCATGGTCTGGAAGTTCAGCAGACTTTCCAGACGGCCTTGTGAAATTTCAGCCTGATAAGGGGTGTATTGGGTATACCATCCCGGGTTTTCAAAAACATTCCTGAGGATTACCGAGGGTGTGATGGTATCGTAATATCCCTGGCCGATATAATTGGTGAAGAGTTTATTCTTCAGGGAAACTTCTTTGATATGCCGCAGGTATTCATGTTCGCTGAGCGTGGGAGGGATGTCCAGCGGAGATTGCATGCGGATAGCAGCGGGAACGGTCTGGTCGATGAGTTCGTCCAGGCTCGCGGAGCCGATGGCGCGCAGCATGGCGCGGGAGTCTCCTTCCCTCGGACCGATATGGCGGGAACGGAATTCATTGGATTGTTGTTCGAACAAGCTCATTTAATTGGCGATTTTTAAGATCTACGGGAAAGGTCAGCGCGTCGACCGACGGCTGGCGAAAAGCGCTGCAAAGTTACGATGCTGTCAGCACAAAAAATAGCGTTTGTTCGTACAGGCGGGGAATGTGGATAAGGCGGTAGTAAGTAATAGGTTGTAGGTAAAAGGTTTAAGGCGTAAGGCTTAAGGTAAAACAGCCGTTGTAAGTAATAAGTATTAAGTTCTGGGTTTTCAGGCCTAAAGCTCTCGAAACAAACTGACCATTCACGACTCACGGCTGTTTTATTCACCATTCACGATTGACGATTCACGATTGACGATTCACGATTGACGATTCACGATTGACCATTCACTATTCCCTCCGTACCTTCGCACGATGGCGGGAGATCTGTTGCACAACTGGCAAAAAAAATCGGGTGAACGGCGAAAATTGTACAAACAATTTCTGGCCAGGGCCGACAAAAACAAAACCTTAAGGCAACTTCCTGATCTTCATGAAGAAGCATTCGAAAAAGTGGATTGCCTGGCCTGCGCCCGCTGCTGCAAAAGCTTTTCCCCCCGCTTCAAAACTCCCGATGTAAAAAGGATCGCTAAAGTGATGGGCATGCGCGAAAGCGTGTTCATCGAAACCTATCTCCGCGTGGACGAGGAAGGAGATTTTGTGGTAAAATCATCGCCCTGCCCTTTCCTGGGCGCGGACAACCACTGTTCCGTTTACGAAGACCGGCCATCTGACTGCCGCCGTTTTCCCTACACCGATGAGGACGTGCTGATCAAACGACCGGTGCTCACATTGAAAAACACGGAATTTTGCCCCATTACCTATTATGTGATTGAAAAACTGATGGCTGCACAGCGCTGAGAATTTTCCTATTTTAGTGCCGTCACCAATCGAATAGCTAAATGAACCTGCTTCGTTCTTCCGCGGTACGCTACCTGATCCGTAAATTGAGACTGCCCGCCGACGAGGAGAATGTGCAATCTACTGTTGCCAGTATACGCGGCGGAACCGAATTCAGCGGCCCCAGCGTATGGATACTTGTGGCAGCAATCTTTATTGCTTCATTGGGCCTCAATATGAACTCCCCGGCCGTAATCATCGGGGCCATGCTTATTTCTCCACTCATGGGACCGATTTCGGGTTTCGGACTTGGCCTGGGAATAAACGATATTTTATTAGTCAAAAAAGCCGTCCGCAATTTCGCCATCATGGTGGGCGTAAGTGTGCTTACTTCAACTGTCTATTTTGCCATAAGCCCTGTAAAGGAAGCCGGTTCAGAATTATTGGCCCGTACTTCCCCAACTGTTTATGATGTGCTGATTGCTTTTGTAGGTGGGGTTGCGGGAATTGTAGCGGGGGCCAGTAAGTTGCGGAAAAGTAATGTGGTTCCGGGCGTGGCCATTGCCACGGCTTTGATGCCGCCGCTTTGCACAATCGGTTTCGGCCTCAGCAATTTTAACTGGAGCTATGTAATCGGTGCTTTTTACCTGTTCATGATCAACAGCGTGCTGATTGCCATTTCAACTTTCCTGGTGGTTACTTTATTGGGGTATCCTAAAGTGACGGAGCGCGAAAAGAACAAACAGAAGCGCATTACCTGGATCATATCAGCACTTATTTTATTCACCATTGCCCCCAGCATTTACCTCACTTTTCATATCATCAAAAAATCTGTTTTTCAACAGCAGGCAACCCGTTTCGTGCGCGAAGAGATCCAGGATCGCACGCACATTGTTGTTACGAGCCAACTTTTATACAAACCGTCCGGATCTAAGCTGGAAGTAGTATTAATGGGAGATGTAATAGATAGTTCGGGAATTCAATCGTTGGAAAAAAAACTGCGTTATTACGGGCTTCAGGGTTGTCAGTTACATCTCTACCAGGGACCCGATGCACAGGCTGCGGCGCGTACAATGTTTGATGATCTGAACCAGGATGTGCAGCTACAGAGTTTGTCGATAAAAGATATTTATGTTAAAATGGACAGCCTGCAACGCGCCCTCCGTTCCGATTACAGGTCAGACTCCCTGCAACAACAGCTAGCCAAAGAAATGTATGCGTTAGACTCATCCCTGAAAGAGATATCCATACAACCCGAGCGGGTGTTCAGTCCTGCAACCAACAGGTATGACACCGTTTGGTCAATAACTGCATCATTTGCCAAACCGGTCTCTGCCGCGGAGCAGCGCAGGAGGCTTGCCTGGTTGCAGCAACGACTGAAGTCCGCAACGATCAGGTTTACGACTTACTGATCAGTATTCGAACTTCCGGAGTTTGGGCGCTTTGAACCATGTAATGATAAAAATGAGCAGGGTCATACATCCGCCAAATGCCACGGAAGGAATAATGCCCAGGTGACGCGCGGCGAGACCGCTTTCAAATTGTCCCAATTCATTGCTGGAGTTGACGAACATCGAACTTACGCTGCCAACGCGCCCGCGCATGTGATCCGGCGTTTTTAATTGCATCACTGTTCCGCGTATCACCACGCTCACGCCATCCAGCATACCCGCAACCATCAATACGGCAAACGACAACAGGAACCATTTGGAAAAGGCGAAAATGATGATGCAGATGCCGAAACCGCCCACCGCCAGCAATAATTTTTTGCCCTGTGCCTTGCGCATCGGCACCAGCGTGAGTAATACCACAATGATCGCCGAACCGATATCAGAAGCGGCATTCAACCACCCGAATCCCATCGGACCGATGTGTAAAATGTCTTTTGCGTACACCGGTACCATGGCCACCGCGCCGCCAAACAATACCGCAAACATATCCAGCGCCATGGCGCCCAGCAGTTCTTTTGTCCGGAATACAAACTGCAATCCTTCCTGTATGCTGCGTAAAGAGTTTTGTTGTTTTTTCTCCGGAGAAGGAGGTTTGGGGTGAAGGCGGAACAAAAAGATCAGCGAGGAGATCATCAGGCAAACGACCACGATGAAGGTGCCCGTAATGCCAACGAATGCAATGAGAAATCCACCCAACGCGTGGCCCGTAACGGAGGCGGAAAGCCAACTGGCCTGCGTCCATGTAGTGGCGTTTTGCAGATACTGCCGCGGCACAATATTGGCGATCATCGAGGAAAAGGTAGGGCCGGCAAAAGCGCGGATAATGCCTGTGCAGAAAAATACTCCATATATACACCACGAGATCTGCCTTCCTGAGAAATGTTCACCAAAAAAAGCAGTGGAAAAAAAGAGCAGCAACGCTGCGGCCACTACATAACAGGAGATGGCCTTGAGCAACAGCTTTCGCTTTTCACTCTGATCGATAATATGCCCCGAAGGCAAAGCCATGCACAAAGCAGGAATGACTTCTGATAATCCCACCAGCCCGATCGCAAGCGGGTCATTGGTGAGATGATAGATCCACCAGGCCACGAGTGTGGTCATCATTCGGATGCCCATAACAAAGCAGAAGCGTCCTGAGAGGAGAAATCTGTATTCGGGAATCCGCACTGCGGCAAAAGGATCATTTGTAACCTGCGTTACCGGTACTTTGTCGTCCATTGGTTAACGCAAATTTACTGAAACGCGGCAATTCAGGGAAGCGAGATATAGTGAATACCTGGTTCGTACTCCTTTTCCAGCGCATCGTAGATAATCTGCGTATGCTTTTCATTGCCCAGAAAATCGGCATTGGAAGCATCTACAAATAAGGTCCGCGGATTTTGCTGACGGATATAATTGGTATATGTTTCCTGGATGTTGAACAGGTAATCATCCGGGATTTGCTGTTCGTAAGAGCGGTTACGTTTGCGGATATTGGCCTGCAATTTATCCACCGGTGCATGCAGGTAGATCAGCAGCTCGGGTTGTACCAGTTGCTGGTGAATGATCTCGAACAGTCGTTGATAAAGACGGTACTCATCTTCCGGCAGGTTTACTTTTGCGAACAGCAGGCATTTGGTGAACAAGTAATCGGAAACGGTCAATTCCTGGAACATGTCCTGCTGCTGCAATAGTTCTTTCAGTTGTTTGAACCGTTCTGCCATGAAGAATAATTCCAATGGAAAAGCGAACTGTTGGGGATTTTCGTAAAATTTCGGCAGGAAAGGGTTGTCTGCAAACTCTTCGAGTATCAGCCGGGCATTGTAATGTTTGCTCAATATATGAGCCAGGGTGGTCTTGCCGGCTCCGATGTTTCCTTCTATTGTAATAAAGTTGTAACGCATAAAGCAGCCCGCAAGGTAAAAGAAATACGTTTTACGGAAAAAGCGGGATGAATAGTTTGTGGAAAAATCAATGCAGTTTCACCACCGGCAGCGGATCTTCACAGGCATCGAGCAGTTGCCGGATGGTGCGATGAAGCACCGGGTGCAGTTGTTCACCGGCTATTTCTGCCAGCGGTGTCAGTACAAAACGCCGCTGCGGCAGGCGCGGATGCGGGATATCAAGGTGCTCATCGTGATAATGCAGGTCGTTGAACAGCAGGATATCGATATCGATCACGCGGGGCGCATATTTTTCCGATCGCACGCGGCCGATTTCTGCCTCAATAGCCAGCAAAGCCGCCAGTAGCTTTCGCGGTGCGAGCGTGGTTTCGAGGGCCAGCACCTGGTTCAGAAAAGCGGGTTGATTGGTTTTTCCCCAGGCTGCCGTTTCATAAATAGCGGAAACACGGACCAGCCGGCCGCAATGCCGGGATATGAGGTCCCTGGCCTGCGATAGATTTTGCTCCCGGTTGCCCAGGTTGCCACCGGTCAGTAAATAAGCCTTATTCATATAGTAATCTGCACGAACGCCCCAAATATCTTTATTTTTGACCCTCTACCCAAAATGTTGACGGGTAGTGGACCGGATTATCGGTCGGAGCCTAAATCATTTTTTATCATGCGCAGTTTTTTTAAGGTATTCTTTGCCTGTTTACTTGCTCTCATCATTTTCACCCTGATCGGTGTATTCCTGCTGGCCGGTACGGTTGGTAAGATCGCCCGCAACCAGGTACCAAAAGTGAACAAAGGCACGGTGCTGGTGCTGGACCTTGCCGAGCATTTTGCCGAGCAAAAGCAGGATAAAATGTTTGGCCTCGGCGGAGAAGGCAACGAAGATGTACCCGGTTTATACGAAGTAGTCAGGTTGCTGCACCGCGCACGCACCGATAAAGATGTGTCCGGACTTTATATAAAAGCCAACGGCAGCGGAAACGGATTTGCCGCAGGCGAAGAACTCCGCACGGCTATCCGCGATTTCAAAGCGAGCGGAAAGTTTGTGATCGCCTTTGGCGACCGCATGTCGCAAAAAGCTTATTCCATTGCAACAGCCGCCGATAAAATTTACCTCAGCCCGCACGGATCACTGGAATGGTCGGGCTATAGCGTGGATTACCTGTTCCTGAAAGGAACACTGGATATGTTGCAGATCAAGCCGCAGATCTTTTATGCAGGGAAATTCAAAAGTGCTACGGAACCATTCCGTTCCGATCGCATGACCGATGCCAACCGTTTGCAAACGACCATCTGGCTCAATGACCTGTACAATGACCTGCTGTCAACTGTTTCGGCAGCCCGAAGCGTCGATACCGCTACGTTGCGCAATCTCGCTACAACCGGCGCCATCCGTTATGCAGAAGATGCCGTGGCCGCCAAATTGGTGGATGGCGTAAAATATGATGATGAGATCAAAGACGAGATCAAAACAAAACTCGACATCGATAAACTGGAAAAAATCAATTTCCTTTCCATCGGCACTTATCGCGAAGCAACTTCATCGCTGGCCAGCAGCAGCCGCGGCAACATTGCCCTGATCTATGCCGAAGGCGATATTATCGACGGCAAAAGCGGGGAAGGAAATATTGGTGGAGAAACCTACCGCAACCTCATCCGCAAAGCCAGACTGGATCAGAACATCAAAGCCATCGTACTGCGCGTAAACTCCGGCGGAGGCAGCGCCATGGCCAGTGAAGATATCTGGCGCGAACTATCGCTTGCCCGTAAAGACAAAAAACCTGTAGTGGTGAGTTTCGGTGATGTGGCCGCTTCAGGTGGCTATTATATTTCCTGCGCAGCAGACAGCATCTTTGCCCTGCCTACCACCATCACCGGATCGATCGGGGTGTTCAGCGTTTATCCGGATATGGAGCAATTCTTCCGCAACAAACTCGGCATCACCTTCGATGGAGTAAAAACGGGTCCGTTCGCAAATACGGGCAGTATAAGCCGCCCGATGACGGAAGAAGAAAAACAACGCACGCAACATGATGTGGAGCGGATCTATGCGATGTTCAAAAACCGCGTAGCCGAAGGCCGCAAAAAAGATACAGCCGCTATCGAAGAAATTGCGCAAGGCCGCGTATGGACCGGCTATCGCGCGAAGGAAATAGGATTGGTAGACCGTTTTGGGGGTCTGCAACAGGCTGTCGAATGTGCGGCGCGCATGGCCAAACTGGACGATTACACCGTTCGCGAATTGCCGGAAACCTATGGTTTCTTTGAAAAATTATTCGGCCGCAAGGATCCCGCTGCTTCTTATACTTCAGTAATGCGCGAGCAACTCGGTGACGATTATTTCCGGGTGTATGAGCAATTGCAGAAAGTGCGCCGAATGAGTGAAGCCGTGCAGGCGCGGATGCCATTTGAAATGCTGATCCGTTAAGCCACGCCGTACAATCGTTTTCGCTACATTTGTGGCCAATTCCTTCTATGTCACGAACCTATAGTCAGTCCCGTGCATTGTGGGCCATCACCAGGGCCAGCTTTAAAGCAATTTTCAGCCAGCCCATGTCGGTGATCTTCAGCCTGCTGTTTCCCATCATCTTTATCCTGATATTCGGCGCTTTTGGCAACGGAGGTCCGGGAAGACAATCGCTGGCGGTGGCACCCGGTTCCGATACGGTCAATGCACTGTTCGACAGTATCCGCAACAGTCCTTTGCTGCGTATTGTTGACTATCCCGATACGGCGAAGATGAACGAAGCCGTTGAGAAAGGAAAACTGACAGCCATCCTCGATATACGTAAGCAACCACAAGCAGATAGTACGGCTCCACAATACCGCGTATTCGTTCATTCATCTTCCGCAAGTGGTTCCAACTTATATGTACTGCTAGAGGTAATCGATCATTTGCGGTTGAAAACGGAACTGGCGCGCGTTACCAATCTCGAACGCAGCTATGCGGTGCAACCGGTGGTGACCGAAGGCAAGCGCTATCGCCAGATCGATTTTGTGTTGCCCGGCCAGCTCGGCTTTTCCATTTTATTCTCTACGCTGTTTGGTATAGCGGTGGTGTTTTTCAGCCTGCGCGAGCAACTGGTGTTAAAAAGATTTTATGCCTCGCCGGTGAAGCGGATCAATATATTACTGGGCATTGGCATGAGCCGGTTGTTTTTTCAACTGATCAACGTGGTCGTACTGATTCTCTTTGGTCATTTCTTTTTGAACTTCACGCTGGTCAATGGTGCGTTGACGTTTATAGAAATGGTGTTGTTATCGGTTTATATGTTGTTTCTATTGATGGGCATCGGATTGATCATCGCGAGTCTGGCAAAAAATGATACGACCATTCCGTTAATGATCAACCTGTTTGGTTTTCCGCAGATGTTGTTGTCCGGTACATTTTTCCCGATAGAAGTATTTCCCAAGTGGTTGCAGGACCTTTGTCAGATCCTGCCGCTCACGCAATTCAACACGGCGATGCGCAAGATTTCATTTGAAGGATTGCATCTCACCGACTGCTGGAAGGAGATCGGTATCATGGGTATCTGGCTGGTGGTCGGTTATGCCGTAGCCTCGAGGATCATGAAATGGGAGTAGTTAATTTGATAATTTGAAGATTTGAAAATTAGGCAATAAGTGAATCGTGAATGGGATTGCCGCTGCTATTTACCTTACACCTTACGCCTTACGCCCTACACCTTATACCTTATACCTATAACTTATTACTTATTACTTAATACTTACAACTTAATACCTCCCTCGTGCGACTGCTCCGACTGGCCTTCTTCAGCTTTCTTTTTCTGTTTATCCTGGTAACAGGGATATCACTATTCATTCCTTCGCATGTGCGTATATCGCGTGCAACGAATGTGGGCGCTCCGCCTTCGGCTATTATGCCGGTGCTGCAAGACCCGGCGCGTTGGAAAGAATGGTATCCCGGCCTGGACTCAGCGGCGCTTTATTATGAAAATGGCGTAGTGAAAGGAGTGAATATGAGTCCGGATGGTAAAGTGAGCCTGGTATTGCAGGAAAACAAAGGCACGGAAGTAATCACCGAATTCCGCAGCAGCATGCGCCCGGTCATCAATGGCTGGAACGTGATCTCGCATCCCGGCAGCGACTCAACTACCGTACAATGGTACATGGATTTCCATCTGCGCTGGTATCCCTGGGAGAAGTTCACCAGCATCCTGTTTGACCGCTGGTACGGACCCAAAATGGAAAAAGGACTGGAAAATATCCGTCATCTCACGGATAGCAGCCGTTTATCCCAATAGAACGAACCTTCTGGCTTGTTATTTGTAATTTTTCGGTACTAAAAAAACACAATAACATGCGCTCATTCTTATTTACCGCACTGGCCATCGTTACAACCATGGTGGCATCCGCACAGGATCAGGACAAATCAAAACGTCCCAGCCCGCCGGCTACCGTTACGCAGGCACTGGCTGGTGGAACCGAAGTAACCATCAATTACAGTCAGCCTTCCGTTAAAGGCCGAACCATTGGCAAAGACCTCGAGCCCAAAGCGGGAGAGGTATGGCGCACCGGTGCCAACGAGGCCACTACTTTTGAAGTAACCAAAGACGTAAAAATCGAAGGCAAAACACTGCCCGCAGGTAAATATTCCCTGTTCAGCATTGCCGGTACCAACGAATGGACCATCATCTTCAATAAGACCTGGAACCAATGGGGCGCTTACAAATACAAGCAGGACGAAGATGCGCTTCGTGTAAAGGTAAAACCCGGCAAAGCAGCACAATTCGCTGAAAAGATGACTTTTACAATTGATGAAAAAGGAACGGTTACCATCTGGTGGGGCAATTTGCAGGTGCCTTTTAAGGTACAAGGTTGAGGGGTAAGGCCCGAAGTGTCGGCCTAAGGTTTAAGGCATAAGGATTAAGCCAGATACTTCGGGCGTAGGTCTTAAGTTATATGTATAAACAGCCGTGGTGAAATCTGAGTTCACCGCGGCTGTTCTCATTCACGATTCACCATTCACGATTCACCATTCACGATTCACCATTCACGATTCACCATTCACGATTCACGCCCGGTCTTTTTAATTTTACCCCGAGCAACGAAATCACATTTTCCCGTGTCAGGGAATCACCGGTATGATAGACGAGCGTAAACTGGTTAGGGAATGCCTCAAAGGCAAAATGCAGGCGCAGCAACAGTTGTATGACCTGTATTCCGCTACTATGCTCGGTATCTGCTACCGTTATACCCGTTCCATGCGGGATGCCGAAGATGTACTCCAGGAAGGTTTTGTCAAGGTTTATTCCAAATTAGATCAATACAAATTTGAAGGGGAGTTGGGTGCCTGGATCCGCCGGATCATGGTCACCTCCTCCCTCAATTTTCTCAAACGCAACAAACGCTACCGCGATGAAATGTTTTTCACAGAAGAATACATGCATCCGGTGGAAAAAGAAGATCCTGCCGTAAAATTGCAGGCAAAAGAAATCGCAGATCTTGTCCGCCAACTGCCGCAGGGTTACCAGGTGATCTTTAACCTGCACGCGGTTGAAGGTTTTTCGCATGTGGAAATAGGCGAGATACTGGGTATCAGCGACAGTACCTCGCGCTCGCAATATGCAAGAGCGCGCAACCTGCTGATCAGTTGGATTCGTAATGTTTCTGTACCGTCTAAAAAAGTGAACTATGCCGGTAAATGATTTTGAAAGGGACATACAAAACAGGCTGGAGGAGCTGAAGCTCCGCCCGTCTGCCGAAGTATGGCAGCGGGTGGCGGCCGATATCCGGAAGAAAAAACGCCGCCGTGTACTGGCCTTCTTTTTATTCTTCTTCCTGCTGCTGACCGGTGGTTATGCCGGCATGCAATTTTTCTCCGGCACCGGTGATGGTACCGGCAACAAAAGCCTTACCCAATCTCCATCTGTTAACCAAACAGAAAAGCATTCCAATGCAGGAATCTCTACCCAAAAAGATATCGCCACAACCGGTCAGCCTGTAGCTGTTACTCCTGCTACCAATAATCAGCAACAAGCTTCTGCGGCAACGCCCGTAACAATGGCCGTTACCAGGACAAGAAAAAATACCCGGCCTGCGGTTACTGCACAACAATCGAAAACAACGTCAACAGACAGCAAAAATCTACCAGCAGACAACAATGAGCCTGTTATTACCCAGCAGGCGCCAGATAATAGTATCAGCAAGTTACCTGCCATAGAACCGGCCGCCACCGCTGAAACAGCACCCGGATTGAGCGCAACACCTGCCGATACAAGCGCAGCTTCTGCCACGCTCGCAGCCTTGCCCGAAACACCGGTAGACAGCCTTGCAACAGCCGCCACTCCGGATAAAAAGGCGAAGGCTAAAAAGAAAAAAGCTTGGCGATTCGGTATCGACGGAGGCATTGGCATGTCAGGCGTATTGGCAGCGCCTCTCTCGATGAAAGCTGTAGAACCCGGGCAGAATGTGTTGAGCAACGGCTTTACACAACAGGCCAACGTGCTGGTTCCCGGTACCGTTACTTACCTGCCGACTGCCGCTAATCCTTATGTAGCCTGGAACCTCGGTGCCGTGGTGGAAAAACAACTCACGCGGCGCAGCACCTTCTCGGCCGGACTTCGCTATTCCTACGCAAGCACCATTCAGAAAGCAGGGGAATATAATCCAACGTTCCGCGCCAACGTAGGAGAGCCCAACAACGATTACGTTAATAGTTTCCATTTTGTATCCATACCGCTTGCTTATCACTGGCAGATCAACCAGGCACGTAAAATGCCGCCTGTAACCTTCGATATCGGTTTTACCGCCAGTCGCTTATTGCATACAAATGCATTGCTGTACAATGTGGCACAGGGTGGTGTCTATTATAAAGACAAAGATCTTTTTAATAAAAATCATTTCGACCTTACTGCCGGATTTTCCGTGCGTCTCAATGCGGGAGGTCGCTGGCAATGGTCAATCGGTCCCCAGGCAGGCTTCGATCTCACTAACCTTTACCTCGATAAAGCGGAACAGGACAAAGAGTTCCTTTATTACGGAGGGCTGAAGCTGCGTCTGCTGCTGCCGCAACGATAATTTAACGCCGGTGCAACGTCGGATAAAGTTTGGGTTGTCAGTCCTGTACTAAACTATCGCGTTATGAGAAGTATACTTGCCATTACCGCCAGACTCATGCTTCTTTCTCTGAGTGCATTCGTGTTTGCCGGTTGCGCAAAAGACAACTGTCAGCAGGTACGAACCTACACTATTTACAAACCCGTATTCAGGACCAAGGATTCCGTGCGCAATAATATTCACAGTAATGTTGCGCGAGCCATCGAACGACCCGGCAAGATCTATGTCAAAGGGAATTATATTTTTCTGAATGAAATAGATAAGGGCATTCATGTTATCGACAACACCAACCCGGCCGCACCCGTCAATAAAGCATTTATCGATGTACCCGGCAATATCGATATCGCCGTTAAAGGCAATGTGCTCTATGCCGACCTTTATACCGATATGGTAGCGATCGATATTACCAATCCGCTCCAGGTGTCGGTGAAAAAAATAATCGATAATCTTTTTCCGTATCGTTTATATGGCAATGGATTTAATCCGGATGGAAACGGATCAGATCAGATAATCGTCGACTGGGAAAAACGGGATACTTCTGTTGTTGAATATTGTACGCAGCCTTTCTTCGAAATGGATGGCGGTGTTTTTATTGCAACCAGTGGCAGCAACGGTGTCAAAAGTTCTCCCTTCGGTACGGGCGGCTCGATGGCGCGCTTTGCCATCGCCGGTGACCGCCTTTATACCGTTTCCCGCTCCGACCTCGAGGTGATCGATATCAGTGTACTCGAGAATCCTGTAGTACGCGCAACGGTTAGTGTTGGCTGGAACATCGAAACAATTTTTCCGTTCCGTAACCAGTTGTTCATCGGATCTGCAACGGGTATGTTTGTTTACAATATTTCCAATCCGGATCAGCCGCAGGCGGCAGGACGATTCAGCCACGTGCAAAGTTGTGATCCCGTGATTGCGGATGACAACTACGCCTATGTTACCCTTCGTTCCGGTACAACCTGTAACACCACCATTAATCAGTTAGAAGTTCTCCGGTTGGCTTCGGGCAGTGTCGCCGATCCGCAATTGGTTAAGACCTATCCAATGGCTAATCCGCATGGTTTATCCAAAGACAATGACCTGCTTTTTATCTGTGATGGCATTGCAGGGCTGAAAGTGTACAACGCGGCGGATGTGCAGAATCTTGTATTGCTGAAAACCATCAATGTGAATGCTTATGATGTAATCGCTTCGGGAAACCATGCGCTGCTCATCGGGCAGGACGGACTCTATCAATACGATTATACCGATCGCAACAATATCAGGTTGCTGAGCAGGATCGAAGTGAAAGTTCCCTGATCGCTTATTTTTCCCGGATGAAACGCAGGTTGCGCCGTATACCGTTATACTTCGAACGCTTGAGGGGAGAGTGACGGAATACTTCGCGGAATTGCTGCTCCGTCAGGTTTTCCCAATCACGCGTGGAAAGATTTAATATTTCCGGAATCGGAGAGAAGGCTGGTTCATGATGTGGTTTGCTGAAACGGTTCCACGGGCAAACATCCTGGCAGGTATCACAACCAAACATCCAGTTGTTGAATTGTCCTTTCTGTTCTTCGGGGATCAGTTCCGCTTTTAATTCAATGGTGAAATAAGAAATACACTTGCTGCCGTCCACCACTTTGTCGGGAAGGATTGCCTGGGTCGGACAGGCATCGATACAGCGGCGGCAGGATCCGCAATAATCTTTTGCTATCGGATCATCGTACTCGAGTGCCAGGTCGGTAATAAGCGTGGCGATAAAAAAGAAGGAGCCGCTGCTGCGCGTGATCAGGTTGCCATTGCGTCCTATCCATCCCAATCCGCTCTGCTGTGCCCAGCTTCTTTCCAGCACGGGTGCAGAATCTACGAAGCCACGTCCCTGTATCTCGCCGATCTCTGCCGAAAGCTTTTCCAGCAACTGCCGCAGTTGAGCCCTGATTACTTCATGATAATCATTGCCGTATGCATATTTGGCGATGCCGGGTGTATCGTTTTGCTGCTGCTGTTCCGGGTAATAGTTTTTTAATAAAGTGATGACGGACCTGGCGCCGGGGACAAGTTTGGTGGGGTCGATGCGCAGGTCGAAATGATTTTCCATGTATTGCATGGAGCCGTGAAAGCCCTGGTTCAGCCATTCTTCCAGGCGGCGGGCATCGTCGTCGAGGCGGCGCGCGCGGGCTATACCACAAAAGTCAAATCCCAATTCCCGGACCGCTTCACGTACCAGGCGGGTGTTATACGATAGGCTGTTCACTATGCGGTAAAGATAAGTCTAATGTATCAACGCCTCCGGCGTGCCGGCAAAAAGCCATGCCGGAAAATACTTTTTGAGGTACATTTGCGTTTTCAAGACAACCGAGCCACTAATTATGATTTTTAACCGTTCCGCCATTCTCCTGCTGGCCACCTTGTTATGTGCCTTACCAGCCTTCTCGCAGGACGCTCCCAAATTCAAATTCGGCAAAGTAGACGCCGAAGAATTCCAGAAAAAAGCTTATTCCGTAGACAGCAGTGCCAATGCCGTGATACTTTCCGAAGTCGGCATTTCTCGTTTTATTGGCAACAATTCCGGAGGTTTTACATTGGAATTCAAAGTATACCGCCGCGCCCACATTCTCAATAAAAATGGTTATGGCGTAGCCGATGTAACCATTCCGCTTTACACCGGTTCACAAAGCGAAGAGAAATTGATTAATCTGCGCGCCTCCACTTACAATATTGAAAACGGGAAAGTAGTTTCCACCAAACTCGAAAAGTCGTCTGTTTTCAAAGACAAGATCAACAAGTATTGGGCTCACCAGAAGTTCACACTGCCCAATGTCCGCGAAGGTTCGATCATCGAATACGAATACACGATTGAATCGCCGTTTCTTTTCAATTTACAACCCTGGTATTTTCAGGGTGAGAACCCGCGCCTCTGGAGCGAGTACCAGGTGGCCATTCCGCAATTTTTCAACTATGTTACGCTGAAGCAGGGTTATCATCCTTTTGCGGTAGAAACTACCAGCACCAAGAATGATAATTTCACGCTTTCCGAAAGCCGTACCGCCATGGCTACCGAACGTTATTCTTTCCAGGCGAGCATCGCGGAAAGACGCTGGGCCATGAAAGATGTGCCTGCCTTGAAAGAGGAAAGCTTTACCTCCACATTGCGCAATCATATTTCCAAGATCGAATTCCAGTTGTCCGAACATCGTCCGCCATTGGAGTATCGCCGCATCATGGGCAGCTGGACCGATGTAATGGGTGAACTGCTGAAAGACGAAGGCATCGGCCAGATCAACGGCAACAACGGCTGGCTCGGCGATGCGGTCGATGGAGCGGTTGGCAACACTACCGACAAACTGCAGCGGGCAAAAAAAATCTATGCCTGGGTACGCGACAATCTTACTTGTACCAACAACTATGGATACCGCACCACGCAATCAATGAAAGAAGTTTTGCGTAAGAAGAATGGCAATGTAGCAGACATCAACCTGCTGCTGATTGCCATGTTGCGCAAAGCCGGAATAGCGGCAGAGGCGGTCATCCTGAGCACGCGTTCGCACGGATATACTTATTCCATGTACCCGCTGCTCGAACGTTTCGATTACCTTATCGCAGCAATAGGAATAGGTGAGAGTGTTTATTATCTCGATGCGGCCGATCCTTCCATGGGCTTCGGTCACCTTCCTTATAAATGTTACAATGGTCACGCACGCGTGATCAACGCTGACGCTACACCGCTCGAGTTTTCTGCCGATTCGCTTACGGAAAAACAACTCGCTTCCGTATTCATCGTGAATGATTCTGCCGGCCGGCTGCTTGGCAGCGTACAGAAACGGGCGGGCTATTTCGAATCTGCCCGGTTGAGAAGAGCGGTAAAAGAAAAGGGGAAGGAATCGGTGTTCACCGACATATCCCGTGCTGCCGGCGCAGAAATGACCTTCCTTGAGCAATCAATCGATTCCCTGGCACAAATGGAAGGTCCGGTTGATATAAAGTACAAGTTCAACATGCCAATGGGTGACGAAGACCTGATCTACTTCAACCCGCTGCTGGACGAACGCTTCAAAGACAATCCATTCAAATCGGCACAACGTCTGTATCCTGTCGAGATGCCTTTTGCCATGGACCAGACCTACCTGTTGCGCATTGAAGTGCCCAAAGGTTATGAAGTGGATGAAATTCCCAAACAGATGGTGGTGAAGCTGAACGAAGACGGCGATGGTGTGTTTGAATACCGCATTTCCCAAACCGACAATGCCATCGCCTTGCGTTGCCGGCTGGTGATCAGCCGTACCTTCTTCGCACCGGAAGAATATGAAACATTGCGCGAATTCTTTAACCTGGTAGTAAAGAAACACAGTGAACAGATTGTATTCAAGAAAAAGAAATAAGCTGATGCGTTGTTTGCTCACAATAATTGCTTTTGTACTTGTAACACAGACAAAAGCAGAGGAGCCATTTTCCGTCACCAACATACCACAGCCGCTTCTCAAGAGCGCTTATGTGGTCAAGCGACTCGAAGATCAACAGTTCATCCTGCAGAAGGATGGCGAAGCGGTGATCCGTATACATTGTGCCTATACCATTATGCACGAGAATGGCGACGATTACGCAACCTTCTCTGAGTACTATAATAAGTTCCGTGAAATACGGTCGGTAGAAGGAACACTTTACGATGCCCGGGGAAATGTAATCCGCAGGATGAAGAAGAAAGACCTGCAGGACCTGAGCGCAGTAAATGACATCAACCTGATCGACGATAACCGGATGAAACGATTCCAGTTTTATCATCGTTCATATCCCTATACCGTAGAGTTTGAGTACGAGATCAAACTGAATGGCACCATGTTTTATCCTCCCTGGTTTCCGCAATCGGATGAAAGGGTTTCGGTACAACAAAGCCGGTTTATCTTTTCCTGTCCGGACAATCAGACTTTCCGCTACAAAGCTTATCAATATGAAAAAGAACCGGTGGTGGTGGCAGAAAAGGGAACGAAAGTGTATACATGGGAGTTGAACAACTATCCCGCATTTCTTCGCGAACCTTATGCGCCGGCAGCAAGAAGACTTACACCGATCGTATTGTTCGGGCCCGTCAATTTCGAAATGCAGAATTACCGTGGTACGATGCAGAGCTGGCAGGATCTGGGAAAATTTATCTATGCGCTTAAAGCCGGACGTGATGAGCTGCCGGGGAATGTGAAAGACCGCGTGCACCAACTGACCGACAATATCGATACGCCACAGGAGAAAGTGCGGTTGCTGTACGAATACATGCAGCAACACACACGCTATATCAGCATACAACTAGGCATCGGCGGGTGGCAGCCCTTTGAAGCAAAATATGTGGCAGATAAAAAATACGGTGACTGTAAGGCATTGTCCAATTACATGGCGGCCCTGCTCAAAGAAGCGGGCATTCCTTCCCTGTATACAGTGATCAATGCGGGCCGCGGCCGTGATGAGTTGTTTGAAGAATTTCCATCGTCACAATTCAATCATGCGATCTTGTGCGTGCCTTTGCAAAAAGACACCATGTGGCTCGAATGTACAAGCCAGACAACACCTGCCGGTTATATGGGGTCATTCACGGGAAATCGCTATGCCCTGGTCGTAGATGAAAACGGAGGTAAGCTGGTACGCACACCGTTGTATACAATCGAAGACAACACACAAAGCAGAAACATTAAAGCACGCCTGGACCAGGAAGCTACACTGCAGATCAATGCTGCCACTCTCTACACGGGCATCGAGCAGGAAGAAGCCAGCGGATTGATACACCATCTTTCTCCACAGAAAGTAAAAGAACAATTACAGCAGGAACTGGACTTCCCGACATTCGAAGTAGATCAGTTCAGCTACCAGGAACACAAAGGCCGTATACCTGCGGTGCAGGAAAATCTCCAGATCACGGTGAGCAACTATGCCACGATTACCGGCAAACGTCTTTTCATTCTTCCGAATGTAATGAGCCGTTTTTACCGTAAACCTTTGCCGGATCCCACGCGTAAATACCCGGTTGAACTGAATACACCTTCCCGCTATATCGATACGGTGGAAATAGACATTCCCGTGGGCTATTCCATCGAATCGGCGCCGAAAGATACCGAGATCAAAACACCCTTCGGTTTGTACCGCAATAAAGTGGTGCTGAAGGATAATAAACTTTATTATTATCGTCTGCAGGAACAATACACCGGAACATTTCCTGCTGGCTCTTATGCAGACCTGGTGAAATTTTACGGAGATATTTATACCGCCGACCGCGCGCGCGTGGTATTGGTAAAAGCAGAAACACCGCTAAAGGCCTTCTGATCTATTTTTCCTGTAAATGAAACCTGTGCAGCATACGATGCAGTGCAGGTGCGAGCACCACGCCGATGTTGGTGATAAATACCACGCCGCTGAACAAGGCATAGAACGACGAGAACCATTTTCCCGAAACGGTTTTGATCTCGACTACCGGTCCCATACCGCTGAGGATCATGGACGCATTATGCAAGGAATCGAGCCATTCGATATCCGCCGTATAATGATAACCGGCAATGCCGATCAGCAGGCAAACCAGCAGTATGCCGCCGGCAAAGAGCACGTTGCGGGCCATGCGTTTGTAATACACATGCAATGGCGCCAATGGCTCGTGGTGACGTTCATACATACACGGATCATTTACAGGTGGAAGGATAGATGCCGTCGATAATTTTTTTGATGTCGAGATGCAGCTCTGCCTTTTCTTCTCCCAGCAGGCTTTTGGTGATTACCAGGTAAGCATAGCCATGACACCAGTCTACCATCGGCCAGCTACCGAACAAACCCGGGCAGGCCAATGCCGTTCCCAATGTCCCATTTTTTTCAACAACCCAGGCACCGAGCGCGTAGTCAAATCCTTCTGCGCCTTTCGGTACAAATTTCATGTCCTGCGGTTTGGAATGGATCGTGCGCAGTTGTTTGACAGATGCTTCCGATAAAATGCGTTTGCCCTGGTAAACACCCTTGTTCAATAGCATTTGCAGGAAATGCATATAATCATCTGCATTCGACACAGCACCTTCCGACGGGTTGGTGGCGCGCATCATATCCGACTCCGCAAAACTGGTCTTGCGCATACCGAGTGGCGTAAACAGCTTTTGTTTGGCCAGTTGTTCAAACTTTTTTTTACTGACCACTTCCAGTACACGTGCGGCGATGTTGAGGCCGATACCGCCATAGCTGAAATCTTCTCCGGCATTGACGCGGATCTCACGGGCGGCAAAAGCATCCACTTCCTCTTCCAGTGTTTTATACCGGCGGGCACCAATAACTTTCCCGACAACCGTTTCATTTTTTATACCGGTATAGTGGCTGAGGCAATGGCGGATGGTGATATAGTTTTTGTTGTACTTTTCAAATACGGGCAGATATTTTGCTACTTTATCATCAAGGGAGATTTTTCCCTCTTCCACAAACTGCATGACCAACGCCGCGGTCAGCCATTTGCCACAACTGGCGATCGGCGCAACGGTCTTGCTGTTGAAGTCACCCAGCTCTTTCTTATAAACAATGGAATCGCCTTTCAATACCAGTACGACGGCATTTTTGCCCAACTTGCCCTGGCGTTCGGTTACCAACTGGTCAAGTGCGGCCCAGCTTTGAGAACGGGAAACCTGAAAGAATAGCAGAAAACAGACTAAGACACTGCACTTCAGGCAGTTTAAACGGCTAATACATGACATAGTTACGGGAATTGAGGGGCTGGATTGGGATTTGTTACCACTGTTGCGGTGCAAATAAAAAGCCGGGTTAATCCGGCAAAATAGTTGTGCCATATTAAACATAAATAAAAATACACCGGCACTTGCCGGCCAACATCAACGATATGAATTTAGGAAATTTTACCATCAAAGCAGCTGAAGCTTTCCAGCAGGCACAGCAACTGGCTTTTGACGCTAAAAGCCCCAACATAGAAACCGATCACCTGCTGCAGGCTTTGCTGGACCAGGAAGATTCTCCCGTAGAATACTTGCTGAAGAAAAACAATGTGACCATGAATTTGGTCAATACCCGTCTGGCAGAACTGATCGGCAAACTGCCGAAGAGTTCGGGCGATCCGGCGCAACAGATCAGCCGCGACCTCAACAACGTGGTGCTGCGCGCCGGCTCCGCATTAAAGCAATTCAACGATGAATTTGTAACACCCGAGCATTTGTTGCTCGCCATTGTACAGGGAAATGATGACGCCGCCCGCTTGCTGAAAGATGCCGGGCTTACCGAAAAAGGGTTGGTAGCGGCTATCAAAGACCTGCGCAAAGGCGAAACGGTTACCTCACAAACACAAACGCAGGAATTCAATGCGCTGAACAAATACGCCAAAAACCTCAACGAGCTTGCCCGTCAGGGTAAACTTGACCCGGTAATTGGCCGTGATGAAGAAATCCGCCGGACCCTGCACATTCTTTCACGCCGTACCAAGAACAACCCGATCCTGGTCGGTGAACCTGGTGTAGGTAAAACCGCGATCGCAGAAGGTATTGCTCACCGTATCGTTAACGGTGACGTACCCGAAAATCTCAAATCCAAAGTGATTTATGCCCTGGACATGGGGCTGCTGATTGCCGGTGCCAAATACAAAGGTGAATTCGAAGAACGCCTGAAGTCGGTCGTAAAAGAAGTGAGCAACAGCGATGGCAGCATCATTCTTTTCATCGATGAGATCCACACACTGGTAGGTGCCGGTGGAGGAGAAGGAGCGATGGATGCGGCAAACATCCTGAAGCCCGCACTCGCCCGCGGCGAACTGCGCGCAGTGGGAGCAACCACGCTGAATGAATACCAGAAATTTTTTGAAAAAGATAAAGCCCTCGAGCGCCGCTTCCAGAAAGTGATGATCGATGAGCCGAGCGTGGAAGATGCAATTTCTATCCTGCGCGGATTGAAAGACCGTTATGAAACGCACCACCATGTGCGCATCAAAGACGAAGCGATCATTGCTGCGGTGGAATTATCCAGCCGTTATATTACCGATCGTTTTCTTCCCGATAAGGCCATCGACCTGATCGATGAAAGTGCGGCCAAGCTCAGGTTGGAAATGAATTCCATGCCCGAAGAACTCGACAGGCTTGAACGCCAGATCCGCCAGTTGGAAATTGAACGCGAAGCCATCAAACGCGAGAATGATGAAAGTAAATTGAAACAACTGAACACCGAGATCGCCAATCTTGCGGTTGAGCGCGATACATTCCGCGCTAAATGGAAACAGGAAAAAGAGATCGTGGAGAAGTTGCAGAATGGTAAAGCTTCCATTGAGCAACTGAAACTGGAGGCGGAAAAAGCCGAACGTGAAGGCGACTACGGAAAAGTAGCAGAGATCCGGTACGGAAAAATAAAAGAACAGGAAAAACTCATTGACGAATATACAGGCCAGCTCAACCAGATCAGCGAACATTCACGCATCATGAAAGAAGAAGTGGATGCGGATGATATTGCGGAGAGCGTAGCTAAAGCCACCGGCATTCCGGTGACCAAAATGTTGCAAAGCGACCGGGAGAAATTGTTGAATCTCGAAGAACACCTGCATGAACGTGTAGTTGGTCAGGACGAAGCCATCACTGCCGTTGCAGACGCTATCCGTCGCAGCCGCGCAGGACTGCAGGATCCGAAGAAACCCATCGGCTCATTTATCTTCCTCGGTACTACCGGTGTGGGTAAAACAGAATTGGCCAAAGCATTGGCAGAATACCTGTTCGATGATGAAAGCATGATGACGCGGATCGATATGAGTGAATACCAGGAAAAACATACTGTGTCGCGTCTGGTTGGTGCACCTCCGGGTTATGTGGGATATGATGAAGGAGGCCAACTGACGGAATCGGTACGCCGCAAACCCTATTCTGTGGTGTTATTGGATGAAATTGAAAAAGCACACCCGGATGTATGGAACGTGCTGCTGCAGGTATTGGATGATGGAAGATTGACCGATAACAAAGGACGTGTGGTGAACTTCAAGAATACCATCATCATCATGACCAGCAATATCGGTAGTCATCTGATCATGGACGCCTATGAAAATGTGAGTGAAAACAACCTGGAAGAAGTAACGGATAAAGCCAAAACGGATGTAATGAACTTGCTGCGGCAGACCATTCGTCCGGAGTTTCTCAACCGTGTGGACGAAATCATCATGTTCCAGCCGCTGCTCAAAAAGCAGATCATGGGCATCGTGAAAATTCAGTTGGAGTCCCTGAAAAAACTGGTGGCAGAAAGTGGTATCCGTCTTGAGTTCAGTGACTATGCTTTGGAGTTCCTGGCAGACCAGGGTTTTGATCCGCAGTTTGGAGCAAGGCCGCTGAAACGTCTTATCCAAAAAGAAATCGTCAACCAGTTGAGCAAGCGCATTCTCGCGGGTGACATAGATAAATCGCAGCCCGTATTGGTCGATGTGTTTGATAATACGGTGGTGTTCCGGAATGAAACGCCGGAGAAAGTTTAAAAGAAAAAGCGCCCCGCGGGGCGCTTTTTTAGTGGCAAGTTTTAAATAATAAGTTATAAGTAAAACAGCCTGCATCTCCCTTGGTTCGTGCAGACAACACAACTGTTCGGAAGATATTTATAACCTGTCAATCCGACCTCACGCCACCGTTGGTCTCCGGACCAACGGACCTGCCCATCCCTGAATCAGGTACGAAGTGGGCCTTTACCTGTCAAAGAAACCTGGCGCTTGCTTGTTGGTCGGGAGACCAACAAGGGGCACTAACTTATACCTCACGCCGTCATTACGTTTAAAAATGAGAAGCGACTCTTGCGCATAAACGTTTCGAATAGTTGTGGTGTATACACGAACCACCACGCAAGGTCGCTGCATGTCACCTATTCACTGATTCACTTATTGCCTTATTGCCTCAATTGTGCGTTACCGACAACCCATAAATAACCACTTCCCCATATGCGCTGCACGACTCGGTGGGGCCGGGGTTTTTGCCGGGCTGACAAGATGATTGTGTGTAGGCACCGGCTTTGAAATAAGCACCGGAATAAGACTGGTTATGCGTATACATCAACGTGCCGTTATAATAACACTTGGTCTGGTTATTTGACACCACAAACTTTACTTTGAAACGGGTGCCGAGCACATAGCTGCTGGTGAGCGTGGGACCATCGGTGCCGTTGATGTCGATGAACAGCTTCGTGCCTTCGAGACGGAACACGATCACATCATCACTTCCATCGTGGATTTGTCCGGCTACGATATGTTTTTTTACAACAGGCAGGTTGGTAATGGCCTGGTCGATTTCCATCGTGTGCGTGCCGGAACCGGAAGACCAGCTTGCGTTGGTAGCGCCATTGGAAGTCATCTCTCTCAATTCGCTGCGCGGATAATTGGAGCCGCTGGTAGTGGAACCGCCGGTGTGTGCGCGGAAGATGACACCATTCTGCGCACTGTTCACTTTAAAATAAGGATCGATGGAATAAGTAGCCAATGCAGGTTGTTTGATTTCGTCGGCATCGGAGTTAGCATCCGGCCCGTCTTCGGGGATCGTTATTTTCCAGTTGGTAAGATCGAGGATCTGTGCCGGCACTGTGCCGCCCGATGAAGGCGTGGTAGCGGAAGCCTCATTGCTGTAAGTGCTGTTGCCCGCGGCATTAAACGCTCTTACGCGATAAAAATAAGTGGTGTTGGCGCTGAGACCTGTCTGGGAATAACTGGTGGTGTTGGCGGCCAGGCTACTGGCTATGGTGCTCCAGGTACCGCCGCTTCCGATTTTTTGTTGCAACTGAAAACCTGTTTCGTCGCTGCTGTTATCGTTCCAGGTAATGAGCACGGTGGAACTGCTTCCTGCACTGGCGGATGCGCCCGAAGGGGAAGAGGGAATAGTTGGTGTACTGCCTGCTGTTTCCAAAACAAAATCGTCGAAGCGGCCTTCACCGGCGTTGTAAGCACCGTACAAAGTGATGGAGGTAGCCGAACCGGAATTGAAGTTCACTACTACTTGGGTCCAGGTACTGTAGGTGCCGCCCTGGCTGTTGAGTACGGTGGAACCGGCTTTGGCGCCGATGGTTCCTTTGCCGAGAATCCAGGCACTCAGTGTGTAGTCCGTGTTGGCAGTAACTGTTACGGCCTGTTGAATGCGATCGCCGGAAGCGCTGAGTTTGGCCGACTTGGCGCCGCTTTTTTTGTCGCTGGTTGAAATGGCGAAAGAATTGGGATCGCCCCATCCGGTTTTGTCGGATTCGAATCCTGGGTTCTGCAAGGTGACGACGAGGCCGAGCATTTCGGGTTCGTTACCGCCATCGCCGTTCACAGATGTTGTGAGCAAATCTTTGGTAGACTTTTGACAGCCGATGCTGCCGAGAAGAAGTACGCCGCATGCGAGATGCAGCAAGTTGGTTTTGCGATTTTTCATCTTGACAAGTTTTAAAAGTAAACCCTCCGCGATAGACGGAGGACAATCGTTCTTTTAAGTTGGCGATCAAAACCCGGATAAGTCGGAAGTATGTAATTGAAAGTTTTCTATTTTTTTACAAATAAAAATGGAAAATGAACGAGTGGAAATCGGGGTTGATAAGAATTTTATCAAGAATAAACGGCTGATAACGATACCGGCAACGCTGCCAGCGCAGGCATAAAAAATCCCTTCCGGTTGCCGGAAGGGATAATCCTTAAGTATGGACGGTTAGGAATTACTTCACTTTATTCACCACTACATCCTGAACGGTGCGGGTGTTTTTGCTCAGTTCGTAAACAGTCGATTCAAAGTTCTTGCGGTTGATGATCTCGAAACGCAGGGCGTTTTCGTCAACCTCGGAAGTGTTCAGCTGGAACTTGCGGCTGATGTTGGTACCTTTTGCTCTTTCAGAGTACAGTACTTCACCGGCGATGTCTTTGATCACGATGGTGTATTCGCCATCTTCAATGTTGTTCAGGTTGAGCTGGTAAACAGGCTGGCTGTTGAGGTTACCGATGAATTTCAGTTCTACGGTAGGATTCTCGTTACCGGCAAAAGCTGGTGCGCTGAAGGCGAAGGTAAACAGGGCCGCGAGGGCTACTACTGCTAAGCGGGGGAATTGGAGTACGTTTTTCATGACTTTACTTTTTTGCTTGATTTGATAAATTAAATAAGGCTATACTTTCAACTTCGTTTCTGGGTCACAATCGCCGGGCGGCAAACAAGCGTAGAATGAGATTCGGAGGTGTTATGCTCCTTTGATGATGTAAAAGTAGTGTGGGAAAACTGCGTATGTTAACCAACTTATTGCCGTTTTTAGTGTCTTAAAGGCCTGGCATAAAACTGCAACGTACTGACAGCTATTGAGTTGGATCAACAAATTTCATGATGCCCAAGCGTTGAATATGAAAAAAATATGAATGTTTTTTTCTTTTGTAAAAAGAGAAGAAATGGAGCGATAATTGATAATGAGTTGACTTGCAGTTGATTACTGTTTTTAAAAAAGAGAAAAAATCTTTTCTTATCGCTGAAACCCGCGTTGTTGGCCGGATGAGGGCTTGCAGCGAACTAAAATTCTAGTATTTTGTTGTATTGACATACCTTTCGCGGGTTAAGATTAAACAGATTTAAAAAGTAAGATAATATGCCACTTAGAAAGGAAGCAGAAGTTATTATAGAACCCAAGGAAATTTTTGTGGGAAGTAAAGATGCTCCTGTCACACTCATGGAATTCGGCGACTACGAAAGTGAAGCCTGTGCACGCGTGAATGAAGTTGTTAAACAAGTATTGGAAGAGTATGATGGTAAGGTGCGGTTTAATTTCCGTCACTTTCCTCAGACCCGTATACACCAGCGCGCCCTGAAAGCCGGTGAAGCCGCCGTGGCGGCTGCACAGGAGGGCAAGTTTTGGGAAATGCATAATGTATTGTTTGAGAACCGCCACAGCCTGGGTACTACCAGTCTGAAGCTGCACTCCAAAGAAGCCGGTGTTAAAAGCAAGAAATTCCTGGACGACCTGGTCAATGGTACATTTGGCTGGCAGGTACAGGATGACCTGAAAGAAGGCATCGACCTGGGTGTGAAAGAAGTGCCTGCATTCTTCATTAATGGAGAAATGTTCAAAGGCAAGCCCACCTTCGCTAATCTCAGCGTTGCTATCGATGCGGCGTTGAAGAAGTCGAAGAAGAAAGTTCCGGCAGCACGTCAGCGCGCCTGAAACAAGCTATAATACGCTTTAAAAAATCATAAAGTAAAAGTCCCCGCCCTGGCAGGGACTTTTTTGATTGAGGCCTTGCTGATTGACTAAGCCGGTTGAGCAGCATTATCGGTAATGACCAGGTGGCATCCTGCACAGGCGGTTGCTCCGTGCTGGTGATACCATCTGCAATCTTTGCGGATACCGCAGGCCGGTAAATGCAGTTCAATTTCTTCTGCACGGATAAAGTCGGCTACCATGTCGCTGATGCTGCAGCCTTTACCATTCCATTGCTGGCAACCGTTTTTGGCGCAGGTGTTGGCAAACCGGAAACGTTGTTCCGGCGCCCTGCCTTCAAATGCGGCTTCCACAAAATCGCTGGTTACCGGCAGCGGATCTGCGAGCAGGTCAACCGTCCCTTCGTTATTAACGATGCCTATCAGTTGCGCACCTTCGGCGCATACGGCACTCGGGCATAAAAGCGGGCTGGCTTTCATATGCTGATTTGATAATGATCAGATCATCACTGAAAGATCAGCGGCGTACCTGCCGGTAGTTAAGATTCTTTTTCAGCAATTCAGGCGTCGAAAATTGTTTGAGCCAGATGCCGATCCATTCTTTGGGAAATTTTACCCGTTGTGCAATGACTCCGTTGTCAATGCGGGCGACGTGTTTCAGTACGAGTGCCTGAATGTCTTTGTTAAGTGCAGAAGCCTGCGCCTTCGTAAGCGGTGCATCCACCACTACGTTGAATTTGTTAGCCATAAGAAAAGGTTTAAGGTTATGGCTAAAGGTATTGGATAGTTTGATACCGGTCAATTACCGGTTTGTGGTATTTTGAGGAAGGGAGAAGGTGTAAGGTGTAAGGTGGAAGGCGTAGGGTATAGGGAACAGCCGTTGTAAGTATTAAGTAATAAGTTATAAGTAAACAGCCGGAGAGAGCGGAGTTTGTAAATGTGCAGACCTGGGGGTGAAAGGGGCGATCGTATTTAATTTTCACATGGCCCCAGCCGAAGGCTGGGCACATCTCCGCATTTACACATTAAAAAAGCCCCGGTTTATCGGGGCTTTTTTAAAAGTATTACCAACGGTTGTTGTTAGAGTAAGACGGACGAGCCGGCTTATCTTCTTTAGGACGAGCTTCCATTACTTTAATGGTACGTCCGTCAACTGTTGCGCCATCCAATTCTTCAATCGCTTTCTTTGCAGCAGCGTCATCAGCCATTTCAACGAAACCAAAGCCTTTGCTACGGTTTGTGAATTTGTCCATGATAACTTTGGCTGAACTTACTTCGCCATACTCGGCAAAATAACTTCTCAGGTCTTCGTCAATTACAGCGAAGCTCAGGTTGGAAATGTAAATGTTCATTCGAAAAAATTAATCGATAAAAAATCTTGAGAAGACAGAGGCAGTAAGAAGCGAAATTTATATAAGACAAAAGATGCTTAGCAGAATATCGTCGTTCAGTAACCGGGCTGCAAACTCAAATTAACGACGCGAAGATAAGGCTTTTAATCCGTAGCAGCTATTTAATTGTTTCACCATACTGTTAAATTATTATGTGCGTTTCCAATCAGGTATTTCATTAACATCCAGAATCCGCTATTTTTATTTCCATTAATCAACCGATTATGATCCGTTTTACCGCCCAATTAAAAAAGTTCGATTCCAAAGGCGAAAAAACCGGCTGGACTTATTTCGAAATCCCTCCCGATCTCGCTGAAGAACTGAAACCCGGGTTTAAAAAAGCGTTTCGCGTCAAAGGCAAACTCGATAATTTCAAGATTGCCGGCGTAGCCACCGTACCGATGGGTGGCGGCATCTTCATTATTGCCGTTAACGCCGATATGCGTAAAGGCATTGGCAAAAAACACGGCGCCATGATCGAGGTGCAATTGTCGGAAGATGCCAAAGGTTATGAACTCAACAAGGCTTTTGTGGATTGCCTCGCCGACGAACCCGATGCAAAACGATTCTTCGACAGCCTTCCTTCAGGTCACCGCAATTATTTCAGCAAATGGATCGATTCGGCAAAAACAGATACCACCCGCACAACCCGCATCGCCAGAGCCGTATCTTCGTTGGCGAAAGGCTGGGGTTATCCGGAAATGATCCGCTTTTACAAGCAACACAAATAATTTATCAACCCATATCGTATGATTGAGCTGAATCAATTCAAACGTCCTTTTTTCATTGGTGTGGCCGGTGCAGGCATGAGTGCCATTGCACAATACCTGCAGGGCTCCGGCATGCAGGTGTCCGGCAGCGACCGTTTTTTTCAACCCGGCGTTTTTAATGAAACAAAAGCCAAACTCGAGAACGAAGGCATTCAGTGTTTCGTGCAAAACGGTGATGGCATCACGGCCGACACCGATCTCGTGGTGGTATCTACAGCAGTGGAAGATTCTGTTCCCGAAGTAAAAAAAGCGCGCGAGCTCAACATACCGATTTTAAAAAGAGCAGAACTCCTGGCGTTGATCGCTGCAAGCCGCAAGACCATCGCTATCGGTGGCACCAGCGGTAAGAGCACCACTACCGGCATGCTCTTCGCCATTCTTCAACACGCAGGCCTTCAGCCCGGCATCATCAGCGGTGCGGGACTGGTAAATCTCATCAGGCAGGGCAAGATCGGCAATGCCGCAGTCGGTAGCGGCGAATGGCTCGTGATCGAAGCGGATGAAAGCGACGGCTCCATCGTACAATACAAACCCGAGATAGGTGTGCTGCTCAACGTAGACAAGGATCACAAAGAGATCGAAGTATTGGTGGATGTGTTTGCCACCTTCCGCAGCAATAGCCGCCATTTCATTGTTAACCGCGGCAATGCCATTGCCCGCGAATTGTCTGCCGGCGCTTCAAACGATTTTGCTGCCGCAGAACTGGATACTGATGCAGCTTTCAAAGCCACAGATTTTACACAGCAGGGTTTTGAATCACGTTTCCTGATCAATGGTGTGCCGTTTGTGTTGCAACTCGCGGGGCGTCATAATATGGAAAACGCGTTAGCTGCGGCAACGGTAGCGGCGCGGCTGGGTGTTGAATTGACAACGGCAGCAACTGCCCTCGCTTCCTATGAAGGCATTTATCGCCGCAACCAGGTATTGGGAAATAAAAACGGTATCTGGGTAGTGGATGATTTCGCACACAACCCTGTTAAATGTGCGGCGGCCATCAGCTCCTGCCAACCCGTTGCGTCAAAAGTAATTGCCTGGTTTCAGCCGCATGGTTATGGCCCGACAAAATTTCTTCGTCACGATTTCGTGGAAGAGATTGGCAGGGCTTTGCGTCCGGGTGATGAAATATGGATGAGCGAAATTTTTTATGCCGGCGGTACCGCCGTAAAAGATATCTCTGCTGAAGACCTGATCAATGATCTGCGGGCTGCGGGGCATCAGGCATTCTTCGTTGCCGATAGAAATGACATGCTGGACACCATGCGTCCGCATTTTACAAAAGACACGGTATTGTTGTTGATGGGTGCACGCGATCCTTCTCTCGAAACGTTTGCCCGTGAGGTTTGGGATCAGTTGTAGTATTTTCAGATAGCCGGTTGCCGCAATGCCGCCGGATTGAAAAGATACCAGCAAAGGACCATCAGCATCCCCGGATCTTCGGTTGAAGCTGCTTTGTCCATACTGCACACGGCGAGCGGAAGTGCCGATTGCTGATAGATGGTCAGCTCTTCATTATTATCCTTATCTGTTGAGCGGATGAAGTACCGGTTGTTATCTACATCGATATAGCGCTGGCCACGTTCAATGCCGGTGCGTCCCAGCTTTATACCGTATTCATTGTAGAGTACAATGCGGTGACGAAACAATCCTTCGCGTCGCAGCAGGAACACACGTCTTTCGTTGTCAAACTCAATGCGCGCGGCATTTGAACGGGGATGGAAGGCAAAGGTTAACAGCCGTCTGCCGTTTTTCAGCAAGGCAAAAGCTTTGTCGCCGATACCTGAAGTTATTTTTTCCAATTGCATACAACGGGTATTTTAGGAGAACAATACTCGGGCAAAAGGTAGCACTCTTAGGCGGCTCAGGGCTTGACAAAAGACAAGAATTAATATTAATTTCATATTGGCCATATTCTGGTGAATAAACTGTGCGAAACTGGCAGGAAATCCACAGGAATTCAGGATTTTTGCACGGAAATAAGTCAAAATTCAAAAGTCAAAATTCAAAAGTCAAAAGTCAAAAGAGGAACGCTGCTGGTTTTCACGCAAAGACACAAAAGCTTATAACCTTAAACCCTATACCTTACGCCTTAGCCCGAAGTGTCGGGCCTTACGCTTTACACCTTTGCTTATAACTTAAAACTTACTACTTAATACTCAACATGCTTACTAAAGAAGAACAAGTATTCCTGGAGCGCGCTATTGAACTTTCCCGGGAAGGAATGGAGAACGGCCATGGCGGACCTTTTGGCTGCGTAGTGGTAAAAGATAATGTGATAGTGGGAGAGGGCAACAACCGCGTTACTTCTTCCAATGATCCCACCGCTCATGCAGAAGTGGTGGCGATCCGAGATGCCTGTAACCGTCTGCAGA
The DNA here is from genome assembly GCF_000425585.1 of Terrimonas ferruginea DSM 30193. Taxonomy (GTDB): domain Bacteria; phylum Bacteroidota; class Bacteroidia; order Chitinophagales; family Chitinophagaceae; genus Terrimonas; species Terrimonas ferruginea. Next base: position 264,868 of record NZ_KE384399.1, read on the forward strand.
CCTTTCAATTAAACGAATGTGATATTTATACCAGTTGTGAACCCTGCCCGATGTGTTTGGGAGCTATTTACTGGGCAAGACCGCGCCGTGTTATTTATGCCAATACACGTGATGAGGCCGCTGCTATCGAGTTCGACGATGCATTTATTTACAACGAGATTAATGCCGACATGCAAACGCGTAAAATTCCGTTTATGCACGTGGCACATCCTGAAGCACTCGCTGTTTTTGAAGCATGGAAAAAGTGGAAAGACAAAACGTCTTACTGACCGCGTGACTTCATGTAATGAATCACGAAATAACAGATCACGATCAGGATGATCACGATGATTACTGAGAGGTAAAGCCAGGAATGATCTTTTAACTGGAGTTGCTGACGGCGTTTTTTCTTTTTCTCCGTTTTCTTTTTCAGATCGCGGTTCAGCATTTCCACCATGTATTCCATTTTCTTTTTATCGCGCATCTGTTGCAGGCCCTCAACGGCGTCGGCTGCAAACGGATCGTCGATCAATCCTTTTTCTACATGGTGTTGCTGGTCGGCCGACAACTGTTCCTGCAGGTATTGCAACAGCTTCTCCTGATCGATGTCAGTAGACAGGTTGGATAATATGTCTTTTTTATTGTCGGCCATTTCAGCGGTTTGCCTTTTCTTTTAATTTTTTCTCCAGGGTGATCTTAAGGTTTCGTTTGCCGTTCTGGATATGGCTTTTCACCTGCATCAGGCTAAAGCCCTTCTCCTCGCTTATCTGCTGGTAGCTTTTTTTCTCCAGGTAAAACAAAGTTACACATTGCTGCTGCTCGGCATTCAATTCTTCCAGCGCTTCTTCCAGCAGGTCGAGGGTTATATCGTTTAGCAACAAAGCTTCCGTATCGGTCTCTTCAGCAGGCGCATCGGTGAGTTCTACCGGAATTTTGCCCTGCCGGTCGCGGAGTTTCATCAGGCAGTGATTCTTCGCGATCATGTAGAGCCACGACTTGAAATAATCTACTTTATACTTGTGCAGCTCCTGGATCACTTTCAGGAATACCTGCTGCACGGCGTCGCGGGCTTCTTCCTCATTTTTCAGGTATTTCATACAAACACCCAGCAGCAGGAGTGTGTAGCGCTGCAGCAGGATGCCGAGCCATTCGTTGTCATGGTCGCCATGAAAGCGCTGCAGAAGCTCCTGGTCACTGATATGGTTGTATTTATCCTTGTTCACCCTGTAAAGCTGCTATTTTTTCTTTAGATGCGGCAATCCGATAATTTCATACAAGGATAACATTGTTCCCTGTAATTTCGTTCAAACTTAACGCTTTAGCATGGAGTATGCACTCGTTACCGTACCGGCAGCCCCGGTCCGCCGCAAACCACGTCACCGCGCCGAAATGATCAACCAGTTATTGTTTGGCGAAGCCGTCAAAATCCTCAAGACCAAAGACGCGCACTGGATCAAGGTACGCAGTCTTTACGACAGTTACGAGGGATGGCTCACGTACAACATGATCAGACCTGTGGCTAAAAACCTGTTGCGTGAACAACCCGTAAAACTGGCCGGTGAGTTGCTGGCACCTTTGCAGACCGGCGATCAGACCATGCATATTCCCCTTGGCTCTTCTCTCCGCATCGCCGAAGGCGATAACGCGGTACAATATCAAGGCACACTTATCGATACGGCAAAATTGATACCCGGTTCGGAAATGGTGAAGGCGATCGCGTTGCGGTGGCTCAATGCACCTTATCTCTGGGGTGGCCGAACCTTGCTGGGCGTGGATTGCAGCGGCTTTGTACAGGTCGTATTCAAACTGATCGGCATTTCCCTTCCGCGCGATGCATGGCAACAGGCGCAGGAAGGCCATCCTGTAAAAAAATTAAAAGACGCACTCACCGGCGACCTTGCTTTCTTTGATGACCGCGACGAGATCGTGCACGTGGGAATGATGATTGGCAATGATCAGATCATTCACGCATCGGGACAGGTGCGGATCGACAAGATTGACAAGGAAGGAATTGTCAATACCGATACCGGTAAACGCACACACAGGCTACGTGCCGTCAAACGTTACTGGTAATTTTTTAATTATAATAGGGAAAAGGGATGCCCGCTTCGTTTTCATAGATCTTTATACGGAAGATCAGTGAAAGCTGTACTTCTTTTTTATCAGGCGTTATTTCCCAGGTAACGGCGAATGGAGCGAGCCGGTAACCAGGCGCATAGTAATTATAAATTCCTCCTTCGTCACTAAGTCCGGCTTGCTGAAAGGTAAGGTATTGCGTACCTGCAAATAGCTTTCGGTATTTGCGGTGAATGCGTTCCGCCTGCTTTTGCACAGCCTTTACTATTTCCGGTTTGTTCTCTGCGGTTGAAGTAAGCGTGTATACAATGATTGTGTCTACGAGCGATAAGGTGTCCGATACTTTTACGGGGGCTTCGCGCAGGGATATTTCAATTCTTTTCTGCGGAAAATCAAATGGTTTGTGCGTGGTGTATTCTCCTCCGAAATAAAACAGGGAATCGCCTGAACGCCTGGTCAGTTGCGTGTTTTTCAATGTGGGGTCGTTGAGCAGATGCGGCACAAACTGGCTGTAGGAAAATTTGTACGGGTTTGATCTGAAATACGCGCCACAAAGACGCTCCAGTCCTCCCTGTGCCTGTGCGGCAGCAGAAAAGAATAAACATAGCAGGAGCAGCAACCGGTTTTTGTTCATGGGCTTATTTTATGCATGGTAAAAGCTGTTATCCGTTAACCCTTCGCCCTTCGGCCCTTCGAGAGCCTCAGGGACCGAAGGGCGAAGGGCCGAAGGACCCAAGGACAATAACAGGATATTACTTCGAAAATTCTTCCTTATAAAAATCAATCGCTTCGGATATGATCTTGCAGGCCGTGTCTTTGTCCTGGAAGTTATCGATCTCCACTTTTTTATTTTCCAGCACTTTGTATTGTTCGAAAAAGTTGCGCAGTTCCAGCAGGAAGTGTGCAGGCAGGTCTTCCATGCGATCGTAGTGATTCACGGATGGATCCTGCGAGGCTACGGCAATGATTTTGTCATCAACCTGGCCGCTATCGATCATCTGCATATTGCCGATCACTTTCGCTTCCAGCAGACAGAGGGATTGAATGGATTGTGAACAGAATACAAGGATGTCCAGCGGATCGCCGTCCTGGCCAAGTGTCTGTGGTATGAACCCATAGTTAACGGGATAATGGAAGGAAGAATAAATAACGCGGTCGAGTTTCAACAGGCCGGTGGCCTTGTCTACTTCGTATTTGGAACGCGAGCCCTGCGGGATTTCGATCAGGGCGTTTACTACTTTCGGAGCTTTTTCACCGTAATGTACCCCATGCCAGGGGTGATTCACTGTTAGCATGCAGAATATTTAAGATTGGGTCAAACGAAATGCTGCCAGGGTGGCAACGAGCCCCAAAATTACACTGCAAACAACGTATAACATGAAAAGACCTGTTTTTTCTGCACGTAAAAGTTGAAGACTTTCCATACTGAATGCAGAAAAGGTGGTGAAGCCGCCGCAAATGCCGGTCATCAGAAACAACCGCCAGCCCTCATTCATCCCATTTGGCCGGAGGCTCAGTCCCCAGAGTATACCGATCAGGAAACAACCTGCTATGTTGACGATTAACGTTCCGAAAGGAAAACTGTGCGGATAATGGATGGCCATCCATCGCTGGCAGAGATACCGGGCCATGCTGCCAAGTCCGCCACCGAGTCCTATCAGCAACAGGTAGCGCATGGTCAGTCTTTATCGGGAATAGCGGCCAGGAATTTATTGAGAGAGGTGTCGCTGTCGTGGTCAAAAAGAAATTTCAGGTCTACCAGCCATTTGTCACCCTTCTTTACCATTTTCAGCGTGTCGCGCTGTTTGAGGTAGGAGTTGGAGTATACGATTACGGTAGTAGAGTCGTTGGCTTCCGCGCGTTTGTGAATGATGATCGATGCATCGAACAGGCCCTGACGATCGTCGGCACTTCGTTGACTGCGGGCGGCAACGTCCATATAGTCATTATTCACGGAATCTTCCAGCATGTAGGTGCGTGCGAGATCGAAGTTGCCCTTCAATGCGGCGCGGATAAAGCTGGTAGCGGACACTACATCGTTGTCCATGGAACCCGGTTCCTGTTTTTTACTTTCGTTACAGGCGGCACAAAATAAAAGCAGGGACAAAAAGGAAATAAATTTTCTTTTCATCCCTGCAAAGTACAAAATCTTTGAATGCGGTCTTTATCAGACCCTTTCTTTATTCCTTCGGTGTTACGGTATTGAGTCGCTGGGTGATGCTGTCTGTCATGCGGTTCAGTTCCTGGTTAACGCTGTCTGAATTGAGGTTTTCCATTTCGTTAACGCCTTCTGTATCTTTTTCATCGTTACCCATTTTCATGAGTGTACCCATGCTGAAATCCACTTTCCATTTGCCGTCTTCTTTTACCAGCGGAATGTCGGACATTTTCTCGCCTTTTTTGCCAACAGGCACGTAAGCAGTGTCGCCGGAGATCCGGGCTTCGCCAAATTCCATGTTTTTGAATTCTTCAGCCGGGTCTTTCTCTTTCGATTCTTTCGGCATTTTGTCGGCCATTTCCAGACCTTTTTTCATCATGTCCAGGGTCGACTTGCTGGAGGCTGTTGCATGTTTGGCAGCGCCGTCCACATCTTTCTTGGAAAGTTTTTCGAAGAAAGCTTTTACTACAGCTTTAGGTTCGTTGGCTCCGCCGCTACAGCTGGCGAATACGATAGTGGCCATAGCTGCCACGGCGAGAAACAGTTGGGTTGTTTTTTTCATTTTATTAAATTTTCAATAATAGCAAATGTAGGCGTTTGGTTCGAATGCTGAAATCCCCTAAAAGCGTATTTGATGAACGGCCCTGGCGCCGGGGTGCAGAAAAAGGTCGTCCAGCGAAACACCGTAAGGCCATCTGTCGCGGCGGATCAGGAACTGCAAGCGGCCTTTCAGCGCCTTGTTGAGACTTTTGTACACAAATTCGGAGCAATACATTTCATCGTCGCTGAAAAAGTTGAAGAACAGGTCGAAACGAAGTCCGGAGGCATAATACTGCGCTACAATTTTTTTCAGCCTGCCGGATTCGAGGCTGTCGATTTCGTAACGGAATATGCCGAAGCGGTCATTATCTACCGGATTGCAGAAACTGTCGAGCGGTTCGCGTTTCAGCCGCTGGCTTGGATTGTAGTGACCGCCGATGGCGTGGTAAACAAAAACACTGTCGTTTTCGATCATGAGCAGCCCGCAATGCGAATAACTGGTATCGTTTTCATTCATGCTGCGTGCGGCAGCACTCACTTCATCGGTGCCGTTGCGGAAGATGAGATCGCCATCATGCACCAGCTCCGCAGCGGCATGGATAGCCTTGTATTGTTTTGAATAATCAGGAGTCACGTGTTGTTTACACGCTGTGAGTAAAAAGAAAAGGCAGCCGACCGGCCACCTTTTCCAACAGATATTTTTTAAAAAACGTTGCTGCATGTGACTATTGCCGTCAAATGTAAGCAACTAATTGAATTACCTGCGTTCGCGATGCTCGCGTTCTTCCCGTTGTTCTTCCTGCTTCTCGTGCTCCTGGTTGTAGGCGCGGAGAATGGATTTTACCAGGCGGTGACGTACTACGTCTTCTTCGTCCAGTTCAACATGGCCGATGCCGTCGATATTTTTCAGGATACGTACGGCAGTTTGCAGACCGCTTCGCTGGTTGCGTGGAAGGTCTACCTGCGTCATATCACCGGTGATGATCGCTTTGGCATTGGCACCGATACGTGTAAGGAACATCTTCAACTGAAGATCGGTTGCGTTCTGTGCTTCGTCAAGAATGATGAAAGCATTGTCGAGTGTACGGCCGCGCATGTAAGCCAGCGGTGCGATCTCGATCGTGCGGGTGCTCATGTAGTATCCCAGTTTGTCAGCGGGGATCATATCATCGAGCGCATCATAGAGCGGGCGCAGATACGGGTCGATCTTTTCTTTCAGGTCGCCGGGAAGGAAGCCGAGGCTTTCACCTGCTTCTACAGCCGGACGGGTAAGAATGATCTTTTTAACGTTCTTGTTTTTGAGTGCACGCACGGCCATGGCTACTGCGGTGTAGGTTTTACCGGTACCGGCTGGTCCGATGGCAAATACGATGTCGTTCTTTTCACTGATCTGAACCAGCTTTTTCTGGTTCGCGGTCCTTGCGCGGACCGACTTACCGTTGGGCCCGAATACGAGTACTTCATTAGGGTTGCGTTCCACAAAATGGTCAACGGTTTCGGCATCATCACCGCCGAGGATCTGTTCGAAATAATTCTCACTCATGTGTCCGTTGCGTTCCAGGTAGGAAACAATGAGGGTAATCTTTTCCCTCGCCACGTCCACCTGTTCGGGGGCGCCGCTCAGTTTGATCTGTGTGCCTCTTGAAAGGATCTTGAGTAAGGGAAATTTCTTTTTTAGCAGGTCCAGTTTACCGTTGTTGACTCCGAAAAACTCGATAGGGTTGACGGTCTCGAGGTTAATGATAGTGTCTGTCAATTCCTTAGGTTTTTAATTGCTCCGGGTGGTTAGTTGCCGGCGCTTGTTTGTTCTTAAAACCGGCGAAGGGTTAACCGGGTTACCAGTGCGTCTTCCGCGCATTTGCAGAAGCTTGCCCTTCCTTTCCAAATATAATTTATTTGACGTTGAATTCCCGCTCTTTACTTATTCACAGGATGTTAATTCCTGTTAAAGCATTTCTAAATCCATGCCAGCCTTTTGACGGCCATTTCTTAACAAGGGAAAATATAGGTGTTGTGCTGCCGGTTTTTTACCAGCGCGCTACGAGTTTGAAATTGATCAGGCGTGGTGTAAGCCGGTTGGGCATCAGGTAAGTGGTGTTGGAAAAATCTTTGATCAGCAGATAGGAAATGGTATTGTCCCTGTCGATGATGTTGAATACTTCGAGGCTGGCCCAGATATTATCAAAACCCAGGAAAGGACTGTGGCTGCGGCGTTTGCTGCGATCGCTGTCGAGCAATAAATAGCTGAAGCCGATATCCGCACGGATATAGGCGGGTATCTCTGCACCATTGCGGTACTTCACGCTATTGGGAATGTTATAGGGAAGATTGGTACCGTAAATAAGATTGAGGTACATCTTCATGTTCTTGTTGGTAGCCAGGTAATCCTGGAAGAACATACCGAAAGTGATCATGCGGTCGGTAGGGCGTCTTACCCAGCCTTTTTCCAGCGTCACGCTGTCGATCGGCTGGTTTTGATCGTCGAGCGTATATTCTTTGTAGGTATCGCCTTTGATGTTTTCGCGCGTGCGCATCAGTCCGATGCTGATCCAGCTTTCAGCATCTTTTACGAGTTCGCCATGGATGCGTGTTTCCAAGCCGTAAGCATAAGCTTTTGCACTGTTCTCTCCGAAATAACGGATACGAACGTTGTCGATGTCATAGGGCACCACATCGGTCATGTTTTTATAATAACCTTCCACGGTCCAGCGCATCGGCCGGCCAAAGCCGATAAAGTTATAATCGAATCCGAGCACGCCCTGCCAGCTTTTCTGTGCTTTCAGGCCGGTATTGAGTGTGCCGTCGTAGCGACGCATTTCGCGGTAAAAAGGCGGTTGGTGATAGGCACCTGCTGCCGCGCGGAAAATGATATCACGTTTCCAGGATGGCTTCCAGCTTGCACCTATGCGCGGTGCAAGTAAAAATTCTTTATTGAGTGAATTGTAATTGAAACGAAGACCGGCCGATAAAGTAAACGAACGCGCCGAATCGCCAAACAGGATATTGTCCTGCAGGTAACCGGAAAATTTATTTACCTCCAGCGAAGCGCTCGAGTTAATCAATTTGCTCAGCTCGAGTGTATTGGGATTATAAGGAATGGAATAACCCGCGGAGTCCTGGAATTCCCATTCGTGTAAACGGTCGTTGATGGTGGTGCGGTCATAGCCGATTCCCCATTGCAGTGCATGACGATCGAGATCGAAATTTCCTTTGTGGGAATAATTCCAGTTGCGGATCGTGAGTTTGTTGCGGGCAAAATTATGAAAGATGCCCGCGCCTAATGGATTTACGATGGTGCCGAAAGTAGCCTGGCTCTGATCGAAATCGCGTTCACCAAAAAGATAAGCGCCGGCGATATCGATGTTTTCCTCTTCGTCGTTTTCAAAGCGGGAAGCCAGCCATTTCAATCTTAGTCTTTTATTTACCTGGTTGGTCAGCGATGCGCCGATCATGTTGGTGGTGTATTGATCTTTTTCCTGTCCTTCGAAATATACATCGAGCCCGAGGCTTTGTGTATAGAAAGGCGAGAATACCGAAGTGGTGAGCTGGCTGTAGGCCGGTTGCAGGAAAAATTTGCTTCGCGATATGTTGCCGAGCACTTCCGCCTGCCATTTTTTACTGATCTGGTAAGTAAATAACGCCTGCATATCAGTTGATGACGGCACGTAATTGCCCTGCGTTTCCTGTCGGCTCAGCAGATTGCGGTTGCTGCGGTTGCGCACGCCAACGAGGTACGTAAATTTTTCCTTGCGGCTGGTGCCTTCGAGTTGTAATCCCTGTTCGAGAATGCCGACATAAGCAGAGCCGCCAAAGCGGCGAGGCTTCTTGTATTGAATATCCAGCACGCTGCTCATCTTGTCGCCATACCGTGCAGCGAAACCGCCGTTATAAAAACTGATGTTGCGCACCATTTCCGGGTTGATAAAACTCAGTCCTTCCTGTTGTCCGTTGCGGATGAGGTAGGGACGGAACACTTCAAAGTCGTTTACATAAATGAGGTTTTCGTCGTAGCTGCCACCTCTTACCGTGTACTGCGAAGTCAATTCATTATTGGAGCCGACAAATATTTTGATAAGGCTTTCCACACCGGTGGTAACGGAAGGAAGATTGAGTACGGTTTTGGGATTGGGGCGGATCAGTCCGGCTTCCCGGCGGTCGCGCTGGTCGCTGATCACTACTTCATTCAATACTTCAGCACCTTTCTGCAATTGAACGGTAATGGATTCTTCTTCGCCTTCGTTGAGCAGGAAATTCTTTTGTTCGGTATTGAAACCGGTATGGCTGAATACCAGTGCAAAGGCTTTTTCCGGAACAACCTGTATGCGGAATTTTCCGGAATCATTGGTACTGATGCCGGTCTGACGGCCCAATATCGTAATGGAAACGCCTGCCAGCGGTTTATCTTCTTCGTCTACCACGATGCCGGAAACAAAAGCGGGATTTTTCTGCGCGGCCGCCGGCAGCACAAAGCAAAAGGTGAGAAGGACCAGCAGTATGGATCGAAGGGTTGGTTGCATTGGTTCAGCAGTACAAGTTACGTGTTTTGGGCTTGCGTTCAACTGGCTTTCAGCTTCGTGATCATGGCCATCGGATCAGTTGCATGGAAAACGGTGCTGCCGGCCACGAGCACACCGGCGCCTGCCGCCACGATCGAGGGAGCATTTGCTTCGGTTACGCCACCATCGATCTCGATGAGTGTTGACAGTCCGCGCTGATCGATCATGCTGCGCAGTTCCCTGATTTTTTCCAATGTATGCGGAATGAATTGTTGTCCGCCGAAGCCGGGATTCACACTCATCATGCACACGATATCTGTTTCATACAACACATCGGCCAGGGCACTTACAGGTGTATGCGGGTTGATAGCCACACCGGTTTTCATACCGAGTGAGCGGATCTGTTGCAGGTTGCGGTGAAGATGCGGGCAGGCTTCAAGATGTACGGTGAGATGATCAGCGCCGGCTTTGCGAAACTCTTCTGCATAACGTCCGGGTTCCTGTATCATCAGGTGTACGTCAAATGGCTTTTTGGTCATCGGTCGCATAAACGCGATGATCATGGGACCGAAACTGATATTGGGAACAAAGTTGCCGTCCATTACATCAAGGTGAAACCAGTCGGCTTCACTTTCATTGAGCAACTGACATGCTTTTTCCAAATGCAAAAAATCAGCGGCCAGCAGTGAGGGTGCAACCAGGGGCATGTAGATCGTTTTGCTTTGCAAGATAAGGTTTAATGCCTGAACGGATGTCAGAGTGCAGCCGCTGCATCGCGCGCTTCGGTAAAGCTCTGATCGAGCCCGTAAGCTTTTTGGTAATAATCTTTGGCGCCGGCTTTATCGCCACTGGCCTCCAGCGCCCTTCCGATCCAGTAATACGCATCCGGGAAAGAAGGTTTGATGGTGTTGGCCATGCGGAATGTTTTCAGCGCGGCTGCGTTGTTCTTTTGTTCCAGCAATATTTTACCTTTTTCTATGTAAGCATTGAGGTAGTTATAGTTTTCGCGTATGGTTTCGTCGAAAGCCGCAAGCGCTGCGGATTTGTTGCCTGTATTGGTATAATAAATGCCTTTCACATAATACGGATCGCCGGTTTTGAGCGTGTCGTATCGTATCAATGTATCAACCAGTGCCAGCGTGCGTGGATTTTTGTATTCGGCGAATTGGTAAGCCAGTTTCAGTCCGAGCTCCTGGTTCCAGGTGGGCAATTGATTGATTTTTTCCAGGAGGGAAGTAGCGGCAGCTGAATCTTTTTTCTTTTGCAGCAGTTCTACGTTCATCAGCAGCAGCTCCATGTTTTGCGGATTGGCTTCGAGCAATGCGCTGGCTTCCTTCAATGCGAGGTCTGTTTTACCGGCCGCATCATAAGCATAAGCCAGCGTCAATTTAGTCAGCGGTCCGTCTTTGAGCCGCGCGCGCGCGGCCTCGAGGAAGGCAACGGCGGAATCGGGTTTTCTTTCCAGTAAAATATTTCCCACGGCGGCAGCATAGCGGTCGTTGCCGGTGAGTTCCCATGCTTTTTTAAAATCGTCAACGGCCAGCTCGGGATAATCTGCGTTGAGCAAAGTGCCGCGGCGGGCATAAAGATCAGGGTCTTCGGGACGAAGCCTGATTTTTTCCGTCAATGTATCATAGGGAGGCTGGGACAGCAGTATTTCCTGGGGCGTCTGTGCATCCTTATTATTACAGCTAAAAAAAAGCGCGATCGCTAAAACGGGTAACAGGGCTGGAATAAAACGTTTCATATTTTGCAAAACTAGGGAAGAATGGACTATGACAATTCTCTGACAAACCGCGTGGTCAATCAAAATACCTTTGCGGCGCTCATTTAAACGTGAAAAGATGAAAAAACTTGCAGGACAATGGATGCTGCCGCTGGTGGCAGGAATAATGTTATCGCAGACTGTAATGGCCCAATCGCACGCCGGAGGCAACTCCGATACGACGGTGCATTACCCGGAAGAAACGCACCTGCGCAATGTGCAGCAGCTCACTTTCGGCGGCGATAACGCAGAAGCCTATTGGAGTTATGACGGTAAATACCTCGTGTTTCAGCGCACCAACCCAAAGGAGGGCTTGAACTGCGATCAGATATTTGTGGGCAAAGTGCCGCAGCAACCGGGAGAGAAGTTTGAATACAAAATGGTCAGCACCGGCAAGGGCCGTACCACCTGCGCTTTCTTTACCAAAGACGGCAAACATATTATTTATGCTTCTACGCACCTGGGAGGAGATTCCTGTCCACCGGTTCCGGACCGTTCCAAATACGGCAACAAATATATCTGGCCGCTTTACAGCAGCTATGATATTTTCATGGCCGATCTTGACGGCAACATCGTAAAACAACTCACCAATTCCAAAGGATATGATGCGGAAGCCACGCTTTCTCCCGACGGAAAGAAAATGATCTACACTTCCGATAAAGACGGTGATATTGAATTATACATCATGGACCTGAAATCCGGTAAGGAAAAACGCATCACGCATCAATTGGGTTATGACGGTGGCGCGTGGTTCAGTCCTGATGGTAAAAAAATCATCTGGCGTGCTTCGCGTCCGAAGACCGAAGCCGAAATCAGGGAATACAAAGAATTGCTGGCTGAAGGGCTTGTGGCTCCGACCAACATGGAAGTATGGGTAGCTGATGCCGATGGATCAAACGCCCGCCAGGTAACCAGTTTTGGTCAGGCCAACTGGGCACCTTCATTCATGCCCGACAGCAAGCGCATCATCTTCGCCTCCAATCACGAATACAAACGCGGATTTCCCTTCAATCTCTACACCATTGATGGTGACGGCTCCAACCTGCATAAAGTAAGCCGTGATAAAGGGTTTGACGCCTTTCCGATGTTCTCGCCCAACGGCAAAAAGATCGTATTTTCCAGCAACCGCAACAACGGCGGTACGCGGGACACGAATGTCTTTATTGCAGACTGGGTAGAGTAGCTTATTTAGCGGGAAGGAGCTTCGACATCCGTACTTTTCTGGCGGCTGAAATATCGCCGTGCACGGCTGAGTGTTTCCTGTTTCACACCAATGAAGGATGCGATATCCTGCAGGAGGAAACGGTTGAATACTTCAGGTTTCATTTTCAGCAGGTATTCAAACCTCGACCGGGTGGGCAGTTTCAGCAACTGATTATGTTCATTGATACTGGACATGATGTCGACCATCACTTTCATGAACATATCGGCAAATGGTTTATTCTGCAGAATGAAACCGGCAAAATTTTCATGTGATATTTCCAGGACGATGGTGTCTTCGCGGAACCGCATGTTCAGCCGGGTAGGTGCGCGATGCAGGAAGCTGCGCAGGTCGGTAAAAAAATCTTCTTCCATCAGCAGCAGCAAAACCTGATGCTTATTGTCCTGCGTGTAGAATGCTTCTACGGCGCCATTTACAATAAAGCCAATGCGGTCGGCGGTATCACCTTCGCGCAGGAACCAGGAATTTTTCCGGTAAATGCGCGTTTCAAACAAGGCCAGCGCCTGTTGGATCTTTTCTTCATCTTCGATACCAAAGTGGCGGAAAAATTCATTCAGATAGAGCAGACCGTTTTCAACAGGTTTTTCTTTAAGGTTAGCGAGACTGATGGATGGATCGAAAAGCTTGCGAAATAAAAAGGACATAGTGGTTTTTTCTGGTTAGTGTGGACAGGATCGGGTGCCTGACTTTCCTTGTGTCTGACAGGAAATTAGGGTATTTGCATCGGCGATGGTGATAGTCAATCACTTTTTGACAAATATCAAAAACGTCTGCGTCCGCAATCGTTTGTGCGTTGAAAATGAGCTTCAGAACCAGATATAAATTTTTGGTTAGCTTTGTCCGCAAATCAACTCCACATTTATGGATACCGGACTACTCCATCTGCACAATCTTCTCCGTTGGGTCATTTTAATCCTGTTGTTGCTTTCGATCGTGAAGGCATTTACAGGCTGGCAACAGAAAAGAGCGTTTACCGGCGGCGACCGCCGTGTATGGTTGTTTACCCTGATCGCTGCACATACCACGCTGCTGATTGGTATCGAGCAACTGCTGTGGGGACGTTTCGGTATACTCAAGGTCACCATACCCGAGGGTGAATCGGTTATGAAAAATTCTTTCTTCCGTTTCTTCTGGGTGGAGCATCCGTTGTTCATGGTGCTTGCAACCATTTTCATTACGCTTGGTTATGGCATGGCTAAAAAGCCTGTGGCCGATAACATAAAATTCAAAAGAGCTTTCTGGTTGTTTTTTATTGCCTTGCTGATGATCCTCGTTGCAGTGCCCTGGCCTTTCCGTGGTGAAGGGATAGCCCGTCCGCTGTTCCCGGGGATGGCCGCCTGATCAGCTTTTTAAAACAGCCGCCACTTTTTCCATTTCAGCAACGGTACCGACGCTGAGGCGTCGCCATGTTGAGCCTTCTTCGAAAGAACGCACACCCGTGATATTGTGCGATTCGAGTAAGGCTTTTACATCGCGTCCGTAACCGGCGGTATTGAAATAGACAAAACTCGTTACTGAAGGAATATAGGTCATTCCTGCTTTATCCAGTGCCGCGCAGAAAACTGCGCGTGCTGCAGTATTTTCTTTTTTACAAAAACGGACAAACTCTTCATCGCCCAGCGATGCGAGCGCGCCTGCGAGTGATACGGCTCCCGCGCCTGCATTGGCCCATGGCTGCAGATTCTTTAACTTTTCGATGGTTTGCGAATGCGCTAAGGCAAACCCAACGCGGCCACCTGCCAGCGCATACATTTTGGAAAATGTTTTTGCCACCACAAGATTGGGACATTCATTCACGAGCCGCGCAAGGGAAGGCTCATTGCTGAATTCGGTGTACGCTTCATCCAACAACACAATACAGGATGCCGGGATTTGCCGGATATACGCTTCCAGTTCGGGTGCGGGAATAACGGTACCGGTGGGGTTATTGGGATTGCAGATATAAATCAGTCTTGTTTGCGAATCTGTTTTGCCTTTCATGGCCGCGAGGTCGATCTGTTTAGCGTGGTTGAGTGGTACCGTGCGCATTTCCAGGCCGAGGTTGCGTGCGGCGGGCACCCAAAGCCGGAAGCTGGGGTCGGGAGTGACGGCATTGCCTTTTTGCAAAGCGGCCAGCACGGCAGTTAATCCCAATAATTCGGAGGAGCCGGCGCCGATCACCACATTCTCCGCCTTCAGGCCGTACATGCCGGCGATCTTGTCGATGAGTGCGGAGGTCGTGCTCCAGGGGTAGCGGTTGCTGGTATTAACGGCATCCATCATGGCTTTACGGGCAAGGGGAGAAGGGCCGTGCGGATTTTCATTGGAACCGAGACGGATCATTTCTTCCACAGGTAAAGGCCCCGGATGGTTGAAAGCTTCACGGGCGAACAGGTCGCGGCTCAGCGTAAAGGCTGCCATGGTGAGGGCTGCCTGACGGAGCATGGTACGTCTTTGCATGGGCGAATAGTTGATAAAAGAAAGATACGGAATTATCCGCGGCGTCCGAGTTCCACTATCTGGCAATCGCGCATATCGAGGCCGTCGATGGTGAGTTTGACAAGTGTGCGCACTTTATGCCAGCCCTGTTTGCCTGCAGCTCCCGGGTTGATATGCAGGAATGACCGGTCCTGGTCGTAAATAACTTTCAGGATATGCGAATGGCCGCTGATGAACAATAAAGGTTGGTGTTCGTCGAGTGACTGACGTGTTTCGGGATTGTAACGTGGTGGTGCACCACCGATATGGCGCATCAATACTTTTACTTCTTCGCAATAAAAAACGGTTTCGAGCGGAAAACGATCCCGGATATCGCGGCCGTCGATATTGCCGTATACGCCTTTGAGTGGTTTGAATGCGGCGAGCTGATCCGCTAAGGCGATATTGCCGAAGTCGCCACCATGCCAGATTTCGTCACAATCTTCGAAATGGCGGAATACATTTTCATCTAAAAAACCATGTGTATCGGAAATAAGCCCTATGCGTTTCATGGGGGAAAAATAGCCGTTATCAGTTAACTATTGTTTCGTTTGTTTTGTTTATTTCGAATATTTCGTTTATTTTTAGATAAATCGAATGTATGAGCGTCACAGAGCCACTAAAAAAGCCGTCTAAAGCCGACCAGAAAATTGCCAGCCAATCTTATAACAGGCTGACATCAATTATAGGGCGGATTCATGCTGACCAGGCGGAAATTGAAATTGAAGAAACAAGGGATAAAATCAAAATCCCATTGAGTGCGTTGAAACTTTTAGGCGAGATATTAAAGGCCATGGGGCAAGGGAAATTAATTTCTATTGTTCCTGTTGCAACGGAAGTTACTACCCAGGCAGCAGCCGAAATTATCGGTTGTTCAAGACCGCATTTAATAAAGCTGTTGGAGGAAGGTAAAATTCCTTTTATTAAAGTGGGGAAACATCGGAGAATAAAATTTGATGACGTTATCAAATACAAGAAACAAATGAAAGACCTGCAAAAGCAAAATATTATCGATATAATGAATGCGGACGAAGAATCAGGTTTGTATGATTCATAGTGTCAAATTTATTGCGGTATTAGACACCAATGTCATCTATCCGCTGATCATCCGGGATATATTATTCTGGTTTGCTCATTACAATCTCTACACACCAAAATGGAGTGAAAATATTTTTGATGAATGGAGGAGAGTAATGATAGCGAAAGGGGTTACGATAGCGGACTCCAATAAAAGGATTGATAAAGCTAATGCCGCTTTTCCTGATGCATTGGTGGAGAATTACAAAGCCTTAATCAATCATTTGGAACTGCCCGATGAAGATGACCGGCACGTAATGGCAGCAGCTATAAAAACGAATGCTCATCTTATTGTGACAAACAACCTTCGGGATTTTCCTGAAGCCTATTTGCAGTCGTTTGGTTTGAGCGCTAAATCAGCGGATGATTTTTTGACTGATATTATCGATATCAATCAGGATCAGGCCGTAGACGCATTTAAAGAAATGGTGTTGAACAAGAAAAACCCTGCGATGGATGAATTTGAAGTACTGGACCAACTACGAAAGGCAGGCTTAAAAGCCACCGCCAATTACCTCCATTCTCTGTTGTAAAAAAGTAACTGTCCTACCGGAAAACCGTAACTTTGAAAGACAACGATTGAACATGCCCTTCCATCGCAATTTTATCTACTACATCGATAAGCGCCGCTGGAAATATTATTTCCTCATGGTGTCGCTGGAACTCGTCCGGCGGGGCAATAAGTCAATAGGTGAATAAGTGAATAAGTCAATGGCTGTCTTACTTATGACTTAAAACTTATTACTCCCTCATTTTCAAATTATCAAATTTTCAAATCAGCATATGCCTCATTATCATTCTCTGGGCAGCATTCCGCATAAGCGGCATACCCAGTTTCGTAAACCCGACGGCGGATTGTATTCAGAACAATTGTTCTCTACCGAAGGGTTTTCCAACGACTACTCCTTATTATACCATATTCATCCGCCCACGCAGATCATCAAAACCGAACCGCAGATCAGTGTGGCGCCGGAAATAGCGGAAGAGCGGATGTTGCAGCACCGCAGTTTCGAAGGGTTTAACGTAAAACCCAAAGCAGATTTCCTGGAAAGCCGTGTACCGGTGCTGGTGAACAACGACTGTCATATCGTGCTGGCTGCTCCGCAGCAAAGTATGCGGGATTATTTCTATAAAAATGCCGATGCCGACGAAATGATTTTCGTGCATGAGGGGCAGGGTGTATTGCGCACCATGTACGGGGAGTTGCCTTTTAGCTATGGCGATTACCTGGTTATTCCACGGGGTACCATTTACCAGATCGAATTTGCGGACGCCAACAACCGGTTATTCATTGTGGAGTCGTTTAGCCCCATCCGTTATCCAAAGCGCTATTTAAGTAAATATGGCCAGTTGCTGGAGCATTCCCCGTACTGCGAACGTGATATACGCCCGCCACAAAATCTGCCGAGTTTTGACGAAAAAGGCGATTTCCTGATCCGCGCCAAGAAAAAAGGCGTTTTATATGGCCTGCATTACGGTACGCATCCGTTCGACGTGATCGGCTGGGACGGCTGCTGTTATCCGTATGCTTTTTCGATCCATGATTTTGAGCCGATCACCGGGCGTGTGCACCAGCCGCCGCCGGTACACCAGACATTCGAAGCCCACAATTTTGTGGTGTGCTCGTTTTGTCCCCGCCTGTTCGATTACCATCCGCAGGCGATTCCGGCACCTTATAATCACAGCAATATCGACAGTGACGAGGTGCTATATTATGTAGACGGGGATTTTATGAGCCGGAAAAATGTAACGCGCGGGATGATCACCTTGCACCCGGCGGGCATTCCGCATGGGCCGCATCCGGGTTCGGTGGAGAAAAGTATCGGGGCGAAAGAAACGAAGGAACTGGCGGTAATGGTGGACACTTTTCACCCGCTGATGTTGACCAAGGCAGCATTGGATATTGAAAATCAAGGATATGTAATGAGTTGGGCAGAATGAACGGGCGTTCGTAAAAAAGTGGAAAAAAGGGCAGGAAACCTGACGTAAATGCAGTAAATTCGGATAAACAAAAACGATAAAGCCATGGTAAAGTTATCCGAAATGAAGGCCGGTGATCTGGTGAAGGTGGATGATGAGGGCGTAGATCGGCAGGGAATAGTGGTTCGCGTAAGCAACGACGACCACAAGGTTCTGATAGACAATGGAATTCAGGAATTCTGGTTTGCGCCTGACAAATTATTTGCCATTCCGCTGGATGAAGCGCAATTGGGGCGGCTGGGTTTTGAAAAGGAGCCTTTAGGGGCAGGGATGAAGTACCTGAAAGGGCCTTTCCGGCTGGTGACCCCTGTAAAGGATGACTTTTCCAATGTGGAGATGTGGTACCGCGAAGACAAGCGTCATTTCTCCCGTCCGTTGTCGGTGCATGAGCTGCAGAACCTTCATATGCAGATGACGAAGGTTCCGCTGGATCTCGTACATGCCTGATTTTGATTAAATTATCGCAAAAAGTCTTACATTTGTGGAATAACCCGGAAAAAGAGTCCGGGTTATTTCTTTTTTTATCTATATAGTCATATCTTTGCAGCCCTAAAAATCATATGTCGAAACAAGCCCTTATAAAACAAGATGGTGTGATCCTCGAAGCCCTTTCGAACGCAATGTTCAGGGTGAAGCTGGAGAACGGCCATGAGATCGTGGCGACGATTTCCGGTAAGATGCGTATGCACTATATCCGGATCCTGCCAGGTGATAAAGTGGGCGTCGAGTTGTCGCCATATGATCTGACAAGAGGAAGAATCAACTTCAGATACAAATAATTTGAGTCATGAAAGTAAGAGCATCCATCAAAAAAAGAAGTGCAGACTGCAAGATCGTACGTCGTAAAGGCAAGCTGTACATTATTAACAAGAAGAACCCACGCTTCAAGCAGCGTCAGGGCTAAGATGACCGGTTGTGTCTGCAATTACGGAAGGTCTGTGTGAAAGGACTTTCGGACGGACGACTTTCCGGGATTAATTAAACTAACAACAAACAACAAATAGACTATGGCTCGTATTGCCGGTGTTGACTTACCAAAAAACAAAAGAGGCGAAATCGGTCTGACGTACATCTACGGTATCGGACCCGCTACTGCCAAATACATTCTTGACAAGCACAATATCAGTCGCGACAAGAAAGTAAATGAGTGGAATGACGATGATCTGAATGCTATCCGTACAACCATTACGGAAGAGCTGAAGGTTGAAGGTCAATTGCGTTCTGAGGTACAGATGAGCATCAAGCGTTTGCTGGATATCGCCTGCTACCGTGGTCTGCGCCACCGCAGAGGCCTGCCGGTTCGTGGTCAGCGTACCAAAACCAACAGCCGTACACGTAAGGGCAAGCGTAAGACAGTTGCCGGTAAGAAGAAGGCTACAAAGAAGTAATCCAAATAAGTGATTGGCAGTATGCGTTTGCATTACTGCCAATTGCTGTTTAGATATAGCACCTTTTTTACGGACCGGATTCGGATGCCCAATGGTGCGGGAGCAGGATTGGTCCGGACTGGTGATGAAAATCATCAGTGAAATAAACAGAAGATTACCTCCAAAAAACAAAAATGGCAAAAGCACAACAGAACAGCGCGAAAGCCGCTGCCAAGAAAAGAGTAGTGAAAGTGGACGCTTACGGCGATGCACATATCTCTGCTACTTTCAACAACATCATTATTTCACTGACCAACAAAAATGGTCAGGTTATTTCATGGAGCAGCGCCGGTAAAATGGGCTTCAAAGGTTCCAAGAAAAACACTCCTTATGCCGCTCAGATGGCCGCTAACGATGCAGCTAAAACTGCATTTGATGCTGGTCTGAAGCGTGTAGACGTTTACGTGAAAGGCCCCGGTGCCGGTCGCGAAAGCTCTATCCGTTCGCTGTCTCAGTCAGGCATCGAGATCGTAATGATCAAGGACGTAACTCCGCTGCCACACAATGGCTGCCGTCCCCCCAAGAAAAGAAGAGTGTAAGAAAGTAGTAAGTCTTAAGTTATAAGTAATAAGTTCTTTGAACCGATACTTAAAACTTACTACTTATCACTTATTACTCAAGACATATTTGAGCCAGGTTTGGTTTCATTTCCAACAAAGGGTGTACGATTGATTTTTTAAAAGCTTTTTACTGATCGTTGCACCGGTTTCTAAAAAAGCTTAAATGAACAACTACTATGGCACGTTACAAAGGTCCAAAGACCAAGATTTCCCGTATTTTCGGAGAGCCCATTCTGGGCAATGGTAAATGGTTGGGTAAAAACAGCAATCCTCCCGGCCAGCATGGCGAAAAACGCAAGCGTAAAACCCTAGGTGAATACGCGCTTCAGCTGCGTGAAAAGCAGAAAGCGAAGTACACTTATGGTATTCTGGAAAAGCAATTCCGCAAAACTTTTGAAGAGGCATCACGTCGTAAAGGCGTAACTGGTGAAAACCTCATCAAGTTGCTGGAAGCCCGTCTGGACAACACTGTCTACCGCATGGGTATTGCTCCTTCCCGTCCTGCTGCGCGTCAGCTGGTTAGCCACAAACACGTTGAAGTAAACGGCCAGGTAGTGAACATTCCTTCCTACCAACTGAAAGCCGGTGATGTAATCACCATCAAAGAAGGCAGCCGCGAGCGCACTTCTATCACCAGCGTGGTACGTGGTAAGAACCCTAAATTCAGCTGGCTGGATTGGAACGAAACAGAGCTCAAAGGAACTTTCATCACTTATCCAGAGCGTGAAAGTGTTCCTGAAAACATCAAGGAGCAACTGATCGTAGAACTTTACAGCAAGTAATAAAATCTGACGGCCACGTGCCGTCATTTTGCTGCGATTCCCAACATTTAAAAATTAAATCTGAAATATGGCAATTTTGAATTTCCAGAAGCCGGATAAAATCATCCTGCAAAAGGCGACAGATTTCGAAGCTCAGTTTGAGTTCCGTCCGCTGGAGCCTGGTTTTGGCGTCACCATCGGTAATGCACTGCGTCGTGTATTGCTGAGTTCCCTGGAAGGTTATGCAATCGTGGGTGTAAAGATCGAAGGTGTTGACCACGAGTTTGCAACCATGAAAGGTGTAAGCGAAGACGTTGTGGAAATTTTCCTCAATCTGAAGCAGGTTCGCTTCAAGAAAGTCGTAGAACACGAGGTGGCCAACGAGAAGATCGTTCTGTCGCTGAAGAATAAAACTGAATTCACTGCCGGTATGATCGGAGAAGGCACACATTCCTTCCAGATCATGAACCCCGAACTGCTGATCTGCACACTCGATTCTTCCGCTAAAATGGATATCGAACTGACTATCGGTAAAGGTCGTGGTTACGTTCCTGCAGAGGAAAACAAACCCAAAGATGCGCCTATCGGTTACATCGCGATCGACTCTATCTTCACGCCGATCAAGAACGTGAAATACAGCATCGAGAATACCCGTGTGGAACAACGCACCGACTATGAGAAACTGATCATGGAAGTATCTACCGATGGTACCATCCATCCGGAAGAAGCGGTGAAGCAAGCTTCCCGTATCCTGATCCAGCACCTCATGATCATCACCGACGAAAACATCACTTTCGACAATAAAGAAGAGAAGAAAGAAGACCTCGTAGACGAGCAAACACTCCAGCTCCGCAAAGTGCTGAAGACTCCGCTCGAAGACCTGGATCTCTCTGTTCGCGCCTTCAACTGTCTGAAAGCTGCAAAAATCAATTCACTGAGCGAACTCGTTCAATACGAACAGGAAGACCTGATGAAGTTCCGCAACTTCGGTCAGAAGTCTCTTGCAGAGATCGAACAAGTACTCAGCGAAAGAGGTCTCGGATTCGGAATGGATCTGCAGAAACTCGGCGTTGATAAAGATGAACTTTGATTAATTTGAGAATTTGATATTTGAAGATCAGCCAATTAATTTTCAAATTATCAAATTCTCAAATTGTCTAATTAAATAGTAAGTAGGTTGTAATTCCTTGACACGGTACAACCGAAATTTTAAAACCCGGTTTGATAAAATGAGAATCATCAAATTTTCAAATTATCAAATTCTCAAATTAAAACGTCATGCGTCACGGAGACAAAATTAACAACCTCGGCCGTACCAAAGCACACCGCGAGGCCCTGCTGTCTAACCTGGCTTGCCAGTTGATCCAGCACAAACGTATCGTTACTACCCTGGCTAAAGCCAAAGCATTGCGCAAGTTCGTAGAGCCACTGATCACTAAGGGTAAAGAAAATACCACGCACCAGCGTCGTATCGTGTTCAGCTACCTGCAGGACAAAGAAGCTATCAAAGAACTTTTCGGCGCTGTCGCTGAAAAAGTTGGTGGCCGTCCCGGTGGTTACACACGTATCCTCAAACTCGGCGCACGTCCTGGTGACAACGCTGAGAAAGCGCTGATCGAACTGGTTGACTTCAACGAAGTATATGGTAAAGGTGCTGATGAAGCGAAAACCGCTACCAAACGTACACGTCGTGCAGGTGGAGCCAAAAAGAAAGCGGAAGAAACACCAGCTGCTGAAACAGCTGCTCCGGCCGCAGAAGAAACTACCGCAGAGTAATTCTCTATATCAAGGTTTTGATAATGCCCCCGGATTTCCGGGGGCATTTTTTTGATCATTTTTCTGCGTTAACCGTACAGGCGTTTGTCACAAAATGGTTTAACTTCAGGCATCGACCCGCTGCTTGCCTCTTTTTACGATGCTTTTTTAAAACACTGTTTACATGGATCACACTTCGTCGCAGTCTTTGCAGCAATTCAGGAATCTCGTTGGTATCAGATTCCAGTTGTACAACAGCCTTTTTACTTCGCTTCCTTTTCATAAGATCGAAAAAACAGGCATTCTCCTTTCCCTGCTGTCCAGCAATTGCGAAGACGGCTATAAAAAAAATCAAAGCCCTATACAGATCATCGAAGAGTTCTTCAGCAAACAAACCGCTTACGTAAACGAACAGGAGAAGCTCGATCTGCTTTTCCGCTTTGTACAGTATGCCGAAAGACAGGTGGTACTGTTCGACGCACTTGAAGATTCTGCTTTCCGCGAGGTACATGACATGAACGGAGTAGGTACACTCAAACACCTTGAGTCGGAAATCATACGTACCGAAAAACAGGATGAGCTGGCAAAGAAATTGGAAGACTTCACCGTGAGGCTGGTACTCACCGCGCACCCCACGCAGTTTTATCCCGGTCCCGTACTCGGCATCATTCACGATCTTTCCAAAGCGTTGGCCGATAACAACGCCACGCTCGTTAATACACTGCAACAGCAACTCGGACGTACACCTTTTCTCAAAAAAGAAAAGCCTACGCCTTACGACGAAGCTGTGAGCCTGATATGGTACATGGAAAATGTATTCTATCCGGCCGCCGGCCGCATCATTGCCGCATTGAAAGGTTCTTTCCCACATGCAGTCGGTACCGAAAACCCGGTGTTCCAGATGGGATTCTGGCCCGGTGGCGACCGCGACGGCAACCCTTTCGTCAATACCGAAACCACGCTGCGGGTCGCCGACTCACTGCGTGGCAGCATCCTCAAATGTTATTACCTCGATGTGCGTAAACTGCGCCGCCGCCTCACATTCCAGGGCATCGAACCACTGCTCATAGGACTGGAGAAAAAATTATACGACAACCTTTTCATCCCCGGCTACCGTTCACACCTTACCAAAGAAGAGATCGTTGAAACACTGGAACAGGTACGCAAGATTATTATTCATGAACACAATGGATTGTTTCAGCACCTGGTCGAAAGCCTGCTGAACAAAGTGCATATTTTCGGTGTACACTTTGCTTCACTCGACATCCGGCAGGAGAGTGGTGTGCATACCCATCTCTTCGAAACGATGGCGGAAAGCAATTACATTGTACCTGCTGAATATCCCGGATGGCCGGAAGAACAGAAGATCAGTTTTCTTTCTACCATTACCGAGACCGCCGATCCGTCTTTATTCAAAGACGATGTGGAACGCGATACGCTCGAGTGCGTGGCTGCGATCAAAACGATCCAGCAATACAACGGCGCAGATGGTTGCAACCGCTATATCATCAGCCAATGCAACAGCGCCGCAAATGCCATGGAAGTATTCGCGTTGTTCCTGCTGGCGGGCTGGAAGAAAGAAGAAATGAACATAGACATCGTTCCGCTTTTCGAAACGATCGAAGACCTGAAACATGCTGCGGTGGTGATGGAAAAATTATACCGCGACCCTGCCTACCGGGAACACCTCAAGAGGAGAAAGAACTTCCAGACGATCATGGTTGGGTTCTCCGATGGTACCAAAGACGGAGGTTACCTGATGGCCAACTGGAGTATTTACAAAGCCAAGGAAGAACTGACACGCATCTCCCGCGAGTACGGCATCGACGTTATCTTCTTCGATGGACGCGGCGGCCCGCCTTCACGCGGCGGCGGCAAAACACATCGTTTTTATGCATCTATGGGCCGCAATATTTCCAATAAAGAAATACAACTCACCATACAGGGACAGACCGTAAGTTCCAACTTCGGCACCATCGATGCGGCGGAGTTCAACATCGGTCAGTTGTTGAATGCCGGCATCAGCAATGATTTATTTGTAAGTCGCAATACGATCCTTTCCGATAAAGAAACGGAATTGCTGCAGCAACTTGCCGAAGCTGGATTCGACTCGTATAAACAATTAAAAAATCATCCTTACCTGACCGATTACCTTGTGCATGCAAGTCCTCTGCGGTTTTACAACCAGACGAATATCGGCAGCCGTCCTGCGAAACGTGGTAAGTCATCGGGTATATCATTGAAAGATCTGCGGGCTATTCCTTTCGCGGGTTCCTGGAGCCAGTTGAAACAAAATGTAACCGGCTTTTATGGCGTAGGGTCCGCGTTGCAGAAACTGGAGAAAGAAGGACGCCTGGATGAGCTGAAGAAACTCTATAAAGAGTCATTGTTCTTTAAGACGCTGCTCGATAACTGTGAGATGGCGATGATGAAATCATTCTTCCCGCTTACGAGTTATTTATCCAGACACAAACAGTTTGGCGAGATCTGGCAGATGATCTACCATGAATTTGAACTGACGCGCCAATATTTATTTAAGCTATCCGGACATACCGAGCTGATGCAGGATTACCCAATCGACCAACTGTCTATCCAGATGCGGGAACGCATTGTGATGCCGCTGGTAACCATTCAGCAATACGCACTTACGCGGATCCGGGAAATGGAAGAACAACTGGTAACATCGCCCTTGCGGCCGGTTTATGAAAAACTGGTGATGCGTTGTTCCTTCGGCATCATCAACGCCGGACGTAATTCAGCCTGATAGTATCCCCACTTTGTGTGATAGGCGGCATGCTTGTTTTTTTGTAATTTTCAATAACAAAACAGCAATCATGTCGCCTCTTTTATATACCGGCTATAGCAATATTTATGATGCAGAAAGAATGCCCTGGGGAGAAACGGTAGAAGCCAACGGCAATGACTATATAGTCCGTACCGATTTAGGCAACCAGGTACTGGCGTGGGTATCATACGGTGGTTCGCAGGCGCAAAACCAATCCTGGTGCCACGGGTTTTCGTTGGGAACGCATGAGCGTTGGGGCTATTCGGTTTATTCGGGCAGGCATGTGGCGCGTGTACTGGCGGATGAATATCGCCGTGTTAATCGTTTCGAAGCGCAGCCGGGAGATATTATCGCCTGGCGCACATCCAATCCCAACCGTGATCATCCGCACACGGCTATCTTAAAAAGATTGGTATTACTTCCTAATGGGTGGATCGATTTTACCCGTTCATTGATGGACAGCAAAAACGGTCCGGATCCCGTGCAACGTGATGAACCGATACTGACGATGGTGCGGGTTTATGGAAGTATGATCATGTTTTACCGGAAGTTGCGGTAGCGCAGGCCTTTGGTGATGTGCGATGATTTTAACCAATAGGTTTCAGACGATGTTGTTTTGATATGATATAAGCTTCGTTGCATTGAGCAACGATAATAAATTCTACTATTCCATTCCTCTGTAATAGCGGCCTCACTGCGGTCACTATTTGTCATTCAAACGATATTTAAACGCTTAGTTTTTAATGTTTTGCTGTTTGATGCGTTCGGCATTTTGTGATGCTATATTGCGAAATGGAAAAACAATTTTTAGACATTGTTGAGCTGATACGTCAGTCGAGAAACAATGCAATACGCGCAGTAAATACCGAGTTGATAAACCTTTATTGGAACGTCGGTGGGTATATAAAAACTAAACTGTCAACCGCAGAATGGGGTGATAAAACGGTGGAGGAATTGGCTGAGTTTATTCAGAAGAACAACCCTGAATTGAAAGGGTTTAATAAAAGCAGCTTGTATCGAATGATTCAATTTTATGAGGTTTATGCTAATACCCAAATTGTCGCCTCACTGCGGCGACAATTACAGGAGACTGGAAATCAGCCTGATATATTTGGGGCCTCACTGCGCCCACAATTTGAACAACAGGATATCAGAAAGACGATTCTTAGTCAAATAAGCTGGACACATCACCGGACAATTTTTGCCAGATGTAAATCTGAAGAAGAAAGGGAGTTTTATATCCGGATGACGGTCAAAGAAAATTACAGTGTACGCGAACTCGACCGCCAGATATCTGCAAGTCTCTTTGAACGAATGGTAATCAGCAATCAAAAACCAATTGCACCGAAATCAAACAACCATCCTGATATCAGTAAGACCTTTAAAGACAGTTATATTTTTGAGTTTTTAAATCTGCCTGATTCGTACAGTGAAAGTGATTTACAAAAAGGCCTGATCAAGCAGATGCGGGATTTTATCCTGGAACTGGGAAAAGATTTTCTTTTTGTTGGCGATGAGTACAAAATACAGGTCGGTAAGAGTGATTTTTATATCGACCTATTATTTTATCACCGAGAATTACAATGCCTCATTGCCTTTGAATTAAAAGCAGACGATTTTAAACCAGAACATTTAGGGAAATTAAATTTCTATCTCGAAGCGCTTGACCGGGATGTCAAGAAGGAGAATGAAAATCCCAGCATCGGTATTTTACTTTGTAAAGACCGGGATAACGAGGTAGTCGAATACGCGTTGAACCGCACACTTTCGCCAACCCTGATTTCAAAATATCACACACAACTGCCGGATAAGAAGCTGCTGCAGCAGAAGTTACATGAATTGTTTGAAAACACAACCAGTCAGAGAGGTGAGTAAGTTAATAGGTCAATAGGTGAATGCCGTGGTTCATGTATACACGAACCACGGAACAGGTGAATTGTCAACGGCTGTTACTTGTAACTTACAACTTATTACGGTTATTTTACTTAATACGCTCACCCGCTTCTTAGTTGCGCCTTTGTTGATCTCCGGATTAGTGCCCTTGTTGGTCTCCCGACCAACAA
>NZ_KE384399.1:292458-476995 GCF_000425585.1 Terrimonas ferruginea DSM 30193
GGAGACCAACGGTGGCGTAACGGCTGATTGACAGGTTGTAAAATCTTCCGCACAGTTATGGTGTACACACGAACCATGGACTTACTGCTTACAACCTATTACGTACAATGGCTGTTATCCTCACGCAAAGGCCTGCAAAATGGAATCTTCCTTCGCTTCCAGGATAGATGCGCCCATCAGGAACTCATCCACTTTGCGTGCGCACTCACGGCCTTCGCTGATCGCCCATACCACCAGGCTCTGACCGCGACGCATATCACCCGCGCTGAATATTTTAGAGATACTCGTTTTGTAGTCTTTTTCACTTGCTTTCACATTACCGCGCGCATCCGTTTCCAATGATAATTCGGTAATCATTCCCGTTTGCTGCGGATGAACAAAACCCATCGCCAGCAAGGCCAGTTCACAAGGCATTTCTCTCTCGCTTCCTTTTACTTCGGAGAATTGCGCCGGACGACCATCTGCTGAAGCCGTCCATTCCAGGTCCACCACTTTCAAGGCTTTGAGGTTGCCGTTTTCATCACCGATAAATTCTTTGGTAGCAACGGCCCAATGACGTTGCGCACCTTCTTCGTGTGAAGTGGTTGTTTTCAGCAACATCGGGTAGCTTGGCCAGGGCATGTGTTGCGTTCTGGTCTCAGGTGGTTTGGGCATCAGCTCAAATTGCGTTACTGACGCGGCACCGTGCCGGTTACTCGTCCCTACGCAATCACTTCCTGTATCACCACCACCAATTACGATCACATTTTTTCCGGTAGCCAGTACTTCTTCTGTAAGAATATTACTTTCGATCGCCGAATTGATCAATGGATTTTTTCCGGCTACTCTTTTATTGTTCTGCTTCAGGAAGTCCATCGCAAAATGAACGCCGTTTAATGCACGGCCAGGTATAGCCAGATCGCGCGGCGCTGTGCTTCCACTCGCCAGTACGATGGCATTGTATTCCCGAAGCAGATCATTGATGTTGATATTCACGCCCACATGTGCGAGGCAACGGAAGATTACACCTTCTTCTTCCAGTAAAGAGATGCGGCGATCGACCACCCATTTTTCTAATTTGAAATCAGGAATGCCATAGCGCAGCAAACCACCCGGCGCATCGTCCCGTTCGAATACCGTTACCAGGTGACCTGCGTAGTTGAGTTGCGCAGCGGCAGCAAGACCTGCCGGACCACTGCCCACCACCGCTACTTTTTTGCCGGTGCGCACCAGCGGACGACGCGGCTTTACAAAGCCTTTTTCAAAGGCAATTTCAATGATGTGTTTTTCTATTTCCTCGATCGCTACAGGCGGCTGGTTGATACCTAACACACAGGCACTCTCACAAGGGGCAGGACAAATGCGTCCGGTGAATTCGGGAAAGTTATTCGTAGAAGCAAGAATGCTGTAAGCCTCTTCATAATTCTTACGGAAAACGGCATCGTTGAATTCAGGGATGACATTGCCCAGCGGACAGCCGCTGTGACAAAAGGGTACGCCGCAGTCCATGCAACGTGCCGACTGTTCATTGAGTTTGCTTTCACTGTACCTTTCTACAAACTCGTTATAATGTTTCAGGCGGTCCGCCACGGGCTTCTTGCCGGGCATCTCCCGTGTGAATTCCAGAAATCCTGTTATTTTACCCATATTGCGTTGACATCAGTTGTTGAGAAATAAAGTACCCGTCATTATTTCGTCGGGATGTTAATAGTTTGTCCAACCTTACCGGCCAGCACCACTTTTTTGTAATCCTTCGGAAATACTTTGATGAAATGTGATAGCTGATTTTCAAAATCATTCAGCAGGAAACGCGCAACCGTACTACCTGTATATTCATGATGACGATTGATCATGTATTTAAGCGTGCAGGCATCTTCTTCGTCCAGCGGATCGAGGTCGATCATTTCAGGGTTACAGTTGCCGGCAAATTTCCCTTTTACATCGTATACATAAGCGATACCGCCGCTCATACCCGCTGCGAAGTTGCGTCCCGTATCACCGAGTATGACGGCAATACCTCCGGTCATGTATTCACAACCGTGATCGCCGATGCCTTCCACTACCACACGTGCACCCGAGTTGCGGACGGCAAAACGTTCACCGGCCTTGCCGCGGATATAGGCTTCGCCTGATGTGGCTCCGTAGAAAGCTACATTGCCAATGATGATGTTTTCTTCCGGTACAAAACTGGCTTGCTTGTCGGGATAAATGATCAGTTTCGCACCGCTGAGTCCTTTACCGAAGTAGTCATTCGCATCGCCTTCGAGTTCCAACGTCACACCGTGCGTATTGAATGCGGCAAAACTCTGACCAGCCGTTCCCGTCAGTTTGAAATGAATCGTGTCTTCGGGTAATCCTGCTGCGCGGAATTTTTTTGTGATTTCGTTGGAAAGTAATGTTCCCGCCGCGCGATCCGTATTGATGATATTGAAGGAAGCTTTTACTTTTTCATGCTGTTCGAGCGCCGGTTTCGCGGCTTCGAGCAATTTCCAGTCAAGGATTTCCGTTAGTCCGTGATCTTGTTCTTCCTGTTTGTAAAGTCCTACGTATTCATTCGCGGGTTCTTTATACAACAACGGAGAAAGGTCGAGTTTGCCGTATTTCCAATGCGAAATATTATCGCGTACTTTCAGTGCATCTACCTGGCCGATCATTTCATTGATGGTGCGGAAACCTAGCTCTGCCATCAGTTCGCGCAGGTCTTGTGTAAGGAAACGGAAGAAGTTCACCACATGCTCCGGATCGCCGCTGAAGCGTTTGCGCAGTTCCGGATCTTGTGTGGCCACGCCTACCGGGCATGTGTTGAGGTGACATTTGCGCATCATGATGCATCCTTCCACCACCAACGCGGCCGTTGCCACACCCCATTCTTCCGCACCCAGCAATGCGGCAATCACAATATCACGGCCCGTGCGGATTTGTCCGTCGGCTTGTACTGTTACACGACTGCGCAGTTTATTTTTTACCAGGGTCTGATGTGTTTCTGCCAGGCCAAGTTCCCACGGTAGTCCCGCGTGCTTGATGGAACTGACAGGCGAGGCGCCGGTGCCGCCATCGAAACCTGCAATGAGCACCACATCTGCTTTTGCTTTTGTGACGCCTGCGGCGATGGTGCCCACGCCGGCTTTGCTTACGAGTTTCACATTGATGCGCGCTTTGCGGTTGGCATTTTTCAGATCGAAGATGAGCTGGGCAAGATCTTCAATGGAATAGATATCGTGGTGCGGAGGAGGGGAGATTAATCCCACGCCCGGCGTCGAGTGACGTGTCTTGCCGATCCAGTCGTCTACTTTGTGTCCGGGCAATTGTCCGCCTTCTCCGGGCTTGGCACCTTGTGCCATTTTGATCTGCAATTCATCCGCTTCGGTGAGGTAAAGACTTGTTACGCCAAAGCGTGCGCTCGCTACCTGTTTGATGGCACTGCGCATGGAATCGCCATTCTCCATTTTGTCATACCGTTGTTCATCCTCTCCACCTTCACCGGTATTGCTTTTGCCGCCCAAACGATTCATGGCAATGGCGAGTGTGGTATGAGCTTCCCAACTGATGGAGCCGAAGCTCATCGCTCCTGTTGCAAAACGTTTGTAAATGTTCTCTGCAGATTCCACTTCTTCCAACGGAACCGAAGGCCGGTCGCGTTTGAAGTCGAGCAGGCTGCGAAGCGTAATGGCTTTTTCATTTTGCTCATTGATCAGCTTCGCATATTTTTTGAAGGCAGTATAATCATTCAGTCTGGTGCTGTGTTGCAACAGGTGAATGGTCTGCGGATTGAAGAGGTGCTCTTCTCCTTTTCTTTTCCACTGGTACACCCCTCCAACAGGCAGACGGTCGACCGGAATTTCCTTTTTGCTGAAGGCGAAATAATGTTTTGCCAATGCTTCACGCGCAATTTCATCGAGGCCCATGCCCTGTATGCGTGAAGTAGCTCCGGTGAAATATGTTTTAACCACTTCGCTGTTAATGCCGATGATCTCAAATATCTGCGCGCCCTGGTAAGATTGCAGCGTGCTGATACCCATTTTCGAGAATACTTTCAGCAAGCCATCGTTAACAGCTTTTACATAATTTTTTTTCAATTCGTCTTCTGTAAGCGACGTTTCGATCTTGCGGGTTTCTTTCATGTCCCGGATAGACGAAAGCGCGAGATAGGGGTTGATGGCGGTGGCGCCGAATCCGAGCAGGCAGGCGAAGTGATGCACTTCCCATACGTCGCCCGCTTCTACTACAATGCCTACCTGTCCGCGCATGCCTTTGCGGATAAGATGGTGATGCACAGCCGCCGTTGCCAGCAGGGAAGGAATAGGCGCGTGATCACTGTCGATTGCGCGATCTTGCAGGATCAGAACTTCAAACCCATCGTGTACGGAATCTTCTGCATAACGGCAGAGACGATCCAATGCAGACTTTAATGAACCGGGTTTGCCATCGGCACGGAAATAACACTGCAATGTCTTTGACTGGAAAACACCGGTGTCGATGCTTCGCAATGTTTCGAGTTCGAGGTTGTTGAGTACGGGTTGTTTGAGGGCTACAACGTGGCAGTCCAGTTCATCTTCGACGAGCAGACTGCCGTTGTTGCCTACGAATGTTGCCAAAGACATTACCATGCGTTCACGGATAGGGTCGATCGGCGGGTTGGTAACCTGGGCAAACAGTTGTTTAAAATAAGAAGAAAGGTGTTGCGGTTGATCGCTGAGGATCGCGAGTGGGGTATCGCTTCCCATGGAGCCGATAGGTTCTTTGCCTTCGAGGGCCATCGGGGCGATCAGCGTTTCAAGATCTTCGGTTGAGTAACCAAATGCTTTCTGGTATTTGAAAACCTGGTCGTGTTCGAGATGGGTGAACATCACGCGCGGTGCAGGTAATTCATTGAGGCGAATCTTGTATTTATTCAACCATTCGGCATAAGGCTTCTGATTGCAGATTTGTTGCTTTACTTCTTCATCACTGATGATGCGGCCTTGTTCCATGTCTACCACAAACATCTTTCCGGGTTGCAGGCGTCCTTTCTCTTTGATGAGCCGTTGATCCACCGGTAACGCACCCGTTTCCGATGCCATGATCACGCGGTCATCCGTGGTTACGCAATACCGTGAAGGACGCAAACCATTGCGATCGAGCGTGGCGCCGATTACTTTTCCATCGGTAAAAGAGATGGAAGCGGGACCATCCCAGGGTTCCATCAGGCAGGCATGAAACTCATAGAAGGCGGTTTTTGCCGCATCCATTTCCGCGTTACCGTCCCATGCTTCGGGTATCAGCATCATCATCACATGCGGCAGGGAACGGCCTGTCAGTGTCAGCAATTCGATCATATTGTCGAGACAGGCAGAGTCGCTCTGGTTATTGGTGACGATGGGCAACAACATGTCCATTTCTTCGTCGGTGAAATACGGTGTTTCAAAACCGGGCTCACTTGTTTTTAACCAATTGAGGTTGCCTTGCAAGGTGTTGATCTCACCGTTGTGTGCGATGTAACGAAACGGTTGTGCGAGTTTCCAGGAAGGAAATGTATTGGTGGCAAAACGTGAGTGAACCAGACCGAACGCGCTTACCACGCGTTTGTTGGTAAGGTCACTGAAATAGCGGCGTACCTGGTTGCTGGTGAGCTGGCCTTTATAGACAATTGTTTTATAAGAAAGCGAAGCGATATAAAAACCGATTTCGTCTTCACGCACGGTATTGGCAATGATATGGGAAGCATAATTACGCAGTACAAACAATTTGCGTTCGAACTCATCGGGATTGGTAATGTGATCAGGACAGGCGATGAACACCTGTTCGATCTCTGGTTCTACGCTGAGTGCCGTAGCGCCGATATCTGTCGTGTCAACGGGAACTTTTCTCCAGCATAAAACCTCGAGCCGCAGCTTCTCGGCGGCACGGAGAAAAATCTCGCGGCATTCTTCCCGCAAACGGATCTCGCGCGGAAAGAAGATCATGCCTACGCCATAGCGTTGAAAGCGGGGAAGCGGCACACCCTGTTTGAGACATTCATCGAAAAAAAATTCGTGGGGTATCTGCAGCATGATGCCGGCGCCGTCGCCCGTGTTGGCTTCGCAGCCACAGGCACCGCGGTGTTCCATATTTTCCAGGATGGTGAGTGCGTCTGCAATCGTCTGGTGATTCTTGTTGCCTTTGATATTGGCCACGAATCCTATACCGCACGCATCGTGCTCAAACGCAGGGTTGTATAAACCGGTAGTGCTAGCCATCGGCAAATAGTTGTTTTAGAAAATTTATAATAAAATATGGCAGTGACTATACGTCTGGCAAGCAAGTAGCGTAAATTAAGAAAATTAGTCAATAAAATGGCTGTTATTGTCCACAAATTTTAAAGACTAATTAGCGTTTGTTTAGATGTTGTTGGTGTGGACACCAACAACGGCGTTTTTCTTCCCGTTGATGTGAACATCAACAAGCGCGCGTAAACATCAACGAGCATGCGTATACGAGCGGCGGCAAGACTAATAAGCCATCGATACAGGCAACGGCATAGCAGCGGGAAAGAATCACATCAAATTATCAAATCAGACCAGGTAACCAAACAAGGTATCATCCTTGTTGAGCTCAGTATACTGGATCTGTGATTCGTGGAGGTTGCGGATCAGGGTGTCGTAATCAGCTTTTGCGCGCAATTCAATGCCCACCAATGCAGGACCATTTTCCTTGTTGGTTTTTTGCATGTATTCAAACCGGGTGATGTCATCGGTAGGGCCAAGCACTTTGTTGACAAATTCTTTCAATGCACCGGGGCGTTGTGCAAAGCTGATGAGGAAGTAGTGTTTCAATCCTTCATACTGAAGACTGCGTTCTTTGATCTCCTGCATGCGGTCGATGTCGTTGTTGCTGCCACTGATGATGCAGACAATGTTTTTGCCTTTGATCTCACCGGCAAATTCGTCGAGCGCGGCGATGGACATGGCACCGGCGGGTTCTACCACAATGGCGTCTTCGTTATAGAGACGGAGAATGGTGGTGCAGATTTTTCCTTCAGGCACCAGCCGCATATCGTCGAGTACGTCTTTGCAGATGGAGAAGGTGAGGTCACCGATACGTTTAACGGCCGCTCCGTCAACGAAACGTTCGATTTTATCGAGTACAACCGGATGGCCTGCAGCTAGTGCGGCTGTCATGGAGGGTGCACCTTCGGGCTCGAGGCCAATGATCCTGGTATCGGGAGAAAAAGTTTTGAGGTATGTACCCACACCGGCGCAGAGACCTCCGCCACCGACAGGGACAAATACATAATCGATGGAAGAGAGGTCTTCCAGCATTTCAGCAGCTACCGTTGCCTGGCCTTCAATGATGCGGATGTCATCAAAAGGAGGAATGAAAGTCATTTGCCGCTCTTCGGTAAAAGCTTTAGCTGCCGCGGCACAATCGTCGAATGTATCGCCGACCAGTTTTACTTCGATAAAATTTTCACCAAACATGCGTGTCTGGTGAATTTTTTGATTAGGTGTGATCACCGGCATGAACACCACACCTTTCACCCCCAGTTTGCGGCAACTGAAGGCAAAGCCCTGCGCATGATTGCCGGCACTTGCACACACCACTCCCTGCTGCAGTTGTTCTTCCGGCAGACTGCTCATCATGTTGTAAGCACCTCTTAATTTATAAGAGCGCACCACCTGCAGGTCTTCACGTTTCAGGTAAACATTGCATTGGTACTTGCGCGAAAGATTGAGGTTGAGTTGCAGCGGTGTGCGGGTAGCAATACCCTTCAGGCGTGCTGCAGCTTCGGCGAACTGAAAGGTAGGAGCTTCCCGGA
This sequence comes from Terrimonas ferruginea DSM 30193, assembly GCF_000425585.1. Lineage (GTDB taxonomy): Bacteria > Bacteroidota > Bacteroidia > Chitinophagales > Chitinophagaceae > Terrimonas > Terrimonas ferruginea. The sequence continues at coordinate 300,212 of NZ_KE384399.1, forward strand.
GGGTTGACATGGTGAACAGTTGAGGGATGACAAAAAAAAGGGCCGGCCATATACCGGCCCCGGTTTATTTCAGACAACTTATCCTACAGATTCTGTTTTCTTCGTCTGTTGCAGGAATAATTCTTTGGTAGAAACGTCGGTAGCTGGCGCTTCGGACTGCTGGTTCTCCGGACGCAGGCTGCGAACGGTTCTGCCGGCCTGCCACATTTCGCTTTCACGCAGTTCTTTCAATTCTTCTTCCAGCTTCTCGCGGTAATCGGTTTTGCTGTTGCTGTCAATAGAACGTTGTGATTCTTTACCGGTTGCCACGCTTTCATACAATTCGCGGAATACCGGAGCAGTAGCATCGCGGAATTTTTTCCACCAGTCGAGCGCACCACGCTGGGCGGTAGTAGAGCAGTTGGCATACATCCAGTCCATACCATTTTCAGCAACCAGCGGCATGAGTGATTGTGTCAGCTCTTCCACTGTTTCGTTGAATGCTTCGGAAGGAGAGTGTCCTTTATCACGCAGCACCTGGTATTGTGCGGCAAAGATGCCCTGGATGGCGCCCATGAGTGTACCACGTTCGCCGGTAAGATCACTGTATACTTCTTTTTTGAAGTCTGTTTCAAACAGGTAACCGCTTCCTACTGCGATACCCAGTGCCACCACGCGTTCTTTTGCTTTGCCGGTTGCATCCTGGAAGATCGCATAAGAGCTGTTGAGGCCACGGCCCTGCAGGAACATACGGCGGAGTGAAGTACCGCTTCCTTTAGGTGCCACGAGGAATACGTCCACATCTTTTGGAGGAACGATGCCGGTTTGTTCGTTGAACGTAATGCCAAAGCCATGAGAGAAGTAAAGGGCTTTGCCGGGTGTGAGGTGCTTCTGTACAGTAGGCCACAGTGCGATCTGCGCTGCATCGCTGAGCAGGTAACAAATGATGGTGCCTCTCTGCAGTGCTTCTTCGATCTCAAACAGGGTTTCGCCGGGAACAAATCCGTCAGCTATAGCCTTATCCCAGGTCTTGGAATTCTTACGCTGGCCAACGATTACGTTGATGCCATTGTCTTTCTGGTTCAGCGCCTGTCCGGGGCCCTGTACACCATAACCGATAACGGCTACGGTTTCATTTTTTAAAACCTCCTGTGCTTTGCTCAGGGGGAATTCATCACGGGTTACCACGTTTTCTTCAACGCCGCCGAAATTTAACTTTGCCATGGGTATTGTTGTTTTTTAGATGATTTATAAATGTTGATATATAGCAGTGTGCTCACATGGTGAACACTTTTTCGTTTTGGTCAAGGAATTCATTTTCGATGGTGTCTTCACCGGGTTCGCGGTATTCAAACTCTTTGAGTTTTTCGTGGAAGCCTTCACTGTCTTTAATAATGGCTACCCGTCCGCTGCGGACAAATTCTATCAGTCCGTAAGGCTCAAGCACCTTAATTAAGCGGTCTGTTTCTTCGCGGTGGCCGGCTACTTCAAAGACGGTGTAGTCTTTGCGGATTACTACGGCATTGGCGCCGTATTGGCGGAGCAGGCGTTCTACTTTTACTTCAGCCTGTATGACCTCGGTCGGTACTTTGTATAATGCCAGTTCCTGCCATACGATCTCTTCCGCTGTGTTGTAATATGCTTTCAATACTTCCACCTGCTTTTCGATCTGGCGGCAGAGTTTGCGTACCACTTCTTCCGTTTCATTGATCACGATGGTAAACCGGTGAACGCTGTCTACTTCGGAAGGAGAAGTATTCAGGCTGTCGATATTGATCTTTCTCCTGGAAAAAATGATCGCGATACGGTTCAGCAAACCGATCTGATTTTCCGTATAAACCGTGATCGTATATTCTGCTTTAGACATACTGTTTGTATTAAAATGTTCTCGCTTAAACTTCTTCTCTGGTTAATACGATTTCCGCTACGCCGCGACCCTGCGGTACCATCGGAAATACATTGTTTTCTTTTCCGGTCATTACTTCCAGCAGGAAACTGCCGGGATGATCCAGCATTTCTTTCAACGCCGTTCTCACTTCTTCTCTCTTCGAAATGCTTTTGCCGGAGATGCCAAATCCCTTCGCCACCTGCACAAAGTCGGGGCTGGTAATGTTTACGAAAGAATAACGGTTCTCATGAAACAACTGCTGCCATTGGCGTACCATGCCGAGGAAGCTGTTATTGAGAATGAGAATTTTTACATGAGGTTTGAATTGCATGATGGTACCGAGTTCCTGCAAAGTCATCTGGAAACCACCATCGCCGATGATGGCAACCGTAGTGCGCGAAGGATCTCCGTACGCCGCACCGATGGCTGCGGGTAATGCATAACCCATTGTACCCAGCCCACCACTCGTGATATTACTTTTCGACTTATTGTATTGCGCATAACGGCAGGCGACCATCTGGTGCTGTCCTACATCGGTGACAATGATGGCATCGCCGCCGGTGAGTTCGTTCAGTACGCGGATCACTTCACCCATGGTAAGCACATCGCCGGATGGATTGAGTTCTTCGCGGATGACTTTCTCTTCTTCTTTTTCGCGGCAATCGCGAAAGCGTTGCAGCCATTGCGGATATACTTTTTGTTCGATGAGTTCGGTGAGTGCGGGTAGTGTTTCTTTGCAGTCGCCCCATACAGGCACTGTTGCCTTCACGTTCTTATCGATCTCTGCGGGATCAATGTCGAGATGAATCACTTTGGCCTGCTTGGCATATTTGTCGAGGCGACCGGTTACACGGTCGTCGAAACGCATGCCTATGGCAATGAGCACATCGCATTCATTAGTGAGCAGGTTGGGGCCGTAGTTGCCGTGCATGCCCAGCATACCAACACCCAGCGGATGATCGGTAGGAATAGCGCTCATGCCCATGATGGTCCAGGCAGAAGGAATGCCGGCTTTTTCAATAAACTGGCGGAATTCTTTTTCTGCTTTTCCCAGTATCACACCCTGACCAAATACAACGAAAGGACGTTCCGCGGCATTGATCAATTTGGCCGCTTCTTCAATGTACTCTTTGCGCACGATCGGTTTGGGGCGGTAGCTGCGGATATGATTGCAGGGCGTGTAACCGGTATAATCGAACAACTGCATCTGTGCATTCTTGGTAATGTCGATCAACACCGGGCCGGGACGGCCGCTGCGCGCGATATAAAAAGCTTTCGCCAATACAGAAGGAATTTCCGTGGCATCCGTTACCTGGTAGTTCCACTTGGTTACCGGTGTGGTGATATTGATCACGTCTGTTTCCTGGAATGCATCGGTGCCGAGCAGGTGTGCGAATACCTGACCCGTGATACATACGAGGGGGGTAGAATCGATCTGTGCATCGGCAAGACCTGTTACGAGGTTGGTGGCACCGGGTCCGCTTGTGGCGAACACCACTCCTACATCGCCCGAGGCGCGTGCATAACCCTGTGCGGCATGAATGGCCCCCTGTTCGTGGCGGACCAGTATATGACGGAGCTTTTCATTGTAATCATACAGCGCATCATAGATCGGCATGATGGCACCACCGGGATAACCAAAAATGGTATCCACCTTTTCAGCCAGCAATGCTTCCAATACCGCAACCGATCCGGATACGGATTGAGCGGTGCTGTTTGTCGGGGCTTCCTTTGTACTTGCTAACGTTTCCATAATCTGACTTTTTTGTTGTCCTCTCGGACGGGATCATTACAACTCGTCTGTTACGCAACCAGCTGCTGCATTTTTAACGGAGAGAGCATATTTATACAAAACACCTTTGTTCACTTTGAGTGACGGTTGTTTCCATGCGGTACGCCGGCGAGCTATTTCTTCATCCGGCACTTTCAAATTGATTGTGTTGGTAGCCGCATCGATTTCGATAATATCATCATCCTGTACCAATGCAATCAATCCGCCTTCGTGTGCTTCGGGTGTGATATGTCCTACCACAAAACCGTGTGTGCCGCCGCTGAAGCGGCCGTCGGTGATCAGGGCTACTGATTTACCCAGACCTGCACCGATGATGGCAGAAGTAGGTTTCAGCATTTCAGGCATGCCTGGTGCACCTTTAGGACCTTCGTATTGAATCACTACCACATCGCCGGGTTTGATCACGCCTGACTGAATACCTTCGATCAATTTCTTTTCGCCCTGGAATACGCGTGCCGGGCCAACGAAACGTTCTCCTTCTTTACCGGAAATTTTTGCCACGCTGCCACCTTCGGCGAGATTGCCGTAAAGGATTTGCAGGTGTCCTTTTTCCTTAACAGGATTGGAAAGCGGGCGAACGATATCCTGGGTTTCAAAGTTGAGCGGTTCAATACCGGCGAGGTTTTCCGCTACGGTTTTACCGGTAACGGTGAGACAATCGCCGTGCAGCAAACCTTCGTTGAGCAGGTATTTCATTACGGCAGGAGTGCCACCGTGCTGATGAAGGTCCTGCATCAGGTACTTACCGCTCGGTTTGAAATCGGCGAGTACAGGTGTTGTGTCGCTCATGCGCTGAAAATCGTCCTGTGTTATTTCAACGCCGACGCTTTTACCGATAGCGATGAAATGTAAAACGGCATTCGTGCTTCCTCCGAGAACAACGATCACGCGAAGTGCATTTTCAAATGCTTTGCGTGTCATGATATCGGAAGGTTTGATATCTTTTTCCAGCAGGATACGGATGTACTTGCCGGCTTCAATGCATTCTTCTTCTTTCTCTTTGCTGACAGCGGGGTTGGAAGAAGAGTAGGGTAAGCTCATGCCCAGTGCTTCGATGGCGCTGGCCATGGTATTGGCGGTGTACATACCACCGCAGGCGCCGGCACCGGGACAGGTATGTTTTACGATATTCTTAAAATCTTCGGGACTCAAAGTGCCTGCGATCTTTTGTCCCAGTGCTTCAAAAGAAGAAACGATGTTCAGTTCCTGTCCCTTGTAATGACCGGGAGCAATGGTGCCGCCATACACCATGATGGAAGGGCGGTCGAGGCGGCCCATCGCCATAATGGAACCGGGCATATTTTTGTCGCAACCCGGAATAGCGATCAAGCCATCGTAATACTGTCCTCCGCAGATTGCTTCGATGGAATCGGCAATGATATCGCGGCTTACGAGCGAATAGCGCATACCGTCGGTACCGTTGCTCATGCCATCGCTCACGCCGATGGTATTGAAAATAAGTCCGACCAGTTCGGAATCCCATACACCTTTCTTCACGTGACGTGCGAGATCGTTGAGGTGCATGTTGCAGGTATTGCCATCATAGCCCATGCTGCAAATGCCGACCTGCGCTTTCTGCATGTCTTCATCGGTGAGACCGATACCATAGAGCATGGCTTGCGCGGCAGGTTGTGTTTCGTCCTGGGTGAAGGTTTTGGAGTATTTGTTTAATTCAGCCATTTTTTTTAATTCAAAAGTCAAAAATCAAAAGTGTCAATCTTCAATCGTGAATGGTCATCCCGAAGCCTCGGGAGAGAATCGTCAATAAGTCAATGATCAATCTAATTTTCAAATCGTCAAATTTTCAAATTGCACGTGTGGAAGTTCTCTCACACGTGCCGTGTACGCTTTCTGCAGCATCGCGCTTAATGACTCTTCCCAGTCGAGGCGGAAAGGCACATCATCAAGGGAGGCGAGGGCTACTATTTCGGCGGCCGTGCCACAGAAGAAGCCGGCATCGGTGCCGCGCATTTCTTCCGGTGTAAATAATTTTTCTTCTACGGGAATATTAAACTCCTGGCAAAGCTCCAGCACTGTTGCGCGGGTGATGCCCGGAAGAATACTTCCCAATGGCGGCGTATACAATACGCCATCGTTTTCATAGAAGATATTGGCGCCGGAACTTTCGGCCACATAGCCTTCGCTGTCGAGCACCAGCGCTTCATCATAACCTTTGTCACGCGCTTCCTGGCAGGCAAGTATCGAGTTTACATAGTGTCCGCTCACTTTGGCTTCTACATGAAAAGCTTTCGGATTGGGACGAGCATAGGAGGAGGTCATGATACGCATCTTGTTACTCATGTAACCATTGGTCCATTCCCATGCTTCGATGGCGAGAAAAGATTCCCTGCCTTTCGATAAGGCCATGTTGGGCGAGCAAAGCACGATGGGGCGTACATACGCATCCGTAAAGCCGTTGCGGGCAAGCGTTTCATACGTCAGGTCTACGAGTTGCTGCGTGGTGTAGGCAAACGGCATCTTCATGTATTCCGCTGACCGGCGAAGCCGGTCGTAATGTTCTTCTCCTTTGAACAGGCGTGTACCACCCGCAACAGGATAAGAGCGGATGCCTTCAAAAACAGCATAGCCATAATGCAGGGACTGGCTGTAGAGGTCGGTCTTTGCTTCTGCCGCTTTTACAAAGCTTCCGTTGAAATAGATGATCGTTTGCTCGTTGTAATACATAGATGTTGATTAAAAACGGGTATAAAAAAAGACCCGCCTTTTGGAGGCGGGTCTTCGTATTTTTTTGAATTCTTTATATACTGAGTCCACCTCCGTGCGTTGCAGGAATAATAATCACCACCACAATAATAATGGCATTGATGACAGTGTTCATATTAATTCCGCGTGATTGCATGAAGGATTGTTGTTACGGTAAATGTACAACCTTCATGCTATAAAAAAGAACTTCTAAGTTTTTTTTCTAAAAAAAACCAACGAACGAACAAGCGTTAATGCTTGCTGGCAGCGGGTTTTAGATGATCGTGGATTTTCTCAGTTCGATGTTTTCACTTTTCACCGAACCCGGAATCCTGCCGCTTACATAGTCGCTGATCAGTTCGCCGAGGGTTGAAGTGAAATAGAAATTAACCGGATCGATATCTTTTGTTACGAAACCATGCGTCAGTGTCCAGTTCACCGCTTCGCGCACGATGGCTGCTTCATCGGACAAACCGAAATGATCGAGCAACATGGCGGCGGAGAGGATAGAGCCAAGCGGATTGGCAATGTCTTTTCCGGCGGCCTGCGGATAGGAACCGTGAATCGGTTCAAACAACGCGGAACCATTACCGATGGAAGCCGAGGGCAACAGACCGAGTGAGCCGGTGATTACGCTGGCTTCATCACTGATGATGTCGCCAAACATATTTTCCGTCAGGATCACATCAAATTGTTTCGGATTGAGAATGATCTGCATTGCGGCGTTATCTACAAACAGGAAATCCAGTTCCACGTCTGCATAGCCGGCAGCGATCTCTTTCACCACTTTACGCCAGAGACGCGAAGTTTCCAATACGTTCGCTTTATCGACGAGTGTCAGTTTCTTTCTTCTTTTCTGCGCAGCCTGGAAGGCGAGATGTGCAATTCGGCTGATTTCCTCCGCAGCGTAAACGCAATCATCGGAAGCTTGTGTGCCTTCGGCATTCAATTCTTTTTTACCAAAATATATTCCGCCGGTCAGTTCGCGGTAGATCACGAAGTCGACGCCTTCAACATTTTTTTGCTTCAGGGGAGAGAGGTGATGCAATGCCGGATAAGTCGTTACCGGGCGCAGGTTGGCGAAGAGCTGCAATGATTTTCGCAGGCGCAGCAGTCCCTGTTCGGGACGCACTTTGGCGGTAGGATCATTGTCATATTTGGGATGGCCGATGGCGCCGAATAAAATGGCGTCGCTGGCAAGACAGACCTCTATCGTTTCATCAGGTAAAGGATTACCTGTTTTGTCGATGGCATCTGCGCCCATGAGACAGTAAGTGTAGTCGAATTGGTGATTGTAGGTTTCGGCTATGGCATCCAATACGCGTACAGCCTGCCTGGTTACTTCCGGTCCTATTCCGTCGCCTTCTATAATTGCTATATTCTTTTCCATGGAGTTGATTTCTTTTGTTATTACTGGGTGATGGCTTGTTTTCGTTGTACAGTGATTTTTTTTATTGTTCCGTTTTCGAGTTCTAGCAGGTTGTTGACCGAGGCCGGCACTTCGGTTGCGAAATGACTGATATAAAGCAGCGTTACATTGGTAGCGGCATGCAATTTTGTTACCAGGGAGAGGAATGCTTCTGATTGTGCGGCATCCAGTCCCTGGCAGGGTTCGTCGAGTGCCAGTACTTTCGGTTGTTTTACCATGGCACGTGCAATCAATACCCAACGCTGTTGGCCGGCCGGTAGAGCCGATAAAGGTTGATTGGCTTTTTCTTCCAATCCCAATACCAGCATCCAGCGGAGTACGGCGTCATTTTGTTCTTGGCTGAGTTGGCGGTACAAACCCATTACATCGAAAAAGCCGGAGCCAATGGCCTGGTAAACCGTGATGCCGGTATCGAAAAATTTATGCAGCTCAGGCGATACAAATCCCACTTGTTTTTTGATATCCCAGATGCTTTCACCCGAACCTCTGCGGCGTCCGAACAGCGTGATGTTTTGGGAGTAGGCTTGCGGATTGTCGGCCGTGATCAAACTCAGCAAAGTCGATTTGCCTGCGCCGTTGTGACCGCGGATCAGCCAGCCTTCACCATTGCGGACGGTCCAGTTGATATGTTGGAGCAGTTTCTTTTCACCATATTTGATGGTTACGTCCTGCATATCGATCACGGGTTCTTCGCTGTGTGCATGAACGGTGAGTGGCAGAAACTGCGTGGCAAAAACATGTTTGTTTTCCGTCGTTGGTTGATAGCTTTCGCTGGTTGTCCACTGTTGCAAACGTCCGTCGTTCAGCTCAGCGACCTGCGTAATGAATGACGGGAGAATATGGTGATCGGTGATGATGACGAGTGTGGTGGTGGCACTGATCTTTTCCAATACTTCCAGCAATGTGTCGCGTGAACCGGTATCGAGACCTGTAAACGCCTGATCGATGATCAGCACGTCAGGTTGTTGAAGCAGGTGGCGGATCAGTTGCAGTTTTTTCTGTTCGCCATTGGAAAGTTGGATCAGCGGGGCGTTGCGGCGATGGGCGAGCTGGAATTGTTCCAGCCAATGATCGATGGCCGTTTGGTCTTTGCAAGTTTTGCCGAGAGAGGCTTCCACTGTTTCCACGTCTTCCGCATCGCAACTGTTGAAACGTTGCTGATAATAAAAATCGGAAACGTTGGAGTTGTTTTTCCATGTTTCCGATGGTGGCATATAAGCAATGCGGATCGATGCGGATTGATCCGGCTGCTGGTATTCGATCTTACCCTGGCTGAACAACATCCCCGCCATTACACGTGCAAGTGAGGTTTTACCGCTACCGCTTTTACCGGTAATGGCCAGGTGATCGCCCGCATTCAACCGGAAATTGATTCCGTCGAGAATGGTGCGGCCCGCCTGTACAACGCGTATATCGGATGCTATGATCGCTTCGGGTTTCATGAATGACTATGCTCGAATGTTTCGATCTGTTCGCGGATGCTGAGCAGGTAATCGATATCGTCGTAACCGTTCAGCAAACAGGTTTTTTTATAACTGTTAATATCGAAAGAGGCTTTCTTTCCGGACGATACAATGTTGATGAATTGTTCAGGAAGATTTACTTCGATGATCGTATTGGGATCTGCTTCGATGGCGGTGAAGAGTTCTTTTAAATATTCTTCACTCACCGTTACGGGCAGGAGAAAGTTATTGAGTGCATTGTTTTTGAAAATGTCGGCAAAGAAACTGCTCACCACCACATCGAAGCCGGCGTCTTTGATGGCCCAGGCAGCATGCTCACGGGAAGAACCGCAACCGAAATTTTTTCCGGCAACAAGAATACGTCCGCTGTAAATGGGGTTGTTCAAAACAAAATCCTGCTTGGGTTGGGTTTCGTCATCCTGCTCATAACGCCAGTCACGGAAGAGATTTTTTCCAAATCCTTCACGGCTGGTTGCTTTAAGAAAGCGTGCGGGTATGATCTGGTCGGTGTCGACGTTTTCCATCTGTAAGGGCACCGCGGAGGACTGTATCGTATTGATCTGTTTGCTCATTGTTGTGTTGTTAATTTTTAACGGCAATGATGCGCAGTCTTACGTAGTCTGCGTACCATGTTCCGTTTTGATAATAAACCGGCCGTAATTGTTCGGCAGCGCGGCGGATAACGGCTTCACGTGTTACCTGGTGCGTGTTACGGAAGAAAAATGATCCGAACATGTTGATCCAGTTCTGCATTCCTTCTTCACCTTCGAGCGGCGTCTTGCGGTCGAAGAAGGCGAGGCTGCGTACGGTGAATCCGTGTTTTTCCAATAAAGCACTGTAAGTGGCGGGAGAGGGAAAGAACCAGGACTCGGCAGGTTGTTCCTGCGAACCTGTTTCGATGAGTGCTTGTTTCACCGCATCTTCAATGTGTTTGATATTTCCCTGACCGCCCATTTCCAATACAAAACGTCCACCGGGACGCAGGCTTTTATATACCGACTGTAATACGAGGTCTTGTTCCTGTATCCAGTGAAGCGTGGCATTGGAAAAAACGGCATCAAAGTTTCCGGGTAAGGAGAAAAAACGGGCGTCTTGTGTAAAGAAATCTATTTTGGGATAGCCTGCTTTTGCCTTGGTGATCATGTCTTCGGATGCATCGATACCTGTAACACGTGCGCCGTACTGACTGATCTGCGAGGTCAATGAGCCGGTGCCGCAACCCAGATCGAGAATGCGTTCGCCTTCTTCCGGACGAAGCCAGTTGATCAGGTCTTCGCCGTAGCGCGCCACGAAGCCGTGGTTGTTGTCGTACAGGTCAGTATTCCATCCGATAGCGGGCATATAATTAGTTTTTCCAGTATTCGCGTACATCACCTACTTCCCCGGTGATGGCTGCGAGGGCCGCGGTCAACGGGCTTGCGAGAAAAGTGCGGGCATTGGGTCCCTGTCTTCCTTCGAAATTGCGGTTGCTGGTGCTGATGCAATATTTGCCCGCGGGAATTTTATCTTCATTCATACCGAGGCAGGCGCTGCAGCCGGGCTGGCGCAAAATGAAACCGGCCGCTTCGAATATTTTATCGATGCCTTCTTCGATGGCTTGTTTCTCTACCTGCTTGCTTCCGGGTACGATCCATACTTCCACGCCGGGCGCTTTTTGTTTACCGTTTACAAAACCTGCTACGAGACGTAAGTCTTCGATGCGTGAATTGGTACAACTGCCGATGAACACATAATCGACTTTGGTGCCTTTGATGGCGGCGCCGGGTTGTAAGCCCATATAGGCAAGTGATTTTTCAAAAGAAGGTTTTTCTTTTTCCTCTACTTCGCCGAGGCCGGGAATATGTCCGCCGACACCAATACCCATTCCGGGGTTGGTACCGTAAGTAATCATCGGTTCGATGTCTTCGGCTTTGATATTGATCTCCGTGTCGAAGGCTGCTCCTTCATCGCTGAAAAGTGTTTGCCAGTAGGCTACGCTTTTTTCCCAATCTTCTCCCTGCGGTGCAAAGCGGCGTCCCTGTATGTAATCGAATGTTGTCTGGTCCGGTGCGATCATGCCGCAACGTGCACCCATTTCGATGCTCATGTTGCAGATGGTCATGCGCGCTTCCATGGAAAGACTGCGGATAGCGGAACCGGCAAACTCCACAGCATAGCCTGTGGCACCGCTGGCGGTGATCTGTGCAAGAATATAAAGTACGATGTCTTTGCTTACAACGCCATCGTTCAACTGTCCGTCGATGTTGATGCGCATCAGTTTTGGGCGGCTCTGCATCAGGCATTGTGTTGCCAGCACCATTTCCACTTCGCTGGTGCCGATGCCAAAGGCGATGGAACCGAAGGCGCCGTGTGTGGAAGTATGGCTGTCGCCGCAAACGATGGTCATGCCGGGTTGAGTGATGCCGAGTTCGGGACCGATCACGTGTACGATGCCCTGGAAGGGATGTCCGAGTCCGTATAACTCAATGCCATGTTCGGCACAATTCTTTTTCAACGTGTCTACCTGTACACGGGAAAGTTCTTCCTTGATGGGAAGATGCTGATCGAGGGTAGGCACATTGTGATCGGCCGTGGCCACCACCTGGTTGGGGCGGAAAACTTTGATGCCTCTCTTGTTGAGTCCGTTGAAAGCCTGGGGGCTGGTTACTTCGTGGATGAAATGCCGGTCTATATAAAGAATGGAAGGACCTCCTTCGATGGTCTGCACCACGTGCTTCTCCCAAATCTTTTCAAATAAAGTCTTCATATAATTCAAAAGTCAAAATTCAAAAGTCAAAAAAAGTCAACGTTCAAAAGTCAAAATCCAAAAACTGCGTAATGTCTTTCCGCAAAATCTGTTTTTGAATTTTGACTTTTTAATTTTTAATTAGCTACGGCAGTCGCTTCGTAGGCCTTGGCCATTGCATGCAGATCGGTGTCTTCCACTTCTTTCTTGGTATCTGCTATCTGCAGGAAGTTGGCATACAACACATCGATGTCGTTGCGGGTATATTGATAGCCGATTTTCTGAAAACGGTGTGCCAATGCGCTGCGGCCGCTGCGGGCAGTCAACACGATTTTGGAACCGTCGGCGCCTACTTCTTCAGGCGCAATAATCTCATAGGTCTGTGAATCTTTGAGGAAGCCGTCCTGGTGAATGCCGGATGAATGGGAGAAGGCATTGCTTCCCACGATTGCTTTGTTGGCCTGCACCGGCATACGCATGGTATCGGATACGAGGCGGCTCAGCGGATTCAACTGACGTGTATTGACATCGGTATAATATCCAAGGTTGGCATGTTGACGAAGGATCATCACTACTTCTTCCAGTGAAGTATTGCCTGCGCGTTCGCCAAGGCCGTTGATGGTGCATTCGATCTGGCGTGCGCCGTTCAACACGCCGGAAATGGAGTTGGCAGTGGCAAGGCCCAGGTCATTGTGGCAATGGCAACTGATGATGGCCTTGTCGATATTGGGTACATTGTTGATCAGGTAAGCGATCTTTTCGCCGTACTGATGTGGAAGACAATAACCCGTTGTGTCGGGGATATTTACTACCGTAGCGCCGGCTTTGATCACGGCTTCTATTACGCGTGCGAGATAATCGTTGTCGGTACGGCCGGCATCTTCTGCATAGAACTCCACATCATCTACAAAATTCTTAGCCCACTTCACGGCCTGTACGGCGCGTTCGATGATCTCTTCGCGGGTAGAATTGAACTTTGCTTTGATATGATAATCGGAGGTGCCGATGCCGGTATGAATGCGCGGTCTGCGGGCGGGCTTCAGCGCTTCCGCCGCTACTTCAATATCTTTTTGTACGGCACGTGTAAGACCACACACGGTTGTTTCCTTCATCACGCGGGCGATCTGGTTCACGGATTCGAAATCGCCGGGACTGGAGATCGGGAAACCGGCTTCAATAATATCTACACCCAGGCTTTCGAGGGCAAGGGCGAGTTCGATCTTCTCTTTGGTATTGAGTTTGCAACCAGGTACCTGTTCGCCGTCGCGGAGTGTGGTATCAAAAATATACACTTTGCCGTCTGCCATAATTAATTGGTATATTAAGGTGAAAAATTCAGGGCTGCTTATTCTATCTTGCAGGAGCAAATGAGGAATGGCAACGCTGGTTAATAAAATTACCGTTAAAGCCTGCCGGACAGAAACCAAAATTGGCCTGATTTTACACTGTTGAACGCAATCCAAATTCGCTGAAACCCTTTACTGTAAAGGATTTTGAAGAAATAAAATTACAATGCCCAACCGTTCTACCGACGCATTATTTCAGCTTGTGAAGTCGCTGGAGAAGAGTGAAAAACGCAATTTTAAGCTCTATGTCAGGCGGAACTCGTCCAGCGACAGTTTGAAAACCATACAACTGTTCGATTCAATGGACAAGCTCAGCGACTACGACGAAAAAGCGTTGCTGCGTAATAAATCCATTACCAAGCAACAGTTGTCCAATATCAAAGCTGCCCTTTACAAACAGATACTTTCCAGTCTCCGCATCATCCGCGACGAAGACAATGTCGATATCCGCCTGCACGAACAGATGGATTATGCCCGGATATTGTACAACAAAGGACTCTATCACCAAAGCCTGAAGATCATCGAGAAATTCAAGGACATGGCGAAGCAGTATAACCAGTATACTTATCTCCAGCAGGCCCTGTTCTTTGAAAAAAAGATCGAAGCGCTTTATATCACCCGCAGTATTCGCGGCCGGGCAGATGAATTGTCTGCAGAATCCGACGAAATAAACAAACGTTTGTCTTTGGTCAGCCGCTTGTCCAATCTCTCGCTTCAGCTATACAGCTGGTATATTCAGCATGGGCATGCGCGGAATGAAAATGACCTGAAGAGTATCCGGCTGTATTTCGATACCAGCCTGCCCGCAGAAGCGGATGGCGCTGCAGGATTTTACGAGCGGCTGTACCTGTATCAGAGTTATGCCTGGTATGCGTTTATCCGTCTCGACTTTTTACAGTATTACCGCTATTGCCAGAAGTGGGTCGATTTGTTTACCCGCAACCCGGATATGCTGGCAGTGGAAACGGCCAATTATATCAAGGGCATGCATAACCTGATGAGTGCGCACTTCGATCTGCTCAACCATGTGAAGCTTACTGAATGTATCCGGGAACTGAAACATTTCGCACAAACCAAACTGGTAGAGGAGAACGACAACAACCGTATCCTCACGTACGTATACCTGTATACAGCGCGTATCAACCTGCATTTCCTGGAAGGAACCTTTGAAAAAGGGTTGCAGCATGTGCCTTTCCTCGAAAAAATGCTGGTCGAATATGGGTTGTTCCTCGACCGGCACCGGGTGATGGTTTTTTATTACAAGATTGCCTGCCTGTATTTCGGAAGCGGCCACAATGAAAAGGCGATCGATTACCTCAACCGTATCATTAATCAGAAAGACGACCTGCGTACGGACCTGCAATGTTATGCACGCCTGCTGCACCTGATTGCACATTACGAGCTGGGTAATTTCGATTTGCTGGAATACCTGAGTAAATCTGTTTACCGGTATATGGCAAAGATGGAAAACCTCAGTAAAGTGGAGGAGGAAGTGTTTGCGTTCATGCGGCGCTCGTTCAAGGTGGGCGCACATGCACTGAAACCGGAATTTCAGAAATTACTGAACAAGCTGCGAAAATATGAGGGCAATCCGCTGGAGACGCGTGCCTTTGCTTATCTCGATATTATATCGTGGCTGGAAAGCAAGATCAATAATATCAATGTGCAGGATATTATCCGCAGTAAATACTTACGGGAAAAAAGAAAGCCCGGAAAAATAAAAACCGCCTCGTAAAAGGCGGTTTTTATATTTATCATCGCAGTAATTATTCTGCGGCTGTTTCTTCTTCCTCTTCGGCTGGTTCAACCGGTTCGTACTTTCTGTCTTTTTCAAGCAGCAGGTTATCTTCCGCATCGTACAGTTCGTAGCTATAACCCATGGGCAAGCGATCGAGAATATTGTGCAGCACACGGAGGTTGGCCGCTTCCCAGCTCAAATTGCCTGTCATGATCGGACTGTTTTCTTCTCCTTCGAGATAGAGATCAGACCAGGCATTCTTCAGATCGTAATGACCGCCGCCTGCTCTGCTTGCGGTCCAGGTATTCATTTCAAAGGCGTCTTTCAGCGCGGTCTTACTGATGAAGGAAAATTTGGCAAAAAAATTATTCTTGTCAGGCATCTTAATTCCTTTGTAGGTTATTAATTAATACAAAAATTGCTTTCTAAAGCTGATTTGCTGCAAATATACGCGCCGGGACGCGTTCGTTGCCGGTTTTTTCACCCTGGTGAAAAAAAAGCCTGTGGCCGGATGGGGGTAAGCGGTTTTCCGCTTGTCACATAAAAAAAGCCTATTTGATTGTCAGCAGCTATATTTGAGGCTCCTTACAGGATCGCCAACGTGGAATCAACCCATACTGCCATTATTCGCTCCATTGCACCAGTCGGTGCAGAGACCTTTGAACAATTATTCAAAACACATTTCAGGGGTTTGTACGCCTATGCACTTACGATTGTGCAGGACGAGATCATGGCGGAGGAATTGGTTCAGAACATGTTCTGCCGGCTTTGGGAGAAAAAAAGCCAGCTGGAGATTCACACTTCCCTCAAAGCTTATCTGTATAAAACGGTTTATCACGACAGCCTGAACTATCTGAAACACCAGAAAGTGCGGGCGGCTCATGCCCTGTATGTGGTTAAACATGCGGAAACAGGTATCGACAATGCAGCCGACAAAGCCGAAGCAGGACAGCTTGATGCGCAGATCCACCAGGCGCTCAGCGAATTGCCCGAGCAATGCCGGACGATTTTCCAGCTCAGCCGCTACGAAGGATTGAAGTATCACGAAATTGCGCAGACGCTTCAGCTTTCGGTAAAGACGGTTGAAAATCAAATGGGTAAAGCACTTAAACTACTGCGGATCAAATTGCAGGACTATCTGCCGCTGTTGGCAGGATTCCTGCTGCTGACCGCTCTGCCGGTTATCGAAAAGCCGGACAATGACCGTACACCACCTGCATCTTACCACCAAAACTGCTGATATTGGAAAATTCTACACACGATATAATGGACGAACTGCTGGTGAAATACCTGGCGGAGGAAGCCACTCCTCCCGAACAGGCACGCGTGGAAGCCTGGCTGGAAGAAGAAGAAGCCAACCGGCATTACTTCCACCATTTTAAAACGATCTGGGAGCGGGCCGAAGGACTTGCGCCGGTGGTGCCTATCGATGAAAATCTTGCCTGGAAAAAATTTCAGCAGCGCGTAAGCATTGAACCCGCCCGCCGGAAAACGGCCTGGATGCGGATAGCCGCACTTTTTATCATCATCATCGGTGCCGGTATTTTGTCCGCTGTGTTTTTAAATGAACGCCAGGATACGCCGCAACAACTGGCCGTCAATTCCGCCAACCTTGTTACGACGGACACTTTGCCCGACGGCACCATCGCCACGCTCAATAAACATTCAGAACTGAGTTTCCCTTCTGCCTTTCGTGGAAAACAACGGAAAGTTAACCTGAAAGGTGAAGCGTTTTTTGCCGTAAAACCCGATAAGGAACATCCTTTCGTGATCGATGTGAACGATGTGGAAGTAACCGTGCTCGGTACCTCCTTCAACGTCCGCAGTACCGCCGACAGCACTGAAGTGATCGTGGAAACCGGTCGCGTGCAGGTTAAAAAAGACAGCGTGACCATCATATTGGAAGCCGGAGAACGTGTGATGTTTGGCAAACAGGGGCCGCCCCCGGTGAAACTGCAATCCTCGGATAAACTCTATAATTATTATATAAGCCGCACATTCGTCTGCGATAATACGCCGTTGTGGAAGCTGGTAGAAAAACTCAATCAGGCGTACGAAGTGAATATCGTGATCACGAGAAAAGAATTGCGTCATCTTCCGCTCAATGTAACCTTCGATGAGGAATCGCTGGACATGATCCTCAAAGTGATCAGCCAGACATTGATGGTAAAAGTAACCAAAGAAGAAAACCGCATCGAGATACGTTGATCATGCAACCAATGTTGAGTCTGCGAAATACAATACCCGTGTTCGTTCTTTTGTTTTTGTGTAGTGCACATAAGGTGGCGGCACAGGGGCAATCTATTCTCGAAAGGCGTATATCGGTCGATGTTACCCGTCAGCGGCTAGACGATGTGCTGTCGATCATCGGCAATAAAGGTGGTTTCAGTTTTTCCTACAATAGCAATATTCTCAAGCGCGACAGCCTGGTAACGATTTCGGCTGCGAATAAACCTGTACGTGTCGTATTGAACCAATTGTTTGCCGGCAACTACGAGTATAAGGAGAGTGGCAATTATATCATCCTTCGCCGTGTGTCGTTGCAGTTGACAACCGTTACCAAAGTAAAGCCCGCTGAAGAGCGTATGTATACCATCTCGGGTTATGTGGTCAACAGCGAAACGGGTGATAAAGTGCCTTACGCCAGTATTTATGAACGCAAGCAACTGGTGTCGGCATTGTCGGATGCGGACGGACATTTTTCGCTCCGTCTGCGGAGCAAACAGGCAAAGGCGGCCATCTCCGTCAGCAAATATTCTTTTGAAGATACTACGCTGATGATCGAACCGAGTTTTGATATGAAACTCGAGATAGCGATCGTGCCGCAGTTGCAACCTGTATATACATCGGTGCCCAACCTGTATGAAAGAGCGGATACGGCTAACAGGATCGGAGCGCTTGATAGTATCAAACCGCTATTGGTTACACATCCTCCTGCCGATAAACGTACCAGTATCGAAAAGACAAGTTTTGGCAACCTGTTGCTTTCGCCGAAGCAAAAAGTAAGCAGTCTGAACCTTCGTAATTTTTTCGCCACACGTCCTTTTCAATTATCATTGGTGCCTTTGTTGAGTACGCAGGGAAAGATGAGCGGACAGGTAGTGAATAATTTTTCCTTCAACGTATTGGGCGGTTATACAGGCGGGGTGAATGGTGTTGAATTTGGCGGCCTCTTTAATATTAACCGCCGGAATGTACGCTTTCTGCAAATCGCCGGCTTGTTCAACATGACCGGTGGCTCGGTGGACGGTGTACAGTTCAGCGGCCTGAGTAATACGGTGCTGGATTCACTCAACGGCGTGCAGATATCCGGTGTTACCAACTTCACAAGGGGCAAACTGAACGGCGTGCAGACCGCAGGTTTTTATAATCATGTAAACGACACCATGCGTGGTTTGCAGGTTTCAGGATTTGCCAACTATACGCGCAAGAAAATGAGTGGTACACAGATAGCCGGTCTTGCAAACTTTGCCAACCGGTCCATAGAAGGTGTGCAGATTGCGCCGGTGTTCAACTACGCGAAGCGGATGAAAGGTGTGCAATTAGGCCTGATCAATATCGCTGATACGATCGATGGCATTGGCCTGGGACTGATCAATATCGTGGTAAAAGGTTATCATAAATTATCGGTGTATAGCAATGAAGTTGTTAACCTCAATATGGCCTTCAAAACGGGGCAGCATAAATTCTATAATATCATAGCGGCAGGCATGCATGTGGATTCGCTGAACCAGGCCACTATATTTGGTTATGGTATTGGTTCGGAATTTAAACTGACGAAATGGTTGTGGCTGAATCCCGAATTGACAACGAATATTGTGTATCTCGGCACATGGGATTATTTCAATTCACTCGAGCGGATTAACCTTAATCTCAACTTCCGGATCACGCGATGGCTGACGGTGTTTGGTGGCGCTTCCTATTCGTTATTCCATCGTGCGCAGCCGGAGCAGATGGCCGGTTATAAGTTCGATCTTGCTCCCGAGGGGCATCAGGCTTTTACGATTGGCCGCACGGCGTATACGGGTTGGGGAGGATGGAATGTGGGGGTGAATTTCTTCTAACGTGAATGGTGAATGGTGAATGGTCAATGGTGAATCGTCAATGGTGATCGGGTGATCGCCGTTGTTGGTCTCCCGACCAACAACCGTGAACGGTGATTGTTGGTAATTGTGAATGGGTCAATAAGTGAATAGGTCATGATGATTGGGTGATCGCCGTTGTTGGTCTCCCGACCAACAACCGTGAATGGTGATTGTTGGTAATTGTGAATAGGTCAATAAGTAAATAGGTCAATGTTGATTGGGTGATCGCCGCTGTTGGTCTCCCGACCAACAACCGTGAACGGTGATTATTGGTAATTGTGAATGAGTCAATAAGTGAATAGGTCATGATGATTGGGTGATCGCCGTTGTTGGTCTCCCTACCAACAACCGTGAACGGTGATTATTGGTAATTGTGAATGAGTCAATAAGTGAATAAGTCATGATGATTGGGTGATCGCCGTTGTTGGTCTCCCGACCAACAACCGTGAACGGTGATTGTACATTCTCCTGGTTCGTTTCGCCGCGAAGCAGCAATCACCGGAGTCCGGCTTTTTTTTAATGTGCCTAATACATACATTTTTCCATGGAATCGTTGTGAATAACAAACGAACCGTTGGATAACGTTATTGAACTGTATTTCCTTAAACCTTACACGCTATGCCTTCCACCTTTCATTATGTTAAAAAACGTTAAAGCTCCAAGGGTAAGCTGATCATGAGTTGTCACACTTCAAATAATATTTGAAGATCATGAAAGATGTCAGAAACCAATTAACCTTTACTGCGATTTTTCTTTTTGTTTTTTCTTTTTCACTTCGCGCTCAACAGGCACAAACTGTCCGCGGCACCATACTGGATGTTTTATTGCAAACGCCTATTGCAGGTGTTACCGTTTCGTTGGGTGATCAGCAAACCATTACCGACAACAACGGCTTGTTTCGTTTTACGGAAGTTGCTCCGGGCAGTTATGCGATCCGAGCTTTCCATATCGGCTACAATAATTTTCAATTGGAAAATGTACAGGTGAATGCGGGTAAAGAAACCGTACTCAATATTACCATAGAAGCCCGTGTAAAGTCGGAAGAGGAATTGATTATCCGCTCAGCCGGAAAAAAGAACCGGCCTTTGAATGACATGAGCGTTGTGAGTGCGCGCGCTTTCTCCGTCGATGAAGTACAAAAATACGCGGCCTCCGTTAACGATCCGGGACGTATGGCAGTAGGTTTTCCCGGTGTGATGTCTGCCAACGATGGCAGCAATGAAATTGTGATTCGCGGCAATGCTCCTTCGGGGCTGATCTGGCGCATGGAAGGCGTGGATATTCCGAACCCGAATCACTTTGCAATGACCGGCAGTGCAGGTGGCGGTATTTCCATTCTTAATACACAGTTACTGTCCAACTCAGATTTTATCACCGGCGCTTTTGCGGCCGAATATGGCAATGGTTTGAGCGGTGTTTTTGATCTGCGCCTGCGCAAAGGCAACAATGAAAAAAGAGAGTATACGTTACAAGCCGGTGTAATGGGCCTGAACCTCGCCGCGGAAGGACCTTTCAGCAAATCCTACAAAGGTTCTTATCTGGTGAACTACCGCTACTCAACACTTTCCCTGATGAGTAAAATGGGACTGAATGTCGGTCCGGGTGAAATGAATTTTCATGACCTGTCTTATAATATTTCCCTGCCTGCAGGGAAGGCCGGAAGCTTTACCTTGTTTGGTTTCAGCGGATTCAGTTCCCAGTCGATCAAACCAGAATTTGATTCTTCCAAATGGGAAACCGATTTTGACCGTTACAGCGGCAAGTTTGTTTCCAATACCATCATGAACGGCCTTACGCACAGTATCGGGCTGGGGGCAAAAACAAATCTCCGCACCGTGCTTGGTTATTCCTCGGTAGTCAACCGCAACGATGGGCAATACGTCGAAACCCTGCCCGATCTGCATACCGAACTCAACAACAGGTTTCGCTTTAAGACCAATAAGTTTATTGTTTCATCAACCCTGAACCACCGGTTTAATACACGTAACTCGCTGCGTTCCGGTATCATCGTCAACGCCGTTGATTTTAATTATTATGAATTAAGTAAGGAAAATATCACGGCTCCTTTGATCGAACGCGTCAATGTACAAGCCAATACGCAAACACTGCAGGCTTTTTCACAATGGCAGCATAAGTTTTCAGACCGGTTGGTGTTCAATGGCGGCTTGCATTATATGCGGTTGTTTTATAACCAGACACAGGCTGTTGAGCCGCGCGCTTCGCTGCGCTGGACGATCAATAATGCAAATACCCTTTCTTTCGGTTACGGCTTACACAGCCAGTTACAGGCATACGGTGTTTATTTTGGAAAAGTGTCGACACCGGCGGGCATAGATATTTATCCTAACCGCAATCTCGATTTTACACGCTCACATCATTATGTAACCTCGTTTGCGCATTCATTCAACCGCAACCTGCGTTTGAAACTGGAAGTATATTATCAGCAATTATTTGATGTGCCGGTTGGTAACAGCGATACCAGCACATTGTCTACGCTTAACCTCGATAACAATTTTGTGACCGATGAAATGGTGAATAAAGGAAAGGGAAGAAACTACGGCGCGGAGTTGTCGCTCGAGCGGTACCTGAACAACCATTTTTATTATACCATCAGCACCGCGCTTTATCAATCCAAATACACGCCGCTTGACGGAATCGAACGCAATACGCGCTTTAATGGCGGCTCGCTTGCCAGCATCATGGCCGGTAAAGAATTTTTGACGGGGAAAAAAGGACGCAGCTACAGTGTCGACGTGCGCGGACTGTATGCAGGTGGTTACCGCACCACTCCGCTCGACGTGGCACGTTCCGCCGAAGCGGGTTATACGGTGTTCAAAGAAAAAGAAGCGTTCAGCGAGCAGAACCCTGCTTATTTCCGCGCGGATCTGCGCCTGAGCACCAAATGGAATGCACGCAAGGCAACCCATACCATGTCACTCGATTTCCAGAATGTGACCAATCGTAAAAACGTTTACAACCAGAGTTATGATGCATGGTCGGGTGAGGTGAAAACGAATTACCAGGTTGGTCTGCTGCTGGTATTCAACTACAAACTTGAATTCTGAAAAACACGAAGTGTGATAGGGGTAAAAGCACCCTGAATTGTCTTTAAGAAAATACGCACGTTTCTGCTAAAAATCAATCAAATGAAAAAGATACTTTTGTTGTTCCTGCTGCCTCTATTCCTGCTTACTTCCTGCGAAAAAGAAAAAACGATCGACGCTGATGACCTGCCGGCTTCTGCCAATGGTTTTGTCGATACGCATTTCCCCAACGAAGGCATCACACAAGTAACGCGTGTGTGGGATGACCTGCGGATCTCTTATAAAGTTTACCTGACCAATGGCGCCAGACTGGACTTCAACCGCCAGGGCGACATCATCGAAATGCAATGCCATTCCGGTTTGCCGGATTCTGTATTTCCGTTGCTGGTACTCGATTATGTACGCACGCATTACCCGGGTATTTTTATCCGTGGCTGGGAGCGCGATCATGAAATAAGAGAGGTGAAACTATCGAACGGACTTAAACTCGAATTTGATAAACACGGCAACTTTCTGCGAATCGATGATTGACGCAGAAGCCATTAAACTACAATCGGCATGCAACGTATTTTTCTTTACAGCGCTTTTTTTATGATGGTAATAATGACCGCCACGTCCTGCGTGAAACTGAAGGGTGAGGGACCTCTGGTAACCGAAGAGTTCAACACGGGCGACTTCAGCGGCGTGCGGGTGGCGATCAATGCAGAAACCTATTACACCGTCGGCAACAACCACCGCGTGGAGATTGAATCCAATCAGAATATCCTCGACGAAATCGATACTTATGTAAATGGCAGCAATGAACTCGAGGTTCGCTGGAGACGAAGTGATATCCGTTTGGCAGGCAATATCACTATTCGTATCCGCATCACGGCGCCGCGCGTAAGGCTGCTGGAAATCTATGGAGCTGGCGATATCAGGGGCGATATGTCTACCACGCAGGCACCGCTGAAACTTGGTATCTATGGAAACGGTAATATAGACCTGACCGGGGTATCGGCAACGCACCTGGACGCCTTTATCCAGGGATCGGGCCGCATCAATATAACGAACGGGCGTGCGGATGATGTGTTTGCCCGGATCAACGGAAGTGGCATGGTGGATTTTGCAGGCGTGGTGACGCCGGATGCGGAAACGCATATCCAGGGCTCGGGCACGGTGCGTGTGCATACGCAACAGACATTACGGGCCACGATCAATGGCAGCGGATCTGTCCGCTACCTCGGCAATCCCGTGATCACTACTTCCATTACAGGCTCGGGTTCTGTATCAAGGTTATAAGAGATAAATAGTGAAAAAAATCCTCCTGCCGCCAGTCAGGGGGATTTTTTGTGCATTTTTCCTGCGGACCGAAAGCATTTAACCGCTACCTTTGCGCAATTTGTTTTTTCAGCCTAAATAACAAAAATGCCTGATTCCAAGATTCCCGCAGTATTAGTGCTTCAAGACGGCACAGTCGCCTATGGTAACGCCTTCGGCGCTATTGGTACTACCACCGGAGAAATTTGTTTTAATACCGGTATGACCGGCTACCAGGAAGTATTTACCGATCCGAGTTATTTCGGTCAGATCCTGATCATGAATACCGCTCATATCGGTAACTACGGTGTAAAGGCTGACGAAGTCGAATCTGATACCGTAAAGATCAGTGGCCTCATCGGCCGTAACCTGGAAGACCAGTATTCCCGCAAAGTAGCCAACGGTTCGTTGGGCGAATATCTTAAAACCAATAATGTGGTATCGATCGAAGGCATCGATACGCGCGCGCTGGTAGCACATATCCGTACAAAAGGTGCGATGAATTGCATCATCTCTTCAGAAACCACCGACGTGGAAGCATTGAAAAAACAACTCGCTGAAGTGCCGGACATGGATGGGTTGGAACTGGCTTCCAAAGTGAGTACCAAAGAAGTATACGAATTGGGGAATACGGATTCCGATATCCGTATCGCCGTAATGGATTACGGGGTGAAGAAAAATATCCTGCAGTGCATGGTAGAACGTGGCGCGTATGTAAAAGTATTTCCGGCACGTACACCGCTGGCAGAAGTAAAACAATTCGCCCCCCACGGCTATTTTATTTCCAATGGTCCCGGCGATCCGGCGCCCATGGATTACGCAATCGATACGCTGAAACAAATCTTACAGGAAGAAAAGCCGGTGTTCGGTATCTGTCTCGGCCACCAGTTGCTGGCATTGGCCAACGGTATCCCTACTTTTAAAATGCATCATGGCCACCGCGGGCTCAACCATCCGGTGAAGAACCTGGTGACCGGCCGCTCGGAGATCACGACACAAAACCACGGGTTTGGTGTAGATCCGGAAGCAGTGCGTAAGGCCGATCATATCGAGATCACGCACGTGAACCTGAATGACCAGTCTATTGAAGGAATTCGTGTAAAAGGTAAACCGGCATTTTCGGTGCAATATCACCCCGAAGCAACACCGGGGCCGCACGACAGCCGTTATCTGTTCGATCAGTTCCTTGACCTGATCCGCAAAAACTGATAAAAAATCAACCAATATAAAAGCGGGCATTGCCCGCTTTTTTTATAACAAGGCCAGCAAAATAACGAGCGCCATCATACTGAAAAACGGGATCAGGATGAGGCGGTTCGCTTTCTTTTTTACCGACGCCGGGTAATCTTTATAAGCCGCAACCTGGCGATGGAAATTGGCTTCGGTGCCCACCGTGAGCAATACCAGGCCATAAACTGCACCAAAGCCCACCAATGCGATGATCTTGCCTGCTGTGCGCGGACCGAAGCCCCGAAGAGGATTTTTAGGAAGAGCAGCAGGGAAATATTTATAAAGGATAACAAAAATCAAGGCGATCAGCAGCAGAAAAAAAATAGTCAGCAACACATTTGCAGCCACCCGGCCTTTATTGCCGTCTTTGCCCTTGGCCGCGATTTCTTCGTACTGACAACCGTAAAGGATGGTGAGAATATTCATCTCTTTTTTTTATAAAAATAATCGCTGCCCGGATCCTGAACATACCACGAAGACGGTATTCCTGTACCGTTGACAGAAAATCGTAATTTAGGCCTATGAAAATAGCTGTTATCAACGGTCCCAACCTCAACCTGCTGGGCGTGCGCGAGCCGGAAATATATGGACGCGAATCATTTGAAGACTACCTGAATGGACTGAAGGCACGCTTTCCCGAAATTGAGCTTACTTATTATCAGAGTAATATAGAGGGAGAGATGGTAGACTATATTCAAAAGACCGGATTTGAAGTGGATGGCATCGTACTGAATCCTGCTTCTTATACCCACACGTCTGTAGCGATCGGGGATGCAGTGGCCGCCGTGCCGGCGCCGGTTGTGGAAGTGCATATTTCCAATGTGCATGCCCGCGAAGAATTCCGGAAGTTGTCGCATGTAAGTGCGCAGGTATCCGGCACCATTACCGGTCTGGGACTGAAGGGATACGAACTGGCCATCCTGTATCTGCAATCGCTGAAAAAATAAAAAGAAAGAAAATTCGTTAAATAAGCACTATGAAAATCAGATCTTATATAATGATGCTGGTCATGCTGGTGGCATTAAAGAGCCAGGCACAGTGGAAAAGCTTTCAGCTCAGCCCGCGTGGCGATACGCTTAACCGCCTGGATATGAAAGGGCAGAAGCAGGGCCCGTGGGTAAGTCATGTAGATGATTTGCGCGGTGAGCGGGGGTATGAAGAACAGGGATATTATGAAAACGACGCCAAAGACGGTCTTTGGAAAAAATTCTCGTTGCAGGGCGTAAAGATTGCGGAAGAAAACTACCGTTGGGGTAAACTCGACGGCAAATGCAAATACTACACGTACAATGGCGGACTGGAACGTGTGGAATCATGGCGCGCGATAGACCCCTCACGCAAATTCGATACGGTAAGTGTATACGACCTCAAAGATCCTTCTAAGGAACTGCAAAGGGTGGTGGTGAAAAACGAAGGCAGTTCCGTTAAACACGGTACCTGGATTTTTTACGATCCTGTTCAGGGCGTTGAAGAAGCACGCGAGAACTATGTGCTTGGTAAACTGGCAACCGACGAAGGTACCACCATGGAAGAAGATGATCCGCTGGCGCCTATCGATATGCGCGGAAAGACAGCCAAAAAAGACTCCGTGGGTGCAAAACCGAAGAAACCACAAGCTATACTCGACTACGAAAAGAAAAATTCCGGCAAGAAAAAGATCAAGAACCGGGATGGAGCCACCGGGCTTTAAGGGCTTACATTTTTATTGAAAAAGCGGTGGAAGAAGAGTAGCTGATAGCTCACTGCATTTCCCCAATAATCCCAGTTGTGTGTACCGCCGCGTTCGATATAATCGTGCGGTATTTTCAACTTCATCATTTTCTGGTGCAGGGCTTTATTGTCTGCGTAGAAAAAATCGTCAGTACCGCAATCAATAATTACCGCCAGGCTGTCGGCCGGGCGTTTTTTTTCAATCACATTCATTACGGAATACTCGTCCCAGTTTTTGCGGTTGCGAATGGTATCGCCGAGTCTTTTGGCAATATCGAATTTGTTGCGGAAAGGATAGAGATTAACGCCGCCGCTCATGCTGCCGCAGGCACCGAAAATATCGGGATGGCGGAATGCGAGAAACAAAGCGCCGTGTCCGCCCATGCTCAAACCGCTGATGGCACGGCCATTTGCCTGGCGGATGGCGGGATAATGTTCTTCAATATAGGCGGGTACTTCTTTCGCTATATACGTTTCATATTTCATGGAGGCATCCACCGGGCTGTCGAAATACCAACTGCTGTAATCGCCGTCGGGACAAACGATGATCAGCTGCCATTCATCTGCATAAGCTTTTAAAGCAGGCACTTTCCTGATCCAGTTATTATAGTTGCCACTGTAACCGTGTAACAAATAAACGGTCGGCCATTTTTTGTCGCCGGGTTCTTTGGCGGCATCTGGCCGGATGACCACGCAGTTGATTTTTTTCTGCATGCTGTTGCTATACACGACAACGGTGTCCACCTCGGCGGCATGGATGGCGGTGGCCAGTATAAGGACTAATGGTATAAGTAAAAGTCTTTTCATTGAGTGAATAGGTCAATAAGTGAAATAGGTCAATCAAATTTACAGATTCTTTGGGCGGTTCATTTTCGCACTTTCAAATTTTCACATTTTCAAATTGTTTTGCAGATTGTCAGAATCTGATGTATATTTGATATCAAAATGATATCAAACTACGTTTATGGAAAAAATTATTAAACCCACCTCTGGTTTTCTGGCGCTGATACTGTTGCTGCTCAGTTTTGGTGCCGGCATCGTATGTATTGTAAAAGGCGTACCTGCCAACGAAGGAGAGCCGAATGCCCTGCTATGGATTGGTATTGTCGTGGTTGTATTGTCGCTGTTTCTTCTGGCAGGCATTACCACCATCAACCCCAATCACTCGCGGGTTTGTGTATTCTTTGGTAAATATGTAGGCACGATCAAGGACAACGGGCTGAAGTATGTAAATCCGCTGTATTCTAAAATCAAGATCACGCTTCGTGCGCAGAACCTCGAAAGTTCGAAGCTGAAAGTGAACGATAAAATGGGCAACCCCATCGAGATCGGCGCGGTGATCGTATGGCAGGTGAGAGATACGTATAAAGCCGCGTTTGAAGTGGCTAATTACGATCAATACGTGAAAGTGCAGAGTGAAGCGGCTGTGCGTCACCTGGCGAATAGTTTTCCTTACGACAACCTGGAAGACGAAACCGCCGACATCACCCTGCGCGACGGTGCAGAGAAAGTAAATGAAATCCTGGAAAAAGAGTTGAATGCCCGTCTCGCTCCGGCTGGTATCTTTATCATTGAAGCGCGCATCAGTCACCTTGCTTATGCAGCAGAGATCGCCGGTGCGATGCTGCAGCGTCAGCAGGCAACAGCGATCGTAGCGGCGCGTACCAAGATTGTGGAAGGTGCCGTGGGCATGGTGGAAATGGCTTTGGCGCAACTGGCATCCAAACACATCGTTGAACTGGATGATGAAAAGAAAGCAGCCATGGTCAGCAACCTGATGGTGGTATTGTGTGGCGAAAAAGCGGCTACCCCGGTATTGAACACCGGTACGTTGTATCAATAATCCCAACCCGGTAATAACCGATGGCAGATAAGAAATCATTTGTCTTACGCATAGACAGCGAAACCTTCAAAGCGCTCGAGAGATGGGCTGCGGATGAATTCCGCAGTGTCAATGGGCAAATAGAGTGGATGTTGCATCAACAACTGAAGGAAGCCGGCCGTCTGAAAGACACGCCGCCGAAAAAGACCAGGCCGAAGGAAGGGGAATGAGGCAATAGTGAATAGTCAGTATTGAATGGTCAATAGTGAATTAAAAAGCCATGGTTCGTGTATACACGAACCATGGCTTTTTTTACTTAATACTTAATAATTATTACTTACTACTTATTACTTACTACTTCTCCCTCACTTCGCGCGTTGCATCGGATTCACACCCTGGCTTTGGCCACGGGCCGCGTTAAGCTTTTGCTTGTAAGCGCGGAAGCGGGAAGGCGCCGGTATTTGTCCCCAGGTATTATTGCTCTCGTCGATGTCGGCCGTTTCGCGCATTGGATCAAGACGGATAGCCGTTACTTCTTTGTCTTTCATGAAAAATTTCACTACCTGCTTTTCGTTACCTCTCCAGATTTGTGCAGGAATGCGGTCAACCTGTTTGGAACCGTCTTTGAATGTCCATTCAACGATAATCGGCATCACCAGTCCGCCTTTATTACTGAAGCTGAGTTCATAAAAATGCTTATTGGCAAATTGTTGCTTACCTGCGGCATCCAATTGTTCATACGGCACCTGCATTGTAGTGCTGTAAGTGCTGGTGTCAACGGAAGCCAGACCACGTGCATAACGCCAGTAGAAATCGCGTGCAGCCGTATCGCGGTCGGTATAGAATTGTATTTTCTTGTCTTCGCGGTTGCGCACTTTTGAAATGTCTTCAAATTCATTTACCAGTGGCTTTTCGATGCGGCGTGTCATGGTGCGCCCATTGGGCAATGCTGCGTCTGTATCAGCGCGTGCATATTTGACGGAGTCGAGAGAAATGTCGCAGGCATCGGTGCTGTAAAACCATCCGCGCCAGAACCAGTCGAGGTTTTCGCCGGTGGCATCGTTCATGGTACGGAACAGATCGGCTGGTGTCGGATGTTTGAATGCCCAGCGGCGTGCATATTCTTTAAAGGCGTAGTCAAACAATTCACGGCCTACTACGGTTTCACGCAGGATATTGAGACCTGTTGCCGGCTTCGCATAAGCGTTGGGGCCAAAGCGTGCAATGTTTTCCGAGTTGGTCATGATAGGCTCCAGTTCGTCTTTGGGCAACTTCATGTAATCGGTGATGCTATAAGCCGGGCCGCGTTTGCTGGGGAATTTATTGTCCCACAGTTCTTCCGTGAGGTATTCAACAAAAGTATTGAGGCCTTCATCCATCCATGTCCACTGGCGTTCATCGCTGTTGATGATCATCGGGAAGAAGTTGTGTCCTACTTCGTGAATGATCACACCGAGCATGCCATTCTTGGTGCCTTCACTATAAGTACCGTCTTTTTCCGTACGGCCGAAGTTGAAACAGATCATTGGGTATTCCATACCATTGGAAGCCTCAACGCTGATAGCAACCGGGTAAGGATAAGGAATGGTGAAGTCGGAATATGTTTTTACCGTGTGGGCCACAGCTTTGCTGGAAAATTTACGGTACAACCCGTATGCTTCCTTTCCGTAGTAGCTCATGCACATGATTTTCTTTCCTTGTACATTTTGCGGTACGGCGTCCCACACAAATTTGCGGGAGCTGGTCCAGGCGAAGTCGCGTACATTATCGGCTTTATAGATCCATGTTTTTTTGGCTTTGCTTTTTTTGCTTTCCGCGGCTTTGGCTTCTTCGAGCGTTACCACTTCCACCGGTTCGCGGGAGGTTTGGGCTTTCTGCCAGCGACCGAGTTGCGCGGGCGTGAGTACCTGCGCATAGTTCTGGCATTCGCCGGTAGAACCAACCACGTGGTCAGCCGGAACGGTCATCTGTACTTTGAAGTTGCCAAAGGTGAGGGCAAATTCGCCACGTCCGGTAAACTGGTTGTGCTGCCAGCCCTGGAAATCGCTGTACACACAAAGACGGGGATACCATTGTGTGATGGTAAAAAGGTAATTGCCGTCTTCGGGAAACAGTTCGTAACCGCCACGGCCGCCGCGGCTCATGCGGTCGGTAATGGTGTAGTGCCAGTCTATTTTGAACACGAAGCGTTGTCCGGGTTTGAGAACAGCAGGCAGCTCAAGACGCATCATTGTTTTGTTGATGGTATACTTGAGTGGTTTGCCCAGTGCATCGGTTACTTTGGTGATCTGGTGTCCGAGTTTGTTATCGGTGTTGCCTTCTTCCAACCGGGCGAGGCCGCGGTCGGTGAACACTTCCGGCATCGTGGTTGAATTCTGGTAATTCGCGTTGTTGACGCTGCTGTGCTGGTTTTCGTCCAGTTGCAGCCACAGATAGGTGAGCGGGTCCGGTGAGTTGTTGAAGTAAGTGATGGTTTCACTTCCGGTGAGGCGGAGATTTTCTTCATCCAGTTCTGCACGGATATCGTAATCGGCGCGCTGCTGCCAGTACTTTGGACCGGGAGCACCGCTGGCGGTACGGTATTCATTCGGCGTGGGAAGAATAGTGCCCAGTGCTTCGAACTTGTTACCGTGGTTGCTGCCAGGGTTGTTCTGAATGTTCTGGGCCATGGTTGCTGCAGCGAAAAAGCTGAAACAGGCGACCAGTAAGGATTTTTTCATTTGATGCTGTTTGTGTATACCTAAGAGCCGCGCCTGCGGCGGGCTGTGTTTCCGAATTTGTGACGGTTTAATGGTTAACAGCGCTAGATACGTTCCAATACCATCAAGGCCGAAAGGCCAAAAACGGCGGCGGAAACAAATATCACATATTCGCGGCGCTCCACCCGGAAAAAATCCAGGATAATCTTGGCAAAAACCAGCAGTACTAATACAACCACCAGTTGTCCGGCTTCCAGTCCCACGTTGAATCCAAACAATCCCCAGCCGAGACTTTGATCGCTGGCCAGCATCATGCGGATGCTGTTGGCAAAGCCAAGTCCGTGTATCAAACCAAAGAACAAAGCCAGGAAATAATTGATCCTGACCGTACGGGGAGTGAATTTACGTTGAAACAGATTGGAAAAAGCGGTGATTACGATGGTGACCGGGATCAATACTTCCACCAGCTTGCTGTTGATGCGCACGATATCCAGCACGCTCAGCGCAAGCGTAAGCGAGTGCCCGATGGTGAAAGCGGTGACCAATATCAGTACCTGCTTCCAGTCGCGCAGCGTATAAATAGCGGCCAGGGCAGCAATAAAGAGCTGATGATCCAGTGCGTCGCTACTAATAATGTGTTTCCAGCCTTCTTCGAAATAAAAAACAAAGTCCTGCATCGGCTCGACCTCCCGGTGCGTCTTTTTTACGGATGATAAAAATGATTTGCGTGACGGGCGCTACGCTTCAAAATAAACCAGACTTTTGTAAACGAAAAAATAATTGTGTTAATGGCAACATTGATTTATAAATGGTTAATGCTTTTCTGGCTGCTGCCAGGTACAGCGCAGGAACACGCAAAGGAGGTTCACCCCTTTCACGTAAGCACAACGGAGATTCAGCATAACGCGGCGGAACAGACCCTGGAGATCAGTTGCCGCATTTTTACCGACGATTTTGAAGATGCTTTGCGCAAGGTTTACAAAACCAAAGCCGATTTTTCCGCACCCGCGATGAAAACGGCCATGGATGAGCTGGTAAAAAAATATGTTCCGGCCCATCTTCAGCTCTCGATCGACGGCAAGGCTGCTGCCATTAAGGTATTGGGTTGGGAAAAAGAAAGCGAGGCCGTGTTTGTGTACATGGAAGTGGACAATGTGCCCTCCGTTAAAAAAGCGGAGGTGGTCAATACGGTCTTATTCGACCTTTTCGACGATCAGATGAACCTGATTCATTTTTTTGTAAACGGCAATCGGAAAAGTGTGAAGCTGACGTATCCGGAGAAGACTGCGGCATTTGCTTTTTGAGAAAAGCAAATGAATGTGAAAAGTCAAAATTCAAAAAGGGAACGGACCTGCTAAACGCTAAATTCATTCCCCGATTTTCAAATCATCAAATTTTCAAATTAACCTTATTCTTCCATTTCCTCCCGGATCTGGGGGCTGATCTTTACCAGGATCTTGTCGATCCGGTGACCATCCATGTCTACGATCTCGATGGCGAAACCATGCCAATCCACCCTGTCGCCGGTATGCGGGATGCGTTCGAGTTCATGGAGAATAAAACCGCCGAGTGTATCGAACTCCTGTTCGCCCTCGTTCATGTATTCCGTCTTTTCAAAACGCGTAAGAAAATCGTAGAAGGGGATTTGTGCATCCACGAGGAAGCTGCCGTCTTCGCGTTCCACGATTTCGTAATCCGGAATATTCGGTTGGGGCATTTCACCGATGATGGCTTCGAGGATGTCGTTGAGGGTGATCATGCCAAGGATGCTGCCGTACTCGTCAACGATGAAGCAGGAATGAAGCTGGGATTCTTTGAACTTCTCCATCACCTGGAACGCGGTGTTGTTTTCCGGTACGAATAACGCGGGGCGCATCAGGTCGCGGAACAACGCATTGTCCGGGCTCACATAGAGGTCTTTGATCGATACAACGCCTTTGATATTGTCGATATTATTATCGCAGATGGGATAGATCGAGTGGGGTTCGGAAGTGATCTTTTCCTTGATTGTTTCTTCAGAATCGTTCAGGTTGAACCAGATGATATCACTGCGATGCGTCATCAGCGAGGTGATGTTGCGGTCGCTCAGGTGGAAAACGCGTTCGATGATCTCCTGTTCGGTTTCTTCGATAGTACCTTGTTCGGTTCCTTCGCTGATGATCGCTTTGATCTCTTCTTCCGTCACCTGGTTATCATTCGGCTTGAGGCTGAAGATGCGTACGATCAGGTTGCTGGATTTACTCAGCAGCCAGATAAAGGGGTGCGTTATCTGGCTGAGGACACGCATGGGGCCTGCCACAAATTTCGCGATGCCTTCGGGTTTGGAAAGCCCAAGGCGTTTGGGTACGAGTTCACCAAAAATAATCGTGAAGTAAGTAACAATGATAACGACCATTGTGGTGGCGATGCCTTTGCTGTAAGGAGCGAGGGCAGGCCATTTATGCAGAAATGCGGCAAAATCATCCGTGATCTTTTCGCCGGAATAAATACCGGTCATGATACCGATAACGGTAATGCCCATTTGAACGGTAGAAAGAAATGTTTCGGGTTTATGAGCGAGTTTGAGCGCTTCGGCCGCCTTTTTATCCCCGCGGTTGGCCTGTGATTCAAGTCTTGATTTACGCGCCGATACCAGTGCAATTTCGGCCATTGAAAAAAGGCCGTTCAGCAAGATCAGTCCTGCCAATATGAGTATTTCCATTTAAGAAGACAACGTTGGTTGTTTATCGAAGATAGCGAATCCGAATCGCTTATTGAAAAGCCGGGCCGTAAATGTTCCCACAGCCAGCCCCAGCAGGGTGCCGCCAAGAACGTCGCCGGGATAATGGACACCCACGTAAATCTGCGCATAAGAGATGGCGCCAGCCCACAAAAACGCGATCCACGCGTGCCGGAAAACGGGCCGGAAGGTAAAGTAGAAAAAGCCGGCCACGCCGAAGTGATTGGCAGCGTGATTGGAAGTGAAGCTGAAACCGCCGGAGCAATGGTCTACCAGCAGCCGTACATTGGCCCAAAAATCCGGATCACTGCAGGGACGGAGGCGTTCAAACCCTGCCTTGATGATCCGCGCACCGATCATATCGGTCATGGAAACAGTCACCAGCAGAAAAAGCACCCACCACCAGCCTTTCGCTTTAAAATTGTGAGCGGCCAGCACGATCAGGAAAAGATAAAGCGGCGCCCAGTTGAGTGAGTTCCGGAGAAAAGGCATCAGGCTGTCGAAAAACGGATTGGTCATATTGCTATTAATGACCATAAAGAGCCATTGGTCCCAATCTTTCAGCATATTTAGTATGGTGGATTGCAGTAAAATGAGCATGGCAGCAAAGGTAAGGAGGGAAGGCGTAAGGTAGAAGGGTTAAGGCGTAGGGTGTAAGGTGTAGGGTGTAGGGTGAAACAGCCGCCCGATACTTCGGCCTCTCGAAGGGAACAGCCGGTTGTAAGTTTTAAGTAGTAAGTTATAAGTAAACAGCCGGGAGCGTCACGCGGGCCGGCCTTTCAAAGCCTTGTTCGCAAATGCGGCTTTGCATACCGAGGCCGATACTTCGGCCTCTCGAAGGGGAACAGCAGGTTGTAAGTAATAAGTTTTAAGTTTTAAGTAAACAGCCGGGAGCATCAGGCGGGCCGGCCTTTCAAAGCCTTGTTCGCAAATGCGGCTTTGCATACCGAGGCCGATACTTCGGCCTCTCGACGGGAACAGCCGGTTGTAAGTAATAAGTTTTAAGTTATAAGTAAGCAGCCGGGAGCACAACGCGGGCCGGCCTTTCAAAGCCTTGTTCGCAAATGCGGCTTTGCATACTGAGGCCGATACTTCGGCCTCTCGAAGGGAACAGCCGGTTGTAAGTAATAAGTTTTAAGTTATAAGTAAGCAGCCGGGAGCATCAGGCGGGCCGGCCTTTCAAAGCCTTGTTCGCAAATGCGGCTTTGCATACTGAGGCCGATACTTCGGCCTCTCGAAGGGAACAGCCGGTTGTAAGTAATAAGTTTTAAGTTATAAGTAAGCATCCGGACGCGGGTTGATCTTTCAAGTTGCGCTGTCAGTTCATGCTGACACGAACCAAGGGATGCCCATTGACGATTGACCATTGACCATTGACGATTCACCATTGCCCATTCACGATTCACAATCCTTTAACACCTGTTCATTTTGCTAAAACCCTTAATAGTACTACCTTTGCAGCGCAATTGAGCAACCATTAGGTACCTTATTTAGTCAGTGATAGTTCAGAACCACTTCTTTTAACGATTCTTCAGGTTTTTTCTTCGCACTACTTGCTCATCGGGGGGATATTAGTTTAACAAAAAAAAGATTGTAAGATGAAAACAAGTGTATTGCCATCTGTGGTACAGATGGAACCTGCAGTGCTGCAACAATTAGTAGCTGAAGTAAAAGAAACCCTGGCAACGGACCTGCAGTTAGCAGCCCCACGCCAACGTCGTTCATTCGGAGCCGTGGATATCTGGAATATCCGCCGTCGTGGTAAAACTGCCGCCGGCCGTATCAGAACCGCCAGCTAATCGACGATATAAGCCCTTGAAAAACACCTGCCCCGTTTTTTACGGGGCTTTTTTTTACCGTTTATCCCGGCTCTGCCGCTTCACTCCGCGGTTACTTTTGTGAATCCGGGGAAAAAGCATTTTTTTGTGGGCCATTTAACTATGCTGTCCCGGTTCCGGATACCTAAAACCCTGATTTGGGTGACCAACCTGCTGGTCATTTTCTTCCTGATCTTCACTTTGTTCAGGCTGGCCACGTTCTGGGCTTTCCGGCCCAGGACGGTTTCGCTATCCGATGCACTTCCGTCTTTCCTCATGGGCATCCAGTATGACCTTCGCTGGATCGCTATCGTACTGCTGCCTATTGTCGTCATCAGTACCGTTCCGGCACTGTCTCCGTTTTATTCCGCCCGCAATAAAAAATGGTGGACCGGCTATCTCGTTATCGTCACCTTTATCATCTTTACTTTTTTCGGTGCCGATTTCGGTAGCTTTTCCTACAACCAGACACGCCTTGATGCCGGCGCCATGAATTTTGTGGAAGACCCGGGCATCTCCCTGCATATGATGTGGCAAACCTACCCGCTGCTTTGGATGGTACTCGGACTGGTGGTGGCGGTGGCACTTTTCCGCTGGATGTATTTCAAAAGTCACTGGCACGTCATCAACCGCACGGTCGGATTAGGCATTCCGCATCGCCGGCGTTATTTTATCGTTTCCGCACTGGTATTGGCATTTCTGATCTACGGAAGAGTTGGCTGGCCACCGCTGGCCTGGAAGGATTCTTTTGCATTACGCGATAGTTTCCGCTCTTATCTCGCACTCAACCCGCTGCAGAATTTCTTTGCCACCCTGCGCCTGCGCAATCCTGACTACAACGAACAAAAAGCGCGCGATGCCTATCCTCTTGTCGCCGAACTTTTACAGCTGCCGCCGGGCAAGTCATTCAATTACCGCAGGGTAATTTCTCCCGGAAGCCGTGCGCTGGAAAGCCGTCCCAACGTTGTGCTGGTGATGTGCGAATCATTCAGCATGTATAAAAGTACGATGAGTGGCAACCCGCTGAACACAACACCTTATTTCGATTCCATCGCCCGCAAGGGAATATTTTTCGAACGTTGTTTCTCGCCGCATTTCTCCACGGCCAGAGGTTTGTTTGCCCTGGTAACAGGTATTCCCGACGCACAGTTATTCAAATTTTCCACGCGCAACCCCGAAGCCATCCGTCAGCGTACGATCATCGATAATTTCGAAGGCTACAATAAACATTATTTTCTCGGAGGAAACCCCGGCTTCAACAATTTTGAAGGATTGCTGCAGAATATCGACGGGCTGCAAATGCATACGGAAAAAGATTTCAAATCACCACGGATAAATGTATGGGGCATCAGCGACAAGGATTTATTTCTCGAAGCCAATACCGTTTTCCGCGAAGAACACAAACCGTTTTTTGCCATTATTCAAACCTCGGATAATCACCGGCCCTATATGATTCCGGAAGCAGATACGGATTTTGTGAAATTGGAAGTGCCGGAGGAAACGCTGCGCAAATACGGGTTTGAATCGCTCGATGAGTACAATACTTTCCGCTACTCCGATTATTGTTTCCGCAAATTTCTGGCAGCGGCGGAAAAAGAAAGTTATTTCCATAATACCATTTTCATTTTCGTCGGCGATCATGGTGTGGCGGGTAATGCCGAGGCCGTCTATCCGGCGGCATGGACAACACACCGCCTTACCGACGAGCATGTACCGTTGTTGTTTTATGCACCTTATATCCTGCAACCGCAGTGGAGAAAAGAAGTGGTGTCGCAGATCGATGTATTGCCTACCGTGGCAGGCATGATCCAGCAGCCTTACGTTAATACCACCATGGGACGCAACCTGCTGGACACCGCAAAAAAACACAACTTCGCTTTTGTAACTAATACGGCCGGACGTATCGGTATCGTCACCGATGAATTTTATTTCGTCAAAAACCTCGATTTTCCCGATGAGCAGCTTGTTCCCGTAAAATACACGGGCACCAGTTACACGCCTGCCCAGCGGGACTCGATCACCCGGCGGCTATCCGATTATACCACGGCGCTGTTTGAAACGGCCCGTTACATGCTGATGAATAACAAGTTGGATTAGTGACGATTATCCCCGTTTCAGCAATATTCCGCCCCACACATTTGCGTTTTCCCGTATTTTTGCGTCCCTAAAGTGGGCTAACCTACTACTGAACATTAAACAACTTTGCACGTGTCGCTGATCAAGAGTATATCTGGCATCCGGGGTACCATTGGGGGACAACCCGGAGATAATCTTACCCCGATCGATATTGTAAAATTTTCCGCAGCATTCGGCAGCATCATTGCCAATGGCAAAAGCGAAACCCGTATTGTCATCGGCCGCGACGGACGCATCAGCGGTAACATGGTGAACCAACTGGTGGTGAATACACTGACCGGCCTGGGTATTCATGTGGTCGATCTCGGACTTTCCACTACCCCTACAGTGGAGCTTGCGGTAAAAATGGAGAATGCCGACGGCGGTATCATTTTGACTGCCAGCCACAATCCCAAGGAGTGGAACGCCCTGAAGCTGCTCAACCGGGAAGGCGAATTTATTTCTGCCGAAACAGGCGCCGAAGTGTTGCAACTGGCCGACAGCGGTGACATCACTTTCGCATCGGTAGATAAATTAGGCACCGTTACAGAAGACGAATCCTACCTGCAAAAACATATCGATGCGGTGGTCAATTACCCGCTCGTAGACCGGGAAGCGATTGCTGCGCGCGGCTTTCGCGTGGTGGTGGATGCTGTGAACTCAACCGGTGCCATTTATGTGCCTGCGTTGTTGAAAGCACTGGGCGTGGAAGAAGTGATCGTGCTGAATGAAACCGTGAACGGACGTTTTGCCCACAACCCCGAACCATTACCCGAACACCTGACGCAATTGAGCAATGAAGTGGTGAAGCAAAAAGCACACCTGGGCATTGCCGTGGATCCGGACGTAGACAGGCTTGCTTTTGTTTGTGAAGACGGAAGCATGTTTGGCGAAGAATATACACTTGTTGCCGTGGCCGATTATGTATTGTCGCAACGCAAAGGCAATACGGTGAGCAATATGAGCAGTACGCGTGCATTGAAAGATGTAACGCTGAAGCATGGCGGCGAATATTTCCCGTCGGCAGTGGGAGAGGTGAATGTGGTGACGAAAATGAAACAGCACAATGCCGTGATCGGTGGCGAAGGCAACGGTGGCATCATTGTGCCGGATTTTCATTACGGCCGCGATGCGCTGATCGGTATCGGCTTATTCCTCACGCACCTGGCAGGACATAAAAACGGCATCAAATCATTGCGCAGCCGTTACCCCGATTATTTTATTTCCAAGAATAAAATTGAATTGGCGAAGGGAGTGGATGTAACACCCATTTTTGAAAAAATACGGACCAAGTATAAAAGCCATCCCGTTAACACCGAAGATGGACTGAAGATCGAATTCGATAACGACTGGGTACACTTACGTACCTCCAATACCGAACCGATCATCCGCATTTATTCTGAAAGCAGTTTTGAAACAACTGCCAACAATATTGCCCTGCGCCTGATGCAGGATATCAAGGAATTCAGCTAACACTGACAATCTTTAACGGATCGTTTGTATGGAAAGAATTTATTTTGACAATGCCGCTACCACAGCGCTGGACCCCGAAGTACTGGAAGCCATGCTTCCTTACATGACTACGCATTTCGGTAATCCGTCTTCCATTTATTCTTATGGACGCGAAACACGTCTGGCAATAGAAACGGCGCGTAAGACCGTGGCGCGTTTGCTGAATGCACACCCGGGTGAAATCTTCTTTACCAGTGGTGGTACCGAAAGCAACAATACAGCGATCCTCTCAGCGATCCGTGACCTGGGTTGCCGTCATATCATTTCTTCTCCCATCGAACATCATGCGGTATTGCATACCATCGAGCATTACGCCTGCGGCGAAAATGTTACCAGCAGTTTTGTAAAGCTGCTTCCCGACGGTCATGTGGACCTTACCGACCTGGAGGAGCAACTGAAAGAACAAAAGGAACGTTGCCTGGTATCGCTCATGCATGCCAACAACGAGATTGGCAACCTGCTCGACATCGATGCGGTGGGCAATCTCTGCAAACAATACAACGCGATTTTTCATTCCGATTGTGTGCAGACGGTAGGGCACTATCCGCTGGATCTGCGTAAAACGCCTGTTCATTTTATTTCCGGTGCCGGGCATAAATTCCATGGCCCCAAGGGCGTTGGCATTCTGTATGTGAATGATAATATCCGCGTGAAGCCATTCATCTTTGGCGGAGGCCAGGAGCGTAACATGCGGGCGGGCACCGAAAACCTTTATGGTATTGTCGGTTTTGCGAAAGCCCTCGAGCTGGCCTATGCGCGCGTCGAAGAAGAGCATAGCTATATTCTTTCCCTGAAAAATTACATGCGCGAAAAACTCGTAGCTACGATCCCCAATGTGGGCTTCAACGGTGATAGCGAGGGGAGATGTTTGTACACCGTGTTGAGTGTGGCATTTCCCAAAACAGAAAAGTCGGAAATGATCCTGTTCAATCTCGACATCAACCAGATCTGCGTATCCGGCGGCAGTGCGTGCAGCAGCGGAGCCGACCAGGGTTCACACGTGATCCGCGCCATCAACAACGATCCCAATAAAGTAACGGTAAGATTTTCTTTCAGCCGCCACAATACCCGCGAAGAAGTAGATGCGGTGGTGGGCAAACTGACCGAGTTGATCTGATTAGAATCCGATTAGAGATAATACCACGGATTCCTGCGTGTGGAACTGATATAATTCCGGATGTTGCGCCAGAAGGCGAGAACCATGTAGAGAATAATCGGTGATCCCATGGTAAGCAGGGACGTGTAAATGAAGTACTGCCGGATCCTGCCCGCAGAGATGCCAAGCCTGTTGCCGATAGCACTGCATACGCCGAAGGCGTTCCATTCCACAAAATTCTTGAAGCGGTTCATACCACTAAGATAAAAATATCCGCTGATTTCCCGCAATACCCTGTAAGTGGTAGTTTATTGTGTTATATTCTCCCAAAATCCTTCATAAAGCCCCTGATTTTTCGTAATTTCGCAAGGCTTAGAAAGAGGGGTAGCCAGGTCTGTACCCGGTCTTTTTCTCCCCCTTTCCATTATATTCCACATTTACAAAAATTCTGATATGCCTTTCGATCTCGACTTAATCAAAAAAGTGTATGCTGAACTCCCCGGAAAGGTTGACGCCGCCAGGAAGCTGGTAGGACGGCCTTTGACCATGGCAGAAAAAATCCTTTATGCCCACCTTTATGCGCCTGGCACTACGGCTTATGAACGCGGGAAGGATTATGTTGACTTTGCTCCGGACAGGGTAGCGATGCAGGACGCAACAGCCCAGATGGCGCTGCTGCAGTTCAGCACTTGTGGTCGGGATAAAGTGGCGGTTCCTTCCACGGTACATTGCGATCACCTGATCCAGGCCAAGCAGGGTGCGGTAGCTGACCTTGCCACTGCCAACGAAGTGAACAAAGAAGTATATGATTTCCTGGCCTCTATTTCCAATAAATACGGTATCGGTTTCTGGAAACCGGGTGCCGGTATCATCCACCAGGTAGTGCTGGAAAACTACGCGTTTCCCGGTGGCATGATGATCGGAACGGACTCTCATACTCCCAATGCCGGTGGTCTCGGAATGATCGCCATCGGTGTAGGCGGCGCCGATGCGGTAGACGTGATGGCCGGCCTCCCCTGGGAATTAAAAATGCCCAAACTGATCGGTGTAAAACTGACCGGTAAACTGAACGGGTGGACCAGCGCAAAAGACGTGATTCTCTGGGTAGCAGGTCAGTTGACCGTAAAAGGCGGCACCGGTGCTATCGTTGAATATTTCGGCGAAGGTGCGGACAGCATGAGTGCAACCGGTAAAGGCACCGTGTGTAACATGGGAGCTGAGATCGGCGCTACCTGCTCACTGTTTGCCTACGACAAAAAAATGAGCGATTACCTGCGCGCAACAAGCCGCGCAGAAATTGCCGATCTGGCTGATGGTGTTCGTGAACACCTGCGTCCCGACGAAGAAGTAGCCAATAACCCTGCTCCTTACTACGATCAATTGCTCGAACTCGATCTGTCTACACTGGAACCTTACGTAAACGGACCGTTTACGCCGGATCTGGCTACGCCGATCTCGCAGATGGCAGAAACCGTGAAAGCGAACGGCTGGCCCGAAAAACTGGAAGTAGCCCTGATCGGCAGTTGTACCAACTCTTCTTACGAAGACATCAGCCGAAGTGCCAGCATCGTAAAAGATGCGTTGTCCAAAGGACTGAAAGCAAATTCAGAATTTACCATCACTCCGGGTAGCGAACTCGTTCGTTTTACCATCGAGCGCGATGGCTTCATCAATACATTTGAAAGTGTGGGCGGTGTGGTGCTGGCAAATGCCTGCGGTCCCTGTATCGGTCAGTGGGCTCGTCACATCGACGATCCTAACCGCAAGAACACGATCATCACCTCTTTCAACCGCAACTTCGCCAAGCGTAACGATGGTCTGGCCAGCACACACGCATTTGTGGCCAGCCCCGAGATTGTAACAGCCATGGCCGTAGCCGGACGCATTTCCTTTAACCCGCTCACCGATACACTGGTGAACGAGAAAGGAGAAGAAGTGAAACTGGCAGAACCTACGGGACATGAATTACCTCCCAGAGGATTTGATGTGGATGATCCGGGTTACCAGGCACCTGCAGAAGACGGCAGCAGCGTGAAAGTAGTAGTACAACCA
The DNA here is from genome assembly GCF_000425585.1 of Terrimonas ferruginea DSM 30193. Taxonomy (GTDB): domain Bacteria; phylum Bacteroidota; class Bacteroidia; order Chitinophagales; family Chitinophagaceae; genus Terrimonas; species Terrimonas ferruginea. The sequence continues at coordinate 342,475 of NZ_KE384399.1, forward strand.
GACAGCCAGCGTCTGCAACTGCTCACGGCATTTGCACCCTGGGAAGGAACCGACCTGCTGGGGCTCAAACTGCTGATCAAAGCAAAAGGCAAGTGTACCACCGACCACATCTCTATGGCAGGTCCCTGGCTGAAGTTCCGTGGTCACCTCGACAACATCAGCAACAACATGCTGATCGGTGCCCTCAACTACTTCAACGATAAAACCGACTCGGTTAAAAACCAGCTTACCGGCGAATACGGTCCCGTACCGGCTACGGCCCGTGCTTACAAAGCTGCTAACGTAGGCAGCATTGTGGTAGGTGACGAGAACTATGGAGAAGGCAGCAGCCGTGAACACGCGGCGATGGAACCACGCCACCTCGGTGTACGCGCCATCCTGGTACGCAGCTTTGCCCGTATCCACGAAACCAACCTGAAAAAACAGGGTATGCTCGCGCTTACTTTCGCGAACAAAGAAGACTACGATAAAATACAGGAAGACGATAACATCGATATTCTTGGTCTGCCGAATTTCGCACCCGGCCAGCCACTGACGGTGGAACTGAACCATGCGGACGGCACTAAAGATCTGATTGTTGTCAACCATACTTACAATGCGCAGCAGATCGAATGGTTCCGTGCTGGTGGTGCATTGAATGTGATCCGCTCAGAGTTTGCACGCAAGAAGACAGAAGAAGCTGCTGCCTCCTGAGAACGGGACAAGACGTTTATGACAAAGTCCCGCCAGCGCGGGACTTTGTCATTTGATAATTTGAAGATTTGAAAATTTGATACCGAAACTTCTGGATTCAAAATGATTGAAGAATAGGCTTTTGAATTATTTGAATTTACAATTTTTTAACCCGCCAACCTGTCGGTCAGTCAATTGATCTACAGGCTTCGGCACAGAATTAGTAAATACAAGCGTATGAAAAAGAAGAATATGCTTTTACTCGCAATTGCCGCCGCTGCTGTAACCGCCGGACTGGTAGCTTATTCTGCTGCGCGCCGTACCCGTGCCAACAGACAAACACGCCGTGTATCCGACGAAGGATATGAAACCGCCCACGATGTGCTGTTCCCCGACAAAGGCCATAAAGGCCCGAAACTGCACTATGGTCCCGTGCTTCCATCCTGATGATCAGCTGCCGGACAATGCAAATACACTGACAGCGCTGGTGGTGCCGTTCAATGTGACGCAGTATTCTTCCTGCTTTACACAAGAGGGCAGCCACTGCGCGATAAAAGGCTTGGCCATTAACCGTTGAGGTGTACTCAACAGAATGGTTGTACCTGCCTTTAAAAAGCGCTTCAGCACTATTGAAAGACGGTCAAACGCCGCAGGGTCATAATTTACATCGCTTAGCAATACTACATCTGCCGCAAGATCTGCGGGCAATTCATTCCAGTCCAGCAATGCTGTGTTAAAATTGGGGAGACCGGCTTTGGCGGCCGAACGCCGGCTATAGTCCACTGCGCCCGGCGCATAATCACTGCACAAGATAGTCTTGGCATAACGGGCCGCATATAGCGAGGGGAGGCCGAGCCCCGCCGCAAGCTCGATAACGGTCTTTCCCCTGATAAAACCGGGATGAGCGACCAGGAATTGGTACAGGCCCAGGGAAGCGGGCCAGATCTGCGCCCAGTACGGCACAGCATCATCATCCCCTGACAGGTGTTTGCTGCGGATAGTAGCCGGATCCGGTACAAAAAGGCATACGGTATGCTCCGGTTCTCCGAAACAAATCCATTGATCATCCATGCCGTAAAGGTGTTGAAAAAAAACTACACTCCTCCGGGATTGAGCAGGGTTTTCTGACGGAAGAACCCGGGTGATTCGCTGTAAAACTTCTTAAACATGAGGATAAAGCTGCTGCACTTTTCATATCCCAACTGGTAAGCCACTTCTTTCACCGCAATCTGTTTTTCCTCCAGCAAATGCCTTGCATGTTCCATCTTCAATTGCAGGTAATAATCGTAAATACTCCGGCGGTAAATCTGATGAAAATATCGCTTCAGAGTGGATTCACTCAATGATACTTTTTCTGCAATCGTTCGGATACAAGGCAACTGGGACTCCAGGTGCTGGCGAAGGATATCTTCTACTGCGCGGATCTTTTCCTCGTAATAGGCCGCTGGCGAATTGTCCAGCGTGGAACGCAACGACAGGCCATAGAGGAAATCACTCAGCAAAGTCAGTGCTCTCGCCTTGTTATAAAGACGGTCGCGGTTCTCCGAAATAAAATGATTGTGAAACTCCGTCAGCGATTGTTGTAAGGTGAGAGACACCGGTTCATGAAACACGAAGGCTTTTTCTTCACTGACCATTTTATTGAGAAAACGTGCAAACGAAGTATCGTCTTGCCCGAACGTATTCATCAGCCAGTCGGGATGCAATTGCAATACAAGCACCTTAGCCGCCTTACCGGGTGCGAAGGTGTAGGTAAAGTCTGCATCACCGGATTCGAAGAGGGTTTCCATGGAGGCATTGAAGCGAAGTTCGCGCGCCATGGACGGGCCGTCGATATGGAACTGGTCGGGGGTGAGAATAAAGTATAGCTGGAAAAGACGTGGTTGTCCCGGTATGCGCTCAGGGCGGTTTATGGTAAGTGAATCTTTCAACTGCAGGTCCCAGCAACTGATATGGAACCCGGGTTCTATCTGCGCCTGCTTTAAAGTGCCCTCACCAGACTGAAAGGGTAACGTAATAGTATGTCCCGTAAGCTCAACGCCCGAGAAGTTGGCCAATTCCAATAGGGTATAAACGGCGAGGTCATCGCCTTTCACAGGATTAGCTTCATTCATAAGAATAGGTTTGATCAAATATAGAAAAACGTATAAAGTATATCAATAAGAGTTAGGACTTACCATATTGACGCTGATCATTTCCGGTGAGCGGATAGGGGTATTGGTTGAACGTTTTAGGGTATTTCCCTCCCTTCATCCTGTCTATCTTGCTACCGGTTCTGACAGATCTTTTTGAGTTCTATTATACCTTTTTCATAATGGAGTGGTGGACACACTTCAAGATGGATTGACGGACAGTTTATTCGAATCTCGACCGTTCCCTGCAAGGAGGGAACGGTTTTTTTATTTATATAGCTGGCACAGGCATTGCAACTTTATTTATAAAAAATACATTTATGAATAAGTCTGTATTGCTCACTGCTTTGACATTAGGCGCCGCTGTAGTATATTGCCTTCACCTGTTGACACGGGAACGAAACACTGTGCCTAAAATGAAGGCTGTTCCCCACGCGGAGTGACCAGTGTGAAGTGAAAAGTTGTGCCTTTGCCCGGTACACTTTCCACCGTAATTTTTCCGCCGTCACGCTCGATAATACTGCGGATCAGGTACAAGCCGATACCGCTTCCCTCTGTTGTATCAGATGAAAACCTTGAAAAAGGAGTAAAGAGTTTGTCTGAATGGCGAACGGCATCAAATCCCTGCCCGTTGTCGGAATAGGTAAAATGAATGCCCGTTTCATCCGGTCTTGCTGTCAAATGAATCAGCAGGTTGCGTGAGGGATCAGCATATTTGATGGAATTCGAAATCAGGTTACGGAAAATACTTCTCAGATAAGTTTCAATAAACTGAATTTCGGCCACAGCCTTTAATTCCGTGTGTAATTGTATCGTTTTTTGCTGTACCGCTTCCGCTAATTCTTCATATACTTCGCGAACGATCAGTTCGGGACTAAGAGCGGTAACGATGTTGTCCGACAGATGATCGATCCGGATCACCTGGTTCATACTCGTGAGTGTGTTTTCAAGATTGGTGGCCGAGCGACGAATAATCTGGAGGAGGGAACGCTGTTCTTCCGGTAAGGCGAACGGATTCATGAGCTCCAGCGACAGGCCAAGCTTGGTCACTGAATTTTTGAGATCATGTGAGAGTGCGAACGTGATACGTTCGAGATCCCGGTAACCTCTTTCAAGTTCCCGGCGGCTTTTTGCGGCAGGGTTATGACGGTCTTTCAGGCGGCTGTCTGGTATATCCCGCGGAACGGGAAGCGACGTTACCGTATCATTGGCCTGTTTCACGGTCAGTAAAAACTGCTCGCTGGGTTGACGAATGGAGAAAATAAGCGGTTCCGTTTGTGGCAAATGAAGTTTGCTGACATGATCCGTTACTCTCGATGCGAAGTGGAATTGTTCCTGAAGCGTGGCACCGGCATGACGTGCCAGCCATACCGCTAATTCATGGGCATAGAAAATATCCGTTTCGGTATTAAGCCTGACGAGGCCGACGTCTTTACTCATTCTGATGTCAATGTTAGCCGCTTTAGTCTACCAAAACTATCAGGGAAATCCCTGATTTTCAACTGCGAACTTTCAATAATTGCTTCCGGTCCTTACTTTTAAGGCCAGAAAAGAACAACTACATGACAGGAAGGATCAAAGTATTTCATTTGGAAGATTACAAGATTATGCGGGATGGCATTAAATTTTTGTTATCGCAAGACCCGCAAATCACAGTGATAGGCGAAGCTCGTAACGGAGATGAGTTGATAGAAATGCTTCCGCATCTCGATGTCGACATCCTCCTGCTCGATCTCTACCTGGATGGCCTGGAGGACGTGCGCTCCATGGATGGTTTTGCGATCTCTGAGTATATTCAGAAAAACTTCCCCGATATCAAGATTGTTGCCCACTCGGTGTACAATGATGCCGACCGCGTGGCGCGGATCATGAATTCCGGTGCAATGGCTTTTGTGTCTAAAAAAGCCGGTTACGAAGAGCTGGTACAAGCTATTAAATTGGTTCACGGCGGAAAAAAGTATATTTGTACGGAGACCTCCAAGAAACTGAAAAATATCAATGAATTTTTGGATGGTATCGTGGATACGCTGCGGGGTGAAAAAGATTTTTTCTCTCAACGCGAAAAGGAAGTTCTTGAGTTATTAGGCCGTGGTTATTCGACCAAAGACATCGCCAAAGCCCTTTTTATCACGGAGAAAACAGTTGAAACTCACCGGAAAAACATGGTAGATAAGGCAAAGGTGAAAAATACGGCCGAGCTGGTTGCATTTGCATCTGCCCGAGGTTTTTTAAAACATTAAACTAGAAGCCGTGTTTGAAGATATCCGTTTACTGGGAAGCCTTTCGAAGGATGGAGTTTTCGTGTACGATATTCCTACCGAAAAATTTGTATACCTGAATGATGTACTTCCAAGGATTTTCGAAATAAAGAAGCAAGAGCTGGTACAACAACCCAGCCTCGTATTCCCGCTGATCCGTTCTGAGGATGCATATTACCTGCGTCACCGTTATACCCAACTTCTACTGGACAAATGTTTAACCAATAATGAATTCCGTTTGCAATTTGCAGATGGACGGATGCTTCATCTTTCCCTTGATGCCTATTTAATTGCTGAGCATTCCGTGATTGTTGGATTTGTGAAAGACCAGACCCTGGAAAAAGAGCACGAAGATTACATCATCAACTATGGGGCAAAAAAAGATACGTTGCTCGACATGATGACGCATAATCTTTCCGGGCCCTTGCAGCTTACCCAGAATATTCTTCGCTGGATGCAGCAGACGTATAAGCATGACGCGCCTGCCGATATTCATGCACAACTGCAGCTGATAAAAAACAATACGCAGGAGTGTCTTGATATCATTAATGACTTTTTACAGGAAGAGCATATTGAGTCGGAAAGAATATTTGTAAAAAAGACAAGATTTGACCTGCTCGAGCGGATTTATAATACGCTGGAGAAGATCATTGCGCTTAATAAAGACCGGAAATTCAGGATCATCACAGACCTGGAAAACCTGAATATCACTACTGACAGCGTGAAGTTTTTCCAGATCGTTCACAACCTTGTTTCCAATTCGATCAAGTTTACGCCGGAGAATGGTGAGATTGATATCATGGTCGAAGAAACCGATAAAACGTTTATTGTGCGCGTACGTGACAATGGGATTGGTATTCCTGCGCGACTGCATGAGTCCCTGTTTGAACGGCACACACCGGCCCAGCGTTATGGATTAAACAAGGAAGAGTCCAAGGGCATGGGCCTGTCGATCGTTAAAAGTCTTACACATTTGCTGGAAGGCAAGGTGAGCTTTGAGTCCGAAGAAAATAAAGGCTCCGTTTTTTCAATTGAGCTGCCAAAAGACTGATAAGATCAGTCCTGTAACTCGAAAGAGATTTCTTTGGCTGTAATTCCCAAATGACTTTCATGGAAGGTGCAAATGCCATTGCGGATAATAAGTATCTGCGGTGATTCGTGTACAACGTTCATGTCTCCCGCAATGCGGTTGGAGATTTCTCTGAACCGGATAAGGTCGAGGAAGTAGTAGTCTGCATTCTCCGGCAGTTTGCTTCCTTCCAGGCGTGTCTGTGCCACTTTGCTCACGGAGCAGCGCGTTGAATGTTTGAAAACCACCTGTGGGCGTTGTGCGGAAGCGGCAAGGAGAGACTCCCATTGTTCATTAGATTCCAGTAATGTCCAGTTCATGCCAATATAACAAACTTGTGAGTGGAAGGTTTAAGGTGGAGGAGTAAGTAATAAGTAATAAGTATTAAGGTTTGGTCCCGCAGGCTGAGGCTCCCGAAGCCAGTGACTGACGGAGAGAGTTCGTTCGACACCACAAGTGTTCAGAACGTTTATCCCCAAGAGTCGCTTTTAGCGCCCTTGTTGGTCTCCCGACCAACAAGCAAGCAAGAGTCGGGTTGCTTTGGTAGGTTAAGCTCAACATCGTACATAACTCAAAGATGAGCAGGCCCGTTGGTCTGGAGACCAACGGTAGCGTGATGTCGGATAATAATCCAAATCAAAAAAGGTCCGCACACAGAGTCTCCCGAAGCCGGCCATTGCCACAAATCAACTGCCACCTTGTGGGGTGGAAGCATGTTTCAGCTCCAAATCAAAATGCTCTTTTAACTTGCGTGCAGATTTTATAAAATCCTGTATGGCATTAAATAACATTTCCCTCTCTGTCGAACCTTTAAATTCAAAATCAGCGGGATCAACATCTATGACATACATGCCATCAATTTTCGTTTCTTTGTACGCTTTTTTCTTTAGTGACATATTGAATAATTTACGGTTAAAGAATTAAACTGCATATTCCTGAAAATTCGGTAATGTTCTCTTTGAGAATTTCCCGGTTTCTTTCAGATTCAATTATTTTTTCGGATCCTGGTATACTGCTGGAAAACGTAACGATACCAACGATTTTTTGAGTCGAACGGCTATATTTCCTATCAAATGCAAATATTGGTGTGCTGGCAACAAATCCATTACCTGAGATCGTTGCTCTTTGTTGTTCCGTAAAATTCAACTGATCTATGGAGCCCGGGATATCTCTTATTATTGTTCTTCCTATCGTATAAGCCTTACCGGTAATTCCCTGCCTTGCGGTAATCCTGAATTGCTTGTTCATCATGTTCCCCGGAGATAACCATACGACATCCAGGCGACGGACGAAAAACCTGGCAGATATTCTTCGAAATACCGAGCTGCCAATTACTGGTTCCCGGGTACAGTAAAAAACACGTCTGGGAATCATGATATTGGCCACCAAAGGGGACCCTCTGAATATTTCATGATCGAGATAAGTGGCAATCAGGTTATCAATAATTGTCCATTTATTGTTTTCCTGCCGTTCATATTTTTTCAGCGGTGCGACAACTGTTATGACATGCGTTAGTATCGTCGATCCTCCAAGGATCAGGGTGATAAGGAAAGGCGCATTGCTATACTGATTACGCAACCACCGGTCGATCTCCGGCAACCTGATCAGGATAATGATCAGACTGAGAAGAGGCAAAACATATATAAGCGAGATTTTTTCCATTAGTCAGGAGATCAATTTTTCTCAAAACTAAGTTGCTGGTAGGGCGGCAGTCGTATAATAAACGGGTAAGTTATATTTTTTACTTTCAGCGTTTGGATAAGAACCCTATCTTCATCACCATGCATTCGCCCATACCTGTTATCCTGTCTCAGGTTTTTCCACAGGAAGAACTGGTCATTCGTTCTGTTGAACGGATCAGCGGCGGAGATATCAATGACGCTTTCATGGCGCTGACCAATAACGGTCCTTTTTTTATCAAAACAAACCACACATCCGCACCACACTTTTTCGATGGTGAATTACGCAGTCTCAACTTATTGGCCGCAACCAACACGCTTACCGTTCCAAAGCCTTTTGGCTGTGGCAAGGTAAACGGCATGCAATTCATCGTTATGGAATGGCTGCATACCGGTCATCCGGGTGAAGATTTCTGGGAGAACCTCGGAACCGGCCTGGCTTCCGTGCATACACATTCAAATGAGTTATTTGGTGCAGCCCGTGATCAGTATATCGGTACGCTTCCGCAATCAAATACACAGACAACTACCTGGCATCACTTTTATCGCGATCAGCGTATCATGCCTTTGCTGCGTGATGCGTTGGATCAGGGACTTTGTACGAGAGAGGATATCGTCTGCGGGGAACGTTTCTGTAATCGTTTAACGGAGCTGCTCCCGGTGGAGCCAGCCGCCTTACTTCACGGCGATCTTTGGAGCGGAAATTTTTTAATAAAAACGGATGGCCATCCGGCATTGATCGATCCTGCAGTTTATTATGGCCATCGTGAAATGGATATTGCCATGACTGCTTTGTTTGGCGGATTTGATCCTCTTTTTTATCAGGCCTACAACGCCGCTTATCCTTTGCAAACAGGATGGCAGCAACGATTAGCTGTTTCGCAGCTTTATCCCTTGCTCGTGCACCTGCTTTTGTTTGGCAGCGGTTATTATGGTCGCGTCAAAACTATTCTGCAGCAGTACGGCAATTGATCAGGCTTTGTCTTTCCCCCAGCGGAATGTATCAATGGTAAAGCCGGCAAGATCGAGTACGCGATCGCTGACGGTGGCTGCCACTTCTTCGACTGTTGTTGGAAGACTGTAATAGGAGGGTGTAGCGGGACAGATGATGCCGCCGGCCAGTGTCACCGTTTCCATATTGCGGATATGCATCAGGTTGTAGGGCGTATCACGCACTACGCAGATCAGTTTTCTTCGTTCTTTTAATATGACATCGGCGGCCCTTGTAATCAGATCGTTTGACACGCCCGTGGCGATGCGGCCGAGTGTACCCATGGAGCAGGGGATAACGATGAGCGTATCGTAGCGCCCGGAGCCAGACGCAAAAGGCGCATTGAAGTCGTTCTTGTCATAGAACCTGAATGGATATTGCGTATACCTGTCATTGCCCAATTCCGTTTCCCATACCTGCCGCGCATTGTCCGACATCACGATGGCAATATCTGACCATTGCTCCGGAATGGTTGAAAGACGATTCAAAAGACCCGCCGCATAGATTGAACCACTGGCTCCGGTAATGGCAACAACAACTTTTCGCATAAATGATATTTCAAACGTGAAGATACCCCAGTGATGTGAGATTTTTTATGCAAACGTTTGCAGAGCAATAACTACATCGTTATAATCTGCAAATCAATGTTTCGACATTGAGATGGATCAAGATTTTCAAAATCAGGGCCTGTTTTTTGAAAAAAAATCATTTAAATATTTTGCGTTAATTCATTATTAACGATATTAGCAGTGAATTTTCATAGGATAAGGTTTAATGGTTAATGGTTTTTGATTAGGGCCCCCCGATTTCCATCGGGGGTTCTTTTTTTTAGCACCTCTCCGTCGTAGAAACGCATTTTTCCGGTATCGTTGCCGGAACGCAGGCATAAAAAAAGAGCCTGCATATGGCAGACTCTATTTATTGCTTTTATTCACTGGTTATTTCTTCTCCGTGCCCAGGTTCTCCAGGATCCAGTTCGTCATTTTGCTCCACAGATGGAAGCTGGTATTATCGGGTCCACCGGAAATACCGTGGTTTTTATTGGGGTAGTAAGCGCTTTCAAAATCAACATTGCTTTTCACGAGTGCCGTGATCATTTGCGTTGCATTCTGGAAGTGTACGTTGTCATCCGCCGTACCATGAATGATCAGGTATTTGCCTTTGATGCTGTTGGTGAAATTCATGGGTGCGTTATCGTCGTATCCTTTCTGGTTCTCGGCAGGCGTGCGCATGTAACGCTCTGTATAAATATTATCATAGAATCTCCAGCTTGTAACAGGCGCTACGGCAATAGCAGCGGAGAATACATCGGCTCCTTTGGTGATGGCAAGTGAGCTCATAAAACCACCAAAGCTCCAACCCCAATGTCCGATGCGGCTCTTATCTACATAGGGCAGGTTGCCGAACCATTTAGCGGCATCGATCTGGTCTTCTATTTCGAGTTTGCCCAATTGCAGGTAAGTTTTCTTTTTGAACTCTTCGCCTCTGTAACCTGTGCCGCTGTTGTCCACACTTACTACAATGAAACCTTTTTGCGCCAGCAATTGATGCCAGAAGCTGATTGCGCCAAAACGATTAGCTACCTGCTGCGATCCCGGCCCGCCGTAGTTGCAGAACAACACGGGATAACGACGTGACGGGTCAAAGTTGGCCGGCTTCAGTATCCAGCTGTTCAGTGTATCTCCTTTACTGTTGGGAATGCGGATGAATTCGCCTTTGGCCAGGTCATATTCCGCCATTTTCTCGCGCAGTTTGCTGCTTTCGTTCACGGTCTTTATCAGCTGTGCACGGTATCCTTTTTTATCAGCGATGATCGAATGCAGGGTTACCACCTGGGGTGTATTGATATCAGATCTGTAGTCGTAGAACTGCGTAAATTTATCGTTCAGCACTATGCGGTTCCAGCCGGTACCGGTCGTGAGTGCGGTACTTTTTTTACCTGAAAAATCTGCCACAAAAAAGTTGCGGTCCATTGGGCGCGGATAAGCTGTCTGATAATATACACGTTTATTGATCTCGTCTACGGCATTGATTTCTGTTACATCATAGTTACCGGAAGACAATTGCAGTTGCGTTTTGCCGTCGAAGCTGTAAAGCCAGATCTGGTTGTAACCACTCTTTTCACTGGTGAAAAGGAAATGTTTACCGTCGCGCAGGAAGTACCAGTCGTCGTGGATATCGATGTAATATTTATTTTTCTCTTCATAGAGCAGGCTCGATTTTCCGCTGGCCGCTTCTGTCAGCAGCAGGCGGAGATTGTCCTGGTGGCGGTTGAGCCAGAAGATAACGAGGCGGCTGTCGTCCTGCGTCCATTTGATGCGTGGGATATAGATATCGCCCTGTGCGTAATCGGCTTTTACTTTGCGGCCGGTGCGTACATCATAGATATGGATTTCTACTTTTGAGTTGTCGTCCCCGGCTTTGGGGTATTTGTAACGATAATCCTGGTTGTAACCATTGTTGTAAATGGTCATGTTGTATTCTTTTACCTGCGATTCATCGAAGCGGTAATAGGCGAGGTAGTTGCCTTTGGGGCTCCACTGATAGGCCTGGGTGAAGCTGAATTCTTCTTCATATACCCAGTCGCAGTTACCGTTGATGATGAAATTCCATTTTCCATCGGTGGTGATAGCGGTTGCCCTGGCCGAAGCAATGTCGTAGATGTAAAGATTATTGTCTTTTACATACGCCACTTTGCTGCCATCGGGGGAGAAAGTGGGATGTAAAACTTTTTCATTCTCCAGTTTGGTTACGTTACCGGTGCCACGGTGATACAGGTATACGATGGCTTTGGAAGAATGGCGATAGATCGGTTCCGCATCGATGCGGATAAGCGCGAGGGATGTATCGGCTGCATTCACGATCACTTCAGAAGCGCGGCCGAGTGCCTTTCCGGCTTCATCTTTCAGACCATCGGTGCTGATCTCTGAAGAACGGGTGCCGAAGTCGGCCGGAACAAATTCGCCGCGGAAGGTTCCTTTCTTATAAAGATCTTCCAGGGTAATCGCCTTTTTCTGGGCCTGGCCAAGCAGGGGCAGGAACAGCAGGGCTACAATGAGTTTACGCATGTTATCCATTTTTTTCAAGCTATAAATGTAAAGGTTTTAAGTAATAAGTTTTAAGTATTAAGTGATGGAAGGCTTAAGGTATAAGGTATAAGGTATAAGGCGTAAGGCCCGATACTTCGGGCTAAGGCTTGAGGTATAAGGTGGGAAGTTGCGGGTGAAAATTATTCATTACTTGAGTTGTTCATAAAAAAAGACCGCCCCGGCGGTCTGTACGTATCAAGAATAAATTCATTTACATATTTACACATTCCGCCAAAGGCGGCACATTTTCACATTCTTTCTCAATCTGCCATATCCGGAATGGCCTCGGCCTTATAAGCTCCTGCGTCCAGTTTTTCTTTGGTAGCGGAGAACGCCTGCAGCGTCTCTTCGATGTCTGCATCGGTATGTGTGGCCGTAGGGATGAGGCGGTAAATGATATGTCCTTTCGGAATAACCGGGTATACCACGATAGAGCAGAATATGCGGTAGTTCTCACGCAGGTCCATTACCATGGCTGTTGCTTCTTCCACGCCACCTTTCATGTATACAGGTGTTACCACTGAATCGGTGTTGCCGATATCAAAACCACGTTCTTTCAATCCAGCCTGTAGTTTGAGGGCGTTGCTCCAGAGTTTCTCGCGCAGTTCGGGTTGTGTGCGCAACAGGTCGAGGCGTTTAAGGTTACCGATCACGAGTGGCATCGGCAGGCTTTTGGCAAAAATCTGGCTGCGGATGTTGTAACGGATATAGTCGATGATCTTGCGGTCACCGGCAACGAATGCACCGATTGACGCCATTGATTTGGCGAATGTAGAGAAGTAGAGATCGATTTTGTCCTGTACGCCTTGTGCTTCACCGGCACCGGCGCCGGTTGCACCGAGTGTACCGAAACCATGCGCATCGTCAACAAGAAGGCGGAAATCATATTTATCTTTCAGTGCTGCGATCTCGGTCAGTTTGCCCTGATCGCCGGCCATACCGAATACACCTTCCGTGATCACGAGTACGCCGCCGGCATTCTGCTTGTTCACCAGTGCAGAAGCGCGTTGCAATTGTTTTTCCAGGTCGGCGAGGTCGTTGTGTTTGTACACATAACGGTGACCGGGATGCAAACGCAATCCATCGATAATACAGGCGTGGCTTTCTGCGTCGTATACAATCACATCATGACGGCTGCAAAGCACGTCGATGATGCTCACCATTCCCTGGTAGCCGAAGTTGAGCAGGGCGGCATCTTCTTTCATCACAAAAGCAGCCAGCTCGGCTTCGAGTTGTTCGTGATAATCACTGTTGCCGCTCATCATACGCGCACCCATCGGCAGTGCCAGGCCAAAACGTGCGGCACCGTCTGCATCAGCTTTACGTACTTCAGGATGATTGGCGAGACCGAGATAGTTGTTGAGGCTCCATACGATCATTTCTTTTCCGCGGAATTTCATGCGGCTTGAAATGTCTCCTTCCAGTTTGGGAAATGCGAAATAGCCATGTGCTCTTTCGCGGTGTTGGCCAATAGGACCATAATTTTTAAGCAGACGCTCAAAGATGTCAGCCATATGTTTATGAAGATTTTAGGTGAGGCCCCGCTCATGCCCGGGGCAGACGCTTTCCAAAAAAGCGTTGCAAAGGTAAGGTTTTGTCAGCAAAAAGCCCCGGCAAACTGCCGGGGCTAAGCTATTGAAGAGGAGTGCTTTAGTTCTCTTTTTTACCAAATAGTTTCTTGAAAAGCCCTTTTTTCTTCCGGGGCTCATCGGCTGCGGAACCGATTGGTTTGTTGTTCGGGTCTTTTTTCGAATCTTTTTTCTGCGTACTGTCTTTTTTAGGTGTAGTAACAGGCGCATCCGGATCCTGGAACGGACGCGATTCGGCCGGAAGGTCATATCCTTCTTCTGTACCTACGCCCACGTCTTCCTGCTGCGCGCCCGGCTCAATATCCGAGTCGATCTGCAGGGCATCCGCACTGAACATTTCGTTGTCCATTTGTGCCGGCTGTACAAATTTGGCGTCGCGTTCGATACCGAGTTTTTTGTCGGCGTATACTTTTTTGAAGAAGTTTTCCCAGATAGGTCTTGCGGCTGCGCCACCAAAACCGCCGCTGCCTTCGTTGCGGATGAAACGGTCATCGCAACCAACCCATACGCCACCGAGCAACTGCGGCGTATAACCCATGAACCATGCATCAGAGTTGTCGTTGGTCGTACCGGTTTTGCCGGCCATTTCAGCGGCACCGAGGCGTCCGCGCAATCCTGCTGCGGTACCTTTGTCTACGGTTCCCTGCATCATGCGGGCCATTTTATAAGCCGTGATCTCACTGATCACTTCCTTGCGGTTGGCACTGTAATCAAAGCGTTTGATCACATTGCCATTGCGGTCTTCAATACGGCTGATGAAATAAGGCCTGGTTGAAAAACCTCTTCCTGCAAAAATGGTATAACCCCACATCATTTCGAAAAGTGAAAGTTCGCAGGAACCGAGTGCGATAGAGGGGAAAGCTTCTACTTTTGTGGGGATATTCAACCGTGCTATGAAATCGGTAAATTCTTTTACTCCCACCTGCTTCATGATATAAGCCGTAGCACAGTTTTTCGACCATGCCAGTGCGTTGGCCATCGTCATCGTGCGGCCGGAGCAGGAGCGGCTTGTTGCCGGCACCAGTTGACCATTGCCAAATGATTGCTGCTGATCCACCACCTCCGTTTCCGGCGTGAAGCCGCGTTCTTCCATTGCCTGTGTATACAGCAGCGGCTTTATTGACGAACCAACCTGGCGTTTGGTGTTGAGGTTGGCGTGGTCGAGTTTATAGGTTTTGAAGTTGATGCCGCCCACCCATGCTTTTACCTCACCTGTTACAGGGTCCATTACCATGAAGGCCGACTGCACCATGGTACGGTGGTATTTAATGGAGTCGTAAGGCGTCATCACTGTATCTTTTTCCCACTGTTTATTCCAGGCAAATACTTTCATGGGCGTCTTTACAAAGAAGCTTGCTTTGATCTCTTTGTCGCTCAAGTTGTCTTCCACACCGTTTTTCCATCGATCGCTGCGTTTCATTTCCCGTTCGAGTACGTTCTCGTGGTCTTTCCAGATCGAACCATTTTTGATTTTGCTTTGTGCCAGTAGTGCTTTTTGCAGGTTGGGCACCTGCGAAGCCATCGCTTCTTCGGCGTATTCCTGCATACGCGGATTGATGGTGGTATAGATCTTCAATCCGTCTTCATAAATATTATAAGAGCCGCCATCCGGCTTTTTCAGTTTCTTCAATTCGTTCTTTACTTCTTCGCGCAGTATTTCGCGGAAGTAAGGAGCATAACCGGTGTTTTCATCCAGCTTGCGGTAATTCAGTTTGATAGGCATGGCGCGGTAGCGGGTGGCTTCGGCAGCCGTAATATTTCCGTTCTCTTCCATGCGTGTTAACACCAGGTTGCGGCGATCGCGGGCAGGGACAGGATTGCGTCGCGGGTTGTAGACGCCGGGACCGTTGATCATGCCTACCAGCAAAGCGGCTTCTTCAACAGTGAGCACATCGGGCTCTTTCTGGAAAAAAGTACGGGATGCATTGCGGATACCGAACACATTATCAGAAAAAGGAACGGCATTCAGGTATAAAGCAATGATCTCTTCTTTGGTAAAGTTGCGTTCCAGTTTTACGGAAATGATCCATTCTTTCAGCTTCTGCATCATACGTTGTGCCTTGTTGGTGGCACGCCGGTTGAAGAGAGCGAGTGCCAATTGCTGCGTGATGGTGCTGCCACCACCTTTACTGCCCAGTAGCAGCACGGCGCGCATGGTTCCTTTCAGGTCGATGCCGGAGTGATCATAGAAGCGCTTGTCCTCGGTGGCAATGAGGGCGTTGACCACATGCGGGGAAATGTCGCGGTATTTCACCACGCTGCGGTTCCCTTCCGGCAGATAATATTTTCCCATCAGCGTTCCATCTTCAGCATATACTTCGGATGATTGCAGGATGGAAGGATTTTCCAATTCTTTCATGGAAGGCATTTCTCCGAAGACACCGAAGTTGGCCATCAGCACGAGCAGCACAAAGCCGAGGAAGCCAAAAAGGAAAATGCGCCAGAAAATGCGGACTGATTTTTTCATTCGTTTCCGTTTTTAGGGGCATGAACATAGCAGGTTCATGCAAACCGTTCGAAATTAGCAAAAACCCAGCCGCGGATTGAGCGTACCGGGTTTAATTTTTTCCCAAAAAACATCAGAATTTGCCAGGCAGTTTGTTCTGGAGGAATTGCTGGTATTTTCCAAGTTCTTTGTTGGTTTTCAGCAGTTCAAGGTTGGCCTGGCTGATGATCAGGAAGCTGTACTTGCCACCTTTCAGCCACGGAACGATCTGTGTGCTCGTTTTGGGCTGGTTCACGCTCACATATTCCAACGCTTCTTCCGCATTTTTAAACGGACTCATCAGCAGCAGGCGGTTGTCCGCATCGATCGTCACCAATTCGGAGGTGAGCGTCTTGCTGCGGTAGTTCTGCTGGTTGTGCAGGTTGAATGCATTCTGCGCTTCGCGGATGAATACCGGGTCTACTTTATTCAGCACCACCACTACATAATGCGGTACATCGGCGTTGTAGTTAAAGGCATTCGGATCTACCGGAGGTGCCGCAGGCTTCGGCACAGGAGCTTTTACCACGGTATCGGGGCGCGGAGTTACTGGTGCGGTCACCGGTGGCTTAACCGCCACAGTATCCTTGGGAACCGGTGTAACGGCTACCGTATCAGGTGCGGGTATGGGCGGCGCTTTGGTAATGAGTGAATCGACAGGTTTGGTTACCACCGTGTCTTTTACAGGTGGTACAACTACAGGAGGCTTCGCGGCCACGGTATCTTTTATTACGGGTGGTTTGGCGGCAACTGTGTCTTTAGCAGGAGGCGGCGTTACCACAACCGGTGGTTTGGCGGCAACCGTATCTTTTACTACCGGAGGTTGAGGTTTGGGTACAACAGCTACAGGCGGCTGTGTAACAACGGCGTTGCGGTCTTCCGCAGGTCTTTCAATCACGAGGTTGCGGAGTTCTTCCTCGATTTCGGCACGGCGGTTCAACACGTTGAGCAGGTTGGTGGCTTTGGCGGCCATGGGAGTCTGATCGAAACGTGATATGATATTATTCAGTACGCCTTTGGCCACACTGTCTTCGCGTTGACGGATATAATAGACGGCTTCGATGTAGAGCAGCTGAGGTGTCCAGTAGCTGTTGCCATAAATGCTGTCCGCAGCTTTCTTGCGGGCAACGGCTTCCTGGAATTGTCCTTCAATGAAGAGGTCGTAAATTTCTTCGTAGGTGCGTGTGGCAGCAGTATTCGATTTCTGGTCTTTCGGATTTTTTCCGGTGGTTACGATCGCCGTCAGGTTGCTATTGGGAAATTGTTGTGACAACTGATTTTTCACCGCAGTGGCTTTGGCCATTTCTCCATTACGCTGGTAGCAATAATAGAGGTTGAACAAAATGTCTTCCATCTGCGGATGTTGCGGGAAGCGTGTGCGGACGGCTTCCAGCGTTTCGGTTCCGGCGGGGCAATCTTCCAGATCCTGGATATAAATTTTGCCCAGTTCGTATTGAGCGGTTTGCAGGGAGTCGTTGGACTTCTGCAGGCTTTCCGGGGTCAGGGGCAGCCGGTTATAAAGTATATCGTAAGTGCTTTCGCCACCACCGGTTGAAAGATCCTGGTTTGGATTGGAAGGATCGGGTGCCAGCAGATTGTTGTTGTTCTGAATCTGGTTCATGAGCGATGCGCTCCGGCGCCAGTTGTCTACGTTGGGACGTTTGCCCCAGCGTGTACGGAAATCATTCTCTCCTTTCTGGCGTAACGTGGAATTGTAGAAATACCAATCTCCTTTCTGCGTATTGCCGCCGAATAGGGGCGGTGCCTGGTTATTGCCGGGTAATGGAATGCCGGTAGTGATGGTGCCTTCGTCTTTCAGCCCTTGTGCTTTGCGAAGCTGACGGGCAAGTTTGCGCACGAGTTCTTTGCGTTCGTCTTCCGGAAGTGCGGCGATATGTTGCAGGCTATCCTGGCGTTCGATAATGTCGAGGTTGGTTACGATTTTACCGAGAATGGTTTTACGTGCGGTAATGAGATCGGGATCTTTCAATGCCGGGTCGCTCATGTTGAGGCTGTCGTAAAAACGGTGTGCATCGCGGTAAACGCGTTTCTGGAAAGAGAGTTCTGCCAGTTGAAGAAAAGCGCGGTTGCGTTGTGATGCGTTGTTGGAGGCATAACGGGTACTTTTCAGTAAAAGTGCAAGTGCTGCATCGGTATTGTCGCGCTCGAGTTCCATTTGCGCAGCCATATAATAAATGATGTCGCGATAATCGGCGTATTTATCGCGGCGTGCCATTTTGAGCAGGGTGGAAATATTTTTCTCGATATAATTTTCTCCGCCGTCTTTGTTTACGCGGATGCTGGACAGGCGTGCATAGATTTCGAGAATGGGATCATTGGCGTGGCTGATGGCTTTGCCATAATATTTTTCCGCGTCAGCGTAGTTGTTGCTCATCTCGAATAACTGACCGGCGAGGTATTCCCAGCGGGCTCTTTCCTGTCTGTTGGTGGCATTGTCCAGCGCCTGCACCAGGTGTACGGCGGCACTGTCCCAATTGTTTTGTTTATAAAACATAAATGCCTGCACTTCTTCGAGGTCGCTGCGAAGACGTGAAGGAAACTGCGGATCATCTCTCAATACAACAATGAGGCTGGATGCTTCGGCAAACTGGTCCATCATCAGGTGGTTGCGGATCTGCCAGATGAAAGCGTCGTTGCGGCTGGGTGGTTCGGAGAAAACTTTTTTCAGTACGTTTCTTTTCTCTTTGGTGCTAATGCTGTTGGCCGCGTTGCCATCGATGCGGCTGCCGATGGTTTTATAATAACCGTCTTTTTCGCGGGGAGCAAAAGCATAGTTAATGAACTGGAACATCAGGTAGGCCGAGTCGTGCTGTTGCTTCAGGTAGTAAGTGGCCCCCCATAATAAATACATATTGTCGATCCAGTCGTTGCGGAGGTCATGGATGGCGATGCCGGTCTGTGTTTTATAGCTCACCGAATCGAGTTGCGTGCTGTCGGCGGCTGTGGTTTCTAAAGAATAGTTGTAAAAAGAGAGTAACTGAGAGTAATCGTCGCGGTAAGCCTGTTTGGCGCGGTCGATGATCTCGTTGAGTTTGTTATTGGCGTTGAAATACCAGTTGTAATGGGTAACGGTGTTCTGGGTGAAGCGGCGGAAGCCGGGAATCTTTTTGTCGGTGGACTTTTCGGATGCGAGTTCGCGGTTTTCGTATTCTTTGGGCTTGGCAAACTGGTAGGAAATGCCCATCTGCCCGAAACATGGTACGAGGAACAGGCACAGAATAAGACTAAAACCCAGGGAAGCAGTATTTCTTTGGACTCGCATTGGCCGGCGCAAACTAAGTTCTTAATAACTGAAATTCAAACAATTTAGTATAAAAATAGGGCAATTTTTTTTGCCGAACTGTGGCATTTGCCGAAGGCTTTGATAATCACGGATCGACGGGGAAAAGACGAAAGCCGGTTACCTGGCGGGGCCAGCCTTTTTTGAATTTTGACATTTTAATTTTGAATTACTCTTCCACAAAGCGGGATTGCTTATTTTTATCCGAGTTAATAATTCCTGATTATGGCAAAACTGGATCCCGGATCTACGCTCAAGCGGCTGCGCAACCGTTACCGGATGGTGGTGATGAATGATGATACGTATGAGGAGGTGGTGACGTTTAAGTTGTCCAGATTCAGCGTATATGTGGGGTTGAGCACAGTTTTTGTGTTGCTCGTGGGCCTTACGGTGGCGCTGATCATCTTTACGCCGTTGCGTTATTATATACCGGGAGCGGCGAGCCAGCAATCTTCCGGCCGCGAACTGCGGGAGGTAAAGATCGGGGTGGATTCGGTGAGCCGCCAGATGGGCTACCAGGAAAAATACCTTGAAAACATCCGCATGGTGCTTCGCGGTGATATTCCGGTAAGCCGGGATACCACCACGCTGGAACTGCCAAAGGATGAATTCAGCGATGACTGATCCTTCATTTAATCCAAGATAACTATGTTCAATAACCCCAAAAAAACCGACATGCAGGAAAAAAGCATTTCCGGGGGCGCTACGCTGGTAAGTGCCGGCACCACTTTCAAAGGCGATATCAGCAGCACCAGCGATCTCCGCATCGATGGTAAAGTGGTTGGCAATATCCAGAGCACTGCGCGCGTGGTGATCGGTGCCAACGGAGAAGTGGAAGGAGATATAACGGGTAACCAGGCCGATATCGTCGGCAAGGTATCCGGTAATATCCGCGCCAAGGAATTGCTGCAACTGCGCGGCGACTGTGTAGTAACCGGTAACCTTTATGCCGGCAAATTACAGGTAGAGCCGACTGCCACATTCAACGGGCATTGCCACATGGGTAATAATGTAGTGGAAATGGCCAATAAAGAACTTCCTGCACTTGCCAAATAAACGTGTTCCCAACTGGATGAATTACCTGGGGCTGGGTATGCAGCTCCTGGTGTTGCTTGCATTGGCCCTCTGGGGCGGGATGGAGCTGGACAAACGTTTCAATATGTCGCCGTTCCTGACGCTTACCTTACCTTTGCTTGTCCTGATCATGACTTTTTACCGGGTGATCAGGGAAACGTCGAAACGAAAGAACAAAGATGAGTGAAACCAAAGGCTTCGGCCACTTCAAGATCCCCGTATTGATATTTGTTGTAATCACGGCAGGCATTCTGCTTGCGCAGCAACCTTTGGAGAAAGCGGATGTAGACTACAGGGTATTGCTGGGCGGCAACCTGATTCTTTTCCTGGTATCGGTTGCTACCGGCGCCATGGCGCGTAAAGCACTGGGCAATACCAATCCCCACGCATTCACACGTGCCGTATACGCGGGTTTTGTACTTCGCCTGTTTGTATGCGCCATTGCGGCCGGGGTATATATTATTGCCTCCGGCGACCAACTGAATAAATACGGACTCTTCGGCAGTCTTCTTTTTTATTTCGTCTATACTTTTATTGAAATCACTTCTTTGCAGCGCCTGTTGAAGCAAAAAAAGAATGCCTAAGAAAGACGTTCCGATCAATACACTAGAACGGTTCCTTCCGGACAACACCTATGCACCTGTACTGGCTTATCTCAATCAGTACAAGGTTCATCTCACCGTGACGCGCGAACGGAAATCCATTTTGGGCGATTACCGCCATCGTACGCGGCAGGATACGCACCGTATCAGCGTAAATGGTACGCTCAACAAGTATGCATTTCTCGTAACCTTATTGCACGAGCTCGCACACCTGCTGACATTCGAACAATTCAGCAACCGTGTGATGGCGCATGGCAAAGAATGGAAAGCCATTTACGGTCAGTTGCTCCATCAGTTTCTCGAACACAAAGTATTTCCGGACGACATTGCGTCGGAGTTGCAGCAGACATTGCGTAATCCTGCTGCCTCGAGTTGTGCAGAAGAGGGCCTGCTACGCGTGTTACGTCGTTATGATCAGCGGCCGGCGGAAGTAAAACTGGTGGAAGAACTGGCAGACGGCACTTTGTTCCGCACCACCGATGGTCGCATTTTCCGCAAAGGCCCGCGTTTGCGCAAACGTTTCAAGTGCGAAGAGGTAGGCACGGGCAAGCAGTATTTGTTTAGTCCGGTGTACGAGGTGGTGAGTGTGGCATAATACATAAGGTGTAAGGCCCGATGCTTCGGCCTGTCGGGGTAACAGCCGCTATATGTTTAAGCTGTTGATAACGCTTTTCACACAAAGTGCGCAAACTAATGAAGACCCAAAGTCGATTCACCATTCACTATTGACCATTCACTATTGACCATTCACCCAGCCTACTACAAATTCGGTATTTCACATCCATTATCCCCCGGTTACTTTTACGTCATTCCTAATCAAAAAACGGGTGACATGAAAAAGTATGTCTTTATTCTGCTGCTGACTATCTTGTCAGCTTCTGCTGATGCACAAGTAAGTTTCGGTCCCAAACTGGGATTGAATATTTCCAAACTTTCTTTTACGGACGATGATTTTAAAACCGGCTTCCGGCCCGGCTTTGCCATAGGTGGCGTAGTAAATTACAAAGTGATGGAGAAACTTTCGGTACAGGCCGAATTGTTCTATTCCCTGGAAAGTACTTCTGAAAAGCGCATCAGCACCGATGCAAAAGGCCACATTAATATGAGCTTTGTGCATCTGCCCATCCTGGCGCAGTATGCTATCTTCAAAGGGCTTTATGCAGAGGCCGGACCACAGATCGGTTTTCTGGTTGCTGCCAAAGAATCTTACGGCAGTCAGGACGCAGAAGATATCAAGCAATATTATAAAAAAACAGATATCCGCTTTCCGGTTGGTGTCGGCTATAATCTGCCCATCGATGGTTTGAGTGCCGGTATCCGTTATTCTTTCAGCATTTCAAAACTGAACACAGTTGAAGTCGGCGGCGGCAACCTGAAGTTTCACACGATCTGCCTCAGCGCTGCTTATCGCTTCTGACCCGTTACAAGTCGCGGATCATCCAGTGACTGCAACCAAAATGACCACTATTACCCAACGGGGCTTCCAGGTAACGGAACCCCGTTTTTTCATATAATCCCAGGGCATTGGTGAGTTCGGGCATCGTTTCGAGATAGATTTTTTCATAGCCCATTTCCTTAGCAGTGGCGAGGCAATGTTGAATCAGTTTTTTACCAATTCCTTTGCCGCGGCCCTCCGGCAGCAAATACATTTTTACCAGTTCACAAGTTTTGTCCGGCAGTCCTTCTGTGGGAAGTAATCCCGCACCACCCAACACGATATCATTTTCTTCCACTATAAAATAACAGGAACCGGACTGGCGGAACAATTCATACAACGAATCCGTGCTCGCATCATAATAAACTGTACCGGGGTGATTGGCGCCGAATTCTTTCAGCGTATCGCGGACGATGCGGGCAATGACAGGATTATCTCTTTGCTCAATGGGGCGTATAACAGTTGCGCTCATGCGGCAAAGTTACTGATCAGCGGATATGCACCAGCTTCCAGTTTACCTGGTAAGGATAAGGCTCGTAAAATGAGTTGTCTTCATTAACCGTATAGCCGTCCAGGAAGTCCTGCTTTGCCTCGCGGATAAGGAGAAGGCCTTCTTCTTCGCGATTCAATAACAATAAACATTTTCCTTTGAAATATTTGGCGTCGGAGAAACGCGGATAGACCGCCAGGCTGCGGTCAAATGCTTTGATGGCATCGTTGTATTGTTGCAGTTCGTAATAAGCAATACCGAGATAAAACAGTTCCAGTTGATGTTGCGACGGACCCGAGGGGTTGGTTTGCTTTTGAAATAATGCCAGCGCTTCCCTGAAGTGGTTTAGTTGCAGGTAGCAGAGCCCGGAGTAGAAATCAAAACCGTGATCCATCACGCTGCTGTTGCCCCATTTCTTCCGGCTAAGGGCGAAGTCTGACAATGCGGCTTCATAGGTTTTGGCAAAAATGCATTTGATAAAGGCGCGATAGGGCAGTAGCGTAGTATCACATTCAACGCCTTTGTCGAGGTAAGCCATGCCGGCTTCATATTTTCTTTGTTTGAAATAAGGCATCGCCCGCATCTGCCAGAGATACCCGATGCGTGGATTTTCTTTTAACCCTTTATCGATCCAGTCGCCCCATTCGGGTGAAAAGATGCTGTGTAGCTCAGCACCACGGGTGAAATATTTTGCAATGGTACTGTCGGCAGGAATAGCCGGTTGTGCGTTTGATAGCTGCGTCACCAAAAGCAAAAACAGCAGGCAGTTGATCCGGTTCATAGCATGGTTTTGTCCGGACCAGACGGCCTGCTGCGGTTACAAGTTGCATCAGCTTTCCGGCGGGGCTTCATAGTGCACGAAATCGATGCCGATGCCGTTAGGGTCAACGATCGCAAAATGCGTATCGCCCCAGGCTTCTTGTCTGATGTCGATTGCCATCGGCAGGCCACGGCCTTTCAGCGTAGCATACAACTCATGTACGTCTGCCACTTCGATGGTAAGAAATACACCCTGCCCCTGGAAGGCCGGCCGGAATATCGACGCCTGGTTGTCCAGCTCCGGTTGGAGAAATGCAAGGTCCTGGCTGCCGTCCGGCGTATGTAACAATAAATACCATTCGTTTTTAAAGCGCACTCCAAAACCTAATTGTTCCGTGTAAAATTTTTCCGTTTCTGTCAGATGGGGCGTGATGATGCCTGCATTGAGTTTCATAACAACTGAGTTTATTTTTTGAAAAGAATCCCGCGGTTTGACGATACAAAGTTGGGATAAGTGCAGGCCGGAACCTTGTAAAAAAAGGACAAATCAACGGAACGCGGCGGCCGGTGTATTACCGAACAGCGTTTTGAATTCCTTGATGAAGTGTGCCTGGTCGTAGTAGCCGGCAGTAAAGAAAATCTTGTTTTTCCGAAGACTTTCAGCGGATGGTTTTGCCTGGAGAATATGTTGAAAGCGTACGATCTTACTGAATGTTTTTGGACTGTCGCCAATGTATTCATCAAATAATCTTCTTAGTTGACGGGGGCTGACGCCGGTGCCCAGATCCTGGTTGAGGGAGGCTGTTCCCTGCGCACGCAAAATGAGGTGAACGGCTTCATAAAAACGGTTATCGGGCTGCCGCGCCGGATGGGCCAATGCTGTAAGAAACAGTTTATCAAAAATGGAGGAAACGTCATCGAGGCCGGCCGTTATTGCATTGATCAAAGCAATGCTTTTGCTCAACGCAGGCACCACATTTTCCAGTGCTTCAAAACGGTTGGTCAGCGCTGCCGCTTTGATGCCATATAAAAGCGGGAACGCACCCGGCAGAAACCGCACACCGATATAATGAAACACATCCGGCAGGGGGAATTCGGTATAGCTGCTCGAAAATCCCATGATATAGGGTTGGTCCGGGTGCGCCGTTTCAAAGAAAATATCCATGCAGCCATCGGCTACCACGCGATAGTGAAAGGCAGTGTCAAGTGGTGCAAGGGTTTTTAATTCCCAATAGCAATAAATCCAATTTTGCAGGTCCTTGTGGGGAAGCACTTCACGATACAATACCTGTCCTTCCGATCCGCGCGTGGTTGGTTGCAGCGGACGGAAGAGCGTACGTATATCCGGAAGAGGCGACAACATCAGGCGGTTGTTTGTTGCAGCAGCAGGTCACTGTAAGAAACACGGATATGATCTTCGGGTTGTATGCCGAAAAAGCTGATGTAATGATCGCATTGTGCTTTCAGTTTGTCAACGCCAATCGATCCGTCCTGGTCAATGGCTTCCGCCTCGATGAAGGTGCCGAGCCCGTTTACAGTATCGAAATGAAACTTCACATTTTCCACGAAATAAATACGGCGGCGCTTCTCCACGATCACCTTGATGCCGTGTACTTTTTCCAGGATGGCTTTCAGCGATTCGTCGGGCTGATGTTTGTACAACAGGATGTTCGCCTGTTTGGCGCCGGCTTCATCCGGGCGGTCATACCAGATGAGGGCATTTTCAATATTGCCTTCGCGCAGTTTGAGTCGCCCCGTTGTTACGTTGTAATAGGTATCCTTTTGCAGGTCTTCACCGGCAAAACGCGGAGCGAGTGTTTGCAGTTTGGTTTCGTGAACAGTGGTATCGTTTACCCGGGCCTTGAATTCAATATTGGTAAGGGACATAATTGCGGTATTGTTCCTCAAAGGTACAGAATACCCATTTTTCAGAGGCCTTCCAGAAAGTTATCTGTGATATAATCCACTACTGACGACAGGTTGCGTGTTTCTTCAAATACGGCCAGTTGCCTGTCGGCGCCGGTGCCGTTTTCGAGGATCTTATGTACATTTTCCACGCGATGACGGCTGCCGAGATGGTCCAGCACCGGATCGATGAAGTCGAGCAGTTCATAGATCAGGGCGCGCGTGTTTACTTCCTCTTCTTTACCAAAGTCGATCAGGTAACCGTCGATGCCATAGCGGCTTGCGCGCCATTTGTTTTCATTGATCAACGGCCGTGAATACTGGATGAAGTTGAGATTCTTGTGCCGCAGCATATAGATGCGTGCACACACGGCCTGGAACAGTGCCGCCATGGAAATAGTTTCGTCCACGGTCATCGGTATGTCGCAGATGCGGAACTCAACGGTGTTGAAGAATGGATGTACGCGCAGGTCCCACCAGATCTTTTTCGCATTGTCGATACAATTCGTTTTGATCAGCATCTTCACGTAGTTGTCGTACGCTTCAATGCTTTCGAATGCATCGGGAATACCGGTGCGGGGAAATTTATCAAACACTTTTGTGCGGAAAGATTTATACCCGGTGGTACGTCCTTCCCAGAAAGGGGAGTTGGTGCTGAGCGCATAGATATGCGGCAGGAAGTAACGGGTGGAATTGGCAATGTGATTGGCCATTTCCCGCGTTTCCATTCCTACGTGTACGTGTAAACCAAAAATGAGGTTGCTGCGCGCCGCCTCCTGCAATTCATTCACGATTTCGCTGTAGCGTATGTGGTCGGTGATGAGCTGACTTTCCCAATGGCTGAAAGGGTGCGTACCCGATGCGCCCATCTTCAGGTCCAGCGACTCCGCGATACCGGAAATGGTTTTGCGGAGCAGTGCCACATCTTTGTAGGCTTCGTCCACATCCTGGCAGATATCGGTGCCCACTTCCACTACGGCCTGGTGCATTTCTGCTTTTACTTTGTCCTTGATCACTTTTTGTCCTTCATGCACAATCCGCTGTTCATGGCTTTTGAGCTCACGTGTCACCGGATCGAGGACCATATATTCCTCTTCAACGCCGAGGGTAAAGCTTTTATAGTTAAGCACCATTGGTGGTAAGTATTGTGTTTTTCTTCAAACAGTTGTTTGTTGTGATTAAACGAGCGACAGTTTATTGCTGCTACGTTTTACGTATTGTCCCCAGGTGAGGTTGTCTTTGCCTTCTTCTGCTGTCTGTGCTTTTTCGATGGCATAATTAGCAGCGGTTTCCACTACCCATTCGAAGTTCTCTTCACCTACGCTGGCTTTGTCGGCATCCGGTGCAGGGTTGCAGAAGTCGATGGCATAGGGCACTCCGTTCCGCAGTGCCAACTCTACGGTATTGAAATCATATCCGAGGTATTGATTGATGCGCAATACGATGTCGGTCATTTCCTGCAATTTCTCGGGTGTGGGAGAGAAGTCGGCTACATAACGCAGATGATGCGGGTTGCGCGGCTCATAAGGCATGATGCGAACGTGTTTGCCGCCGATACAATAGCAGCGGTAATATTCTTCGAAAACAATTTCTTCCTGCAGCAGCATTACGAGTTGACCCGTTTCGCTGTGTTTCTGGAAAAAATCATCCACGCTGTCGAGCCGGTAAACGTGTTTCCAGCCGCCGCCGGCAAAGGGTTTCATGTAAGCGGGGAAGCCGACGTATTTAAAAATGGAATCCCAGTCGAGCGGGTAAGCCAGGTTGCTGAAAGATTCATTACTGGTATCATCCGGCAGGTCGCGGGAAGGAATGATGGCGGTTTTGGGAACCGGCACACCCACCTGCGTCATCAGGCAGTTGTTGAAATATTTGTCATCGGCACTCCACCAGAAAGGGTTGTTGATAACGGCGGTGCCCGTAACGGCGGCATTTTTCAGCCAGGTGCGGTAAAAGGGGACATCCTGTGAAATGCGGTCAATGATCACGCTGTAACCACTGTGCACACCCTGCATCGCTTTATCGATGCGAACCGGTTCGGCGGTAATGCCTGCTATATTTTTACTGTTTACACGTGCTACGAAGGCTTCGGGGAAAGAACGTTCTTTGCCATGCAGAATTCCAATTTTCTTCATGAGATTGTTTTAAGGTAGTTGGTAAGATATTTTTCGCTCCCGAAGGGCGCGTAGTCAAGGGCTTTCCAAATATATTTTTTCAGCGTCAAAAAAACAAATAAGCTTCTGTGCTATTCGATTCATTTTGACTGATCGGAGGCATCAATTCCTTATTTTTGGCGCCATGCAACCTGAAAAAGTTTCCGGCGTACTGATAGAGCAACATATTATTCATTCGGATTATCTTGGAAAAGAACTGACCATTGATTTCTTTCTTCCCCGTAATGTGGCGGAACCCGAGAACATGAGCCTGCTGCTACTCAATGACGGGCAGCAGTCGGAAGAACTTGGATTGAAAACGATCTTCAACGAAGGCTACGCTTCGCAGTCGATAAGACCGGTACTGTGCGCGGCCATTCATACCGACAAAGACCGCAAATTCGATTACGGCGTTGCCGGTTACCCCGACTACCTCGACCGGGGCAATAAAGCCGCTCTTTATACCTCTTTTATAATTGAGGAATTGCTGCCGTTTATCAGCGATACCTATAAAGTATACAAATTCCGCGAGAGGGCCTTTGCTGGTTTTTCGCTTGGCGGACTTACGGCGCTCGACATAGTATGGAACCATCCCGAGCTTTTTAGCACGGCGGGTGTGTTCTCCGGGTCGCTGTGGTGGCGCAGCGTCGATCAGGAAGACCCTGTCTACAGCGATGACAAACACCGCATCATGCACCAGGTGATACGCGCCGGCACCTACCATCCCGGCCAGCGCTTTTTCTTTCAATGTGGCATATTGGATGAAACGATGGACCGCAACAACAATGGCATCATCGATTCCATCGACGATACGCAGGACCTGATCCGCGAATTGGAGAATAAAGGCTATGACCGCGAAAAAGATATTTTTTATTTAGAAATGGCCGACGGCAAACATGATATTCCTACCTGGAGCCGGGCCTTGCCGGTTTTTCTGCAATGGGAATGGGGAGTGAGGTAGACGGCATAAGGCCCGACACTTCGGGCCGAAGTTTCGGCCTAAGGTGTAAGGTATAAGGTGTAAGGTTTGAGGCTTAGGACTTTGGTGCCCGAGGCCGATACTTCGGCTTCTCGAAGCTACAGTCGTAGTAAGTAATAACTAATTCTTTGCGCCTTTGCGTGAAATCAGATGGCAAGTCCATTCGCGCTTTCTTTCACTCCCGAGGCTTCGGGATGACGATTCATGATCGCTATTCACTCCTCAGGAAAATAATCCATCAAGATAGTAAAACCTGCCATTGAACACCCTGGCGCACCAGACTAATTTAAAGTTTTGGTTTTGAGACCCTTTTCCGTCTTTTTGTCACTAACGATTGTAAAGGAAAAATATGCACAGGGATAGCAATTTGCCATTTGAAATGCCCGCCATCGCCGGACATCTTCCGGTCAATTCGGCAGCCGATCCGGCGTTTCTTCCCGTACGTATCATTCGTTTACTCGATCAGCAGGGCGGTATGTCTTTTCCCGGCATACAGGGGCCTCCTGTTTTTCATGATCATATTAACCGATAAACGACTGCACCTTAACCTATGTTTGTCCGAAAGTATTTTGAAGCGTTTGAAGTGGGTGAACAGCGCCGTACCACCGGCCGTACCATCACCGAAACAGATATTGTTGTGCATGCCGGCCAATCCGGCGATTTCTTTCCACATCACATGGATGAAGAATGGTGCAAGACCCAGCCATTCGGCAAAAGAATTGCCCATGGCACATTGATCTTCACCGTGGCCGTCGGCCTCACCGCCGATCACATCAACGAAGTATCCATGACCTATGGTTACGAACGCCTGCGTTTCGTTAAACCCGTTTTTATCGGCGATACCATTCGTGTAACCGTTACCATCAAGGATAAAAAAGATCACAAAAAACCCGCATACGGACTGGTCACCGAGCTCGTGGAATGTTTTAATCAACATGGTGACCTCGTAATGTTGTGCGAACATTTACTGCTGGTCAGCCGACAAAATTCACCGGCCGCATGAGTAGGATTCAGTTAAAAGGAATTACCTGGGGACACAGCCGTGGCATTACGCCGCTGCTGGCATTGGCACAGCGGTACAACGAACTGCATCCCGATGTGGAAATATCCTGGCGCAAGCGCACCTTGCAGGAGTTCGCCGATTTTCCCATAGAAAAATTGACGGAAGAATATGACCTGCTGATCATAGATCACCCCTGGGTAGGATGCGCGGCGGCAACCAATTGCGTGCTTGATCTTTCGCAACATCTTTCAAAAGCCTATCTCGCCGAACAGGAAGCGCATTCCGTAGGTTACGCTCATCTCAGTTATGCATACGGCGGTGGTCAATGGGCCCTCGCTATTGATGCGGCAACGCCCGTTGCCAGTTACCGCGCCGACCTGATCGGCACAGATATTCCCCAAAAATGGGAGGACGTATTATCGCTGGCGAGAAAAGGAAAAGTAGCCGTTGCCGCTATTCCCATCGATATACTGATGAATTTTTACACCTTCTGCATCGCCCTGGGAGAAAAACCTTTTCAACGCGAAGACGAAGTGGTGAGCGCCGCCATTGGCAAACAGGCCATCGAAACCATGAAAGAATTATACGGCGTCATCGATCGCCGTCTTTTTCAATTTAATCCCATTGCCGTTGCCGAGTGGATGAGTTCCTCCAATGAAATATGGTATTGCCCGTTTGCCTACGGGTATTCCAATTATTCACGTACGGGCTATGCAAAATATTTACTGCATTATACCGATGTTGTCAGCTTTGATAATACGCCTTTGCTGACAACAGTTGGTGGCACGGGCTTGTCTGTTTCCGCTTTCAGCAGGCATAAAGAAGCCGCGCTTGATTTTACACAGTGGGCCGTATCACCGCTTTGCCAGCAGACAATGTATGTACAGCACGGCGGCCAGCCCGGACATTTGCTGGCATGGCAGGATCCGCTTGCCAATCAATTGACCCACGATTATTTCACCAATACATTGCCGACGTTGCAACGGGGTTATATCCGCCCGCGCTACAATGGTTACCTGCATTTCCAGGACCACGCCGGCGATCCGTTGCAGCAATGTTTGCAGCACAACGGCAATCCTGCAGATGCATTGGAGAAGATCAACAATATTTACCGCGAAAGTTTAAAAGCCGAGAAACAATTAATATGAACCCGCGACCCTTAGATGGACTTGTTGTACTGGAGTTCAGCCAGTATTTGTCGGCGCCCTCCGCGGGGCTCCGCCTGGCTGATCTTGGCGCAAGGGTGATAAAAATAGAACGTCCCGGTACCGGTGACGCAGGCCGCAAACTGGCCATTAAAAATTTATGGGCAGATGACAATTCCCTGCTCTTCCATACCATCAACCGGAACAAAGAAAGTTTTACCGCCAACCTGAAAGATCCCGAAGAACTGGCGCTGGTACAAAAGCTGATACAAAAAGCTGATGTGCTCATTCATAATTTCCGTCCGGGTGTAATGGAAAAAACAGGATTGGGGTATGATGCATTGTCTGCATTAAACCCGCGGCTCATTTATGCAGAAATTTCCGGGTACGGTAACGCCGGTCCCTGGAAAAATAAACCCGGCCAGGATTTATTATTGCAGTCACTCACAGGACTCACCTATACTACAGGTGACGCAGATCAGCAACCGGTGCCTTTTGGTATTGCCATTGCCGATATTCTGTGTGGTGCACAACTGGTGCAGGGTATTCTTGCAGCACTCATCCGCCGGCAGAAGAACGGCCAGGGCGCGCTGATACAGGCAAGCCTGATGGAATCCTTACTCGATTTTCAGTTTGAATTACTCACCACTTATTATGCGGATGGTCGTCAGCCGCAAAGAAGTGCTGTTAACAACGGGCATACTTTATTGAGTGCGCCCTATGGTTTATACCGCACGGCAGATGGTTATCTCGCTTTGGCCATGATGGATATCCAGGTAATGGGAGAGGCGCTGGAACACCCGCCGTTACTGCGTTTCAATGGCAACCAGGTTTTCAGTGAAAGAGACAGTATCAAGCAGGAGATTGCCACGCTACTGGCAACAAAACCCACCGCATACTGGTTACAAAAGTTGCAGGCACGCGGCCTCTGGGCAATGGAAGTGCTGAACTGGCAACAGATGCGCGAACACGACGCTTACAAAGCATTGGAGATGGAACAAACCGTGCATGCACTGGGAAAAGATTTTGTGACTACACGTTGTCCTGTGCGTATCGATGGTCAGCGTTTTACCTCTTCGCGTCCCGCTCCGCAATTAGGAGAACACCGCGATCGCATTATTGAAGAATTGATTAATCCGTCATAATCTATGCAGCTACTACAGGACATATTAGTTGTTGATTTCAGCCAGTTTCTTTCCGGTCCTTCGGCGAGTCTGCGACTGGCCGACATGGGAGCCGAGGTGATAAAAATCGAGCGGCCCGATGGCGGTGATATTTGCCGTCAGCTCTATGTTTCGGATGTGAAAATAGAAGGCGAATCAACCATTTTTCACGCCATCAACCGCAATAAAAAAAGTCTTGCGGCCGATCTCAAAAATCCGCACGACCTGGAAAAAATAAAAGAACTGATCCGCCAGGCCGACGTGGTGATGCATAATTTCAGACCCGGCGTCATGGAACGCATCGGCCTGGATTATGCGACCGTTCGCCAATTAAATCCTGCCGTGGTGTATGCCGAGGTGAACGGCTACGGCGAAGAAGGTCCATGGAAAGACCTGCCGGGCCAGGACCTGCTGCTGCAGGCCGTTTCAGGACTGGCCTGGTTGAGCAACGACCAGCAACGTCCGCCTACACCAATGGGTGTGGCGGTGGTGGATATTATGGCGGGTACGCACCTCACGCAAGGCATTCTTACGGCGCTTTATCGCCGTGGCGTCAGCGGCGAAGGCGGACTGGTACAGGTAAGTATGTTTGAAAGTATTCTTGATTTTCAATTTGAAGTGCTCACCTGTCACTACAATGATGGGCATGAATTGCCTGTCCGCAGCGCTGTTAACAGCGGACATGCTTATATTGCGGCCCCTTACGGCATTTACCGGACGGCCGACGGCTACCTGGCATTGGCAATGGGAAACATATTGGTGCTCGGTGAATTGCTCGGATGTACGCCACTCGCCGCCTTCACGGACTCGCGGGACTGGTTCAGCAAACGGGATACCATTAAACAACTACTCGCGGATCATCTGCAAACGGGCACAACGGCCGCATGGCTTACGATCCTTGAAAAAGCAGATATCTGGTGCGCACCGGTAATCAACTATGATGAACTGGTAAAACAGGAGGGGTATAAATTACTGGAGATGGAGATAACCGTACAAACCTCCAATGGCCTGGCCATCCGCACCACCCGCTGCCCGATCCGCGTGGATGGGATGCGTCTTACGGCAACACAGGGCGCACCCATGCTCGGAGAGCACACCGACGAAATAGAACACCAATACGGACTGACACCAAAATTGCAGTCAGCCGTCAAATAACATGAGCGAACGCATTATCGATACACATCTGCATATATGGGACCTGCAACGGGCGGAGTATCCCTGGCTGTCCGGCGATACATCGATATTGAACCGTTCATATGCGATAGATGAAGTAGGAAAGGAACGTGAAGAAGCGGGTGTAACAGAAGCCATATTGGTACAGGCTTCGGGTAATGCGGAAGATACAGCGTTGATGTTTGAAGCGGCAGCCGCCAACGATTGGATCACCGGTGTGGTGGCCTGGTTGCCCTTGCAGCAACCGGAAAAGACCGCTGCTCAATTGGATTTGTACCGCAGGAATCCCTTGTTCAAAGGCGTACGCCACCAGATACACGACGAGCAGGATCCGCAATGGTTGCTGCAACCTGCCGTAATCGAAAGCCTGCAACTATTGGCAAAAGAAAATATTCCTTATGACCTGGTGGGTATCCGCGCTGAGCATATCAGTACGGCATTGGAGTTATCCGGGCGCGTACCCGGTCTGCGAATGATCTTCGATCATTTGAATCAACCACCGATCGCAAAAGGAGAGAAGTTTGGCGAGTGGGGACAGCTGATGCGCCAGGCAGCGGCACTCCCTCAGTTTCACGCCAAGATATCAGGACTGGGGACCACCGCCGGCCGTGGTAAAAACTGGTCAGCGGAGGATATCCGTCCTTACATAGCATTTATATTGGAGCATTTTGGCACCGGCCGTTGTATGCTCGGAGGAGATTGGCCTGTCGCATTGCTGGCAGGTTCTTATGCGCACACATGGTCGGTTTACCGCAGGTTGATAAATGAATTGTTGCCCGCACAGGAAGCAACAAAAATTTTCAGTGACAACGCGGCTGCTTTTTATGGTCTGTAAAACTGTTTGTTTAGCTATATGGAAGTAATGAATGGCATACTGTATCACGCAGTGGGAGCGTCTAGCGCTTCGTTGTGTTATACACCGCAGAAAAAAGTACGGCAGTGGTCCTGGCAGACTTACTGGCTGGCACAGGCCGCTATATGCTGGCTGGTTTTGCCTGTAGTAGTGGCATTCCTTACCATTCCCCATCTATCGGCAGTATTGGCTGAAGCTCCTTCATCGGCCATGTATCGGTCCTTTTTACTGGGCATGGCTTACGGCATAGGAGGTACTGCATTTGGTATCGCTATCCGTTATGTTGGTTTTTCTCTTACGTATGCTATTTCAGTTGGCATCAGTTGCGTATTGGGTACGCTGATACCACCCATCATGAATGGTTCTTTTTCACAGGTGATGGAAAGTAACGGCGCCACCAGCATTTTCAGTGGCGTCGCGATGGGCGCCTTAGGTATTGCGCTTTGTGGTATAGCCGGCCGCAGTAAAGAAAAAGACATAGAGAAAAAACAATCCGTTAAATCAGATTTCTCCCTTGCCAAAGGATTACCGCTTTGTCTCCTGGCAGGCGTATTGTCCGCCTTCTACAGTTTTTCACTGGATCAGGCAACGCCCATCGCCACGATTGCAGAACAACATGGCGCTGGCGGACTGAAAGAAAATGTCAAATATCTTTTTTCCAATACCGGTGCATTTGTAACAACGCTGTTGTATTGTGTTTACCTGCATATACGTAATCGCACCTGGAAGGAGTACCGTTCCGCAGGCAGCGGATTGGGCAAAAATTATGTCATGGCTATCCTGACCGGCGTGTTGTGGTACGGCCAGTTCTTTTTTTATGGATTGGGACATGTGCGCATGGAAGCGGGAGGTTATGGTTTTTCCAGTTGGGCAATTCACATGATCATGCTGGTATTATTCAGTTCCGTTGCGGGATTGTTATTGAAGGAATGGAAAGGATGCAGCACCCGCACCATCCGTTTGCTGATGCTGGCATTGGTGGTATTGGTAGCAGCGGTATTGCTGCTTACGTATGGTAACTATGAGGCCAGTCAGGCTAATTGATTTTTAATGTCGTTGACCAAAGATATAACGTATTCCATCCCTGTTTTTATAATAGGAGCCGGTGGCATCGTCAATGATGCGCACCTGCCCGCTTATAAGAAAGCCGGCTTTGCAGTGAGTGGTATTTATGATATTGATAAGGAAAAAGCACAGGCAACGGCCAATCGTTTTTCTATACAACATGTATATAACAGTATCGGAGAAATGGTGATCGCAGCCAATGAGCAGAAGGTGGTTTTTGATGTGGCGGTTCCCGGTAATGCCGTGCTGAAAGTATTGGAACAATTGCCTGACGGTGCGGCGGTGCTGATACAAAAGCCAATGGGCGAAACATTTGCCCAGGCATTGTCCATCCGTGAGTTGTGCCGGCGTAAACACCTGATTGCTGCCATCAATTTTCAATTGCGCTATGCGCCATTTGTTACGGTGGTGCGTGAGCGTATCAGGGAAGGCAAGCTCGGTACGTTGGCGGATATCGAGATCAATATCAATGTCTACACGCCCTGGGACCTGTGGGATTTTTTGTCCGGTGCACCGCGTGTAGAAATTCTTTATCATAGTATTCATTACATCGATCTTATCCGGAGTTTTTTGGGTAACCCGCGTTCCGTATACGCCCGCACTACGCGGCATCCCTCGCAACCTTCGCTCGCGGCCGTGCGCAGCGACATCATCCTGGACTATGGTGATTGGATCCGGGTGAGCATACATACCAATCATCAACATATGTATGGCGCGGAAGAACAGCAGTCTTATATAAAATGGGAGGGTACCGGGGGCGCTGCGAAGGTGGAATTGGGGGTATTGAAAAATTATCCCAATGGAGAACCGGACCGTTTGCGCGTCACAGACGGCCGGGATGGTCAGCCCAAAGAATGGAAGGATATTGCAACCGGAAGCTGGTTTCCCGACGCGTTTGCCGGTAGTATGGCGGAGTTGATGAAAGTGGTGATGGGCGAAAAAGACAGACCGGATCATTCCGTGGAAGATTGCATTCATACGATGGCCTGCGTCGAAGCGGCCTATCAGTCAAGTGACGCGGGAGGTATTCCTCCTCGTGTCGAATAAACCTGTAGACCTTAACCTTTTTGAAAATGTTTTCATCGCTTGCTTGGTAAAGCGGATGTTTTGCACATCCGGAAGGTTCTTATTTTCTTAAAAAAAAATGCCAGATGAAAAAACGATGCTCACTGCTTCGCACAGCCGTACTTGCCCTCGTACTGCTGATGACGCTTTCCGTCGCCTCCGCCCAGGAGCGAACGGTTTCAGGTACAGTTATTGACAGCGCCTCCGGGCAACCCATCCAGGGTGTCAATGTAACTGTCAAGGGTACAAACACCACTGTTACAACGAATCCAAACGGCGCCTTCTCCATCGTTGTGCCATCCACACAATCAGTATTGTCGTTTTCTTATGTGGGTTATTCCGCCACAGAAACGCCGGTGGGTACCAACACATTATTGGCGGTGGCCATGTCCGGTGCTTCCGGCAGCCTCAATGAAGTGGTGGTGATTGGTTACGGCTCGGTACGTAAACGGGACCTGACCGGTGCCGTTACCTCGCTCAAAGGCGATGTGATTACCCAAACACCCACCCACAACCCGCTCGAAGCGATCCAGGGACGTGCCGCCGGTATCGACCTTGTGCGTGCTTCCGGCGCGGCCGGCGCAGGCGTCAACATCAACGTCCGCGGTTTTAAATCCATTGCCGCCACGCGTTCAGACATGGACAAACGCAATGCTCCGCTCGTGATCATTGATGGTTTCCAGGGTGGCGACCTCTCTACGCTCAATGCCAACGACATCGAATCAATTGAAATCCTCCGCGATGCTTCATCGACGGCTATCTACGGTTCGCAGGGCGGTAACGGCGTTATCCTCGTTACTACCAAAAGAGGTGCGGCCGGTAAGATTAAAGTAAACTACGATGCTTATTATGGCATCAGCACGTTCATGTATCCCAAAGCCAGAACAGGCGAAGATTATATCAACCTGCGCAGACAGGCGTTCCGCACTACCGGCGATTGGGCCAGCCCAACAGACGATCCTATTCTTTTTGCCAATCTCGCAGGCGAATATGCAGCCTACCAGGCGGGTGATTGGGTAGACTGGATCGATCTGGTGAGCCGCGACGGCGCACAACAAAGCCACAATATCTCCATGACGAGCGGCACGGAAAAAACCAAGTTCTATGCTGCAGGCGGATACTTTAATGAAAAAGGTATGCTGCGTGGCAACGATTTCAAACGTTACAACATGCGCCTCAACGTTGATCAGACCTTGTCGAAAATTGCAAAGGCTGGTGTTACTTCACAGATCACTTACACCAACCTCAATAGCCGCCGCGATCCGCTCGGCACGGCCATGACCCTGCCTCCGCTGGGAAAACCTTTCAATGACGACGGCACTATCCGCCAGTTTCCGCTGGACAACGATACACGCATCAGCCCGCTGGCCGATGAAAAGAACGAATTCATTTCCCGCGATAACCTGATCCGTACCAACGTCGTTGCCGGAGCGTATGTAGAACTCACGCCCATCAAGGGTTTGAGCATCCGCAGTAACCTCGGCACTACCTTCAACTTCAGCCGCCGCGGTACTTACAACGATAAAACATCGCTGGCGCAAAAAGACAACCAGGTTTCCATCGCATCGCAGACCACCGGTTTCAGCCGTTTCCTCAACTGGGACAACGTGATCACGTATAACAAGAAAATCAACGATCACGCATTTACCGTTACCGGTATCACCAGCTATCTGCGCAATGACGAAGATCAGCTGACAGCTACCGGCCGCGGACAGATACTTGCTTCTCAAATCTATTATGGTCTGGCCTCCAGCAGCACGGCATTTGTCAGAGACATCTCCTCACCATTTGCCCGTTGGGAAAACATGGCCTACGCTGCCCGTCTCAATTATAGCTTCCGGGGTAAATACATTCTTTATTTGTCTGGTCGTTATGATGGTGCATCCCGCCTTTCTCCCGGCAATAAATGGGCATTCTTCCCTGCAGCCGGTCTTTCATGGAACGTAAGCGACGAAGCTTTCATGGAACGCATCAGTGTGATCTCCAATCTTAAGCTGCGCGCCACTTATGGTGTGAGCGGTAACTATAACATCGACGTGTACGGCACGCAGAGTGGACTTACTTATTCTGCACGTATGTCATTCGGTGAAGTGCCGGCACCTGCTTACCTGTTTAATACAACGGTAGGCAATCCCGATCTTGGCTGGGAAAAAACAGCTACGACCAACATCGGTCTTGACTTCGGTCTGTTTAAAAACCGGATCAGCGGTTCGATCGACGTATTCGATGCACGCACAACGGATATTCTGTACAAACGCGTATTACCACAATCTTCCGGCGTAACGGATGTATATGAAAACATTGCTGCTACCCGTAACCGTGGTATTGAAGTAATGGTCAATACCGAAAACATCAGCCGCAAAGATTTCACCTGGACATCCACCCTTACGTTCAGCAAGATCAAGCAGGAGATTTCCGATGTGATCGATGGAAGAAATATTATTCACCCGACGAACTCGGAGCGTGAATCGCTGCTGATCGGACGCCCGATCACTTCGTTCTACACATTTGTAAAAGACGGTATCTGGCAGGCGGACGAAGCGCAACAAGCGGCTGCACTGCGCTATGGCAGCGCAACAGGTAACACGTTCAAACCCGGTGATATCAAACTGCGCGATATTTCTGGTCCCAACGGCGTACCCGATGGCATCATCGATGCCACCTATGACCGCATGTATGTTGGCTCAACAGTTCCTGATTGGGTAGTGGGATTGCAGAATACCTTCCGTTATAAAAACCTCGATCTGGGCGTATTCCTGTTTATGCGTTGGGGACAAACGATCGATGCGGAATTCCTCGGACGTTATAACCCCGCAGGTACCGGTAACGGTCCCGCTATGATCAACTACTGGACACCGGAAAATCCAACCAATGATTTTCCCCGTCCGAGCCGCGGAGCCAACCTGATCAACTATGCCGGTTACCAGGCACTGACATTCGTAGACGGATCGTTCTTCAAAATCAAGAATGTGACACTCGGATACACACTGCCTGCCACCTGGACAAACAGCATCAAGATGGAGCGTATCCGCGTATATGCTACGGCATCGAACCTGGCCGTTTTTGCCAAAAGTCACCTGATCAAAGATTATGACCCCGAGCGTGGAGGAGCTGAATCCAATCCAATCGGCCGTCAATTCGTATTTGGTGTTAACGTAGGTTTTTAACGAAAAAAAATGTCAACAATGAAACGCATTAAATATCTGCTGCCGGTTTCAGCCTTTGCGCTGGCTTGCCTCGCAGCTCCTTCCTGCAATAAACTGGAAGAATACAACCCGTCCAATGCAACAGCGGACGCTACCTGGAACACCCCGGAAGGGTTCATCACAGCCGTGAATGCGGCCTATTCCGAACAACGCTCCTGGTATGGAAAAGAAGACGGTGCCTTCATGTCCGAATCAGGTACCGACCTCTGGTACAACCGCGATAAGAATACCTATGCCCGTCAGCTTACACAATATGATGGTCTCACCGCAGCCGACGGCAACCCGCACAAAGCTGCCTGGGTATTGTTGTGGAAAGCGATCAACCAGGCCAATGCCGGCATCAACCGCATAGATGGCGCAGGGTTTACCAACGACGCCGAAAAGAACAGAAGACTTGGTGAACTCCGCTTCCTGCGCGGCTTCTACTACTGGCATGTGGTGGAGACATGGGGTGGTGTGATGTTGCGCACCACAGAAACGCAGTCTCCCGTGCTAACGGCGGTGCGTAGTACCGTGGCACAATTCTATGATCAGATCTTTGCGGATCTGCAATTTGCAGCAGACAACCTGCCAAACGAATGGCTGGTAAATGCCAGCACCAATGAATACAGCCGCGCTACCAAAAAATCTGCTTTAGGATTTCTGGCCCGCGCTTATTTATCCCGCGCTTATTATTCAACCGGCGCCGAAGCGCAGGGCTTTTTCACCAAAGCCCGCGACGTGGCAAACGATGTGATCGCACGTCAGGCCGAACTCAAGATCAGTCTCTGGCCCAGCTATGCCGAACTCTTCAATCCCGCCCGTAATAAAGACATGGGAAAAGCAGGCGGAGAAGCGTTGTATGTGATCAGTAATTCCGTTAACCCCGGTCTGAACTATGACGACAACGGTAACCGTTTGTTTCATGTGTATCAGGCGCCTTACATGGGGAAGCCCGGATTGATCCAGAGTCTTGCTTATGGCTATGAAAACAACCGCCGCCTGATGCCTTCGCTGAGCCTGTTGAATTATTACAATGAAAATATCGACTCGCGTTACGAAGGATCGTTCCAGGAAGTATGGCTGGCGAATGCCACTACCACCTTCACCTGGACGGCAGCACAGGCCACTACTTATCAGAAAGATGCCAGTGTGATCGGTAAGACCATCGCTCCCGGCGATACCGCCATGCTGATCACCAAACAAGTGATTGCAGATAAAGCAACACGCAAATACGTGGTGTATGACCGCAATGATGTATACAATACAGACGGCACAATCAAGACCGGTAACAACTATGTATCGTTGCGCAAATTCCGTGACCCGGATCGCAGTGCGCCCAACGTACAGGCCGGAACAAAAGACGTGATCGTAATGCGCCTGGCGGAAATGTACCTGATTTCAGCAGAGGCGGAATTTCAGTTGAACAGTCCCGGTACAGCAGCTACACGCATCAACGTGTTACGCACGCGGGCGGCCAAACCCGGACAGGTAGCGGCCATGC
Organism: Terrimonas ferruginea DSM 30193; assembly: GCF_000425585.1. GTDB lineage: Bacteria > Bacteroidota > Bacteroidia > Chitinophagales > Chitinophagaceae > Terrimonas > Terrimonas ferruginea. The sequence continues at coordinate 383,290 of NZ_KE384399.1, forward strand.
AGGTGACTGCCGGTGACATCACCATTGATTTCATTCTCGAAGAAAGAGCCAGGGAACTTGCAGGAGAAAATATCCGCTGGTTTGATGTGAAGCGCATTAAAAACGGGCAGAACGGGGCGGAAGCATTTTCGGCTTACATCAAAAGAAAAAATCCCGATGTCAATAAGGTCCAGGACTTCCATCGTCTTCGCCCCATTCCCATCGCGGAAATGCAGGCATTGCAAAATGCAGCGGAGTTCGGTCAAAATCCCGGATACCAGTAAAATCTTCATTTTTTTAGAGCAATCGTTTATTTCCGAGGGGCCTTTCCAGGCCCCTTTTTCCATTGATAAATCAGCCAAAAAGAGAAGCAGGTGGATAAATAGTAAAATCCTCCATGCCCGCAGTCATTTTTTACCTTTTTATCGGGTGCATCTTCCCGTACTTTTATTGCGTCCTTATTACCCGTATCGCTTTGCGGGAGAGATTGTTTGACCATAAATTACCCGGATGAATAGTTGCCGCCGTTTCGCGTTCGTTTTCCTGTTACTGATTACTGTTACCCATATTGCCCGGGCCGGTTTGAATCCAATCCGGATCGTACTGGTTGTAGAGAACAATGCCGCTCCCCGCGTAGCGTTTGGTGTGGAAAAACTCAGCGAAGCGCTGCAGCAACATGGATACATTGTTGTAAAAGCTAAAGCGGGACAAAAAACACGCGACCGTATCATTCAGATAACACTCGCTTCTTCCGGCAAGAAAGAAAGCTTTGCCATCAAAACGGATGGCAAAGGCAAATTAGTCATATCCGGCGCCGACGCATCAGGTATACTTTACGGATGTCTCGAAGTCGCAGACAGAATCCGCGCACAGGGTACACTGCCCGATACCATCAATTTCAGCGATGCGCCTGAAATGGTCCTGCGCGGTGCCTGTATCGGTGTACAAAAACCTTATTACCTGCCCGGGCGTACCGTATACGAATATCCTTACACCCCCGAAACATTTCCCTGGTTATACGACAAAGAACATTGGGTGCGCTACCTCGATACACTCGTCACCAACCGCATGAACTCGTTGTATCTCTGGAACGGTCATCCCTTCGCTTCGTTGGTGCGGCTGAAAGATTATCCTTATGCAGTGGAAGTGGATGATGCCACTTTTCGCAAGAACGAGGAAATGTATAAGTTCCTGACCACGGAAGCAGATAAAAGAGGTATATGGGTGATACAAATGTTTTACAACATCATCGTATCAAAACCATTTGCCGAAAAACATAACATGAAAACGCAGGAGCGTGAACGTCCGATTATTCCAATCATCGCCGATTATACCCGCAAATCCATCGCAGCATTCGTAGAAAAATATCCCAACGTGGGACTGATGGTTTGCCTCGGTGAGGCCATGGAAGGCGTGGGCCATGATGACATTGAATGGTTCACTAAAACCATTATTCCCGGTGTGAAAGATGGATTGGACGCATTGGGCAAAACGGAACAACCTCCGATCGTGCTTCGTGCGCACGACACCGACGCACCTGCCGTCATGCGTGCTTCTTTGCCTTTATATAAAAATCTGTATACCGAAGCCAAGTTCAACGGCGAAGCGCTCACAACACCCGAGCCGCGTGGACAGTGGGCAGCCTTGCACCGTGAACTCAGCGGACTGGGATCCGTGCAGATAGAGAACATTCACATTCTCGCCAACCTCGAACCGTTCCGTTACGGCTCTGCAGATTTTATTCAGCGATCTGTCATCGGTATGCATGACAGCATGGGCGGTAATGGTCTTCACCTTTATCCGCAGGCATCATACTGGGACTGGCCTTATTCTGCTGATAGTGTAAAAGGCGGCAAACGTCTCTTGCAGATCGAGCGCGACTGGATCTGGTACCGCGCCTGGAGCCGTTATGCCTGGCATGCCCGCCGCGACCGCAAAGAAGAGATTAATTATTGGAGTGGCTTGCTGGCTGCCCGTTACGGGTGCGCACCCGGAAACGGACAACAAATTCTCGAAGCATACGAACAATCAGGAGAGATCGCGCCCAAACTGCTGCGCCGCTTTGGTATTACCGATGGCAACAGGCAAACATTGACATTGGGTATGCTCATGACGCAACTGATCAATCCTTTCCGTTACGGACTGTTTACTTTGTTGTATGATAGTGAAAGCCCGGAAGGAGAAATGCTGATTCAATATGCGGAAAAGGAATGGAAAAAAGAAAAACATATCGGTGAAACGCCTGTGCAAATCATTGCAGAAGTAAAAGAGCATGCGCGTAAAGCAGTGGCCGCCGCTGAAGCCGCCGCTGCCGGTATCACCCAAAACAAGGAAGAATTTGAGCGGCTGAAAAATGATATGTATTGCTACCAGGCATTGGCTTTTCATTTTGCTTACAAAGCTGAAGCGGCCTTGTCCATATTACGATACAAATATTCCAACGATGTAACGGACCTGGAAAAAGCATTGCCCCTATTGGAGAAAAGTGTAGACTATTATCGCGAGCTGGCAAAACTGACCAGCAGTTCTTACCTGTATGCCAATAGTATGCAGACGGGTCAGCGAAAAATCCCCATCCGCGGAACCGACGGCAAAATGAAAACATGGACAGAAGTGTTGGTGCCCTTTGAAGGAGAACTCACGCATTTCCGGCATGCTGTTGATTCATTAAAAAACAAACCTGCAACAGGAGTCAAGATAGTGGAAGTCCGCGCCGCTACGGTGAAGCTGGCCGATGCAGGGCTGAAAAGATTCAAACTTGCTGCGGGTCAATCAGCTTTCAGCGATACAGTTGCGCTTACGGGTAAGTTCACGCCCGAGCTGGCCCGTATGGAAGGTGTACAACTCAACTGGCAGAAGCAGATCGAACAGGGAACACAACTCACCTTTACGACCGATAAACCGGTGAAAGTGCTGGTCGGTTATTTCAAAAAACGCCAGGCAGCCTTCAGCGGACCGTCGGTGTACCTGAAAGCCCCCGAACTGGAAACCAACGCGAGCGCTAATGACTACGGGCAAGCGGATATCAGAATAGCCAATGCATTGGTGGTAAAAGGACAGCCCCCGGTGAACATTCACACGTATAGTTTTCCGGCGGGTACGCACACATTGAAACTGGCGAAAGGTGTTTGCATGATCGTTGGTTTTGCCGAAGGATCAAGTGAGGTGCCGGTGTTTGACGCCGGGCTTACGGAAAATGGCAGCAGCCGCGAGATTGACTGGCTTTTTGAATAAGTGAATAAGTGAATGGTGAATGGTCAATGGTCAATGGTGAATCGTCAATCGTGTATACACGAACCAGATCCGGAGCACTGCACCTAAACTCATAACTTACTACTTACTACTTAATACTTACTACTTATTACTCAAATGAAAAGAATATTCTTTGTTGCAGTACTGCTGACATCCGCCACAATCCTCCACGCGCAGGGCTGGTACGATGTAACGAAATTCGGAGCGAAGCGCGACAGCTCGGCGAAAGCAACCGCCGCCATCGCCAAAGCCATTGCCGCTGCCTCCAAAGCAGGCGGCGGTACGGTTTATTTTCCCGCAGGGAAATATCTCACCGGTCCCATACACCTGAAAAGTAACATCACTATCCACATCGATGCGGGCGCCGAATTACATTTCAGCGACAACTTCGACGATTACCTGCCAATGGTAGAGACACGGTATGAAGGGGTAGATGTTACCAGCTTTTCCCCGCTATTCTACGCTTACAAAGCAGAGAACATTACCATCACCGGACGCGGGCTGATCGATGGACACGGAAAGAAATGGTGGGATTTTGTAGAAGGATATAAAAATGGTCAACCCCGTTCACGTTGGCAGATACTATTCGATAGTTTGAATAAAAACATCCTGCTGCCGGATGATCCCAAACAAATGAAACGCGGTTTTTTACGTCCGCCTTTCATTCAACCGATGTTTTGTAAAAATGTGTTGATCGAAGGCATCAGCATCCGCAATTCACCTTTCTGGACCGTCAATCCACAGTTCTGTGAAAATGTAACGGTGAAAGGCGTAACGATCAACAATCCGCCTTCACCCAATACGGACGGTATTAATCCGGAGTCTTGCAAGTATGTACATATTTCCGATTGTCATATCAGCGTGGGCGATGATTGCATCACTATTAAATCCGGAAAAGATATTCCCGGCCGAACAAAAGCCGCGCCGGCACAGAATTACACCATCACCAACTGTACCATGCTTTCAGGACACGGCGGCGTGGTGATCGGCAGCGAGATGAGCGGCGGCGTTAAAAATATTGTGATCAGTAATTGCGTATTTGATGGCACGGATCGCGGTATCCGTATCAAGACCACCCGCGGCCGGGGCGGCGTAGTGGAAGATATCCGTGTCGATAACATCATCATGAAAAATATCCGCGAACAGGCAATCGTGCTCGATATGGCTTATTCCAAAACAACACCTGAACCTGTTTCCGAACGCACGCCAAAATTCCGTAACATCCGGTTGAGCAATATCACGGCTTATACAAAGGAAGCTATCTTTATCAACGGGCTGGACGAAATGCCGGTGCAGGAATTCAGCATCCAGGATGCGTATTTTGAAGCAGAAGCCGGTATCATCATCCGCAAGGCAAAAGATATCGAATTGAAAAACGTACGTATTGCCACAACGCGCGGGGCGGCCATCGATGTAAGCGAAACCGAGCGCATCGATATAGATGGTTTGAGTTCGGTACAGGTGCGTGACAGCCTGCCGCTGATCCAGTTGAATGATGTGAAGCAGGCGGTGATCCGCAACAGTTGGCCGCAACAGGGGACGACACGTTTTGCCGAAGTAAAAGGAGCAAAAACAACACAGGTTATTTTCCATAATAATATTTTGCCGCAGGCAGCACCCGGTATTCAGATCAATGGAGATGTGCCTGCAAAAGCCGTTACTATTTCTTCATCCGTTAATTGATTGCGTATGCTTCGCCGGTGGAATATATGTATACTGCTGATCCTGCTGTCGCAGCTAACGAATGCACAGGATAACCTGTCGCTGTGGTATAAACAACCGGCTGTGCGCTGGACCGACGCATTGCCCTTAGGCAATGGCCGCATCGGTGCCATGGTCTTCGGCGACGTAAAAGAAGACCGCATTCAATTTAACGAAGAAACATTATGGACCGGTGAACCGCGTGACTACACGCGTCCGGGGGCTGCACAATATCTGGATACCATTCGCCAGTTGATCGCACAGGGAAAGCAAAAAGAGGCGGAGGCATTGGCAGAACTGCATTTCATGGGCAGCAAATCCACCGAAGGCAAAACGGCGGAATGGGAAAAGCAAATATTGTCACGCCAGGGATTAAAAGGCAACCCGGCTTTGTCTGATTATGATGATGCAAAATGGAAGACCATGCCGGTGCCATCCTATGAAGGGTGGGAGAGTGCAGGTTTCGAAGGATTAGACGGTGCCGTATGGGTGCGTACCCGTTTTTCCGTTCCGGATCAATGGCTGAAGCAGGAAACAATACTTGATCTCAACCGTGTACGTGGCGATGATTATGTCTATATCAATGGTCAGCCGGTAAAGCGTAACGACCAATACAAATACAACATACCTGCGGGGCTTCTGAAGAAAAGAAATAATACAATCGCCGTGTTGGTGCTTAATTATTTTGACAAGGGAGGCGTTGCCGGTTATAAAGACACGACAAAAAAGATCGGCATCTATCCTGTGAGCAGCAGTGGCAACGATCGCCTGGTCTTAAACGGCAACTGGAAATATTTTATCCAGGATGATAATCCTCCGCCCGCGCCACGTTACCAGGCAGATTATCAGCCTTTCGGTGATCTGTGGCTGCGTTTTTTTCACAATGAAAAAATGATAACCGGCTACCGGCGCAGTCTCGATATCAGCAAGGCCATTTCCTACACCACCTACAAATCCGGCGATACCACCTTCCGTCGTGAATACCTGGTGAGCCAGCCGGATCAATTGCTCGCAGTAAAACTGGATGCAGATCGCGCAAGGTCGGTCAGTCTGCAGATCGCATTGACCAGTCCGCATAAAATTGCTGAAGTGCGTACCCGCCCGGATGGTTCCATGACATTAAAAGTGCAGGTCCGTAACGGCGCATTGAAAGGTCAGGCCGATCTGCAGGTAAAAATCCGCAATGGGAAATTGTCGGTAAAAGACAAACGTGTGGTTATTGAAAAAGCCGACGAGGTCATTATCTATCTTACAGCCGCCACCAACTATCGCAATTATAACGATGTATCGGCCGATCCGGCTAAACTGTCTGCCACCGTGATGCAGCAACATGGCAGGCGTTCGTTTGACCAGGTAGAGGCGGCACATCTCGCGGAGTATCGTGCTTATTATGATCGCTTCTTTGTGGAGTTTGATAAATCCCTCAATGATCATATCCCAACTGATGAGCGGCTGGCAAATTTTGCAAAAGCACCCGATCCTTCCTTTGCGGCGTTGTACATGCAGTACGGCCGTTACCTGCTCATCGCTTCTTCGAGACCGGGTACGCGCCCGGCAAATCTGCAAGGTATCTGGAATGACCTGTTGCAGCCACCGTGGGGAAGCAAATACACAACTAATATCAACCTCGAAATGAATTACTGGCCGGCGGAATTACTGAATCTTTCTCCGTTGCATGAGCCGTTATTCAACATGATAAAAGAACTGGCGGAGACCGGCAGGCACACCGCCAAAGTTCACTATAACATGCCTGGCTGGGTCTTGCATCACAATACCGATCTCTGGCGTGGTACGGCTCCGATCAATGCCGCCAATCATGGCATTTGGGTAACCGGTGGCGCCTGGTTGTGCGATCATTTGTGGGAACATTACCGTTATACAAAAGACATAGATTTTCTTTCGGAGAAAGCCTATCCGCTCATGAAAGAAGCCGCGCTTTTCTTTCAGCATTTCCTTATCCGCGATCCTAAGACGGGCTGGATGATCAGCACGCCATCCAATTCTCCCGAACACGGTGGACTGGTTGCCGGTCCTGCCATGGATCACCAGCTCATCCGCAATCTTTTCCGGCAGGTGATCAGTGCGTCCGAAATATTGAATAAAGATGCAGTCTTCCGCGATAGTTTGAAAAAGCAACTCACGCAGATTGCGCCGGATCAGATCGGTCGTTTCGGACAATTGCAGGAATGGCTGGAAGACAAAGACGATAAAAATGATAAACACCGGCACGTATCTCATCTGTGGGCAGTGTATCCGGGATCGGAGATTAATGCAGACGAGCAGCCCGCTTTATGGAAGGCAGCGCAGCAATCGTTACTTTTCCGTGGTGATGAAGCCACCGGTTGGAGCCTCGGCTGGAAGATCAATCTCTGGGCGCGTTTTCTCGACGGTAATCATGCTTTCAAATTGATAAAAATGCTATTAAGCCCTGCCGGAAATGGTGCAGGCAGTTACACAAATCTTTTCGATGCCCATCCGCCTTTCCAGATCGACGGTAATTTCGGTGGTGCGGCAGGGATCGCGGAAATGTTGCTCCAAAGTCATACAAAGTACATCGATATACTTCCCGCGCTGCCGGCTGAATTACCGGAGGGCACCATCCGCGGACTTTGTGCACGCGGCGGATTTGTTATAGATATTGATTGGAAAAACGGTGCGCTGGTTCAGGCGAAGATTGTATCAAATGCAGGAGATACACTCCGTTTACGTTACAAAGGGCAGGTAAAAGAATTGCCCACTGCCAAGGCAGGTGTTTATATTTTTGACAGTAATCTGAAGAGGATAAATTAATGAAGACCTGGTTTTGCTTTTTGGTTTTTTGTTTGTGCTGTGCTGCTACAGAAGCACAACGTGTCTCCACGCGCCTGGACGATAACTGGTTGACGATTGCGGGCGACATGCACACGCTTCCCGCTTCACAATACGCGGCAGCCTCTATTGAAACAAAGAATTGGAAAAAAGTTTCGGTGCCGCATAACTGGGATGCTTACGAAGGTTACCGGCGATTGCTGCATGGCAACCGCCACGGTGAAGCCTGGTACCGCCGGTCGCTTCGTATTGGCCAATCACTGAAGAACAAAAGAGCTTTGTTGTTTTTTGAAGGTGCCGGTTCTTATGCAACGGTTTATCTCAACGGCAGACAAGTCGGTTATCATGCCGGCGGGCGTACGAGTTTTACTATCGATATTACAGAGGTGGTTAAAAAGGATAACCAGGAAAATATACTGACCGTTTATACCGGGCATCCTGCCAATATCCGCGATCTGCCCTGGGTTTGTGGTGGTTGTTCGGAAGAGCGGGGCTTTTCCGAAGGCTCTCAGCCCATGGGCATTTTCCGCCCGGTTCACCTGGTCATTACATCGGATATTTCCTTTGCTCCCTTTGGTATTCATGCCTGGAGCGGCGAGGACGTAAATAAAGAAAAGGCTGTTTTGCGGGTACGTACTTCATTTAAAAATAAAGCTACAGCCAACAGGAAGGTCACACTGGTTACGCGTCTCGTCAATCAGGAAGGAAAGATCATTACAACGATCTCTTCTCAACATTCAGTAAAACCGCTCGATTCGATCGATGTAGATCAGCAGCCCGTTACTGTCACTGCGCCGCGCCTGTGGTCGCCGGCCGATCCTTATTTGTATAAAATTATTTCCGAACTCCGCGATGAAAAAGGCGTACTCGACAAAATAGAGACCGATTATGGCTTCCGTAAAATAAAATGGGACAGCAGTAGTCACCGGTTTTTTATAAATGACCAGCCGTTGTTCATCAATGGTGTGGCGGAGTACGAACACATCATCGGGCAAAGCCATGCGTTCAGCGATCTGCAGGTAGAAGCCCGCATGCGCTGGTTGCAAAGTGCCGGCTTCAACGCCTTCCGCGACGGACACCAGCCGCATAACCTGCGCTATGGTCAGTGGTGCAACCGCATGGGAGTGCTCTGGTGGACGCAATTGTCCGCACACGTTTGGTTTGACTCTCCCGCCTTCCGCGAGAATTTTAAAACCTTGTTGAAAGAATGGGTGATTGAAAGAAGGAACGATCCCGCGGTTATTCTCTGGGGTTTACAGAACGAGAGCAAATTACCTGAAGACTTTGCACGTGAATGTACCGAACTCATTCGTTCGCTCGATCCGACCGCTTCTGTGCAAAGACTGGTAACTACCTGCAATGGCGGTAGCGGCACCGATTGGGATGTGCCTCAAAACTGGACCGGTACTTATGGTGGTGATCCGGCTACTTATGCCAACGATCTCAAACGACAGGTATTGGTGGGCGAATACGGCGCGTGGAGAACAATTGATCTGCATACGGAAGGCCCGTTTGTTCAAAACGGTCCGCTGAGTGAAGACCGCATGACGGAATTAATGGAACAGAAAGTCCGCCTGGCAGAATCTGCGAAAGACAGTCTCGCCGGTCATTTCTTCTGGCTCCTTACTTCACATGACAACCCCGGCCGCGTGCAGGGTGGCGAAGGCTGGCGGGAACTTGACCGCATCGGCCCGGTGAACTATAAAGGATTGTTGACGCCGTGGGAAGAACCCCTGGACGTTTACTATATGTATCGCAGCAACTATGCCGATCCGGTTACACAACCGATGGTGTATATCGTGTCGCATACCTGGCCCGGCAGATGGACAAAACCAGGCATAAAAAATGGCATTACTGTTTATTCCAATTGTACCGAGGTAGAACTTTTCAATGATCTTGATAATGCTTCATTAGGACGGCGTAAACGAAACGGCATTGGCACCCATTTTACCTGGGACCATGTGAACATTCAATACAATGTACTGTACGCGGTAGGCTATCGCGATGGCCGGCCTGTTGCGAGAGATACGATTGTATTAAATCATCTTCCGCAGGCCCCGGGGTTGAAAAAATTTTATGAAAAACAACCGGACATCACCACACCGCAGAAAGGATCTCATTACTGGTATCGTGTGAATGCGGGCGGTCCGGCATATATGGACAAACTGGGCCAACGCTGGATGGCTGACCAGGTCTGGGAAGGCAAAGGCATATGGGGCTCTCAATCGTGGACGAAGCAGTTTCCCGGTCTGCCTGATTTTTTTGCCAGTCAGCGGAGAACATTTGTGCCACTGAAGGGGACAAAAGATCCTGAGCTGTTCAGCACCTTCCGTTATGGAAGAGACGAGTTGACCTATCATTTTCCGGCTCCCGCAGGAGAGTACAGTATTGAACTTTATTTCACCGAACCCTGGCTGGGTATTGGCGGTGGTACAGATGCAAAAGGTATGCGCGTGTTTGATGTGGCGGTGAACGGCAAAGTAGTGTTGAAAGACCTGGATATCTGGAAAGAAGCGGGCAGTAATAAAGTACTGAAGAAGATCATTACCGCGCAATCAGCCAATTCAGAATTGATCATCAGTTTTCCGCGGTTGACGGCAGGACAGGCCGTAATATCCGCTATTGCTATAGCGACAAAGAAACCACCTAAACTGAAGGCAAGAGAACTTTCTTTGGCCACTATACATTCACCTTCCAATGTGAGCACAGAACACTGGCTGGATATCGGTCAGCAGGTTTTTGCCGATACGTCTATTTCATTCAATGCATTGCCTCCGGCTGTCTTTGGTGCACAATGGATAAAACCGGCATCGCCTGATCCGCAGAGCTATCATTTTTCCGTAACAAAACCAACCGACGTGTACGTGGCTATCGATACGCTAAAAATGGTAAAGGATGAATGGAAGGAATTTGAAAATACGCAGACATTTCTTGAAACGGATGAAAACGGCGGTAAGTCATACACCTTATACCGGCACAGGCTGCGAGCTACGCGCATGCTCAAACTGAGCAACGTTACCGGTCCGGTAATCCTTGTGCCGGTATCGACCATGCAGCCGGCTTTCGATCTGAAGAAAACAATACCTTATCGCGCAGAAAAAGCGACTCTTTCCACAGGCGTCGCAATGGAATCATTCGGCGGTCGCAACTGCGCTGTCATAAAAGTTAACGATCCGGTGAAAATAGCGTGGACCATTGAAACCGGCGTTGCCGATGTATACGCATTGACATTTAAATACTATTCACCACAGGAAAAAAATATCAGGGGACGTATAGAGGTAAGAGATGCCGGCAACACGTTGCTGGTAGATAAAGAAGTAGACCTTGATTTTACGCGTCCCGGCAAATGGAACCAGTTTACATTTGATACGGGTACGCAGATCAATGCGGGAAGTTATAAAGTGATCTTTCATACATCCGGTGCAGCGGGCATTGCTGTTTCGGGAATTGAAATACAATGATGAAGTATAAAATAAGTCTGTTCGTATTGTCCCTGTTCCTCTTTTCGGCAACGAAAAGATTGGTGGCGCAATCATTGTCCGTGGCCGCCTTGCAATGCGAATACTTAACCGAACCGCTTGGTATAGAAGCGGCAAAACCCGGATTAAGCTGGCAGATCAGGTCATCTGCTCAGCAGGTGATGCAGACCGCTTACCGCATTCTCGTCAGCGATGACTCGCTCGCGTTGCTACGCAACCAGGGAACAATATGGGATTCCGGAAAAATCCCGTCAGATCAATCGCTCATGGTGGGCTATAAGGGCAAGTCATTGAAAGCCGCCACGAAATATTACTGGAAGGTAATGGTGTGGGATAATAAAGGCCGCAGTTCCCCGTGGAGCGCGGTTGCGAGCTGGCGCATGGGACTATTGACCAGGGCCGATTGGAAAGGCGCGTCATGGATCGCTTATGACGTATTGCCCGATTCTTCCGTGATCGTTCCCCTGGCGCATGGCCGTGGAAAAAAAGAATGGGGACCCAGACGCGACGTACTTCCTTTATTCAGAAAGTCATTCATCATCCATAAAAAAATAAAGAGCGCTACAGCTTTCGTAACCGGCCTTGGACAGTTTGAGTTTTTTGTTAATGGTACAAAAGCTGGCGATCACTTTCTCGATCCCGGATGGACACAATACAGCAAACATGCACTGTATGTGCCGTTTGATATAACCAGTCAATTGAAACCAGGAGAGAATGTGTTGGGCGCTATGCTGGGCAATGGCTTTTACTATATCCCGGGTGAACGTTACCGCAAACTAACCGGTGGTTATGGTTATCCTAAAATGATTGCCAACATCGTGATCGAATATGCAGACGGAAGCACCGTGAATATCGTAACTGATCAATCATGGAAAACGGCGCCTTCACCCGTTTATTTTTCCAGCATCTATGCCGGAGAAGATTATGATGCGGCGCTTGAACAGGACGGTTGGGATAAAACAGGATTCAGCGATAATCATTGGCAAACGGTGAAGATCACGGATGGCCCGCCCGAACTGGATGCACAGCTTATTCATGCAGTGAAAGTGATGCAACGGTTTACTGCTGTCAAAACGACAACCCTCCGGCCCGGTGTACAAGTAGCCGATCTCGGACAAAATGCATCCGGTATTCCATTCATTCGTGTCCGCGGTCAGAAAGGCGATACCATCAGGGTGATACCGGCTGAACTGATTAACGAAGATGGTTCGGCCAACCAGAAATCAACCGGCAGTCCGGTATATTATACTTATGTATTAAAGGGCGAAGGAGAAGAAAGCTGGCAACCACGTTTCGCTTACTATGGTTTCCGTTATTTGCAGGTAGAAGCTATTGCAGGAAACGGTCATACGCAGGCACCAACAGTATTAAATGTCGAAGGCCTGCACATCCGCAATGCCGCTCCGCAAAACGGAGCTTTTCAATCATCGAGCGTTTTGTTTAACCAGACACATGAACTGATCCGCTGGGCGGTAAACAGCAATATGGTGAGTGTGTTCACCGATTGTCCGCACCGCGAAAAATTGGGCTGGCTGGAACAAACACACCTCGTGGGAAGCTCAGTCCGCTATATCTATGACATTGCTGCACTGGGTCGGAAAGTGGTGCGCGACATGATGAATTCGCAAACCCCTGATGGACTGATACCGGAGATATCTCCCGAGTTCCACCAATTCGTCGATCCGTTCCGCGATTCGCCGGAGTGGGGAAGTGCCGGTATTATCCTGCCCTGGTATTTGTACCAATGGTATGGCGATAAACAAATCGTGGCGGAAGCTTATCCGATGATGCAGCGTTATATTACTTATCTGCGTGGCAAAGCCAATAATCATATTCTCACGCAAGGCCTGAGTGACTGGTACGATCTGGGGCCTGAGCGCCCGGGCTTTTGTCAGTTGACAACGCCGGGCATCACCGCAACGGCCATCTATTATTACGATCTTTGCATTCTCGAAAAGATCGCAGCCATGCTTGGCCAAACCGCCGATGCAGCGGATTATAGAAAACAGGCGCAGGAAGTAAGAAAAGCCTTCAATGATAAATTCTTCAACGGGCAAACAAAACAGTACGGCACAGGAAGTCAGACATCCAATGCGATGGCGCTTTACATGGGCCTGGTAGAACCGGCTAATCGCAAAGAAGTGTTGAATAATCTAGTACATGATATACGCACCCGTGATTATGCGTTAACGGCCGGTGATATCGGTTACCGTTATGTGTTGAAGGCATTAGAAGAAGGTGGCTACTCAGATGTGATCGTAAAAATGAATAGCCGGACCGACGTTCCCGGTTATGGTTATCAGCTGGCGAAAGGCGCTACGGCGCTTACGGAATCATGGTCGGCACTGCCCGTTGTTTCCAACAATCATTTCATGCTGGGACATCTGATGGAGTGGTTCTATGCCGGGCTTTGTGGTTTGAAAACGGAAAATGGAAGTGTGGCCTTTAAGCAGATCCGTATCGCACCGCAGGTAACCGGCGACATCACCAATGCATCCGCGCGTTACGAGTCGCCCTATGGCCTGGTATCCGTTAATTGGGAGCGTAAAGGAAAACAGTTCAGGATGCGGGTAGTCATTCCTCCGAACACAACGGCTTCGATCGAATTGCCCGCGAACAACAAATACAAAACACCGGTCACAACAGGTTCAGGTGAACATGTTTATGAAGTGACCTTACAATAATTGAGTTGCATGAAGCAGAAAATCGTACTACTGGCTTTGATAACAATGGCATTGCTTCCTTTTCAATCAGGTGCGCAATCTGCCGTGCGCATTATCAGGGATTTTGACAAAGGGTGGAAGTTTAAACTGGGTGATGATAGCCTGGCTTCGCAACGGATCTATGCCGATGCAAAATGGCGGAAGCTCGATTTACCACACGATTGGAGTATAGAAGGAGATTTTAATCAAACTAATCCGGCGACCACGCAAGGCGGCGCATTGCCCACGGGCACGGGCTGGTACAGAAAAGACTTTTTGGTTCCGGCAGCATGGGATAAAAGAAAGGTATCGGTGGAATTCGATGGTGTTTATTGCAACAGCGAAGTATGGATCAATGGCTATTACCTCGGTAAACGCCCATACGGATATAGCTCATTCAGCTATGACCTTACATCTCACATCAATCCCGGTAAAACAAATACGGTCGCGGTACGTGTCGACAACAGCCGTCAACCGAATTCGCGCTGGTATACGGGGTCGGGTATTTATCGTCATGTACGATTGGTGGTTACATCACCGGTAGCCGTTCAGCAATGGGGCGTGGCTGTTACTACCGAGGTAGAAGCAAACAAAGCGATGATCAACATTGCTACTTCGTTGAATATTTTGCATGACAGAAGATCGATGGTTTCGGTGGTGAGCAGTATTTATAATGCAAAAGGAAAGCTTGTTGTGCAGGGCAAACCCAAAACCCATCCGCTGCTGGCTATTCCCGGCGCCTTTCACGAAACATTGGCGCTGGCTAATCCCATCCTTTGGTCAATCGAAAATCCCTACCTGTATAAAATAGTGACACGTGTATATGAAAACCAAAAACTGGTAGACGAATATGAATCGCCACTCGGTGTGCGGTATTTTCACTTCGACAAAGACAAAGGATTTTTCCTGAATGGACAGTGGTTGAAAATAAAAGGTGTGTGCAATCACCACGATCTTGGCGCACTCGGTACCGCTGTCAATACACGCGCCATGGAACGCCAGTTACAGATACTGAAAAAAATGGGCTGCAATGCTATCCGCACGGCACACAATCCTCCCGCTCCCGAATTACTCGACCTCTGTGACAAAATGGGATTTCTCGTGATGGACGAATCCTTCGACATGTGGAAGAAAAAGAAAAACAAACACGATTACAGCGAAGATTTTTCCGCGTGGTATAAAAGAGATCTGGCAGACATGGTGCTGCGTGATCGTAATCATCCCTCTGTTTTCATGTGGAGTATTGGCAACGAGATCCGCGAACAGGTCGACAGCAGCGGCATTGGTTTTTCCAGGGAAATGGTAGCGATCGTCAAACAGCTCGATTCTACACGCCCGGTGATGGCCGCCTTGAGTGAATGGAACCCGGAGAAAAATTTCATGTATAAATCCGGCGCCTTCGATGTAATCGGGTTGAATTATCACCACGAGGTGTACGAAGATTTTCAAAAGCATTATCCCGGACAGATCTTTATCGGTGCGGAAAACATGTCGGCCTTTGCTACGCGTGGTCATTATGATCAGCGGTCGGATACGATCATGTTCTGGCCTGCTCGTTCGCCTTTAAAGACGGTGGAAAAAGGCAATCCTGATTTTACCGTTTCGGCTTATGACCAGGTATCAGCTTATTGGGGAAGCACACACGAAAAGACCTGGGGTATCATAAAAAAACATCCTTACCTGTCTGGCTTGTTTGTATGGAGCGGCTTTGATTTTTTAGGTGAGCCAATCCCTTATCCCTGGCCTGCACGCAGTTCTTATTACGGCATCATCGACCTCGCAGGTTTTCCGAAGGATGTGTATTATATGTACCAGAGCGAATGGACCACCCGGCCGGTATTGCATTTGTTTCCGCATTGGAACTGGCAGAAAGGACAGACCGTTGATGTGTGGGCTTATTACAGCCAGGCCGATGAAGTAGAATTATTTGTCAATGGCAAATCGTTGGGAGTAAAGTCCAAACCGGATGACACCACGTTTCATGTAATGTGGCGCGTGCCGTTTGAACCGGGGCAATTGGTGGCTGTATCGAAAAAAGGTGGTAAGGAAGTATTGCGCAAAGTCATCAACACGGCAGGCGCTCCGGCTAAACTGGTATTGCTGGCCGACCGCGACAGCCTGCAGAACAATGGCCGCGATCTGAGTTTTATCCGTGCTTCCATCACCGATGCAAACGGCAACCTGGTTCCGGATGCAGACAAAGAAATTACGTTTACGGTAAAAGGACCGGGGTTTATCGCAGGCACTGATAATGGTTACCAGGCCGATACGGTGTCGTTAAAATCGCCGGTCCGCAAGACCTGGAAAGGGCTGGCGCTGGCGATAGTGGGCAGTACTGAGAAGGCCGGTACCATAGAAGTGGAGGCGCGGATACCGGGATTACCGCCTGCCAGGCTGCTGCTGAAAAGCAATAAAATAGCCCAAAAACGGGCACCGGTCTGGTAAAACTTCGTTATCCACATAGTAAAATCTTCCATCATTATAGCAAAACCTTACATTGTTGCCGCTTGGGGCCACGTGTACCTTTAATTCCGGCTGATGAATATAAATTGTCGTTTTGACAATCATTCGCCCTAACGATTAAAAGGATTTGCATGAAACTGCCCCGGATTGCCATGATACTTCTTGTACGGAGAACCTCCGTTGCGTTTACCTTTTTATTATTGGCAATTACGGGAATAGCAAATGCGCAGGAGGCCGATACCGTTGCCTACAGAAAAGTAGTCACTGAACGGTCGGCCAAAATTGTAAAAACGCTTTCCATCAACGATTCTGCTGCTTACTATCGCGTAGTAAATAAGATCGCCGATCAATACATTGCTTTAAATAAGGTACACGATGGCAGCAAAGCTGCAGTGACCGCGCTGAAACAACAAAATCTTTCCAAAGAAGAGCTGGCAACGGCCGTAAAAAAAGAAGAGGAAAATAAAAATGCTTCTTTGCGTCAGTTGCATACATCATTTATTAAGCTGCTGAGTGCCGATCTCAACACTGCACAAGTGGAAAAAGTGAAGGACGGCATGACCTATGGCGTGTTGCCGCTCACCTGGACCGCTTACCAGGACATGTTACCCAATCTTACCAAACAACAGAAAGAACAGATTTACGCTTACCTCGTGGAAGCGCGTGAACTGGCCATGGATGAAGGCACTTCTGACAACAAGCACAAAGTGTTTGGAAAGTACAAAGGGAAAATCAACAATTATTTATCTGCTGCCGGTTATGATATGAAGAAGGAAGGAGAGGAGTGGCAGAAAAGGATCAAAGAACGGGAGGCTGCCAAAGCTCCCAAAGGCTAGAGAGAATTTCACAACTGCTATATTTTGTATTTGCCTAACGTTCAACTAAAACTAAGCCATATGAATTGTCTGCGACCATCCAAGTTACTGCTGCTTTTCATGCTCCTGGGCTGCTCACTGCTTGCATTCGCTCAGGATAAGTCTGTTACCGGCCGCGTAACGGACCTGAAAACCGGCAACCCGATGGGAAATGTGAGTGTCCGTGTGAAGAACGGAACTCAAACCACCCGGACCGATAGCTCGGGCCTTTTCACGATCAATGTACCTTCCGAAGAATCTATTCTTTCGTTTTCACACGTTGGTTATTCCATTTATGAAACCAAAGCCGGATCATCCGGTTCGCTGAGCATCGCCATGAACTCTACCGAGAGCCAGATGGACGATGTGATTGTAGTGGGTTATGGCACCAAGAAACGTGCAAACGTACTTGGCTCCGTGGGTTCCATGAATCCGAAAGAAATCGAAGACATACCTTTTACCAACCTCTCTACCGGTCTCGTGAATAAAGTGCCCGGTGTAAGTGTTAACCAAACATCCGGCAAACCCGGTGCCACTACCAACCTGCGCATCCGTAACCCAACGACCTTCGGTAACTCGGGTAGTGTGGAACCGCTTTACGTGATCGATGGAATTGCTTACAACAACCCAGAGGGTAAAGAATTCTTCGACAACCTCGACGCTACGATGGTAGATAATATTTCCTTCCTGAAAGATGCGGCCGCTTCCGTTTATGGAGCGCGTGGCGCTAACGGCGTAATCCTCGTTACGACCAAAAAAGGAAAACCTGGCCGCCCACGCGTGAGCTACTCGGGCTCTTATGGCGTTTCAGATGCGGTAAACGTACCTCAAACACTGACAGCCTACGAACACGTAAGCCTGCTCAATAATAAGTATCGCGCCAACCCTAACTGGAACACTTTCGTGTATGACCAGTCGGAACTGGATTATGCAAAAGGTTTGAAAAATAGCTGGTTTGACGATACATGGGAAGCTTCCAGTATACAGCGTCACACAGTTAATATCAGTGGCGGTTCAGATAAGATCACGTTCTTTGGTGGTGCTAACTATCTCAAAGAAACCGGTAACCTGCAGGATCTCTACGCTAATAAATATGGATTCCGTATCGGGGCAACCGCCAAGATCACCAATGAGCTGACGGCTGATATCTCTTTCAGCAACGACAATTCGATCCTCGACCGACCCACTCCAAAGGGTATTACCAGTTTCGCCGGTCAGTCTTCCGACCAGACCGATCAGATGAATGCTACCATGGCGGCATTGCTGCTGATTCCGAAATGGGTACCGATGTATGTGGATGGCAAACCGGTGTATACCACCGCGCCTCAATGGCATCCGAAAGAATTACAGAATACCAATTCCTACGCACGCACTAACTCAAGAGGTAACAACATTACCGCGAGCATGAACTATAAGGTGCCGTTCATCGAAGGCCTTTCTCTCCGTGTGTCTTACGGACAAAACTCCCGTACGTCGCTCGGCAAGGAATATTATGTTTCCTATAGTCTGTATGATTTCGAACGTACCGGTACCTCCGTTTATCCTTCATCTCCCGGCAAACAACGTATCATTTATACCAATACACCAACGGCAACGAACTCCGTTCGTTCGATCAAGAATGGCAACTCGCTCCGCATGAGCAATGATAACTCCAAGAGTTACCAGTTCAACCAGGCCATCAACTACCAGCGTACTTTTGGCAAACACGATATCGATGTGTTGCTGCTGGCAGAACAAAGTGAATCTTCTGCGGAAGGGTTCTTCTCCAGTGTAGAAGGACAGGTTATTCCCGGTGTGGACGAATTGTGGGGCTTTACACAGGATCGTACATTCTACGATCACGCGAGCTCCCGTTCGGAGATCGGCCGCGCCAGCTACCTGGGACGTTTGAATTATGCATTCATGGACCGCTACCTGCTTGAAGGTTCTTTCCGCGCAGATGCTTCTCCCAACTTCCCTCCGGGTTCACGCTGGGGTTATTTCCCTTCAGTAGCCGTGGGCTGGAAAATTTCACAGGAAAATTTCTTCCGCAATATCACATTCGTGGATGACCTGAAACTGCGTATGCAGGTTGGCCTCACCGGCAGCGATGCGGTTAGAAACTACCAGTACCGTGAGCGTTATACACAAACCACCGGTATGCTGTTTGGCAATACCATGACCAACGGTTTGAATCCTAACGCGATTCCCAACCCCGACATTACCTGGGAAAAAGCGCTCTATACCAACTTCGGTATCGATGGTAGTTTCCTGAAAGGAAAATTCAATGCATCGATCGATGTATACCGCCGTTACAATACCGACATGCTCGAAACGCCTACTTCTACCGTGCCTTCAACATTCGGTGCTACCATTGCCGACCGCAACTATTCCCGCATGAAGTCATGGGGTGTGGAAGGTGCACTGGGCTATAATGGAAAAATTTCAAAAGACTTCGGCTTCAACGTTCAGGTGAACCTTGGCTGGACGGATAACAAAGTGCTCCGCCGCTACTACAACGTGAACTCAGATACTGGGTATAAAAATCCGATCGGTGTACGTACCGACCGTGGTATCGAAGGTTACATTGCAACCGGCATTCTGCGTACACAAGCGGATGTGGATGCACTGCTGGCAAAATATCCCAACTGGAGAATCGACGGCCAAGTGCCACAAGTTGGCTTCATGAACTACCAGGACCTCAATGGCGATGGCGTGATTACAGATGCTGACCGTACACGTATCGCCGAACGTTCCGGCAACATTTTCGGCATCGGCCTCAACCTCGGTTTTTCCTGGAAAGGACTGCGCCTGAGTGTGAACAGCAGCCTGGGTATCGGCGGCAAACGTTCTTATGACAACTCTGCCCGCCGTGCTCCGACAGAAAGCCAGAACGGCCTTTCTATCTGGAAAGATTCCTGGTCTCCTGAAAACCCGAACGCGAAATATCCCGTGATCAACAGTCCGCTGATCGGCGATATCTCTACCTTCTGGCTCACGGACGCAACAACATGGCGCATCAACAATGCACAGCTTTCTTACTCACTGCCTGCCGCATTGAAAACGCGTTATAAAATTCCTGAAATGCGCCTTTTCGTGGTGGCAACCAACCTGGGTGCGATCATCAATCCCCAGCCGTATAAGGATGTGAACGCTAACATCGCGATCGATTATCCTACACTGCGTACTGTGACATTTGGTGCCAACATTTCTTTATAATCTGACAAACGATTACTACCATGAAAAAAGCAATTATATATTCTCTCCTCGCTGCAACCACCCTTACCGGTTGCACGAAGAAAATACTTGACAAACGCGACCTGACTGGTCTGGGTGACGAAACCTGGAGCAATGAGTCAACCGCTACCTTGTACCTCAACCGCTGCTATGCGGTGATGATGCCGGGTTTTCCGGCCAACAACGGTACCTCGTTGCTTCCGTACGCCCTGCATGACGTGAGTGACGAGTCTAATACTACTCGTACGACCGCAATGTTACTTGGCAACCTTGCAGATAATGCCGTTACGGATTTTGGTAATAGTCCGACTTCCAACACCAGCACGTACGCCAATATCCGCAGATGTAATATCCTGATCCAGGAAATCGATAAGGGAACTCTTTCGGAAGATGTCCGCACACGTCTGAAAGCAGAAGCTTATTTCCTGCGTGCATGGAACTATTTCAACATGGTGAAGTTGTACGGCGGCGTACCTTACGTTACGACTGCACAGGAATGGGACGAGAACGTGATCAATGTACCGCGTAACAAAACGTCGGAGTGTATCGATTCACTCGTAAGAGACCTTAATATGGCCGCGGCTGGTTGTGCCAAGACAACGATAGCTTCCCAAACCACGGGCAACCGCGGACGTATCACGCGCGGTGCAGCGCTGGCCATGAAAGGCCGCGTATTGCTCACATGGGCAAGCGCACAATTCAATCCAACCAATAATGCGGCGCGCTGGGAAGAAGCCTATAAAGCTAACAAGGCGGCCTATGATTCACTTATACTCGATGGTCACGCATTGTTTGGCACATTTGCTAACGTATTGACGGACGAAAGCTCTGGCAATAAAGAAGTGATCATGGTCCGTTCTTATAATGGAACCGATGGCTGGTCAAATTCTTACGAAAACTCAGCCCGTCCCCGTTCTGAAGGTGCTGGCGGCCAGTATCAGCCTACCTGGGACCTGGTAAAAGCTTTCCCCATGAAAAATGGTAAAGCCATCGATGAAGCCGGTTCCGGGTATGATGCCACTTATTATTGGAAAGACCGCGATCCACGCTTTGCTGCTACCGTTGCTTATAACGGTGTTGTATGGGGATTGAGCGCACAGCCTACGCGCAAACAATGGACATACATCGGTACCCCCAACCCTGAAGCTACTGTTACCACAACCGGTTTCTACAGCCGCAAAGGAATTAACCTGAATACGCTCGCTGTTAACGCAGCACTCGGTACTACCGACTGGGTGGAGATCCGCCTCGCTGAAGTAATGCTCAACCTGGCTGAGTGTGCCAACGCAACCAACCGCCAGGCGGAAGCGTATGATATGTTGAAAAGAATTCGCACACGCGCAGGTATTACCGCCGGCTCAGACAACCTTTATGGTTTAAAAGCGTCTATGACAACAGATGAGATGTTCAAGGCGATTATGAATGAGCGTCGCATCGAACTCGCTTTTGAAAACAAACGTTATGACGATCTTCGCCGCACAAAAATGTGGAGCACGGCGTTGAACGGAACAAAACGTCAGCGTCTGGAAATTGCAGTGAAAGCGCCGTACACGGCAACGATCCTGAACAACTTCATTGCCGGTTCAACTACCGTACGTGTACGCGACACCATCAACGTAGATGGACCAAGCTACACGCAGTTCTTTACAGCTACTGTTAAAGACCTGGATGCGCAGCCGATCAACTACCTGGATAAATATTATTTCTATGGTATCCCGAATACGCACCTTACACGGAGTCCGTTGATCAAAAACACAAACGGATGGACCGGTGGTACATTCGATCCATTGCAATAAACCGATATGGTAAAAGGAGCTTCAAAAACTCCTTTTACTTTTTTACATGATACATGCATTAACAAAACCTTAAACTGCGATCCTGAAAGTATTTGTCATTCAATTAATCGTTATCACTCATGAATCGTAACCGGAACATTTTTTTTGCTGTTGCAGTTAGTTTAGGTTTTACCATTCCCGCGGCAGGCCAGTATCCGACTATTACGCCGGAAGTAAAGAAGGCGTCCGACTCGCTGATGCGGGCTGCCGAAGAACATTCTGAAAAAGCCTGGGCCATCGCTTATCCCATCATCCGGGAGCAGGCGCGCAATGGCCGTCCTTATATTCCCTGGGCTTCCAAACCCGATGATCTTCCGCAGGCAGACATCCCCGCATTTCCCGGCGCGGAAGGCGGCGGCAAGTTTACCTTCGGCGGACGCGGTGGCAAAGTGTATGTAATCACCAACCTGAACGACGATGGTCCCGGCAGTCTTCGCTGGGCTTGTGAACAAGGTGGCGCGCGCACGGTGGTCTTCAATGTGGCCGGTATCATCCGTCTTAAAACACCCTTGATCATCCGCGCTCCTTATATCACCATTGCCGGACAAACAGCGCCCGGTGATGGTGTGTGTGTGGCGGGCGAATCAGTTTGGATCAATACCCACGATGTAATCGTTCGATTCATGCGTTTTCGTCGTGGTGAAACATGGGTAGGCCGTCGTGATGACGCCATCGGAGGTAATCCCATCGGCAACATCATGATCGACCACGTATCGGCCAGTTGGGGATTGGACGAAAACATGAGCATGTATCGTCACATGTATAACGACAGCACCGGCAAACCGGCAGAAGATAAATTACCAACGGTGAACATCACCATCCAGAATTCTATTTTCTCCGAAGCACTCGATACCTGGAACCACGCATTCGGCAGTACACTCGGCGGGGAAAACTGCACCTTTATGCGCAACCTCTGGGCCAACAACGCGGGACGTAACCCGTCTATCGGCTGGTATGGTATCTTTAATTTTGTAAACAATGTGGTGTTTAACTGGGTGCACCGTTCTATCGATGGAGGTGATTACCGCGCGCAGTATAATATCATCAACAACTATTTTCAACCCGGACCTGCGACGCCGAAAAATGCAGTAGGTCATCGTATCCTCAAACCTGAGTCCGGCCGCAGCAAACTCAAATACCTCACATTCGGCCGTGCCTACGTTAACGGTAATATCATGGAAGGTTATCCTGCTATTACGAAAGACAACTGGAATGGTGGTGTGCAGGTAGAAGACCGTGCCGATGCCGGTCAATACAGAGACGATATCAAATGGGATAAACCTTTGCCCATGGCTCCGCTCACCATTCTTAAAGCAGAAGACGCGCGTAAATTTGTTTTGGCCAATGCCGGCGCCACCCTGCCTAAAAGAGATCCGGTTGACACGCGTATTGCCGAAGAAGTGCGTTCCGGTAAGATCACGGCATTACCCAATGTGCAGTTGCCCGATTCACAATTCAAACACCGTCGTGCGCCGATCGATTCTTACAAAATCGGTATCATTACCGATGTAAGCCAGGTTGGCGGATATCCCGAATACAAAGGCACCCCTTACAAAGACAGTGACAACGACGGTATTCCCGACGAGTGGGAACGCAAAAATGGATTGAATCCAAATAATCCGGATGATGCATCTCAATATTCCAAAAGCAAATCCGGCTACACCAACATCGAAGAATATCTCAACAGTGTAGTACCTGTTCAACAGGTTCGGCCTGCTGTCACCAGCAAATAATAAGTAAGCAAACTGTTGCCACAGGTGGAAGTTTAACTCCTGCCTGTGGCAATTGGTTTTTATGAATTAATTCTACCTTTCCGCTTTAATCAGGAAAGCCGGTGAAGATGCATACATACCATATCTTTTTCAGAAAAAAATATTTCCGGTTTTGCGCCACAGCAATACTGATGGCGGCGTTGCTGCTGTCGGAAAGCAAGGCACAGAAAAAAGAAAAACCCGTCCCTCCGCTGGCGTATAAAAATGGTCAGTTGATTTATACGCCCGATTCACTCGGCAACCGTATTCCCGATTTTTCTCATTGTGGTTACAAAGGCGGTGATGAGGTTATTCCCGATCTGCCGGTCAAAGTCATTGTGCCGCCATCAGCAGGCGATGCAACCGCACGCATACAGGCGGCGATTGATTTTGTAAGCAAACAAAACGCCGATGCAAAAGGATTCCGCGGTGTAGTGCTACTGCAACCGGGTACCTATCTCGTTGAAGGTTCACTTCGCCTCCGTATGTCTGGTGTGGTACTGCGGGGAAGCGGGATTGATAAAACCATTCTTCGCGGCACGGGTCTCAGCCGCGCAACGCTCATAGAAATAAATGGAACAGATGACCGTATCAGCGGAGATACCATTTCCATACAAACGAATTATGTGCCGGTGAATGCCACGTCTTTCGAAGTAGGAAATACAAAAGGCTTGAAAGAAGGGCAGGAGTTGCAAATCATCCGCCCTTCCGTTCAGCAATGGATACAGTTGCTCAAAACCGATCATTTCGGCGGCGGTATTACTTCACTTGGATGGAAACCCGGGCAACGCGACATCCGCTGGACACGCACCATCACGGCTATCAAAGGAAATCAACTCACCATCGATGCACCGTTGACAACAGCGTTGGATATTAATTACGGCGGCGGGAAAATTGTTCCGTTTACCTGGAAAGGCTGTATCAGTAATTGCGGCGTGGAAGAGCTGACACTAGAAGCTGATTTCAATAAAGCGAACGCAAAAGACGAAGACCATCGCTGGATGGCCATCACCATCGATGAGGCAAAAGATTGCTGGGTACGTCGCGTACAGTTCCATCACTTCGCCGGATCGGCTGTGGCGGTGTATGAAAATGGTGCACGTATTACCGTTGAAGATTGCATCGCTCAAAAACCTGTTTCCGAAATAGGCGGTGAACGCCGTAATGTTTTTTTTACCGCAGGCCAGCAAACACTTTTCCAGCGCTGCTTTTCGGAAGAAGGTATACACGATTTTGCAACAGGATTTTGTGCACCGGGCCCGAATGCTTTTGTGCAGTGCGAAGCGAAGAATGCTTATGGTTTCAGCGGTGGTATCGACAGTTGGGCCCCAGGTGTTTTGTTTGATATCGTAAACGTCGATGGCAATGCCATTTCTTTTTTCAATCGCGGGCAGGACGGACAAGGAGCAGGATGGAATACCGCAAACAGTGTTTTGTGGAATTGCAGCGCCGCGAGAATCGATTGTTATCAGCCACCCGGAGCACAGAACTGGTCATTTGGTGCATGGAGCCAGTTTGCAGGCGATGGCTATTGGGGCGAATCCAACAATAGCATCGAACCGCGCAGTTTGTATTATGCGCAATTGCGCGAGCGCCTTGGCAAAAAGATAGATTCACGCCCGCAGGTAATGAATATCCAGACCGATGCCAGCAGCAGTCCTTCTGTTGCCACGGCGGCTGAACTTACTTCATTGGCCAAAAATCCTGCACAAACATTGGTAGAATTTATTTACACGGTGATCAGTTCTAACCCGGTCATTACGGATGTTCGCGGGGTTAAAACAATTGATCAGATTGGTGTGCCGGCGCCACCACGCTATCACGTGCTGTCTGCATTGGAGGTGAAAAATGGCTGGCTGCAAAGACAAAATGCTGTTGTAGCAGGCAACCGCCTCAGCGTTCCCTGGTGGAATGGCAGCGCACGTCCCTATGGCGCGGCAAAAGCAGGAATGGCGATTACAAGATTTGTTCCGGGCCGCACCGGCACGGGATTAACAGATGACCTCGATGCCGTTGCCGACACCATGCAGTCCCGCAATATCCTGGCGATCGAACAGAATTATGGCTTGTGGTACGAGCGCCGCCGCGACGACCATGAACGTATCCGCAGGATGGACGGAGAGGTATGGGCACCGTTTTATGAATTGCCGTTCGCGCGCAGCGGGCAAGGCACTGCCTGGGACGGCCTTAGTAAATACGATCTCACAAAATACAATGCCTGGTACTGGAATCGCCTTCGCCGGTTTGCCGATCTGGCCGATCGGAAAGGACTGATCCTCGTTCACCAGAATTATTTTCAACATAATATCATCGAAGCAGGCGCACATTACGCGGACTTCCCCTGGCGTCCTGCCAACAATATCAACAATACCGGTTTCCCTGAACCCGTTCCCTATGCAGGCGATAAACGCATCTTCATGGCGGAGCAATTTTATGATGAAACACATCCGGTGCGTCGCCCCTTGCATATTGCCTATATCCGTCAATGCCTCGATAACTTCCGCGGCAATGGCAGCGTGATCCATACCATCAGCGAAGAATTTACCGGTCCTTTACATTTTGTAAAATTCTGGACAGGTGTGATCGCGGAGTGGGAAAAGGAAAAAGGTGAGCATCCGATGATCGCATTGAGTGTAACGAAAGATGTGCAGGACTCCCTGCTTGCCGACCCGCAACATGCTGCAGTGATCGATATCATCGATATCCGTTACTGGCATTACCAGGCTGATGGAAGCGTGTACGCACCCGCAGGAGGACAAAACCTCGCGCCCCGTCAGCATGCGCGATTGCTGAAACCAAAACGATCATCCTTCGAACAGGTATATCGCGCCGTGCGTGAGTACCGGGAAAAATATCCGCAGAAGGCCGTGATCTACTCGGCAGACAGCGATAACCTCGGCTGGGCCGTGTTCATGGCCGGTGGCTCGATGGCGCAACTGCCACGATTGCCGGAAGGAATGCTAAGTGATGCAACGCGCATGCGCCCGCTTCCTGTAACCGGCAAACAATATATTTTATCCGATGATGCCGGCAACTTCATTGCTTATGGTGAATCGGGTACTGAACTGAAACCCGGCCTCTCCGGCAAGCCGGCAACGGCCACCTGGATCGATCCGCGCACAGGAGCCATCCGCAAAAAAGAACAAATCCGGAATAATAAAACCGCAAGCCTCACTCCGCCATCAGGCAGTTGGGTGCTTTGGGTAAAAGTTAATGAATGATGAGAATAATAATCGCAGTTTTAGTAGTACTGTTCATGAGTGGCTGCAGCGAACCGCTGAAATCCGGCGTTGAAGGCATGCAGGCGCTTAAAATCGGAGAAGACAAGCGCAGTATCGTTACCGCAGATGGCAAACCCTTCTTCTGGCTGGGTGATACCGGCTGGTTGCTGTTTGTAAAACTTACCCGTGAAGAAATTGCACAATACATGGCCATCCGCAAAGAACAGGGCTTTAATGTGGTGCAGGTAATGACGATTCATGATGTGAACAATGCCGTGAACGTATATGGTGATAGCGCATTGATTAATAAAAATATTGCGCAACCACTTACAACGGAAGGAGCGGATTACAAAGACAGTTCCCAATACGATTTCTGGGATCATGTGGATTATGCGATTGATGAAGCAGCCCGTCATGGAATATACATGGCATTGGTACCGGTATGGGGCTCCAATGTAAAAGGCGGTAAAGTGAACCAGGAGCAGGCCGGTGCTTATGCAGGTTTTCTTGCCGAGCGCTACAAGAACAAACCAAATATCATCTGGCTCAACGGCGGCGATATCAAAGGAAGCGATTCACTGGACGTATGGAAAGTATTGGGATCAACATTGAAACAAAAAGACCCTGCCCACCTGATGACCTTTCATCCGCGCGGCCGTACCTCTTCTTCGGAGTGGTTTCACAACGAACCCTGGCTCGACTTCAATATGTTCCAGAGCGGACATAAAACTTACGCGCAGGATACCAATAGCAATGAAACGCGTCACTATGGGGAAGATAACTGGCGTTATGTAGTGGAAGATTTTAAAGGGCAACCGGCAAAACCAACAATTGATGGTGAACCTTCCTACGAGCACATTCCCTATGGTCTGCATGATTCATTGCAGCCCCGGTGGAATGATGCCGATCTGCGCCGCTATGCCTACTGGAGTGTGTTTGCCGGAGGATTCGGTTTTACTTATGGTAACAACGCGGTTATGCAGTTTCATCACAAAGGTGACAAAGATGCCAACTTCGGCGTGCGCGAAGAATGGAAGGAAGATATTAAAGCCCCCGGCGCTATGCAGATGGTGCACCTGCGTAAACTGATGGAAGCTTATCCGGGTACACGCAGGCCGGCGCAAGACCTGGTTGTTGACAACACCCGCAAACAATACCAATACATCCTCGCTACGCGTGGCGATAAATTTTTGCTGGCTTATACCTACACCGGATTGCCTGTTCGCATCGATCGCGCAAAACTGGGATGGGAAAAAATAAAAACCCGCTGGTTCAATCCGCGCACCGGTGAATTTACCGGATGGGAAAAGTCGGGTGCTGCCGATAACCTGTTCACGCCCATAGTACGGGAAGAAAAAAATGGCAACGATTGGGTATTGGTAGTAGAACCAAATTGATTGATATGAAACGTACACCTTTCACGATACTGTCCGGCTTTCTTTTGATGATTTGTTTTACTTCCTGCTCATCAAAAGCCTACCTGTTCACGTCTTTCCACGAACCGGCCGATCAGGGATTGCGGATGTTATATAGCTACGACGGTTACAAATGGAAAGAGCTCGATACTGTTTTATTAAAACCCGAAATCGGTCAGCAAAAGGTAATGCGTGATCCTTCGATGGTGCAGGGACCTGACGGCACTTTTCATCTCGTATGGACCAGCAGTTGGCGCGGCGACAAAGGATTTGGCTATGCTTCGTCTAAAGATCTTGTGCACTGGACACCACAACGTTTCATTTCCGTAATGGAGCAGGAGCCCACAACCGTGAACGTATGGGCACCCGAATTGTTTTATGATGAAGAGGCCAGACAATACCTCATCATCTGGGCATCCACGATCCCCGGCCGTTTTGAACGCGGACAGGAAGCGGACAGCAACAACCATCGCATGTACATTACGTCCACACCTGATTTTCAAACGTTCAGCAAAACGCAATTGTTTCTCGATCCGGGATTCAGCGTGATCGATGCGCAGATCGTCAAGAGAGCCAAAGACAATTATGTATTGGTGTTGAAAGACAATACGCGCCCCGAGCGAAATATCAAAGTGGCTTTTGCTGATAAACCCGCCGGACCTTATAAAAATGTATCGCCACCCTTCACCGAACCTTTCACAGAAGGCCCCAATACAGTTAAGGTGAAAAATAAATGGCTGATCTATTTCGATTCTTACCGCAATAAGACCTATGAAGCGGTAAGTACTACCGACTTTGTCCATTTTGAAAATATCAATCAACAGATTCAGATCCCGACGGGACATAAACACGGAACGATTGTTCCGGTAAAAAAGAAAACGGTCAAAAAGCTGCTGAAGCAACTTGACCGCTAAGAGGGTTACGACATGAAGACAACAAAAAAAATAGCGTGCTGGCTTGGTGCAGTTATGCTGATCGCAGCGCCGTTTGCCTTGCAGGCACAGGACACTGCGCGTTACACCGGCACCACGCTTTCCAATGTAGACTATCACCACGGGCAACTCAGTCCCGCGCTGGGTGTGCACAATATCCAGACCATGCGGGCCAATCGCGCAGATACATCTAATAGCTGGACTTACAACCACGCGCCGATGCTGGCTTATTGGAAAGGGAAATTTTACCTGCATTACCTGAGTGATCCTGTGGGCGAACACGTACCGCCCGGACAAACATGGTTCCAGCAATCACCCGATGGTGTCAACTGGACTAACCCTGTTCCGCTTTTCCCCGTATACAAAATACCAGATGGATTTACGAAACCCGGAAGGGCAGACGTGGCCAAAAACACCTATGCGGTCATGCACCAGCGGATCGGTTTCTATACCTCCAAACAAAACCGGTTGTTTGCCTTAGGTTACTATGGTATTGTGTTAGGGAAAAAGGATGACCCGAATGATGGTAACGGCATTGGCCGCGTGATCCGTGAGGTGAGGGCCGACGGCAGCTTCGGGCCGATTTACTTCCTCCGTTACAACCATAATTTCAACGAAAAAAATACGAACTACCCTTTTTATACTTCATCAAAAGACAAAGGACTGGTTGCTGCATGTAAGGAAATTCTCGATTCGCCTCTGCTGATGCAGCAGATGGTGGAAGAGTCCGACCGCAATGATCCGCTCATTCCGTTGAAGAAGGATTTCAAAGCATTCAGCTATTATCGTTTGCCCGATCAGCGTGTGGTTGGATTCTGGAAATATGCACTGACCAGTATCAGTGCCGATGGTGGCAGAACCTGGCAATACAATCCTGTTCGCGCTCCCGGTTTTGTCAATGCCAATGCCAAAATCTGGGGGCAACGTACGGCAGACGGGCGTTACGCCACAGTATACAATCCTTCCGAATTCCGCTGGCCGCTGGCCGTGAGTGTGAGTAACGACGGATTGCGTTATCATAATTTATTATTGGTAAATGGCGAGATCACTTCCATGCGTTATGGCGGTGAATACAAAAGCTACGGCCCGCAATATGTGCGGGGTATTATGGAGATGAATGGCGTACCACCGGATAGCGTCATGTGGGTTACCTACAGCATGAACAAAGAAGATATCTGGGTCAGCCGCATTCCGGTGCCGGTGATCGATAAAGAAACCGGTAACGTAAACGATGTTTTCACCAATTTGCCCGCCGGAAAGGAACTCGATCGTTGGAACCTCTACAGCCCGCTCTGGTGCAGGACGGAAATCTTCCGGCAGGGAAATGAAAAAGTGCTGAGCTTACACGACAGCGATCCGTTCGACTATGCAAAGGCCGAGAGAATGTTTCCTGTATCAAGTGCCGTAGTAGCTGAGTTCGCCATCACCCCGAAACAAGCGGACAACGGCCATCTCGATATTGAAATCGTGGATGAAAAAGGAACGCCTTGTTTGCGGTTATCACTGGATTCGACAGGAACCGTCTATACCAAAGCCGGCTACCGGAATCGTTCCATCGGAACTTATAAGGCCGGGGAAAAACTGACCGTAAAGATTGAACTGAACGCGGCCACCCGTTTTTATACAGTCACATTGAACAACGGCAAGCCGGTAAACAATATTTGTTTTGCGCCCATTGCTAAAGCGCAACGTATCGTATTCCGCACGGGCGGTGTGCGCCGTTTTCCCGACGCAGATACACCAACCGACCAGGACTATGATCTGCCGGGTGCTGATAGCCGGTTGAAAGAGGCCGTTTACCAGATTCATTACCTGAAGACCCAAACATTTTAATCATGCGTCGATTCTGCGTCATCTGTTTTTTATGTGTAGTTGGTTTGTTTGCGCAAGCGCAAAAACTAAAACCTGCTATATTGAAACCTGCAGCGTTCCGCCATTACGTTGATTATTTCAACGGTATGGAAGACGAAAATATCCGTCAGGCTATCCCCAACGACAGTGCCTGGGACTGGATGCAGCAGAATATTCCATTGTTCGAATGTCCGCAACAGAACTTCGAAGAGATGTTCTATTACCGTTGGTGGACATTGCGCAAGCACATCAAAAAAACAGAACAGGGATATGTGTTCACCGAGTTTCTTGTACAGCGCAGCTATGCCGACAAATACAATATGATCAGCAGTGGTCTTGGTCATCACATATACGAAGCACGCTGGTTGCATGATCAGCAATACCTGAACGACTATATCCGCATCTGGTATCGCGGCAATAATGGTGGTCCGATGAAAAAATTGCGTTTTTACAGCAGTTGGAATATCGATGCTATTTACAACCGTTATAAAGTGAATGGTGACCGGGAAATATTGCTGGACTTATTGCCCGATCTGACGGCAGATTACAAGGCATGGGAACAGGAGCGCAGAGGTGCAGACGGACTTTTCTGGCAATACGATGTGCGTGATGCCATGGAGGAAACGATCAGCGGTGGCCGCAAGGAAAAAAATCCGCGCCCGTCCATCAACAGCTATATGTATGGGAATGCAAAAGCGCTATATGCAATAGCGAACCTTGCCTGGAAAGATGAAATGGCAAAATTATACAAGGCCAAAGCAGATACATTAAAGCAATTGGTACAGCAGAAGTTGTGGAGCAACGACGACGATTTTTTTGAAGTAAGAAAGGAAAAAGGCGATACGCTGGCCCGCGTGCGCGAAGCGATTGGGTTTGTTCCCTGGTATTTTAACCTGCCGGATGCAAAGTATAATGTAGCCTGGAAAGCGGCGCTCGATCCGAAACATTTCTGTGCGCCGTTTGGCTTAACAACTGCCGATCGCAGTCATCCGCAGTTCCGTACACACGGCTGCTGCAATTGCGAGTGGGACGGTGCGGTGTGGCCCTTCGCTACTTCGCAGACGTTGACCGGTATGGCCAACTTGCTGAACAACGGCAGACAGGACATTGTTTCTCATTCGGCTTATTTCGATTTGCTGGAAACCTATGTCGAATCGCAGTATTATCGCGGCCGCCCTTATATCGGAGAATACCTCGATGAAAAAACAGGTTACTGGCTCAAGGGCGATCAGGAACGCAGCCGCTACTATAATCATTCAACGTTCAATGATCTGATCATAACGGGCCTGGTCGGTCTTCGTCCCGTGGAGGGAAATACTTTTACAGTCAATCCCTTACTGCCTGCTGATAAATGGGATTGGTTCTGTCTTGATAATGTTTTATACCAGGGAAAAATCATTACGATACTTTGGGACAAGACTGGGAAACATTACAACAAAGGCAAAGGCCTGAGTGTATGGGTAAATGGAAAAAAACGACAGAGCCGCGACGAGCTCGGACCATTGACCGTATATGGTGGAAAATAAATGCGCATGAAATTGATTCGTTATATAATTGGATTGAGTTGTTTGCTTGCGGGTGTTTCTGCCACTGCACAGCAAACGGAAAGGCAATATTTGTCAGGTACGGGAAATGATCACACGGTTAATTGGGACTTCTTTGTAACGGGTGGAATGAATGCGGGTAAGTGGAGTACTATTCCCGTACCGTCCTGCTGGGAACTGCAAGGTTTTGGGAAATACGACTACGGTTTTGCCAAAGACAGCATCCGCGGAAAAGAAGAAGGCCGTTATCGTTATAAGTTCTCCATTCCGGCAGCCTGGAAAAATAAAAAACTATTCCTCGTATTCGAAGGCGTGATGACCGATGCCACGGTAAAGCTAAATGGTAAGTTAGCCGGACCAACGCACCAGGGCGCGTTCTATGCTTTTCGTTATGATGTCAGTTCACTGATAAAACCGGGAAAAGAAAACCTGCTCGAAGTCACGGTTGCCAAACATTCCGCCAATCAATCCGTAAATGAAGCCGAACGCAAAGCCGACTTCTGGATTTTCGGCGGCATCTTCCGTCCCGTTTATCTCGAAGCACATCCGCAACAATTCATCGATCATGTTGCCATCGATGCAAAGGCCGATGGTACCTTCACGGCTATAGCGGAAGTAGCGGGAAAAAGGTCAGGCAATCTGCAGGTACAATTATTTACATCTGCCAATCAAAAAATTGGAGAACCTTTTTCTGCTCCCGTAAACGATCGGGTCACCGGATTGAAAAGCCATATCGCCAACGTGTTGCAGTGGACGCCGGAAACGCCCAATCTCTACTATGCGGTAGTACAATGGTGGGATAAAAACAAACTCCTTCACGAAAAGAAAGTCCGTTTTGGTTTTCGTACCGTTGAGCTGAAACAGCGGGACGGTATTTATGTAAATGGTGTAAAAGTGAAAATGAAAGGAGTAAATCGGCATTCCTTCTGGCCCACCAGCGGGCGTACCACCAGCCGCGACATCAGCATCAAAGATGTGTTGCTGATGAAAGAGATGAACATGAATGCCGTTCGTATGGCGCACTATCCGCCCGACGATCATTTCCTCGAGGTCTGCGACTCCCTCGGCTTGTTTGTGATGGACGAGCTTGCAGGCTGGCACGGACACTACGATACACCGACCGGCACACGTTTGCTCGAACAAATGATCCGTCACGATGCAAATCATCCTTCCATTATTTTTTGGGCCAATGGCAATGAAGGCGGACACAATACCGAACTGGATAAATTCTTTACCCAATTTGATATTCAGCAACGTCCGGTTGTGCATCCCTGGCAGTTGTTCAACGGCATAGAAACACAGCATTATCGCGAATACAATTACGGTATCGGTAACTACGACAATGGCCGCGAGATTGTAATGCCTACCGAATTTTTGCACGGCATGTACGATGGCGGTCATGGCGCCGGTCTCGAAGATTACTGGAAAGCCATGTGGCAGAATCCGCTGTCGGCAGGTGGTTTCCTTTGGGATTTCGCCGATCAGGGCGTGGTGCGTAAGGATAAAAAAGACTCCATCGATACAGATAAGAACCGAGGGGCCGATGGCATCGTGGGGCCTTATCATGAAAAAGAAGGAAGTTTCTATACGATCAAAGAAGTATGGAGTCCGGTGTTTTTTGAACGAAAAGAAATCACACCGGCATTCGACGGAAAGCTGCGCATCGAGAACCGGTATCATTTTACCAATATTTCTCAATGCACTTTCTCCTGGAAGCTGCTGAAGCTTGCAAACGGAACTGCAGATTCCGGATCGGCCAAAGCTCCCTCACTCGCTCCGGGAGAAAAAGGATTTGTAGAACTGAACCTTCCTGCTGACTGGAGCGATAACGATGTATTGTATGTTACAGCCAACGACCCGTTTGGTCGCGAACTGTTTACCTGGAGTTTCCCCATCGTCCGACCGGCAACTGTATTGAATAGATTATGGAAAGCAGGCAATGCCACGCACCCCAGTGTTATCCAACAGGATTCGATTTACCTGGTAAATGCAAACGATCTGCAATTGCGTATACATCGTGATAAAGGCTTATTGATGGAAGTGAAGAACCAGGAAGGGATCATCCCTTTCAACAACGGCCCGGTGATCGAACAGGGAGTCAATAATTTTGGCACGATGAGTTTTGTGTATGACAATGATACGTTAGTCATCCGGTCATCTTACGACCGCAAACAACATTACAATACGCTGGAATGGAAAGTTTACCCGGACGGCATGGTTCGTCTCAGCGTCAGCTATTTCCCGGGAGAATATTTCACCTTATTTGCCGGAATCAATTTTAATTTTCCTGAATCACAAATACGCGGCATCGATTACATGGGCAGCGGTCCTTACCGCGTCTGGAAAAACCGGTTGAAAGGAAATCGCTTCGGCGTTTGGCACAAGGATTACAACGGTACGGAGACCGGCGAGAGCTGGGTCTATCCTGAGTTTAAAGGGTATCACGCCAACTTATATTGGTGTCGTTTCCTTACCAGCGGTCCCTCTTTTACGGTGCTCACCGACCAGGAAGATATTTTCTTTCGCTTATTCACTCCTGCGTTTAAAGATGATCAATGGCAGAACTACCAGATCATTTTCCCGAAGGGAGATATTTCTTTTCTGAATGGAATAGGAGCGATCGGTACCAAAACGCAACGTGCGGAAAATACAGGTCCTATGGGACGGAAGAATATTCTATATGACTATGAAAAAGATCCGACACGCGCGTTACATCTGAATCTATATTTTGATTTCCGGTCTTCACAGGTCCGGTAGTTATACTATTGTTGTATGAAGAAATTATTCATTCTTGGTTGCTGGATACTTACTACACTATTTGCTTCGGCACAAGTGCGTATCCATTCATTGCGATGTGAACAATTGTCGGATCCGGTAGGAATAGATGAGGTACAGCCACGCTTCTCCTGGAACCTTGAATCAGGGGCTAACAGCGTTGTACAACAAGGCTATCAGGTATTGGTGGCTTCTTCCCGCGCATTGCTGGATAAGAACCAGGGCGATATCTGGAATTCCGGAAAAGTACAAAGCCCGCATTCCATCCTCGTTCCCTATGCAGGCAAACCTTTGCAAAGCCGTCATGAATATTTCTGGAAAGTAAAAGCATTTACCAACAAAGGGGAGACTGCATGGAGCGAGCCCGCGAAATGGAGCATGGGCTTGTTACAAAAAACGGATTGGAAAGCCCGCTGGATCGGTTATGAAAAACCTTCGAAA
The DNA here is from genome assembly GCF_000425585.1 of Terrimonas ferruginea DSM 30193. GTDB lineage: Bacteria > Bacteroidota > Bacteroidia > Chitinophagales > Chitinophagaceae > Terrimonas > Terrimonas ferruginea. The sequence continues at coordinate 419,509 of NZ_KE384399.1, forward strand.
TGGGACAGCATCAGCCAGTGGTCGAGATTGTCTGCGCGGTATTTCAGAAAAACATTCAACAGCCCCCGTGCGGTTAAACGTGCCACGGCTTATATCAGCGGACTCGGGTTGTATGAGCTGTATATAAACCATCAACGTATCGGTGACCAGGTGCTGGCGCCTGTTCCAACGGATTACCGCAAGACAGTTTTGTACAACACTTATGATGTAACAGCACAAGTAAAGACGGGGCAGAATGTAGTAGGCGTGGTGCTTGGCAATGGACGGTTCTTTACCATGCGGCAAAATTACAAACCGCAAAAGATCAACAATTTTGGCTATCCAAGATTGTTACTTCAACTCGAAATTGAATACACGGACGGGAAAAGGGAAACGATCGTAACCGATCCCTCCTGGAAAATACAAACCGATGGTCCGATACGTACCAATAACGAATACGATGGGGAAGAGTACGATGCGACCAGCGAGCTTACGGGCTGGCTTACTCCGGCTTATGCCGGCAAGGGTTGGATGAATGCAGAACCCGTTCCTGCTCCCCAGGGAAAACTTCGCGCACAGATGGCGCCGCCAATGCGCGTGATGCAAACCATCAAACCGGTGTCGCTGAAACAACTGAAACCGGGTACGTACATCATGGACATGGGCCAGAATTTCTCCGGATGGGTGAAGATGCAGGTTTCGGGAAAAAGAGGTCAGACCGTTCAATTACGTTTTGCTGAAAGCCTGCAACCTTCAGGCGAACTATATGTCGCCAACCTGCGCGATGCACGCGTTACCGACAAGTATACCCTGAAAGGCGAAGGCAAAGAAACCTGGGAGCCCTGTTTTGTTTACCATGGTTTCCGTTATGTAGAGATCACCGGGTTTCCGGGTGAACCTAAGCTGACCGATTTCGAAGGAAAATTTGTGTATGATGACATGCAGAACACCGGACGTTTTGTGTCGTCTGATACGATCATGAATAAATTGTTCCGTAATGCGTGGTGGGGGATAGCTTCTAACTATAAAGGAATGCCGGTCGATTGTCCGCAACGAAACGAACGGCAACCATGGCTTGGGGACCGCGCCACCGGGTCATTAGGCGAAAGTTTTTTGTTTGACAATGCTTCGCTCTATGCCAAATGGATGCAGGACATCGAAGATGCGCAAACTGCCGAAGGCGCCATTCCGGATGTAGCTCCCGCTTTCTGGAACTATTACAGCGATAACGTCACCTGGCCGGGTACGTATCTCATGACTGCGCGTATGTTGTATCGCCAGTTCGGTGACAGCAGAAGCATTACGCGGCATTACTCTTCCATGAAAAAATGGATGGATTACATGAAAGGCCGTTACCTGAAAGATGATCTTATCACAAAAGATAAATACGGCGATTGGTGCGTGCCGCCCGAATCACTCGAACTCATCCGCTCGCGCGACAGCATGCGCAATACCGATGGACAACTGATCGCTTCGGCTTACTATTACCTGTTACTAGGCTACATGCAGGAATTCGCGGAGGTGTCCGGCAATCAGAAAGATGTTTCCGCCTATCGGGAGTTGGCAGACCGCATTCGCCAGGCTTTCAATAAAAAATACCTCAACCGCCAGAAAAATTATTACGCCAATAATACGGTCACGGCGAACCTGCTGCCTCTGTATTTTGACATGGTGCCGGATTCTTTAAGGGAGACTGTCTTCAATAATATTTATAATAAAATAAAAATTGACAACCACATGCACATCAGTACCGGCGTGATCGGTACGCAGTGGCTGATGCGTTGTTTGACGGAGTTTCAGCGTTCGGATATTGCCTTTACGCTTGCCTCCAATAAAACTTATCCAAGCTGGGGTTACATGACGGAGAACGGCGCCACTACAATCTGGGAGTTGTGGAACGGCAACACCGCCAATCCGCAAATGAATTCGCAGAACCACGTGATGTTACTCGGCGACCTGCTCGTGTGGTATTACGAACATGCCGCGGGTATTAAGCAGGCACCGGGATCAACGGCATTCCGTCAACTGGAAATGAAACCGGAGTTGATAGACGGCCTCGATTCCGTTTATGCCAGCTATCGCACACCTTACGGCATGGTCAACAGCCATTGGAAAAATGAGAACGATCAGTTCACCTGGCTGATCAGGATTCCGGCCAATACGACCGCACGCATCTGGCTGCCGGCTGTATCAACAGAAGGCATCACCATCAATGGAAATCCTTTAAGCGAAATAAAAGAAGTGAAGTTGGAAAAAACCGATGGCCGTTACCTGGTATTTGCCATCGGATCCGGGACCTATTCGTTTGTTGCACCGAAATCTTTCCGCAAAGGAATCATCAAAGATGAGTTCATTTTTGATCGCGCTTCTTTCCCGGAAAGTCATGCCGCTACCATTGCCGAGACGCCGGAGGGATTGATCGCTTCCTGGTTTGGCGGTACCAAGGAAGGAAACAAAGATGTGTGTATCTGGGTCAGTCATTTAAAAAACGATAAATGGTCGGAACCACAGAAAGTAGCGGATGGCATTCTCAATGATACAACCCGCTATGCCTGTTACAACCCGGTATTATACCAGGTGCCCGGCGGCGACTTGCTGCTTTTTTATAAAATCGGTCCCAATGTAGCCGGATGGACAGGCTGGATGATCCGGTCATCAGACAACGGTCATACCTGGAGCAAACGTGAAGCGTTACCTGAAGGTTATTTAGGTCCGATCAAAAACAAACCGGTAATGGTCGGCAACCAGCTCGTTTGCCCGAGCAGCACGGAGAAAGGCGGATGGCGTGCGCACCTGGAAATGACGTCCGACCAGGGGCGTACCTGGACTAAAACCGGCCCGCTTAACGATGGCACCATTTTCAGCGCCATTCAACCTTCCATTCTTTTTTATAAAGATGGCAGTATACAGATTCTTTGCCGCAGCAAAAACCGTACGCTCAATGAATCGTGGAGCAAAGATGGCGGCAAGACATGGAGCGCCATGCAGGCTTCGCCTTTACCCAACAACAACTCAGGCACGGATGCCGTTACCCTGCAGGACGGCCGTCAGTTGCTGGTATATAATCATGTGAAACCTGCCCCGGAATTAAAAAATGGGAAAGGCCCGCGCACGCCGCTCAATGTAGCCGTAACGGTCGACGGCAAACAATGGATGGCGGCGCTTGTGTTGGAAGATTCACCGGTGAGTCAATATTCTTACCCTTCGGTTATACAGGGGAAAGATGGGATGGTGCACATTGTATATACATGGAGAAGAGAGCGTATAAAGTATGTGAAGGTGGATCCATCGCAATTGCAACTGATGCCGATTGCAAATGAGCAATGGCCCGGCGCCAAAGTGGGCGGCGCGCAGCTCAGCCAGGACGATTAACGGTTTCGCAAACCTTAAGCTTATGCCATGAACGATTTGCCATTGATCGACATCGCTGTCATTGTAGTTTACCTGGCAGCTATGATTTTTATCGGGTTTTATTTTTCACGCCGCAACAAAAATCCCGAACAGTTTACTATCGCCTCCGGCAAAATACCGGGTTGGGCGATCGGTCTTTCCATTTATGCAACTTTTCTCAGCAGCAATACTTTTTTAGGCGTACCGGGCAAAGCCTTTGGCTCCAACTGGAATGCTTTTGTGTTTAGTCTTTCTATGCCGTTGGCTGCATGGATCGCTGCCAAATATTTTGTTCCTTTTTATCGCAGGACCGGCGGTGTATCGGCCTACACCAATCTCGAACAACGATTTGGCCCGTGGGCACGAACCTATGCGGTCATCTGTTTTTTATTGACCCAGTTTGCGCGCATCGGTTCCATCTTTTTCGGTATGGCTTTGAGTCTGCAGGCGCTGACGGGTTTTTCCATGCACATGATCATGGTGGTGATGGGCATTTGCATTATTCTCTATACGGTATTGGGCGGCATCGAAGCTGTTATCTGGACGGAAGTGGTGCAAGGGGTGATCAAAACACTTGGTGCCATTCTTATATTGGTGCTCATCATCCGGGAAATACCGGGCGGTATTTTAAAGGTAGCAGACATCGCGGCGGCGGATAACAAATTCAGTTTGGGAAGTGCATCATTTGATTTCACCACCTCTACCTTCTGGATGGTGCTGTTGTACGGGTTCTTTATCAACCTGAATAATTTCGGGATGGATCAGAATTATGTACAACGTTATCATACGGCGAGTTCGCCAAAACAGGCGGCACGTTCGGTGTGGCTTTGTGTTTGGATGTACGTACCCGCTTCTTTGCTGTTTTTTGTAATCGGAACAGCGCTGTATGCCTATTACCAGGTGTCTCCTGAACTGATCGAACCGGTGCGATTACAGGTTGCGGCCGAGCGGCTGGGGACAGGAGCCACACCTGAACAGATACAGCAACTCGCCGCCTCTTTGAAGCCCGGTGATTTCGGCGATAAAGTTTTACCGCATTTCATGGTCACGAAAGTGCCGGCCGGTTTGGTTGGGCTGATCGTATCAGCGATTCTCTCTGCCGCCATGAGTACAATCAGTTCGGGCATGAATGCCTCGGCGACGGTGTTTACCGTTGATATCGTTAAAAAATATTTCCGTCCCGATCTGGATGACAAACGTTACCTGCGCGTGTTGCACATTGCAACCGTCGTTTTCGGTATTACCGGCTTGTGTACCGGCCTTGCCATGATCGGCTCCAAAAGCATCCTGGATATTTGGTGGGAACTCTCAGGCATTTTTGCGGGAGGCATGCTCGGACTGTTTTTATTGGGATTAATCAGCCGTCAAACCCGTAACCGTGAAGCTTTTACGGCGGTGCTCATAGGCATCGCGGTCATTTTATGGATGACTTTTTCCGACCGCCTCTCCGGCAATTACGCCTTCCTCCGGAGCCCGCTGCATAAGAATATGATCATCGTGGTGGGCACGCTTACCATCTTTTTGACCGGAATGCTGCTGACCCGGATCCGGCAAGCACAGAGCAGGATTGTTGAGTGATATTTTGATAATAGGTTTGAGAAATCCGGACGATTATGCCATACAAAATCTATCGCGCTGACGGTCACATTTTAATTGAAGACGGGGAGCAACTGTATGTTTCTCCGCAAAATGACTGGGATGTTTTCATCAACAGGGATGACCTGCATGCGCAAATAAGCCGCGAATTACCAACGCTTTTGCCTGCTGCCAACCCTGACTGGTCATCCTTGCAGGCACCTATCGGTACACAGGAAGTGTGGGCCGCCGGTGTCACTTATCTCCGAAGCAAGAATGCGCGAATGGAAGAAAGCAAAGAAAGTGGCGGGGCTGACTTCTATGACAAAGTCTACGAAGCCGAACGTCCGGAGCTCTTTTTCAAATCCGTCGCTTCACGGGTGATCGCTTCCAATGGTTATGTACGAATAAGAAAGGACAGCAAATGGAACGTTCCCGAGCCTGAATTAACGCTCGTAATTACTTCTTCAGGAACTATCGTTGGTTACACGATTGGCAATGACATGAGCAGCCGTAGTATTGAGGGAGAGAATCCACTCTATCTGCCGCAGGCAAAAGTATACGATGGCAGCGCGGCCATCGGCCCTTGTGTGTTGGTGACGCCCGACCCACCGTCGATGCAAACGACAATCGCCATGCGGATATTCAGAAAAAGACAATTGGTTTTTGAAGGAGCAACGACCACCGGGCAAATGAAACGCCGTTATACCGAACTCGTGGAGTTCCTGTATCGTGAACTTGGTTTTCCGGCAGGTGCATACCTGATGACAGGAACTTGTGTGGTGCCCGATGCTGATTTTACATTAATGTCCGGGGATGAGATCCGGATTACCATTGAAGGAATAGGAGAACTGGTGAACAATGTTGCCTGAGCAATACATAAAACAACGACAATGAGTGATGTTAAAAAATTTGTCCCGGTGATGATCACGCCTTTCGATAGCAAAGGCCGGATCGATATGGACGCAGTATTTTCATTGGTCGATTTCTACCTCAACGCCGGCGTCAAAGGACTTTTTGCCAACTGCCTCAGCAGTGAGATGTTCAGCCTGACAGAGGACGAACGCCTCGAACTCACCCGCCGCATCGTTCAATATGTAGACGGGCGTGTGCCGGTAGTAGCGACGGGCTCCTTCGGACAAACGATCGACGACAAAGCCCGGTTTACACGACAGATTTATGATACAGGTGTGAATGCCGTGATCATGATCACGGCACATTTCGCGAATATTGATGAGTCGGATACAACCTTGCTTGGAAACTTTTTCAAGCTCTTGCAGTTGACGGAAGACATACCGCTTGGTCTGTATGAATGTCCGGCGCCCTATAAAAGAATTTTAGGGCCGGACGTGTTCCGGCAGTTGATCGATACAGGCCGTTTTATTTACCACAAAGACACGTCCATAAAAAAAGAATGGGTAGAAGAAAAACTGGCGATCTGCCGTGAACAACAGGTGCTGGAGTTTTACGATGCCCATACACCCAATACACTTACGTCGTTGCGGAGCGGCGCGCGTGGCATGTCGTCCATCTCCGGAAATTTCTATCCCGAGTTGATGGTATGGTTATGCGATCATGCAGCTGATCCGGCTTATCAGGCTGAAGCTGCCTGGCTGCAAGCCGAATTGACGGCCGCCGATCCTTTGATACACGAAGCGTACCCACTAAGTGCGAAATATTTTTTGCAGAAAAGGGGATTGCCGTTGCAACAAAGCAGCCGTACGCAAGTAGTGCAGCTTACGCCTTTACAACAACAGCAGCTTGACGAACTGATAAATAAATTCTATTCCTGGTGCGAGCGGCTGGACATCAGGCCGGTAACTGTTTCCGAACCCTTGCTGGTTAAATAACTATTCATGCAATCCACACTTCAGCTATTTTTCCCTGGTAAATTAATTATTGGCAATGGTTGTTTACGGCAATTGCAGGAAGAGATGATTGATAAAAATTATCGTCGCGTATTCCTGATGACCATTGAACCGCTGAAAGCTGCGCTGGCCGAAATGTTGGAGGCCTGGCAGCGAAAAGGCCTCGGTGTTGAAATCTATACGGCCATTGTACAGGAGCCTTCCTTCGCAGATTTTGCCACCGTAATGAAAACGGCAACGCCCTTCGATCCGGATGTGGTAATCGGTATTGGCGGCGGCAGTGTGCTGGACGTAGCGAAGCTGGTGGCAGCGCAATTACACAATGAGCAGACATTGTCCGGGTATGTCGGCATTGGTTTACTAAAAGGACGTAAAGTGCCTTTGATCTGTGCGCCTGCAACAGCGGGCACCGGCAGCGAAGTGTCGCCCAATGCCATCCTGGTTGATCCGGATAACCAGAAAAAGGGAATCATCAGCCCCTGGCTGGTGCCCGATCAGGTTTATGTCGATCCTTTACTCACGATCAGCGTTCCGCCGGCTATTACTGCAGCAACCGGCATTGATGCCCTGACGCATTGCCTGGAAGCGTATACCAATAAGTTCGCCCAACCTTTTATCGACATGTTTGCGGCGGAAGGTATGCGCCGTATTTCGGCGAATATTGTCAAAGCTGTTCAGCAGGGCAACGATGTGTATGCGCGCGAGCAGGTAGCAATGGGAAGTTTGCTCGGCGGTTTTTGCCTTGGGCCGGTGAACACGGCCGGTGTACATGCCTTATCGTATCCGCTTGGCAGCAAGTTTCATTTGCCGCACGGATTATCCAATGCCCTGTTGTTGCCATACGTTATGGAATACAATATTCCCGCTGCAGTGGATCGCTATGCCGATGTTGCAATAGCATTGGGATGTGAGCGTCAGTCATCGGTGGAACAAACGGCAAAAGCCGGCGTGACCCGCATCAGGGAACTGATCCGTGACTGCGGCCTGCCGGCAACACTCGCAGACGTTAACGTACCCGAAGAAGCTATTCCCGCCATGGCGGCAGAAGCCATCACTATACAACGTCTACTTAAAAACAATCCGCGTACCATCGGTGAAGCTGATGCGATCGCGATATACAAGGCCGCTTTTCACGCATGAAAAAAAATAAAAAATATAGCGGGATCGTCATTCCCGCAGTAACGCCGCTTACCACTTCATTGGAATTGGATATTGCTGGTGTTGGTAAACTGATGCAGCATTTTGCAGACGCCGGGGTACATCCCTTTATCGCAGGCACAACCGGTGAATCAACCTCACTTTCCGCATCTCTGCGAAAAAAATACGCGGAAACGGCAGGGCAACTTAAAACACCGGGTACGCAACTCTATGTGGGCATCTCTTCGCTGGTATTCCAGGAAGCTGTTGATCTCGCCAATCACGCTTTTGATCATGGTGCAGATGTGGCGGTGGCTACATTGCCTTCTTATTATGCATTGACTGAATCCGGAATGCTTCATTATTTTGAATGCCTGGCAGATGCAGCAAGAGGACCGCTGATGATCTATAATATTCCGGCCACCACTCATATGTCCATTCCACTGGAACTGATAGAAAAATTAAGTCATCACGAAAAAATAGTAGGGTTAAAAGATTCGGAAAGAAGTGACGAGCGCTTACAAGAATCATTGCAACGCTGGTCGGCCCGCGATGATTTCAGCCACTTGCTGGGCTGGGCAGCACGATCCGTTGTTGCATTGAAGCAGGGTGGTGATGGCCTTGTTCCAAGCACCGGCAATCTTCATCCGGCATTGTATGCACAATTGGTAAAAGCGGTCGAAGAAAACCGCGATGCGGATGCTGAATTCTGGCAGAAGGGGTCGGATGAACTCGGCAATCTGTACCAGGCAGGCCGTACACTCGGGCAATCGCTAGGCGCGCTAAAACTATTGCTGGAACTGGAACATATCTGCGGTGCAACGGTAATGCCGCCATTGCAAAATGTGCCGGAAGAGGAAAAACCTGCTTTAGTGGAAGCATGGCAGGTATTAAAAGAAACGTACGCAACAAAATAATTAAAGAGCATGAATAATAAACCTGTTATAGCGATCACCATGGGAGATCCCGCGAGTATTGGTCCTGAGATCGCATTGAAAGCATTGATGAACGATTCGATTTATGAAAGATGCCGTCCGCTGATCGTCGGTGACGCCGGCGTGTTTCATGCTATACGCGAAAGACTGAATATTCCGTTAAAAGTAAAGACCATTGCTTCCGTAAGCGAGGCCGTGTTTCAGCAGGGCACGGTTGAAGTGCTTGATCTTAAAAATGTGAACCCCGAAGAATTAAAGTTTGGCGAGGTGAGCGCGATGGCCGGCAATGCCAGTTTCGAAGCAGTGAAAAAAGTGATCGAGTTGGCATTGGCAGGAGAAGTAGACGCCACCGTCACCGGACCGATCAATAAAAAATCGATCAACGAAGCCGGGCATCATTTTGCGGGACACACGGAGATTTATGCGCACTATACCGGCACAAGTAAGTATGCGATGCTGCTGGTAGAAGACAAGATGAAAGTGATTCACGTGAGCACACACGTTTCCCTGCGCCAGGCCTGCGATTTGGTAAAGAAAGAACGCATTCTCCAGGTAACGGAGTTGTTGCATAACGGCATGAAACAATTGGGAGAAACCAATCTCCGCATCGGCATTGCCGGATTGAATCCACATGCAGGCGACAGCGGATTGTTTGGTACGGAAGACGATGAAGAAATTTTGCCCGCCGTACTCGAAGCGCGTGAATTGGGATATGAGGTGGAAGGTCCCGTTCCCCCCGATACGCTGTTTGCCAAAGCAGCTACTGGTTACTACGGTGGCGTAGTAGCCATGTACCACGACCAGGGACATATTCCATTCAAACTCGCAGGCTTCAAATGGAACGCTGAGAAAAACCGCATGGACAGTGTGAAAGGCGTGAACATTACAATGGGACTGCCGATTATCCGGACTTCTGTTGACCATGGCACGGCATTCGAAATTGCAGGAAAGGGTATTGCCAGCCCTGACGCCATGGTGCTGGCGATTGAAAGTGCCGTTCAGTTGAGCGTATATAAAACAAATAACGCATGATCGCGGTCATTGCAGATGACCTCACAGGTGCGGCTGAAATGGCCGGTATCGGTCATCGCTTTGGCCTTACCACGATATTGACGCGGGGAAATGACATTGCTCCGGATGCCGGTCTCTGGGTGGCATGTACGGATAGCCGTTCATTGCCGGAAGCGGAAGCGCGTTTACGTACACGAACGATTGCGGAAAATGTACTCGCCGCAAAACCGGACTGGCTTTTTCAAAAAACAGACTCGGTGCTGCGGGGACATGTGTTGATGGAATTGCGCATGCTGATGGAAATGACCGGAAGCAAGCAAGCCATCCTGTCACCCGCCAATCCGTCGTTGGGGCGTACGATCCGCAACGGCAATTATTTTATAAATGATATTCCCGTTCACGAAGCGGGTTTTGCTGCCGATCCTGAATTTCCGGTAACAAGTGCGGACGTTCTTTCCATGTTGCGCGCAAAACCGGAAGAGATGAACGGCATAACAATAGCAGAAACCGGTACCATTTACGATGTGGCACAGATGGCGCAGCGGATAAATGCGGGTACGCTACCGGCTGGCAGCAGTGATTTCTTTAAGGCATTGCTGTCAAAACAATACCGGGAGCGTTTGCAACGGGAACAGGAGTGGGGTAGCCCCTTGTTACTGATCAGCGGTACCCGCTATCCCGAGCGCAGAAAAGAATGGAAGCAATGGAATGTGGAGGTAGGTGAAATTTCGTTGAATGCGGACGATACAAAGCTTTCGCTAACGGCCGAAAAAATGATCATTGCTTTTGAAGAAGGCAACACAACGCGAACGGCGGCAGCATTGCGAAAATACATGGCGGCAAAGGTAGCCATGTTGGTGGCTGCACTGCCACAACCTGAATTGATGATTGAAGGTGGGGCGACAGCCGCCGCTATTCTCGATGAACTGAACGAAACGAAATTGGTACCAATCCAGGAGTTGGCGCAGGGTGTGGTGCGCCTTCGTGGTCGCAATGCCTGTTTTACTTTGAAACCTGGTAGTTATGCCTGGCCGCAAACGGTGAAAGCAAGATTGCTATAAATTTTTTATCAACGATCGCCCATATGAATCAATTGCATTTTATCGATTACGTCATCATCCTTTTGGTATTGGGCGTTACCCTTTATCTTGGTTTTCGTTTTTCCGGGCGGCAACGCACTACCGAAAACTTTTTTCTTTCCAAAGGCAATTTTCCTTCCTGGGCCCTGGGTTTGTCATTGCTCTCCACGCTGATCAGCAGCGTTACTTTTCTCGGTTATCCCGCGCAAGGGTTCACCAGCAACTGGATATTACTGGTACAGGGGTTGATGGTGCCGGTGGTACTGTTGGGCACTATCTGGTTCATCGTTCCGTTGTATCGTCGGGTAATCGGACTGAGTACCTATGAATATTTTGAACGTCGCTTTGGTGTATTGGCGCGTTATTATAGCTCATCGTCTTTTATTCTCCGACAGTTCGCGGGCATGGGCACGGTGTTATTCCTGATTGCCGTAGCTATTCGCGAACTTACCGGTATCGATGCTTATATTATTTTGATCGTAGTAAGCGCGATACTGGTTGTTATCAACCTCAAGGGTGGTATTCAGGCAGTGATCTGGCTCGATGTGTTCCAGGGATTCATGTTGTTTGCCAGCGGTGTTATTTGTCTCGGCATTTTATTATTTTCTATCAAAGGCGGCGTGCCCGAAGCATGGCGTGTTGCCAGTGCAGGAGGCCGGACGGGTTTCGGACCTTACAGCACTGACCTTACACAACTCACCTTGTTTGTGATGGTAGTGAATGGTGCTTTTTATGCGATCCAGAAATACGGAACGGACCAGACCGTAGTGCAACGTTATCTTACTGCGCGCACGGACAAATCGGCTATCCGCGCTTCACTGATGGGTATTACGCTCACCATTCCGATCTGGACGATGTTTATGTTCATCGGCACGGCGTTGTACGTTTTTTATCAGCAGCAGGGGATGCCTGAAGGGATGAAAGCGGAGGCGGCGTTCCCGCATTTTATGATGACGCAATTACCGACAGGCGTCGTTGGTTTCATTGTAGCCGCATTGATCTCGGCCGCGATTTGCAGTCTGAGCGCCGACCTGAACTCGATGGCGGCGGTAGGTGTGGAAGACTATTACAAGAAAATAAAACGTAACCGTCCCGATGGCGAATACCTCAAAGCGAGTAAAATAATGGTGGTGGCAGCGGGTGCCATATCTGCTTTGATCGGTGCCTTGTACGTTCGTGCAGGCAACGAAGGTGTGCTGGGTGTCGTCTTCACCCTGTATGCAATTTTCTCGGGTGGCATCGTCGGGATCTTTCTGTTGGGCTTTTTATCGTCACGTGCCAACCGTCAGGGTGTGAACATCGGTATCATCGTTTGTATCTTGTTTACTGCCTATGCGGTATTGACTTCTACGCCCGTGGGCGTACACGAAAAAAAGGTGTTGCTTGATCTCGGACCGTATAACTTTACACATCACAAACTGATGTTGGGCGTATACAGTCACCTGATCGTGATCATTGTCGGATATGTAGCCAGTCTTTTCTTTCCCAAACCTGTGCTGGATCCGGCGTTGCTCTACAGCCGTCATCGTAAAAAAAACGTTGAAGAAAGATGAAGTGCTATAAAAAAATAATTCAGCTGGTTGCAATCATGTTGTGTAGTTGCCTGATGATCTTGCAGGCCGGTGCACAGCAGAACTCAGACGAAGCTTATCGCCGTCCGTTGCGCGAAGTGCTCGATAGCATTCAGGCACGCTTCGGGGTCACCATCAGGTATCCCGATTCGATGGTGAACAACAAATGGGTCAGTTATGCAGACTGGCGTTTCCGTCCCGGATTTGAGGAGACGGCAGATAATATTTTGAAACCGCTCGATCTCAAATTGAAGAAAGACAAAGAGCGTGTTTATAAGCTGAGTGCATATGAATATTACCGCTGGACACCGGAGGAAGGCTGGGCCGAACTCGATCGCATTGCAGCATTGTATAATGATAAAAAATCCTGGGAAGCGCGCAAAGCCGCCTTGCGTCCTTGTTTGCTGGATGCGTTGCAGTTAAACCCGATGCCGGCCTCTCCCGGAAGCAAGCCCATCATCACTGCGGAACGGAAATACAAAGATTATACGGTACAGAATATTGCCCTCGAAATATTCCCGGGTGTATACGTCAGCGGATCCTTGTACCGGCCTTTGCGCGCTAAAGGAAAAATTCCGGTGATCCTGAATCCGGACGGGCACTGGCCGAAACAACGTTACCGCGCAGATTGTCAATACCGTTGTGCCATGCTGGCGCGCATGGGTGCGATGACGTTCAGCTATGATCTTTTTGCCTGGGGAGAATCGTTGTTGCAATTCAACATAGATGATCACCGGCGAAGTCTTTCCATGACGATGCAGGTGCTGGCCACGCTGCGCATCATGGATTATTTGCTGGCACGTGCCGATGCCGATACCAACCGCGTGGCCATAACCGGTGGTTCGGGTGCGGGTTCTCACACTGTATTACTGACCGCGATCGACGATCGCATTAAAGTGAGTGCGCCGGTCGTTTCCCTTTCTTCTTATTTCTACGGCGGTTGCCCTTGTGAAAGTGGTATGCCCATTCATGCATGTGGTGGCCGCACAGATAATATGGAAATAGCTGCCATGGCGGCTCCGCGTCCCCAGTTGGTAGTCAGCGATGGCCGCGACTGGACAGACAGGATGCCTGAACACGATTTTCCTTACCTGAAAAAAATGTACGGCTATTATGGTGTGGCGGAGAAAGTGGAGAATGTGCATCTGCCCGACGAAGGGCATGATTTCGGCATTAATAAAAGAAAAGCGGTGTATGATTTCCTGCAACGTCAATTAAACCTTAAGCCTTTTCCGAAGCTCACCGATGGACAACCCGATGAATCAGGTGTGGTGATCGAAGAAGAAAAGCTATTGTATGTTTTTGGTGATAAAGGGGAGCGATTACCCGCGAATGCGGTTCATGGTTTTGCGGAGCTGGAAATGCGATGGAGAAAAGTTATAAGTATTAAGTTATAAGTTTTAGGTAAACATCCACCATTCACTATTGACCATTTGGCATTCGTATTTTTGACTTTTGAATTTTGACTTTTGAATTTCTATGATCAGACTTTTCATATTTCTCACGCTGGCATTGCCTGCAATCGCCATCGCTCAAAGCAATCAGCGTTATAAAATCGGCGTAATCGATCTGATGCTGCTGAAACGCCAAAAACTTGGTGCTATCGAATTGTCGAAACAAATCGGTGCGGATGGATTGGAAATTGACATGGGTGGACTGGGCAATCGTCCCACCTTTGAAAACCAATTGCTCACGGATTCGATCCGGCAGCAATTTATCGACAAGGCAAAAGAGCAGCATATTGAATTTTCTTCGGTGGCGATGACAGGTTATTATGCGCAATCATTCTGCAACCGGCAGGAATATATTCAATCGATACAAGACTGTATAACCACGATGAAATTAATGGGCGTGAAAACGGCCTTCCTGCCGCTGGGTGTACAATGTGATCTGAAGAAAAATCCGGAGGTCCGTGATTCGGTGGTGGCCAGGCTGCGAGTTGCCGGCCGCATGGCCCAGGAAGCCGGGGTGGTAATTGCCATCGAAACGGCCTTGTCTGCTACCGAAGAAGTAGCATTGCTAAAAGAGATCGGTTCGGATGCGATCCGTATCTATTTCAACTTTTCCAATCCGCTTCGCGAAGGCCGCGATCTGTATAAAGAACTGAAAATCCTGGGCGCTAAAAGAATTGCCATGATCCACGCCAGCAACAAGGACAGCGTGTGGCTGGAAAACGATCCGCAGATCGACATGAAAAAAGTAAAAAAGACCCTGGATAAAATGAAATGGCGCGGCTGGCTCGTGATCGAAAGAAGCCGCGATGCCCGCAAACCCCGCGACGTTAAAGGAAACTATGGCGCCAACGTGGCTTATCTGCGCCGGATTTTCCAAACCGGAAACTGAGGCCGGTATAGGAAAATTCTCCATCATTATACCCAATTCTTACATTTTTTAAGGTAAGGTCTGGCGGTAAATTTATTGCTTAATTGCCTGCTACTTAAGCACATTTATCGCATTAACGGTCAAATGATGAAACGATTGCCTCTATGCCTTACGGTAGTGTTCCTGCTTATATTTACCATCTCTGCTCATTCAGCTGATATTTATGTATCACCTGCAGGTGCCGACAACCAGGACGGAACCATCTCGCGTCCGCTGGCTACGGTCAATGCTGCATTGCGTATGGCCCGTGAATGGCGCCGGTTAAATGATCCACGTATTCAGGGAGGCATACGCATCGTTGTCAAAGGCGGCAATTATTTTCTTAATGAACCTGTTTTCATAAGACCCGAAGATACCGGCACCGCCGATAGCCCGACAACCATCGAAGCCGCTCCGGGTGAAACACCCGTGATCAGCGGCGGCCGCAACATTACCGGATGGAAGAAAGCCGGTAGCGTACCCGGACTTCCCGCTGCTGCGAAAGGAAAAGTGTGGGTAGCCGACGTTCCACTTGATGGCGGACGACCTGCCGAATTCCGCCAGCTCTGGATCAACGGACAAAAAGCTGTCCGCGCCCGCGATCGCAATGCCGACAGCATGAGCCGTATACTCAGTTGGAACAAAGCCGATCAAACCTGCCGCATTCCCTGGCCAGCAATAAAGGGATTGACGAATGCCCCGTCATTAGAAATGGTCATTCATCAGTGGTGGGCCATCGCCATTCTTCGTGTGAAAGAAATCAGGGTACAAGGTGACAGCGCACAACTTTTTTTTCATCAACCTGAAAGCCGCATCCAGAGCGAACATCCGTGGCCTGCGCCATGGATATCCAAAGAAACCGGCAACTCTGCTTTTTTTCTTGCCAATGCTGTTCAACTATTGGATCAACCCGGCGAATGGTTCCTCGATATCGGTGCAGCTAAAGTTTACTACTGGCCACGCAACGGTGAGGACCTGTCAGCAGCCAGCGTTATTGCCCCTTACCATGAAACACTTCTGCGCCTCGAAGGCACGATCGATCATCCGGTGAAATATGTCAACATCAAAGGCCTTCGCTTTCAACATACCGGTTGGTTGCGTCCATCCCGGCAAGGGCATGTGCCGCACCAGGCAGGACTTTATATGCTGGATGCGTACAAACTCAAAGTACCGGGTACACCCGATAAAAAATCATTGGAAAACCAGGCATGGGTTGGCCGGCCGGCTGCTGCCGTCGATATCCGTTTTGCCCATAACATCGGTATAGAAAATTGTTTGTTTGAACATCTTGCATCCACCGCACTCGACTTTGGCAAAGGCACACAGCAATCAATGATCCGCGGAAACCTGTTCGATGATATCGGCGGCACGGCCATTCTCGCCGGTGTTTTTTCTGAAGAACCGGTAGAAGTTCACCTGCCATACGACCCCACTGATCAACGTGAGTGGTGCCGCGCCATAGAGATCACCAATAACCTGATCACCAATGCTACCAATGAAGATTGGGGTTGTGTGGGTATCGGCGCGGGTTTTGTCCGCGACATATTGATTGCGCATAATGAATTGGCTGAACTTTCTTACACGGGCATCAGTGTCGGCTGGGGCTGGACGCGTACGCTCAACGTGATGCGCAACAACCGCATTCTATCCAATAAAATTCATCATTACGGCAAACACATGTACGATGTGGCAGCGATCTATACCTTATCTGCACAACCCGGTTCTGTGATCAGCGGCAATTATATCGACAGCATTTACGAAGCGCCTTATGCACATTTACCTGATCACTGGTTTTATCTCTATACGGACGAAGGGTCTTCTTTTTTCAATGTAAAAGATAACTGGACACCTGCTGAAAAATATTTACAAAACGCCAATGGTCCCGGCAATATATGGACGAATAACGGTCCCGCGGTAAAGGACAGTATTCGTCAGCAGGCGGGGTTGGAACCCGCATACCGTCATCTTTTGGAGGGAAGAAAGACGGCAGATAAAAACTGGCCCATCAATCAGGAGAAAAAATGAAAACAAGCAATAACTTTTTTCGTGTACGTTCCCGGCTATTGGCAGCGATGCTGCTGATAAGTATATTTTGTCTGAATGCGTGCAAAGAAACTACCTCCCCTGAAAATACAGCAGTCCGTCACAAAGCGGCATCGGCACATCCTTCCATAATCGAACTGGTGGTTACACAACCCGACAACACCACAGCGGCACAGATAAAAAAGATCGCTGCGGAAGCAGGCATACCCGGCGGTTCGCTCTATCGCTGGAAGAATCATTATTTCATTTTTGCCGTAATAGAAAAACCAGGTGCTTTCAAAAAGGCCATCAATACTTTACAGGGTGTAACGATTCGTGAATACCCGGATTATTTTTATGCCTTTGATCGCAGCCGTTGCGCAACAACCGACAGCACCGGTGACGGCGGTGAATGGAAACATATCCTGCTGACCGCTGCGCTGGTGCCGGATACCTTATTGCAACGCGAATACATGAACGCACACGCCACGCAGTTTGAGCAATGGCCGGAAGTGGCACAGGGATTCTGCCGTGCACAGTTCCGGCAGTTACTACTTTACCGGAAAGATGATCAACTGGTTTTAGTGATCAGCATTCCGGCAGATAAAACCCTCGATGAATTGAATCCGCTTACTGCGAAAGATAATCCGCGCGTGGATGAATGGAACCGGCAAATGAAAAAATACCAGGCAGGAATACCGGGTACTGATTCCTCGGAAGTTTGGGTGTTTCCAGAAGTTTTAAAATAAATAAACAGCATAGCATGTTACGATTAGGCATATTAGGTCTCGGTGAAGGAAGAAGCACGATATCGGCCGCCCTGCAAAGCAAGAAGATCGAACTTAAAAAAATCTGCGATGTCAACGAAGCGCTTTGCAAACAACGTGCTTTGGAATTTGGTTTCGATCGGTACACAACCCGTTATGAAGACATGCTCGATGATCCGCAGATAGATGCAATCGCGATTTATACACCGGATCACCTGCATGCCGATCATG
This sequence comes from Terrimonas ferruginea DSM 30193, assembly GCF_000425585.1. Classification (GTDB taxonomy): domain Bacteria; phylum Bacteroidota; class Bacteroidia; order Chitinophagales; family Chitinophagaceae; genus Terrimonas; species Terrimonas ferruginea. The sequence continues at coordinate 437,435 of NZ_KE384399.1, forward strand.
TGAAGAAAGCATTACAACATGATAAACATGTTATCTGTACCAAACCTTTTATCGATGATCTCCGAGATGCCAAAGCCTTGCTGGACCTGCAAGAACAAACAGGGAAAAAAGTTTTTGTAGGACAAAGCTCCCGCTTCTTTGAGCCGGCCAAGCGCCAGCGCCAGGATTTTGAAGCCGGGGAAATAGGAGAGCTGATTACCATCGAAAGCAGCTACCATGCAGACCACCGCTGGTTCCTCGATAAAAAGTGGGCATTGGAAGAAAGCTTCAAGTGGTTGTACGGCGGTTTAAGTCATCCGGTAGATTTTATCAGGTGGTACCTGCCTGCTATCGAAGAAGTGATGGGCTATGGCATGATCAGTCCGAATGCCCGGAAAGCAGGACTGAAGAACGAGGATACCATGCATTTTATTTTTAAAGCAGCCGATGGCAGAATAGCACGTGTGAGTGGTGTTTACACTTCACCAATTCAGCCGGCATATCGTGAAAGTGGCATGACGACCGTGTTGCGTGGAACCGATGGCGCCAGCCAGGCAGATTACCACGAACTCCGTTATGCCATCACCGACAAAACCGGCGAGGAAAAAACGATCACCTGGGGCGACAGCACGATAAAGTATTATTTCAGGTTTGAAGGGCAAAGCCATCACGCCGGAGAATACCAGAACTACTTGGAGTATTTCGCGGATTCCATCAAAGATGGATTTACGGCTTATCCCGATATGCGCGAAGGAATCGGTACGGTTGCTTTATTGCAGGCAATGGATAAAAGTCTGCAGACAGGACAACCCGTGAAGATCGCGGATATTCTTGCCGGATATGGATTACCATCATTGGGAGCGCTGACCTCCCGCAAATAAGAAAGCTGCTGCATGAATAATATACTTGCCAAATTGCAAACGGTTGACTACGCCATCGTGATCGCGTACCTCCTGATCCTGCTTTACATCGGGTATCGCGCCAGTTTTGGCCGGAAGAAAAAAGAAGGAGAGACCCTGTTCCTCGCCGGTAATTCACTCAACTGGCACAGCATCGGTTTTAATATGTGGGGCACGAATGTTGGTCCTTCCATGCTGCTGGCCTTTGCCAGTATTGGTTACAGCACGGGGATTGTAGCAGGTAATTTTGAATGGTATGCTTTCGTGTTTTTGTTTTTACTGGCGATGGTCTTTGCCCCGCGTTACCTGGCGAGTAAAGTAACAACCATGCCCGAATTCATGGGCAAGAAGTACGGCGACGATACACGCAATATTCTTGCGTGGTATGCACTGATCAAAATATTGATCTCGTGGCTTTCGCTGGGTTTGTTTGCCGGAGGTTTTCTTGTACGGCAGGTACTCGGTATCCCGATGTGGCAGTCGGTGATCGTGCTGGTGTTGTTTGCCGGTCTGTTTGCTTTTGCCGGAGGGCTGCGTGCCATCGCCCGTGTGAATGTTTTCCAGATGATCCTGCTCATTGCCGTTTCTTTGTTGCTCGCCATTCTCGGCATTCAGAAGGTGGGTGGCATCTCCGAACTTTTTCATAAAGCGCCCTCCGAATACTGGAACCTGTTCCGTCCTGCCAGCGATCCCAAGTATCCCTGGTATGCTATCTTATTGGGTTATCCTGTTGCTGCAGTCGCTTTCTTTTGTACCGATCAGGCGATGGTGCAGTCTGTTCTCGGCGCACGTAATCTCGAACAGGGGCAACTGGGCGTGAGTTTTATCGGCTGGCTGAAAATTTTATCCTTACCGTTATTCATCATTCCCGGCATCATCTGTTTTGAATTGTTTCCCAATTTGTCAAGCCCCGACGAAGCTTACATGACGCTTGTCACCAACTTGTTTCCTCCGGGATTAAATGGATTGGTGATCGTGGTATTGATTGCGGTATTAGTCGGCACGATAGGCTCTTCATTGAACGCTTTGAGTACGGTCTTTACCACAGATCTGTATGTAAAGAAGATCAATCCCAATGCCACTTCGAAGCAAATCATCCGCATGGGACGCATCACGGTAATTGCGGGTTGTTTGTTTGCGGTAGGCATGGCCATTGCCATCGACAGCATTCGCGGGTTGAATTTATTTGATGTATTCCAGGCGGTGCTCGGCTTTATTGCGCCACCACTTTCCGTGGTGTTCCTGATCGCCGTATTCTGGAAACGGACTACGCGTCTCGCGGTGAACTTTACCTTGTCGATCGGCTCTGCTATTAGCCTGGGTATCGGTATTTTGTATTTGTGGGTTTTCCCTGCCGATCAATATTCCTTCTGGCCGCACTATATGATGTTGTCTTTTTACATTTTTGCGGGTCTGTTGTTCCTGGCGGTTGTTATTTCCCTGGTCGGTAAAACATCTGCCACTGCTATCCTCAGCAATGACGTATTACCCAAAGCTACGCCACTGGTTTGGCGCGTATGGATCGCGCTGATCATCGTCATGATTTCCTTATACATTTTCTTTAATGGTTTTTAATATGCATACTTGCCAACAATTGATGAAGAAATATCGCCGTCGCGCATTATTTACTATTGCAGCATTGCTGTTTGTGGTTTTTGCAGAAGCGCAACAGGCCACGTGGATCTGGTATCCCGGCGATTTCGAGATCGTACTTTCCAACAAAGTGCAGAATCGCCGTACCGAACGCGGCACTTTTTTTCCTGTTTTCTGGAAAATTGATAACCATTACGTGTTGATGGATTTTCATAAAGTGGTAGAAGTGGCGGCGCCGGAAGAGGTGGAGATTTTTGCGGAAGGTCAGTACAATGTAAAGCTGGATGGCAAACCCTTTGAAGGAAGTCCTTCGAAAATCACGCTGCCCGCGGGTAAACACAAGATAAATATCAAAGTTTTTAACCAGGCCGAAGTGCCGGCTGTTTTTATCAAAGGAAGAACGATTGTTTCCGATGCTTCCTGGCTCGTAACGTTTGAAGACAAAGAATGGATCGACGAAACGGGTAAGACATCTGACATTTCTGCTACCAATTGGCTGCAGGCCGGTAGCTGGAATTTCAATACACCGGCTCAACGTCCTTCGCAATTCCGTTTGCCGGTGCGGCCACTCTCTGCTAAGTCGGTGGAGAAGGTTGCCGGCGGGCAGGTGATCGACTTCGGTCGCGAGACTTTTGGTTTTGTACGGTTGCACGGCGTGAAAGGGAAAGGCAATCTTTCACTCTATTATGGGGAGTCCCGCGAAGAGGCATTGTCCACCACGCATTGCGAAACGCTCGATCGTTTTCATTTCGATGCGCCGCAATCCATCGATACGATACCTACCTTGTCAAAGGCGTTCCGGTATGTGTTTATCCAGGGTGATCCCGGCCTTACACTTGATTCCGTTTCCTTATTATACGAATACGCCGATGTGAAAGAGCGTGGAAATTTTCGTTGCAATGATGAAGAGATCAACCGCATTTATGACGTAGCCCGCTACACTTTCGAACTCAACACCAGGGAGTTTTTCATAGATGGTATTAAACGCGACCGCTGGGTTTGGAGCGGCGACGCCTACCAGAGCTACCTGATGAATTATTATTCCTATTTCGATCAGCCGACTGTTGAGCGAACGATGATGGCGCTGCGTGGTAAAGATCCCGTTACCTCGCACATCAACACGATCATGGATTACACGTTTTATTGGTTCCTCGGTATCTATGACTATTACCTGTACACCGGTGATCAGACGTTCATCAAACAATTTTATCCGCGCATGAAAAGCCTGATGGATTACTGCCTCGGCCGTCGCGATCAAAACGGTTGGATGTCGGGACTCGCCGGTGATTGGGTTTTCATCGACTGGGCAACTGGTTTGAGTAAAAAAGGCGCCGTCAGTTTTGAGCAACTGTTGTTATGCCGCAGTCTCGAAACCATGGCGATCTGTGCGGGGATTGCGGGCGATAAAACAGCCGGGGCGGATTACAACCAGCAGGCCGCTTCGCTTCGTCAGCAATTCTTTGCCACTTACTGGAATCCTTCCAAACAGGCACTCGTACACAGCCTGGTGGATGGAAAGCAAACCGATAACGTTACGCGTTACGCCAACATGTTCTCCATTTTCTTTGATTATTTCAATGCCGCACAAAAACAAGCGGTGAAAAATTCGGTGTTGCTCAATCCCAATGTACAAAAGATCACTACACCGTATATGCGCTTCTACGAGCTGGAAGCTTTGTGCGCCATGGGTGAACAGGATTTCGTCAGAAAAGAAATGAAAAGCTACTGGGGCGGCATGCTGCGGCTAGGTGCTACTTCTTTTTGGGAAGAATATGATCCTTCCAAAAAGGAAGGCGAACACTATGCGATGTATGGTCGCCCCTTCGGCAAAAGTTTGTGTCATGCCTGGGGCGCCAGCCCGATTTATTTGTTAGGGAAATATTATCTCGGCGTAAAGCCGCTGACGGCGGGTTATGCAACCTATGAAGTGGCTCCCGTGCTCGGCGGGCTGCAATGGATGGAAGGGAAAGTACCTACGCCACAGGGCGATATCGAATTGTACTGCAATACAAAACAAGTAAAAATGAAATCACCTGCCGGTGAGGGTGTATTGAAACTGAAAAGCAAAAACAAGCCTTCCGGTAAAAACATCGAGCTGACACAAACGGCTCCCGATACGTATGAGGTCAAAATCCTGCCCGGTGTACAATATGACATCCGTTACCAGGCTTTGTAAGAATCGTTATAAAAAATAATGCAATGAAAAAGCTGATCGTGGGAATGATGCTGGCGTTGCCGGTTACGACAATGGCGCAGAACAGCCTGGTGAATACACAGGCCAGCCGTTATGCAAAGCTCACCGGTGTTGGCGTGAATGAAGTGCAATGGACCAAAGGGTTTTGGGCGGAACGTTTCGCCGTTTGCCGCGATTCGATGGTGCCGTTGTTATGGAAAACTTACAAAGATGCTTCATTGAGTCATTCGTTTAAAAACTTCGAAATAGCTGCAGGGTTGGATACCGGCCGTTTTAAAGGCCCGTCCTTTCATGACGGTGATTTTTATAAAACCCTCGAAGCTGTTGCGAGCATGTATGCGCTCACCAAAGACCAGAAACTGGATCGATGGATGGACGATGCTATTACCGTAATCGGTAAGGCGCAAAAGCCGGATGGATATATTTATACTAAATCTATCATAGAGCAACGCAAAACAGGAGCGGCGAAAATGTTCGATGACAAACTCAGCTTTGAAGCTTATAACTTCGGACATCTGATGACCGCGGCCTGTGTGCACTACAGGGTAACGGGTAAAAAAACATTATTGGATATTGCGCGGAAGGCAACGGATTTCCTGATTGGTTTTTATGATTCGGCGTCTCCCGAACAGGCGCGCAACGCGATCTGTCCTTCACATTATATGGGCATCATTGAAATGTACCGTACACTCGGTGATCAACGGTATCTGCAACTGGCCCGCAAACTCATTGATATCCGCGGCAAGACGGAAGGAACAGACGACAACTCCGACCGCGCACCTTTCCGCGATATGAAAAGGGTAGTCGGGCACGCCGTGAGAGCGAATTACCTTTTTGCAGGCGTGGCCGATGTGTATGCCGAAACCGGCGACACTTCACTATTAAACACGCTGGACCGTCTATGGGATAATGTGATCAATACAAAAATGTATGTCACGGGCGGCTGCGGCGCGTTGTATGATGGAGTATCGGTGGATGGCACCTCTTACAAACCCGATACTGTTCAGAAAGTGCATCAGGCCTATGGCCGCGATTTTCAATTACCCAATCATAGCGCGCACAACGAAACCTGCGCCAATATTGGCAATGTATTGTGGAACTGGCGCATGTTGCAGTTAACCGGAGAGGCAAAATATGCCGACATCGTTGAATTGACCTTGTACAACAGTGTGCTGAGTGGTGTAAGCATGGACGGCGCGAAGTTTTTTTATACCAATCCGCTTTCGGCATCGGCCAACTATCCGTATCATCTGCGTTGGGAAGGAGGCCGTCAGCGTTATATCAAATTATCGAATTGCTGTCCGCCCAATACCGTGCGTACCGTGGCGGAAGTAAACAATTATCTCTACGGCATCAGCGAAGACGGGCTTTATATTCATTTATATGGTGGAAGTAAATTGTCAACGGAACTCCACAATGGTGCGCGTTTCGCACTGGAACAGCAAACCGACTATCCGTGGAATGGTGCCGTGACTATTGTGATCAATGAAGCGCCGACGACAGCCGTGCCGGTATACCTGCGCATTCCGGGCTGGTGTAATAAAGCAACGATTAAAATCAATGGGAAACTTGTTGCGGCTAATATCAAAGGCGGACAATACCAGAAACTGGCGCAGACCTGGAAAAAAGGAGATCGAATCGAATTGGTCATGGACATGCCGGCAACGTTGATTGAATCAAATCCATTGGTAGAAGAAACCAATAACCAGGTAGCCGTAAAACGCGGCCCTGTTGTGTATTGCCTCGAATCTGCCGATCTGCCTGCGGGCATTGCGGTGAACGATATCATCATTCCTTCCAACGGCCGTTTCAAACCGGTGAACAAACAGATTTCTGGCGGACGCTTGAATGCATTGGAAGGGCAGGTATTTCAATTAACTAATAACAACTGGAACAATAAACTGTACCGGACACTGAATACATCCACCAAACCGGTTACCGTTCAACTGATCCCTTATTACGCCTGGGCCAACAGAGGCCAGACGGACATGCGGGTGTGGTTGCCGGTGGTAAGGACAAATCCCTGATCAATGGAAAGAATTACTGCTACCTATTATGTGGAAACGCCGCTCGATCCTGAAAAGGCAGCGGCGGTGCTCGCGGGAGAACAATCTTCCGGAACATTCGTTGCCGTACCCGGCGAAACGGAAGACCTCAAACAACGGTTTGCCGCGCGTGTCGAACATGTGAAGTACATAGAGACCGTTAACGTACCCGCCATTCCCGGACTTGATACAGGCTCTTCGCAGTATCATCGGGCAGAACTGCGCGTGTCGTGGAGTTTAGAAAATTTCGGATACAACCTGCCCGTAATGATTTCTACATTGCAGGGCAACCTCTATGAGATCAAACAGTTCACCGGTCTTAAATTGATGGACATTGACCTGCCTGAATCCTATACAACACATTATAAAGGACCGGCCTTCGGTATTCCGGGTTGCCGCGAACTCACCAATGTGTATGGACGTCCGTTGATCGGCACCATCATTAAACCCAGTGTGGGCCTGACGCCTGCCGATACCGCCGCTATTGTTGAGAAACTGGCCGCCGCCGGAATCGATTTTGTAAAAGACGATGAACTGATGTCTGCTACCGCCAATTCACGTTTCGACGAACGGGTGGATACGATCATGCAAGTGATCAATCGTCACGCAGACAAAACAGGTAAGAAGATCATGTATGCCTTCAACATTTCCGGGGAAATAGACGAGATGTTGTATCGCTATGAAAAAATAATCAAGAGCGGAGGTACCTGCGCCATGTTAAGCATCAACAGCGTGGGCGTTTCCGGGGTGAAGAAAATAACGGACCAGGGCCAGCTTGCCATTCACGGTCACCGGAATGGCTGGGGTATGTTGAACCGCCACCCATTGCTGGGCATTGAATTTCCCGCTTACCAGAAAATATGGCGGTTAGCCGGTGTGGATCAACTGCACGTAAATGGTATTCAGAATAAATTCTGGGAAACGGATGATTCGGTTGTACGCTCGATCGCGTCTTGTCTGACACCATTAGGTAATCAAAAACTGGTGATGCCGGTGGTGTCTTCAGGGCAATGGGGTGGACAAGCTCCCGAAACCTATCGCAGAACAAAAACAACGGATTTGTTATACATGGCTGGCGGTGGTATTCTCGCCCATCCGATGGGACCCGCGGCGGGCGTTGTCGCCTTGCACCAGGCCTGGCAGGCGGCAGTAGATGGTTTGTCGGTGGAAGAAGCCGCCGCGCAATACAAGGAATTTGCTTCATCGGTTGAAAAATTTGGTAAAGCTTGAGTAACGTACCCGCATTAAGACTGGCCTTTTATGGCGACGACTTCACCGGATCCACGGATGCGCTGGAATTCCTGTGCCGCGCGGGTTTGAAAACACGCCTGTTCCTCGATCCACCAACTCCGGAGCAATTAAAAAGTTATCCGGATCTGCAGGCATATGGTGTTGCCGGCCTCACACGAAGCATGTCACCCGAAGCGATGGAAGCCACGCTGCATCCGGCATTCATGCAAATGAAAGCAACCGGTGCGCGGCATATTCATTATAAAGTTTGTTCTACTTTCGATTCGTCGCCTACCATCGGCAGCATAGGACGCGCTATCGATACGGCATCGAAAATATTTCATCAGCCATCTATTCCTTTACTGGTGGCAGCACCCGCGCTGGGACGTTATTGTGTTTTCGGAAATCTTTTTGCGCGCATGGGCATTGGCAGTGCAGGTGAAATATACCGCCTCGATCGTCATCCTTCGATGAGCAAACATCCTGTAACGCCCGCGGATGAAAGCGATCTGCATTTGCATCTGGCCAAACAAACAAAACTGTCTATTCGTCTACTGTCGATTTTACAATTGGAACAATCGCTCAGCGAAAAGAAAAGTTATCTCCAACAACAATCCGGGGTTGTATTAATAGATGCGCTTTACACTTCACAATTGTCCGGCGTAGGAGCATTGCTGGATGAATTGGCGAATGACGAACAACTTTTTTCCGTTGGATCTTCCGGTATTGAAATGGCATTGGGCCAATACTGGCGCGAGACGGGTGCGTTACCGGCATCACCGCAGTGGAACGATCCCGGACCCGCATCGCCGTTGCTGGTACTGGCGGGTAGTTGTTCCCCTGTTACGGCTGCGCAAATCAATCGTGCTGAAAAAGCAGGCTTCGCTCTTTTTCATGTAAATGAAAATACCGATGCTGCCTGTCGCACACTGAACAACGGGCAAAGTGTCATCATTCACACCGGTGGTCATGAAAGAACGAATGCAGAATTAATACCGGCGGAACAAACAGGTACTTCGCTCGGTCACACAGGACGCGAGCTGGTCGCAAAAACTGCTGTTAAGCGGATAGTTGTTGCGGGTGGTGACACAAGCAGTTATGCTGCCCGTGCCATGGGTATCCACGCGGTAGAAATGATTGCACCGCTGGTGATGGGAGCGCCGCTTTGCCGCGCCACCGCACCCGGCTCGCCATTGGATGGAAAAGAAGTGAACTTCAAAGGCGGACAGGTCGGTGATGAAAACTATTTTATCATTTTAGAAAAAGGAAAATTATAAACATGCAAAAGAAAACACTGGGACTGATCCATACATCAGCCACATTGGTGCCCGTATTCCTGGAACTCTGCACCGCCCATTTGCCCAATGTGAATGTGTTCAATATTGTGGATGACAGCCTGATCAAACAAGTGATCGCCAATGGTGAATTAACACCCGGCGTTGCCCGTCGTGTGGTGAATCATGTAGGCGCCGCAGAAGCTGCAGGTGCGGATCATATTCTCGTTACCTGTTCTTCCATCGGTGCCGCCGTGGAGCAGGCCGCCTTGCTGACGGGCGTACCCGTATGGCGTGTAGATCAGCCCATGGCAGACAGAGCCGTGCGTGAAGGAACACGTATCGGTGTTGTTGCCACCTTGCCAACTACGTTGCAACCGACAAGTGATCTCGTTCGCAGGAGAGCCATAGCTGCAGGCAAAACGATCGAACTGGAGTCCGTGCTTTGCGAAGGCGCTTTCGAAGCATTGATGGGCGGCGATTCGGCCACACACGATAAAAAAGTGGCAGATGCTTTGACGAGCCTTGCCTCACGTGTTGATGTTATTGTACTGGCACAGGCTTCGATGGCGCGCGTCGTGGAAGCCTTAGATCCATCAGTAAAAAAGATTGCTATTCTTTCAAGCCCTGCCATTGCCATCCAACAGTTAGCTACCGTTCTTTAATCTGCCAACGATTGCTGTATGAAACAGATCAACCGCTTTTTTATATTTCTTTTACCTGCGGCCGTGCTGGCGCTTGTTATTGCTGCTGCAACCGGCAATATTGCTCTGGCGAAAGCTTGTGGCTTATTGTCTGCCATCAGTCTTGCCATTGGACTGGGTGCCGTGCCTGCATTAAAAGGGTACCGGTATACCGCCTGGATCATTGTAGCAGTGGTTGCCGGTATGTGTTTTCCCGATGCTTTTACACGCTGGGGATCTGTGGACCTGCGCAACAAGTGGTTGATATTGGTGATCATCCAGCTGGTGATGTTTGGCATGGGTATACAAATGAGTTTAAGGGATTTCACCGGTCTTGCACAAACCGGTAAAGGCGTGGTGATCGGATTACTCTGCCATTTTTCCATTATGCCATTGATGGGATTGCTGCTGACAAAAATATTTGACTTTGAGCCGGAGATTGCAGCTGGTATTATCCTGATCGGTTCCTGTTCCAGCGGATTAGCTTCCAACGTGATGGTTTATCTCGCGCGCGCCAACCTGGTATTGTCCGTGATCGTTACCGCCATGGCTACCATTGCCGCACCTTTTCTCACACCTTTGTTGATGAAGTTGCTGGCGGGTACATTGATCGAAGTACACTTCGTGGATATGATGATCGAGATCATCAAGATCGTGATTGTGCCGATTGGTGCAGCGTTACTCCACGACTACCTGAAAACGGCAACGCCCTATGGTAAAAAAGTAGTCATGGGTATCACGCTGTTTGCGGTGTTGTGGCTGGCAGTACTGCCGTTGGGACTTTATAATTTTTTAAGAGAAAATATAAGTTCGCCTGAGTTATTGCAGTCATTCGAAATTTTTGCTTTCCTGCTGGGCGCGGTGATTGCAGGCGTTTTGTATCATCAACTGGCGCGGCGTTATCCGAAACTCGACAGCCGGATGCCTTATTTTTCGATGTTCGGCATTATTTATTTTACCACGGTTACCACGGCGGCAGGTCACGAAAACCTGATGCGTGTAGGTTTCCTTTTATTCATCAGTTCCGTCATTCACAACGCCGCCGGTTACTTTTTCGGTTACTGGCTCAGCCGGTTGTTCCGGCTCGATAAAAATTCTGCCCGTACGGTAGCTTTTGAAGTGGGATTGCAAAATGGCGGCATGGCTTCCGGATTGGCCGGTAGCATGGGGAAGCTGGGCACGGTGGGACTTCCCGCAGCTGTATTCAGTCCATGGATGAATATTTCGGGGTCTATCCTGGCCAATTACTGGCGGCGTCATCCGGTGGACGATGAACCGCAACAAACAGAAGAAACCTCGCAAACTCCATGACCCTACGGGATGGATATCTTCGCAGGAACCGGAACTTTGATCAAACCTGTCAACGATTGTATGCTGAAGAACTACTACATACGTTATGGCTTGCTGAATTTATCGCTGTTCAGTACACTGCTGGCAACGGCGCAGCTTGTCGATAAAACGCCGGCGGCTATTCCCAATAAACCGGAAATATTTGCCACCGAACCTTACGAAGATCCAACCATCAGCGGCATCAACCGCGATGCGGCGCGTGCCACAGCTTACTCATTTGGAAACATAACCGATGCGTTAAACGGCGATCGTGAAAAGAGCGGACGTTATCTTTCGTTAAACGGTGACTGGGATTTCTCTTTTGCGCTCAAACCTGCCGATGCACCGGCTGATTTTTATAAAGCAAAAGTGCAGGGCTGGAAAAAAATACCCGTGCCTTCTAGTTGGGAAATGCAGGGCTACGATAAACCCATTTATAAAAGCGCCGTTTATCCTTTCCGGCCCGTTAATCCTCCGCATGTACCGAAAGATTACAATGGTACCGGATGTTACCAGCGTTCGTTTACGTTACCGGTTAATTGGAAAGAAATGAACGTCACACTGCATTTCGGTGGTGTCAGCTCCGCTTACAAGGTTTGGATAAATGGAAAATTTGCGGGCTATGCCGAAGACAGTTTCCTTTCTTCGGAGTTTAATATCACGCCCTATTTAAAAGCGGGAGAGAACATTATTTCCGTTTGGGTAATCCGCTGGAGTGACGGATCCTTTCTCGAAGACCAGGACCAGTGGCGCCTCAGCGGTATTCATCGTGAAGTATTTCTTATGGCGGAACCTTCTTTGCGTATCGCCGATTTTTTTTACCAGACCACATTGGACAGCAATTACACGGATGCCATCCTCAGCATTCGTCCGCGCATGGAGAACCTGACGGGAGAGCAGGTGCCGGGTTATAAATTGAAGGCGCAACTTTACGATGCTTCACAACGAGCGGTATTGAGTGTGCCTTTGGAGAGATCGGTGGAGTCCATTATCAATGAGATTTATCCCCGCTTAGATAATGTGAAATTTGGTTTGCTGGAAAGTAAAATTTCCAATCCGCTCAAATGGAGCCCCGAGCAACCAAACCTGTATAGGCTGGTGCTTTCACTGGAAGATTCAACGGGCCGTTTGCTCGAAACGAAAAGTTGCAAAGTGGGATTCAGGTCTGTGGAGTTTTCAAAAGAGAACAGTAAGCTGCTGATCAATGGCAAGCTCACTTATTTATATGGCGTAAACCGCCCCGATCATCATCCCGAAAAAGGCAAAGCGCTTTCACGCGAAGACATTCGCCGTGATGTGCAGACGATCAAACAATTTAATTTCAATTGCATTCGTCTGAGCCATTATCCTTCCGATCCGTATCTGCTGGACCTTTGCGATGAGTATGGCATCTTGGTGATCGATGAAGCGAATCTTGAAACACACGGTCTCGGTGGGAAACTCAGCAATGATGCGGCCTGGACAGGTGCCTATCTCGAACGCAGCAATCGCATGGCCTTGCGCGATAAGAATCATCCTTCTATTATCTTCTGGAGTCTGGGCAACGAAGCCGGCCGTGGTCCCAACCATGCGGCAATGGCGGCATGGCTCCGGGATTTCGATATTACACGCCCGATCCATTACGAACCGGCCATGGGAAGTCCGAAGGAAAAAGGATATATGGATCCGTCCGATCCGCGTTACCTCAAACCCAATGATCACTCACACCGCACGCAGAATCCGCTCGATCAATATTATGTGGATATGATCAGCAGGATGTATCCTGCCTTGTATACCGCGCCGTTGCTGGTGAACCAGCCGAACGGAGACAAGCGTCCGGTTTTCTTTTGTGAATATGCACACGCCATGGGCAACAGCGCTGGTAATATCAAAGACCTCTGGGATCAATGGCGCAGCCTTCCCCGTGTGATCGGGGGCTGCATCTGGGAATACAAAGACCAGGGATTGACCAAACTGGACAGCGCCGGCAGACCTTACTACGCGTACGGCGGTGATTTCGGAGAAAAGTATTTCGACAATTTTACCATCAAGGGAATTGTTGCCGCCGACGGTCGACCCAAAGCGGCAATGTATGAATGCAAGCGCGTGTTTCAACCAATCGTACTGGAATGGGCAGACAATGAAGCATATACCGTAAGACTGACCAATCGCGGTCCGGTGAACAATGCAGCAGTGTACGTACCCGTGTGGATCGTGAAGGTAGACGGTGTTGAAGTGATGAGAAAGACTTTATCGCCGATAAGCCTCGAGGCAGAACGCGATACTGTCTTTAGTATCCAACAATGGCTGCCGCGTTTGCAAAGCGGGAAAGAATATTTCGCCACACTCGAGTTTCAATTGAAAGACGCAACGGCATGGGCGCCAAAGGGACACGTAATCGCTTCGGATCAACTCGCGCTCACGGCACTGGTCCGTCCCGGCGTTGCAACGGAGAAGGCATTGAAGGCCGAAGCCACTGCAGAGTCCTGGCAGGTGAAGGGAAAAGATTTTGTGTTATTGTTTGATAAGAACGGCGCATTAAGTTCGTACAAGTGGAAAGGCCGGGAACAGTTGAAAGCACCGCTGATGCCACATTTCACCCGTGCATTGACCGACAACGACAAACGCGGATGGAAAGCAGATAAGAAATTGCGTCAATGGTTTGAACAAACACCTAAAATCGAATACCTGAAAATCAATGAGGGGAAAGCCACCGTTACCAGTTATTATACACTGATCAACGATAGCGCGAAAGTAAAAATCGATTATACCGTGCAATCAAACGGTGTGGTGCAAGTAGACTATTCGCTGGACGTGAAGCCCGGTCTGCCGGATATTCCACGCGTGGGTATGCAGCTCGGTATCGATCGCAGTTATGATCAGGTACAATGGTATGGAAAAGGGTTATATGAAAATTATACCGATCGTCGCTGGGGCTTCGATGCCGGCCTGTATAATCAGCCGATCGAAGAATTCATGGAACCTTACGTGGTGCCGCAGGAAAATGGGAACCGCACGGATGTGCGCTGGATGTATCTACATAATAAAAAAGGAAATGGATTATTGGTGGTAGCAGATAGCCTGCTCAGCATGAGTGCCTGGCCTTATACCGAAGCAAATATCCGCGCGGCCCGTCATACGTACCGGTTGCGCGATGCGGGTTATGTGACGCTGAATATCGATCTTGTGCAAATGGGGGTCGGTGGCAACGACAGTTGGAGCGATGTAGCAGCGCCATTGGAACAATACCGTGTTCCCGCGCAGAATTACCAGTATCGTTTTTACCTGCTTCCATTGGACGCAGCCAAACCAGCGCCGGGAACAAATGCCCGCGCAGTCAAAGGAATTAAGTAAACCTATGCGAAGAATCAGTTTGATCCTGTTTTGTCAGTTGTTGACGATGAGTGCCTGGGCGCAGGGTAAAGAAGTGCCGGCCCACGTAATGGAACAGGTATACCAGGAAGTAAAAACGCCTTATAAGTACGGGTTGGTGATCGTGCCCGAAAACAAAGACAGGAAGATTGATTGTCCCAATGTGTACCGGAAAGGGAAGTGGTGGTACATGACCTACGTGGTATTTGATGGTCGTGGTTACGAAACATGGATGTCGCGCAGCAAAGACCTGCTTGATTGGAAAGTGATGGGCCGCGTACTTTCATTCTCTGATACTACGCAGTGGGATACGCATCAGAAAGCCGGATACATCGCTTTGCAGCATACCAAATGGGGCGGTGATTATAAATTGCAGCAATATAATGGCAGGTATTGGATGTCTTATTTCGGTGGAAAGGATCGTGGTTATGAAGCGGGACCGCTTGCGATCGGCATAGCACACACGACCGGACCGATCGATAAAGCACAGGAATGGCAGCGCGAACCGGCACCGGTACTCACGGCAAGCGATCCGGATGTACGTTGGTGGGAAAATAAAAAACTGTTCAAGAGTTCCGTTATCTGGGATAAAAGCAAAACCACCGGCTATCCTTTTGTGATGTATTACAATGCCAATGGCGATACGAGTAACAATACACCGAAGTGGCGCTGGTTCGAGCGCATCGGCATGGCCGTGTCCAACGATATGATCACCTGGAAGCGTTATGGCATCGATCCGGTGATGCATCATCGGATCGGCATTACGGGCGACGCCGTTATTCAAAAGAAGGGCGATCTTTGGATCATGTTTTATTTCGGTGCGTTCTGGGAAGGCCGCAAAGATGCCTTCAACCGGTTTGCCTGCTCCTATGACCTGGTGAACTGGACAGACTGGAAAGGTGACGACCTGATCAAATCATCAGAGCCGTATGATGAACGCTTTGCACACAAATCGTTTGTCGTAAAACATAAGGGTGTCGTATATCATTTTTATTGTGCCGTTAATAACAAGGACCAGCGGGGGATAGCGGTGGCTACCTCAGTTGACAAGGGCAAAAGCCCGCTGCGATTTCCGGTAATCGAGGCGGCGAAATAATCAGCATGAAGAAAATTTTTGTAACGATAATTGGTGTGCTGCTGCTGGTGAACTTTTCGTTTGCACAGCAACGCAATGCCGTTGATCATTTCCGTAATCCTCCCGCCTCCGCCAAACCCTGGGTGATCTGGTACTGGATGCACGGGGCTTTTTCACGTGCAGGCATTACCGCCGACCTGGAAGCGATGAAAGCGGCAGGCATCGGCGGTGCTTATCTCATGCCCATCAAGGATACGGTAACGCCCCCGATCTTTCAACCCACCGCACGTCAGTTATCACCGGAATGGTGGCAGCTTGTTCATTTTGCGATGCAGGAAGCCAAACGCCTCGACCTGCAGCTCGGCATGCACCTGAGCGATGGATTTTCATTGGCGGGCGGCCCCTGGATTACACCGGAACTTTCCATGCAGAAACTGGTATGGAGTAAACAATTTGTCAAAGCAGATTTCAAAGGCACTATTCAATTGCCACAACCGGAAGCTGTAAAAGGTTATTATAAAGAGGTAGCCACTTATGCTTATCCGGTTCGCCAGCGCGATTGGGAGCTGCAGTTCATACAGCCCGAAGTAACCACCAGTAATAATGTCAATGCGTCGTTTTTGACAAAAGCGGATAGTAAAGAAAGTTTCCGCGGTGATAATGGTACCTGGATTCAATATGCTTATCCGCAACCGGTAACAGTCCGCTCCTTACGTATCAAAACGGGATCGAATAATTATCAGTCGCATCGTTTGATTGTGCAGGCAAGTAAGGATGGAAAAAACTTTACCACACTCACCAGGCTTTCACCACCGCGGCATGGCTGGCAGGATACGGATGAAGATGTAACGCATGCCTTACCCGAAACAACTTCGCAATATTTCCGTTTTGTTTATGACAAAGAAGGCACTGAGCCCGGAGCCGAAGACCTGGACGCGGCTAAATGGAAACCTTCCTTGAAGCTGATGCAACTCAGGTTGTCAGGGGAAGCAGTGATTAATCAATACGAAAGTAAGAATGGTTCCATGTGGCGGCTGAGTTTGCCTGCCACATCCCAAACGGTTCCTGCGGCTACTGCTATCCCGTTGGATAAAATAATTGATCTGACGGCTTCACTCGATAAAGAAGGAAAAGTAAGTTTTGCCGGTGGGCAATTGCCGGAAGGTTTTGATAGCTGGGTCATCGTTCGCATCGGTCATACCTCTACCGGTCATGAAAATGCGACAGCCGGTGCGGGAAAAGGTCTGGAATGTGATAAGTTCAATCCCGACGCGATCACCCTGCAGTTCAATAGCTGGTTTGGCCAGGCATTTGCACAAACCGACCCGCAACTTGCTGGCGAAGTACTGAAACTGTTTCACATGGACAGTTGGGAAGCGGGTAGCCAGAACTGGAGCAAGGATTTTGCAAAGCAGTTCCGTAACCGCCGTGGTTACGATATACAACCCTGGTTACTGGCGATGACGGGCCTGCCGCTACGCGATGCGGCCAGTTCTGAAAAATTCTTACACGATGTTCGTCAGACGATAGCGGAAATGTTACACGATGTTTTTTATGGAACCATCAAAGGATTGGTTCGTGAAAAAGGATGCACCTGGTCGGCGGAAACGGTAGCGCCTACTATGATGAGTGATGGATTGCTGCATTACAGCCAGGTCGATATCCCGATGGGAGAATTCTGGCTCAACAGTCCCACACACGACAAACCCAACGATATGCTCGATGCCATCAGTGCCGCGCATATCTATGGAAAGAAAATTATACAGGCAGAGGCATTCACCACTTTGCGGATGAACTGGTCGGAGCATCCGGGTATGCTGAAAGCACTTGGTGACAGAAATTTTGCCCTGGGTATGAATAAAATGGTGATTCATGTGTTCGTACACAATCCTTGGATGGATCGCCGTCCGGGCATGACACTGGATGGAGTAGGACTTTATTACCAGCGTGATCAAACCTGGTTCAAGCCGGGATATGCGTGGATGGAATACCTAACGCGTTGTCACGCCTTGTTGCAACTCGGTGATCCGGTTGCAGACATTGCAGTATTTACCGGCGAAGAATTGCCCAGGCGTTCACTGTTACCGGATCGGTTGGTGAATACCTTGCCCGGTATTTATGGACCAGCCATTGTTCAAAAGGAAAAAGAAAGATTGGCTAATAAAAATCAACCCACGCGTGTGATACCCGATGGTGTTACGCATTCGGCGAATATGGCTGATCCCGAGAAATGGATCGATCCGTTGGGCGGTTATGCCTATGACTCCTTCAATCCGGATGCATTGCTCAACGCGACGGTGAAAAATGGGCGTGTGGTATTTCCGGGCGGCATGAGCTATGCTATACTGGTCTTGCCAACTCATCATCAACTACTGCCTGCTTCCAACCTGATGTCGGTGCCGGTTGCGCGTAAATTGCTCGGGCTATTACAACAAGGCGCAACGATTGTAATGGGAAGGTCGTATGATCAGACGAATAGCCTGCACGATGATGCGGATACACTGAGAAATATTTTGCTGAAAATATACAAAGGCGGCTACAAAGGAAAGCTGGTAGATGCGCCGTATGTTTCTTCCGACTTCGGGCAATACGGATTGACGCGTGACCTGCAGGTGGTTGGTGGACAACGTAAGCTGGCATGGACACACCGCCGCACTGAACAGGAAGACATTTACTTTATCAGCAATCAGGCTGAAAAGGCGGGTACGTATCTCATTTCCCTCCGGGAAAAAGGCACTGCCGTCATCATAGCTGATCCGGTTTCGGGTAAAGTATACCAGGATAAAGCCTGGAAGTTGGCCGGGGGCCGTACGCAACTCTCTGTCAAGCTTGATAAAGACCAGTCGCTGTTTGTGATTGTAACCAAACAAAAAACAACAGAAAAACCGGCGATAAACTTCCGTACGCTCTCTGCAAAAAAACTGTCCGCCTCCTGGAACGTGCAGTTCGATCCGAAAAATGGCGGACCCGTAAATCCGGTGGTATTGGATACATTGAGTAGCTGGTCGCAGCATGCGGATCCGGCAATTCGTTTTTACTCCGGCACGGCTGTTTATAAAAATTCGTTTAGCTGGACGGCAGCCGATACAGGCAAAAAAATCTGGCTCGAACTTGATAGCCTTGCGAATATCGCATCGGTCCGCGTCAACGGACAGGAATGTGGTATCTTGTGGACCCGGCCTTACCGGCTCGATCTGACGGCGGCAGTGCATAGAGGGCAGAATACGATCGAGATATCGGTGACCAATACCTGGGCCAACCGTTTGATCGGCGACCAGGCATTACCGGAGGAAAAAAGAATTACCCGCACCACAGCACCTTTCCGCCTGAAAGATAAACCCCTGTTGCCGGCCGGCCTATTGGGCGAAGTGAAACTGGTGCTGACCAATGCAAAATGATCCGACACATTTTTTTCATAGCAATGTTCTGTGCGCTGTTGCTTTCGCTTCCGGCGTTTGCGCAAAACCTGCGGTGGAATAGCCCGTCCGGAAATGCGGCAGGCTCCATGCCTTGCGGCGGCGGCGATATCGGCATGAATGTTTGGGTGGAAAAAAACGAACTCTTCGTTTATATTGCCCGCTCCGGCAGTTTCGATGAAAACAATACCCTGCTTAAATCCGGCCGCTTGCGAATGAAATTTGATCCCGATCCGTTTGGTGGTGAACTCTTCTTGCAGGAATTGCATCTCGATGAAGGGTACGTTACCGTCTCTGCCAGCCGTGGTTCATTAAAATTAAAAATCACCATCGAAGCAGATGTGTTGCACCCGGTGGTACGCTTTTCAGTGGATGCGAATAAGCGGGTCAATGTAACCGCGGTGTATGAAAACTGGCGGCACGAAGATCGCCTGTTGTCGACACGCGAAAACTTCGGCAACTCCTGGAAATGGGCGGGGCCGAAACAAACCATTGCTCATCGCGATTCGGTCAGTTTCCGCGAGAATGGCGTATTGTTTTATCATCACAACGGTGCGCGAACCATCTTTGATTCAACGGTTGCGCAGCAGGGACTGAATGCTGTTAAAGATGCTCTTTATAATCCCCTGGCTTACCTCGCATCGGGCGGGTATTTTACCGGGAAAGGATTTGTAGCGGGTACGCACACATCGGGAATGTACCAGCAGACCGCCTTTAAAGGTTGGGAATTGAAAAGCCGGCGTGCGCAACGCAGTCATCAACTCGCTATTTATTTTCATACGGCGCAAACACCGGATATTGCGCAATGGCAACGGTCGCTCGATTCTCTGCAGCATACGTATAAACCAATGGCCACAGGTCTCAGCAAACGCAGCCGCAACTGGTGGAAGCAATTTTGGCAACGCAGTTATATCGATATCGATCCGGGCAATGAACAATCGACCGCGCATGCTGCCGGTCGCAATGCAAAGTTGTTCCGCTACATGATGGGCTGCAATGCCAACAGCAGTTGGCCCACCAAATTCAATGGCGGATTGTTTACGGTTGATCCCGTTTTTACCGATACGGCGCGTGCATTCGGTCCCGACTTCCGCAATTGGGGTGGGGGATTACACACAATGCAGAACCAGCGGCTTGTTTATTTTCCCCTGTTCAAAAATGGCGACTTCGATTTGCTGCAGGCACAATTGCAGTTTTATATGCGCATCCTGAAAAATGCTGAGATACGTACCCGGACTTATTGGAATCATGGTGGCGCGAGCTTCACCGAGCAGATGGAAAACTTCGGTCTGCCCAACTATGCAGAATACGGACAGAAGCGCCCCGCGAATTTTGATCCCGGTGTAGAATACAATGCCTGGCTGGAATACCAATGGGATACGGTGCTGGAATTTTGCCTGATGATGCTGGATCAGCAACAATACACGGGAATGGACATAAGCAACTATGTACCCTTCATTGAAAGTTGTCTTCGTTTCTTCGATGAGCATTACCAGTATCTCGCATTGCAACGCGGAAGAAAAGCATTGGACGAAAATGGCCATTTGGTATTGTACCCCGGATCAGCTGCGGAAACGTATAAGATGGCTTATAACGCTACGTCTACAGTCGCCGCCCTGCGGGTGGTAACGCAGCGCTTATTGGAATTGCCTTTGTCGGCAGAACAGCGCAAAAACTGGCAGGCTTTTCTCCAACGTATACCTCCTATGAGTTATACAACATTCAATGGACACACGACTATTGCGCCCGCAAAACTGTGGGAGCGTATCAATAATACCGAGTCGCCGCAGTTGTACCCGGTATATCCATGGGGGATATTCGGTGTAGGCAAACCCGGTCTGGATACGGCTTTGAACACCTGGCGTTACGATACGAACGTAATCAAATTCCGCAGTCATGTTGGCTGGAAACAGGATAATATCTGGGCTGCGCGTTTGGGATTGAGTAAGGAAGCCTGGCAACTGACCTCGCAGAAGCTGGCTGATGGCGGTCGTCGTTTCCCTGCTTTCTGGGGTCCGGGATTTGATTGGGTTCCCGATCACAACTGGGGTGGCAGCGCCTGGATTGGTTTGCAGGAAATGTTATTGCAAACAGATGGCAAACGCATCTTGTTGTTCCCCGCCTGGCCGAAAGAGCTCGATGTGCGTTTTAAGTTACACGCGCCTTATAATACAATTGTAGAAGCGGAGTTGAAGGATGGGAAAGTGATGAACCTTAAAGTAACGCCGGAGGCAAGGAGAGCGGATGTGGAAATGCTGGTTAAGTAAAAAGTAAAAAGTAAAAATTCAAAAGTCAAAAGGTTCTTGGCAGCTTTGCTTCTTATGCATCTTCGCGTGAAATCGACGTTTCTTTTCACGCAAAGGCGCAAAGAAATTAAGGCGCAGAGTTTCAGCCGGCTATTTTTTACTTTTGACTTAATCACCAGTCGTCTGTTCTGAAAGAGCTCACCGGCAATCCTGCTGTATTAAACAACTCTCCAATCACAAAATCCTTGAACGCATAACGCACCGCCACCGGATCTTTTATTTCAGGTGAAGAAATATGCAGCTCTCCTTTTGAAATTACGGCACGGGCAGGACGCCAGTATTTATCGGCACCGGCAATTTCAAAGTTTACCAATGGCTTCCCGAAAGTCGTCAGTCCAACCGGCGCATTTTTGAAACGGATCACCACTGTACCATTCTGAATTCTTATCGAATCAGGCAAAGGCGATCTGTAGGCGAAGCCTTTTTTACCATAGGTATCGCCGAGTGCGAGATAAGCAAATCTTTGTCCGCCAGCAGCCTTCTGGGAGGGGTGAATGCAGTTCTCTTCGCCAACATCCATCAACACGATCATGCCGCTGTTCGGAATTTTATCCAGCGCTTTGCGTTGTGCATCGCGGACATAGGCAGAGTTGTATTTGCCCCCGGTATTGTAGGGCGGCAATTGTGAATAGTTGTAAGGTGCTATCTGTGCGTAGTAAAAAGGGAAGTCGCCCTGGCCAAATTCTTTTCTCCATAAACTCACCATCGCGGGGAATAAGGTTTCGTATTCATCGGGGCGTTCGTAGTTGCTTTCGCCCTGGTACCAGATGCAACCGCGGATCGCATAGCCGATAAACGGTTTGAGCATGCCGTTGTACAATGACATCGGCGAGCGCTGACTGATCTTCGCGGAATCTGCCGCGGGCAATTTTTTAATACCAGGAAATGCGGTCAGTGCTTCTTCGTTCATCCAGGCTTCGGCCGAAGAGCCTCCGTAACTGATTTGCATGAGTCCAATGGGCACGTTCAGCGTTTGCTGCATTTGCCTGCCGAAGAAATAAGCCGTAGCACTGAAATCTGCTACTGTTTCAGGCGTCGCTTTTTTCCAGTTGCTGGCTTTGACGGTATCCTGTGGTTGCATGCGCAGTGCACGTGGTACGGTAAAGAAGCGAAGCTGCGGATTATTGGCAGCAAAGATCGCCTCGTTGGCGCCAATCACGGGTTGATCGCGATAACCTTTCATGGGCATTTCCATGTTCGATTGACCGCTGCAAAGCCATACCTCACCAATTACTACATCGCGGAGGCGGATGGTTTGTCCATCGGTGATGGAAATTTCATACGGGCCGCCCGCCTGCGGGGTACGTACCCGGATTTTCCAGCGTCCCTGCTCATCTGCCTTTGCGGTATAGCTCCTGCGATCCCAGGAAGTGGTCAATTTTACCGTTTTGCCGGCGGCAGACTTGCCCCAGATGGCGGCATCGGTTTGCTGCTGCAATACCATGCCATCCGAGAAGAAAGCCGGTAGCTGCGGCTGAGCGATAGCCATCACGGAAAAAGAAAACAACACAAAAAGCGTAACAGACAGACGGAAAACGGTTGATTGTTTCATACAAGGCGCTTAAAATCGTTGAGGCTACGAAAATAACGGAATCTGACCCGTAAATACGAGTTTTGTCCATCGGTACAGTGCAGGAAGGTCAGCCGGAATGCATTCATTAATTTACCCATTCGTTTTGCCATTATGAAAGAAACCAATAAGGAAGGCTCCCGGAAAAATATCTGGTACGGAACAGGGCGGCAACGCATCGAAATTCCGCGCACGATCCTCAAGACGAGGGTGCAGAGCAACCTGCTGCTGCGCAGCCTTCATATTTGTTCCATCGGCTATTATCCCAAAGCAAAAGATCATTATACCTATCGCAAGAAAGGCCTGCCGGAAAATTTTCTTTTTTATTGTGTCGACGGGCATGGCTGGTATAAGATCGGCAATCAACGATACGAGGTTGGTCCCAACGAATTTTTCATTCTGCCGCAAAATGCAGAGCATGCTTACGGCAGCAGCGAGGAACATCCCTGGAGCATTTACTGGATTCATTTTGGCGGCGATGCCTTACCGGAATTGAATGAAGTACATGCCATCCAGCAGCACTTCAAGCCGCACCGTATCAAGAATAACGGTGATGTGATTCCGCTGTTTACCAAAATATACAAGACACTGGAATTAGGTTATAGTATCGACAACCTGTTGTTTGCCAACATGTGTCTTTCGCATTTCCTGGCTTTGTTTGTTTATAATTCCCGCCACTATGCAGAAACGGGCAGCGACAAAATGGATTGTGTGGACAATGCCATCCTGTATATGCAGGATCATATCAACGAAAATATTTCCCTGAATGAACTGAGCGCGCTCTATAATTATTCGGTGTCGCGCTTTTCGAATCTGTTCAAACAAAAAACCGGGTACGCACCCATTGATTATTTCGTACAGATGAAAATGCAGAAAGCCTGCCAGCAGTTGAACTTTACCGACCGTTCGGTGAAAGACATTGCTTTCAGCATGGGCTTCGACGATCCCTATTATTTTTCCAAGCGCTTCCGGACCATCATCGGGATGTCGCCCAAAAAATACCGGACACTCAACAACTAACCCAACTATTATATGACCTTACAAAAAGCAGGAAAGACATACGGGTTCGCCATTGTGCTGATCACTTCGTTGTTTTTTCTCTGGGGCTTTGCGCTCAACCTGAATCCCATTCTTATTCCACATTTGAAAAAAGCCTGCCGCTTGTCGGATACACAATCCGCGTTCATCGACTCGGCTTCCTACTTCGCTTATTTCCTGCTGGCCATTCCGGCGGGACAATTCATGAAGCGGTTCGGATACAAAAGTGGCATATTGGTTGGGCTGATGTTGTTCGCCGTTGGAGCTTTTTTGTTTTATCCGGCATCATTCATCCGCTCTTACGGTTTCTTTTTGGTGGCTTCTTTTATCATTGCCTCCGGTCTTACTTTCCTGGAAACCGCCGCCAATCCGTATATCACGGTGTTGGGTTCGCCGGATACCGCTACACAACGCCTCAACTTTGCGCAGGCTTTTAACGGACTGGCACAGTCCATTGCGCCGAAGATCGGCGGGATGTTTATTCTTTCGGGTGTAGTGTTAACGAACGAACAGGAAAAGGCAATGAGCCCGGCCGAACTGAATGCCTACCTTGACCAGGAAGCGGCTTCGGTACAAATTCCTTATATCATTATTGCCTCCGTGGTATTGCTGGTAGCGATACTGATCTGGCGGACAAGACTACCGGAGATCAAAGAAGAAGAACCAACCGGTGAACAAAGCACGGGTTCACTGTTCAAACAGAAGAACCTGGTATGGGCTGTGATCGCGCAATTCTTTTATGTAGGTGCGCAGGTATGCATGACCAGTTTCTTTATCCGGTTTGCAGACAGGGTAGCGGGCATCGATGAAAAAGCCGCGGCCAGCTATCTTGCGATTGCCCTGCTGCTATTTATGATCGGGCGTTTTGTGGGCACATTCCTCATGAAGTTTATTTCTCCCGCCCGGCTGCTTACCATCTACGGTATTATGTGTGTACTGCTTACTACGGCGGCTGTATTGGTAACAGGCAAAGCAGCTATCTATTGTTTGTTTGGCGTGGAGCTGTTTATGTCGATCATGTTCCCGACCATATTTGCCTTAGGCATCCGTGGTTTGGGTTCACGCACCAAAGATGGATCTGCATTGATCATCATGTCGATTGTGGGCGGTGCGCTATTCCCTGTACTGATGGGAGCCGTATCCGATGCCACGAATATCCAGCTCTCTTACCTGGTGCCGGCCGCGTGTTTCCTGGTGGTAGGCTATTTCGGCCTGCGTAATTACAATGAGAACAAAGTGAAACTAACCACCGCCCATTAATCTTATGAATTCGATCCCTAAAATAGATGCACATCAGCATTTCTGGCAATTTGATCCCGTGCGTGACAACTGGATCACGGAAGAAATGAAGGTGATACAACGAGACTTTTTACCCGCCGATCTGCAACCGGTATTGGAAGCAAACGGCTTCGACGGGTGCGTTACCGTACAATCGGATCAATCGCTGGCGGAAAATGAATTTCAGTTAGAAAATGCCGAAGCAAATGCGTTTATAAAAGGTGTAGTGGGGTGGGTGGATCTGCGGGATGAAAGAGTAGAAGAAACGCTGATGGGATACAAAGCTTATCCGAAATTAAAAGGATTCCGGCATGTATTGCAGGGAGAAGCGGATCGTGCGTTGATGTTGCAACCGGCATTCAAAAGAGGTATTTCTTTACTGGCGAAATACGATTATACCTACGATATACTCATTTTCCCAGATCAGTTGAAGTACGCATGCGAATTGGCAGCCGCATTCCCGGAGCAAAAATTTATCCTTGATCATATTGCAAAGCCGGGCATCAAAGCGGGTACGATAGGTGATTGGGAAAAAGATATCCGCGAACTGGCTTCCTTGCAAAATGTATGGTGCAAGGTAAGCGGAATGGTTACGGAAGCCGATTGGCGAAATTGGCAACCTGCACATTTCAAACCTTACCTGGACATAGTGACCGATGCATTTGGCATGAAACGACTGGTGTACGGCAGCGACTGGCCGGTGTGCCTGGTAGCGGCATCGTATGAACGGATGCTGGCCATTGTAAAAGAATACTATTCGGTATTTGCTGAAGAAGAGCAAGCCGCTTTCTTCGGTGGTAATGCCGTATCATTTTATAATTTATAAAACAGGAAAAATGAATCTGCAGTTAACGGATAAAGTGATCATCGTAACAGGTGGCGCCAAAGGAATCGGGGAAGGCATCAGTCATGCACTGGCCAACGAAGGCGCCATACCCGTGATCATTGGCCGCAATGAAAAAGATAATGCAGCCATTGTTGAAGCGATAAAAAAGAATGGCGGCAAAGCCGGACAGGTAGCGGCCGAGCTGGCCGAGCCCCAAGCCTGTGCGGAAGCGGTAGAGAAGGTATTAGCGGAATACGGCCGCATCGACGGCGTGGTGAACAATGCGGGGGTGAACGACGGCGTAGGACTGGAAAATGGCAACTACGAAGATTTCATGGCCAGCCTGCATCGCAACCTGGTACATTATTATCTGATCGTACATCATGCATTGCCGGCGTTGAAACAATCAAAAGGTTCGATCGTAAATATTACGTCAAAGACCGCTGAAACAGGGCAGGGCAATACTTCGGCCTATGCCGCTGCCAATGGCGGACGCAATGCCTTGACACGGGAATGGGCGGTGGAGTTGTTGAAATATGGGATACGGGTAAATGCAGTAGTCGTGGCGGAATGTTATACACCGGCTTACGACAAATGGATCAAGACGCTGAAAAATCCGGAAGAGAAATTAAAAGAAATCACGGCGCGGATTCCTTTGGAGAACCGCATGACTACACCGGAAGAGATTGCAAACATGACAGTATTCCTGTTGAGTAATGTTTCTTCGCATACCACCGGGCAGATTATTCATGTGGATGGAGGCTATGTACACCTCGATCGGGCTTTGGCCAACGCTTAAGCAATTCAAAAATCAAAAACTTATCGGTCTTTGCTTCTTATGCGCCTTTGCGTGCAATCGACGCTTATTTTCCACGCAAAGGCGCAAAGAAATTTAAGGCGCAGAATTCTAACCAGCTGTTTTTACTTTTGACTTAAATCGATGCCATCGCCTTGATCACTCCATTTTTGGGATCGAGCCATGACGCAAACTGATCTGCTAATTCCTCAAAATTTACACGGTGCGTAATATAGGTTGAAGGGTTTACTTTTCCCGCTTTCATGCTGCTGATCACGTGTTCAAAATCTTCACGCGTGGCATTGCGGCTGCTCATCAGCGTAGCTTCGCGTTTGTGAAACTCGGGATGGCTGAAGGAAATATTTTCTTTTTGTAGCCCAACCATTACATAACGACCGCCATGTGCCAGATAGTTGAAAGCGCCTTCGATCGCCCGCAGGTTGCCCGTAGCGTCAATAACTACGGTTGGCATATCATTATTTGTAATAGTCGCTATTTGTTCTTTTGCATCCGCCTTCGTGGCATCAACGGTGTGTTCGATTTTTAATTGGTCTTTGCAGAATTGTAAACGCCGCTGGTTCACATCCATTGCTATCACATTGGCTCCGGCGATTCTGGCAAATTCAATGATGCCCAATCCGATTGGTCCTGCACCGATCACCAATACCCATTCGCGGGGCTCTACGGCGGCACGACGGATGGAGTGTGCCCCAATCGCCAATGGCTCCACCAGGGCCAGTTCATCAAAACCCAATCCCTGTCCCTTTATCAGCGAATGCGAGGGTACCGAGAGGTATTCACGCATGCCGCCATCCACGTGCACGCCACATACTTGCATCTGTACGCAACAGTTAAACTTACCACGACGGCAGGCAATGCAGGTGCCGCAATGGAAATAGGGAATAAATGTTACGGCTTCTCCTTTTTCGAATCCTTGCGCTGCTCCAAGCTCCTCTATGGTCGCAGCCAGTTCATGACCGAGGATGCGCGGATATTGAAAGTAAGGCTGTGTGCCTTCGAAAGCATGCAGGTCGGTACCGCAAATGCCGATGCGTTGTATTTTTAACAGGCTGTGCCCCTCTGTCAGCGTGGGCACAGCCGTATCCTGGTAATCGAATTGTCCGGGTGTTGTACAAACCAGTGTTCTCATGGATCAATTATAAATATAAACGGTAAGCTGCGTCACTCCAGCGAAGTTCATTGCGCAATTGACGCAGCTCAGTACGGTTATCGATCGATACAAATTCAATTCCTGCTATGGCTGCAAAATCTTCCAGGTGTTCGCTGGTGAGGTTCTGGCTGTAGCAGGTGTGGTGCGCTCCGCCGGCGTAGATCCAGGCCGCGAGGGCATCCTGCATATTCGGATGGGGTTTCCACAATACACGCGCCACGGGAAGTTTGGGCAGGTCGCGTTTGGGTGACACCGCTGTTACATCATTCACCAGTAAACGGAAACGGTTGCCCATGTCGATAAGCGATGCGTTAAGCGCCGCGCCACCACCAACATTAAATACCAGTCGCACGGGATCGGCTTTGCCACCGATACCCAGCGGATGAATTTCACAGGAAGGTTTGGCTGACGCAATACTGGGACATATCTCCAGCATGTGTGAACCCAGCACCATTTCATTATTGGGTTCGAAGTGATAAGTATAATCTTCCATGAAGGAGTTGCCGCCCGCGAGTCCGTGGCCCATTACTTTCATCGCACGCACGAGGGCTGCCGTTTTCCAATCACCTTCACCGGCAAAGCCGTAGCCTGCCGCCATCAGGCGTTGCACCGCAATGCCCGGCAGTTGTTCCATGCCATGCAGGTCTTCAAATGTGTCGGAGAATCCGATATAGTTGCCTGCTTCCAGGAATTGTTTCATGCCGAGCTCGATGCGGGCCGCTTCGCGCAATGAGGCATGTTGTGCGCCACCGGCGCGAAGGCTTTCTACGACGTTATAGCTATCCTGGTATTCGGTGATCAATTCATCTACCGATTTATCGGTTACTTCTTTGATCACGCTCACGAGATCACCGATACCGTGTGTATTGACGGAGAAGCCGAATTTCAATTCTGCTTCTACTTTGTCGCCATCGGTAACGGCTACATAGCGCATGTTATCGCCGAAACGAACGAGTTTGCCGCCCTGCCAGTCGTGCCAGGCAGCGGCTACGCGTGTCCAGGCGCCGATTTGGCGGATCACTTTTTCATCCTGCCAATGTCCTACCACCACTTTGCGTTCCATGCGCAGGCGTGATACGATGAAACCAAACTCACGGTCGCCGTGAGCAGATTGGTTCAGGTTCATGAAGTCCATGTCTATTTCACCCCAGGGAATGTCGCGGTTGAATTGCGTATGCAGGTGCAGCAAAGGTTTGCTGAGGATATGCAATCCGCCGATCCACATTTTGGCGGGCGAGAAGGTATGCATCCAGGCGACGATGCCGATACAGTTTTGCGTATTATTGGCTTCCTGGCAGATGCTGCGGATTTCTTCCGTACTTTTTACAGTTGGTTTAAATACAATTTTTACGGGAATGTCTGCTGCATCATTCAGTGAACGCGCAATCTCTTCTGAATGTGCTGCCACCTGCTTCAGGGTTTCTTCACCATATAAATGCTGGCTGCCGGTGACAAACCATACTTCCAGTTCTTTCAAATTTTTCATGTATTGTTATTTTCCAGTGTTAAACAGATCAGGGTTGAATGCCGAATTTGTATACGGTTGTCGTGCGGTATGTTTCGCCCGGGCGAAGAATGGTATTGGGGAAAGACGGTTGGTTGGGACTGTCAGGGAAATGTTGTGTTTCCAGGCAGAGTGCGGCATGTTTTACATAGCGCGCACCGTTCAATGTGTGCGTTAACGTGCCGTCGAGGAAATTGCCGGAATAAAATTGCAGGCCGGGTTCTGTCGTCCATACTTCCATGCTGCGGCCACTCGCCGGATGGCGAAGTGTGGCTACCTGTTGCAATTGCCCGTTGCTGCGATCCAATACCCAGTTGTGGTCGTAGCCACCTTTAACTTGTGCGATGTCGCGGCCGATGGGCTTTGCCGTATTGAAATCCATCGGTGAACCATTTACTTCCGGTAACGCACCCGTTGGAATCAACTGATCGTTCACTGCCGTATATTTTACTGCGGCAATTTGTAAGGTGTGATCGAGTATGGTGCTGTCGCTTCCGCCGGAGAGATTGAAGTACGCATGGTTGGTCAGGTTGACGGGCGTTGCTTTGTCTGTTGTGGCAGTATAGTCGATGCGTACGGCGTTGTCTGCCGTAAGTGTATAGACCACTTTAATCGAGAGATTGCCGGGGTAACCTTCTTCTCCATCTGCGCTGCGGTAAGTGAGTGCAAGACTACTGTCGCCGGGAAGGGGAGCGGCGGTCCATACTACTTTATCATAACCTTTTTTACCACCGTGCAACGAGTTGCCGTTATCATTGGCGGACAACTTGTATGCTTTTCCATCGAGCGTGAATTTGGCACCACCGATACGATTGCCATAACGGCCGATCAGCGCACCAAAGAAAGGGTTGCCTTGTTGTGTATAACCTGCGAGGGAATCGAAGCCAAGCACCACATTTTGCAGTTTTCCGTTTTTATCCGGCACACTAAGATTGGTGATGGCGCCGCCGTAGTTGATGATGCTTAGTTCTGCACCTGCCGCATTGCGCAGCGTATATTCCGTAATCGGCTTGCCTTCAAAATCTGCATAGGGGCGTTGGGTCAGCGACACCTTTGCTACCAGGCTATCGTTTGAGCCAGGCGTTGTTTGTTTCGGATCGTTGTTGCACGAAGCCGCGATAAGGCTTAATGCAATAATGGGAAGGAATAGTTTTTTCATATGCTTTTTAAATTCAAAATTTATAAGTCAAAATTCAAAAGCTATGCTTTGTTCATTTTTTGACTTTTGAATTTTTAATTTTGACTTTTTACGCTTGTCCGTAATACGAATCCGGTCCGTGTTTGCGTTCAAAATGTTTGCGGATCAATGCTTCTTTCAATCGCGGTGCGCCTGGATTTACTTGTAATGTCAGCATGGCCAATTGTGCAATGCTTTCCAATACGCCGCTGTTGTACACTGCTTTGGCTGCCGTCTTTCCCCAGGTAAACGGCGCATGGTTACCGACCAGGATCATTTCCACTTCTTTATAATCGTATCCCTTTTCTTTCAGGCAATTGATGATCTGGTTCCCTGTTTCGTATTCATAATTACCGAGGATCATTTCATCGCTCATCGGCGGTGCGCAGGGAATATCGACCGTATTGTGGTCGGCATGTGTGGTGCCGAAGATGGGAATATCCTGTTGCGCCTGCGCCCATGCAGTGGCATAAGTGGAATGTGTATGTGAAATGCCGCCTACGGTGTCCCAGGTCTTGTAAAGCAATGCATGCGTGAGTGTGTCGGAAGAAGGGCGCATATTGCCTTCCACTGTTTTTCCGTCAAAATCCACGATCACCATGTTGGCGGGACTGAGCTCTTCGTACGGCACACCGCTGGGTTTGATGGCAAATACACCGGCGGCGCGGTCGGCGGCGCTCACGTTTCCGAAGGTGAACATCACCAATCCTAATTTGGGTAACTGCATATTGGCAGCATAGGCTTCTTCACGAATATGTTGGTAGTTGCTCATGACAAAAAGTTTCCGAGTTGCTGATAGGTTTGATAACGCGTGTCGTAAATAGCGGCACGTTTGGGATCAGGTTCGTAAAAAAGATCAAAACCCTGTCCCATAGCCTGCATGGCTTCTTCCACGCGTGGATAAAGGCCGGCGGCTGTGGCGGCAAACATGGCCGCGCCGGCGGCGCAGGTCTGGTCGCTTTTGTGAATGCGGATCGGACGGTTCATCACATCCGCCATCATTTGCATGATGAAGGGGGATTTGCGTGCTACGCCGCCCATGCCGATCAACCCTTTTACGGGAATGCCTTCCGATACAAAACGATCTGCAATAGCCCGCGCACCGAAACAGGTTGCCTCCACTAATGCGCGGAATAACCTGGGGGCATCGGTACCGAGGCTGATACCCGTGAATGCACCTTTCAATAATTGGTTAGCATCGGGCGTACGCCGGCCATTGAGCCAGTCGAGTGCGAGTTCGGATGATTCGGTTGGTTGTAATGACGATGCTTCTGCCGAAAGACCTGTGAGGATGCGATCACTTATCTGTTGACGGAGCGCTGCATCTTCGATCCATTGCAAGGGCCAGGAAAGTGTTTGTTTCAGCCAGGCATAAGCATCGCCGAAAGCGGACTGTCCTGCTTCCATACCGATCATGCCGGGGATGATGGAGCCATCGACTTGTCCGCAAATGCCTTTCACGAGAATACCTTCGACTTCGTTCTTCGGCGCCACCAGCATATCGCAGGTGGAAGTGCCCATTACCTTACTGAGATAATAAGGTTCGATCTGTCCGCCGACTGCCCCCATGTGGCAATCGAATGCGCCGATGCCCACGATCACATCGGTGCTCAGACCAAGACGTTCAGCCCATTCTTTTGATAAATGGCCGGCAGCTTCTGCCGAAGTATAAGTGCGTGTGAAAAGTTTATTGGTAAATCCGCCGAGCAGCGGATCGAGTTGCGTGAAAAAAGAATCGGGAGGAAGTCCGCCGAATTCATCTGCCCACAATGCTTTGTGGCCTGCGCTGCAAATGCCGCGTTTCAATTGTGCCGCATCATCGCCGCCGGTGAGCAGAAAAGGAATCCAATCGCAATGCTCAACAAAAGAATGAATATTGGAGCGGATCGATTCATCCTCGCGGAGGATGTGGAGCAACTTGGCCCAAAACCATTCACTGCTGTAAATGCCACCGACATACTTGAGGTAAGGAGTTCCTTCACCGTGTGCATTGATCTCGGCCGCTTCTTTGGTAGCGGTGTGATCTTTCCACAAAACGAACATGGCGTTGGGATTTTCTGCGAGATCGGCGCGGAGGCTGAGGGGCGTACCCGTTTTGTCGACAGCGATGGGAGTGGAACCGGTTGTGTCAATGGAAATGCCTTTTACCAAAGGGGCAATACCGGGACCGGCCTGCCGCAAACATTCGCGGATGGTGTGTTGCAAACCTTCGATATAATCGAGCGGATGTTGTCTGAACTGGTTAATACGGGCGTTACAATAAAGACCATCGCGCCAGCGTGGATAGGCAAAAACAACAGCCGCCACTTCCTGTCCGGAATCGGCGGCTACGAGGACAGACCGCACTGAATCGGTGCCGAAATCTACCCCAATCACATATGCATTACTCATAAGGCAAACAATTAGTGTCAAAATAACACTTATTTTGTTAGAATTCAAAATTCAAAAGGCAAAATTCAAAAAAGTGGTAGTGATGAATGAGCGGCAGATGCTTTCAAAGTCGATCCTGGCAGCCTTGCCTGGAAGATGCAGGTTTCACGCAAAGCCTCATAAGCAGCAAAGACTTTTCATAGCTTACACCCTAGGCCTTACTCCTTAGGCCGAAGCTTCGGCCCGAAGTGTCGGCCCGAAGTGTCGGCCCGAAGTGTCGGGCCTTACGCCCTAAGCCTTCCACCTTCCACCTTTTCCGTACCTTCCGCCTTCCTTAAAACCTATTACTTAAAACCTATTACTTAATACTTATTACTTAATACTTATTACTTACTACTTACCACTCATATGTATAAAGCATTTCTTTTCGACCTCAACGGCACCATGATCGACGATATGGACTATCATATCCGTGCATGGCATCGTATTTTACATGAACTGGGTGCTGACCTGACGATGGAACAAACCAAAAAAGAATGCTATGGTAAGAACCATGAATTGCTCGAGCGCGTTTTCCCCGGGCGTTTTACGCAGGAGGAAAAAGATCATCTGAGTATCGAAAAAGAAAAACAATACCAGTCGGAGTTTCGCCCTCATCTTCGACTTATTGATGGACTGGATGAGGTATTAAAGATGTATCATGCTGCGGGCGTAAAGATGGCGATCGGCTCTGCGGCTATCCGTTTCAATATTGATTTTGTGCTTGACGGCCTGAACATCCGTCATTATTTTGATGCTATTATCAGTGCGGATGATGTGGCGGTGAGTAAACCGGATCCCGAAACTTATCTCCGTTGCGCCGAACTACTTGGCGTAGACCCTGCGTCCTGCCTGGTGTTGGAAGATGCGCCGAAAGGAGTGGAGTCTGCATTGAATGCCAAAATGGATGCCGCTGTTTTTACCACGATGCATGTGGCGGAGGAGTTTGAGGAGTACCCGAATGTCATTGGTTACTATGCCGATTACCGCGCGTTCCGTCCTTAAGAGTTGGTAAAACCGTTTTCTTGCGGTTATCTTTGTCGCCCATGACACGTTATCAGAAACAATCGCGGGTACTCGCAGCCGTTGACTGTATCATCTTCGGTTTTGACGGACAGCAATTAAAATTATTGCTGATCAAACGCGGCTTTGAACCGGAGAAGGGTAACTGGAGTCTGATGGGTGGGTTTATCCAGGCTGCCGAAGGCCCCGACGAAGCGGCCAGCAGGATTTTGAAAAGCCTGACCGGACTTGACGGCGTATATCTCGAGCAACTTGCCACCTTCGGGTCGCCCGACCGCGATCCGATTGAGCGCACCATTTCCATCGCTTATTTTGCTCTCATCGATATTCTGAAATACGAAAAGCAACTTACGGACGAATACCATGCAGAATGGTTTCCGCTGAACAAACTGCCACGCCTGATTTTCGACCATGAACAAATGGTAATGTCCGCGCGCGAGAAACTCCGCTACAAAGCAGCCCTGCATCCGATCCTGTTCGAATTGTTGCCGGAGAAATTTACGCTTCCGCAGTTGCAAATCCTTTACGAATCGATGTACGATACCAAGTTCGATAAACGCAACTTTGCCCGTAAAGTGCTTTCTACAAAATTGCTGATCAAGCAATCCGACAAGGATAAAAGCGGATCGAAGCGCGGAGCCTTTTATTATAAATTAGACCTCAAGAATTACGAGGCAGATTTTCAGGCTTTCCTGAATATTATTCCAAATGCGCATTTGTTGAGGTAGTAACTAACAGCCTTGGTTCGTGTATACACTATGACTGTTAGAAAGATTTTAAAACATGTCAATCCCGACATCACGCCTCCATTGATCTCCAGACCAACGGGCCTGCTCATCCTTGAGTTATGTACGAAGTTGACCCTGACCTGTCAAAGCAACCTGAGGCTTGCTTGTTGGTCGGGAGACCAACAAGGGTGAAAAGCGACTCCTGGGGATAAACGTTCCGAACAGTTATGGTGTATAACCAAACCAGGGTATTGATTTGGTTATTGATCTGTCCACTTATTCACTATTCACTTTTGACTTTTGAATTTGAATTTCACCTTATCAGTGTGATCGTTCCCTTCGTATTTATTGTTCTTTCGTCGGATGTCAGCGAATAACTCAACTGATAAACATACACACCCGCAGGCACCGGCTGCCCTTTATACCGGCCGTCCCATCCCTTGCTTTTGTCATTTGTACTAAATACCAATTGGCCTGCGCGGTCGTAAATACGCAAGGTCATTTTGTTGATCAGATAAGCACCACCGATCATGAACTGGTCGTTCAAACCATTACCGTCGGGTGTGAAACCTGACGGAATTAACACCTCACAAGGTCCGCGTTTCAGTAGAACGGTATCGGAGCGGTTTCCGCATTCATTGGTTACGCGCAGATAATATTTTCCTTCTGTTGTTGTAGTGTACGTAGTGGAGGATGAGCCATCCTGCCATAGAAAAACGCCTTCAATAATACCCGGATCCAATACAACCGGAGTCGCTCCGCAAATATCCTGATCTGGTCCCAACGAAAAGACAGGCGCTTTTTTGCCGCCGATCATTACACTTGTTTCATTGGAGCAATCATTGGCTGTTACTTTAACCTTGTATACACCGGGTTGCGTTACGGTCAATGTTTGCAATGTACTGTTGTTGTTCCACAGGAATGTTGCGCCCGGATTTCCTGCGTCTAATATTACGGAGCTGCCTTCACAAAGCGTAAGACTTGCAGGCAATGATACAACAGGTAGCGGTATCATGGTCAGGTGTATGCTATCCCGGGATATACAACCCTGCTCGTCGCGGACATCTACCCAGTGCCAGCCAGGTATATTGGTGGTCATCGACGGACCCAGGGTGCCGTTGTTCCAGGTATAGGAATGAATGGCAAGACCGCCAATATCAAGCGTTACAGGGCTATTCTCGCAGAAATTCCGGTCGGGGCCGATATCTGCAAGTTTATCGGTGACGTTGATAGTCTCGTATACTGTATCATTTTCACACGGCCCGTATACAACGAGACGCACTTCATACGTTCCTCCACGCGTATACTGATGTGCGGCAGTTGGCGTCGTGGCCTGGTTTTGTGATGATGCGGGATCTCCGAAATCCCACAGTACCGGTGTCGCAGGATCGGCAAGATCGACTGAAAAGTTGACGGGAACACTTATACACGGGTTTTGTGTCAGGATCTTTATTTCATGATTTGGCCCGAAAGGATCTGCCGGGAAATTAGGAAGCGACCAGAATAATTGTTCCGGGAAGCGGATGGCGTCGGCTACGAAATTGCAAGCGGCACCAGCCTGATCTGGTTGGGTGATAGCAGCCATATCACGACCCGGCAAAACAGGCATGTATATTTTCATGTCCATACCGAGCTGCAATGAGCCGAAGTGTACGGTGCTTGGTTTTCGTATCAATTCATACATGGAATTAATGATGGCTGCAGTAGAGGGAAGGCTGACATCATATTGTACGAGTTTGGTTACGACGGAAAAACCGGGCTCTATTGAAATTAGCAGGCCTACGTATAAAAAGCGTGAGGAAGGTGAGAAGCAAACTCCGTAAGGAGAAGCCGTGTTGCCGTATATGGCAGCACCGTTAGAAACTACGCCTGTCGCGTTGTTGAAATTATACAGGAACACACCATCTTTTCCTGCAGCCATTGCTATTTTTTTACCATCCCAGGAAAATTTCATTTCACCCGCGGCGGCAGCAGATGTGGCAGCAATAGGAGGACCAGTAGAACTGATGACAGCAGGCGATACGCCATTTTCAGACACTACATAAGCATAGAAGGTATTCGTTCCAAGCTGGTGTGTTAATACCCAGAAGTCTTTTTTGTTACAATGACGAACGGCGCTAAGCTTTTCTGAAACAGGGGTAACCAGTTGAATATTTTTTGTAACAACCGCACCGTTACCATTATCCGCCGTCATATCTACCACAGAATAATTTAATCCTTTGGGCCTGCCTTGTTCGTCCGTTGTGAAAATGTAATACCAACGTTCTTCTGTTCCAACCGGAATGATCAGTGCTGCCTGAGTGGAGCTACCGGTGCCTCCGGCGAGTCCGGTTCCGTTGTTTATCACCTGATGTTGTTTGTTCCATACAGTTATTCCGTCCGTATAGAAAAGCAGACTGCCGGAAGAAGTGGAAATGCTTGACGCGCCTTCCAGGCTGACGAGTTGGCTGCTGGTGGTGCTGGCACCCGCGCCGGTAAATGACAGGCTATTTTTAAAGGAAAAATTCCAATTGCTGTTTTGCAGTTGCGCATAAGCAGGTAAGCTCATGCCGAAAAGCAGGATGAAAGAGATAAGCAGTCTCACCTCCTAAAGTTATATAATAATAAGATTTTGACAATCTTTCGTATACGGAATGCAGATTATTACGCACGAATGACATTGGTGGAAATAAATATTGAGTAAGCGGCCTCGGCCCCGGGACTTCGGGGCCGAGGCCGGGAAACATTCACTTATTCACTCATTGACCTATTCACCCATTCACTTTATATTGTCCCGGTTCCGGCCCCATCGAGCGGACGAAGCGGTTCCATGAATTGATCTGGATAATGGCGAGTGTGAGGTAAGCGATTTCCTCCTTGCTGAAAAAAGGTTTCAATCCGTCATGGATATGATCGCTGTTTTCATCGGGCCGCATATAAGTGAGTGTTTCGGCCAATGCGAGTACTGCCTGTTCTCGTGGCGTATAATAATTTGTTTCGCGCCACACGCCAACCGATATCAGGCGGAGTGGTGTTTCCCCGGCATGAATAGCTTCTTTGTAATGCATGTCGATGCAGTAGGCACAGCTGTTGATCAGTGATACACGCATTTTGATGAGTTTCAATAATACCGGATCGATACCCGCTGCATGAAGATAATTTTCACCGTTTAACAATACCTGGTACATACCTGCGGGCAGGTCTTTTGCTGAAATTCTTTCCATAAAAAAATGTATTTATAACAAAGACTGGAAAGGAGTACCTGTTGTGACAGATCCGGTACTATTTTTTTGCAGACCGGCCAGTTTATCGGGATTGCGGACAACATAAATGCGGGCGAGCTGATCTTGTTCAAAAATGCAGATCTGGCAGGTGGTTACACGGCCATTTTCATAAAAAAGCATAGCCGGGCAATGATTGATCATCACCATTTCAATAGGCGTGCCGGAGTAGAATTTCTGGAAGATACCATTGAGGAAAGCTGTTACCACCATTCGTCCTTCCATGGGCTTGAGAGCTGCCGATGCCTTGCCTCCGCCGTCTGATACGAGGCGGATGTCTTCGGTCAGTAAATGTTCGAGGCCCTTCGTGTCGGCGTTACGGATAAGCGTCAGGTATCGTTGGGTCAGTTGCTGCGCCTGAATGGTAGGCGCTATTTTGCGGGTGGCCAGTTTTTTACGGGCCCGGCTCAACAACTGTCGCGAAAGATCGGTGCTGATGGACAGGATTTCAGCAATTTCTTCATAGGAATAATCGAAAGCTTCGCGTAGAATGAAAACCGCCCGTTGTTTTGCGTCAAGCTCTTCCAATAATACAAGCAACGAATAAGAGAGGATTTCTGTTTTTACAATACCAGCATCGGCCGTTTCTGTAGCGATGGGTTCCGGCAGCCAGGTGCCGGGATAAGCTGCTTTTTCTCTTTGACGTTTTTCTTTCAGGTCAAGTGAGCGGTTGATAACCATACGCACCAGGTAAGCTTTGGTATCAAGAATGTGTTCATGATTGGCTTCCTCGTATTTGAGAAATACGTCCTGCACGGCATCTTCCGCATCCTCGCGTATACCGAGGATGTTATAGGCATAGGAAGTGAGTAACGGCTTCAGTTCGTGCATGCGGCAAAGATAAGGCATGAGGCGTAAGGCACGAGGCATAGGACGTAAGGTGTATGGTGTAGGGCATAAGGCATAAGGTGGAAGGCATAAGGTTTAGGGCGTAAGGTGTATGGTGAAACAGGCGCCCGGTACTTCAGCCCGACACTTCGGCCCGACACTTCGGGCATAGGTAGTAAGTAATAAGTAATATTGACGATTGACTATTGACTATTCACGATTGACCATTGACGATTGACGATTGACTATTCACGATTGACCATTGACGATTCAATGTCGTTTCCTTAAGGCTGAAGTTCTTTGACAGGTGTTAAGTAGAGAAAAAGTTTGTTATTTTTAGGATAGGATTACAGGGGGGTATTGAATAGCGAACCTGTTTTTAGAGTAACCTATCTCAATGAATTAACTCAAAAATTACATAATGAACAATTTGTTAGCGACTGCCGTACAGAATCCGGCCGGAATGGATTTGTCCGTGATCGCAAGCTGACCTTTGTTCATTTGATTGTTCTGTTAGTGCAGGGCCTTTCCCGTTCCATACAGCGTGAGCTCAACAGCTTTTACCAAAAGATCCTGGAC
>NZ_KE384400.1:0-84153 GCF_000425585.1 Terrimonas ferruginea DSM 30193
TCGCTGTCCAGGATCTTTTGGTAAAAGCTGTTGAGCTCACGCTGTATGGAACGGGAAAGGCCCTGCACTAACAGAACAATCAAATGAACAAAGGTCAGCTTGCGATCACGGACAAATCCATTCCGGCCGGATTCTGTACGGCAGTCGCTAACAAATTGTTCATTATGTAATTTTTGAGTTAATTCATTGAGATAGGTTACTCTAAAAACAGGTTCGCTATTCAATACCCCCCTGTAATCCTATCCTAAAAATAACAAACTTTTTCTCTACTTAACACCTGTCAAAGAACTTCAGCCTTAAGGAAACGACATTGATTCACCATTCACCATTGACTCCCGAGACTTCGGGATGACGGTTCACGATTGACGCCTTTTGAATTTTTACTTTTGACTTTTGAATTAAAAAAAATGCTGCCCCGCTTTTTCCGGAACAGCATTATCCTTTATCTGGCAAGAAAGAAGAGACTTTATAGCGCAAAACCCGCCGACACCTGGAACGCCTGGCTGCGCCATCTGTCCTGGTTGTCGATGTCGTTGATATTATTCAGCCCCACCACATAAC
Organism: Terrimonas ferruginea DSM 30193; assembly: GCF_000425585.1. Lineage (GTDB taxonomy): Bacteria > Bacteroidota > Bacteroidia > Chitinophagales > Chitinophagaceae > Terrimonas > Terrimonas ferruginea. The sequence goes on from NZ_KE384400.1 coordinate 562, forward strand.
GGCCTGTGATACGCAGCGCACTCAACTTCAGTTGCACGCCGCCAAGCAGGGCCAGGTCGCCTTTGGTGAAGGCATCGCCGCCATTTTCCAAAAAGTTTTTGTCCTTATTCATCAATATACTGAATTGCGGACCGGCCTGCAGGTGAATAGGCCCCAGCAGTTTGTAATCGAGCACCAGCGGAATGGAAAGGTAATTGATCTTTACTTTGGATTGATCAGAGTTGAACACCCCTTCGTAAATGTCTTTGTACTCGCTTGACACAGTACCGGTGTATTGATTGAACAATACTTCAGGGTTGATGCTGAACTTACGGCCGACACCTATTTCGGCAAAGCCACCCAGCAGGTATCCGTACTTGAATTCATCTTTGAATGATTTGCCTTCGATCTTGTTGATGTTGGCACCGGCACGAACGCCGATATGAAATTGTGCCATGGCAACTTGTGAACATAACACGGCTGCGAGCAGCGGTAAGAGGAGCTTCGTTTTCATTGTCTGTGTTTTTTTTGTTTGCGTTATCAATACGATACCACCCGTAAGGTTAGCTGATTAAACAACCTTCAACATTTTGCTAAAACAGCAACAGCCTGTTCTTTATTGCGGCCGTTTTGTGAAGAATTATCTAAAAAGCATTCCCGGGTTTGTCACAGGACAATCCAACTTTTGCTTTACCCCTATTTATGTTTGTTAAAAAATCGTTGCAGTGAAACGACTAAGAAAATTCAAGCAGTGTGATCTCTGGAAGAATCCCTACCCGTCCCGGATAACCGATAAATCCGTATCCGCGGTTCACATATAAATGTTGTTTACCCGCTTCATACGTGCCCGCCCATTGCTTGTATACATATTGAACGGGACTCCATTTGAAACCAGGCAACTCCACGCCAAATTGCATACCGTGCGTATGCCCGGAAAGGGTAAGATCGATGTCTTTATAAGAAGGCAGTACTTCGCTTTCCCAATGCGAAGGATCGTGACTCATCAGTATTTTAAATGGTATTGCTTCCGAGCCTGCGTAGGCTTTGGATAAATTTCCATAGGTCTGAAAACTCTTCCTGCCGCTGATATTTTGCACCCCGATCAAGGCAATTTTGTCTTCGCCGCGTTCAAATACCACGTGTTCATCCAACAGCAAACGCCAGCCAAGTTTTGCATGAATTGTTTTCAGTTCATCAAGGTTGGCTTTTTTGGCTTCCGCATTTTCCCACTGCGCATAGTCTCCGTAGTCATGGTTGCCCAAAACGGAATACACGCCCATCGGTGCATGGAGTTTGTCGAACACATCCATGTAATCTTTCATTTCCTCCGCAATATTATTTACCAGGTCGCCGGTGAAAAGGATGAGGTCAGGTTTTAATTCCAGTACTTTTTGTACACCGCGCATGACCGCTTCCTTGTCGGTAAAACTTCCCGAATGAATATCCGACAACTGCACCACGCGCAGGCCACGGAAAGCCTGGGGAAGATTGGCGAAATCGAGCGGCACTTTATGTATCCGGTATTTGTATTTGTTGCCAAAACCATAAATGAGTGTGGCAAAAAGCCCGGAGCCGGCGGCAATGCCAAGCCAGCTCATGAACACTGAACGTGAAATGCCGGTTCCCTCCTGCAACTCTTCACCTTCGGTATTGCGGAACAAAAGCTTGGCAGCGATCCATTGGATGCCGCGGCGGATATCATCGATCAGCAGGAACAGGGCCGCGATTACTTTGGCAAAAAACAGCCCGATGACGATAGCAAAAATGGTGGAGCGGAGAAAACGGCTTTGCTGGGAAAACTGGAAATAGGGCAACAGCAGCAAGACGATCAGCGCCGCCGCAGAAATGCTCCAGTAAGCGGAATAAATGATGAGCCGCGTGCGTTGCCCGGCCGGTTGGGCCAACAGCCGCACCGCCTGGAAAATATAAATGTCCAGCAGGATCATCAGGCCTATCAATATCCACCAGAAAGGAGTGTTGCGCATGGGTCGCTCTTTTAGTTGCTGCCGCAAAAAACAACGATATGCGGCAGATTGTTGGCTTACAGACCGCTAAAAATGATAAAAGATTGCCGCCGGTAAGCCGGAAAGGGACAAAAATAGGCGTATCAGTCAAGGAATTATCCTTTTTTCCCGGTTTCCGGTGGTCCGGTTCACGAAAGCTTGGTCCGGCCCTTTTTTAAGCCCCGGAATCCCATTACATTTGCATTTCATCAATTTCCCATTTTCTGTCTTTAACATCCGCAGGCGGGCAATAGCTTATGGCAAGAATCATCGGCGTAGCAAATCAAAAAGGAGGCGTAGGCAAAACCACTACCGCTATCAATCTGGCGGCTAGTTTTGCCGTACTGGAATACCGGACCCTGCTGGTGGACGGTGACCCTCAGGCCAACAGTACTACCGGCGTAGGCTTCGACCTGCACAACATTACCCAGAGCCTGTACGATTGCATGATCAATCAGGCTACCGCGCGTGATGTGATCCTTAAAACAGAAATTCCCAACCTCGATCTGATCCCTTCGCATATCGACCTGGTAGGTGCCGAGATCGAAATGATCAACTACCCCAACCGGGAAATGGTGCTGAAAAATCTGCTGGAAGCCGTCCGGGAAGATTACGATTTCATCGTGATCGACTGCTCTCCTTCCCTGGGTCTCATTACCGTTAATGCCCTGACTGCTTCGGATTCAGTAGCCGTGCCCGTGCAGTGCGAATTCTTCGCCCTGGAAGGCCTGGGAAAACTGCTCAACACGATCAAGATCGTGCAAAGCCGCCTCAATCCCGCCCTCGTGATCGAAGGTATCCTGATGACGATGTACGATGGCCGCCTCCGCCTCTGCAACCAGGTGGTGAGCGAAGTAAGAAGACATTTCGACGAACTCGTTTTTGATACCATCATCCACCGTAACTCCCGCCTCAGCGAAGCACCCAGCGTGGGTAAACCGGTTATCCTTTACGACGCCAACAGCAAAGGCTCCGTGAACTACCTCAACCTGGCAAAGGAAATATTGCAAAAGAATAACCTGACCAAAATGTCGCAGGAGGAGCGTATCCTGGAACTGTAGACCTTCCCGTTAACACATGACCAAGCCCAAACAAAATAAAGACATGCTCGGCAAAGGGATCCGTTCCCTGTTGCAAGGCATCGATTCAGATCTGAAAACCGGTTCCGGTAACAATGCTGCTTTGAAACCCGCCGCCGTGGAAGCAGCCACCGCTACTTCCCGCGTGCCGGTAGGCGATATCGAAACCAACCCCAAACAGCCCCGTCACGATTTCGACGAACAGGCGCTGAAAGAACTTTCCGAATCGATCAGGCTGCATGACATCATTCAGCCGATCACCGTTTCAAAACTTCCCACGGGCAAATACCGCCTCATCTCTGGTGAACGCCGCTGGCGCGCCTCGCAGATGGCGGGACTGAAAGACGTGCCTGTTTACATCCGCCAGGCCAATGACGTGCAACTGCTCGAACTCGCATTGCTGGAAAACCTGCAGCGGGAAAACCTCAACGCGGTGGAAGTAGCACTCAGCTACAAACGGATGATGGATGAACTCGGTTACACGCAAGAACAAGTGGCAGAACGCATGGGCAAAGACCGCAGCACCGTAGCCAACTTTATCCGCCTGCTGAAACTGCCGCCGGACATTCAACTCGCCGTGCGCCGCAACGAACTGAGCATGGGCCATGCACGCGCGATTATCAACGTAGACACCGTAGACAGACAGCTTTATATCTTCCGCCAGATCCGCGACAACGGATTGTCTGTACGCCAGACGGAAACGCTGGTAAGAAATCTTTACAAAGAGAACGGCACTGTTAAAAAAACGGCAAAAACACAGCTCCCTGCTGCGTATCAGCGGATTCAGGATAAATTAGCATCTCAATTTGAAACAAGAGTGAAAGTGAAACATGCCCGCAACGGAAGCGGACAGATCACCTTCGATTATTATTCGCTGGAAGAGTTCAACAAGTTGCTGAAACACCTGAACATTTCTGCGGACTGATCACCGTCATCATGCGTCTTCGCAGCTTACATCATATTATTTTACTGTGCCTGCTTTTTGCTGTCACTCCGCTTGCGTTGAAGGCGCAAACGCGTGCCGACTCGGCGCGGGCCATGCGTGACTCCACCACACCAGAAGGAGTATTCTCCGGCAAACCTGCAGACGTTGTAGACTCAACCGGTAAAGTGGTAAAGAAAGGACGTATTCCCCGTGTGGCTGCTATCCGCTCTGCTGTACTTCCCGGTCTGGGACAATTGTACAATGGTAAAGTATGGAAAGTGCCTATTGTGTATGCCGCACTCGGCGTTACCGGCGGCATATTTGTTTACAACCTCAGGTGGTATAACCGTACACGTTTCGCTTACAAAATATTACAGGAAGAAGGAACAGGCGCTTATGAAAAAGTAGCTCCCAAGCTACAGGCGCTTGTGCAGAATAACCGCGGTGAAACCCTGCGTTATTACCGCGACTCCTATCGCCGCGATATCGACTACTCCGCCGTATTCTTTCTCATCGCCTGGGGATTGAACGTGGTAGACGCCTCTGTCGACGCGCACCTCAGCACCTTTGACGTATCTCCCGACCTGAGCCTCCGCATCAAACCCGGTTACAGTCAGATGGCAGGTACTACGGGGTTGAGCCTGGTGTTGAACATCCGGTGATAATTAGACAATTTGAAAATTTGATGATTTGATAATTGAATTCAATAAGCGAAGCCATTTTCAAATTATCAAATTTTCAAATCGTCTAATTGTTATTTTTACGCAGTAAAAATAACGCTCAATGAACATCGCACTGATCGGATATGGAAAAATGGGCAAAGCTATTGAAGCCATCGCCCTGGAACGAGGACACCAGATCGTTTTGAAAATAGATGAAACCAATGTTGCCGATCTGAATGCGGAAAAACTCGCCGCCGCCGACGTGGCCATCGAATTTACCGGGCCGCACAGCGCCTTCGGTAACCTGATCAAAACAATTGACGCTAACACACCCGTTATCTGCGGATCTACCGGCTGGACCGAACGCCTCGGCGAAGTGGAAACCAAAGTGAAAGAACACAACGGAAGCTTTCTTTACGCCAGCAATTTCAGTGTAGGTGTCAATCTTTTCTTTGAACTCAACCGCAAACTGGCCTCGCTGATGGCTACTCACCCCGAGTATAGCGTGAGCCTGGAAGAAATTCATCATACGCAGAAAAAAGATGCGCCCAGCGGCACGGCCATTACCCTGGCGGAACAGTTGATCGAAAACCTGGGCGGCAGCAAACAGCAATGGGTCAATGAACCTTCTGATAAACCGGAAGACCTTTTCATCAAAAGTCTCCGCGAAGACCCGGCACCCGGCACACACACAGTACGCTATCAATCCCCTGTCGACGATATTGAAATCATCCATACAGCGCACAACCGTACGGGTTTCGCTACAGGCGCCGTGCTGGCCGCTGAATTCATAAAGGATAAAAAAGGTATCTTTAGCATGAAGGACGTGCTGGGGATCTGAGTAAGGTTTCTCCGGCAGGCCCGGAAACCAAACAGCCATCACCTTGATACCAAAATTGACCTGTGCGCTGCTCTGCAGCCTGCCATTACTCCTGATTGCCCAAAACGCCCGTCCTGTCCTCGACAGCCTCGAAAAAGTGGCTGCCGGTCAGACCGATTCCACGCTCGTTAAAACCTACAACGAACTTACCTGGCAATACCGTAACGTCAACCGCGACAAAGCCATCAATTATGGCCGCAAAGCCCTGACGCTCGCACGTGAGGTCAACTACCAGGCCGGCGTGGCACAGGCGTACAACGATCTCGGTATTCTTTATTTCGACAATGAACAGTACGACAGCGCATTGTTGTTATACAAACAATCCGCCACCATCCGCGAACGCCTCAACGACCGCGCGGGCATGGCCGGACTCTACAATAAGATCGGCATCCTCTACCAGAAACAGGGCATCCTCGACGAAGCACTCGACGCGCAACTAAAGGCACTGAGTCTTTACGAAGCATTAGGCAACAACAAAGGCATTTCTTATTCCCTCACCAATATTGGTATCCTTCAGCAAAACCTTGGCCGCTATGCAGAAGCGATCAGTTACCAGGAACGTGCCGTTGCCCTCAAAGAAAAAACAGGCGATCAATACGGACTAGCCGGCTCATTTGTAAACCTCGCCAACGTTTATGTAATAAAAAAAGAATACACGCGTGCGGAAAGCTATTACCAGAAAGCGCTGGACATCTGTCGCAAACTGGACGACAAAGAATATTTGTCCAGCACACTGAACAACCTCGGCAATCTTTATCTCACCATGAACGAAGGCGGTAAAGCCATTCCGCTGATCAATGAATCGCTGCAGCTTCGCCGTGAAATGAAAGACACCAAGGGCATTGTCAGTTGTCTCAACAACCTTGGCGACATTTACACCACCCAGGGGCAATATGATACGGCTTATGTATTGTTACAGGAAGCGTTGCGCCTTGCACGCCCCGCCGTCAACTGCCGCCCGGAGTTACAAAAAGTATATCTCTCCCTTTCCTCCTGGTACGAGAAAAAAGGCGATCCGGTGAAAGCACTGGAGATGTATAAATACCACGCCGCTTACAAAGACTCTTTATTCTCCGATGACCTCGGCGACCGCTTTGCCGAACTAGAAACAAGATTCCGCATGCTGGAAAAAGAAAAGACTATTCAGCAACAGCACTTCGATTTGCAACAAAAAGAATTTTCGATCACCCGCCGCAACTATTGGATTGCCGGCATTTCGGGTTTGCTGTTGCTGGGCGGACTATTGGCTTATTCAGGATACCGCCGTTACCGGCTTAAGCAAAAAGCCGCCATGCAACAGGCATTGCTGCAACAGCAGGACATTGCCACGCGCGCCGTGATGGAAGCGGAAGAAGAAGAACGTAAACGTATTGCCCGCGACCTGCATGATGGCGTAGGGCAAATGATGAGTGCGGCTAAAATGAATCTCTCCGCATTTGAAGCGGCCATCCCGGAATCGCGTGCCGAACAAAAGCAATCCCTCAACCGCATCATAGGGCTGGTAGACGAAAGCTGCCGCGAGATCCGGCATGTATCACACAACATGATGCCACATGCCCTGCTAAAAAACAACCTCGCCGAAGCCGTGCGCGATTTCGTGGAAAAGATCGACAAAAACAGGTTACAGGTACATCTCTACACCGAAGGATTGGAAGAACGGATAGATGCCAATGTGGAAACCGTTTTTTACCGTGTGCTACAGGAGTGCGTTAACAACGTGATCAAACACGCCGGAGCCACCACGCTTGACATTTCCCTGATCCGCGATAAAGATGGCATCAGCGCCACGATCGAAGACAATGGAAAAGGTTTTGATACCAGCCGCCGCGGCGTATTCGATGGCATCGGTCTGAAGAACATCGTCACACGCGTGGAATACCTGCGCGGCACCGTGGATTTCGACTCCGCACCGGGCCGCGGAACGCTCATTGCCATTCATGTACCTATTGGATAATGACTACCCGTCATCATATCATCCTTTTTTTCATCACCGCCTTTTTTTTCCTGCAAAAAGCAAATGGCCAGTCGCGCACGGCCTATACCGATTCATTGATCCTGCAGAGCCAGCAGGTAAGAAAAACTGATGCCGATGCGGCATTGGAATTGGCAAGAAAGGCACTCGCCGAAGCAGACCGTATCGGTTACAAAAACGGACAGGTACTGGCATTGCAGGCTATCGGCGCGGCCTACAATGTCAATGGCAGCTTTGAACTATCCCGGAAATACTACACACAGGCGTTGGAAGTGATCGGCGATCAAAAAAAAGACACCCTTCGCTCCCGTTCCTTAATGGGCATTTCCACCAGTCTCTGGCACCAGGGAAAATATGCCGAAGCACTGGAATACGGATTCCAGGCACTACGGTTGGCCGAACAACAGGAATACAATGTATTTAATATCGCTTCCGCCAAACTCGGCATCGCCATGGTATACCAGACGCAGGAAAAATTACCGCTTGCCGAGAAATACGTACAGGAAGCATTAGTACTGCTGAAAGAAGACAATGCCCCTGCACTTTTATTGAACGGATTGCACACGCTCGCCAACATCTACGGCATGCAGGGAAAAATCAAAGAGGCATTTGCACTGGACACGGCAGGCATCGGTATTGCCACACGAACCAACAATGACTTTGCCAAATCACTATTCTATGATAACATGGCGAACTGCTACCTGTTTGGTTCTCCACCCGACTATACAAAAGCCAGCGAATACTTCCGCAAAACCCTGGCGATCGATTCGCTTTTCGGGAACCGGAAACAGATGAGCGACAGTTATAAAAACCTGGGAATGGTACTGGTGGCGCAAAAACAACATGCTGCTGCGCTTCCTTATTTCTTCCGTTCTGCAGAACTGGCGCAGGCCGCAGGATTCCGCCAGGGCGCGCAGGAGACCTATAAACAATTGGCCTCGACTTACCAATTATTGGGAAAAGATAAAGAAGCGCTCGGTATGCTGGAACACAGCATGCGCTTAAAAGACAGCCTGATCAATACCGCCAGTGAGAACAGGATTGCAGAACTGCAGGCGTATTATGAAACGGAAAAACAGAAACAGACCATTGCCCTGCAACAGACAGCAATCAGCCGGAAAAATTATCTCATCATTGCCACCTCCCTTGCGCTGTTATTACTTTTGGTGACGGGTTACTCAGTTTACCGTCTTTACCGCCGGCGTCAGAAAGCCGCACTGCAACGGACCTTACTCGAGCAACAGGAATTAGCCATGAAAGCCGTAATGGAAGCCGAAGAAAAAGAGCGGCAACGGATTGCCCGCGACCTGCACGATGGCATCGGACAAATGATGAGTGCCGCCAAAATGAATCTTTCCGCGCTGGAATCGCAACTCAATATTCCCGAGGCTTCACAACAGGCCTCACTGACAACAGTAATGAACCTGGTTGACGACAGTTGCCGCGAACTGCGGCATGTGTCGCACAATATGATGCCGCATGTGCTGATCAAAAACAACCTGGCACTTGCACTTGGCGATTTCACCGGCAAACTGGATAAGAAAGATCTCACGATCAACCTTTATACTGAGGGACTCGAACAACGCCTGGATCCTGCCACCGAAACGGTTTTCTACCGCGTAGTGCAGGAATGTGTGAACAATGTATTGAAACATGCCCATGCCACCAGGCTGGACCTTTCCGTAATCCGCGACCAGGAATCGCTGAGTGCCACCATTGAGGATAACGGACGCGGTTTTGATCCGGGCGATCCCAAAACGGCCGGAGGCATCGGCTTGTCCAACATCCGCAGCCGTATTGCCTACCTGAAAGGAACCGTAGACATCGACAGCAGCCCGGGAAGAGGAACATTGATCGCAATACACATACCTTTAACAAATCAGCAACAGTAATTTTTTTCACCAATGCATCCAGAGAGAGTATTAAGTGATAAGTAGTAAGTTGTAAGTAGACAGCCGGTTTTATGCCAAATGCAAAAGTTAAAAATAGAAGAGAAAACAAATAGCCCTGTCTCACATTCACTTATTCACTCATTGACTTATTGACCTATTCATTCATTGCCCATTGACCACAACACACGCATGAAACAGACCAAAATCACCCTGGCTTTAGTAGACGATCACCAGATCGTGATAGACGGATTGATGTCTTTGCTGAAAGGACATGACCGCTTTCGTTTTGCCTTCGCTACTACGCGTCCCGCAGAAGTGCTGGACCAGCTTTCTTCACAACCCGTGGACATTTTGCTGACCGACGTGATGATGCCCGGATTGCCCGGCAACGAACTGGCACGCCAGGTGAGACAAAAATTTCCGGACACACGCATCCTTGCTTTGTCGATGAGCGGCGAAGGAGATGTGGTCAATGAAATGATCAACGATGCCGATATATCCGGTTATGTACTGAAGAATATCGGCAAACAGGAACTGATCGATGCACTGGAGAAAATTGCCGGCGGCGGTATTTATTTCAGCGATGAAGTGATCGAAGAACTCAAACGCACCAGCGAACGCCGTAAGCAGGAGAAGCAGGTTCACCTGACCGAAAGAGAAATAGAAATTATCCGCCTGATAGAAAAAGAATACAACAACCGCCAGATAGCGGAAGCCTTATTCATCAGCGAACGCACAGTAGAAACACACCGGAAAAATATTTTCCGGAAAACGGATACCAACAGTGTGATCGGGCTGATCAAATATGCTTATGAGCACAAACTGATCTGATACAAATAAGATCAATTACATCCCAGCAGCTCACATAATTTCTTGTTGAGGTCTTCGCCACGCAGGTCTTTGGCCACAATCTTTCCATCAGGGCCGATGAGCAGGTTCTGCGGAATGCTTTGCACCTTGTACATCTTCGCTACTGCATTATCCCATTGTTTAAGATCGCTTACATGTGTCCAGGTAAGATTGTCGGCATGAATAGCATCGACCCAGGATTTCTTCTGGCGATCGAGTGATACGCCCAATACGGTGAAATTTTTGTCGCGGAAACGATTATAGGCCTGCACCACATTGGGATTTTCGAGGCGGCACGGGCGGCACCAACTGGCCCAGAAATCAATCAACACATATTTGCCACGAAAGGAAGAAAGGGTAACAGGATTATCAAGTGTATCGTTTTGTGTAAAATCACGCGCAATGCTGCCGATGGCAGTCGTTTTGCCTTCTTCAATGGTTTGTTTCAGATACGAACCATACATATTATTCATCGCCATCGGCTGCAGGCGATTAACCCTTTGCTCGAGTTGATTGATATCGGGATTGAGGTTGATGGTGGCCAGCAGAATAAAGGCACTCACCGGAGAACCGGGACGTTTTTGTATAAACGCATCGATCTCTTGTTGAATAGCCCCGGTAAGCTGGTTAGCAGATAGCTGCAAACTATCGCTGCGTTCACCGGCCTGCATGCGCATTCCGATTTTATTCAATTGCTCGAAATAAGGAACAAAAGTCGTTTCAAACGCTTTAAATCCGTCCTGCACCGCTGAACCGATAATGCTCCAGGATGCGGGTTTTGTATAATCACCTTTGATGGCTATGGTGCTGTTGTCAAAAAATACATTGGATTTTTTGTCGCTACCCACGCTCAGGATGAGCAATTTGGGCTCAGCTAACTCTCCCTTCAGTACAAACGCGCCTTTCAATGATTTTGCCTTTGCAACGGTATCGTTGGGATTGTTGATATCGGCCAGCCAGATGGGTGTATTGTCTGGCAGGTTGGTCATTTTACCACTAACCGTCATTTTTTTCTGGGCAAATGCTGCGAAGGGCAGCAACAGAAGAAGTGTGAACAGGCTTTTCATATTCATTCAAAAGTCAAAATTAAAAATTCAAAAGTCATTCGCTGAGTCTCAGGAGTGAATGGTCAATCGTGAATCTTTGCGACTTACTTCTTTGCAGCTTCACTTGAGAAAGTCGCTGATTTCACGCAAAGGCACATAAGGAGCAAAGACGCAAAATATAACCTTATACCTTATACCCTACACCTTACACCTTACACCTTATACCTTACGCCTTTTACCTTGTGTGCAAAGATAACTATTTTCCTCCCCCTGCCACCGAGCGGACAAATGCGCGTGTTGTTTCAAGTGAATCTTTCTCTTTTTCAAACGATTGTATAAATGCGGTGCCGATAATCGCGCCGTTGGCGTACGTACAGGCTTTTTCAAATCCCGCTTTGTCGCGGATCCCAAACCCGATCAGTACCGGGTTCTTCAACCGCATTTCTTTCAACTGGCGGAAATAATCTGCCCGTTCATCCAGTGTTGCTTTCTGCCCCGTAGTGGAGGACGACGATACGGCATACAGAAAACCACTGCTCAATTCATCCAGCTTGCGGATACGCTCCGGCGAGGTTTCAGGCGTTACCATAAATACGAAATCCAGGCCGTGACGGTTGAGGATCGCGCTGTATTCTTTTTCAAATTCATAAACCGGCAGGTCGGGAAGAATGAGTCCGTCTACGCCTACGCGCGCAGCTTCTGCACAGAATTTTTCAAATCCGTATTGCAAAACGGGATTCATGTATCCCATTAATACAACGGGTACGGATACGCGGCTGCGGAAATTTTCCAATATTGAAAAAAGCTTCGCGATGGTCATACCGTTTGCGATGGCAACGGATCCGGCTTCCTGGATCACGGGGCCATCAGCCAGCGGATCGCTGTAAGGCATGCCGAGTTCTATCATGTCGGCGCCCGATTGCTCCAGCGCTTCCAGTATATCGACGGTCGTTTCCGGATGCGGGTAACCTGCAGTGCTGTAGATGCTGAGAATATTTGCCGGTTTGCGTTGAAACAGTTCACTGATCCTGCTCATGTTATTCATTTGGGCGACTGTTGCGCCATGTGATCCATATAAGTTTGCATGTCTTTGTCTCCTCTCCCGCTCAGGCATATTACCACGCGGTCAGATGGCTGCCATGTCAATTGTTTCAGCGCCGCCAGTGCATGAGCACTTTCCAATGCGGGAATGATGCCTTCGAGCCTGGCCAGTTCAAACGCTGCTTCCAGCGCTTCTGCGTCTGTTGCACTCAGTGCTGTTGCGCGTCCCGTATCGAAAAGATGAGCGTGCAGCGGGCCGATACCGGGATAATCCAGGCCAGCGGAAATGCTGTGCGGTTCTACTACCTGTCCGTCTTCCGTTTGCATCAGCAGACTCATACTGCCATGTAAAATTCCGGGACGGCCAAGTACGGAAGTAGCGGCTGTTTTGCCTGAATCGATGCCACATCCTGCGGCTTCCACTGCGTATAATTTTACTGCTGCCTCTTCGAGGAAATGATAAAATGCTCCGGCGGCATTGCTTCCGCCACCAACGCAGGCTATCACATGTGTAGGCAATTCGTTTCCTGTTTTTTCCAGTAATTGTTCTCTCACCTCGCGGCTGATCACACTCTGAAAACGCGCCACCATATCAGGATAAGGATGCGGACCTACGACGCTGCCGATGATATAGTGCGTATCAACGGGATTGTTGATCCAGTCGCGGATGGCTTCGTTGGTAGCATCTTTGAGCGTTTTGCTGCCCGATGTGGCAGGGATCACCGTGGCACCGAGCATTTTCATGCGTGCCACATTGGGCGCCTGTCGCTCGATGTCCTTTTCTCCCATATACACAATACACTTCAATCCTTTCAATGCACACACGGTAGCGGTAGCCACGCCATGCTGTCCGGCACCTGTTTCCGCTATGATTCTTTTTTTGCCCAGACGTTCAGCCAGCAATATCTGGCCAATGGTATTGTTGATCTTGTGCGCACCGGTATGACACAAATCTTCTCTTTTGAGGTAGATGGTAGTGCCAAAAGCTTCACTTAACCGTTGCGCATGATAAAGCGGTGTGGGACGGCCTGCGTAGTCATGCAGCAGGAGATCCAGTTCGTCCTGGAATTTTTTATCGTTGAGTACTTCGGTATAGGCTGCCTGTAATTCGGCCACATTGCGGTGCAGCATTTCGGGAATGAAAGCACCTCCGTATCGTCCGTAATAGCCCTGTTGATCGGGAAAAGTATAACGGGCCTGTTCTGCATTTTTTTTCATGTCTGAAATAGTTTTCTTGCTGCACAAATCTTACGCTTCTTTTCGCATGGCCGCGCGGCGCATTTGCGACGCCGTTTCGGGTCCCAGGTATTTTTCGATCCGGTGATGAATGAGGTAAATGACGGGCGTAAGCAATACTGCCACGCAAAATTTATAAATATAATTCCCGATACAAATACTCATGACCAGCCCCAGCGACCAGGGTTGTCCCTGTCCTGCAGATACCCTCGGGCCTATGTAAAAAGCGATAAAGAGCACCACAAAGCTATCTACAAACTGCGAAACAACCGTGGAACCGGTCGCCCGCAGCCAGATATTTTTTTCTCCGGTAAACTCCTTGATCCGGTGAAACACGAATACATCGAGTAATTGTCCTACCAGGAAGGCCACCAGTGAGCCGATGATGATCCAGGAACCCTGCCCGAAAATGGCATGGTAGGCTTTGTCGGCATCGGGTACATTCTGCGCCGCATAATTCCCTACCCAGAAATCGGCCGGTGTCAGGTGGATGGCGCCCTGGAACATCACAAACGCATAAGCGATCAATGCCACCGTGAGCAGCGACAGGAAACGCACGCCTTTCATCCCGTAGTATTCATTGATGATATCGGTCATGATGAATACCACCGGCCACAGCAGCACGCCCGCAGTGAGGTTAAAGGAAAAGTTGTGCCCGAGAATGGAAAGGTCCAGCGGCTGGAAGCCGAATGTTTTTTCCAGGGAAAACAGCTTTACGCCCGCCACTTCGGCAATCAGCGCATTTGCAATAAAAAAACCACCCAAAATGAGAAAGAGCCGCGTGGGTTTATGCTTGATTATAGTATGGATCATTGATATAAAATATGTATACGAAGAGTAAGATCAGGAAAAGAAGGTTGGCAATGACCAGCCAGCGGGGAATAATATCCGTCAGTTTGCGGCGGATCAGCAGCGTACCGGCATAACAGACGATCGTTATGGGCACGATTATCAGCCCCAATACGTAACCGATCATGATGATGGTAGACGTGATCACTTCGTCACCCGACCAGTTGCGGATGAGCAAGGACAGTGAAAAAACAAAGAAAACCCCGCAGATAAACGCTACCCGGGATAAAAATAATAGCCAGCGCATGGGCATTTTTGGTGTAAAATAGCATTATTTTGTCAGCCTGAAAATGAAGACGAGGGATACCTTTGTCACTATGCCGCTGAGGCGTGGTTGCCGGGTCCCCGGTTCAAAAAAACAGCTCATGAAACAACCTCTTGTTAAGAAAGCTCTCCCTCACATCCTTGCGGTCCTTATTTTTTTGCTGGCGGCAGTCATTTTCTGCAAACCGGTTCTTGAAGGTAAAGTGCTCAACCAGCACGATATCGTTGGCTGGAAAGGCATGGCGCAGGATGCACTTCAGTATAAAGAAAAAAACGGGCACTTCCCGCTGTGGAACCCTACCCTGTTCAGCGGTATGCCCAATTACCAGGTAGCCATGGAAGGCAAATCGGTGTTACCTGATTTCAATACCATCTTTTCGCTCGGGTTACCCAAACCCATGAACTATTTCTTCCTGGCGGCCGTATGCTTTTACGTATTGTGTGTGGTATTGGGCGCCAATCCCTGGATCGGTGTGGCCGGTTCGCTGGCTTATGCCTTTTCCACTTACAATCCGATTATCATCGGTGCGGGTCATGAAACGAAAATGCTGGCCATTGCCTATATGCCATTCCTGCTCGCCGGCCTGCTGCTGATTTATCACAGAAAATATTGGCTTGGCCTGGCGCTCACCACCCTGGGAACGATGCTCGAGTTATCATCGAACCATCCGCAGATCAGCTATTATTTCTTCCTGGCAGCGGCGGCGGTCACCGTCGGTTACCTGGTGGTATGGATCAAAAACCGCGATTGGAAACATATCGGTATCGCTTTTTCCATTACAGCCATCGCTGCGGTGGCAGGCGTCAGTATCTGCACCCTGTCCATTCTTACTTCGTCTGAATATGCCAAAGCAACCATGCGCGGTGGTAAAAGTGTAGAGATCAAAGGTGATACGGTAACCGCCGTTAAAACGGCCGGCCTCGATCCGGATTATGCCTTCCGCTACAGCATGAAACCCGCAGAACCGCTGGTAATGCTGATGCCCGGCGCATTTGGCGAAAGCTCCGGTAAACCGGTCGGTGCCGGTTCCAACGTTGCAAAAAAACTCATCTCAGCCGGAGTACCTGAAGGACCTGCCGAGCAGGTATCCGAACAACTGCCCGCTTATTGGGGCGGTATGTCCGGTCCCGGCGAAAGCACTTCCGGCCCGCCCTATGTAGGTGCAATCATTTTCCTGCTGGCCCTTATCGGTTTTGTGGTAGTTAAACATCCGCTGCGCTGGGGACTGCTGGCCGCGTCGATCATTGCCGTTGTACTCGCCTGGGGGCAATTTTTCTATGGCTTTAACCATTTCCTGCTCGAAAACCTGCCGCTGTACAACAAATTCCGTGCTCCGTCGATGGCGCTCGTGATCACTGAACTTACGCTGCCGCTGATGGCCGTGCTTGCCTTGCAGCAACTGTTCTTCACCACCACGCCTGAAGAACTCCGAAAAAAACTCAAACCGATCCTGTATACACTCGGTGGGCTCACGGCACTGCTGGCCATCCTCTACCTGATGATGGACTACAGCGCGCCGATCGACCAGCAACTGCTGGAAAATAAATGGGACAATTCAGGTACCGATGTGGTGGGACGTGCCGTTGTCTCGGGCCTCAAAGCCGATCGCAGCAGCATGTTCGGCGGACAGGTACTGCGCACAATTGGCTTCATGATCCTGGTGTTGGGTGCCTGCTGGTTGTATATGAAAAAAATACTCAAGCCTGTATTTATTGTTGCAACGCTTGGTGTGGCAACCATGATCGACCTGTTTGTGATCGATGGCAGATACCTCAACGACGAGATCAGTTATGTACCAGCGGACGAATTGCAAAGCGCCAACTTCACGCCTACTGCTATCGACAATCAAATACTCCAGGACAAAGATCCTAACTTCCGCGTGTACAACATGCGCGGCGACCGCTGGTTTGAAGCGCAGACATCTTATTTCCATAAATCGATCGGGGGATATCACCCCGCCAAACTGCGTCTGTACCAGGATATCATCGAGCGTTACCTTTCGCAAAGCACGAATCCGGAGATACTGAACATGCTGAATGCGAAATATGTGATTGCCCAGAATCCGCAAAACGGACAGCAAATGCTGATGCCTAATCCGCAGGCCTATGGACATGCCTGGCTGGTGAAGAATGTGAAAACGGTAAAAGACGAAGTGGAGGCCTTGCAGGCCATTGGCAGCACACAACTGAAAGACACGGCTATCGTTATTGCTGATCAGGCTGCAGCCATTCCGCAACCATCATGGGATTCTCTCTCGTCTATCCGTTTGACCAAATACGACAACGATGAAATTGAATACGCAGTGGAGGCCAACGGCCCTCAGTTTGCGGTATTCAGCGAAATCTATTACCCATATGGCTGGAATGCCTATATCGATGGACAGAAAACGGCTGTTGTCCGTACCGATTACCTGCTCAGAGGCGTACCGCTTCCTGCAGGCAAACACACGGTAAAACTGGTATTCGAACCTGAATCTTATAAGAAAGGAGTTAAGATTTCTTATATCGGTTCGTGGCTTATCCTGTTGCTCGTAATTGGTGGGGTATTCCTCCATTTCTGGCAGCAACGCAAACAAAAAACTACAGCTTGATACGGGTAGCATCCCTGGTATCTTATAAAATTTTGCCGGCTAAAACCGGAGGCCAACGCGCAATTACGTTGTTGCTTAGCTATCTGTCGCAACGTGTATCGCTTACCTGTTATGGTACTGACGACAACGAAACAGCACCCGCGCCGCCGTTCACCTTTATCCCGTTTTTCGGCAGCAGCCGTCTGCGCTATATCAATCCGCTTAATTTCTTCCGCATGCGGAAAGAGATACGGCGCACGAAAGCCACTCATATTTTACTCGAACATCCTTATTGGGGATGGCTGGGCATCCTCTTGCAACTATCTACCGGAGCACAGCTTGTGGTACGGTCCCACAACATCGAGTCGCTCCGTTTCCGGAGCATGGGACGTTGGTGGTGGCAGATATTAAAATGGTACGAACGGTTCACTCACCGCAGGGCAAGACTCAACTTCTTCATCACCGAAGAAGACCGGCATTATGCCTTACAACATTTCGGACTCAATCCCGCAAAATGTGTGGTGATCACCTATGGCACCGGGCAAACAGTTCCACCCTCACTGGCTGCGCGCCGGGCAGCAAAAGCTATGATCTGTGCCCGGCATCAACTGAATGCTTCAGCCCCTTTGTTTTTTTATAACGGCACCCTCGATTATCTCCCTAACCGCATTGGGCTGGATATGATCATTGATAAAATAAGTCCGGCGCTTACCGCAAAAGGTTTGGCACACACGGTGCTGGTGTCAGGAAGTAAACTCCCTTCGTCCTACCAGGAAAAAATGCAGCAGGGAAATGTCCGCTACACGGGATTTGTACCGGATATCGAATCCTATTTCCTCGCAGCAGATGTTTTCCTGAACCCGGTGATGGGTGGTGGTGGCATTAAAACAAAATTGGTCGAGGCATTGGCAGCCGGCACTACATCCGTATCGTTCACCAACGGAGCCTTTGGTATTCCGGTTAACATTTGCGGAGAAAAACTGCGGGTTGTCGAAGACGGAAATATTAATGCATTTATTGATGCCGCAGAAGAATCAACGCGGCAGGAAGAACAACTGATGCCGCAACAATTTTATGATCATTTCAGTTGGGAAGCTATTGCAAAAAAAGCAACGGAAAGCCTTCAGAGTACCTTGTAGAAAAAGGGCTTGTTGCTTACGATGCGGGGCATCAGCCTCCACAAACGAAACATATTTCCCGTAAAGCCAGCGGCATCGGAAAAATGCAGGAAAGGATTGCGCAGGCGCAAAAGGTTGTGCAGAAATCCCAGTGGCCAGTACAGCAAAGCAGCGCCACTATAACATATCAGCAAAAATAAAAACCAGCCCGCACCAAACTCTTTCCGCACCCGCAACATGTTTGACACCATCATCTGCAACCCTTTGCGGTTCGACAAATGATAATACCCCTTCTGGGTGTCACCGAATGCCTGACCTGAAGATTGTCCTTCGAGGTGCATCACGCGATATTGACCGAAGAGACAAAGCTTGCCGGTTTTCCGAAGCCTGCTGCACCATTCAGTTTCCTCTGCGTATAGAAAAAAATCTTCGTCGAGTAACCCAGCCTTCGAGATGGCTGCCTTTTTTACCATCAGAAAAGCGCCGTTGATCCAGTCTACTTCTACCACTCCTGTCGCCTCGGGCACATGCGGCTTGGCTACTTTTATACGACCAGCGATCCATTTCAACAGATTACCTACATAAGGCAATGGCAGCAACAGGTTCAATCCGCCTTTCATCGCATAACTTCCCGATATCTGCGGCTGGCCGTTTGCAAAAATCAATTGCACGCCACAGGCAGCATAATTGCTGGCAGAAAAATCAATGTAACATTTCTTAACGGCTTCTTCCAATACCAGGGTATCGGGGTTGAGCAGGAGTACCGCCTCGCCGTTTGCCATGCGGATGCCGGCATTGTTTGCCCTGGCAAAACCGGCATTATAGCCCATATTGATCCAGCGTACTTCGGGAAACGGCAAGGTGATCATTTCCCTGTCCTTATCATTTTCATCGTTGTTCACTACAATGACCTCGAAACTTATACCGCTGGTCTGCGCGTATATGGTCCGCAAACAATCCAGTAAAAGTCCGGAGGACCGGTAATTGACGATAATGATGGAAAGATTCATTGATTGGCGAAGGAAGAGAAGCTCCCATATTTGGGAATAAAACAATTACTTTGCAATAATACCGCAAAAATCATTAGCGCATGCAATTTTCGACGGAGCCGCTTGTGTCGATCATCATCCCCTGTTACAATCACGGAGCTTATATCCGCGATGCATTGCAAAGTATTCTTGATTGCGAAGACAAGCACCTCTGCGAAGTGATCATCATAGACGACGGCAGCACAGATCAGCCAACCATTACCGAACTGGAAAAATTAAAAGCGGAAGGCTGGACCGTGATCTCACAGATCAACCAGGGACTCAGTGCTGCACGTAACACGGGCATCGCGCACGCCAAAGCGCCCTTCATACTCCCACTTGATTCCGATAACAAAATAAGAAATGCCTATCTCCGTGCTGCCGCTATTATGCAGCAGGATAACAAGATCGATGTGATCTATGGAGATGCCTGGTATTTTGGTTTGAAAGATGGCCGCTGGACCAACCTGCCGTGGAGCCTGCAACGCATCATGCTCAGCAACCACATTGATGCCTGCGCGCTTATCCGTGCAAGTACCTTACGCGAAGCAGGCGGATACGATACCAGGCTGCGGTTGGGATACGAAGACTGGGATCTCTGGCTCCGTTTATCTTTCCGCGGATGTGGTTTTTATTACCTGCCTGAGATCTGTTTTGATTACCGCGTGGTAAAGGGATCGATGGTACGCAGGCTTACCGGTAAAAAGGAACGTTCCAACTCGGTACTCGAGCAGATGTACGAGTTGCATAAACCTTACATGGATCCCGCGGCAATAGAAGATTTTATTTTGAAACAATACCGGAAAAACCCGGTAAGCTACAGCTTCAAACTTTTTCTCAAGGCTTACCTTCCGGGAGTTTATGGCTATCTGTATAAAAAGAACCTGGTACGCAAATACTTTTAATGAATGAGTAAGAGTGAAGCCCGCACAGCGCAGTTAAAAAGACTGGATAAATATACTACCAATCTCAACGATCCTTATTACCTGCATTATAAGTTCCTGTTTGCAGATATACAACAGGCTGTAACAACTTATGCCAATGGCAAGGTATTGGACATCGGTTGCGGCAACAAGCCTTACCGGGATATGTTCCAGGGTCGCAGCGAATCCTATACCGGCTGCGATATTGTACAGTCTTCTGCCAATGAAGTGGATATTATCTGTCCCTGTACAGATATACCCGTAGAAGACAACAGCATGGATACGGTTTTCAGTACGCAGGTAATGGAACACGTAGCGGAACACGGCAAGCTGTTGTCAGAAGCATTCCGCATACTCAAACCCGGTGGCCATATCATTCTTACTGCCCCTATGTATTGGGAACATCACGAAGTGCCGTACGACTTTTTCCGCTTCACACGTTACGGCATGGAGCACCTGTTTCGCACAGCAGGTTTCGAGATCGTTGAAATAAAAGCCAATGGAGGAAAATGGGCGCTTACAGGGCAGGCATTACTGAACAATCTCCGTTCGACTTTGTACAGGCCGAACAAATCTTTCAGACGCCGGTTCTTTAAGGGAGTATTTGTGCTGTTTCGTGTTAAATGGCTGATCAACCTGTTCTTCGGCTTCCTCGAAAAAACGGACAAGGACGAACAAACCACGCTCAACTTTCTGGTTGTGGCTCGCAAACCCTGATGGTTGTTCAGTCGAGAAACCTCCTTGCTAAAAGATTATAGGTCGTGTCTTCGCTTTTTATTTTCTCCGGCGTCAGATGTTGCAGGTATTGATCCCATGAGTGCGATTCCCAAAGGTGATGTACATACGCTTTGCTGAAATACCGTTTCTTTTTGAACAGGTAGGTCATGCCCAACCGGTTGTATACGGGATAATGAAATGCATAAGGACCCGCGATCGTCAGTAAGCCGGGATTTTCATCTGCCAGTCGTTGCGGCAGAAATACCGAATGTTCTCCCCAATATTGGTCACGGCCTTTGGAACGGAAACTATGATAACTGTCGAGCCAGCGGTTAACGAATTCGCTGTCCGGTTCGCTCAGCATAACGGCATTACAAAGCCCTTCCACTTTTGCGCCGGTAAAAGCTTCTGCATTCATCCGGCGGAGACCGGTGAGGATACGCAGCAGATGATGATCATAAAAAACGTACTTGGGTTTGAATTGCTGACCGATCACAAAAGAAGCATTCAGAAAGGGAGACAGAGGCCGTACGCAAATCGTGTCGAGATCAAGATAAATGCCGCCATGCTTTTGCAGCATCTGCAACCGCACCACATCACTCTGATGGGCCACATGGTAAAGACGATTGCCGAAAATGGATTGCGGCGCTTCGATCTGGTTAAGCGTGAGAAAAGGTTTGATCTTGTTCCACCACTCGCCTTTCGGCTCGTATTGGTAATGAAAAAAAACAGTCTTGGGCTGGTTGACATCAATGGCGGAACGGATGGCGAGATAATGCACCAATGAAAAAGGTTTGCCGCCAAAGTCCGGCGACATGCCGAATATAAAATGAAAAATTCCTGGGATCATGCTACCGGTTCAAATAAATAATCGATTTCCAATACTCTCGTAATGCGGTATCCGAGTTCCGTCATTAACGGAATAATCTCTTCGTTGAGCATTTTCTTTTCCATGCATTCGATCTGAATGACGGGCCTGAAACGTGTGATCACCTGCCTGGCGCCTTTGATCACTTTGGGTTCAAATCCCTGTACATCCATTTTGATAAAATCAAGTCGCTCCAGTTGGGGCAACAGCAGCGCATCCAGCGTCACTACTTCAAAACTTCCGCTGCTGTCTTCTTTCAAAAACAAACCGCCATAGTTCACCTGTTTCTTCTTTCCGGAAATAACAATATCATCCTGGAAGTCGGCGCTTGCCCGGGAAGGCTGGTCACCCAAAGCATATTTATACGGCACGATCACGTCCTGTGCATTGTTCAAGGTTACATTTTCCTGTAACAAAGCATATATTTTTTCCTGCGGCTCAAAAGAATAAACCCTGGATGCTCCGCATATCCGCGCATAGTATACGGCGTGATTGCCGATATTGGAACCGGCATCGATCACTACACCACCGGCAGGAATCTTATCGCGCAAAGCTTCCAGATCGTGAATATCGAAAAAAGTATTGCGGCTGAGTATCGTGAAAGAAATGAAATCACGCGGGTCGGGCACTTTTATTAAGATGTCTTTCCCTTCATACTTAAACCGGACGATCTGGCTTTGGTGATCAAAACCGGGATTTTTCAACGCCTGCTTTACTTTTTGTTCAAACTTGGATTCCTCAATGCGGTCTTCGAGCGCTTTTTTCAGCGGACGAAGGCTGCGGGCAAGTGAGGTGACTATTTTTTGCAACATAAATTTTCTATAAAATGATTTTCCGCGGATGGCCTTCTTTACGGTACAGGAAATAACGTGCCGGCTCGTAGTGCGCCTTCAGGTTACCCGGCTCCATAAAATGATCGTTGAGGCAATCGTTGCGCACGAAGAAAGCATTTACACCGGCAAGGCTGCACCCTACAAGACTATAGTCTTTCGATGTTGCCAGCCTGTTGAGTGCCGCCAATGAAGCGCCGAAATAGCTGCTGCCGTCCCATGTCTGGTCGGCGGCATAAGGCACTACAAAATCCACGCTCGGCGGAAAGATGGCATTGTATTCCATACAAACAACACGTGGGCGGAATGCTTCGATCGCCTGCCATACATAATAATCATTGCGGTCGATATCTATGGAAAGCAGATCTGGCTCGGCCGGCACACCTGCCTCTGTAAAGAGCGATTGAATATTTTCGGCAGTAATGAAGCGGTTGAGCAAGGTGAGCGCACCATTTTTCAACACATCGCTGAAACTGTGGCGGATAGTAGCGGCGCTTTGCTCATTTCCTTCAATCCACAAACCTTTCCAACCTTTGAATAGCAATAACGAGGAGTTACACTCGATCCCTGTTTCCACGCCAAACTCCACGAAATAGCGGTTGGTGTCACCTATGCGGTTAAAAATTTCCTCCAGAATTCCGTCTTCACCATATTGGGAAAATGCCTGGTATTCAAAACGGGTGAGTTTGCGGGGATCAGTGTATTTCGGATCCTCACGCAACTGACGTGCAATATAATCTTCTATCAGAACAGATCTTACCACCGTGTCACTGCTGGAAAATTCCCTGTTCAGTATTTTTTCAATTTTTTGCTTGATGGCCATTCCGGCTTTTTTAGGGTCCCAAAAATAGGACAAATAGCCTTGCATTCAGACAGGATATCAAATGTGTATGAAAGTGGCTACAGCAGCAGATTCCCGGGATTTACGTAGCTTCGCGAGCAAGCCTTTTTACAGCATCAACCGAGCCAACCACCATCATGCAACGATCCAGTCGCCTGTTTGTCGTACTTTTTTGCCTCAGCTTTTTTGTGCCGTTGTCACCCAAAGCGCAATATGCGGACATGGGTACAGGCGTACTTCGTAACCAGATCTGGTGGATTGACTGGGCCGGATTTACCATGACAGAGGGCGCCACCCGGCAGTTCAGAACCGATGATGGCCTTGATGTAAGTATTCGTTTTACGGCATTGACTAATCCTGTTGTAGTGCCCAATGTGATGAATACCTGGTCGGGATCGGTGCTTCACCTGCTTTACAACTTCAGCAATCCGGCCATATACCCGGCATTGATGAAATACAATCACACCGGACCTATTATTAACAGTGAATGGACCATGGAAATCACCGTTACACGCAACGGGCTTCCGGAGCCCTTTACGCTGGTGGCTGCCGATGCCGAAGCCAGTACGGTGAATGAAGTGACCATCTTCACGACCAACGGCTCTCCATGGACCACGCTTGAATTTTTCCGCAACTCCACACAGACGTCCAATCCGCTGAGCGGTTGTGGTACGCAAGTAGTACGTTCCAGTAATACACATAGCGGCCTGCCGCAGAACGGTCAAAACCCTATCCTGGCAACGCTATCTTCCGCAGGAGGTCAGCTCTCGGTTAAAACAAAAATGGAAAACACGGTAAATGGGGGAATGGCCGTGGCATACGGTATTTTTTCCGCAGTTGACCGTGGTGATCTGCCTGCATCATATGGCTTCGCACAACACCGTATTTCCTACAATGCGGTTAACGGATGTAATTTCATGCCACCCTTTCCCGCCATTATGCCCGGAAATAAGTTGTATATGGGCGCCGTACCGCCGGATGCCGATAATGTGCAGACAGCCGACGATAACACGGTTGGCATGGACGAAGAAGCCGTCGGCACCTTTCCCGTTTACGATGGAAGCGGAAGCTATTCGATCACTATCCCATTGAATAATACGACAGGCGGCACCGCGTATCTTACCGGATGGCTGGACGCCGACCTGAGCGGCAACTTCACGGCAAACGAAGCCGCGACTGCCGTGGTGGCCGCCAACAGTACTTCGGCCACCCTTACCTGGACGGGATTACCCGTACTCATTCCGGATGGCGCCGTTACCCGGTTTGCCTTCAGGTTCCGGCTAACTACCAACCAGGCCGAAAGTCTTTTACCCACCGGCTCCACCGTGGATGGAGAAGTAGAAGATTACCTTATCACACGCAGAGAATTTACCGGAAGCGACTGTACATTGAGTGAAACAGACTTTGGCTTCAGCCAAAGCTTATGCAATCCGCTGGAAATACAATTCAACAGTTATACCGCAGGCAGCGCCACCTGGGATTTTGGCGATGCAACGACAGGCTCGGGCACCAGTCCCACACACCAATTTGCCGATTACGGCACCTACAGTGTAACGCTGGAAATCCGTCCGTCACCAAGCTGTGTTTTGCGTGCACAAAAAAATATCACGGTTGACATTACCCGCGACAGCGTGATCGTGACTAACGACACCGTCTTTTGTGTAAACACGACCGGTCAACTGAATGCATTAGAGGCGCTGGATTATTGTTGGTTTCCGGCGACCGGTCTTTCCGCGACCAATATTGCCAACCCTGTGGCCAGCGCCCCGGCCACTGCCACGACTTACTTCCTGCACGCACGCGTAAAAGGTAATAACCTGATCCGAAACGGTGATTTCGAACAAGGCAATACTGACTTCTATTCGCAATATAATTATGTTACACCCAATACCAGTGAGGGGCAATACTATGTGTCATCGAATCCGCGCAACTGGAATCCGGGATTATCGAATTGTACAGATCATACAACCGGATCGGGCAACATGTTACTGGTAAACGGCTCACCGGCATTGAACCAGGTTGTATGGCAACAAACAGTAACAATTACGCCCAACACCAATTATGCTTTTTCAACCTGGATACAATCGCTCTCCGCTGCGAATCCTGCGCAACTGCGTTTTTCCATTAACGGGCAGATCGTGAGTAACCTGATTGCCGCCGGCACGTTATGTTCATGGAAACAATTTTTCGTAAGCTGGAACTCCGGCGCTAATACATCGGCTATTATTTCTATCGTCAACCAGAATACGATCGCTGCGGGAAATGATTTCGCTTTGGATGACATCAGCTTTGCGCCCGTGCGTATTATCCGCGATTCGATCGTCATTGATACGGAGACCCCATCTGTCACTGCTACCGGCAATGGTACAATTTGTAAAAATGAAAGGACACAGCTTTCGGCAAGCGGCGCTTCCACTTATTTGTGGTCGCCGGCAACAGGACTCGACGATGCCACTATTGCCAACCCTGTAGCAGCGCCCTCAAGCACGACCGTATATTCCGTTATCGGCACAACTGCACGAGGCTGCACTGCCACTGATCAGCTAAGCGTGAATGTATTGACACCACCAGCCATAACTATAACAGCGGATACCACGATCTGTAAAAACACCGCGGTTCAATTGCATGCAAGCGGAGGTGTCACTTATCAATGGACACCGGCGGCCTCATTGACCAATGCACTGTCGCCAGATCCGGTGGCGAGCCCCGGACAACAACCGACACGTTATATAGTGGAAGTAACGGATGCCAATAACTGCAAAAACAAAGACTCGGTAGACGTGAGCATCCGGCCTGACCCTGTATTTGCCATCACAACCCCATCGGTCATTTGCCAGAAAGACACCATATTGCTGACTGCCAGCGGCGGTCATCTATACCAATGGCTACCCGCACATACACTGCAACATTCAGACGAGGCTATTACCAAAGCTTTTCCCTTGACGACCACTCATTATACCGTCAACATAACTGATACGGTCTGTCATGAATCGGCCATGTTATCTACCGTTATTGCCGTAAACAACCTTCCTTCCTTACGACTTGAAAAAAGCAATGATATTGACTGCATACGGGGATCAAGTCAGTTGACTGCAGCAGGCGCCTTTACCTATTCCTGGACACCGGTCAATAGTTTAAGCAATCCTTCATCCGCAAATCCCATTGCCACACCTTTATTATCCACCATGTATGTGGTAAAAGCTACTGATAGAAACAACTGTTCTGCCTACGATTCCATCAAGGTTGATATACGCACGGACGTGGAGGGCATGTACCTGATGCCCACCGCTTTCACGCCCAATGGCGACGGCCTTAATGATTGCTATGGTATAAAATGGTGGGGATTGATTGGCAGCCTGGATTTTTCCGTTTACAATCGTTGGGGAGAGAAGGTCTTTCAAACCAGTCATCCCAATGGTTGCTGGGACGGACGATTCAAAGGTCAACTACAGGCAGGCGGTGTTTATGTATACCAGATCCGCGCGCAAACGTTGTGCGGTACGATTGTCCGGAAAGGAACTTTTGTGCTGATACGTTGAGAAGTGAATGGTCAATGGTGAATAGTGAATGGTGAGTACAGACCGCCCTTCTGGAGCCTCAGGGGCCACCATGTATTTACTTCACACAGCAGTTTTACCTTCTCTTTTGAATTTTGACTTTTGAATTTTGAATTTTTCTACGCTTCCACCGGCTGCTCGTTGTCTTTTTTCAGGTAAGAAAGAAAAAGTTCCAACCCTTTGCGTTTGCGTTCGTCGAGCTGGTAGCTGAGGTTAAGCGTATAATATTTGCGCAGGTCATAGACCGGAAACGGGTTGGCAGCAACAATCTCGTCGATGCGCGGGATGCCCGCCGCATTCGCTTCATTGAAACGTTGCACAAAAGATGCCGGCAAAGATTTCGTACTTACCCACGCCGCAAATACAAACGGCAGCCCTGTGATCGCGCGCCATTCTGCACCCAGGTCGTAAATATAAGTGGAAATAAGCCGCTGCTCAAGCGCGCGGTCGCCGATCACCAATCCCGCCGTAGTGCCTTTTATTTCTTCGCGGTAGGATTCATCTTCCGCCTGAATGATTTCAGGAAAAATGCCCCAGGATTCGCGCATCAGCCATTGCAACAGCGCAACGGATGAGCGGCTTTGATAATCGAGGTACACGCGGGTGATTTCATTGAGCGGCACTTCGCTGAACAAACAAACAGAGGCCACTTCGCCTTCGGTGCCGATGCAGTAGTCGCCGATGATATGATATTCGCCCAGTTGAGGGATCACCGCCACCGGCACGAGCCCCAGATCGATCTCGCCGGTTTTGAGCTTATCGGCCAGCCTGGCCGGAATATCTTCAATCAGTTCGATGTCGTTTGACAAAGCCGTATGTTGCAATCCGTAGATCAACGGACGGGTATTGCGATAACTGACAATACCTACTTTTATCTTCTTGTCCAATTCTGTTATTTTTGCGCTGCAAAGATAAGACAAACCGGAAGCAGGACAGTTCTCCCCGCTTCTGTCGTTAACACAACTAAAATCAAGACCTTGGAACTTTCTCCCCTTACCGCAGTTTCCGCCATCGACGGCCGTTATCGTAACCAGGTACACCACCTGGACGAATATTTTTCCGAATATGCCCTGATGAAATACCGGGTTTGGGTAGAAATAGAATACCTGCTTTTCCTGGAAAAAAAGAAAGTGATCAAACTCGCCGTGCGCACGCAAAAAGCTTTGCGTCAGCTTGCTGCGGATTTTGGTCCCGATGATGCACAGGAAATCAAGCGCATCGAAGCCACCACCAACCACGATGTAAAAGCCGTTGAATATTTTATCAAAGAGCGACTTGAAAAAAATGGCGGAGCAGCCGCCCGCGAGTGGGTACACTTCGGTCTTACTTCGCAGGACATCAACAATACGGCGGTTCCCCTTTCGTGGAAACATGCCCTCGAATACGAATACCTGCCTGCTGTACTGAACCTGCAAACAGCGCTGCGTGTGGTGGCCGATAACTGGCGTGATATTCCGATGCTTGCCCATACGCATGGTCAGCCCGCAAGTCCTACGCGTCTCGGCAAAGAAATCATGGTATTTGTAGAACGCCTCGGCAACCAGATAGAGCAATTGCTGCATATTCCTTTCACCGGAAAATTCGGCGGAGCCACCGGTAACTTCAATGCCCACCATATCGCATTTCCCAAAACCGATTGGGTGAAATGGGGAAATGAATTTGTAGAAAGCCTGGGACTGCAACGCCAGCAGTTCACCACACAAATCGAACACTACGACAACCTCGCCGCACACTTCGATTGCATTAAACGCATCAACAATATCCTGCTCGATTTCTGCCGTGACATCTGGTCGTATGTATCGATGGAATATTTTAAACAGAAGACAAAAAAGGGTGAAGTAGGCTCATCGGCCATGCCACACAAAGTAAACCCGATCGACTTTGAAAATGCCGAAGGCAACCTGGGCATGGCTAATGCCCTGTTTGAACACCTGACGGCCAAACTTCCCGTGTCCCGCCTCCAGCGCGACCTCACCGACTCTACCGTATTGCGCAATATCGGCGTGCCGCTGGCACATACCTTACTGGCTATTAAATCCATCGAAAAAGGATTGAACAAGCTGGTAGTGAATGATGCACGCATCTACCAGGACCTGGAAGACAACTGGCCGGTTGTGGCAGAAGCGATACAAACTGTGTTAAGAAAGGAAAATTTCCCCAATCCTTATGAAGCGTTGAAAGAACTGACACGTGGTAAAGAGAAAATTGATAAAAAGGCTATTCACAGCTTTATAGATGGTTTGAAAGTGACCGCTGAACTGAAAAAGCGGCTGAAAGCCATCACCCCTCATAACTATACCGGTATTACGGCATCTTACTGATTCCACGGGCATACTATTTGAAAGGGTATTGAATAAATACCCCTTTATGAAATGCCTGCTGGTTTTGTTGCTCGGAATTGCTGCGCTGGGATTTTCCTGTGAGAAGGATAATGACCCCAGTGACAACGCCATTGTACCGGGCCGGTATATCGGCACCTTCAGCCGCAGCGGCGGCGACACGGCCAATGTGATCATGGACTTTTCGGCTGAAGGATATTTCCAGGGCAGCAGTAACCAACCGCAATATCCCGCAGTTTGCAGCGGCAGCTACCGTACAGATGGCACCAGCCTTTTCGTAACCGACTCCTGTAGCTGGACTGCCAATTTCGACTGGACGCTCATCTTCAGCGGTGAATACCAGTTTGAGCGCCAGGGCAATCAGTTGCGCATCTGGCGCAGATCCGGCACCATTACCGATGAATACCGGATCGGCATCATGAGCCGTTGAGTTATTTTTTTCCACAAAAAAGCGTTTCCCCTCATTCCCTCGTACATTTACGTAGTTATTTAACGCTACGCATCCAACCCTATACAAAATCTCCCCCATAGCCAGCTAACTCCCCCGTCAGATTATTAAAGTCCTCTATTGTGTCGTTTGTTTTCCTGTAACCGGGAGAAATCGCCGTCCTCTGAACAGACCGGAACGCTGTATCTATTCAAAAACTATATATAACTCATCTATGAAAAGAAATCTACTCTTTGTATTGCTGATGGCTGTCGGTATCGGTAAGGCTTTTGCCCAGCCGTCGCAACCGGTACTTCCCGATTGTGCAGGCACTGGCTATGTAGTGCTCAACCCGCAGACAACTACGCCTTCCAGCACGCTTTATTCCATCAATTCAAGTGGCACCGTAACGGCAATCGGTTCCGGCACCGGAGCGGCTTCATTGAATGCGCTGGGTATGGATGCGCGTCCGGGTAAACGTTACCTGTGGGCGATGAATGCACCGGCTCCCAGCACCAACACCAACGCATCTTTGTACAGAATTGGTGGCGATGGCGTGGCCGCGCTTTGGGGCACGATCAATACCCCTTCGGGAAATGCACTCGCGAAAGCCGTTGTTTCCTTTGCGGCTGACATCAACCCGTTAACCGGCGAATATTTTGTTCCGGCCGTAACGGTAACCAATCTTTTCCCACTGGCCTACACGTTTTATCTCGGTCGCTTCAACATCGACAACGTTCCTTTCGGTGGCAGCATAACCCCCACTTACACACCGATCACGATCAGTGGCGGCTGCAGCGCAGCCTTCAATGCATTTGTTGCGGCAACGGTTGCTTATGCCTTAAATCCGGCCAACACACCCGAACCTTCAGGATTGTTCCAGGACCTGGCGCTGAATCCACAGAAAACTCGTTTGTATTCCTTCTTCGGTGTAGAAAACCAACTCTTCTACATCGATCTGGCAACCAATACAGCGGTTTGTTCCTCTGCTCCGGCTTCCAACATCACGAATGGTTATGCAGGTTGCACCGGTGCCACCACCTGCGAAATGGGTGGGATGTATTTTGGCGGAGACGGTGTGCTGTATGCACTGCAGGTTGACCGCGGACGCACTTATTCAGTAGACATCGCTACAGGCGCACTCACGCTGTTGCCCGGCACTTATGCCGCCGACAGCCGTGGCGATGCAACAGCCTGTGTGGCATCACCCAATGCACCATTGCCTGTTAACTTCACTTCCTTTACCGCTACTCCGCGTCAATGCCGTGCCTTGCTGCAATGGAGCACCGGTTCCGAACAAAACAATGCACTCTTCGAAGTGGAGGCCGGCACCGATGGCATCAACTTTACTTCTGTACAACGTGTAACAGGCGCCGGCAACAGCCAGACCACGCGTCAGTATGAAGCGGATATCCTGCTGCCTGCTGCACAAAGTTTTGTACGCATCCGTCAGGTTGATATCGATGGACGTTCGAGCTACAGCAATACACTGCGTGTGCAGGGCGAATGCGGTAACGACTGGACAGCCAGTCTCGCCGTTTACCCGACAGTAGTAAACCGCAGCAGCGAAATTTCCCTGCGCTTCAACAACAATAACCCGGCCCAGTTCAACGTAACTTTGTCAAATGCGGCAGGTGCGCGCGTGGCAACATGGAGCCGTGCGGTCAATAGCGGCAGCGGACTTATACTGCAATTGCCCATGCCTTCTTCCTTGGCTACAGGTGTATACTATCTGCAAATAGCCGATCAGAACGGTCAGCGCAAGACCGAGAAGCTGATTGTACGGTGATAAGTAGTAAGTAATAAGTTTTAAGTATAACAGCCCGGAGCAATAAAGAAAGAGGTTCGTGTATCACGAACCTCTTTCTTTATGTCATTCACCATTGACGATTCACGATTGACCATTGACGATTGACGATTGACGATTCACCATTGACGATTCACGATTCACCATTCACTCCTGCTTGTGAATCTCACTCGTAAAATGAAACTCAATATCCGGATTGTTGGTACGCTCGGTGTTGAGGAACCACTCGCTTTGCGCCAGGTAAACGATCTGCCCGTCCTTGTCTTCGGCGATATTGGCCAGTTTGAAACGCGCGAAATCTTCGAGCTTTTTCTTGTCATTGCTGGTAAGCCAGCACGCTTTGTAAAACGGAAGACTGTTGAATGTAACAGACGCACCGTATTCATGCAGTAAGCGGTACTGGATCACTTCAAACTGCAGTTCACCCACACAACCGATGATCTTCTTGTTGCCACCGAACTGAGTGAATAACTGCGCCACACCTTCGTCGGTCAACTGCAACAAGCCCTTCTCCAATTGTTTTGTCTTCATCGGGTCTTTGTTCACTACTTCCTTGAATATCTCGGGAGAGAAGGAAGGAATACCGGTGAAATAAAAATCCTCGCCTTCGGTAAGTGTATCACCGATCTTGAAGTTGCCGGTGTCGAACAAACCCACCACATCGCCGGCGTATGCATCTTCGATGATGCTTTTGTCCCGCGCCATGAAGGAGTAAGGATTACTGAAACGCACTTCTTTATCGAGACGAACGTGATGAAAATATTTGTTACGCTCAAACTTACCGGAGCAAACGCGGAAGAACGCGATCCGGTCGCGGTGCTTGGGATCGAGGTTGGCGTGAATTTTAAATACGAAACCGCTAAGTTTGGTTTCTTCCACGTCTACGATGCGTGTGCTGGTTTCGCGGCTGCGCGGGGTAGGTGCAATGCGGATAAATGTATCCAGCATTTCCTTTACCCCAAAGTTGTTGATGGCACTGCCGAAAAACACAGGTGCCACTTTGCCCGCGAGGTATTCTTCTACGTCGAGCTCACCATGTACACCGTCTACCAGTTCCACATCCTCACGGAGTGAAGCCGCATCTGTATCACCAAGTTTCTGATCGAGTACGGCGTCGTTGAGATCGCTGATGGAAAAACTGTCTTCATCGCCGCCTTTGGTGTTGGCCGTGAAAAGCAGGAGGTTTTTATCGTGCAGGTTGTATACACCTTTGAAATCCTTGCCGCTGTTGATGGGCCAGGTCATGGGATGTAAGGAAAGGCTGAGTTCTTTTTCAATTTCTTCCAGCAGGTCAAAGCGGTTCTTGCCGTCGCGGTCCATTTTGTTGACAAACACGATCACGGGTGTATCGCGCATGCGGCACACTTCCATGAGGCGGCGCGTCTGGTCTTCTACGCCATTCACACTGTCCACTACCAGGATAACACTATCCACAGCCGTGAGCGTGCGGTAAGTATCTTCCGCAAAGTCTTTGTGACCCGGCGTATCGAGCAGGTTGATGAGAATGTTATTGTATTCGAAGCTCATTACGGAAGTGGCCACGGAGATACCCCGCTGACGTTCAATTTCCATAAAGTCGCTGGTAGCGTGTTTCTTGATTTTGTTGCTCTTAACGGCACCCGCCACCTGGATGGCACCACCAAAAAGCAGAAACTTTTCTGTCAGCGTTGTTTTACCGGCGTCAGGGTGACTGATGATGGCAAACGTGCGCCTGCGTTGTATTTCGTTGTGATATTTCATAAAAACCGCGCGAAGATACGCAATATGGAATTGTCAATCGTGAAACGTGAATCGTCAATCGTCAATGAGTGATTGCTCAATAAAGAATAAGGCTGTTTTCACCTTAAACCTTATGCCTTATGACTTCACCCTTATACCTTAGGCTTTATGTCTCACACCTTCCTGAAGAGAGCTCCAAAAAGCGTATCCGCTTTATGCGTATAGCCGCTAAACAACCGGCTGTCAACGCATTCCCAGCCGGATTGGGCGTTCATGAAAGCCAGTTTCTCCTCGTTTTCGCGGTGAAAAACAGAGCAGGTGATGTAGAGCAGAAAACCTTCTTTTTTCACCGACGGCATTATTCTTTCCAGGATTTGCTGCTGCCGGGCGGCATAAGCATCGATCAGTTCGGGTTTGAAATAATACAATTGCTCCGGTGTACGCCCCCAGGTACCGCTGCCCGTGCAGGGTACATCGGCCACCACACAGTCAAATTGCTGCGCCGGCAGATTGGCAGATGGATTGGTGAGGTCAGCCACAAAATCGCCGTATTGTTTTATCCCCGCTTCGCGGAAACGCTCGCGCAGGTTGTGCAGAATGGAAGTCCGGATATCGGAAACGGTCAGTTCAATGTTGGGAAAATAATCATGCAGCAGGATCGACTTTCCACCGCTGGCAGCGCAGCAATCCCATACCTGCCGGGGCCGGAATATCTCGATTCCGCGTAGCCAATGCCCTATCTCCTGCGAACTGCGGTCTTGTATCACCACATCGCGGTTGATCTTCAGCAGGTCCTGCAATGCCGAACTATTAGGCAGGGCCAGGCAATCTTCATGTATTACCGCATAAGGCAGGCCTGCGTTGGACAAAACTTGTTCAACAACTTTCTTACGTCCCGGCCGTATGCGGAGGAACAGGTCAGGCTGTACCATGTGTGACGCGGGAAAGGTTTCTTCATCCAGCCCGTTGCTCCATTTCTCCCGCCAGGGAAATATATCTTCCGGATGGAAGGCAGTACCTGTTAACGTGATTTTTTCCGCTAAAGAAACATGTACGTGTGGGGCCCATTCAGGTTTTAATTCAGTGAGCAGTGCATCGGGGGTTGTGACGGAAAAAAAATACGCCGTGAGCAAACGCTCCGTCTCCGGCATTTCGCGCAGCGCATGTCCCAGGCGGAACCACGCATAACAAAGCTGGCCGATCTGGCGCCGGTCCCGCGACCCGTATTTTTTCTGTTTGGAAAAAAACTTCTTCAGGAAGGACGCAAAAGGCTCCCCGCCGTCGTATTGACGCAGGATATCAACCGAAGTATTGATATAGGAATAATAGCGACTCATCGCGGGCTATGACCGTCTCAGAGCTCGAGCAGCGTGCGTACCGGATCTTTGCCGAACAACAACAGCTCGGGATTCTCCAGCAATTCCTTCACGCGTACCAGGAAGCTCACCGATTCGCGGCCGTCGATAATACGGTGATCGTAGCTCAGTGCGATATACATCATCGGACGTACCACCACCTGGCCATTGATCGCCATCGGACGCTCCTGGATCTTGTGCATACCGAGGATCGCAGATTGAGGAATGTTGATGATCGGCGTACTCATCAGCGAACCAAATACACCACCATTGGTGATGGTGAAAGTGCCACCGGTAAGTTCTTCCGCAGTGAGCTTGCTGTCGCGGGCTTTGTTCGCCATCTCGATCACTTTCTTCTCAATGTCTGCCATGCTCAGGCTTTCCACATTGCGGATCACCGGTACGGTCAAACCGCGGGGTGTGCTCACCGCAATGCTGATGTCGGCATAATCGTGATAGATCAGTTGATCGCCGTCGATATAAGCATTCACAGCGGGCCACTCGGAAAGAGCAACTGCACAGGCTTTGGCGAAGAAGCTCATGAAGCCTAGGCCAACGCCGTGTGATTCTTTGAATTTGTCTTTGTATTTGGTGCGGATTTCCATGATGCGGCCCATGTCCACCTCGTTGAAAGTGGTGAGCATCGCAGTGGTATTTTTTGCATCTACCAGGCGGCGGCTGATGGTTTTGCGCAGGTTGCTCATCTTTTCCGTGCGGGTGTTGCGCGTGAAAAGTTCGCCTCCGTCAAATGATTTGCGCCCGGGATTGGACAATGCGGCCAGTACGTCGTCTTTCAGGATTTTTCCTCCGGCTCCTGAGGCAGATATGGTAGAAGGATTTACTTTTTTGTCGGCAATGATGGCAGAAGCTACCGGGGTAGCTTTTACATCGGCGGGCTTGGCAGCAGGCTGTTCAGCCTGTTGTGGCCTGGACGCTTCAGTTGCTTTGGGTGCTTCAGCAGGTTTTGCAGCGGGCGCCTCTTCCTTTTTTTCTGGTTTGGCAGCAGTTTCGTCGATAGTCGCCAGCAGATCCCCGATTTTGAGGGTATCACCTTCCTGGGCGCCGGTTTTCAATACACCAGCCTGTTCCGCATTTACCTCAAAAGTGGCTTTTTCACTTTCCAGCTCCGCAATCACTTCATCGCGCTCCACATAATCGCCGTCTTTTTTGGTCCATTTGAGCAGGGTTACTTCGCTGATCGATTCACCAACCGTAGGAACTTTTATTTCTATCGCCATACTTACTGTTTTGAATGCGGCAAATTTCGTTAAAAAAAGTGAACGAACGCACTTTCTTATGAAATCCTTATTTTTAAGTTCAGCGTTCAGATTCAGCTCTGTATATGACCAAAACACCTATCCTGCTCTTGTTGTTCATTTCCCTGCTTTTTGCAGGCGGTTTGCATGGCCAGCAGTACGGGTTTCAGAACTACGCTTTCAGAAACGGCCTGCCCAACAACGTGGTCAAGTCCATCGGCCAGGATAATCTCGGTTTTCTTTACTTCGGCACCAACAGCGGTCTTTGCGTATACGATGGCAGTACGCTCCTGCCCGTCAATCTTCCCGGCTCCGGCGACCTGCAGCCGGTGTTCCGCATCAAACCGCTGGGACCTGCCCAGTTGTGGATCAATCATACCGGCAACAAACACCTGCTGATGGCGGAAAAGGGCAACCTTCATCAGACTATCCTGAAAAACAGGGTAGACGTCAACAACATCTACACCGACCTTGGACGTGATACGATTCTCTGCACCGATGCCGGTCTGTACAAACTGCGGGGCACACAAACCGAGGCCATTGTTACCGGCCTTGCCGACAAGGCACGCATCGTGCATTTCCTGCTGCCGGTTGGCAATAACCTGCTCGTGGGCCGCAAAGGTTTTCCGGTAGGGCTCATCGATCGACAGCATTTCAACAAACTCGACGAAACCGTCGAGTCCATTTCGGTTACCGATATGGCTCCTGCTGCCGACGGCGATGTATGGCTGGGCACCGACTCCAGGGGTTTCTGCCGCCTCGACGGCAAGGCGCTGGCTGCCGGTAAAATCGTTTTCAAAGCGCTTCCCCCTTCCATCGCATTCCTGGCGAACGAAGATATTTTTTGTCTCACCACCAATCCGGCCGACGGCAGCCTGCTGATCGGCACTACACACTATGGCATCGTCATTTATCACCGCGATGGCAGCTCTTCCATGATCAACCGGCAGAATGGACTGTCGGCCAATGCTGTCCGTTGCGTGTTCATCGACCGCGATCAGAACTGGTGGGTGGGGACCAATTTCGGGGTAGACAAACTCAACAATACCGACCTCATCGTTTATGGCCGCAACAACGGTATCGAAGCTGGTAACATTCACTATACCTGTCCCGACGCCACGGGACGCATCTGGTTTTTTGGCCGGGAAAAATTGTATTACATGGATGGCGACACTGCCCGCGTGGTCAACTATCCTGCCGGGGTTGAAACTATTCCGCTTGGCGTTGCCGTGATGCCGCAACAAATCTGGGTCAGCACACCGGAGCATATTTTTACGATACGTACCAATGGTGTCAAACCTTCTGTTACACCTGCCCGCAAAGTTCCCGAAACCTATCACCGCATGATTACCTGGGACGACCGCACCGTCATTCTGGGCGGCCGCCATTCACTTGCGTTGATGCACGACGAACAAATCGTTCCATTGAGCGACACCATCGAAGACGTACGCTCACTGATGAAAGACCGCTTCGACCGCTTGTGGGTTGGTACGTTCTCCGATGGCATTTACCGTATTGCCCTGGAAAAAAAGAACAATAAATACGAAGCCCGTTTACTAAAACGCATTCTCGACTCCACGAGTTCTTACAACCGTTTCCTCACCATTATGCAGAGCCGCGAAGGCGATGTGTATGCGGGAACACGCTTCGAAGGTTTGTATATTTTCGGCATCACACCGGATAGCGTCACACGTAAAGCCGTGTTGACCACGCGTGAAGGATTAAGCAATAATTTCATCACCTGCATCGCCCAATCTGCCGACGGCAGCGTATGGGTGGGAACCAATACGGGATTCAACCGCATCAGACCATTGGCAAAAACCTACAGGGTGAGTAATGTGAGCAAACATTACAGTTTCAATAATCACATCAGCAGCATGTTTACCCAGGACGGTTTTTTATGGGCTGCAACCGATGTTGGCGGAGTGAAAATGAAAATGCATGAAGAGAAGAGATATGATCTGGATATCTATATCAAGGAAATCACTTTTCCCGACAGCATCATCAGTATTTATGCGCGGGACACTTCGTTAACATTTAGCCCGCAACGCAATTCATTCAGTGTATCCTTTACGGCTCCTTTTTATATTAACGAGCAACAGACCGGTTACCTGTACCGTTTGCTGCGCAATGGCAAAGGCGACTGGATGCGGCTGCATGGCAATCACAGTATTAACTTCACCTCACTGGAATCCGGTGACTATGTGCTGGAATTGCGGCCGGTTTCTTTTGCCGATCAACCGTCGAGACATACGGCGCGTCTCGCGTTCAGGATACAAACCCCTTTTCACCGAACGGGTTGGTTTATCGGCATGGTAGCGCTGGTGATCTTATTGCTGGCATATGCCTTCTACCGTTATCGTATCCGCGGGTTGAAAAAACTATATGAAGTGCGGGATCATATTTCCCGCAACCTGCACGACGAGATCGGTGCCACGCTCAGCAGCATCAATATTTACAGCGATGTGGCTCGGAAAAAAGTAGAAGCGGAAAGTGAAGCACGTTCGTTGCTCGACCGGATTTACAAAGGATCGTCGCAGGTGATGGAAAGCATGAACGATATTGTGTGGTATGTAAACCCGCAACACGACTCATGGGATGACATCATCGTGCGCATGCGTGAGTTTGCCATACCGGTGCTGGAAGCGCGTGAAATAGATGTAAGATTTGAAGCCGATGAAAAATTGCTGACGCAAAAATTATCGATGGAGCAACGGAAAAATGTTTACTTCATTTTCAAAGAAGCTGTCAACAACATCGTAAAATATTCCGGCACTGCCGAAGTGGACATCCGTTTGTTCCGCCAGGCACAGGCCATTCATCTGGCGATCCGCGACTATGGCAAAGGCTTCGATATGCAAACGCGTTCATCGGGCAATGGTCTCAGAAACATGCGGCAACGTGCGGCCGACATGAAAGGTGAGATCAATATCGACAGCAAACCCGGCGAAGGCACTACTATTGACCTGGTTGTACCACTCACTTGAATTAGGGATAGTATGTGACAGGTCAATCATCTATTTTTGAAAGACATGAACCAGCAAATCATCCAGGTTGTCGTGTATGACGACAATGAATTCCGGAGAGAGAGTCTAGCACTGCTCATCAATGGAACAGAGCATATCCGTTGTACGGGTACGTTCCCGGATTGCAGCAATGTGGTTCGTGATATTGAACATCTTCAGCCGCATATAGTGTTGATGGATATCGATATGCCGGGTGTGGACGGCATCGAAGGTGTGCGGTTGATCCGGTTGCATTTCCCGCATATCCAGATACTGATGCAAACGGTATTTGATGATGATGAAAAGATATTCGCGTCGATCTGTGCCGGCGCTTCTGGTTATATTTTAAAGAAATCCACCCCGCAGCAGATACTGCAGGCGATTGAAGACGTACACAATGGCGGTGCGGCCATGACGGCCTCCGTGGCGCGCCAGGTGATCCGGGCATTCCGGGAAAACACCTTTATTGAAAACAACGAGCGCATTGACCTCTCTCCCCGCGAGCGCGAAATACTCGGCTGCCTGGTGAAAGGGCTAAGCCATAAAATGATTGCTGCGCAATGTTTTATCAGCATTCATACGGTTAACAGCCATATCAAAAAGATCTACGAAAAATTACATGTTAATTCGGTGGCGGAAGCGGTGGCTAAGGCGTTGAGACAGCGGCTGGTGTGAGGTGAATCGTGAATATACAGCCCGGCTGTTAACTTAATACTTATTACTTAATACTTACAACGGCTGTTTAACTTCCCCAATATCCCCTGTTCACGCGATTGTCTGCAGCAACGGCAATTGTTACCTTACACCCTACTTCGGCAACCCTTAACCATTCTTATCCGGCCGGCGGGACTTATTCCCGGGTAACCAACATCAACATTCTGGCAAACTCAACGGAACGTTTATTGCCAGTCCTCCGTCGGCCGTTTCCTTGTACTTGTAATTCATATCCCGTGCGGTATCCCACATGGTCTTGATCACGGCATCCAGCGACACTTTCGCAAAATCAGGTGTGCTTTGCAAAGCCAGTTGTGAGGCCGTAATGGCTTTGATGGCTCCCATGGTGTTGCGCTCGATGC
The DNA here is from genome assembly GCF_000425585.1 of Terrimonas ferruginea DSM 30193. GTDB lineage: Bacteria > Bacteroidota > Bacteroidia > Chitinophagales > Chitinophagaceae > Terrimonas > Terrimonas ferruginea. The sequence continues at coordinate 40,675 of NZ_KE384400.1, forward strand.
ACGGTACCTGCACCAGTCCGCCAATGGGATCGCAGGTCATACCCAGGTGATGCTCCATGGCAATTTCGGCGGCCATCATCGCCTGACGCTGCGTGCCGCCCATCGCTTCCGTGAGCGCCGCCGCCGCCATCGACGACGATACGCCGATCTCTGCCTGGCACCCGCCCATGGCGGCAGAAATGGTTGCTTCTTTTTTGAAAATGCTTCCGATCTCGGAGGCCGTAAGGAGAAAGCGAAGAATTTTACCATTGATATCGGCATCATCCTTTCGTTCGCAGAAGATAAGGTAGTATTGCAACACGGCGGGGATTACGCCGGCCGCACCATTGGTGGGCGCGGTGACCACGCGGCCGAAAGAAGCATTTTCTTCATTCACCGCCAGGGCAAAACAACTCACCCAATCGAGGATATAACCAAAGTTGTTGCCGCCTTCGCGAATGGCGTCTGCCCAGCTTTCATAATCTGCATAGCTTTTCCCTTTCAGCAATCTTTTGTTTAAACCCGCAGCTCTGCGTTTTACCTGCAGTCCGCCCGGCAACACACCTTCGGTATGGCAACCGCGATACATGCATGACCGCATCACGTCCCATATCTGTATCAATCCGGCGCGGGTTTGTTCTTCCGGGCGCCAACTGTTCTCATTTTCAGCTACCACTTCGTGAATGGCCATGCCGGTCTTGATGCACCAGTGCAGCAGATCTTTGCCATTGTTGATGGGAAACGGTGGTTGCGAACGGCGTTGTGCGGAGGCAGTTTCATTTTCTTTTACCACAAACCCGCCACCGATAGAGTAGAAAGTGGAGGAACGTTGTTCGCCGTTTTCCAGCGTAACGAGGAAACTAAGCGCATTGGAATGAAAAGGAAGGACTTCCGTATAGAGGAATTCTATGGCAATGGGAGGATTAAAACCAATTTCCTGCACACCTCCCAACAGCAATCGCCTGCTGCCGGCAATGTCATTGATCTTTGGCTGGATCTGCTCCACGTCGATGGTAACGGGATCCTCGTCCATCAGGCCGAGTTGCACGGCAATGTCGGTACCGTGTCCGACCCCGGTTTTTGCCAGGGAACCATACAATAAAACGCGGAGATCGGTTACCTGCCGGAGAACGCCGTCTGACCGCAATTCCTCTACAAATTGCTGGGCAGCGCGCCAGGGTCCAAGTGTATGGGAACTCGAAGGCCCCACACCTATCTTGAACATATCGAATACTGAGATAGGCTCGTATGACAAGTTGTTGATTTAAAGAACGAAGTTACAACAAACCTGTCGCCGCCGGCGAAAGCTTTCCGGAGATTATTGAACGTTGATCAGGCTGATATCGAAGAACAACGGAGCATCGGGAGGTATAACGCCTACCTGTGAGCAACCGTATGCCTGTGCCGAAGGAATGATCAGGCGGATGCGGCCACCGGCTTTGATCAGCGGCACACCAATACGCCAGCCTTCGATGAGGTTGGCCAGATACCAGGGTTCAGTATTGGGAGATGTCATCTGATCAAAAACATAACCGTCGAGCAGTTCGCCGCGGTAAGTGATCGTGATGCGTGAATTATCGGTAGGGATTGCGCCGGTACCCGGATCCAGGATCTCGTAGTAAAGACCGGAAGAATGCTTGATTACATTGAAGCCTTTCAAGGTTGCATAAGCTTCAATCTGAGGGGCTTCGCTTTGAACAGAGCGAGGCCTGCACGATTTGTCTTTCAGACAACCTGAAAAAGAAACAGCGATCAACACAACGGCAAGGAATACATATACTTTTCTCAAAGCAATTTTTTTTAAGGGTGTAACAGGGATAAAGACAACTGCTTGTCCAAATGCGCTGCAAGAATACAAAAAAATCAATTCTCCCGCTGCTTCAGTTCCAGGTAGCGTTGTTCATTGATATCCCAGCGGTGCCTGGCAGAAAAAACGGAGAAAAACACGACGATCAGCACAGAGGCCACCAACAATACCATGATCAGGGAGGAATCGGTATTAAGCACCATATCGGCCCTTTTGTACCAACCCGAAAAGAAATTGGCAAAAATGGCAATCACCAACAGCAGCCCAAGCGGCAATCCGACGGCCATGTTCCGCACCACTTTCTTTTTTCGCAGGCGGTTTTCTTCCCAGTAGCGGATAAATTTCTTTTCCTCGTCCGTAAGCATGCCGCAAAAGTAGCACAATCCCTCTTTGGGCTTGCGTTACCCGCACAAATTATCTATATTGTGGCACCAATCTGAAAAACTGTGAAGATTACCCCTCTACTGGCTCAATACCTTTATGCCCACAAGCAATTGAACTTACCTGGCATCGGCACTTTTATCCTCGATCCCCAGGCAGTGACTGAGCCCGAAAACAGCAAACGCCCACAGCCACTCACGCATATTCATTTTGAGAACAATCCTTCCCTGCGCGATCTCGATCCTGAACTGATCAGTTATGTGTCGCTCAATACGGGAAAAATGAAATCGCTTGCACAATCGGATCTCGAATCACATATCGAACTGGCATTGCAGTTCCTGAACATGGGCAAACCTTTCCTGTTCGAAGGCATCGGCACACTTCTGCGCCTTCGTCCGGGAGAATATTCTTTTACACCCGGTATCGCCATCAGCGAACGCATACCCGAGCGCACGCAACGGGAAGAAAACGCCAAACCGGAATCAGAAAAAACGGAAACATACAGCGGTTCCTTTTTCACGGAGAAAAAACGCAAGCCCGCTTACCTGCGTCCATTAATCGGCATTCTGTTGCTGAGCGGACTGGGTATAGCCATCTACGGAGGATACCGCCTGTCGAAAAACAAACGCAACATTTCCGTAATGGAAATGCATACCGACAGCGTAGTTACAAAGGATACCACCACACAACAAGCGCCTTCACCTGACACCGCTGCCATCATTCCCCCAGGAACAGCAACACCTGCGGCACAAATCGATGCAGGCGGCACATACAAATATGTGGTGGAAAAAGCCGGCGGCAAACGTGCATTCGACCGGTACAACAAACTCAAAAGTTATCAGTGGCCGATACAAATGGAAACACGCGACTCTGTCGTCTATACCTTGTTTTTACGTATACCTACCGCAGGTGCCGATACCACCCGTATCCTGGATTCACTGACAGCTCTCAACGGTAAACGCGTTTATATTGAACCTTGATCTTGAACCTTTCCAACGGTATTCTGCGGAATACTGGATCGACCGGCTTGCACTCGAGCCGCATGTCGAAGGCGGCTACTATCGCGAAGTATACCGCTCAACCACCGAAGTAAAACCCGGCTTCTCCTCTACACCCCGCTCTGCGGCTACGCATATTTATTTCTTATTAACCGGCGACGCCTTCTCCGCTTTTCATCGTATCACCGCAGATGAGCTCTGGCATTTTTATGAAGGAGATGCAGTAGCTGTTTATGAGATATTGGCAGACGGTACACTGCTTACCCATTTGCTGGGCACCGATGCGACGAAAGGACAAATGCCTTTCTGCGTGATCCGCGAAGGAAGCTGGTTTGGATCCAGACTTACCGGCGAAGGGTCCTACGGATTGGTCGGTTGTACCGTTGCACCGGGATTTTTATTTACTGACCTGGAATTAGCCGATCGCACCACACTCATCGCACAGTATCCGCAACACGAGACACTGATCGAGTCATTAACGCGCTGATCTTCCGCCACCGCCATTACCTCCGCCGCCATTGCGTCGATTCTCTCCGCTGCCGCGCGGTCTTTCAGTGGAACCATTACGCTGACGATTGTTACCGCCTGCAAACTTTTGCAAACGGATATTAAGCGAGAGTAAAAAATAACGCGCGAGCCGAAGCGAGCGGCTTTCGATGATGGTAGTTTCCGACACATCACGGCTGATACCCGTATTCTGATTAAACAGATCGAATCCCTGCAGGCGCACGGTTGCAATTTTATTTTTAAGGAACCGATATTCCGTGTACACATTCACCACAATCGGATTGCTGTTGACGCTGCGGCTGAAACCATAGTTGAAGATCTGCGTTACATCATATCCCAACGTAAAGTCTTTGAAGAAATAATTACGGCCATTCAATCCGAGATTCAGCGTACGCGCTTTGGTCACATTCGTAAAGGCCGTATAACGGGTAGTGGTCTGGCTCACCGAATAACTGACATTCAGCGATGCATCGATAATATTTTCCAGGTCTACGCGGAAGTTTGCCGATGGCCTCACCGACCAGTTGTTGCCACGGTTGCGCAGATTGTCGGTGAAAGAAATATTGTTATTATACTGGCCGTTCACGCTTACACCAGCTGTATATTTTCGTTTGTTAAACGGACGTGTATAAGAGGCATTGCCCGACAACATATAAAAACCATCCGCATTCAGGTAAGTAGTTGTACGCCCCGTACCATTCGTACTATTGAAGCGGTTGCTCACGATCTTGTTATTGGTCTGATCAAAAGATACGTTGGCAAAAAGCGAGTTGCCACTCTTTGAATCAAACTTATTGTATTGAAGGGTAAACCGGTTGTTTTGTTCCGCTTCCAGATCAGGATTACCGATCACGATATTATTGAGATTGGAACTGTCGGCCACCGGTTGCAGTTGCATGAAACCGGGCTGCCGCGCCTGACCACCATAGGTAGCCGTCAGTGTATTGCTTCTGGAAAAATTATACACGAAACGCGCTACCGGTATCACATTGAAGTTGCTGTACCTTGTCCGGATCTCTTTTCCTACCGATTCGCCTTCCAGCAGGATCGGCTGCAATGTAACGCCGGCCACATAGTTAAACTTAATACCCGATCCTTTCAGACTGGTACCGATGCGGTTGGTGATAAATGAATAATCGAAATAGTTGCTCTGGTCGGGATTGAAAGCTTTGATATTGGTAAACGGATCATTATCGATTACGGTGCGGTCATTACGCGTAACAGATCTGTTCCAGTCGTAACTGAGTTCGAGCACGAGGCGTGTCATCAGGGGCTGCGTATAACTGGCTTTCAGGTTTGTTTGCGTGTTGACGTTGTGCAGGTTGATGGACTGCTGCTGAATGGTATCGGTCTCCAGCACAGGAACATAAGTGGAATCCGTATTCTGATAACGGTTATGCTGCTCCTGGTCCTGGTTGCGGTAAGAATAATTGAACTCCCCCGAGATATTAAGACTGCGGGCTTTGTTCTTAAACCGGCGGCTGTAAGAAAAGTTACCGCCGGTATTGATAGAAGAAGACTCGTTCGCATTGCGGCTGTTCTGCAATGTTTGATACAGGGGCCGCTGGATCAGCGATTGACTGCGTCCTTCTTGTTCAGATTTGCTATGAGAGAAGTAAGGCGACACTTTTATAAACGTCATGGTATCGGGCCTGTACTCTGCATTCAGGGTAAGCCGCTGGTTGAGCGAACTGCCTTCACTGTTGCTGCTCCTGTTGGTGCTGCGGATATTGAGTGGGTTAATGTCCTGGGAGAAAGAAGTAGACTCATTGCGGCTGCTCGATGAGGTAAAACTGTAGCTGCCGTAAACCGATAACTTTTTGCCCCATTGATCCCTGAAATTGAGACCGGCCGAACGCATGGTGGTGATACCGCCGCCGAATCCGCCGCCGGTATTAAAATTCATGCCGCGCATGCCACCGCCTCTTCCGCCACCGCCGAAATTGAAAGTGGGCGTGTTGGTATTATTGATTGAAGCCAGCAGTGACAATTGTTGCTCGTCTCTGAAACGGTTTGCGCTGATCCCTCCGGTAAAGCGGCCTTCTGTTCCACCGGCGACGGTAGCGTTACCGAACAAACCGCGATTACGGTCTTTGCGGATATTGATATTGAGAATTTTTTCCGGCTCGCCGGATTTGATGCCGGTAAGATTTGCCTGATCGCCATAATCGTCGATGATCTGGATATTGTCGACTATATCTGCGGGAAGATTACGTGTGGCGGTCTGCACATCACCACCGAAAAAATCTTTTCCGTTGACGCGGACACGGCTGACCGGTTTGCCTTGCGCCGTTATTTGTCCATCTTTATCCACCGTGATGTCGGGCATTTTTTTAATGGCATCTTCTATCGGTGCGCCTTCTCTTACTTTGTAAGCAGAGGCTTTGTATTCGATAGTATCTTCTTTAACGGTGATCGGATTAACGGAAGTGACGATGATCTCGCCCAATACCGATGCATCGGGGGTTAATGATAAAGTGCCCCAAGAAAGGGCAGCTTCCGCAGCAGACCATTTTTTCGTTCTGTCATAAGCCTGGTAACCAACGGCCGACACGACCAGCCGGACCGAATCCTTTATTGCCAATTGTAAACTGAATATCCCGTTGTCGTCAGTAATGCCGGTAGTGCTGTCTGTTGCGGAGAAGGCTTTTACCGTAACGGAAGGTAAGGGAGCACCGTTCGAATCGGTAACGTTACCGCGCAATGCTGTTTTGTGCTGTGCCTGAAGCAGGCAGGGCCAGAATGCGGCAAAAATGACCAGGCAGACAAGTCGTTTCAAAATAAGGCAGTTGATGGTGGAATGTGGTTTTGATTAAGACGGCAAATACGACAAAAACCTGCTGCCGGTAAATTAATTTTAGCCGAACGTCTGTTAGTAATGCAGGACGGCAATGGGCTGATTAGGCAATTTGAAAATTTGATAATCAGAGCAACAGCCGGTAATAAGTATTAAGTTTTAATTAAGCCTTTGCGTGAACGCTGCGTCTTTTCACATTTTTGACTTTTGAATTTTGACTTTTGACTTTTGAAAGATTTCCCCATTATGTGCCGAAACCCTTGACTGGCATAGTTTTTACAGACAGATAAGCAAAACACCCTATGCCTGCCGCAGGTACTTCAAAGGAAACCAAGCGCCTGGTTCTCGATTTTGTTCAGGCTGAAATTCAACTCAAGGAAGAAGGTCGCTTCCTGCTGGAGTTGGTTGCTTTCAGCAAAAAACAGGCGGAATTGCAAACATTCCTTCTTCAATATTTATACGACTCCAGCGTGGAACTCACACCCGGCTGGGATTTCAAAATCAACTAATCACTCATCCGGTTGTTTGTAACTTTGCAAAAATTCCGGACATGAGTTTACTTGAATGGCTCCGGCAGCCATGGCCCTGGTATATAGCCGGACCGCTGCTTGGACTGACGGTGCCCGTATTATTACTGCTGGGCAACAAATCATTTGGCATCAGTTCTTCGCTGCGGCACATTTGTGCAGCGTGCCTGCCTGCCAACATTCCTTTTTTTCAATACAACTGGAAAAGTGAAGCCTGGAATCTTTTCTTCGTGAGCGGCATTTTCATCGGGGCTGTTATTGCCACTACGCTATTAGCCGATCCATCACCGGTAAAAGTAGTACCGGCCCTGCAAACCGAGTTGGCCACTTATAACATTTACGACTATCATCATCTTGTGCCGGCGGATCTGTTTAACTGGCCCGCGCTCGCCACAACAAAAGGACTGCTCATGATGGTGGGTGGAGGATTTCTCGTGGGCTTCGGCACCCGGTATGCCGGCGGCTGCACAAGTGGCCATGCGATTATGGGTTTGTCTACCCTGCAATGGCCTTCGCTGGTGGCCACTTGCTGTTTTATGGCCGGAGGACTGATCATGGCCAATCTTATTTTACCTTATATACTGAAGCTCTGATGAAAGAAAGAATACGCGATACAGATGGTGAAATGCCTTCGCAGATGGAAGCTGCTACTGCACAAAGATGGTATCAGCTCATCAAATATGCAGTGGTCGGAATCTTCTTCGGAATATTGTTTGTAAAAGCCGAAGTAATCAGTTGGTTCCGTATACAGGAAATGTTCCGGTTACAATCTTTTCACATGTACGGCATTATTGGCAGCGCGATTGTGGTGGGAATGTTATCGGTATGGCTGATAAAAAAATTCAACATCAAAACACTTGACGGAGAAACCGTACGTATTCATCCGAAAAAATTCAGTAAAGGCCAGGTATATGGCGGATTGTTATTTGGATTGGGCTGGGCAATAACAGGCGCCTGCCCGGGTCCGTTGTTTGCACAGATCGGTACAGGCGCCACCGTGATAGTGGTTACGTTATTGAGTGCCATTGCCGGCACATGGGTATATGGAAGAATAAGGGAAAAACTACCGCACTGAAAAGCAAAAGACTTATGCGTAAACTTCGTTCGTGGATCATCCCGTTATTATTGTTGTTCCTGGTCTTGTATCCGGATACCCGCGTATGGATCTTGCGTGGCCTGATGAAAGTGGGTTTGTTTTCACCTTCGGTGAAAGCGCCGGAAGCCACTGCAGACGATTTCTCCTCGGTCGCTTTCAGCAATGAAAAAGGCGAAGTGGTTACATTAGGATCATTGAAGGGAAAGGTGGTCGTTATCAATTTCTGGGCAACCTGGTGTCCGCCCTGCCGCGCGGAAATGCCGTCGTTACAGGCCATGTATGAAAGATGGAAAGAGCATCCCGGTTTTGTCTTTCTCGCGGTCGATGCAGACCATCAATTGGAAAAAGCGAATACATTTCTTCAGAAAAATGACTACACTTTTCGGGCCTATCAACAGGTTTCGCCTGTTCCTGCCAGCCTGGCCGGTAATACTTTACCCGAAACGGTAGTACTCGACAAGGACGGCAAGCTGGTGTTTCGTCATGTTGGCATGGCGAACTATGATAGCGGTGACTTTCATGGGTTGATGGAGAAGTTGCTGGCGCGGTGATATACGAATCATTGAGAAATCCCAGGTTTTTTCGGTTTACCCGCCGGATCTCCGGCCGCGCCTGGCAGCCGGAACCGGGGAAGGGTTGATGGCGGTAAAAGGGTTAATGGTTCAGTTGGCGAGATCGTTGAGCACGGCAACGGGTGCATTTCTTTTCACCGAAGCGATGCCGTTTTCGCGGCCGGCGGCGCTTTGATACACTTCGCTGCGACCAATGGTTTCGCCATTACCGGCTTTGAGGGTAAAAGAAAAACCGGCAGCGGTTTCCTTGCGTGCATAGTTACCGTCCTGCTGGCTGTGGGTTCTTACCAGCGCGATGGCTGCTTCGGCAGAAGATTTTTGTTTGTAGCCTTCGCTGGCGAGAATGATCTCGTTGTTACCGGCTCTGAGATTGAAATAGAATTCCTGGTTCTTGTCACTTTTGAAAATGGTGAACTTTGCATTACTCATATCGATGGTTTTTGATTAAAAAATTTAATTGTCCCAGGCAACGCGGAAGCCGATGTAGATTTCGGCTCTTTCCGGGTCCGCCTGCCCCCTGGCACTTGTCAGCAGGTCTGCGGCAGGACTGGCATAGTATCCTCCTTTTACTACTTTGGTTCGTGAAGGACCGGGCTGCGTAACAACACTTGTGAATGCCTGGCAGCTATCATAGTACCAGTCCGCACACCACTCGGCTACATTGCCGGTCATATTAAAGAGTCCGTATGCATTGTGGCTCATTGACCCAACAGGCAACGGCGAATATCCATACGCCGCTACCTGCCTCGCATTGTTACCTCCACTGTATTTGTGATTTTTTCCGGCCCGTGCTGCGGCTTCCCATTCGGCTTCGGTGGGCAGACGCCCGCCTGCCCAATTACAATAAGCTAAAGCATCCTCCCAGGTTACATTGACTACCGGGTGCTGCCCCGTCGATTTATAAGGCTGGGGAGGCATAGGATAACCTTTCGAATTACTGAACAGTTGATACTCATCTACCGTTACTTCCGTAACGCTCATGCGAAAAGCCCTGGTCTTTATAAATTTCTTATCAGGGCAGCCTCGCCATACGGCAGGGAAAAAACGCGAAGCCCTTACTCTGCCCTCGTTGTTTCCACCACACAAGAGATACGCGATATATAACAGCAAAAGCAATAGAGGCGTTCCGAAAACAGCACTGTTTTTTAACCTGACGCGTCTGTACCAGTTGGCCCGCACACGAAGTCTTTTTTTTATTTGTGCCGCTATCGCTTCTGCATTATTATGCCACTCCATGTACACATACTCGGGACGTGGCACGAGTACATCCCCAACTTTCAGAAATAATACATTATTGCCCCAAGGCTTTTGTGCTATATCCGCAATATGGCTTTCAATCTGTGACCAGTATGCACCCTGAGAGTGTGCTGAACGAATAAGCAATACTACCTTGGCAGGCTTATAGTATTTCAGCGTAAGTGCCATCAATGACTCTCCGGCGTTGAGATGTTCATCATAGATGTAACACTTAACCCTCTTTCCCAAGGCATTCCGTATACTACGTCCTATCTCCAGATCTGCCGCTGCCAGCGACAAGGCCACATCAAATCTTTTTTTGAACATAGCGGTTAGATTCGGTTGTCAGCAATCAGTTGCCAGTAGTAGCGACCCAATCGCGTAAGTCTGCACGACTTACTACGCATGGCCGTCCAATACATATAGTCTTCTTCCACCGGTTCCAATAGCCCTGCACGATAAAGCGATTGCAGTTGTTGAAATATCCTGACATTGTTCGCGTCGGCTGTTTCTGATGTATGCTCGTAAGAAGGGTTAAGCTGAAGCAGAGCATCGGGTCGGTTAAAATGCTGAACGATGCTCTGCAACTCTTTCAAAGGCACGGGAGGATTCACTTTACGCAAGCTCACAAACCTGGAAATATTTGTTTTGAAAACCGGCCGTTGTCCCCAATAGCCGAGCGCTTTGTCTACATAACTATAAATGCTGCCGGGAGTAACGTGTCCGCCGAGATCTGCGGCGCCACCTTCCAATGCCTCTGCTACAAGTTTGGTAAAAATGCCCTGACCGTTTCTTTCCATTGCCGGTTCGAAATAACGGCTGGCAGTGAGAATCGTTACACCATTGGCAAGCATCGTTGCACCGTTATTCATCACAGCCGGCGTTCCCATTGCACCGGAATGGCAACAATCCAGTATGATCACTTTATTGATAAAAGCAGACCTGTTGGCAAGATTAAGGATGTAGTCCATCGTGATTCCTTCTTCACCGGGGCGATAGTCCGGTGTTACAATGACGCCACCGGTATCGGAGAGCATACCATGACCGGAAAAATAAAAGACCGCCAGTTCGCCTTCGCCGGAGAACAACTCCGTTATTAAATCCCGCAAAACGGCTTTTTCACGTACATGTCTTTGTAACGACACATGAAAATTGACAGCACCATCTTCATGACGTTCCAGTAGTCTTGCCATCCGCGTAGCATCGGCTACGCAACCAAATAAAGGACTTCCGGGATATTCATCAATACCGACAACGAGGGCTCTTGGCATAACAGTAGTTTTAGTTTCGGCCAAAATTGATATGCGGCCTTTTTGGAAAAAACCCCCTCGACCGGGGAAAAACCCCCTTTTTCCAAAAGAGCTGTTTCTTCCCGCATGCAGCGGGGGGATTTTTCCTGTATCTGCCGCCCGATGATTTTTTTGCGAATGCAAGCCACTAGTTTAGCAACCGGACCTGCAGGCCATCATTTTTCACCATTTAAAAAACCTTTCATGTCAACACAAACAACCCCTAAACCTATTCCCGGCTTTTTTGTAGGGAAACTCGTAACGCAAGAACGCATCGACAACTACATCAACCAGAAGCACGGCCTTCTGAGCGATGCCCTGGGTAAACCCGAAACACAAAGTATCTGGTATTCGAGAGATCACTTCGCCGAGTTGCTGGAAGAGATCGACTACGCCAGCGGTGATGGCGTACGCATCCACTTCGGTATGTATGAAGAAGGTCATGAATTCGAAGGCCAGCTCTGCCTGCTGTTCACCTCCACCCGCGAAGTACTCGACGGAGAGATCGTGACGCACCAGAACGTGCTGCTCGAAGATGAAGCAGACTGGGAAGACCGTTCCACAGCGGCAAGAGGCAACCCCAACGTGGCAAACGAAGGCCGTAAAAAAGATTTCAACTACGGATCGCCCTGTCCTCCACGCTGCCCCGGCTTTACCGGAGGTATTGCTTATCCATGATTTTTTGTAATTTGTCCAGATGCATCGTTTCGCACAACCATACTTCATCTACCTTATCCCCATGCTGCTTGCTGCAGTATTGAGCCTGCGCGTGTTTATTGAAAAATGGCCCGCACCTTACCGGATATTCTCTGCTTTGTTATTTGCAACATTGGTCATAGAGTTTGGCGCAATAATCTGGATGTGGGACTGGCATTATATATTTGGTTGGAACTATAGCGATTCAAATATCTGGCTATACAACGCCGGGCTATTAGTCCGGCTTATACTCACAGTTTGGTTTTACCATAATATCATAGAATCACCAAGAGTACGAAAACTGATCCGCTGGATCGGTGGCCTGGCGTTGTTATTACTAATTGCAGTCTATATTGGCTGGCCTCATAACACATTTGTCGGTTACTTTCTTTTATTTAACACAGTCTCAATTTTGTTAGCCGTGCTTTATTTCAGACAACTCTTAAAAAACGACGAAGTAATCAGATTAGAAAAAGATCCTGGCGTATGGATATCTATCGGTACCCTGATTTACAGCATGGCTAACCTCCCGGTTTTTACTTTTATCGACTACCTCGTTAAGACCAATACGAAAGCAGCATTAGACAGTCTTTATTACAACGATGCGCTCAACATTCTCTCTTATACCTTATTCCTAATTGCCTTTTTATGCAAACCGCAACCGAAACCACTGCCCTCGTCATCCTCATCACCACATTACTGATCTTATTTGTATGCGCCGCCGGTGTATACTTTTTATTCCTGTACCAGAAAAAACGATTCCGGCATCAGCGGGAAGTTCTTGAACTTCGCGAAGCTTTTGGCCAGACGCTCCTGCAATCCAAGTTGGAGATTCAGGAGCAAACACTCGATCATATTTCCAAAGAATTACACGCCAATATCAGCCACCTGGTGTCGCTGATCAATATCAATCTCTCAGAAATTTTACCACAAACACCCCAGGCCACCAAGGAAAACATCCTGGAAACAAAATCACTGGCCAAACAATTGATGGGCGAGCTGAAGGCTTTGAGCGCAAGTCTCAACACCGATCATATCATGCACATCGGTTTTTCCAAAGCTTTCGAGAACGAACTCAACCGCGTTACCAAAGCCAAAAAGTACCAGCTCACTGCTGTTAAAAACGGGTCTGAATACCGCCTGCCGGCAGAACACGAGATCATTCTCTATCGTCTCTGCCAGGAAGTGCTGAACAACGTGGTGAAGTATTCAAAAGCCACGCAACTCTCTGCCACCATTGATTACGACCGGGATTGCTTCCGATTGCGCATTTCCGACAACGGCATCGGTTTCAATCCTGCCGAAGCGCTGGAAGAAAGTGCCGACCGCAAAAGCACCGGTCTCATCAACATGCGCAAACGCGCCAGCCTGATCCATGCAGCGTTCGAACTCAAAAGCCAGCCTGATCAGGGCACCACCGTTGAAATAACTATTGCTCATCCCAAGATCCTGAACGCATGAACATTCATCCCTTCTCACCTATCAAAATCGCCATCGTAGACGACCATAACCTTTTCCGCAAAGGTCTTATCAAACTCATCAATCTCGGTGATACGCATCGCCGTTACAGTGTTTTATTCGAAGCGGAAAGCGGTCTCGACCTGAAAGAAAAATTGAACAAGCGCACCATTCCCGATATCATGCTGATGGACATCGACATGCCAGACATGGACGGTTATGAGACCGTTTCCTGGCTGAGACAGTTTCATCCCGGCATCCGCATCCTGGTGATCTCCATGTTTGAAAACGAAGAAGCCATATTGCGCATGCTGCAATTGGGCGTACGCGGTTATTTGTCCAAAGACATTGAAGTGGAAGATATCCATCACGCGCTGGAAGCCATCAGCAGCGGTGGCTATTACTATTCCGAACGCGCCACCGAAGTGCGAGACCAGAGACTGAATAATAGTTCTGCAGGACAACAGGCACAAAACATGTCCGAACGCGAGAGGGAATTCCTGAAGCTCGCGTGTACAGACATGACTTATGTGCAAATCGCAGATGTGATGAATGTCAGTGTCAAAACCATCGACGGTTACCGCGAAGAACTGTTCAAAAGATTCGGTTTCAAAAACCGTGTGACAATGGCTATGTATGCAGTAAAAATCGGCCTTTATACTCCGTAAAAATCATTTATGAATCTGAACTCTTCACCACCGCTAATGCAAGCCATCCTGCAAACCCTGCAACAGATGAATAAACCGCTCAGCGTGGAAGAACTTTCGTTCCGCACACGCAGCACAGACACACTTGTTTTGCATTCAGTCAACCAATTGCTGGAAGCAAAGGTGGTGGTAAAAGAAGGGGAACTTATCAGCCTCAACCACCGGGAACAAGATTATCAACTCAAACGAATGCTGTATTAATCTTTTCTTATGGGCACGTTCTGGCTATGCTTCACAGCATTTACAACTTCTTTTGTTTTTACCTATATCAGTGTGTGGAACAGCAAACGTTTCAGTAATTATTTTTTCCTGGTACGTTACTCGACAGTGGTGCTTACCTATTGTCTTTTCTATGGTGTGTTGGCTGCGAGTTTATACCTCTTGCTGGCACCCGGGAAACTAACCATTGAAGACCAGTTGCTGCAGCTACCGGGTGAATGGGCGCTGGCTATCGGCGTAGGAATGGTCACGCATGGCGTAGCCGATCTGAACTTCTTCAATATCCGCCATGCCGGAGAATCATTTCCGGTTGGGCTGCGGAGTTTCTCGCGTTATGCGGAAGCATATTTCGAACGGCAATGCGATTCGGTTTGCTTTGATCGCTTTATCCTTTTCATTGCACCATACAGAAATAAATACCGCGATGCCGATCTCAATACGTTTAAGGAACAGGTGGTTCAGCTGCTATCAGCACATCCTTCACCCGAAAAAGTTGCAGCTTTTACCTCGGAAGTAATGGCGCCTGCCAACTCAGCCAAAGAGATCATTGACGGCATCCTCCGGGAGTTTGGCAGAGATACACTGCAAACTATCGACAGAAATATGCAAGCCCTGCCGGCTTCAACTATTGTGGCGTAACAGTCGCCACACCAAATAATTTCCGGAACGCCATCGCCGCTTTATGTACCTCCTCCGTCCAGTCTGCACCTGCGGTTTCGTCGGCACCATCAGTTATATATTTCAGGCAGAGGAAAGGAATATTCTCCTGCTTCGCAATATAAGCCAGCGGATAGGCTTCCATATCCACCACGTCATAATCTTCAGTAAGATGTTGCATTTCAAAACTGTCACCCGTGCCACAGATTCCCTGTGGTAAAGCCTCAATGCACAAACCATATTCCAGCAACGGCCCATGATCCGAGAACGGTGTTTCGTATAATTGAAATCCGAGACCGCGCACATCCATATCACGTTGTATAAAACGATTGCAGCACACCACTTCCCCTCTTGCAAAACGGCTGCTGCCGGCAGAACCGAGGTTGATGATGATACCGGGACGGTGCTGATGCAGGTATTTGGAAAGACCAATGGCCGCATTTACCTTTCCTACCCCAACGATAAGCGGATTATATTGAATAAACTGCTCGGCCTCTTCGGATGCCAAAGCAAAAACAAAAAGAGGATCGTTCAGGTAAACGGAAAGATCAAGGCTATTTCCCATACTGCTTGTTGGCATTAATTAATCGCCGAATATACAACGGATTTTATTGAACAAAAAGAGCCTGCGGCATACGCCACAGGCTCCGGTATACAGCAAGGTCAGTATTATTCCTCTTCTTCCGCCGCGCCGATAAATCCGCTGCGCAACTGGATCTGGTTACCAAAATAGATCGCATTCAGCAAAAGACGGTCTGTGCCATGCCAGTAGCTGCGGTAAGTAGGGTCATCCGCAAATGAAATAATCTTCCCGCTACCCTCCTGGCTTACAAGAATGGCCGCCGTGTTATTGATACGTCCGATGTTTTTCTTTGATACATATCCGCCAATATAAGACGCGGCATCATATTTGGCCACCGTTGCGTATTTGTTGCGGGATGACAACAAGATCGTCTGACTGTTTTTGGTAAAAAATATTTTACGGTTGCTCAGTCCGAATGCAATGGGATGGGAAATATCGATGTCTGCGGAAAACACACCGCCATTGATCCTGCGGGCCGCTTCGGTTGCTTCCTGGCTGGCATAATCGAGCCGCTCTGACACCTTGCTTTCACTGCTGTCTACGGCCAGGCGTTCTTTTAAAATCTCCTGTTGAATGGCCCAGTCGATTGCGTTTTTAAACAAGATCAACGTGCCGCCATCGGCTACCCAGGTTTTCAGTTTTGCGACGGTTGCTTTATCCAGTGTATTATAACTTCCGCTTGGCAGGATAATGGTATTGTAACGGTTGATGCCCGCACGTGGCAAAGTGCCGATATCAAGTTTGGTCGGCGCTACGCCCACCTGCTGATTCAATAAAAACCATACCTGGCCGGCTTCTTCATAGTTTACACCTGTACCAAATATCACCGCAATCGCCGGTTTGCGCACCGCTTTGATATTGTTGCTGCCAAGATCGATTCCTTCCAGGCTGAAGCCGGTGGAAACGGGAACGATATCTACTTTCGCCAGGGCTGCCGCTGTTTTCAACAAGCGGTACAAACTATCCGGTGTTATGCGTTGCGAAGCCGTAGGTATAACCAATGAACCGTAACTGAATGCCAATTGTCCATTGTCTTTTTTAATGGTAAAAGGACGGTGCGCGCTTTTCACCACGATATCCTTATCCAGCAAAAGCTGCAATAATTTCGAAGCATCATACTCCGACCAGCTCACGACATACCCTACGCCACTTTGCGCGCCGGTAACGCTGCCACTGCGTTGCGGCACCGTTGTTACACGGTTACCGCGGTTACCTGCCGCGGTTTGTTTGGCATATTGCAGTCCGTAAGCGTGGATAAGCGACCAGGATGTATTGTCATAAAACTGGCTGTCGGCCAGTGGCGCGGTTTCTTCAAAGATCGAATGCACGATACGGAAATTAGGCTGATCGGCGGGAACCACATAAGCTTTCCCTTTGTCAAATGTTTTCCCGGCAGTTACTACACGGTCGCTGACTTCATACACTTCCACCTGGTGCTGCAACAGCAGGTCAAGAAAATGATTGGTCAACGATTGATCTTTCGCATCGCCGAATACCCATTGTTTCACCGGATAAGCTTTCCCCTGGGTCAGGGCCGATTGGAAAAATTCCTTTTGCAGTTTAAACAGGCCGGTCTTCTCGGCTACCGCTCCGCGCACAGTAGCCAGACCGGTAAGAAATTGATTGCGGATCGTAAAAGCAAAACTCAAAAGACCAGTCTCCGTTTCTGTGAGCAAACCGCGGCTGCTGGCTTGTTCGAACGTAACGCCAACTGCCCCAAAGAAATCCGGGTACGTAGAGCCGTAGATGGGAGAAAGATTATCAAATTGTTCTTTGGTAAAATAAAGTGAACCGATTTTGTCCAATGCATCCGCATGATACCTTGCCAAGGTTGTATTGAAATCATATGAAGCCTGCGGCACGATCGGGCTTTGTGTTCTTTTGGGTGATGGTTCAAAATAATACGTGCTGTTAGCGCCCATTTCGTGGAAGTCGATGTGCACATTCGGATACCAGCGGTGAAAGAACTTCAGGCGGTTCTGGCTCTCGATCTGTGTGGCGCTTAACCAGTCGCGGTTGAGGTTGGCGAGGTAATGATTGGATCTTCCATTAGGCCATCCTTCCACATGTTCTTTGTCCAGCGGATCGGAGGAGTAGGGTTCGGAATGATAGGAATTGTGCCAGTTGGCGGCGCGGTCGCGGCCATCGGGGTTTAGTGACGGATCAAGCAGCACTACGGATTCGGATAACCATTTCTTTGTTTCCTCACTTTGGCTGGCGGCCAGGTAATAAGCGGTAAGGATACCGGCTTCCCCACTCGATGTTTCGTTGCCGTGTACGCTGTAACCGAGTAATACCACTACCGGAGCGCTGGCGGTCAGCGCGGGTTTTGCGGGGTCCGCCTGCGCGAGATGCGCGGTGCGGATCGATTCGATGTTACGGTAGTTTTCGGGAGAAGTGATGGTGAGGATTACCTGCTCACGTTGTTCGTATGTTTTTCCGATCACTTCCAGGTGCACCCTGTCGGATACGCTTGCCAATTCTTTCAAATAGGCTATCAATTGATCATGACGCGTATAGAAGGTACCGATGTCATAACCCAGGAAAGATTCCGGTGTCGGCACTTTCGGATCAAAAGGACCGCCATCTGCAAAAAAATATTTTTGTTGCGAACGCGATGCAAAAGGCACCAGCAATGCAAGTGCAATGATGAGTTTGGATAATTGTATTCTTTTCATGTTTGAGAATTGTGAATAGTGAATAGTGAATCGTGAATCGTCAATGGTGAATGGCGAATCGTCAATGGTGAATCGTGAATCGTCAATGGTGAATGGCGATCGTGAATAAGTGGTTGCTTGCAAATAGGCAAATGTGGAAATCAAACAGCCTTTTCGGATAATAGAGCGTTCATTTCACATTTACACATGGCCCCCGCCGCAGGCGGGGCACATTTGCACATTTATGTCTTCAGTAGCCGGGATTATTCTGTCCATTGAGATCGGGGTCAGAAAGCACATCGGATAAGGGAAGCGGGAAGAGCCAATAATTTTCATTGGTCAATCCCAACACCTCTCCTGCCCTGCGGGTACGTACCAGGTCAAACCAGCGGTGTGCTTCGAATGCAAATTCAATCCCGTTCTCCTCTTCGATTGCCAATAATACCTGCTCCTTGGTGACGGCTGTTGTATTACCCACACCTGCACGGCTTCTCACGGCATTGAGATCATTCCGCGCTTCGTTCAGGAATTCCTGCTGCGCGCGCGCTTCTGCACGGATAAGATATAACTCGGCGATGCGGATGAGATAAGACGGATCGGTGCTTACACCAACGGTATTATACAATACACCATAAACATTGTTACCCGTTCCCGCGATCAATGTGCTTCGTGTGCCGCCGATAGCCGGGTTATTTACTTTAGCAATAAAAGAAGCGGAAGGTTTGAGGGTGTATTGTCCTCCCGATGAACTCGGATACCAGAGATTCCAGAATGTGTTGCGGTCATTGTTGGAATACGCAAGTTCCAATACCGACTCTC
The DNA here is from genome assembly GCF_000425585.1 of Terrimonas ferruginea DSM 30193. Lineage (GTDB taxonomy): Bacteria > Bacteroidota > Bacteroidia > Chitinophagales > Chitinophagaceae > Terrimonas > Terrimonas ferruginea. The sequence continues at coordinate 59,660 of NZ_KE384400.1, forward strand.
TTGTTTGAAATGGTGTAGTAAAAAAGGTTTTATAAGGCGTCACCAACTGGTACTTGGGATTGTCGATCACCTGTGTAGCGTACAACTCCGCATCGCGCCATTGTCTGCGGTAGAGATGTAATCTGGCACGCAAGGCGCGGGCCGTGCTCTTCTGTGCGCGATTCCTGGTGCTGGCATCTTCCGGTAATAGCCGTTCGGCTTCGATCAGGTCATTCAGCACCTGATCATACGTTTGTTCCAGCGTGCTTCTCCTGACGCCTTTGATGCCGGAAATATTTGCCGTAGGCGTCAACTGCAGTTGCACGCCTCCCCATCCCCTGGCCAGGTCGAAGTAACCAAGCGCGCGAATGAAATAGGCTTCACCCAGTATCTTATCTTTTTCTGCAGCCGGCAACGATGGATCGGTCAACCCGGGTACATAGGCAATTACACTGTTAGCTGAATTGATAGTGCGGTAAATACCTTGGTAAGCCGCCACGGTAGTAACGTTGTCGGCGGGTATCGCATTCTGATCCAGTTGCAGGTACTGACTCAGGGTACCGTTGAATACAACCTGGTCTGCAGTGATGGTGCCAAGAGTCGGATAGGAACCGGCATAATAGCTCTGCACGCCATCGTAAGCGCCGATGATCGCCGCTCTTGCCGATCCTGCGTCTACGATCGCCACTTCAGAAGGGATCTGGTTATTGGGATTCTCCGTCAGAAATTTCTTGCAGGAACTGAATACCGCAACTACGGAAAGAGATAAAAGAAAATAGTTTGTTTTCATACATGAAGACTTTTAAAATGAAACATTTAATCCAACCTGGATCGTACGCGGCTGCGGTACGGTGGCCCAGTCGTATCCAGCGGTATTCTGGTTGCCACTCTGCGAGCTCACCTCCGGATCAAGTCCCGAATACTTCGAGATAGTAAAGAGATTGGTCACCTGCACGTAGGCGCGCAGCGAACTCAGGCGAAGCCGGTTGATTACCTGGGAAGGAAATTGATAGCTCAGTGATACATTCCGCAGGCGGATAAAAGAAGCATCCTCCAGGTACCGGCTGCTGAGATTGGCCACATTGCCGCCATAGTTATTCGCAGCACCGCCATTCTCCGCTGGATTGCCGCTGTAAGTGGTCAGTCTCGGAATATCGGTGATGTCTCCGGGCCGCTGCCAGCGCTCCAACTGGATCGGCAAAAAGCCGATGTTGGCCTGCGTGCCTCCATGCACCAGGAAGAAATTCTGCATATTCAGGATCTTGTTTCCCTGGGTAAAAAAGAAGAAAAAGTTGAGCTCGAAATTTTTATAGTTCAGTGTATTGTTCAACCCTCCGTAATAATTGGGATTGGCATTGCCCACAATCTGCCGGTCGGCGGCCGTAATGATGCCATCTTTATTCAGGTCTTCATACACGGCGTTGCCGGTTTGCGGATCGACGTATAATTGTTTATAGAGATAAAATGAATTCACGGGATGGCCTTCACGCAGAATAGAAGTATTGCGGCCTGAAGCACCGAGTGTAATATCGGAGGCTAGCTTTTCTATGCGGTTGGTATTCCAGGATATATTGAAATCGGTGGTCCAGCTAAAATCGGCGGTACTGATATTGTTCGTATGCAAACTCAATTCCCATCCTTTGTTTCTCACGGCGCCAAAGTTTTGCAGGTAGGTAGTAAATCCGGAACGGTAAGGCACCGGCACATTCAGCAACAGGTCATACGTATACTTGTTATAATAATCCAATGTAACGGTTAACCGCTTATTGAGAATGGTAAACTCGGTTCCGATATCCACCTGCCGGGTCGTTTCCCAGGTGAGATCGGGATTTGCCAATTGTGCGGGAGCGGTGCCTGGCTGATCGAGGTAATTATAACCGGTAGACCACAGCCCCGGAGCCGCATAAGCATCAATACCATTTTGTGTACCGGACAAACCAATACTTCCGCGAATTTTCAGGTCATCAAAGAAATCCAGTCGCTGAATAAAATCTTCCTGTGACAAGCGCCAGGTAAACCCACCGGAAGGAAAATAACCCCATCTTTTATTTACACCAAAACGTGAAGAAGCGTCCGCACGGATGCTTCCGTCGAATGTGTATTTGTTGTCAAATGTGTAGCTGCCTTTGGCGAAAAAGGAAACCAGTTTTGCCAATGAACGGGAAGAAGAACCGGAACGGTTGGCCGCGGCAGAGATGGCTTTTATACTATTGGAAGGGAAGCCCGTGCCCGTGGCATTCGTATTTTGAAATAAAACCGTATTAATCGAATTACCAATGAGCGCATTCACCGAATGACGACGGCCGATGTTTTTGATATACGTCAGTACCTGGTCTGCGGTGAACACGGTATTCTTTGTTTCATTGGAAGTGGCAGAACCGTTAGAGGCGATGCCTGCACTGATTAGTGTATTCGCATAGTTGTTCTCATACATGCTGTTGTAATCGAGGCTGTAGCTGGTGCGGAACTTCAATTCTTTCAGCAAGGCAATTTCGGCAAACACATTCCCGATGGTGCGCCAGCCCACGGCATTGTTGTCGAGGTTTTCGATCAGGGCTATGTGATTGTCGAAACTACCATACCGCGCATAAGTGCCGTTTGCATTATAAATGGGCAGAAATGAACGGGGAAAAATAGCCGAGTTGATCACGCCTGTGGGACTATTATCGTTTACGCTCACATTGCGATACGTACGGCTGATATTGACACTGGTGCCGGCTTTAAGAATACGGTTGATCTGGTTGTCGTAATTAAGTCTTGTGGCAAAACGTTCAAAATTGGAAGGTCGAACGATGCCTTCCTGTTTGAGATAACTGAAGCTGGCGTAGTAGGTACTTCTTTCGCTGCCACCTTGCAAGCCGAGTTCGTAGTTCTGTGTCCTGGCCGTGCGGAACAATCCGCTGATGCGGTCGTAGGTCTGCAACGTGTCGGGATTATAGGGCAGGGTGATCGTAGACGGATCGATGCCCTGATCGATGGCCGTGTTGATGCGGGATTCATTGACCAGTAAACCATTCTCCGGACCCGTCACAAGTTTGAACTTCTTCGGCGCGTCGGACCATCCCTGTGATACATGTAAAGAAACCTTACCCGCGCTGTTTTGCCGGCCGCGTTTGGTGGTCACGATTACAACACCGTTGGCGCCTTGCGAACCGTAGATCGCCGTGGCGTTGGCATCTTTTAAAATCTGGATACTCTGTATATCGGCGGGATTGATATCCGCAAGCGGATTAGACTGCTGCTGGTTACCGAGGCTTGTCCTGATAAGATCGGTATTGCTGACGATCACCCCGTCGATAATATAAAGCGGGTCAGCGGAAGCATTGATGGAATTATTACCGCGCACGCGAAACGTAACGCCACCTCCGGGTACGCCGGAATTGGCAGTAACCTGTACACCGGCGGCCTTGCCCTGCAACAACTGATTGAAACCGGCAGCCGGAATGTTTTTGATATCATCGGCTGAAATACTGGCGATAGAACCGGCAATGAACCGTTTATTCTGCGTGCTATAGCCGGTTACGATCACATCATCGAGTTGTTTACTGGCAGACTGCAGCGTTACATTATACGAAGAGGCGGAACTAAGTTTTACCTCCTGCAACGTAAAACTGCTGTGCGTGATGGTCAGCGTGTGGGTGTTGCCCGCCACTTCGATCTGGAAACTTCCGTCCTTGCGGGAAACGGTCTGGTTTCTTCCGGCGGAGATCGTGGCACCTTCCACCGGCGTGTTGGTTTCAGCTTGCGTGATGATCCCGGAGACGGTCCTGGCAGGCAACTGGGCATGTAGCTGCGCGGCAAGGCCGGTCAATACCAGGAGCAAAACGCTCATGAATTGTCTTCTCATTAAATGTGGTTTAAAAATGATAAATCAAAGCCAGGCAGGCAGTCGTCGGGGAATTGTCATAGTGAAGGCGCGGGAAAGACTAACAACAACAGCAGTTGAAGTCCGGCATCATGCGCATACAACAAACAGGACCAGTACACATTCGTACCGGAGGCAACTGCTGGTGATGTTGGAAAGAAAAGCGCATGATTTAGTTTATTAGTCTATTCGATTGGTGGACAAATATAAAACATCGGTTCAAATAAAAAAGAATATTAGTCTATTATTTTTATAGACTAAATAAATCCGAACGGCCGGTTGCACGGAAAATGGCGCGATACCGGTAACCGGTACAGAGATAAGGTAGTCTAAGGTTGTTATGAGAATACTCCTGCTTATTTTTCTACTCCTTGCCGGAAAAACGAATGCCCAGTCTGAGCAAAGGTTGCACGCCATCGTAAATGCCTATTACCAGATAGGACTGTTTAACGGCAACGTACATATTACAGAAAAAGGAAAGACTATTTTTATGAGATCGTATGGCTATGCCGATATGAGTGCCGGAAGAAAGAATACAGCGGCGACGAGGTTCAATGCGTATTCCATCACCAAACCGGTTACGGCAACGGTACTACTGAAGCTGGTGGCTGAAGGGAAACTGAACCTCCACCAGCGGCTCTCCTCTTTTTATCCCTCCCTGCCCGGCAGTGACAGTATAACGATCAGGCACCTGCTTTCGCACACATCCGGTATTTACAATTATAATAACGACTTCTCGATGCCGGTGGGCAGTGAAAAAGAAATGATCGACTGGCTGGAGGAAAAGCCGTTGGACTTCAAGCCGGGTTCACAATTCAGGTACAGTAATACGGGATATTTTCTACTGGGTTTCATCATCGAAAAAGTGACGGGTATCTCGTACGAGGCGGCTGTCCGGCAATACGTACTATCGCCCGCAGGAATGCATGAAAGCGGATTTGACCTCAGGACGGTCAGCGATGGCAAAAAAGCAAAAGGTTATATCTATATAAATGGAAAAAAAAGTGAGGAGGCACCAGTGTGGGATTACCGTGAATTGTATTCCGCCGGTGGCATGTATACGACGACAGCGGATCTGCAGCGCTTTCACCGTGTTCTGCAGGATGGAAAAATCCTTCCTGACTCATTGATGCAACTGAGTTATACGGCTTATCAAAAAAACTATGGACTGGGTTGGTTTGTGGATTCAATTGCCGGCAAAAAAATCGTGAGCCATAGTGGCGGGGCAACCGGTTTCCGGAGTTACCTCATTCGCGATGTCGCAAATGATATTTGCATTGTTTTATTATCCAACAGCGAAATGAGCGACATCGTTGTGTTGAGAAATAAGTTACTGGCGGAGTTAAACGGGCAGCCTTATGACTTACCAAAAAACATTAAACGTTTACAGCAAAACTTCTATAAATATGAAGGTGCGTACAACATAACAAACTCGTTGACGTTGTATCTTCACCGAGCGAAAAGCATGCTGATGGCAACGACCAATAAAGGCAGATCATCTGTGTTATTGCCTGCGGGAAAAGATGCCATGATGATTGAAGCGATCGGTGCGTACTTATCATTTAAAAACGATTCGCTCATCTTCAGCCAGAAAGGTGAAACAGTGACCGTACCACGCTTGAAAGCCGGTTGGGGCATAACCGGTAGTGCAACGGAAAATGGATGGGGAGGCCGGGATGTGGAAATGCAACGTGAAGGGAAAAAATGGATTGCCCGGAAGGTGATATTGAAAAAAGGCGTGATCAAGTTCAGGTATAACAATGACTGGGTATTGAACTACGGTCAGAGCAACGCGCTTTATTTATGCAAAGATGGAAAGGATATTAAAGTGGCGCCGGGAACATATAAGATTGTGTTGGATTTGACAGATGAAGATAAAGTGCAGCTTCATTTATTGAAAGAATAATCACAGAAAAGCTGCGTGAAAAACACATTGTAAAGGTGTTGGTGGAAGATAGTTTTGTGTCAAATGATACAGACACCAACATACGAGTTTTATACGAACGGTTCGGGTAACGATTATGAGTTCACCAGTGCGGGTCCGAACGGATTAATCAATAAGATTGCCCGTTTTACCGAAATAAACAGAAACGTTTATAACCTGGCTTTCGGAGATGTTATTGACAACAAAATGTCCGATAAAGTCGTCAGCAACAACGGTGACAAAGACTTAATCCTGTCGACAATGGGACAGATCGTTGCCGACTTCACCAACGGGATACCCGAAGCCTTTGTCTTTGCCAGAGGCGTCGATCCGCGCAGAACGCGCTTATACCAGCAGGGAATAAACAGGCACTGGGATAACATCGGCCCATTTTTTGAAATATGGGGACTGCTGAATGGCAAATGGTTACCGTTTGAAAAAGGAATAAACTACCAGGCTTTTGTAGGACGTCGGCATTGGTTATTTACCGGTAGGCCGAAGTTGTCTGGTTCTCCATAATGCTCTTAATTTAAAAAATATATGAAAAAGAAAAAACTTGTACCTGTACTACAGGTAAAGCAGGCAATCATTTCCGACAAGGTGGGGAATTATGAAAATCACCCTGTAGTTGTTGAAAAGACAAGAGCGGCAAAAGAAATTATTGCAAAATACGGACTACCGAAAGAGGTGGAGGAGTCCCTTGCAAAACAAACAAAATAGCCGGGCAAAAGCCATCCGATCCGGGTGGCTTTTTTATATAGCTATCTCGCAACTTTCTGAAGAAGAAAATGATCCGTTCGTCGATAATATAAGCGTTAAAACTAAACGACGCATAATTTCACGTGAACAAGAAGCGGTAGCAGAAAACCGTTCATTAAACTTGTATGCTGGCATGAACCAAAAAAGGTTATTATTTCTGTTCGCAGGCTTGTTACCCTTAACAAGCAAGGCTCAACTCCCCACGGTAAGGATTGATTCGGCGATGAAAGTCGCTTATGATTACGGCATCTTCAATGGCAATATCCTGATAGCCAAAAGCAATACCGTCCTCTATCAAAAGTCCTTTGGTTTTGCTGACAACAGGAAAGACCGGGCATTAACTCCCGACACTAAATTTGACATCGGCTCCATCAGCAAAGAATTTAACGGAGCGGGCATCATGATACTGAAAGAAAAAGGCTTATTAACGCTCGAAACTTCCGTAGCCGAACTTTTCCCGGAATTTGCGGCCTGGGCAAAAAAAGTGAAGATTAAACACCTGATCAACTACACCAGCGGTATTCCCAAGCTTTCCTGGAATTCACCCGCCGGAAACGATTCGCTTTTATATGTTGATTTAAAAAAATTGCAGGCACTAGATTTTGAACCGGGCACCCGCTATGATTATAATTACATAAACGTTTACCTCCAACATCGCATCATCGAGCGATTGAGTAAATCGTCGTATGCCGCTTTTATTAAAGACAATATTTTCATTCCTGCCGGTATGAAACAGGCAATCGTAGACCATCCCACTACATCGGCAGACATGGCCAGGGCATTCGATAACGACGGTATAGCCACCTCCTACCCGGACAATTTTAAAGGTTGGGTACGATTGACTGCACTGGATCTTTACCTGTGGGAAAAAGCATTGTGGAACAGGAAAATTATCGCAGAGCAATCATTGAAAGAGCTGGCCGTGGCATTTGGCAGCGGAGAATCCAGTCTCGGCAGAGTTGTAACAACAGACGGACGATTCGAAAGGCATTCGCACCAGGGATCCAACTTTAATTATGAAGCGGTGGTATCGAACTCGTTCAGCGACAGCATTACGATCGTTTTGATGACCAACAGCCAGCAAATGAAAGTGCAGGCACTAAACGCGATGCTGTTACATATACTGCGGAATGAGCCCTTCACCGTTCCGAAAAAATCCCTGTACCTGTCCATCCGCAGTAAGTTGTTGGAAAACACAGAGGCCGGGTTGAAATATTACCAGGAACTGAAAGCCAACCAGTCCGACAGATATGATTTCTCCAGCGAAATACCGGACCTGCTCAATGCCGGCAAATATCTCCAAAGAAGAAAAAAACTACAAGAAGCGATCCGGGTATACCAAGTGGCGCTGCAACTCGACGGCCGCAAAGAAGACCTTTCCTACGCCCAGGAGTTGATGGGTGATGCTTTTGACGAATTGGGAGATAAAGCAAACGCCTTAATCCATTATCAAAAAGCAACTGAACTCGATCCGAAAAACAAAAACGCGGAAAGCAAGTATAAAAGCCTTCAGGGAAATTAATCCGGACTATACGGTCTGCGGTCTGTTGAACTTATACGTATACCGTATGCAGATCAGTAACCCGGTCAATGTCATGGCCACTCCCACCAGGGATGGATACTGATAAGATAGTCCGAATGTCAATGGCAACCCTCCAAAATAAGCACCTGAGGCGTTAGCTGTATTAAAAGCTGCCTGCATAAAAGCAGCCGACATCATTTCTGAATCCGGCGCGGCTTTCAGCATCATGATATTAACGGGCGCGCCCAATGCCATGGACAAAATGCCACAGAGGAAAGTCAATACCAACGAGGTTGGTGCATGGGAAGAAAAGAAAAACACGCACAAAAGGGCCATCATCATCAGGGAAAGAAACAACATGCTCGCCTTGAAAACACCGATCTTATCGGTAAGATAACCTCCCAGCAAATTGCCGATCACCATGCCGCCGCCGGCCAGGATCATCACATAAGCCACACTGCTGCTCCCAATCCGGGAAACCTCCGTCATCAAGGGGGAAATATAGCTCAACCAGGTAAACAAACCGCCAAAGCCGATCGCGGTTATCAATAAGACATACCAGCTCTGCGACTTTTTCAGAAAATTGAGTTGGGTCAGGTAGCTGGTACGATTCTTCACTTCCATATCGGGCAGCCAAAGTGAGATCATGAAAATAGTGAGTAGTCCTATGGCGCTTACCATCACAAAACACCAGCTCCAATGAAAAGTATGACCGATATAGGTAACCAACGGCACCATGGCAAGGTTGGCGAGTGTGAGTCCGGCAAAAACAAAAGAGATGTACCGGGCTTCCTTACCTGGTACAGCCAGTCGTTTCGCCACTACGGTACTTACACCGAAGAAAGCGCCGTGCGGCAGACCCGACAGCAGCCTGGTGATGATCATGATGGTATAATTGGGAGCGATCGCCGACAGCAGGTTGAAGAAGGTAAACAGCACCATCAGCCAGATCAGCACTTTCTTTGGCGGAAATTTGATGGAAAAACCCACTATCAGGGGCGCGCCGATCACCACGCCAAGTGCGTAAGCCGAAATGAAATGTCCTGCCTGCGGAATATCAACGTGAAGCGATTGAGCGATATCGGGCAATAAACCCATGATAGCGAACTCCGTAGTGCCAATTCCCAAACCGCCCATTGCCAGCGGTACTATTCTTTTGTCCATCCTGATTTTTAGTGCTTAGACAGGGATAACAGTTTGGGAGGGGGAAGGTTTGGAGGGTGATATTTTTAAGCTTACGTGATAGTATTGCTCATCTGTATTTTTATAGCAAGTTCTATGATTTACTCATTTAGATCACTTATGTAACGGTCTTCAATTAAGTCAACAAATGAGCAATAAACTTCTGACTCAGAACAACTCGGCCTTTTTTACTTGTTAAGACCAATCTAGAAAGAGAGGGCCTTCGGCTCTTCAACACTTCTTCCCGGTACTATACTATGCTAGGCAAGTGTCAACTCATATGGATTTGCTATTGTCCTCTTCCCGAATCGCTTCAATAACTCAACTTCGTCGTTCTTATCGATCTTTTCCTGCTCCAATATCTCCTGAACAAACGGTTGTTTCAAGCCTGGTATTCGGATACGAAAGAAAGGCCAAAGTTCTTCACTCTTGTAAACCTTGTCGAACTCGGAGAAGCCTGTTATCAAGTTATAATCCTGATGCTGCTGGAATTCTTTTGTATAACTGAAGTACCACTCTCCCTCCTTAGATAATAGGTATCCTACATCGATACCATCGATTTTCAACAAAAAACGAGCGTCCTTATCCTTCGGTAAGGATACTACCGTGTCATTGTCTCCTTTGCTGAACCAAGACTTTAATTTCTTATATAACATAAAACATCTCCTTCACAGTTTTCTTATTCTCGTAAATCTCTCCATCAATATTATAGATAATAATTCCTGCCTTGACTTCTCAAACATAGGAAAAAAATCCTTCTTCAACATCTTGGCGATTTTCCGTTCCTTATCTACTGATGATAATTCGTTGACTATCGCTGCATATTCCGGCCTAATTCTCTTCACAAAATCGATCAATTCAAAATGATTAGCCGCTTTATTGTCCTCAATACTAATGCGAGGGGCCGCCTCCTCAATATAATTCACAACTTTTTTGCCAGATCGTATATCCGACGATTTGACATACTGTTGGTAACCACTAAGAGCATTTGAAATGTTCTTATCGCTTAAATTCCATAAAAGGCCTCTAGCTGAGTCATAGAGCGGCGCAAAGATAGGACGACGATTTGACTTTTTAACTGTGTTTATAACGCCCCAGTTATAAAAATGACGATCATTGTTTCCTACAAGTCCGTCAAAAACAATCATTTTCACCAAGTCGCATAATATCTCTTCAAAATCATCTGGAAAAACGGTTCGAATAGCATCGCGGATGAATTCGAAAGTAAATAAATCCCTGGCTGTATCCTTGTTTTGGGCAATTTCCCTAGCAAACGGCATATCATCTAGGTACTGTCCACATATCTCTGCTCCATGTATTAACTTTTCGTCCTTTCGAAGAAAAAAACGGCTTAAAAAGCGAATTTGTTTATTTGCTACGACCAGCTTAACGTCATTCATGCGTAGGCCTAGTTCTTGGCCTATCCGGTTGATCATATACTCTATGACAGATTCATGTGGATACCATTTTTCAGCTGTCTTAGCGATATATGCTGGCCAAGATGATCTATTAGTTCTTCTTATACTGGAATTCGCTTCAAAAAAATATGCTTTGATAAATTGTTTTGGAGCATCCCCATCGAGTGCATAGTCCTTGGTATAATAGTCGCTCTCCTTTAGTAGAGGGATAAGACCCAAAAGAAAGATTTTTCCTGATGTATTCATTGATTTTTCAATACGCAGTCCGTTCATATTGTAAAGTTACACACTTTGGAATATTGAGATTTTTATACCCTACTATAATATCTCTCTTGGCAGACTGTTCTCAATTTCAGAAATAATATGCAAACAACTTCAGCCCTGCTCAGCGGATTATATATCCTTGGGATGGCCTAAAGTCAAAACAAGGATGCCCTCGCCTGCAGCGAGTGTCATTTTTCACGTGTTGGCCTTGCTTCAAGCAAGCTTGGCAAGTCCCCCACATGAAAAATGCCCACCTAAAGGTGGGCATCCTTGCTTATTGAGGTCCCGAGCGGATTCGAACCGCTGTAGGAGCTTTTGCAGAGCTCTGCCTAGCCACTCGGCCACAGGACCCTCTTCTTCCCCCTCAACAAACCTGATCATCAATTTGTTAAGCAGAATATCCGTTTTTGACGGACTGCGAAAATAGGATATTTTTGATTCCTAACAAAAACACGCCGTATGAGTCGTATAGCAGAATCTGAACTGATCATCAATGACCGCGGAGCCGTTTACCACCTCGACCTCCGCCCCGAAGAAATCGCCGGTACCGTTATCACAGTCGGCGACCCCGACCGCGTTAAAGAAGTGAGCAAATATTTCGATGCCATCGAAGTGAAACGACAGCACCGCGAGTTTATCACCCATACCGGCCGCATCGGCAGTAAACGCATCACCGTCCTTTCCTCCGGTATCGGCCCCGACAACATCGATATCGTGATGAACGAACTCGACGCACTCGTTAATATCGATTTCGACACCCGCGAGATCAAGAAACAACTCGGCTCGATCAATATCGTCCGCATCGGCACCTCCGGTTCCCTTCAGGCCGATATACCAGTCGACAGCTTCGTAGCCTCCACACACGGCCTGGGCATCGACAACCTGCTCAATTTCTACCGCTACGAACAGAACGAAGAGGATAACGAACTCATCCAGTCCTTCGTCACCCATACCCAGTTGCACGGACAAATGAGCCACCCCTATATCACGGGCGCTGCTCCTTCCCTGCTAAAGAACTTCGTTACCGGTTTTCACCAGGGCATCACGGTCACCTGCCCCGGCTTCTACGGACCCCAGGGCCGTATTCTCCGCCTCGGTATACGTAACCCCGAACTGATCAAACGGCTCACTGATTTCCGGTTCGGCCAGCACCGCATTACCAATTTCGAAATGGAAACCTCCGCCATCTACGGCCTCGGTCGCCTGCTCGGACATAATTGCCTTGCCGTGAACGCCATCGTGGCCAACCGGATCAAAAAGGAGTTTTCCAAAGACGGTAAAGCCGCCGTGGAAAACCTCATCCGCAAATTCCTGGAAATTTTTGCAGCACATATCTGACCGGATAAGCTAATTTGCCGGTGAAATTGTTTCGCGAAGCAGTATAACATGAACCTATGATTCTCTTTTTTTTCAAATACCAGGGCACCGGCAACGATTTTATCCTGCTGGACAACCGGGAAGGTATTTATAACACACTTTCGACCGAACAGATCCGCCACCTCTGCGACCGGCGCTTCGGCATCGGCGCCGACGGCCTCATGCTGCTCAATAACCACGAAGGCTACGATTTTGAGATGAAGTATTTCAACGCCGACGGCCGCGAGGGCAGCATGTGCGGCAATGGCGGTCGATGCCTCGTCCGTTTTGCCTACCACCTCGGCATCCACCGCAATGAATACAAGTTCCTGGCCGTTGACGGCGATCACGAAGCAGAGATCGATACCGATGGCATCGTTTCCCTGAAGATGAAAGACGTGGATAAGATCCGCCGGCAGAACGGTGATTCTATCCTCAACACCGGTTCCCCGCATTACGTAAAAGTGGTGTCTGATGTGATGGATATGGACGTTTACAAAAAAGGCCGCGATATCCGTTACAGCAAAGAATACGAACAGGAAGGCATTAATGTGAATTTCGTTGAACAAACAGGAGAAGATAAGATCATCGTCCGCACTTACGAGCGCGGTGTGGAAGATGAAACCTATTCCTGCGGCACCGGCGTTACCGCCGCCGCCATGGTTTGTTACCACAACGAAAACGGTTTCAACGATGTGCAGGTCAAAACCCTGGGAGGTAAATTGAATGTTGAATTCGACCGCATAGAGGAACATTATATCAACGTCTGGCTTTCCGGACCCGCCGAAAAAGTATACGAAGGAAAAATAGAACTGCGCGACTAACCACCGAAAAACTCAGCCGCTTTGATACAGTATTTTAAAAACATCAACCACCAGACCATTGCGGTCGACAAACCTGAAGACGGAGTTTGGGTAAATGTATTGCCCCCTCTCCGCCAGGAAGAGTTTTCCAATCTTTCGGAGGAACTGGATATTCCCATCGACTTCCTCACCGACTCACTGGATATCGATGAACGAAGCCGCTTCGAAGAAGACGACAACGTACGCCTCATCGTTATCAAAACACCCACAGAGAATAATTCCTTCAACGAAAGCGACGCCTATTATATCACCATTCCGATCTGTATCATTTTAACCCACAACCAGATCGTTACCGTCAACTCATTTGAAAATCCCGCGATCAAAAAATTCCTGAACTCTTTTCAAAACCGCCATCCTGATAAAAAGAACATGATGGTGCTGAAGATCATTGAAAAGATCGTTCAGAATTTTCTCGAATACCTCAAACAGATCAACCAGCAGCGCAACATCCTCGAACAAAAATTATACGATTCCAGCCGCAACGAACACCTGCTGCAGATGATGCGCATCCAGAAAAGCCTGGTGTATTTTGTCACGGCCCTGCGTTCAAATGAATTGCTGCTGATGAAATTAGAGCGATCCAGTTTTCTTTCTTTGAACGAAGACGAGAAAGAATACCTGAATGACCTGATCGTAGATAATTCGCAGGCCCTGGAGATGGCGAACATCTACACCAACATCCTCAGCAGTACGCTCGATGCATTTGCCAGTATCATTGCCAACAACCAGAACGAAGTGCTGAAGCGTCTCGCCGTGATTACGATCGTGCTCAGCTTTCCCGTATTGATCGCGAGCATATTCGGCATGAATGTGCCGAGCGGTTTCGAACATTCCCCCTATGCCTTTTATATCGTGGTATTTGTATCATTACTGATCTCGCTGGCTATCGGCTGGTTGTTTTTACGTAAAAAAATATTCTGATGCCGAATTTCAATCTCCGCGTATATGGCATCCTGGTCAATGAACAACGCCAGGTATTGGTGAGTGATGAGTTGATCAGGGGAGGTTATTTTACAAAATTCCCCGGAGGCGGATTGGAGTTTGGCGAAGGCACACGCGAATGCCTGGCCCGCGAGTTTAAAGAAGAAATGGATCTCGCCGTAGAAGTGACGGAGCATATTTATACCACAGACTTTTTCCAATTGTCTGCATTCAGACCCGATGATCAGATCATTTCCATTTATTATTTCGCCAAAGCCATGGAACCGATCCGTGCGCCGCTTCGCGATAAACCATTTGATTTTGATGAGGAGCAATTGCGTTTGTACGGAGAAAGAAAAGAGATAGAAACTTTCCGCTTTCTGAATTGGGAAGATTTTTCGCCGGAAGCATTGACGCTTCCCATCGACAAACTCGTAGCAGCCATGCTGAAAGAAAAAGGGATTGCAGCCCTTCCTTTCTAAGCTTTCATTTCCTGTATAAATTTTTTCACGCGGTCCATATCTTTCACTCCCGGGCTGAACTCGAATTTACTGTTGATATCGAGCGCAAATAATTTGCGGGCTGCCTCTTCTTTTGCAAAGGCTTTTAATTTTTCTTCGTCACCCGGTTCGATACCGCCGCTCAGTAAAAAAAGTTTATCGATCACGGCATCACTCAACACTTTCCAGTCAAATTTTTTACCGGTGCCGCCGTACCCGGCACCGAGCGTATCAAACATGTACATGTCGCTTGCATCATGGAAAGGGCGTACCATCCATTCAAGCGGATCATTATCGGAAAGCCGGAAGGCTTTGATCACGGTAACGTAGTTGGCCACCTTTTCGCAGAAGATGGGCGATTCATCGCCGTGAAGCTGAACGATATCGAGGCGATAACTTTCTACGGTCTGCAGCAGTTCTTCATAGGGCGTATTGACAAACACACCGACCTTGCCGATGCCGCCGCCAATCTTTTTCATTTTTTCAGGGGAAAGTTTATTTCCTACAAACCGGGGTGATTTGGAATAAAAAATAAAACCGGCCAGGTCTGCTCCCATTTCGGCCAGCGCATTCACCTGTTCGGGAAGCGTCATGCCACAGACTTTAATCCTCATACGCTTATTGCTTTTAGTCGTTCAATGAATTCGGCAAAAGCAATCGCGGGATCGGGCTCTTTCATAAAAGTTTCGCCGATCAGGAAACCTTTAAAACCAGCTTGTTTTAAAGTTACGATAGTTTCCGGATTAGCAATACCACTTTCTGCGACGGCGGGTTTATTTTTTGGCAATTGACCGATCAGCGAGAGCGAGGTTTCAATACTTACTTCGAATGTGTGCAGGTTGCGGTTGTTGACTCCAATCATGCTTACCTCGTCGCAGATATGGTCCAGTTCTTCTTCGTTGTGTATTTCCAGCAATACTTCCAGGTTGATGGACCTTGCATAAGCAGCCAGCTCCTTCACCTGCTGCGGCGTAAGGCAGGCAGCGATCAGCAGGATCACGTCTGCACCAAATGCTTTTGCTTCCGCAATCTGCCAGGGATCCACGATAAAATCTTTTCGAAGAATGGGAATATCCGTCACCACTTTGGTTTGTATCAGGTCGTCGAGATCACCACCGAAATATTCGGTATCGGTCAACACCGAAATGCCGGCGGCTCCACCGTCATTGTATTGACGCACTACTTTCTCCACTTCCAGTTCTTTTGTCTTGAACCAGCCACGGCTGGGGCTTTTGCGCTTGAATTCAGCAATGATGCCCAGGCTTCCGGGGAATTCCAGTCTCTCGACTAAGGAGCGGTTACTGAATTGCCAGAAGAACCCTTCGCGTTCGAACCGTTCGATGCTGCTCTTGGGTTTGAAGCGCGCTACCTCCGCTTTTTTTGTTTCAACGATTTTATCCAGTATTGTACTCATTGTAAGGCGATTAATTTGTCCAGACATTGTTTTGCTTTCCCGCTTTCCAGGCTGTCAACCGCGGCCTGGTAAGCCGTTTCATAGTTGGCATATTTGCCGGTGCTTTGCAAAGCCATGGCCGCATTGGCCAATACCACGGCATTCTGCGCCCAGCTTCCATTGCCGTTGATGATGGTACGGAAGATAGCCGCTGCTTCGTCGACGGATTGTCCGCCTGTAATATCACGGGCATCCACATTCCGTTTGCCTAATTGGATGGCAGAAAACACCTGCTCCCCATTTTGCGTAATCACTTTCGTGTCGTTGGTCAGCGATATTTCATCGTAGCCATCGAGACCATGAATAATGGTAAAAGGTTTGCCCGTACGTTGCAGCAGGTAATTATAAATCCTGGCCATTTCCAGGTTGAAAACACCCACCAGTTGATAATCCGGGTTGGCCGGATTCACCATCGGTCCGAGCATATTAAAGAAAGTACGCATTGCCAGGTTTTTGCGGATCGGGCCTACGGCCTTCAAGGCCGGATGAAACAACGGCGCATGCAAAAAACAAATGCCCGCTTTCTCCAATTCATTTTGCAAAGCGCTGCTGTCGTTCTTGAATTGGTAGCCTAGTTTTTCCATTACATTGGAAGCACCGCTAACCGATGAAGCGCCATAGTTGCCATGCTTCGCCACATGCTGACCGGCACCTGCCACGATGAAACAACTCAGCGTGGAGATATTGAATGTATTCTTTCCATCACCACCGGTGCCGACAATATCGATAACGGGTACGTCACCGAGGTCGACGGGTACGCAGAGTTCGAGCAGCGCATCCTGGAAGCCTTCCAATTCTTCAATGGTAATGCTGCGCATCAGGTAAACGGTCATAAAGGCCGTCACCTCATGTTCGTTGCAGGCCTGTTTGCCGATATTGACAAGCACGTCTTTTGCCTGTTGCCGGCTCAGTGTTTTGTGTTCGAAAAGATGTTGCAGCGTATTTTTCAAAGTAGTAAGTTGTAAGTATTAAGTTTTAAGTAAATCGTGTATCTGCTATTTATGCCGCTTTGCGTGAACCGGTGCCGTTTTCACGCAGAGGCGCAAAGGAGCTAAGACGCAAAGACTCTCCTTATTGACTATTGACCATTCACTATTGACCATTGACCATTCACCATTGCTCCCTTTTTGACTTTTGAATTATCCCCTCAGCCAATTCCTCAATATCGTCTCTCCCTCCGGCGTCAACACACTTTCCGGATGGAACTGCACACCCTGCAGGTCATAGTTTTTATGTTGCAGGGCCATGATATAACCATTATCGTCACGGGCGGTGATCTCCAGCTCTTCGGGAAAATCCTTATCGTCTACTATCCAGGAATGATAACGGCCTACGCGGAACACATCAGACATGCCGTCAAACAATGGCGACGCAACGGTTGTCAGCCGGCAATCGGTGGCGATGCCATGATACACGGTAGACAAATTCGATAGCGTGCCACCAAATGCCTCACCAATGGCCTGATGCCCCAGACACACGCCCAGTATGGATTTCGTAGCCGCGTATTCTTTGATCAATGGCAGTAACAATCCTGCTTCCTCCGGGATGCCCGGCCCGGGCGAAAGAATGATCTTGTCATACACCGCTACATCCTCCAAGGGCAACTGATCGTTGCGGATCACATCGACTTTTTGGTTCAATATCTTTTCCACGATATGAACCAGGTTATAAGTAAATGAATCGTAATTATCGAAAACAAGGACTTTCATGGCTTGTATTGTTTGAGGACTATTGAATATGTTCTGCTGCTTCAATGGCTTTCTTCAATGCCCCTAGTTTGTTATTGACTTCCTGTAATTCATTTTCAGGTTTGCTGGCGGCCACTACACCTGCTCCCGCCTGGTAAGTCAGTTTATTGTGGCGGCTGAGCAGTGTGCGGATCATGATGGCATGGTTAAAACTTCCATCCATTCCAATGAAACCGATGGCGCCACCGTAATAGCCGCGGTCCGTGGGTTCCAGTCCACTGATCAATTCCATTGCTTTGATCTTGGGCGCGCCGCTCAACGTACCGGCAGGAAAAGATTTGGCAAAAAGCTGGTACGGATTTTTTCCCTGCGGAACCTGTCCGCTTACTTCACTCACCATGTGAATGACATGGGAGAAATATTGCACCTCCTTGTAATGATTCACCTGCACATCCGAACATTCACGACTGAGGTCATTGCGTGCCAGGTCAACCAGCATTACATGTTCGGCATTTTCTTTTTCATCGGCGAGCAAAGAAGCCGCGGCCTGCCTGTCCTGCTCTGCATCGCCTGTGCGTTTCACCGTACCGGCAATCGGATGCACCACGGCCCTGTTGTGCCGGATGATGAGTTGCGACTCGGGAGACGAGCCCATCAGTTTATAATCACCATAATCAAAAAAGAACAAATAAGGCGAAGGATTGATGCTGCGCAAAGCACGGTATACATTGAATTCATCACCGGAAAAAGGTTGTTCAAAACGACGGCTCAACACGATCTGGAAAACATCACCGCGCAAACAACTTTTGATACCCGAGGCTACCATTTCACGGTAATGTTCATCAGTCATGTTGGACTTTTCATCGCCTTTTTTGCTGAAGGGATAAACCGGTACGTCCTTGCTTCTGATCAGTGATTCCAAAAGGCCCAGTTCGGACGGCACACCGTCGATCTGGTTTTCGCAGATGAATAACTCATCGCGGAAATGATTAATGGCAATGATGTATTGATAAAGGCGGTAACGGATCAGCGGAATCGCATTTTCTCCGGGATGTGTTTGTAGATGGATGCGATCGAAGAACGCTACTGCTTCATAGGAAGTGTAACCATAAAGCCCCTGTGCGAAAGCTGTTTCTTTGCCTCCGGATGAGGAGGTTTCAAATTGTGCGGTATACGACAACAGCAGATCCGGAATAGCGGTACCTGCGTTGATCTCTTTCTTTTCCGGTGGCATGCCTGGCCATTTGATGTCGGCCTGCCGCGGGTTCCTGATCTCGATGCCCCCTATCGCATTTACGCAGATAAAGGACCAACTGTCGCTGGCAGCGTGGTGATCGGTGCTTTCCAGCAGGTTGGTATCACGAAAACGGTCGCGTAGCCGCAGGTAGATGCCCACCGGAGTGTGTACGTCGGCGAGCATGCGTTTGGTGACGGTATGTATCCTGATCTTCTTCATTTGTTCAATTTGCCTGTATAGTCTGAAAAAACAAATCCCCACGTATTGTGGGGACTGAATGCGTTTATTGCAATTATGACAACGACATTACATAACCCCGGAAGAGTTTGTCTGCCACCACCAAATAATATTGCATTGTTGAATCATGGAGCAAAGATACAAGGCTAAATATAGCCGCCAAATTTTTCTTACAGGAATGGTTCCCGCTGCTGGTATGAATTCGTTAGTTTTGAATAAACCCTCTCTCATGGAAATCCTCTTTCAACAGGACGGTACCAAAGGCAGCTTTTATATTGATGGCGATGGCAACGAACCGCTCGCCGAACTCACCTTCAGTATGGCAGGTACCGATAAAATGATCCTCGATCATACCGGCGTAACCGACGCGCTCCGCGGTAAAAATGCCGGCGCTGCGATGGTTGCCAAAGCCGTAGAATATGCCCGCGCCAATAACATCCGTATTATTCCCCTATGCCCTTTTGCCCGTGCCCAGTTTGATAAACACCCCGAATACAACGATACCAGATCCTGATCCATTCTTCTTCATTTAAAAAGAAATGAACCATGCGTTATCTGCTTTTCCTGTTTTCCCTGTTAATGACAGCTACCCTGCATGCGCAGGACGATATTGCCTACCAGACGCCACCCAAACTGATCAGCGACCTGGTACTGGCTCCACCCACGCCTTCCATCAGTTTAAGTAAAAAAGGTGACTGGCTGTTATTGTTGCAGCGATCCAGTTATCCTTCCGTGGAAGAACTGGCCCAGCCAGAATTAAAGATCGCCGGTCTTCGCATCAATCCGGCCAACTTCGCACCAAGCCGTCAGACATTTATTAATAGCCTGGTGTTGCGCCAGGTGAACAGTGGCAAAGATTTTACCATCACCGGTCTGCCCTCACCCCTGTTTGCCAGCCAGGTGAGCTGGAGCCCTGACGAAAAAAAGATTGCATTGCTGCATACCAGTGCATCACGTGTGGACCTGTATGTAATCGATGTGGCTACACGCCGTGCCGCCAAAGTAAACAAGACTGCCCTGAACTCCATCATGGTGGATTACGATTGGATCGATAACCAACGCCTGCTCTATGCCGTTACTACAAAAACGGCGGCACAGGCACCCAAACGTTCTTTGTTACCCAAAGGGCCCGCTACCCAGGAAAATCTTGGTAAAGCCTCTCCGCGTCCTACTTACCAGGACATGATCAAATCGCCGCACGACGAAGACCTGTTTGCTTTTTATACAACCGTACAATTAATCCAAAATACCAATGGCGCAGAACAAAAGATCGGTCAGCCTGCTATCTATTCACGGGTGAGCATTTCTCCCGATAAAAAATACATGCTTACGCAGACCATCAAAAAACCTTTTTCCTACCTGGTACCTGCCTCCGGATTTGCCTCTGCAGTCAGCATCACCGACATCACGGGAAAACTCATCAAAAAGATAACCGATCTGCCTTCCTCCGAAACGGCACCCAGCGGGTACGACAACGTGCAACCCACACCGCGTGGTTACGGATGGCGCAACGATCAGCCGGCGTCGCTTACCTGGTGTGAGCCACTCGACAGCGGTCTTATCAAAAAGCCGGCAGAATACCGGGATGCAGTGTATCAATTAGCAGCGCCTTTCAGCGGCAAAGCTGAGCAACTGTTCCGCACCAGGATGCGCTTCAGCTATGTCTTATGGGGAAATGATCAGGCGGCGTTGGTATCGGAAGGTCTGCGCAGCAGGCAGCAAACACAACTCAACCGTTACAGTCCCATTACCGGTGATCTTGAAAAACTATTTTCCCGTAACACAACGGATGCCTACAGCAATCCGGGGCAGCCGGTGACCGCTCCGAATCAATGGGACAAACAAACCCTGTTGTTACTGGACAAAGGCAACAAAATCTTACTCAACAATATAACAGGCAGTTCACCCAAAGGTGATCTTCCCTTCCTGTTATCATTTGACCTGCATACCAAAAAAGCAGACACCCTGTGGCGTTGCCAGGAAGGAACCTATGAATACGTGGCCCAGGTATCCGATCCTGAAAAGCTGGTGCTGATCACCCGCCGCGAAACAGAAAATGAAGTACCGAACTATTGGCTGAAAAATCTGCGGCTGCGTATTGCCGATCGTGCACTTACTGCATTCAAGGATCCTTATCCTGCTATGAAAGGTGTACAAAAACAAAAAATAAAATACCAGCGTGCTGATGGAGTAACCTTAACCGGCGACCTCTATACGCCGGCGGGTTATACACCGGGGAAAGATGCGCCCCTGCCCGTGTTCATCTGGGCCTATCCTGCAGAATACAGTTCTGTGGCGGATGCTGCGCAGATCCGTGGCAGCGAACATCGCTTCACCACGCTCAGTTGGGGATCGCCTGTGTTTTATGTAACGCAGGGATATGCGGTGCTCAACAATGCAGAAATGCCGATCGTGGCAACAGATACGGCGCGTAAGCCGAATGATAATTTCATCGAACAACTGCGCCTCAATGCCGAAGCCGCTATCCGCAAACTGTCCGACATGAAAGTGGGCGACAGCAATCGCATAGCGGTAGGAGGTCATAGTTATGGTGCTTTCATGACGGCCAACCTTCTTGCGCATACCAAACTCTTCAAAGCCGGCATAGCGCGAAGCGGTGCCTACAACCGCACACTAACGCCCTTTGGCTTTCAGAATGAAGACCGCACCTACTGGCAGGCACCGGAGCTGTATCATGACATGAGTCCGTTCAGCTATGCTAATCAGATCAAAACACCTTTGTTGCTGATTCACGGTGATGCCGACAACAATACCGGCACCTATCCTATCCAGAGTGAGCGCTTGTTCAATGCGATCAAAGGACATGGAGGCGTGGTACGCTATATCAGTCTTCCTTATGAAAGCCACGGCTATCAGGGAAAAGAGAACATTCTTCACTTACTCACCGAGCAGCTCAACTGGCTGGATAAATATGTAAAAAACGCACGCTGATGATCCGTAAAATAATCTGTCTGGCCTTGTATTGTTCGGTGGCAACGATGTTGTATGCGCAACCGATAACTACTGTATTTGAAAAATCGAAAGGAGCAGAAACACCGGCCTATCATGAAATCATTGACTGGTGGAAAGCATTGGATAAACGATCGGCATTGGTGCAGATGCGGGCAATGGGTCCGACAGATGCGGGATATCCCCTGCACCTGATCACGGTATCGGCAAACGGGGAACATGGTATAGCGGCTGCGCGAAAAAAAGGGAGCACGATCATCCTGGTCAACAATGGCATTCATCCCGGAGAACCGGATGGTATTGATGCCAGCATGTTGCTGGTGCGTGATATCGTGGAGAAAAAATATACACTGCCACCGGGTGTATTGTTGTGCATCGTGCCGGTTTATAATATCGGTGGATGCCTGAACAGAAGTCCGGACTATCGTGTAGACCAGAATGGTCCTGCGGAATTTGGATCAAGGGGAAACTCGCAGAACCTCGATCTCAATCGTGACTTCATAAAAGCCGACAGTAAAGAAGCTTTATCGTTTGCGGCACTTTTCCGGCTGACCGATCCGGACATATTTGTCGACAACCACGTAAGCAATGGGGCGGATTACCAGCATGTGATGACTTTGTTGAGCAGCCAGCACAACCGTATTGGCGGAGCGATGGGTGAATACCTGCAGGAAAAATTTGAGCCGGCACTTTATGCGTTGATGAAGCAAAAAGGATTCGACCTCGTGCCGTATGTCAATCACTGGAGTGATAAAAAAGTAGAAGAAGGCTGGCAGCAATTCTGGGATTCACCGCGCTATGGCAGTGGATACGGAACGCTGTGGTCGAGTTTTTCTTTTGTACCGGAAACGCATATGCTCAAGCCTTATCCGCAACGTGTGGCGGCCACGCGTGCGCTGATGGAATCATTTATCAGTTATGCCGCACAGCACGGAACGGAGATTCGGCGGTTAAGGGCTGCGGTGCGAGAAGAAAATAAAAAAGCTGCTTACTTTCCCATCCGCTGGCAATGGGATTCGACAAAACAAAGCAGTATACGGTTTCTGGGTTATGAATCGGGTTATAAAAAAAGTGAAGTATCGGGATTGCCGCGACTGTACTATGACCGGAACAAACCTTATGAACGGCAGATACCTTTTTACAACTCGTATTACCCGGTTGACTCGGTTAAAGCGCCGTTGGCTTATGTGTTACCACAAGGTTGGTGGAAAGTGGTGGAGCGTTTAAAAGCGAACAATGTAGTGATGCGGCCACTGCAGCGTGATACGATTATAGAAGTGGAAGTATACCGGATCGCACAATACCAGGCAGGAGGACTATATGAAGGACACTATCCGTTGGGTAAGGTGGAAATCAAAACAAGTCGCCAGAAAATATCTTTCAGAAAGGGCGACTGGTATATACCGATGAACCAGGAGGCGGCGCGTTTTCTGATAGAAACGTTGGAGCCGCAGGCAGAGGACTCGTACTTTACCTGGAACTTCTTTGATCCTATTCTCCGGCAGAAAGAAGGATTTTCGGACTATGCGTTTGAAGACATTGCCGCCGAATATTTGCGGCAGCATCCCGAGGCGGGCAGGCAACTGGAGGAAGCCAGACAGAAGGATGAAAAGCTGGCAAAAAGTGCCTACTTACAACTTCAATATGTATTTCGCCAGTCGCCTTACCTGGAGCCGGGTTATATGCGTTACCCGGTGTACCGGGTAACAAAATAATTACTGGATACGGAAGCCATTCTCTTTGGCAAACTCCCGTTGTTCGTTCTGGAGGTTCGTGATCTCCTGGTTTTTACCGTTGACGATTTTCATCATGTCTTCGGCAACCTTTTGTTTAGCTTCTTCTGTCGGGGCTTCTCCGTATTTCCGGTAAGAAGTGTAGATATTCTTCATGTATTCGAAATAATGAAGACATGCTTTTTTGAATTCTTCGCCGCGGGAGATTCCTTTCACGGAGCGGCCTTCGATGTCTTTGATTTTAGCATCGATCAATCCTTCCATTCTGGAAGAGCTTTTGATAACGGCGTCGTTATCGCCTTTTTCGATGGCTTGTTCAACTTCTGTTTCTGTTTTTTCGATCTCCGGGGTAAGTTCAGTTTCCATTTTCACGATGTCTTCGCTGAATTGGAAAGCTTTCTTTTTGGAACCGCAGGCGGTAAGCAGGAGAACGAAGAGGAATGCGGGGAGTAGTTTGTAGAATTTCATCCGGTAAAAATTTGGTTTTGGGAGAAAGTTTGAGATGAAGCTAACTAAAATCGTGCAAATGTTGGTGAAAGTATTAAGTTGTAAGTATTAAGTTATAAGTATTTAAGGCGGAAGCCCGAAGTCTCGGGCCGAAGGCGGAAGGCCGAAGGCGGAAG
>NZ_KE384400.1:84368-153144 GCF_000425585.1 Terrimonas ferruginea DSM 30193
ATTAAGTTATTAGTCCTAAGTTATAAGTTTCAGGGGCAAGGGTGAGGTTAATACGAAATGCCAACCTGACCAGGTGTAGAAGGATATATCGAAAACAGGACTCCCGTCGTGCGAGTGGTAAGGTGGAACTACTGGCCGGAGTTTTTGCGTTGCTGAGGGAACTGAAACTGTCGGATTTGCTGCAGTTGTGGGGTGGGAATGGTATAAAAACAAAATAGCCTCTCAGTAAACTGAAAGGCTATTTGTAAAGAATATGGCAGCTACCTACTCTCCCGCATTGTGGTGCAGTACCATCGGCCATAAGGGGCTTAACTTCTCTGTTCGGAATGGGAAGAGGTGAACACCCTTGGAAAAACCACCATAAGAAGGTAATAAGTTATAAGTATTAGGTTATAAGTTTTAAGCAAGGTCAATTCAAACAGATGAATGACTTATTACTTACTACTTATTACTTACAACTCAAATAAGATCATATTGGGAAAAGTTAGAACGAGAGTCTAAGAAAAAAAATTAAAGCGTACGGGCAATTAGTACTACTCGGCTTTGATGTTACCACCTTTACACCTGTAGCCTATCAACGTCATAGTCTCTGACGGCCCTTAAAAGTAAACTCATCTTGAGGCAGGTTTCACGCTTAGATGCTTTCAGCGTTTATCCTTTCCGTACATAGCTACTCTGCATTGCACCTGGCGGCACAACAGATACACCAGCGGTACGTACGACCCGGTCCTCTCGTACTAAGGTCATGTCCTCTCAATTTACTAACGCCCACCACAGATAGGGACCGAACTGTCTTGCGACGTTCTGAACCCAGTTCACGTGCCACTTTAATCGGCGAACAGCCGAACCCTTGGGACCTTCTCCAGCCCCAGGATGTGACGAACCGACATCGAGGTGCCAAACCTCCCCGTCGATATGAGCTCTTGGGGGAGATCAGCCTGTTATCCCCGGAGTACCTTTTATCCTTTGAGCGACGGCCCTTCCATACAGAACCGCCGGATCACTTCAGCCGACTTTCGTCCCTGCTCGGCGTGTATGCCTCACAGTCAAGCTCCCTTATACTGATGCGCTCTACGTACGATTACCAACCGTACTGAGGGAACCTTTGCAAGCCTCCGTTACTCTTTAGGAGGCGACCACCCCAGTCAAACTACCCACCATGCACTGTTTCCCGTTAGGGATTAGACTCTAAATCAAAGAAGGTTGGTATTTCAACGACCGCTCCACAATGGCTAGCGCCACTGCTTCAAAGCGTCCCAACTATTCTACACATCCGTAATTCAAAATCAATGCAAAGTTGTAGTGAAGGTTCACGGGGTCTTTCCGTCCCGTGGCGGGTAACCGGCATCTTCACCGATACTACAATTTCACCGGGCTCGTGGAGGAGACAGCGTTCAACTCATTAGACCATTCGTGCAGGTCGGAACTTACCCGACAAGGAATTTCGCTACCTTAGGACCGTTATAGTTACGGCCGCCGTTTACTGGGGCTTCAGTCAGGAGCTTTGGCTTGCGCCGAACACCCTTCCTTAACCTTCCAGCACCGGGCAGGTATCAGGCTCTATACGTCATCTTTCGATTTTGCAGGGCCCTGTGTTTTTGTTAAACAGTTGGTTGAACCATTTTACTGAGACCTACCGAAGTAGGTACGCTTTATCCCGAAGTTACAGCGTCAATTTGCCTAGTTCCTTCTCCACGGCTCACCCGAGCGCCTTAGAATACTCATCCCGTCTACCTGTGTCGGTTTGCGGTACCGGCTGCTATACTCGCTTTTCTTGGAAGAACTTTCATTACTGCGCTTCACCCGAAGGATCCGCTCGGCTAATCCGTCAGCCTATGTAACTAGCATTCTCCGTCACTTTTAATGTATAGCAGGCGCAGGAATATTAACCTGCTTTCCATCATCTACCCCTTTCGGGTTTGACTAAGGACCGGGCTAACCCTGATCCGATTAACGTTGATCAGGAACCCTTAGACTTTCGGCGAATAGGTTTTTCACCTATTTTATCGTTACTTATGCCTACATTTTCTTTTGAAATCGCTCCAGCATACGTCGCCGTACACCTTCGATGCAGATTTCAATGCTCCCCTACCGATATACCACCAAGTGGCAATCATAGAGCTTCGGTTCGTAGTTTGATGCCCGATTATTTTCCGTGCAGAGCCTCTCGACCAGTGAGCTGTTACGCACTCTTTAAATGAATTGCTGCTTCCAAGCAAACATCCTGGCTGTTATAGAAGCTCTACTTCGTTTGATCAACTTAACTACGTATTAGGGACCTTAGCTGCTATTCTGGGTTATTTCCCTCTCGGCCACGGATCTTAGCACCCGTAGCCTCACTCCCGGAGATATCTGTTAGCATTCGGAGTTTGTCAGGGTTTGGTAGGCGGTGAAGCCCCCTAGCCCAATCAGTAGCTCTACCTCTAACAGACTTCATAATCCGAGGCTGTTCCTAAAAACATTTCGGGGAGAACGAGCTATCTCTCAGTTTGATTGGCCTTTCACCCCTATCCACAGGTCATCCCAAGACTTTTCAACGTCAACGGGTTCGGTCCTCCAGTGTGTGTTACCACACCTTCAACCTGCCCATGGATAGATCACAAAGTTTCGCGTCTGCCCCCACTGACTAAGCGCCCTATTTGGACTCGCTTTCGCTACGGCTCCGTTGTTAAAAACTTAACCTCGCCAGTGAGGAGCAACTCGTAGGCTCATTATGCAAAAGGCACGCCGTCACATCTTACGATGCTCCGACCGCTTGTAGGCGCACGGTTTCAGGTACTATTTCACTCCCTTGTTTAGGGTGCTTTTCACCTTTCCCTTACGGTACTGGTTCACTATCGGTGTCTGAGGAGTATTTAGCCTTACCAGATGGTGCTGGCAGATTCAGGCAGGATTTCTCCGGTCCCGCCTTACTCAGGATACTGCTCGTCCTTGTCAATTTGTGCTTACGGGGCTATCACCCTCTATGGCTCAATTTTCCAAAAGATTCAACTTGATGACAATTTCTAAATGCAGTCCTACAACCCTCGCTCCGCACGCGGAGCAAGTTTAGGCTATTCCCATTTCGCTCGCCACTACTCAGGGAATCACTATTGTTTTCTTTTCCTCCCGGTACTTAGATGTTTCAGTTCTCGGGGTTGGCTCTCTTACGAGTACTATACCTTCAGTATAGTGGGTTGACCCATTCGGAAATCCAGGGATATAATGCTTGTGTGCAGCTCTTCCTGGCTTATCGCAGCTTACCACGTCCTTCGTCGCCTCTCAGACCCAAGGCATCCACCATGCGCCCTTAGTTGCTTTAAAAAACTTAAAAAACTAGAATTATTATGTTATTCTTGTAGTTGTTACCCGACCACATTTCTTCAGACCAACCATAAAAAATCATGGTGATTAAAAATTTGTGATCGTCCTTGCATTGCTGCAAGGGTTAGATACTTCGTTCTAACTATTATTTTCCCAATATGTCAAAGAGCTTGTTAATTTGAAAACCTGAAAATTTGAAAATCAAATAGCAAGTTTCCGTGTTAAATTAACTTCTGTAGATAATATGGTTTCGAACCATCAAACGCCTCTCAGGCATTATCTTCTATGTTAAGAACTGTTTCAGATTTCTCTGATTTGTGGAGGATATCGGAGTCGAACCGATGACCCTCTGCGTGCAAGGCAGATGCTCTAGCCAACTGAGCTAACCCCCCAAATTAAGGTTTGAAGGTGTAAGCTTGAGAAGAAAGGTCGTAGCCTTTAATCTCCTGGCCTTATCCCGTGTACCTTTTAAGTAGACCCGAGCAGATTTGAACTGCTGACCCCTACATTATCAGTGTAGTGCTCTAACCAGGCTGAGCTACGGATCTGTTTAATTGTAGCCTCCCGTTTTCGGGTTACTAATTGTAAAGAACTGAAAGTCAATGAAAAGTAAGGAAACAATAGCCAGTAAATCATGTACCGATTAAATCGGCATAAGCTCTAAAAAGGAGGTATTCCAGCCGCACCTTCCGATACGGCTACCTTGTTACGACTTAGCCCCAATTACCAGTTTTACCCTAGGCGGCTCCTTTCGGTTACCGACTTTAGGTACACCCGGCTTTCATGGCTTGACGGGCGGTGTGTGCAAGGTCCGGGAACGTATTCACCGTATCATTGCTGATATACGATTACTAGCGATTCCAGCTTCATGGAGTCGAGTTGCAGACTCCAATCTGAACTGAGAAGAGGTTTTTGAGATTAGCTCCTTGTCACCAAGTGGCAGCTCTTTGTCCTCTCCATTGTAGCACGTGTGTAGCCCTAGGCATAAAGGCCATGATGACTTGACATCATCCCCTCCTTCCTCACGTCTTACGACGGCAGTTTCACTAGAGTTCCCAGCGTTACCTGATGGCAACTAGTGATGGGGGTTGCGCTCGTTGCGGGACTTAACCCAACACCTCACGGCACGAGCTGACGACAGCCATGCAGCACCTTACTGGCAGTGTATTGCTACAAAGTGAGCTTTCACCCACGGTCTCCCAGCATTCTAGCCTAGGTAAGGTTCCTCGCGTATCATCGAATTAAACCACATGCTCCACCGCTTGTGCGGACCCCCGCCAATTCCTTTGAGTTTCAATCTTGCGATCGTACTTCCCAGGTGGGATACTTAATGCTTTCGCTCAGACACACACAGTGTATCGCGTATGTCGAGTATCCATAGTTTAGGGCGTGGACTACCAGGGTATCTAATCCTGTTTGATCCCCACGCTTTCGAGCCTCAGTGTCAATATATGTGTAGCCAGCTGCCTTCGCAATTGGTGTTCTATGTCATATCTAAGCATTTCACCGCTACATGACATATTCCGCTAACCTCCACAATATTCAAGACTGATAGTATCAATGGCAGTTTCCGAGTTAAGCTCGAAGATTTCACCACTGACTTATCAACCCACCTACGCTCCCTTTAAACCCAGTGAATCCGGATAACGCTTGCACCCTCCGTATTACCGCGGCTGCTGGCACGGAGTTAGCCGGTGCTTATTCCTATGGTACCGTCAGTTGAACTAGAAAGTCCCTTTTTCGTCCCATATAAAAGAAGTTTACAACCCAGAGGGCCTTCATCCTCCACGCGGCATGGCTGGTTCAGACTTTCGTCCATTGACCAATATTCCTTACTGCTGCCTCCCGTAGGAGTCGGGCCCGTGTCTCAGTGCCCGTGTGACTGGTCGTGCTCTCACACCAGTTACTGATCGTAGGCTTGGTGGGCCGTTACCCCGCCAACTACCTAATCAGCCGCACACCCGTCTTCTAGCGCATTGCTGCTATAATAATAAAGTGATGCCACTTCATTATGTTACGGAGTATTAATCCAAGTTTCCTTAGGCTATGCTCCACTAAAAGGAAGGTTGTGTACGTGTTCCGCACCCGTTTGCCGGTCGCCGCCCATGTATTGCTACACTGCGCTGCCCCACGACTTGCATGTATTAAGCCTGCCGCTAGCGTTCATCCTGAGCCAGGATCAAACTCTCCATTGTAAATGATGTTTGATACTGACATTTTAAAATTCTCAAGAGAAAATTAAACGTGTCAAATCGAATTATATTCGCTTTGACTTACCTTTTGTTACAACCTAGATGGCTATCTAAGTTGCGTGCTATTGTTTCCTAACTTTCAAAGAACTTGACTATCTCAACTTTCGTTGATCAAGCTTGCAGATGTTAAGGTTTTGAACCTTCAGGCCTTTCGCCTCATCTTTATTTCAGAAGAACTTTCGTTTCACTTTTTCAACAACCTCGTTTCGATTGGGATTGCAAAGGTAAGAATCTTTTTCAAACTACCAAATCTTTTTTCAAAAATTTTTTCGTTAACCAGTGATTCTCAATTACTTCCCTTAAGAACTCAGTCCCATTTGATTGGGAGTGCAAAGTTGAAGTTTCTTTTTCAAACTGCCAAATTTATTTTTTAAATTTTTCAGTTATTTTTTCCTTCAAGTGAACCGCGTTTTTCGAAGAACTATTTCCCTGTTTTGATTGGGAGTGCAAAGGTAAGAGTTTGTTTCGTTTCACCAAATTTATTTTCAGATTTTTTTTCTGCTATCCAGTGATTGTCAACCCTTATGAAGAACTTCCGGTTTTTTACAGCCGGACGGCAAAGATAGATATTTCAAACCATTCACACCAAAAATTTCTTTTTTTTCTTTTTCACATCTACCGCACATTTTTCTTCACATTTACCTTTCAGAGAGCTATCCGTTTGTTGAACGGGCGGCAAAGATAGGACGGCGTTTCTTTCCACCAAATCTTTTTTACTTCTTTTTTTGCCCCCTATTTCCAAACCCGCGTCCAGTCTGCATTTCAATGGAAAAATTTTTTCGAGAAGGCGGAAGGTGTAAGGCCCGACACTTCGGGCTAAGGCTTAAGGTAAACAGCCGTTGTAAGTTATAAGTAGTAAGTTTTAAGTAAACAGCCGGGAGAAGGCTTAAGGCATAAGGCCCGACACTTCGGGCCGAAGTTTCGGCCTAAGGCTTAAGGTAAACAGCCGCCCGATACTTCGGGCATAAGTAGTAAGTAATAAGTTTTAAGTAAAACAGCCGGGAGAAAGTGGAAGGCGGAAGGCTTAAAGTGCAGGGTAACTGCCGTTATACGTAGCCAGTATAAGCCGCAGCGATCATCATAGTCACGATTGCCGATTGACCATTGACGATTCACGATTGACCATTGACTATTGACTATTCACATTGCCATACCTCACCGCCGTCAGAAACAACCCCTTCCCCGGTACATCAAAATTCGCCTTCGTATTGTCCTTCCCCTCAATGATCTGCCTGAATTCTTCCAGCCCTATCTTTCCCCTGCCTACCCTCAACATCGTAGCCGTCAGCGCTCTTACCATGCCCCGCAGAAACCGGTTCGCCTCCACTTCATATACCAAATACTCCCCTTCCCACAACCATTTACTGTGCGAAATCCTGCATTTAAACGTCTTTACCTGGGTATTGCGCTTGGAAAATGTCGTGAAGTCCTCGTATTCCATCAGCATAGCCGCCGCCATTTGCATCTTTTCCATATCCATTGTATAAGGATAGAAGTAAGCACGGTCCTCCAGAAACGGGTTTTTAGCCCTGTATATATAATAGCGATAGTAGCGGCTCGTGGCATCAAACCGGCAGTGAGCCTCCGGCGCCACCGCCTCCACACCATGAATGACAATGTCCCGTGGCAGGATCGCATTCATTTTATAGACGAAATCGGGATGTAACTCTCCCTCAAAGTCGAAGTGAAAGAAGTTCTGCAGCGCGTGGACCCCCGCATCCGTACGGGAAGAGCCGATCAGTTCCACCGGCTTACGCTGCAGCGTGCTGAAGGCCTTTTCCACCTCACCCTGCACCGTTTCCGCATTTTCCTGGGTCTGAAACCCGCTGTAACGCGTGCCCTTATAGGATAATTCCAAAAAATATCTTGTCATGGCTGATTTTACACTACCGCAGCATCGCCTGGAAGCGTTTAATATAATAAGGATCGCGGATTTCAGCCTCCAGCGAAGGAAAGGCCGCCGGATCCGATACCGAACCGTATGACGCATCGAAGAAGTTGTATTTGCCTGCCGGCGACAGGAACAGTGAACTCAGGTCACGCAGTTGCTGGGTAGTGAAACATTTGTTTTTATAGTATTTGCGGGCCTCGGCGATCATCCCGTCATCGCTGGCGGCAGCGGCCATCTTGCGACGCAGTTTCAGGAAATCACTCTCGCCGGCCACCTCCTTGCATGCATTTTTCTTTATTTCCACTTTCGGTTGTGCTACCTCCTCCTTCTTTTCTTCCACTACCGGTTCCGCTTTAAACAATTGCTTTGCAGGGGGAATCAGTATCCTCACCGTTACCCATTTACCCGTTTCGTCCTGCTCTTCGTAGGTGGCCACCGTACCATCTTTCATTTCTTCTTTTCCAACATACCGCACCGCCCCGGTTGCCGCAACTTCCGCTGGTACCGCAACAGCCTCTTTTTTGATCTCGCCCTCCGGCGTTTTCACCGTTTCTTTTACCGGCTCCTCTATTTTTGTTTCCGCTACAGGTGGCTTTGCCACCGTTTCAGCTTTCGCACGTTCTTCATCATCAGTAACGACTGCCACTTCCTGCTTCGGCGTTTCTTTTATTGCAGGTTCTTTCACCACCGGCTCCGGCTCTTTTACCGGTTCTTTGACCACTTCCGGCCTGGTTTCCTGTTTTACCGGCGCCACCTTCTCCACCACCGGACGGTATTTCAATGTACTGTCGGACGATGCTTTCGCCAGCTTTTCCGTAAACGGACTCACCGATGGTATTTTTTCCATTTTTACCCCATTGGAGGCATTGCTGGCGGGCATTATGAGTTGTGCGGTCTGCAAATCAAATAATCCCCACCCTTTTTCAGGCAGGTTTTTCAACAGGTATCCTTTGTCGCCCTGGCGAATGTCGATGGTGAACCGCTGCTCCGGCCAGCGGGCCTGCGGAAATCCCACACCAAATGTGTAGCTGCTGTCCGTTAATTGGGAAAGAATAAGATACCCTGACGCAGAAGCGCTGTATACCTGGTCATTCATCTTGACAAAGAAAGGTTGTTCCTGCTCGGACTGTAAATAGAGGAACCAGCGACGCTGCGCCGACACAAGGCTTACCCATAACACCAGACCCAGGCAGAGAACGACTCGCTTCATTGTTGAGAGATTGATTGGTTTCAAAATTAATCCAAATAACACTATAAGAGGTTGTTAAATACAAACGCCACCCATCCTTTTTCATTTCCGGCAAGGCTTTCACCGGTTATATTTGTAGCTTAAACGATAACGTAATGAAAAAATTCTTGTTGGCAGGAGGGCTGCTCAGCCTTACGCTGCTGGCCACCGCACAGCATCGTCCTAATACCGACACCAGCTGGAAAAAGGTCTACCGCGAATCAGCCACCCGTATCAACGACCTGGTTCATACCAAACTGGATGTGAAGTTTGACTACAGCAAAAGCTATCTGAACGGTAAGGCCTGGATCACGCTCAAGCCTCATTTTTATGCTACCGATTCGCTGACACTCGATGCCAAAGGAATGGATATCCGCAAAGTGGCCATTGCCAAAGGCTCCACCCTGCGCGACCTCAAATACCGCTACGATAACAAGCAACTGTTCATTACACTTGACAAAACTTATAAAGGCGGCGAATCTTATACCATTTATCTCGATTATACGGCCAAGCCCGATGAACTCGAAGCAGAAGGAAGCGCAGCCATCACCGATGCCAAGGGGCTTTATTTTGTAAACCCACTCGGTAAAGAGAAAAATAAACCCACACAGATCTGGACACAAGGTGAAACCGAAGCCAGCTCCGTATGGTTCCCCACTATCGACAAACCCAACCAAAAGACCACGCAGGAGATTTACATGACCGTGCCTGCGAAATATGTAACACTGAGCAATGGTAAACTGACCAGCCAGAAAAAGAATGCCGACGGCACCCGTACCGATTACTGGAAAATGGACCTGCCCCACGCTCCTTACCTGTTCTTCATGGGCGTAGGTGAATATGCAGTTGTCCGCGATTCGTACAAAGGCAAAGAAGTGAGTTATTATGTAGAGAAAGAATACGAACCCGTTGCCCGTCGCATTTTTGGCCATACACCGGAGATGATGGCGTTCTTTTCAAAAATTACCGGCGTTGATTATCCCTGGATAAAATATGCACAGATCACAGGCCGCGATTATGTGAGCGGTGCCATGGAAAATACCACAGCTACATTGCACCAGGAAAGCGCACAGCAGGATGCACGCGAACTCGTGGATGGCAACCATTGGGAAGGAACGATTGCACATGAACTATTCCACCATTGGTTTGGCGACTATGTTACTGCTGAAAGCTGGAGCAACCTTACCATCAATGAGTCATTTGCCAACTACAGCGAATACCTGTGGAATGAATACAAATATGGCAAGGACGACGCCGATGACCACAACTTCGATGATATGTCGGGCTACCTGCAAAGCAACAGCGGTGCAAAAGACCTCGTGCGTTTTCAATACCGCGATAAGGAAGATATGTTTGACGCGGTGAGCTACAACAAAGGAGGCCGCATTCTTCATATGCTCCGCAACTATGTAGGCGATTCTGCTTTCTTCAAATCGCTTAACCTTTTTCTTGTTACCAATAAATTCAAAACCGGCGAAGCACATCAGTTGCGTCTTGCATTTGAAGAGGTAACGGGCCGCGACCTGAACTGGTTCTTTAACCAATGGTATTTCGGCAGCGGCAACCCCAGCGTTGACATCGATTATATGTATGATGACGCCGCAGGTACTGTCAAAGTGATCGTACGCCAGACGCAAAAATCCGGCAAGGTATTCCAACTGCCGATCGCTATCGACGTATACAACGGCGCACAGAAAACACGTTACAATGTTTTAGCCGATAATATGGAAGATACATTCACCATCCGGTATACCAAACGCCCCGATCTGATCAACGTAGACGGCGACAAAGTGATGTTGTGGACCAAGAAAGACAACAAGACCCTCGACAACTTCATTCATCAGTATAAATATGCCGGTTCTTATCTCGATCGCCGCGAGGCCATCGACTATGCATCGAAATACCTGGATAATGATAAAGCGGTCGCCTTCCTCAAAACAGCACTGGCTGACAAATATGAAGGACTTCGCAGCTTTGCCTTGTCTAAACTGACCCTGAAGAACGAGAAGATCAAGGCTGATATCGAACCGCTGATCGCCCGTATGGCCAAAGAAGATAAAAAACCCGCTGTTCGCGCCCGCGCTATCCGCATGCTTGGCGAATACAACAACCCGGCGTATGCTGCATTTTTTAAAGGTGCTACCAATGATTCATCTTACACCGTAGCGGGCTATGCCTTGTCTGCCTACAGCAAGGTGGATGAACAAGGTGCGCTGGCACTGGCAAAAGAATTGAATAAAAAGCCATCCCGCGGTGCGTTGAAAGCTGCGGTAATGTCGGAAATTCTGAAAGCAGGTGACGAAAGCATGTTTGACGAAGTAATCGGTGGCTTTGAAACAATGGGCCTCCAGGAAAAATTCGATGCGGTAGGTAATATTTCCACCTACATCGCAGCATTGAAAAATACCGATAAAGTAAAAAGAGGTATTGACGCCGTGGTGAAGTTCCGCGAAGAGATTCCGGCAAGTTACCGTACGCAAACGGATCCTTATATCAACGGAATGGTGCTCAAAGGTATTCTCGCTGCAAAAAGCAAGGCCCTTGAAGCCCAACCCACCGATGCCGGTCTGAAAGCGCAGGTTGACTACATTAAAGCGCAATTATCGGAAGAAGATAAAAAAGGGTTCTGACAATTTGATAATTTGATGATTTGAAGATTTGAAAATAGTTCCGGCAATGGCACGTGCACCCGGTAATTTAAGTAAGAAGGCTGCTCTGAGAGCAGCCTTCTTTAATATGATAATTTGATAATGAGTTAGGACCCGTATCGTGCATTTGATAATTTATAATGCCGTTTACTAAAGAACAGCATTCCCAAATTTTCAAATCATCAAATCTTCAAATTAATCTCACCATTTCCCACTTGCGCCACCGCCGCCAAATCCGCCACCACCGAATCCACCGAAGCCTCCACCGCCGGACCAGCCGCCGCCACTTCCTCCTCCACCCGACCAACCTCCGCCTCCGGTCCATCCGCCCCAGCCGGTATAGCCGCGACGCGATACGTATCCGCCATTTCCTCCGCCACCAATACCCATCACCACTAAAATAATTACAACGATGATGATGATTAGTAAGGGCGACATGCCGCCTTTTCCCTTGCCACGGCTGCCGTATCCTTCGGGTGCTTTGTAGCGCCCTTCAGCAGCTTTGAACAATTCCGTAGTGCCTTCGTCCAGGCCACGATAGATATTACCCGCCTTGAAATTCGGGACCAGCTCGGTTTCGATGATGGAATGACTCACATAGTCGGTAATGACCCCTTCCAATCCATATCCTACCTGGATGGTTACATCGCGGTTGCCGGAGCCACCGCCGGTGGATACCAGCAGCACCACACCGTTGTTAAAATCTTTGTTCCCCACGGCCCACTTGCGGCCGATGGCCATCGCAAAATCTTCGGCACTGTATCCTTTCAGATCAGACACAATAACCACGGCAATCTGGTTGGACGTGGAATCGTCGTAGGCCACGAGTTTGCGCTCGAGCTCCTGCGCCTGTGCAGGCGTGAGCGTACCCGTAAAATCATTGACCAGTTTAGGCGGATTGGGACGCCCGGGTATGGCGTTTTCCACTTGTGCCATTCCGGAGAATGCCAGCGCAAAAAAGGTCAGTAAGAAAATAAGTTTTTTCATGTCTTTATTCCCGGCTTATTGTCAGCCGGCTTTATTCAGCACGATTGAAAACAGCGAAGTATGTTGAAAAGATGATCCGGTCATTTCATTTAATTTATCAATGGCCTCCATGATCATATCTGTCCCTTTCTCCAGCCCTTCGTACATTTTTCCTTCTTTGAACAAAGGAATCATTTCACCAATGATTTCATTCAATACATCATTAACGGGATAACTGGCATAGGCTTTTCCCAACTGGATCGTCAGGTCGCGTTTGCCTTCACCACCGCCGGTTGTCACCAGTATGATGATCCCGTTATTTTTTTGCTGATCGCCTATTCCCCATTTGTTGGCCAGAGCTCTTGCATACACCTCGGAGGAATATCCGTAGGCGCTGTCCATGATGACGACGGCCATCTGTACATCCGCACGCTGATCAAACTTCACCAGTTTTTGTTCGAGTTTATCCCTGTCAGTGGCGGACAGCGCACGTCCGGTAAAATCGTTTACCAAGCGTGGCGGCTCCGGGGCAGCCGGCAGCACCTGATCGATTTGGGTGAAGCCCTTCAGCGCCATTATCATAAATATGAATAGGAAGAACTTTTTCATCATTTATTTTCCGAACACGATCTCGTCAGGTAGTTCGTTCTTGTCGGTGTCTTTGTTGTAGGGAAAATGGGTGCGTAAGGCGAGACCGATATCTTCTACGCAATGCCGGATTCCTTCGGCAAGGTTATCACGATTAAAATCGGTGATCATCTGTTCCACTTCGGTATTCCAGTAATCCTGGCCGGTACGTAAATGAATTTGTTCGTCCGCAAAAATGGCGAGCTGGTGATCAACGGTTGCCACGTATACAAGTACCGCATTCCGGTCCTGCGTGTGGTCCATTTCCAAACCAAAAAAGATCTCTGCTGCACGGTCGATTGCGTCCATGAAACGGCAATGCGATTCCACAAACACACGTACTTCGCCGCTTGTCTGACGTTCAGCTTCCCGGATCGCCTCCACGATATGGTGCTGTTCCTCGTCGGAAAAGAATTTATTTTTTCGTTTAAAAAATGAAAACACGGGATCAGAATTTTATTTCGACTGCCTTATCGGCGCCAATATCGGCTTGGAAACCTTCTTTTTTACGGAAACCAAAAAGACCGGCCACCAGGTTTCGCGGAAAACTTCTTACAGCGACATTATAATCGTTAACGGCTGCGTTGAAGTCCTGCCGTGCTACACGAATGCGGCGCTCGGTGCCTTCCAGTTGCACCTGTAATTTGCGGTAGGCTTCGGTGCCCTTTAGTTCCGGATAACTTTCCACCTGTGCTATAAGCCGGTTGGTGGCCGTTGCCAGCGAATCCTGTACTGCCTGGTGTTTCCTGTAAGCGGCAGAATCGGGTGTGCCGGTGATCATCACCTGAGAAGCGCGCGAACGGGCTTCCGTGATTTCTATAAGCGTAGAGCTTTCAAAACCCGACATGCCTTTTACCGTACTTACCAGTTGCGGGATCAGGTCGAGGCGGCGCTGATAGGTTGCCTGCACATCGGCCCAGGTTCTTGTTACGTTCTCCTCCTTCGATACCAGACCGTTGTACGAAGTAACCAGCCATATGATCAGCACTGCCGCTATAGCGGCAACGGCTATATAAATATTACGTTGCTTCATTACTTGCTAAAATCTACTGTAGGAGCTTTTTCAGCACCTTCGTCTGCCTTGAATCCTTCTTTTGCTTTGAAGCCAAACATACCGGCCAGGATATTCATCGGGAAAGAACGGACTTTTACGTTGTAAGTATTGACCGCCTCATTGAAATTGCGACGAGAATTACGCACTTCATTTTCGATTGTTTCCAGCTGACCTTGCAACTGTGTAAAATTAGCCGTTGCTTTCAGGTCGGGGTAACGTTCTACGGTTACCAGCAGACGGCTGAGGGCTCCGGAGAGTTCTCCCTGTGCCTGTTGGAAACGGGCCATATTTTCAGGAGTCAGTTGATCTGCGTTCAGATTGATGGAAGTCGCTTTGGCGCGGGCTTCAATCACTTTGGTCAATGTCTCCTGTTCGAAGTTCGCAGCACCTTTTACGGTAGCCACCAACTGATTCACAAGATCAGCCCGTTTTTGATACTCGGTGTTTACGTTGTTCCAGCTCTTTTTTACCTGTTCATCGGCTGTTACAACGCCATTATAGCCGCTGCAACCCATGAATCCAACGATTACTAAGATGGCCAGAACAACAATCCAGCCTATGCTTTTACCTTTCATATTATAAGAAACTTTTGGTTTGAGATTAAAATTAGGTCTTTTGCTAATTTATCGGGCTTGTTTTTCGGTATATTAAAATTAGAAAGCGGTAAATACGGTCTTTCCGCCGGTGAGCGGCATGATTTTGGCCCCACACCTGTAAATCAACATCTTCTATGCGTCACCTTATCACCGCACTGGCTTTTTCCGCCCTGCTTATTTCCTGTAAAAAAAATGACAACGCCGGGCCGCAAGGCCCTGCCGATCTGCGCGATTCGGTAGTATTGTCGGGACTGACATTACCCTGGGAAATTCTCTGGGGACCGGATAACCATATCTGGTTTACCGAAAGAGGTGGCCGTATAAGCCGCTTTAATCCCGCTACCGGCGACAGAACAACCTTGTTCAATGTACCCGATGTGGTAAGCCAGGGTGAAGGCGGACTGATGGGAATGGTATTGCACCCTTCGTTTTCCAGTCAGCCCTACGTATACATCGTTTACAACTATACCAATGCCGGGCAGTACCGCGAGAAGATCGTGCGATATACTTATGGCAACAATACACTGCAGGCGCCTTTGAATCTTATTGAAAATATTCCGGCCGCCAACGTGCACAACGGCAGCCGGCTGGTGATCGTGGGTGATAAACTTTTTGCCTCCACGGGAGATGCCAACAACACTGCGCTGGCGCAAAATGTATCTTCTCCCGCCGGCAAGATCTTGCGTCTTAACCTCGATGGCACCATTCCTTCCGATAATCCCGTTTCCGGTAATCCTTACTGGTCGCTTGGCCACCGCAATCCGCAGGGACTGGTGTATGCACGTAACATGCTGTACAGCACTGAGCACGGTCCTTCAAGTGATGATGAAGTCAATATCATTGAAAAAGGAAGGAATTATGGCTGGCCTGATGTTGCCGGTTTTTGTGACTCACCTGCGGAGCAGACATTTTGCAACGCGCAGAACGTGATGCAGCCCCTGCGCGAATGGACACCTACCATTGCGCCATCCGGTCTGGATTATTATACGCACGATGCCATTCCACAATGGAAAAATTCCCTGTTGTTTACCACACTTAAGAATACACGTTTATACCAACTCGAGCTGTCCGGTGATGGGCGCAGCATCACCAATGTGAATGAATTTTACAACAATACCTGGGGAAGGCTGCGTGATATCTGTATTGCTCCTACCGGTGAGGTTTATTTGTGTACCAGCAATGGCAGCAATGACCGGATTGTACAGATCAGCAAGAAATAATAATGTGAAAATATGCCCGGTTCCCGGGAGTGTGCAGATGTGAAAATTGAATGATAAACGGCGATGGTTCGCTCCCTGAGGCACTCGAAGGGCACGAACCATCGCCGTTTAAACTTATAATCTATACTTCCTTTTACAGCTTTTTAAACTTCATCACGTTGGTGCTGTTTGCGCGGATCTGGTTGGGAACACCGGCTTGTGTGACGGTGGTATTAACGTTCATCACCATCTTAAGCAGCAACGTGTCACCGCTCCAGGAAATGCGCGCTCCATCTGGTGGTGGCACTGTTCCGATGGAATTAGGAGGAGTAAGACTGCTTCCCAGTGTAAATCCACCTGGAAAATGGAGTGAATCAGCATTCACGCGGCGGTAAGTAAATGCGTCGGTTTGTGGTGGCATTTCATAATACCAGTCCTGGTCCTGCTCCACCAGCAGTATGTTATTCATGTACGCTTTTACTTTGAGGCTTGTATCTATCAGGTAGCCGATATTGCTGAAGTTGAATTTGGTGGCGTCGATCAGCAGTGTTCCCGCGTTATTCTTCGTATAATAAATGCCTGTGGCCTCGGTACGGGCGGTCATTCCTGATTGTGTAATGGAAACGGTGCTGGCGGTTTGTCCGTCTACACCTACAAAACGATAGCTGCCGGTGAGTTCCTGTGCATTACCGTTACCACTGCCGTTGCCGCTACCACTACCATTGTTGTTATTGGCATCGGCCTGAAAATCTACTTCTTTCTGACAGGCGGTGAATACCAGCAACACCAGTAATCCCAGGATGGAAAACTTTCTCATGTAAAACATTCGGATTGGTTGATGATGGTTTATTTCCTGATGGCTGCAATTCCCGGCAATTCTTTGCCTTCGAAATATTCGAGCATGGCGCCGCCGCCTGTGGAAACATAACTTACCTTATCGGCAAATCCGAACTGGTTAACGGCTGCAACGCTGTCGCCGCCGCCAACGAGAGAGAATGCGCCCTCTGCCGTTGCGTCTGCCACCGCTTCTGCGATGCTGCAGGTTCCTTTTTGAAATTTTTCCATTTCAAAAACACCCATCGGACCGTTCCACAAAATAGTTTTTGATTGGCGGATCACGTTGGTGAATTGTTCGATGGCTTTGGGACCGATGTCGAGGCCCATCCAGCCATCCGGAATATTATTGGAAGGTGCGGTTGAATCATTGGCGTCGGCCGCAAATTTATCGGCGATGATAGAATCGGAAGGCAGGTGAATGCATACACCTTTGGCTTCTGCTTTTTTGAGCAGATCGCTGGCGGTATCCAGCCGGTCATTTTCGCAAAGCGAATTACCGATCGGTCCGCCCTGGGCTTTGAAGAATGTATAAGCCATGCCTCCGCCGATGATAATATCGGTGGCTCTTTCGAGCAGGTTTTCTATAATAAGGATTTTATCGGACACTTTTGCACCACCGATGATGGCCACAAAAGGTTTTTCCGAGTTATGTAAAACTTTTTCTGCGCTGGTTATTTCGCCTTCCATCACGAGGCCGAATGTTTTTTTATCGCCGGGGAAAAAATCTGCGATTACGGCGGTGGATGCGTGTGCGCGGTGAGCGGTACCGAAAGCGTCGTTTACATACACGTCGCCGAGTTTGCTCAGTTTTTCCGCGAAGGCTTTGTCTCCTTTTTCTTCTTCTTTGTAGAAGCGAAGATTTTCGAGCAGCAGTACTTCGCCGGGCTGCAGTGAAGATGCCAGTTGAGCAGCTTCCGCTCCGATACAATCGGGCGCAAATTTCACTTCAGTTTTGAGCAGATCGCTCAGATGTGCCACGAGGTGACGCAGGGAATATTTATCGGAAGGTCCGTCTTTCGGACGGCCGAGATGCGACATCAGTATTACACTCCCGCCCTGGTCGAGGATGTGGCGGATGGTAGGCACTGCCGCGCGGATGCGCGTATCGTCGGTTATTTCCTGTTTGTCGTTGAGGGGCACATTGAAGTCGACCCGGATCAGCGCTTTCTTTCCTTTGAAGGAGAAATCTGCGAAGCTTGACATAGCAGAGCAAGTTTAATATTAGATACTTTTTTGTGCGTTCACTTCTTCGTACAGCATATATCCTGCCATTACTGCCATCACCTCGTCGGTTACGTCGATACCACCGCGCAGGTTGGTGCGGATAGAGCGGATGGTCTCTCGCGGGCCCCGGGGAAATCCCCACCAGCCAAACAGTAATGAAATCAGGGTGTACGGAAAACTTTTTGCAGCAGCCTGCTCGCCGGCCCGGATCAGGGTAGCCTGGGAGCGGCGGCGGAAAGTGACAACGATCAGGGAAACGGTCCATTCAAAATGTACGAGTTTTCCGCCTTTGTCTACTTCCTGTTGCAGTTTCAGAGGGTTAAGGTTCTCAGCGTTCTTTATTTGCATAGCAGTCGAAAAAAAAGACCGCAGGTGCGTACCTGCGGTCCGGGGTGCAGCAAGGATTACTTGCTGATCAGTTTTGCGAAATAATGTACGGTGCGTACGAGCTGGCTTACATAGCTCATTTCGTTGTCGTACCAGCTTACAGCACGAACGATCTGTGTATCTCCTACTGTTTGTACTCTTGTTTGTGTAGCATCGAACAGGGAACCGAAGTTGATACCGATGATATCGCTGCTCACGATCTCGTCTTCGGTATAACCAAAGCTTTCGTTGGCGGCTGCTTTCATGGCGGCGTTTACTTCTTCAACAGTCGTCTTTTTATTAAGGATGGCTGTAAGTTCGGTGAGTGAACCGGTTAGGGTTGGTACGCGCTGGGCGCTGCCATCGAGTTTACCTTTCAGGTTAGGCAGTACCAGTCCGATCGCTTTCGCGGCACCTGTGCTGTTGGGCACGATGTTCTGTGCAGCGGCACGTGCGCGGCGGAGATCACCTTTCGGATGAGGCGCGTCCTGTGTATTCTGATCGTTGGTATAAGCGTGAATGGTGGTCATCAGACCATTGACGATACCGTATGTTTCGTCCAGTACCTGTGCCATGGGTGCCAGGCAGTTGGTCGTACAGCTTGCGCAGCTAATGATGGTCTCGCTGCCGTCGAGGATGGAATGGTTAACATTGAAAACGATGGTTTTCAGGTCGCCCGTTGCGGGAGCAGAAATTACCACGCGTTTGGCGCCGGCGGTCAGGTGTGCTTCAGCTTTGGTTTTATCGGTAAAGAAACCGGTACACTCGAGTACCACGTCTACGTCGTGTTCTTTCCAGGGAATCTGTGCAGGGTCTTTTTGTGCATAGATCTTTACTTCGTCGCCGTTAACCACGATAGAATTATCGGTGGATTTAACTTCTGCGTCGAAGCGGCCCTGCGCGCTGTCATATTTCAGCAGGTGTGCCAATACTTTGGGGCTGGTAAGGTCATTGATGGCAACCACATCGATGCCTTCCATTTTATATATCTGGCGGTAAACCAGGCGACCAATGCGCCCGAATCCGTTGATAGCTACTTTCACTGTACTCATGACAAATTGAAATTAGGGTTGATTTGAAGTTGTTTTGCGGTGGCGAAGATAACAAAACTGGGGATGAGAACCT
The DNA here is from genome assembly GCF_000425585.1 of Terrimonas ferruginea DSM 30193. Taxonomy (GTDB): domain Bacteria; phylum Bacteroidota; class Bacteroidia; order Chitinophagales; family Chitinophagaceae; genus Terrimonas; species Terrimonas ferruginea. Next base: position 103,685 of record NZ_KE384400.1, read on the forward strand.
GCGGAAAATCTGGCAAATCCGTGATGAAAAATGGAATCAAAACCAATAAAAACCAACTGAAAGCAAAGGAAGGGATGCAGGTGACGGAGAAGACCGGCAAAAAAAATGCAAGAAAAATTTTGGCGGAAATATTGAGGCTCTTATCTTTGCACTCCCTTAAATAAACGGCCCGTTCGTCTAGGGGTTAGGACATCAGATTTTCATTCTGAGAACAGGGGTTCGATTCCCCTACGGGCTACACAGTTTTAACCGCCGCCTGGCGGTTTTTTCATTTTAGATGGATGAGAACAAATCTACTTTCAGCCTTCCGTTCGATGTAAAGATGGATCAAAGAAAATGAGCTCGGCAGTTCCCCGAAGGTAGAACAAATTTTAACCGCCCCCCTGTTACCACTCAAGTAGTCAGGCAACCCGGTTGAGTATTGCCGGATTAAATTTGTATTTTTGCCTGCCGGTGCAGGTTCTAAGCCTCACCGTCGGAGCCCACCATATACCAAACTAACTGTCGTCAGACTTATTATGAAAAGAGTCCGCCATCTCACTCTTTGCTTCGCTATTAGTCTTTTGCTATGCATAAAAGTGCAAGCCCAGCTTATATCCGAAGGTTTTGAAAATGATTTTCCGCCGGCAGGTTGGGCTATCAAGACCTATACACCTAACTCGAACGGCTGGTACATTTACTATTATCAGCAACACAGCGGACAGTATTCTGCAGCATGTTTTGCCAACTCAACCGTGATGGATTCCTGGTTATTCTCTTCGGGTGTAACGTTGCAGGCGGGTAAATCTTATCAATTGAAATACTGGGTTAACAAGCAGCCGGGCAGTTCCCTGCGTATTACACTAAATACGTCGCAGCAGTCAGGCGCTGTCTTCCAGACGGTACGTTCACAGGTGTCGGGCACTCCTAATACATTTGTTGAATTCATTGACACTATAACCTGTGAAGCTTCCGGTACTTACTATATCGGGTTCCATGACAATAGCAGAACAACTCTTCAGACTGGTCTGATGCTGGATGATATCACTTTAAGCCCCATCAGCCAACCTGATTGTGCTGTGGTTAGTGCCGGCACAGTCAACGCATCAGTAACTGCTATATGCCCTGGTGTTAACTTTACCCTGCATGCTGCCGGGCCTACAACAAATACAAATAACATTCGCTATTCCTGGCAAAAGTCTGTCGATAACATTACATGGGAAAATATCACAAACAGCTACGAGTTTCAGCCTTCACTGCAAATAACACAGACTGCTGCCAGTTATTACAGACTCACAGACACCTGTCTTTTCAGCGGCACCTCATCTGTCAGTAACTCTGTACGGATTGACATGAATCCTTTCATGGATTGTTATTGCAGTCCTTGGGGCGGCTCGTGCGGTCCGCTGTATTTCACCAATATCACGTTCCCGGGGTCTTCTATTAACAATAACAGTACCTGCGCATTCGGTTTATACACCAACTACAAAAACATTGGTGCGGCTACGGCCTATCGCAATCAGCCATTACTGCTCCGCCATACCGTAAATAACACCATCTCAAACAGTTACCGGGTTGGGGTATGGGTAGACTCAGACCATAGCGGTACATTCGACGAAGACGAATTCACGCTCAGTTATATTTATTATGGAACAACTGCCACCTCCCAGGTAATCATTCCGGCTGATGCCCTTACAGGGGAAACCATGATTCGTGTCCGCGTACGACAGGCTGAAACACCTGAAGGCATGATATATGCTTCTGCCGCGTGCGCTATTTCCGTTGGTGGCGAAACGGAAGACTACCGGATCAACATCGTTGGAGACGCACCAGCCTGTGCAGGTTCTGTCAGTGCCGGAACGATAAGCGGCCCCACACAATTATGCCCCAATACCCCTTTCGTCCTGACGGTAAATAACGCCACTGTTAACCAAAACGGGATGCGATATGCATGGCAGCGCTCTGCGAACAATACGGACTGGGCCGATATTTCCAATACATCCACTTTGCTTGCTCAGGTGCAATTGACGCAGAACCAGAGTTATTTCTATCGTATGGTAGATACCTGCATTGCGACGGGGACAGCGGCAATTTCTAATGTGGTCAATGTGGTGAATAATAATGTATTTGACTGTTATTGCAGGCCAACCCTGAATAACTATTGTACTACTATTTCCATTGACTCTGTCAGCTTTAATACTATCCAAAATCCGTCAGGTTGTGGGACAGGAGGTTATTCGAACTTTACCGCCTTCAGCACCGATATCGGCAATGGTTCCACCGTACCGCTATATATTCGTTTTAAACAAACAACGGCACAGAAATACGTCATTGCGTGGATAGACTTTAACCGCAACGGCATTCTTGAAGAAGCTGAAAAAGTTCTGAATACTTCCACTACCGGGAACTTTGTGCAGTCAACGGTTGTAGTTCCACATAATGTGATACCCGGAGAGGTACTCATGAGAATCATTGCAAGATCCAGTTCATTTTACAATTCCTGCGATGTTTCTTCTTCGTCTGCAGAAATAGAAGACTACAAAATAAATATCACGGGTACCAGACCAGCCGACGCTTATTTTAGCTATTACGTCAACAGTTCGGCCACGGGCGCAAACAATGGATCCAGTTGGGCAGATGCCTTTACCAGCCTCAACACTGCACTGGAACTGGCGAAAAAATATGATACGATCCGGGTGGCTAAGGGTGTTTACAAACCCGGTAGTGCCCGCACAGACAAGTTTGTGCTGAAAGATTCCGTGATAATACTTGGCGGCTATCCCAGTACAGGTAATCCAGGCGACGGAGATCGCAACTTTAGTCTGCATCAAACTATTATTTCCGGTGAGATCGGTGGAAGTGGCTACACAGACAATACCGATTTGCTACTATATACTTCAGGCATCAGAGGTTTTCTCCTGGATGGTTTCATCATTGAACGCGGTTATTCCTATAGTTCTTCAGTCAACGGACCAGTTTATTTTCATCAAAGTACGGGAACGCTCCGCAATACAGTTTTCAGAAATAACTTCAGCAGAACTCAGGCCGCCGCCCTGACCCTTAAAATGTCGACCATTTCACTGGAGAACAGCATCGTTGAAAATAACCAGAATGAAGAGTTTAGTTATTTATCATCGGCCATTACGGCCCTGGACAGGTCAACACTGAATATTATTAACTGTGTAATTGCGAAAAACAGGGCAACCTATATCATCGATCAGCAATATTCAACCGTTAATCTGATCAACAGCACGATATTTAAAAACATGGGAATAACGAATGTGCGCGACACCAGCAGATTCATTTCCCGTAACAGCATATTATATGGAAACAGTTACAATATTGTCGGCGACACTGTTGAAATAGCCAGAGATTATCTCTCAACAGCCAGCATTTTGAATAGTATCGTCCAGGCTTTTCATTTCGACTCCATCGGTTTCAATGGTCAGGATCCTAAATTTATTGACACGCTGAATATTGCCGGAGCAGACAATCTTTATTTCACTGCCGATGACGGTCTCCATCTGCTGAACCCCTGCAGCCCTGCTATTAATGCCGGTGACAATAGTTTTGTGAATGGATTGGCAACAGATATCACCGGAAACCCGCGCATCCGCAATGGCAACGTGGATCTCGGCGCATACGAAATGCAGGAGGCATTAGCGCAAACTCCTGCCGTTATCTATGTCAACCGGAATGCAACCGGTGCCAATGACGGCACCAGTTGGCAGAATGCCTTTACTAATTTGCAACAGGCATTCAACAATTGTTCCGATACCATCAAGATCGCCCGGGGTATTTATCCTGTATCTGCCACGGACAGGTTTGCTTCCTTTTCGTTAAGTAATAAAAGAGTAGTAATGGGCGGATTCCCTGATTCCGGCAACCCTACCAATGCTGATTTCAATCCGGAACTCCACCGGACAGTGCTAAGCGGTCTGATGACAGGTAACGAGCGAGTGATAACGGTGGTAGCATCCCGTAACAATGACAGCACTGCACATCTGATAGGCGTTACCATCGCGGATGCAGGACCACCTTCCTATTCTTCTGAGGCCAACTCAACAGGTATCCGGATCACCAATAAAAGCAACCCGGTGTTTAAACAGGTGCAGGCATCTGCGGCCAGCAACCTTGCAAACAAATTACTGATTGTTGACAGGGAGAGTAAACCACTTTTCGAAAGCTGTACGTTTTTTACAAATTTCAGTGCTTCAGGTGCTGGAGAAAACAGATCGCTGGAAGTAAGAAGGAAAAGTATAGCTGTCTTCCACAAAACATTCATTGGAGCCGACACCACCCTTACCATTACAGGAGCGCGACGTTCTTCACTCCAGGTTCTGGGCGCGACAGTGCTAATAGACAGTTGCTCATTCCGCAGAACCGGAAATCGGGCGGTATCTGTTTTGGATGGCGAAGCCATCATAAGCAATACTGTTTTTGCCCGGAACATCGGCCGAAGCATATCAGCTGAAAATTCGCGGATCACGGTTTACAACGCTACGTTCAGGGACACCACCCATGCCGTAGAACAAAGCGGAGGCACGCTTGGACATAGCAGAAATACTACGGCAGTTTATGTTAAATGCCGTTTTGAAGGCAGTTTTTCTTATTATAACGCATCAGTAGCGCTCAATGAATCAAGTGACATTTCCTTTGAAAAATGTGTATTCGCCAATGGTGTGGCGGAGTTTTCCGCCGACGTGATGTTGTTGACAACCGGTGGCTCGCTCAAACTGTCTAACTGTCTCATGTACTCACTTAAAGGGCCCGATCATTCATACACCGGAATGATCGGAGCCAGTGATGCACAGACTACCATGATCAATTCAACTATTGTCGGTGGCTTCAGCGAGCAGGCGTTGGTCGGTGCCGAGAACGGATCGTTGAAAATTTATAACTGCATTGTATGGAGAACCGGCAACAAAAATGCCGTAACGGATGCCTACAATGTCGTTAATACCTCCAATAACAACAATGCCGCCCAATGCGACATCCGGAACTCAATACTGCACACACAGAAAAACACATTGCTGACCAACTCCATGATTGGGGTAGATCCCAAACTGCTGAACATCCAAGCTCCTGAAGGCGGTGATTATGTGTTTTATACGGATGATGATGGATTCAAGCCCTGCTCCTGTTCGCCCGCCGTTAATGCCGGCGACAATACGCTCACACTTTCATCCACAGATATACTATCTTTCAACAGGATCAGGAACAACACAGTTGACATAGGTGCGTATGAAATACAGGAAGCTTCAACGTTGGTCAAGTCCTTCTATGTTAACGCCAGTGCGCAAGCGGGCGGAAACGGCGTGAGTTGGGCAACCGCCTATCGGGATTTGCAATCGGCCATGCAGAATGCCTGTGCAGACACCATTCACGTAGCTGCAGGCGTATACAAACCCGCTGTCGCTTCCCGCGACAGCTCCTTCCATATTTACGCTGGTAAAACAATGTTAGGCTCCTATCCGGCCACGGGCAATCCGACAGAATCTGACCGGAATATACATTTACATCCCAGTATCCTGAGTGGCGATATTGGCATTCCAAATGATTCCACCGATAACTCTTTCGTGGTACTCCTGATCAATTCCCCCGACACCAGCGTAACGATTGACGGTTTTGTTGTTGAAAAAGGCGTTGCCAATCGCAACCAAGCCGCCGCCCAGCCAGCGCCTGTTGGAGGCGGTGGCATTCGCTCGTTGGGCAACAAAAATCTGACCATCCGGAATTGTATCATCAGAAATAATTATGGACATAGAGGAGGAGGGCTGGCATCTTTCAGTTCAAACATCACTATCAACAAAACAGTATTTGAATCCAATAATGCTTTAACTGGCGGAGCTTTTCAAATAACTGATGATTATACCGTTATTACCGGAAATCCATGGACTACCAAAACAGTAGTTGCTAATTCGGTCATAGCCAATAACCATGGAACGGGCGCAGTCTTCACCGGACGTAGCGGCCCCACTGCCCTTCTGATACCGGCGTTATTTGAAAATGTGATATTTTATCGAAATGAGGGCAGCGAAGGCGGCGCCTTGCAACTGAGTGACAATCCTTACGTGCATATCAAAAATTGCGCTTTTGTAGCCAATAACACATTAAGAGTACTACCGGGTGTAGCCATACATGTAACCGGTCTCCAAACGACGAACAACCTTGCCACATTCATCTACAACACGCTTTTTAAAGGCAACACGGTTGTTGGAATCAGCTCCTCAAATAATGACTTCAATTTTTCCGGAGGCAACGTCATCCCTGGCACAGTACCCGCCAACAATATGCAATATTCAGGCGCGACCAGTACGTTCAGCGCCGGTACCGGCAACTTCTCGGGAGTCGAAATAAAGGATATTAACAACGGCCCAGGCGCGGACCAAATATGGATGACGGACGATGATGGCATTGCGCCTGTCCCTTGTGCCAAGACGATCGACCGTGGCGGCAACCAGTTCAGCCAGGCACCCCTGGACATCCGCGACAGCGTACGTATCGCCAACCATGTAGTCGATGTGGGACCTTACGAAATGTCTGCATTTAAAGTAGACATTATAGCCAGCGATTCTGCCATCTGTCCCGGCACAAGTGTAACCTTTACAGCAACCGCGCTGAATGCAGGTGTAAATCCAACCTACCAGTGGGAAGTGAATGGCGTTAATACCGGCACCAATGCTGCCACTTTCACATCCTCATCACTGGTCAACAATGACAGGGTGAGGGTAAAAGTAAAAACACAGAACTGCGCGGCAAATGACACTGCGTATAGTAACATCATAGTAATGAGGGTGGGCACTTCAGCACTTCCCACAGTCCGGATCACGGCCACCGATACTACATTCTGTGCGGGTACACCCGTAACATTTTCCGCTGATGCCGTTGGCGCAAATACCAACACTATATACCAGTGGAAAGTAAATGGTGCTAATGTTGGCACCAACAGCAAGACCTATACTTCTGCCGCCTTCGCTGACAATGACCTGGTTCAGGTGGAGGTACAGGTGAACAATCCTTGTCTCGCCAATCCAGTCATTATCAGCAATACGCAAAAAGTACATGTAAACATACCGATTGCTCCATCAGTTGCGATCACGGGACCACCCGGCCCTGTCTGCGAACAATCGATGGTTACCTACAAAGCCACCGCGACAGATGCCGGTGTAGCTCCCGTGTACCAATGGAAAGTAAACGGGATTAATGTAGGAGAAAATTCGCCTGTTTACTCAACTGCACAGATTCACAATGATGATGAGATTATGTTGGTCATGAACAGTTCGGAAAAATGTCCTTCAGTGACACAAGTGACCAGTAACATTATCATTCAACAAGTTGTTGCACCGGTCATGCCGGAGGTTAACATAAATGCAGGCCCAATGACTTGTGCCGGTGTACCCGTTACATTTACTGCCAGCGCAGTAAATGCCGGCACTGTCCCTTATTATACTTGGCTGATTAACGGTGCGCCAACAGGTGTAACGGGCAACAACTTCACCTCTTCCGATTTATCAGAAAATGACGTTGTAGAAGCCGTTGTCACCGCAAATATTTCGTGTGTTGCACAGGGTAGCAGCACGATACCTGTTCATTTTGTATCAGGTCCTCCTCCTTCCGTTAATATCGCCGCAACGACAACAAACATCTGTGCGGGATCGCCGGTAACGTTTACCGCTACAGCCGAAAACGGCGGTACGGCTCCCATTTATCAGTGGAAAGTAAACGGGGTAGATGCAGGCAATAACAGCCCGGTCTTTACAATCAATACATTAACGAATGGCTCCATCGTTACAGTTTCGCTTACCAGCAGCACTATCTGCGGCGGCACTGCCACGAGTAACGCAATCGTCATAACAGTTAATAACGTTAGTACTCCGACGGTTACCGTTACGACGCCTAACACAACAGTTTGTAGCGGAACGGCAGTGGAATTTACGGCTGCTGCCGTGAATGCGGGTATATTGCCTTCCTATCAATGGCAGGTAAACGGTAACAATGTCGGCAACAACGATCCATCTTTTGTTTCTTCAACACTTGCCAGCGGCGATCGGGTAGGTGTAATATTGACCAGCAATGCCAACTGTGCTACCCCTGCAACGGTTATCAGCAACATTATTACCATAACCGTAACCCAGACTGTAACGCCATCAGTAACGATTAACACTTCAGCCACCGCGATATGCAGCGGTTCCGCTACCACATTCGACGCCACGCCAGTCAACGGAGGTAATACCCCCTCCTATCAATGGAAAATAAATGGTTCGGACGCCGGCACGAGCGGTTCTTCGTTTACCTCTGCAACTTTGTCCAACGCAGACCAAGTGAGTGTCATCATGACCAGCAATGCCGCTTGCGCCACTACTCCTGTCGTAACCAGCAACACGATCGCAATGACAGTTACACCAGTCGTAACGCCTAGTGTTTCCATCGGTGCCACAACAACCGATATCTGTAGCGGAGCCAGCCTGACTTTTATAGCAACCCCGGTGAATGAAGGCACATCACCTTCGTACCAATGGCAGGTAAACGGAACAAACGTTGGCAATAACAGTTCATCATTCACAACTACAACGCTTGCCAATAACGACCAGGTGCGCGTAATCATGACCAGCAGCGCTTCCTGCGTTACCAATCAAACGGCTACAAGCAACGTGATTACAGTGACTGTTAATCCTGCGGTAGCACCCGTCGTTACGATCAGCACCCCTGTAACGTTAATTTGTGCCGGTGCAAGTACAACTTTTACTGCCACGCCATCCAATGGAGGCCCGGCACCTTCGTATCAATGGCAGGTAAACGGAACAAACGTTGGCAACAACAGTTCATCATTCACAACTACAACGCTTGCCAATAACGACCAGGTGCGCGTGATCATGACCAGCAACGCGTCCTGTGTTACCAGTCAATCGGCAACAAGCAACGTGATTACAGTGAACTTAAATACAGCAGCTGCTCCCGCCGTTACCATCGGCACATCTGTCACAACAATTTGTTCCGGTTCAGGTACTACATTTACAGCAACCCCGGTGAATGGAGGAACATCACCTTCGTATCAATGGCAAATAAACGGAACAAACGTTGGCAACAACAGTTCATCATTCACAACTACAACGCTTGCCAATAACGACCAGGTGCGCGTGATCATGACCAGCAGCGCAACCTGTGCAGTACCTGCAACAGCTACCAGCAACACCATAACAATGACTGTTAATCAAAGCGTCACTCCTGTTGTAAGTATAGGCACGCCGGCTGCAAATATTTGTCCTGGCTCAAGCATTACATTTACGGCTACGCCCTCCAATGGAGGAACTGCACCTTCCTATCAATGGCAGGTAAACGGGGTAAACGTTGGCAACAACAGTTCATCATTCACAACTATCACACTTACCGCAACGGATCAGGTGCGCGTGATCATGACCAGCAATGCGCCATGCACCACGAATTCCTCGGCAACAAGTAATGTGCTTTCACTAAGTATGGCACCTGTTCCATCGATCACTATTTCAGGTACCACAACGGTTGAACGAGGAATATCTACACTGCTAAGCAGCCAGATCGCCGGTTCCGGAACCAACACTGCTTATCAATGGCAAGATAGTACTTCATCCCACACTTGGCAGGATATCGCGGGCGCGGTATCTTCAACCTATTCTTACAGCCCGGCCAACTCAGACGACAAAGCCAGGTGTCTGCTTACAGCCACTAACGTTTGTGGAACCCCGGTAACGGCGATCAGCAATGTATTGAAATTTATAGTTATCGACGGGACTGTGTCGGGTCGCATGATCCGTTATTATCCCAACCCAGTCAATTCCTTGCTAACTGTCGACAGTATCCGGCTAACCGACAAATGGGAAACGTTGGAAATTCTCACCACTGATGGTCGCAGGGTAATAGCCCCGCTGAACATCAGCAACCAGACAAGTACACAGATAAATGTATCAACGTTTATCAATGGTCTCTACACAATCGTGTTGCGAAGAAAAGATGGCCGTTCTGAGTATGTTAAATTCATGAAATTTTAATAAGAGAATTGTAATTTGAATAAATAGGGTCGCCACCCGGCAGCCCTATTTATTCAAATTTTTTAGCAAGCACACGGCTAAGTGATTATATTCGGATAGCAGCAGGCCAACCTGGAATCAGACGAACTACATGTCAACATTATCAATTCAGGTACACTGCTATTCACTAGCGGTAAAAGCAATTTTAATACCCGGATGGAAAAGATGGCGTTAGCAACGACCTACACCGACCCATTAAATATTCATTCAGCCACCTACGTATGGAACAACGGCTATCTCCAAATGATTAAAAAGTATCAGTTGAGAATATAGCGCTTCTTTTCATAGAAGTGTTTGATAAAAAAGCAGGATGCATTAACTGATTCCAACAACAGCCGTCGACGCTAACGGCAGTTTTAAACCGCTTTAAACCCTTGTTATGAAAAAAATTGCTTCACTGATTTTTACGTATCTCATTTGTCTTTGCGCTTTCGCTCAGCAATCCGCGAGGATCGTCATTCCCGATTTCAAAGACAAATACTGCGAATACATAAAAAAGCTGGAAGCCGGCCAAACCGATATCGATTACCAGGACTTCCGCTTCAGTTTTATTGAAAGCGAACAGTTCAAAAAAGCTAACGAGCAGAAAACAGCATTTGACAGCCTGAAAACAGCCATGTACAACAGGATGGAAGAAGATGACTATCCTGTCATAATCAGCCTGACCAAACAAATGCTGAGCATCGATTACACGAGTATGCTGGCTCACAAAATACTGCGGCAGGCATACGAACGCACAGGCGATACGTCGAATGCAGCAAAATACAAGACCATCCAGTTTGGCCTGTTAAATTCGATTGTAAAAAAGGGAGATGGAAAGTCTTGCGCTACAGGTTGGCCGGTTATACAAATCTCTGAGGAATATTTTATTCTGGGCATTCTGGATGCGAAGGTGATCAAACAGAGCCTTCATACCACAGGCGGTACCTGCGACAAAATGGAGGTGAAGGTTGACGGTGAAAAAGAAACTTATTATTTCGACGTCATCAAAGTGTTTGAGGGATATAAGAAAGCGGGATTGTTTTAGCCTCATAACCGTATTGGCCCGGATGCACAAACTGAGCCGCTTAGTCTTATCGCTGAGCTTCGTGATACTTCTTCAAAAACTCCTTCTTGGAATCATGATAAGAGGAAACGACACCGATCTTATACATACTATAGATAAAAACCCAGGCAGGATCAAACTGGTATTTCAGGAAGCCGGCACGTGCACTTCCGGGATAAAGATGGTGGTTGTTGTGCCATTCGCCGGTAAAGATGCCGGGACGCGTCTGGTTGACCGATAAATTACTGCGGTCAAAATCGAGACCGTCGACATGCTTCTCTTCGCCTTTTGCATGTCCGGTATAGTTAAAGGCTCTTACCAGTACAAACCAGAGAAGGGCACTGGAAAATATGGCGCAGGCGAGCGCAGGTCCGCAGATAAAATAAAGGATCGTAAACCAAACCGACCAGTTGAGCAACCACATGGCAATCGTATAAAGTGGATTGGCCACCGAACCCCATTTTTTGTATTGCTGGTAAGAATTGATCTCCACGCCGGTATGTCGCATAAAACGCGCTACTTTGAGGTAGTCGGTTTCGGAAAGATCCGGAGCTATCCGCTGATGGTTGAATTCGGCCAGCATACAATACCACAATCCGCCACGGGAGTTATAAGGATCACCGGGTTGATCGGACTTGGTATGATGCACATGGTGCGAGATCACATAAATCTCTTCGGGAAGCGTTTTGATCACCAGATGCTGTGTCAGAAAACGCCAGATAGGATGACTGAATTTATAGGCTTTGTGAGTGCAATAACGGTGAAACCAGACCGTGCCATGCGTGCCCATCACAATCAGGCTGTAGAAGGCAATCAACAGCATCAATTGCCAGGAAAAATAGTCGGTTATAAAAAAATAAAGAAATGGCAGTAAGCAAACGACCATCAGGACACTCAATACGGATATCCAGTTTTTGCGGGAAGCAAATATATTGAGGCGGGACAATGCTTCTTTAAAAAGGGTACGATTGGATGGGACTACTAACTCTCCTTTGTCGTTCTGCCATCCATAAGAAGGACGTTGCAATATCTGGTCTATAAAAGCCATATTTGTTTTTTATTGTATACTAACTAACACATCATCACAGGCTCACAGGTCCGCAAGTTATATACGTATATAACGGATGTACAGATTCAATTAAATCTCATCCGCTTTTCGCAAAAATTCGTCGTGGAAAAAGCGTATGGTATCTACCAACGCGGTGCTCAGCTCATGCCTCACCCCAATCCCCTGGCAACGGGCAATCAAAGCATTCGCTTCATGCTCGAGTGTTCGTCGTAATTGGTTGCTGTATTTGGATCTGGCCATCTGATGGACATTTTCATTCGCATTTCTGTCCATAGAAGACACGTCTTTCCTGAACGACCGGTAAGTCGCTTGAAAAACATCATTTGCAATACTGTAAAATTCGGCCCGGATAATCCGGATATCTCCTTCCATACATCACCTTTTACGTCAGTAAAGCTCATGACCAGGCGGATAAATTGCTTATCCTTTGTCTACCAGATCGCTGATTTTGGAAAACTCGCCGCCGCTGAAAAGCCGGCTGCAGGAAAGGTTGTTTGTACTTAACCATTCGTCGTGTTTGGAGGCCGCCACGATACGCCAGAAATTTTTCTTCTTCATTTCCTGGTAATCAGATGCAACGATGAACAATCCGGTAATTGCTTCTCTCGTCTTGAATTGAATGCGTACAATTTTGCTCGACCGCTGGCGGTCTTCCACAAATTTTTCTATCACATCGTTAGTCATATTGTTCTTCGGTTATGTTATTGTCCTTTTTTACGGATATCCACTGCTACCCAGCCTCTGTCGCCGGGCTGTATATCGAATGTCACTTTGTCGTTCAAATTGACTTCTTCAGTGAGTGAACTGTGGTGAAAGAAAATCCGTTCGTTGCGCTGATGATCCATGATAAAGCCAAAACCTTTTTCGTCGTTGAAAAACTGGATGGTCCCGGAATGTGTTGTATCACGTTCATTTCCCTTGGGAATGCCTATCTGCATATCTTCAGCTTTGAAAACTTTTTTCGCACGTGGATCAGGTGGCCTGTCCGAAATGTTTCCGTTTTCATCTACATACGCCATCATTTCGTCAAGACTCTTCCCCTTCTGAGCGTTCTTTTTACGCTCCTCCATCTTCTCTTTTTTGTCCTGACGTTCTTTACTTCTTTTTTGCTCTTTGCTTTTCTTATTATACGTTTCCCGTGATTTAGCCATGCTTGCTCTATTGTTTACTGATAACTGATTTATTGTCTACGCCATATTGCCGTCCATGACATTCATGGACTCAACGATCCAGTTATAGACCGATCGTTCACTTTTACGTTCAAGTGGTAGTTGGTGGGCAATTTTACGTTCGAGTGCATGAGCATCTTTGAGTCCGAAAGACTTGACAACCGAGCCATAAAAATTGATGAGAAAAAGTACCTGATCGCCATTAAAGGGATCGAATATCCGTCTGGACGGTTCGCCGCAAAAAACTTCACCCGCGGGTCTTTCGTCTTTCTCCCAACGGTAATGAATAAAGCACATATCATCTTTACTAAATGTCATTGGCATTTTTTAAATGAGAAAAAAGCATGGCAGCGAATTGCCGCTGCGCATGCATTAAAGAGGTCATGTTGCGTATGGCAACCGTATAATTTCTTACCAGTTGTTGCGACGGGGAGAACTTTCTTTCTCGCGTGCAACGCTGATAGAAAGCGGACGGCCTTCTACTTCTTTGTTGTTAAGTGATTTCATCGCGGTTTGCGCTTCATCTTCTGAGGTCATTTCCACAAAAGCAAAGCCGCGGCTGCGTCCTGTGAGCTTGTCTTTGATAACACGGGCAGAAGTCACTTCTCCGAATGCTGCAAAAAGTTGTTTGAGTTCTTCGTCCTGCACATGGAAGCCCAGGTTTGACACATACATGTTCATAATACTAAAATTGATAGGTAAAAAATTGACAGAAGGACCGCAGATCGAGTAAAGAGGAGAAGGAAATTGTTACCAATCGAAATGTAAGAATTAAAAACTGATCCAGACCAGAGGTGTTGAACTTGTGTCGTAATACACTGAAGGTAGGTTATTATTATCATTATACCCATTATTACTGCATAAAAGCGTAAACATTAACAATGTTTCATTGGATTACAGCATGTTAGCTGGTTATGTATAGGAATAATTGAACGGAGATAAATATATTGCAAACAAATCCCAATAAGCTGATGAGTAATTTTTCCAATGTCGGGTTTAATATAGCGACTGAAGAAGAACTATTTGAAGTTCTCCGTAAAGTATACCCGATAAGCAAACAGGTAACTACAGCCCAGGGCGACTATTTAATTTATACGGATAGCTCGGGAGCACAATTATTTATTCAATCCAACAGCCGCGGAGAAATCGCTGGCGTAAACCCACATTTCAGTGGAAGGAGCAGGCGAAAAGTATGTTTGACCAACGCAATTGAAAGACCGGAAAGCGAATTGGACGGCGCCTTTCACGCCTGGGCCGATCCCGTAAATCCTGATGACCCGGACACCGGCATTTGCCCTTTTGTTTTTGACGTTCCCGATTTTCGAACGATCGGTGATATCAAATTGCCACAGACCGTCGACATTCAACTGACAGCATTTGCACAGGACATCCTTTTCTTCGAAAATGAGGATGCCTACAATAATTATTCAACGGAGTTAAAGTTTGCGTCGAAGTCTTTTGTCCCAAGTGGCTTATTTTTTTCAGAAGAGCAGAAAACCCCGGGCGCGCCTGAAGCCACTGCTATGTTTACAGGATCTATATTACATTTTGAAAAAAAGGAAAACGAGCTGACAGGTGATCAATTTTATTGGTTCTTTACAGATACCCTCGGTGGACTGATAGATGTAGTGGCTGATGCGCGGCTTGTAGAAGAAACACCGGTCGTAAATGGCATTCTCCAGGGACAGTTCTGGCTGTCTGGTCAATTGCACGGACACGTGACCAAAGAAGATACATCAGGAAAATCATTTTTAAAAAGATTGTTCGGAAAGTAAGATCCAATAACAGGCCAGCAATGCCGGAACACAAACAGCCGAAAATAATACAAAGAAAGAACCCGCTACCGAATTGTTATTATTTAAAACCGGCATCGATGACCCACTGGAAAACCACCAGGGAGGTGATCAACGATCCTGGGGCACAATACGAACAATTATAAAAAAACCGGCCCAAAGGCCGGTTATCCCTATTCGCCCTATTTCCAACCACCACCCAGATCGCGGTAAATATTCACTACCGCTACCAGCTGGCGTTTTTTTGTTTCAATCAATTCGAGTCTGGCCTCCAACGCATCCCGCTGTGTCATCAACACTTCGAGATAATCCGCCCGGGCCGAACGGAACAGATCATTCGATATGTCGATGGACCGCGTCAATGCATCCACCTCCTTCGATTTGAGATCATAGTTTTTTTCCAGGTTGCCGATATTGGAAAGTTCGGTCGACACTTCCAGGTAAGCATTCAGTACCGTGCGTTCATAATTGTATAAGGCCTGGATCTGTTTGGCATTCGCGGTGCTGAACTCCGCCTTGATGGCGCCACGATTGATCAAAGGACCAGCCAGGTCACCGGCCAATGAATACAACAACGACTCCGGCATTTTTATCAGATAAGAAGGCTTGAAGGCTTGCAGGCCAACAGCTGCGGATATGCCGAGTGAGGGATAAAATTCCGCTCTTGCCACTCTCACATCCAGTTTGGCAGCCGTGAGTTCGAGTTCCGCCTGTTTGATGTCCGGGCGATTGGCCAGCAATTGAGCAGGCAATCCGGTGGTGACATCCGACGGTAATTGTGTAAGAAAATGCGTGGTCTCGCGTGGGATCGGTTGCGGATACCGGCCCAACAGGAAATTGATCCGGTTCTCGGTTTCCTTTACCTGTTGCAGCAGTTCATATTCCAGGCTTTGTGATTTCAATACTTCCGCCTGAAATTTTTGCACCGCCAACTCCGTTGCACGCGCCGCTTCCTTCTGCACTTTCACAATCTCCAAAGCGTTTTTCTGTAAATTGATATTTTGCCGAACGATGAGCAACTGGTTGTCCAGCGACAGCAATTCATAATAGGAATTGGCCACTTCTGCAATAAGGTTGGTCAACACAAAATTCCTGCCTTCAACCGTTGCCAAATAACGCGCAACAGCGGCATCGCGCGCATTGCGCAGTTTTTTCCAGATATCTGCTTCCCAATTGGCTGTGGCCGCTACCCTGAAATCGCCCAAGGGATCAGGCATTTCTTTTCCTGGTTTGATTTCGGTACTGGCATCACCTGCGCCCTGGCTGGTATAACGTCCCACCTTCTCCACCCCAACTCCTCCGCCCACAGTCACCGAAGGAGCAATTGCCGCTTTGCGTACACGCACATCATTGCGGGCAATTTCTATTTCCTGCAACGTAATCATCAGCTCCTGGTTGTTCTTCAACGCTGTGTCGATGAGCGCTGCCAGATCTTTGTCATTAAAAAAATTACGCCATTGAACCGCGGCAGTGCCCGAGCTATCGGAGCTTGTACCAAACGTAGCCGGTAATTCAGCATGACGGCCCGGCTCTATTATTTTGGGCACGTGGCAACTGGTTAATACCAGCGCCAACGCGCATATATAAAGGCTATACTTAAACATTGTGATCAATTTCTTCTGTTAATGGATTTTCTTCTTCGTCTTTGATGAGTTTGCGTTTCTCCGCGATCTTTCCGAATATGTAATACAATCCGGGAATGATCAGCACGCCGAAGATGGTGCCGAACAACATACCGCCGGCTGCGGCCGTACCGATCGTGCGGTTGCCGATCTTACCCGGACCACTTGCCAATACCAGCGGAATCAATCCCGCGATAAAAGCAAAGGAAGTCATCAGGATCGGGCGGAAACGCACCTTCGCTCCTTCCAATGCAGCCTGGCGCACCGATGCACCCGCACGATGGCGCTGCACGGCAAACTCTACAATCAAAACAGCGTTTTTGCCCAACAAACCGATCAGCATCACCATCGCTACCTGCGCATAGATATTGTTTTCCAGTCCAAGCATGCCCAGCAACAGGAAGGCGCCGAATATACCGGCCGGCAAAGAAAGAATAACGGCCAGCGGCAGGATGAAGCTTTCATACTGCGCAGCCAGGATGAGGTACACGAATCCGAGACAGATCAGGAAAATATAAATAGCCTGGTTGCCCTGTGCCACTTCATCTTTGGAAATACCGGCCCAGTCGATTCCAAATCCACGGGGTAATGTTTTCTGCGCTACTTCATTGATCACTTTGATGGCTTCGCCACTACTATAACCCGGCGCGGCCGAACCGCTGATCTCCGAAGCATTGTACATGTTGTGCCGCGTGATCTCCGAGAGGCCATATACTTTTTCCATCCGCATAAAAGCGGAGAACGGCACCATTTCGTCCTTATCATTCTTCACGTACAACTTCAGGATATCATCCGGTTCGGCCCTGTACTGCGCCGCGGCTTGCACCATCACTTTGTATTGCCTGTCGAATTTGATAAAGCTGATTTCGTAGTTACTGCCGACCAATGTAGACAAGGTATTCATCGCATTATCGATCGACACGCCTTTTTGCTGCGCAATGTCGTTATCTACACGCAACATGTATTGCGGGAAGCTGGCACTATAGAAACTGAATACAGACGACAGCTCCTTACGCTTTTCCAGTTCCTTCACAAAATCACGGCTCACGGTTTCCATTTTCTTATAATCACCGGAACCCGCTTTGTCGAGCAGGCGCAATTCAAATCCTCCTGCCGCGCCATAACCCGGCACTGCCGGCGGCTGGAAAAATTCAATAGTAGCGCCGGAAATGTCTTTTGATTTTTCCTCGAGCTCGGTCATGATCTGCTGTACGGAATGTTTACGTTCATCCCAATTCTTGAGGTTGATAAGGCAGGTGCCCGAGTTGGAGCCTGTACCTTCTGTAAGAATTTCATAACCTGCGAGTGCTGAAACGGATTGTACACCTTCCACGGTCTCGGCCACTTTCTGCAAACGTTCGGCAATTTCATTGGTGCGCTCGAGCGAAGAACCCGGAGGCGTTTGAATGATGGCATAAAACATGCCCTGGTCTTCATTGGGAATAAAACCTGAAGGCACACGCCCGTTGATGAACCAGGTGCCGATACAAAACAACACCAGCACGCCCATCGTCAATGCCCGGCGGTGAACCACTTTTCCTAATAATCCTTCATATTTATTAGCACCTCTGTTAAACGTATTATTAAACCCATCGAGGAATTTGTCGAGGAAATTTTTCTTGCGGTGTTTGCCATGATTGTTCTTCAAAATCATCGCACACAAGGCGGGCGTCAATGTCAAAGCCACAATACCCGAAAGAATAATAGCCGTTGCCATGGTAATGGAAAACTGGCGATAGAAAATACCGACCGGCCCTGACATGAACGCTACGGGAATAAACACCGAAGCCATCAGGAAAGTAATAGCGATAATGGCACCGGCGATCTCGTGCATCGCTTTTTTGGTGGCTTTGAGCGGCGAGAGCTTTTCTTTCTCCATTTTAGCGTGTACTGCTTCGATCACCACGATCGCATCATCCACTACCACACCGATCGCCAGTACCAAAGCAAAAAGCGTGATCAGGTTGAGCGTGATGCCGAAGAATTGCATAAACATAAATGTGCCGACCAGCGATACCGGCACCGCCATCGCAGGAATCAGGGTCGACCGCCAATCGCCAAGGAATAAGAAAACCACCAAACCCACGAGGATAAAGGCTTCCACCAATGTATGCAATACCTTATCGATGGAAGCGTCGAGGAATTTAGACACGTCATAGCTGATCTCGTAGTTCATTCCTTTGGGGAAGGAACTGGCTTTGATCTCTTTCATTTTCGCCTTCACATTCTTAATCACTTCGCTGGCGTTGCTGCCGTAAGATTGTTTAAGAACGATGGCGGCCGAAGGTTTGCCGTTGAGGTTGGAATAAATATCGTACATCGAACTGCCAAACTCTACATCGGCCACATCTTTGAGGCGAAGGATTTCACCGTCGGGGTTGGAGCGGAGAATTACATTCTCATAGCCTTCCTTGTTGGTAAAACGTCCGGGATACTTCAATACATATTCAAAAGCCTGCGAACGTTTGCCGGAGCTCTCGCCTGTTTTGCCGGGAGAAGCTTCAAGGCTTTGTTCGCTGAGTGCTTTCATCACTTCATCAGCAGAAATCTTGTACGCCAGCATGCGATCGGGTTTCAGCCAGATACGCATGGCGTACTCGCGGTTGCCAAGGATATCGGCAAAACCCACACCGTCTACGCGTTTGAGTTCAGCGAGCAAATTGATATCGGCAAAATTGTAAAGGAATTTCTGATCCGTATTGGGGTCGTCGCTGTACAGGTTAATGTACATAAGCATGTTCGATTCCTCGCGGGTGATCTTCACACCTTCGCGCACGACAAGTGGCGGTAATTTATTGACCACGGAAGCTACGCGGTTCTGTACACTGAGTGCCGCCTGGTTGGGATCCGTACCGAGATTGAAAACCACTTGTATCGTTGCCTCACCATCGTTACCGGCATCGGAGGCCATGTACTTCATGCCGGGCACCCCATTCAATGCACGCTCAAGTGGAATGATCACCGACTTGATCATCAATTCACCATTGGCACCGGGATACTCCGCGGTAACGTTTACTTTGGGTGGGGAAATGGAAGGGAACTGCGTAACGGGGAGATTGGTCATAGCCAACACACCCAAAAAGACGATAATCAGTGATATCACGATGGATAACACCGGTCGCTGTATAAATCTGTTAAACATGGAAAATACAATTTGGGTGAATGACTATTCTGCTTTGAGGCGCAGATGGGCAATTACTTCCTGGGGCTTCTTAAAATCATACTCGACCTTATCGTCGTCTTTGACTTTCTGTACTCCTTCGAGTAATATTTTGTCATCGGTTGAAAGTCCGCCTGACACTACATACAGGTCCGGCATTTTTGCCGCAAGCGTGATGTTGCGTGAATGCACTTTGCCGTCTTTGTCCACCACAAAAACATAGGTCTTGTCCTGGATCTCGTAGGTAGCTTTTTGCGGAATGATCAGCGCGCCTTTGAGCGGCATGGTCATTTGTACTTTACCCGTTTCTCCATGTTTCAACAGGCGTTCGGGATTCGGGAAACGCGCGCGGAAAGCGATGTTGCCGGTTTCGCTGTCGAACTCACTTTCGATCACTTCCACCTGTCCCTGTTGTGCCAGTGGTTTGTTATTGGCCAGTAAAAGGTTCACCTGGCTGCTGCCGCGGCTTTTAGCGTTTGTCTGGTACTCGAGGTATTCGGGTTCGGACACATTGAAATACGCAAACATCTGGCTGTTGTCGGAAAGTGTGGTGAGCAATTCACCTTCATCGATGAGGCTGCCGAGTTTTTTGGGGAGGCGGTCGATGGTGCCATCGAAGGGTGCGCGCACTTCGGTGAATGAGAGGTGTAATCTGGCCAGTGCCACTTCTGCTTTGGCCTGGTCGAGTTTGGCTTCGGCCATGGCCTGTTCGTTTTTGGACACGACATTTTTATCGGCCAATGCTTTCGTATTCTGTAACTCGATGGAAGCGGCGCGGGCTTCTGCTTCGGCCTTTAATAATTCGGCCTCGTAAATCTTGGGCATGATACGGAAAAGAACCTGGCCGGCTTTTACGAACTGGCCTTCGTCTACATAAATGTTTTCCAGGAAACCTTTTTCCTGGGCGCGGATTTCCACGTTGCGGACGGAACGGATTTGGGAAACATAATCTTTGGTAAAAGAGGTGTCCATTACCAGCGGAGTGGTCACGGCATACTTGCCGGCTTCTTCTTTCGTTTCTTTTTTGGACGCACAGCTAGTGATGGCCAGGTAAGCCAGCAAGCCTGCGAACAGGAATAATCTTTTCATAACTGTAAATGAAATAGTAGCGATTGGAATATGGGAACACGCAGGGGAACGTATTCACCGGGCGAATAGATAAATAAAAACTGGGTGCGCGTTATCGCGCGCATGGAAGGTTGTTAATTAAATGCGGAGTACGCGCTGGACAATGCAGCGATCGATGGGTTGCCCGAGGAAGGGCGCGGGAGCTTTATAGCAATGATGGAAATAGGCAAGAATCGAATCGAAGGTGGTACAATTGTTACCGGCGTAAGGCTTCGCGTAGAGATCAGCATCATCATCTGTCGCTTCTTCGAGCACCGATTGATCTTCGTCTTCGGTTGCATTGAGGTCGATGAGGATCTGCTGAGGGGAAATCTTTTTTCCCGGTACGTGCGCGGCGTGCGCCGGCATGCCTGTTTTGAGCAGGAATACAACGAGGTACAGGAAAAAAGCGGCGAATCTCATATCGGCGCCAAAATAACGAAAGAAAATTCCAGAAAAAAAGAGGTAATCGGTGAATAGGATGTAAAGAAATAGTTAATTGTTTCATCCGAACATCCGTTCGGATAAGGTAGAAGGTGGAAGGTATAAGGCGTAAGGCATGGGGCCTAAAATGTAAGGCCCAACACTTCGGGCCGAAGCTTCGGCCTATGGCATAAGGCAGGAGGCGTAGGGCTTGTCCTGGTTCGCGTACACACGAACCTGCGGAAGCAGGAAGAGACCAACTGATGATTCGCTCATTCACTTATTGACTCATTCATCATTTTTTGACTTTTGAATTTTTAATTTTGACTTACTATGCTTGAAGTAATAAAAGGCGACATCACAAAAATGGAAGTAGATGCAGTGGTGAATGCGGCCAATACCTCCCTGCTGGGTGGTGATGGTGTGGACGGAGCGATTCACCGGGCCGGTGGTCCGGCCATATTGGATGAATGCCGGAAAATTGTGGCACGTCAGGGAGGATGTAAAGTGGGAGAAGCTGTAATAACGGCCGCCGGCAATCTGCCTGCGCGGCATGTGATACATACGGTTGGGCCGGTATGGAATGGCGGGAATAAAAAAGAAGCTGAATTATTGGCCTCAGCTTATCGCAACAGCCTTCAACTGGCAGTAGAGCATAGTCTGCGGACGATTGCTTTTCCGAACATCAGTACGGGTGTGTATCGTTTTCCGAAACCGTTGGCGGCGGAGATTGCACTAGCCTCGGTAAGCGCTTTCCATAGCAGCTTCGAACGCATCGTTTTCGTATGTTTTGATGAGGAAAACTATGAACTGTACAGGCAACTGATCTTGGCGCCTTAGCTACTTTGCGTCTCTGCGTGAAAGACATCACGCAAAGAGGCATAAGGAGCAACGACGCAAAGGAATTTAAAAACCTTAACCGGCACATTACTTACTACTTATTACTTACTACTTCTACCGTATGACCAAAAACACCGGGTACTCGTGCCCTTCGGGCAGTCCGTTGAGTTTGTACTGCAGGCGGTAGCGGCGGGTGCAATCACACACATCGGCGCGCTTCTCTCCTTTCTTAACATGGATAAAAATGGAATCGTTGCGGAAAGAATAGTCCGACGTCAGTCCGTAATTATCGGCATAGGAAATGCAGGCCTGGGTTTCCATCTGTCCGTTGCGGTAGCGGCAATTGAGCGGGCCGGAGAGTTTGTCTGCAGTGAAATTATTATCCCGGTAAGCCATGGGCAGCACGTCCTCGGCGTCAATTTCGTTGTAGCGGAAATGCAGGCCCGGGTGGTGGCTATCGCAGGCGGTAAATAAGAATGAGATTAGAATTAAAACCAAAAACTGTTTCATAATGAATAGCATAAACCGGGTTAGGATTAAAAAACCGTGCCGGTGAAACTATTAACGTAGAAGACTGCTGATCAGTTCATACAACACACAATAATTTACAGAGTGGGGAATGGATTGCCGGCTGGCAGAGTATGTTGGGGAGGTGGGCGACTTTTTATAAGGGTGGCTGGTTTAGTGTTAGTCCCTGATTAGAACACCTCTTTTATATCTTTCCTGTCGCGCGGGCAATCCATTTTCATAAAAAATCCAAACCCCATCGCGCAGGGGCTGAAAGTACGGACCGACCGTAACATCCATCAGGTCTCCTGAAAGATTAAATCGATCGACATACTGCTTCAATGTATCCAGGGAAGCCTGATATTGTCCCGTAGCAACCAGGGTGCCGTGACGGTCAAACTCCTTAATACTCATTTTCCCTTTACAATTAAACAGGTTTATCTTAACGTAAGATGAGTCTTTGTTGTAGTGAATCAATGAATCCTTACATTTCGCGGGAGTAATATAAGTTTTATACTCTTTCAAATAGATATCAATCTGGCTGGTCGCTGGATAGGACAGCGCGCAAATAAACAAGGTTGTTAATGCGATTATTTTTATCATAAAAAATGCTGATTTATTGCGCAGTTGGTAATAACCTTTACAACCGTAGATAATCAATGACTAATTAAATTAAAGAAAATAATCGTCTTTTCATACTTCAACATACTCGCTTGCTTAACCATACCAACCTTCCAAACGGAATGCAAACTATTTCTTTTCCGGTATGATAAGATGTGCCACTCCGGCCAGTAAGGAAAGCCCTGACAAAACGAGCCCGACTCTTGCTATATTCCAAATCCCCGGACGATGGGTGACCATTCCAAGCACGCTCCAGGCCAGTAGCGCACAGCTTATCATCAGCAGTACAATTATGATTTTACTTCGCATCCGATAGAATTTTGGGTACCAGGTTAGCATCTTCAAATTTGAACAGTAGTAAATTAACGAAGAATTTACTACATCTTTCGTCGATTCATTCAGACCTTTGTAGGCCTGCATACCCACGATCCGGTTCAACTGGTCATAACTGTAGTTGTAAAACAGTGGCAGCGAGTTAGTCGTAGAAGGATTGCCTTTTTTCAAGCCTGCGTTGTTCACCGTCATCGCACCAATGTTGCCGTTGTATAATGACTTAAATGATCCGTTGTTGGGACGGGCAAAAGCACCTGTTCCTCCGATTGAATAGTAGTCATTCTCGGAAGCTCCATTATCAAAATAGTGCAGTGCATAACCATAAATGTCCCTGCCAAATACCGAAGGCACTCCGCCAACAGCCAGTCCGTCTTTGCCCATATCCTTGTCCGGCGTCAGGCTGCTGCCGTTCACACCTTTGAGCCAGCCTTGTATGGTATAGGCATAGTCTACACCCTGCAGTTCTTTACCCAATACCATTCTCGCCAGCGGGCCATGTTTATAGTATTCATAGTTCGCCTCATGCTCCCAGTACACACCATCGCGGCTCGTTTCAACATCCGTGATCCGGTTCTCCGCATCATACGCGTAGCGGTGATAGAAGCCATCCGCCGCTCCCGGTTGGTATGCTACTTCATTCACTTTGCCACTGATCAGGTCGTATTGGTATTTGATGGTCTTTAACCGGTCCGAAGAAGGAAGGTTGGCTACACCTCTATAGTCCTGCAACAGTTGATTGACGTTGCCGTGGATGTCATACGTATAGAAGGTGGCGGTTTGATGCCATGTATCGGTACTCAAAGCTTTCACCATCGAGTAACTCACGCGGTTGCGCAGGTTCTGCTGATCGATACCCGCCGCGATGCCCGGGTCGGGACTCAGCGGATTGTATTTTTCATTGTACACCGTGATCGTCAGTTGGTCCGTTACGCTCGCGCCATTCAGCCAGGTGGTCAGCGTGCTTTCTTCTTTGCTGATCGTTTGCGTCATAGCAATGGTATTCGCTTTCTGTCCTACTTCGGCAATACGGCCCAGGTTGTCATATTTCGTATAGCTATATTGGTTGTGCAAAGCCTGCTCGGCATTCTGGCTTACGGCCAGTCGGCCCAGTCTGTCGTACCAGAATTTACTGATGCCGCCATCCGGTGAGTTTTGTGCTAGCCAACCTACTTCTTTTCTAAAATGCTAGTTACTAAGCTTAGTAATTCTGAGCTTTTGAAAATATTCAATAGCTTTTTTTCAGCCTCCGCGTCGGTAAAAGACAGCCCGCACTTGCCGGGCTTTGCTGTTTATATGTCATAAAGACTTATTCTAAATTTGTAGTCAGTTTTACATTTCCAATACTTTCCTGACCTCGTAAAACTTCATACTCAAAATTTAATTCAACTGTTTCTTTTACTGTTTCAATCATTGTAAAAGCCAATTCAATTTTAAATGGTTTACCATAATTTGCTTCTGATGGATTCTCAATTTTATACACAAAGCTAAATTGCTGCTTTCCCGTATTCAGAAAAAGCCAATTCACTTTATCATCTTTAGGTTTTGCATCAAGAGGCAGTACGCTACTTTTCTTTAAAGTCAGTTCCCCGATGAAATTGTATTTTCTATTTTCAGTAAGCATAATTAGTGTGGAATTATATATGGTAAAGTTTCTTTGGGAAAAACATATGCTCCAATATCTACGTGACGAAACCAATGCTCGGCAGCATTAACAGGGGCTTTTACTGTTCCTTTTATGATTGAATAACCATTAGGATAAAGTCTTTGACCGTACCAGTGAGCATCTTCAAAAGATTTCGCAAAATATTTCGCTTCTACTCCTCCTTGTTGTAAAGAAAACTTACCAGTATTCTTTATAATAGCAGCTTCTGTTGCATCAACAGCTCTAAATACCGTTGTTTCCCCCGTAGCAGCCTGCACAAAAAATAGCTAATCGCTGCATTACCGAATTTATTAAACGGCAAAAAAAGATTTAATCTTCATAATAAGGTCTTCTTCCGAAATAAGCTCATCTGTTTCTAACACCCTTATTGTCTCTTCTGTTTGTTCATTGATTAATTCCCACGAACAATAGAAAAAATGATCTTCCATTTTATATGTTGACACATATAAAACTTTATCCCCTTTTCTGAGTCCAAAAGCAGAAAGATCCCCATCCCAGTAATCAACGAACTTCAGAAGATTAAGATTAATTTCACCACGTAAACGCTCGACAAATTTTTTTATTGAGATATCCTTTTCCATTATTTAATAAATCGGTTGTCAATTAATAATTTTCGAACTGTGCTTCGGCCCTTTTCGAGAGCTTCCTGAACAGTTAAATTTAAAAACTCTCCAGGCATTTCGGAACGAATAGATGCTTTTCGATACTTCGATATAAATGAGTCTACTGTTTCATCCAAACTATTTAACACCTGCCGAGTTGGCGCACTGTTAAGATTCATTTTAAATTTTCTAGCAATCATCTCTGCACGCGAGGCCGCACCGACTGCTATCATAATTGGACCAGAATTCGGCATTGAAACCTTACGTGACATCGCTGACGCGAACATCTTTGCCCCTTGCTTAACCACAAGGCCAACTAAAAGCAAATCTTCAACGTTAATAGCGGATGGGTCGATCTTTCCAGTAGCCGACTGATGTGTCTTTATCGAATTAATACGTGCTCCTGCGTATATAAAACTATAAAAATTTTCATTGGCCTCACTCATTTCAACAAGATATTCATTCAATCTTTGGGAAGCAGCATGTTGGCCATCAGGACTAGATCCATTAAACGGCTTAACAAAGATGTCATCGTTTCCAAATGCTCTACTGTAATCGTAGCTTGCATCTTGTACCTGTTTTAAATATGCTTCTGCCCTATGCCACCCCGCCTGACCAGGATAAACTGTAGAATTTCTATGATAATATAAATTCACATCATAGTAGGCGCCCCTTAATGTCTTTTTTGTCCCTTCCTTCGGGATATAGCTCTTCAAGATCAAATTATCAATGACACCATTATTAGTTTGATTTTCGTAAAACTCTCCATTTATAGTCGTATCCCCGAGAGGATCTCGAAAAAAGATTGGGTTATTTAGAAAGGCTGTATAGTCGCTTACACCGCTAACTGGTCTTGGATCGGGATTCCATCGACGTGCAAGTCGAGCATCATATTGCCAGAATTCCGCGGTCATACTGTTGCCATTCTGATCGAGTTCCGTTGACTTCTCCTGCCCATTAAACCCATACCGATATCCGTCACTTTCCACCTTCCTCCCTGGCATTCCCATACCAAACGGGTAATAATCCGTCGCGCTCGCCACATCTACCGTAAAGTAATCCAACTCAGCTTCGTTCGGAGACGCTTTGCCTTGTTGTAGCTTCTTATCGGTAAGCGTAATGAGCACATTCCCCAGATGGTTACTCAACTCAAAGAACTTCTCACCCCGGCGCTGTGTTTTTGTTTTGGCAGGATCAAAACCAGTCGCCAGCGCATCAGTAACCGTAGCCCGGCTCTCTTTTAAGGCTATGCCCAACCGGCTGCTGCCGTATAAATGTAATTCTTTTTGCTCGATCTGGTTTGCGGCCGGTACTTCGTATACACTCATCACATTGCCACTCGCATCTCTTATGTACAGTGTCGTTTTGCCCGCTGCGGTTTTGGTAATGCGGTTGCCTGAAGCGTCGTAAGCATAACTGATCGTACCGCTTGATTTGACCACACTCGCTATTTTCCCATACACTGTCCAGTTGATCGCCGTGATGCCTTCGGATACATCCGTCTTCAGGTTACCAATCGCATCATAGGTATAGTTGTTCGGATCGGCCTGATCGTCGATGTCTTCCGAATAGTCGTCTGTTAGTGTGGGTTTGTCTGTAACCTGCCGCAGACGGTTATTTTCAGGGTAATATAGGTAATCCATATTATCCATTTGTGTTTTACCTGTAAAAACCGACGGAGCGTCATTACGCTTATACCATAAAATATTACCATCAGGATCATAGTTCGTTTGCTCCTGATAATCATCGATCGAGATCGGGGTCCACACGTTCGTAGATTCATTCAGCCCTTTATAGGCTTGCATACCTACAATACGGTTCAACTGATCGTAACTGTAGTTGTAGAACAGTGGCAGCGAGTTAGTGGTGGAAGGATTGCCTTTTTTCAAGCCTGCGTTGTTCACCGTCATCGCCCCAATGTTGCCGTTGTATAATGACTTAAATGATCCGTTGTTGGGACGGGCAAAAGCACCTGTTCCTCCGATTGAATAGGAGTCATTCTCGGAAGCTCCATTATCAAAATAGTGCAGTACATAACCGTAGATATCTCTGCCAAACACAGAAGGCGTTCCGGTGTTCAGACCATCTTTGCCCATGTCCTTGTCCGGCGTCAGGCTGCTGCCGTTCACGCCTTTGAGCCAGCCTTGTATGGTATAGGCATAGTCTACACCCTGCAGTTCTTTGCCCAATACCATTCTTGCCAGCGGGCCATGTTTATAGTATTCATAGTTCGCCTCATGCTCCCAATACACACCATCGCGGCTCGTTTCTACATCCGTGATCCGGTTCTCCGCATCATACGCGTAGCGGTGATAGAAGCCATCCGCCGCTCCCGGCTGGTACGCTACTTCATTCACTTTGCCACTCACCAGGTCGTATTGGTATTTGATGGTCTTCAGTCGATCTGAAGAAGGAAGGTTCGCTACACCTCTATAGTCCTGCAACAGTTGATTGACATTACCGTGAATGTCATACGTATAGAAGGTGGCGGTTTGATGCCACGTGTCCGTACTCAAGGCTTTCACCATCGAGTAACTCACGCGGTTGCGCAGGTTCTGCTGATCGATACCGGCGGCTATACCCGGGTCGGGACTCAGCGGATTGTATTTTTCATCGTATACCGTGATCGTCAGTTGATCCGTCACGCTTGCACCATTCAGCCAGGTGGTCAGCGTGCTTTCTTCTTTGCTGATCGTTTGCGTGATGGCAGTTGTATTGGCCTTCTGGCCTACCTCCGTGATGCGGCCAAGGTTGTCATATTTCGTATAGCTGTATTGGTTGTGCAGCGCCTGTTCGGCATTCTGGCTTACGGCCAGTCTGCCGTTAAGTCGAATAAGGAATTATGTTTTAATTGCTATTATTTATTTTCGTACAATATTGTATCTTCTCCAACACAAAAAAAATACAATGGAATTGTAAAATTCTCAAAGAAATTTTTCTAGGTGCTAATCAAAAACAGGCAAAGCCAAACACAGAGTGAACAATGAAGAAATATAACTCCCTTTTAAACTCAACTAGTACAATATCCAGATGATAGTGGCTTGTATTTATTTCACTTAAATGTAAATAATACCATTATCCGACACATATTATTATACAATGGAGGAAGCAGAAGATCATGCTAAATGGGAATATAATATTGCCCCATCAATGGAAAATTATAAGTTATTAATTTCAGTTGTTTGCATGGGCCTTATTAATTCTTCCAGAATCTACACTTAACCATTTCTACAGTTACTTTTTAGAAGATTTTTTAATCCTTGCTTCATCAGCACCAAGCGGTCTCCACAAGGGGCCGGAATAAAGCAGACTATCATTTGAATCAACAAAATAAAAACCAACTGGTTTCTTCGTAAATGTATCCAACATTACTCCGGCAATACAATTCTTTTCCAGTTCAATAGGTTGTGACATTTCACCTTTGATCAAGTGCTTATCCGAGTTATAAAATTTCACAAGAACCGCAGGACGATCTATTTTAACCGTATCAGCATACTCAATTGCCAGCCTAACGATTGTCACGCTGTCCATGCACTCCCTGAACATATCATTTATTAAAACATAATGCGCATAGGAGCCAGTAGCTGAAGGCGATGTAGCCATGGTTTGAACATTTTTTAAACTGCAGATATGTTTCGACGTTCTTTCATTAGTACAACCAGTCGTCGATAATAATACAAGACAGATCAGAAATATATTTTTATTCATATGAGATGGTTATTTTTTTCTTAATACTTGTACTCCCCATGAAAAAGGAACAAACTTGTTTGAAAGCGTGGGATCCACTTGAGATGAATTATGTTGCAGCCAATACATACTCGGTAGACCAGGATATCGAGACTGAGCATCTTCGCGCCCTGCCCCAAACCTATCACGGACTGTCCACATCACACTTATATGATTGTCAGATATGCTACGAACCTGAGCATTCCACTGTTGTGTACCTCCCATAACAACCAGCATATATAGTTTGTCTCTAATTTGGGGCTTACCCAACTTCAACAATTCCGCACTTCCATCAAACCCTTCAAGTGTATTGTTAGTTTTATAGTAGTCAATGGCTATTCTTTCGAATTTTGTAGCCAATTTGACAAAAGCGGGATCTAAACTGACAAAATTGGACATATTTGAAACTGTAGTAAATAATATAGGATCTCCAGGATTAAAAACTGTACTCCCATAAGAAACTGTTCCATCAAGAAAATGGTTTAAAAGTAGTTCGCCCTCGCCTACTGCCTCTGCCACACCTGTACTTCGAATCCCTGATCCAAATGCTCGTTTGAAATCCTTTATTCTGGTCTCCAAATCATCACCGTCCGGCAAAACACTTGCGACAAGTAATGGCAATTTAACTTTAACGTCTGGAAAAAATTGCTTTGTATTGTCGCCATTGCTTGAGATAGTTGCCAATGAACCATTTTGATAGTTTGTTGAACGTCCTTGAACCCATGAACCTTTTTGGGTTGTATTATCAACATTCCAAGACCAGTTAAAATATTCATCTGTATCTTTCTTTGCGGCTACTTGGCTTTCACCTGCTTTTGCACCAGGCAACGCAGGTTCTGCTCCATCTAAATCTATGAACTTAATCGGCATATTTCCTGCAAATTGGTATGGGGTATAAAAAGGATAAGATTTGGTTAATGGATCTACACTCAAGAACTTACCTAACGCCGGATTATAAATCCTGAACCCATAATCCTGCGTACCTGTCTCCTCATCATTCTCCTTCCCATTAAACCCATACCGATATCCGTCACTTTCCACCTTCCTCCCTGGCATTCCCATACCAAACGGGTAATAATCCGTCGCACTCGCTACATCTACTGTAAAGTAATCCAACTCAGCTTCATTCGGTGCGGCCTTACCTTGTTGTAACTTCTTATCGGTAAGCGTGGTCAGCACATTACCCAAATGATTGCTCAACTCAAAGAACTTCTCGCCTCTGCGCTGCGTTTTGGTTTTAGCCGGATCAAAACCAGTTGCCAATGCGTCAGTAACCGTCGCACGGCTCTCTTTCAAGGCCATGCCCAACCGGCTGCTGCCGTATAAATGTACCTCTTTTTGCTCGATCTGGTTGAGGGCCGGTACTTCGTATACACTCATCACATTGCCACCCGCATCTCTTATGTACAGCGTTGTTTTACCTGCTGCGGTTTTGGTTATGCGGTTGCCTGAGGCATCGTAAGTATAACTGATCGTAGCGCTTGATTTGACCACGCTCGCTATCTTCCCATAGACTGTCCAGTTGATCGCCGTGATGCCTTCGGATATATCGGTCTTCAGGTTGCCGATCGCATCATAGGTATAGTTATCCGGATCAGCCTGGTCGTCGATATCTTCCGCGTAGTTGCCCGTCAGTGAGCTGTTATCTCCCACTCTTCTCAATCGGTTGTTACCTGCATAATACTCATAGCTCAGGTCATCCATCTTGTTGGGCAGACCGACTTCCGGAGCGCCATTGCGGCCATAAGTCAGGATGTTACCATCGGGATCGTAAGTAGTCGATTCCGCATAGTCCTGGATAGAGATAGGTGTCCACAGGTTCGTAGATTCATTCAGACCCTTGTAAGCCTGCATGCCTACAATACGGTTCAGTTGGTCATAGCTATAATTGTAGAACAGCGGCAGGGAGTTGGTGGTGGACGGATTACCCTTTTTCAAGCCACCATTGTTCACCGTCATCGCACCAATGTTGCCGTTGTATAATGACTTAAATGATCCGTTGTTGGGACGGGCAAAAGCACCTGTTCCTCCGATTGAATAGTAATCATTTTCGGAAGCTCCATTATCAAAATAGTGCAGTGCATAACCATAAATGTCTCTGCCAAATACCGAAGGCACTCCAACAGCCAGTCCGTCTTTGCCCATGTCCCTATCCGGTGTCAGGCTGCTGCCGTTCACCCCTTTGAGCCAGCCTTGTATGGTATAGGCATAGTCTACACCCTGCAGTTCTTTACCCAATACCATTCTCGCCAGCGGGCCATGTTTATAGTATTCATAGTTCGCTTCATGCTCCCAGTACACGCCGTCACGGCTCGTTTCAACATCCGTGATCCGGTTCTCCGCATCATACGCGTAGCGGTGATAGAAACCATCCGCCGCTCCCGGCTGGTAAGCTACTTCATTCACTTTACCACTGATCAGGTCGTATTGGTATTTGATGGTCTTTAACCGGTCCGAAGAAGGAAGGTTGGCCACACCTCTGTAGTCCTGCAACAGTTGATTGACGTTGCCGTGGATGTCATAGGTATAGAAGGTGGCGGTTTGATGCCACGTGTCCGTACTCAAGGCTTTCACCATCGAGTAACTCACGCGGTTGCGCAGGTTCTGCTGGTCGATACCGGCGGCAATACCCGGGTCGGGACTGAGCGGATTGTATTTTTCATCGTATACCGTGATCGTCAGTTGGTCCGTTACGCTTGCTCCATTCAGCCAGGTAGTCAGCGTGCTTTCTTCTTTGCTGATCGTTTGTGTGATCGCCGTAGTGTTGGCCTTCTGACCTACCTCGGTAATGCGGCCCAGGTTGTCGTACTTCGTATAGCTGTATTGGTTGTGCAGCGCCTGTTCGGCATTCTGGCTTACGGCCAGTCTGCCCAGTCTGTCGTACCAGAACTTACTCGTACCTCCATCCGGTGAGTTTTGCGCCACCACCTGGTTCAGGCCATTGTACCGGTACTGCGTCACTTTCTCATGCAGGGCCGCACGGTCCTGGTTGGCGGCACGTTTGGCCTTGATATCATTCAGGTAGGCGGTGCTATAGTCCGGTCGAACACCCGCAGGCGGCACGGTTTTCACCAGGTTACCCGCCTGATCGTAATAATAAAGGGTATAGTGGTATTCTTTTGGCAGGTAGCTGGCCGTGAAGGTTTCCAGTTTGCCCGCAGCCATACATTTAGCGCGATATTGTCGTTCAAATTCTCCCAGGTACCATTGCAGTCTGTATTCATATACCTGTTGCGCAATATGCGTGGCCATGTCGTAGGTGGCCTGGCAGGGATCGGGTTTTACAAAGATGCCGGTTGTATCGGTCAATGTTTTATCGCGGCAGATCACCGTCTGGTTGCCGCCCGTGCCCAGGTTACACTCCGTGCTGTCGATCGATCGCATGTAATCACCCCAGGTGAAGCTAAAGCCTGTGCGGTAATTCAGGAAGCGCGCGAAGTTTTTGTTATAGTTAATATCTGTCTCCGAAAGGTTGGTCGAACCCTGGATCGGTGCATTTTTATAAGGAAGATCAAAGTAAAGATCAAACTCCGCCTTCAACGCACGCAGGTCTGTACAGGTGACACAACGCGCTGCGCCTGTTGATCCGCATTGGATAAAATCAGGAATAACAACTGCCGTAGGTAATTGTATGACAGTAATGATTGTTGTGTCGCACTTTGTAACAGGGCAGTAATAGGTACAACTGTCTATCGGTACTTCTTCAATACAGGTTCCCAATTTCGGGCTCCATACATACCCCGGAGGGCAAAGGCCCGGCATATTGGCCACGCAGGTACCCAGTACCGGATCCCAGGTATAGCCGATCTGGCAAGCCTCTCCTGATCCGTCAGGCACACAGGTTTCCAACACTGGATCCCATACATATCCTTCGAAGCAGAAATTGCCTATTGGTCCTCCGGGAGCTTTGGCCGTATAAGGATCGCCGCTTTCTGACATTTTCAGCACCAATCCTCCGCCTTGCGTGCCGCAGGGATCCAGCGTACCACAAGGTAACTTCACACTTGTATTATAAGTCTGGCAGTTGTTAATGATCGTGTCGCCTATTTCATTACAACGCTGGAAGGCATTGAACAGATCCTGGCTAAGTGTGTCGCCATAAGTTTGCCACAGGTATTCATTCAGTGAACTGAGTACATTTGGATTTTTACCGCCCTTGATGGCATCTTCTTTTATTTCCGCAAAACGGTCGCAGTTGCAACTGTCAATTGCCGTTGTGTATTGTGTAGTTACCGGCGTTCCTTTACCATAAGCTTTAGGATATTCTATGATAAAGGGATTACATACATCGGTACGTGCAATACCATTAGCCGCAAAAACTGTATTGATCAGTTCTTCAAAGCTGCGGTAAGAGCCGTCTACCGGCGTAGAAGGTGCTACTTCAGATGCGCCGAAAGGATTTGCCTGGTTGCTGCCTTTGCGGCAAATCTTCACCATTTCTTCCATCAGTGTGACTAGAATCGCAGCTTTATCAGGATGTGCGTTCAATGCGGGGCATTGCTCGAACCATAATTTCCATTGAGCAATATTGGCTTCACAACGACCGGTATAAATTTCATCTTGTTGTGCGGCACTGCCCCAGTTCGGCGGCAGATTGGGTTCACCGGTTATTGGATCTGCCGGCGGCCAGAAGCTCCAGCTTCCCGGATCCTGGCTGTTATTGCCCATCTGGCTTATCTGCTGATCTTTATTGCGGGGAAAATGCAGGAAATATCCTTGTGCAATAAGATCGGTTTCATCGCTGGCAGGCAAAGGTGCCTGCTCGGCAATGTATTCATCCATCAGGCTCGTACGGGCCTGCAGGTACAGGTTTTTAAATTTATTCCAGACTGAATCTTTATCAGCAGCGGACAATGTACTGAAGGGTGGTTTATCATCGACACCAGGTGCAACACATCCCGATGCACCGGGCGTGCGTTGACAAATTGCCTGGTAGTAAGCGTACTGCCAAAGGCTTCTTCCGCCGGCGTAGTCTGTCATCAACCAGTCTTTCATCGTGGTCTTCTTGGAAACAGCAGTGCTGAGGGCAAAGAAAGGATCTTTTGCAGCCAGCCCCGGTTCAGAGGTGAAAATGTACCCTTCGGTCACCGCCTGCGCATAAGTCGGCACCGCAAAGAAAGTATGCATCCAGTTGTAACTGGGCTTCAGGTTGGTTTCAACAAATGTTAAACGATTGTATTCCGGATGGTATGGCAACAATTGCTCAGCCCAGTTGTCCTGGAACTGCTGTTCAAAATCACCGGCCAACATCGTTGGTAATACAGCGGGGGTGGTATGTATGAGCTCGTCTGTATTTCCAAACGGATCAAGATAGAATCCGAATGTCGAAGGATTGATCTTTGGTTTACGGAAAAATGGTTGTGTGGCCGGCGTAAACGTGGAGAAGATATTGTACTTCCGCTCCATCGTTGCCGTGTTAGTGTATGCCTTTGCATATTGACCGAAAGGTGGCATCATATCGGCCAGCATCAGCTCGCGCTTGGTGACCACTTCCAGGGTTGATGTACCGCAAAGCAATTCACAATTGGCTTTTGCTTTATTGTAAGCAGCCGCAATCTCCGCCGTCAGCGCCGGAGTGGGCGTTTCCGTATAACCGATAGATGTAAGATAGGCCGTGGTGAATGCGCTGAGCGTACCTACTTCAGCCTCACATTCTGCACAACTGGCTTCCTGATGGTTGGTCGGCGGGTTATCACACTGTGTGACTGCTTTTACTTCATTATAAACCGAATCGAAGATCGCCTGGTAATCTATTTCGCAATGGCTGCGCTCGAGATAGTTTGCTTTGAGTTTTTGCAGCGCTTCTTCATTCAACGTAAGTGTTTTACGGATGCTGTAAGAACCAGGCTCCAGTTGTACGGAGAACGTAATCGTTGATGTGCGTGGCGCGGACGGATTGTCCAGGTTCTGAAATAATCGCGTTGGGGTGCTGCACAGACTATCAAATTCAACACTGAGGTTGCTATAATTTTTTATCTCAACCGGCCCAACCGCTTCTCCCGACTCATCAATGACTGCTATTTGCAGATCATAAAGGCACTCATAACAAACCGTAGTTGGTTCATCACATGCGTTGAGGCTGAGGGATTGCGGCGTAAGTGTATAATCAAAATTGTATGTAGTGGTAGCTGGTACCAGCAAGCTGGTAACAGACTCGATACTATTGCCTTTAACGGAGTTGGAGTTAACATCAAGCAGGTTAACAGTCAAAGCGCTGCCATGGTCCTGGTTAGGATAGTGAACGGCATTGGTATAATCCAGCGCCTGCAGGTTAGCAGGATTTTCGCCTGCCAAAGCCGTAGCAATTGTGCGACCGTGCATGTCTACATAACTCACGCTCATCTGCCCATTGGCATCTTTCACCATGTTTTTGAAGTAGTGGCTTTTATCCCCTACTTCTGTTCCAAACAAGGCATCGAGTTCTTCCTGCGTGGGTGAGCCGTAATAGTATTTTGTTTCACGGCCGGTTCCCATTTGCATAGCGGCACCTACGCCGCTTTGCGATAATATACGTCCTGTGGCATCAGGTGTATAACGTGTCAATGCGTAAGGATAACCTTCCGCATCGGGGATATGCGCATTGATGCCTGACCTGTTTGTATTTTGAAGACTGTAGTACTGTGATGCGCTACCGTCCACATTACTTAGCAAGATGGGTGTTTTGGAACCGGTAAACTGCCAGTCAAAGAAATCAGCATGATCTTCATTGTCACCCTGCATAGGAATACCTGCATCCGGACTATTAAACAGGTTCAGATTCTTCTGGTAGGCAATCGCCTGCTGAATACCAGGAGCAGGCAATACCTGCACGGCAGGACGTCCCTCGGCATCATAAAAGCTTTCAGCCGTAACAATATTACCGGTAACATTGTCTTTCGTCACCGTCTGACGTCCCCGAAGGCTTCCGTCAAAATACTGGATAACCGTTTTGTGCTTTCCTTCTTCAGCATAACTGCTCGTGGATTGCCAGTTTAGTTTTGTTTCATGCCCGCTAAAGCCGGCACTCTGAATGGCTGACCAGGGACCGGCCACGCGGGTACCGGATGGTTGTATACTTATTCCCCGTACGCGATAATGTACTTTACCCTGTCCATCATACAAAAGCGGTATCGCAAATTCCGTGGCACTGTATACTAAATCAACACGTGATGAGTTGGTCCGTAATAATTTTTCTTTACCGGCCGTAGTGAATGAGCCGCCTACATAATAATTGGATTCGAGTTCATCTTCCAGCCATGCCCATTCTAATTGTATTGCATTATGGCCGGCATTTACCGGGGCTGACCATGATGCGTTGAGGACGTCATTGGCTGAGGTAAGGGTTGGAGGTAAATTCAGTGTAAAAGGCGTATTGCTGATCGTAAAATACCTTGTCACATAGGTCGTGTTCTCCAACGTCAGCATATTGCGATAATCCAGTGTACCAACGGCGGGCGGAAGATGCGGTGTTACCGTTACTTTTACGTACTCTGCTCCTTCAAATGTGATATACTGGCGTACATCAGATAGTTCACCAGCTCCTTTTTTATACTCCAGCGTCAGTGTTTTGTTAAGCGTCT
This sequence comes from Terrimonas ferruginea DSM 30193, assembly GCF_000425585.1. GTDB lineage: Bacteria > Bacteroidota > Bacteroidia > Chitinophagales > Chitinophagaceae > Terrimonas > Terrimonas ferruginea. The sequence goes on from NZ_KE384400.1 coordinate 140,970, forward strand.
GCAAAGGATCAGCCAGTGTTGCTTTGTATTCGATCACCAGGTCAACAGACGCGGTAAAGTCCGGCAATACGTGCGTGAGGTTGCTTTCATTCACATAAAAGCTGATCACGTTACGGTACTTGCGGCTATTGGCGTTCTGCTGTGCAGGGCTTACAATCAGGGTGCCGCTGGTGGCCCACGGCACAATATGATCGCCGGGATCCACATCCGTTACACCATTCATGGCGCTGATCACCACGTCTTCCACGCCCCCATCGGGTAGCAGGCCACGGGGTGTTTGCGCATGCAGTATGCCTGAACACATCGTCAATAAAAGGATCATCCAGGCGCAACGGTGTTTAACCGTGGCCATCATCTGTTCCGTCATCGATACAAAGCTTCGTTTCATAAGCCTGATATTATAATATAGTAAGGTGGTTCTGGTTCGTCTTCTGTTAATCGTGTTAATCTACACTGAGCCGGTAGCCTTCTTTCGCCGGCACCAGTTCATATTCGCCTTCATCATTTTTCCGCAGGTAATCGCTGATCTGTAGTGGCACGGAAGCCGCGGCCGTATGCAGGATCTGGATATAAGCGAAACTGGCTTTGTATTCGCGTACAAAACATAACCCGATGCCTTGTACGGTGCGTAGAACACCTGCGTTTCCGAATTGCGTCCGGAAGGCGGCACTGTCTGCCGGATCGATGGGCATCAGTGTGCGCTGCAGGGTTTCCACACGCTTCGGCTCACGGGTTGCGCTGTCGTATACGAGCGTGATCTCCTGTCGCGGAATATCTGTTCCTGATACGTTTGTCCGGGCTACGAGGTGGTATTGCGGCGCAGGAACAGCCTCATTGCTCATTCCCTGTTGTATGGTAAAGGCTTTGGAAAGATTCACCACTGAAGAGTCGTTGGTGATTGTTCCCAGGTAGCGGCGTAATTGCACACGGGCTTGTGTGACGTCTGTGCTGACCAGCACTTGTTCTACGCGGTGATTGATCATCATCGACACGCTGTCGGTGATCAATTGCTCAATATCGCCAAACTGTATATAAGCCTGGTCAGCGCTGCCGATGTAGAAATAGCCATTTGCACTAATGGTATCAGACGGCTGCAATACCAGGTTGGTGAAGGACTGATATTTAACGGTGGCCTGCAATGGTGTCGTCTGGTATTGTGTGCAGGCGGTCAGGAAACCCCGGTAAGGAGCCAGGGTGTCCGTTTGAGCCTGCACGGCTACCGCCACAAACAAGGTCGTTGTCAGCAGCAGGCTTTTTATAATGGAACGCAACATAATCGTATATTTTTCTATTCGTTATTGAAATGTGGTGATGTCTTTCTGACGGGCACTACGGGTTTCTTTGATCGTCTTGACGCCTTCAGCCGTCTCCGCCTTTGTACGGATCAAACCGCCTTCTTCGTCGTATTCGTAGAAGACTGCATAGTTATTGGCATCCAGTTCGGCCAGCAGGCGCATATTTACGGGGTCGTATACATAACTCTTCATGTTGGCCGGGAACGGATGTATGCGGATGTCGTCGAAGTAGCCTTTGCCGGTACCTGTTTTCATCATATCAACACGTACAGCTTTGGCATTCGATGGTGCCGTAAATTCCGCTTCCACACGTTGCCATCCTTCCACAATAGGACCGGCAGCAGTTATAATTTGTGGTGAAGGCAATTCAGCCCCAGTTTCATCGAAGTACACGAGTCTGAATTTCGCATCGCTGTAAGTGGACTTTGTACAAGGGGTATTGCATTCTTCTCTAACCCATCCGCTCAACAGCATGCGGGTATTTTCCGGGATACGGAACAGATCATTCTTCATTTCTTCCTTGCCCGGGATTGGTTTGGTAAACTCGCAGCCATTTATCGTGGTCAGTGTTCTATAGCCGGCATAATTTACGAGGCTGCTGGTCGGTACAATATCCACCGTTACTTGTGTTTGATATCCCAGTACGGATGTATGTCCATGACTCGACGGGTAGGCCGCAGCATCGCCGTTCGGCGGCGTAATAGTGGGGAAACAAACCGGCGTATAACCGGGACGGATCATCAGGTATTCTACCAGATATCGTCCTTTACACAGCTCGAAAGATGGAGATACCACTGCCGGCTGGGCATTGAAAATATAGCTTGATTGATAACTGAACAGGGTGCTGCCATTCAAATCTTTCACCTTAATATTTACATAAGGAAGGTTCCAGCCCTGGTACCATTGATAGGTATCATAAGCTGCTATGATATTGAATGTAAGTTCTGTAGGCCCCTGCACATCCAGGTATTGGCTTGCATTCACACGGAAGCCATGATACGGTGGAAAGCTGGAAGGAGGAATAGAATAATCCTGTCCTACGGTTAATTGCACACCATAATCGCCATTACCAGCTTGTCTTGGAAGAACGGATGCCGAGTAGGGCTTGTCATTCGTCTCACAAGGATCGAAGCCATTGAGATTGACACCCGGATCGATCAGGCTTTTCGTGATATCGGTTTCATCCGCTACTATATCATACGCGTAATTAGCGGTATTGACACCTATCTGATAAAAGCCAAGCGCGTTGTTCTGTCCGGCATCCAACCGGAAGAAATTATTACCGGTATGAGCGTTGATGCCTTCTGCATCGGCATTTACCACCTGACCATTCAATGGTAACAATTCAAGTTCGCTGCATGGTGTCACAGCTACGCTATTCAGCGATTCGTTGTAACCGACATCTTCATAACTCTGGTACAGGATCTGATCATACCGTGCGTTGTTAGCAATAGCAACGGGCAGGCTTTTACGATACCCGTACTGCGCTGCTGTATAAATGTTCAGCGCGTCTTTGGTTTCCAGTTCGAGACCGCGTGAATTGACGCGCGTGATCTCACTATTCCATACCCAGCGTGACTCCGGTATTGTAACGAGATTATTCTGTGCGTTGAATTGCCAGTAAGGAGCAAAATTCAGCAGTGTACCATTTGCAGATAATTTTGTACCGCTGGTAACAGATGTTTGACCTTCGGTACGTTCACCATAAAAAACCATGTTACGGTGAGGACGGAAAGTTCCGAGCAGTCCTTTCACATATGGGTTCACCGTTTCGAGTTGCTGACCAAGACAAACGAATGATGTAAGGCCCGTGCACATGTTGGTGGCCACTCTTCTGATCACATCCGGATCGACCTGCCATTTCTCTTTGTATTCAACCGCGGAAGCATTCAGCACTTTGGTTGTTGAGCCGGGCAACAATTTGCGGACACCAGCCGTCTCCACTTCCGGGTTCTCCAGTGAGGTAATGCTGGCAGCAGGAGTAGTAAGCATATTACGTTTACCGCTGCGGATGATGCGCAGGGTAACATTCGCTTTTGTATAAGGTTTGCCTGCGGCATCGATGAATAAAAGGTCAGGAGTTGTATTGGTGAGCGAACTGTTATTCTTGTTGCGGTCGTAAGCCCAAATACGTTTGATGGCATCGGAAGACTGCAGAGCAGCCCAGCAGGGATCGGAAGGAGTTGTTCCGGAGATGATATAAATCTCATCACCGCTTTCGAAGTAATCCTTCGGTGTTTGTGGTGCGAGTCCACCGGTGATCTTACCATCCGTAAACTGGATGCCGCTCAGGCGGGCATCGATATTTTTATAGGCCAGGCCCATACCGCTATAGGCCCAGTACGCGGGATAAGTAGTATTATAAACAGGTTTATCAAATTCATTGTTCGTCCGGGTAACAACCGGGGTGCCGGTATTTGCATCGAAGACGAGGTTGCGGGTGCTGACTACGCTGCCTTTGTCCATGACCACCACGCTATCGACGACGCTGTGGTAATTGACGAGTTTGGTGGTGGTTACTGCGCGGTAGATACTTTCACTGGTACCGAATACCGGCCAAATGAATGGCAGCCATACCGGAAGTGGCGCAGGAATCATCCAGTCGACCTGGGCCTGCACGGCAAGGCTTGAACTCTTAACCGTAAACTCTCTTACATCGGTCATCAATTCGATGTCAACTCCCATTGAGCCGGGTTTGACCACACCGCCAAGATCATTATGAACAAAATCAAATTTTTCACCCAACCCATACTTACCTGTATTACGATAAAAATATTCGGTATAACTCATACGTGTATTGGGATCTGTTTCTGCGTATGAACTCTGCGACTTGATTTTACCATGCATGTCATTCGTCTCTACCAGGAATCCCTGGCTGATAGCACGGCTGTCGAATGACCATTTCTTAAAGAAGGCCATCATTGAAGCATCGTGTTTTTGTCTGTCACTTTCCGGATCCAGGCTGGTATAACGATGTCTGACGGGATAGTCTTTTGCAGTATAATATTCCGTAACCTGATGACCAATACCGGATCTGGATTTTTTGCCATACTTAGTATCTCCGCTTTTAATGGAACGCGTAGTCACTTTACTGTAGCCAACCACTGGAGCCGGGAAAAAGGCATCTAACACCGGCATCTCTATGGCTTCGTAGTTCGCGGGACCTAATGGTAGTCGATCGGACAACTGTAAGATTTCCTGGTAAGGATTTTCTTCGCCCCCTATACTCGGTTCGTAAGAGGCTACGCCGCTACTGATCGTACGAGCCTGACCATTAAACATTTCCGTTGTAGTGTAATCATATTGCTGGCCATATCGTGACGTATGCTGACCGGTCATGGCGTTCCAGTTATCTTTTATGACAACACTTTTAACCCGGTGCCCCCCGCCATTCTTTTTTCCAACAGGTTCGTTGAGGCGTACAAATGATTCCTGGAGCACAATTTCCTGTGCTTTCTTCTGTTCGCGCAGAAAGTTAACAGGATTTTTAAATGCCCCTTTCATGCCGTCGACCATTCCACTCAACATATCACCGAACTGCTGTAATGAGTTACCCTGAGGTTCATATCCGGCAAATGCTTGTCCGGGCAGATGTTCACGCAGATATTCAATCGCGGTAAGCGACAAAGGACCATATCCGTCAACCTTTCTGAGTTTGATCCATATTTCATTGGCATTTTGTCCAACACCATAATCTTGTATATTGGCGTACATAGTCAGGTACTCTTTACCTTTGGGCATCTTCACTGCCAGTTTAAATGCAAGCTGACGTAGTCCTGCCAGGTATTTATTATAAACGTCCTGCTTATTTACACAAGGCTGAGCTACGGTTACATAGATTTTGTCGTTATCGTCAACGCTACCGGAGGAGTTTACATCATATAAACGGTTTCCTGTATTGGCGGCATCACGTCCGGTATGGGTGATCGGCATCATCACTGTGGCACGGCGCTCCTGTACAAATGCGTAATCATCCGCTTCGTATTCGACCTCTATCTGCCCACCCGAAGGCAGCAATACTTTATTCAACATCCATGCAGCTGCGTTGGCATTGTTAAAAGACGCATAGCCCTGCAATGCATACGGATAAATACTATTTTTCAAGCCCGTCACCCCACCTTCGTCAGCCGGGTTATGCGCTCTTGGCTTGAAATTCCCCCACCGATCAGTCGAGGCAGGGGTATAGTTTGGATTATTACCGTAGTTAAATACATACCGGTTACGTTTTCCCCGATTATTTTGCGCTTGGCCGTTATAAGTAAAATAAATACTCTTCAATGTCAGTTTGCCTTTGTTGGCATTCAGATCTATGCTTCCGACATTTTCTGCCGCTCCTGTATTGCCCGGTGCTCCCGCGCAAAGTGAATAATCATACTCAAACCAGACAGTTTTAATCGGCTTCGCGTTGGCGAGTCCGTTCTTTTTAATATCTGCTTTATTATAGAGATCAATTTTTTTTAACCGCTTTACTGATGCGTCACTCGTATTGATTCCCTGCATTACGCCTGACACACCCTTTCCATCTTTACGATCTTCCAGAGTAAATAGCGCAATCATGGTTTTACTTTCAATAGAATGAACATACCACGACTCGCGTTCACCGTAAGTGATTAGCGCCTTATCGTCTTTAGTCTCGGTAAGGTTGCCACTATTGAAATGCGCGATTGCCTGACCATTCGGAACATATGGCGTTCTCCATTTGTAGGTACCGGTTTTTACGTAGTTAAACTTAACTGCAGAGCCCTGGTCATCTTCTGTGATGCCATTACCGGTTACGTCAACATAGTCTGGGGACAACAGGCCTGTCAGCAGGTACGAGTGAGCATAGGCCGGGGTGCGTGTATTCAGAATATAACCATCCCGGTTATCGGGGAACGCAACATTCACGTTTGTTTCACCAGCATTTACATCTACCAGATCATGTTGATCCGGAGTGCCGGAAGTGGTGAATGTATATTCTCTCTGATCCAGATTGTAGACAGGAAGACCGTATACATATTTTCGTCCATCTGCTTCACTAACATCAATTTCTGAAATATGATGGGGCTGGCGTCCTTCGCTCACATTTATACGTGAAAGGGAAGCATACTTCAACGTGTCAGCTTCAACTACCGTAGCGATGTTGTAATTACGCAATACATGTTCAAGTCCAACATCTTGTGCCTCCTTTGCGGTAAGAACATTCATTACCTGAGATCTTTTTTGGCGGGCCGCAGCATCGGATACACTGGTCATGTTGATACTTGTTAGCGGACGCCGAGCTTCGTCAAAACGCTCTAACACAGGTTCTATCGTCGCGTTAGCTTTTGTTCCTCCCAATTTAAATCTAACAAGATCAGCGTCTCCAATTCGGCTATAGCGATCATCATCCATGACACTATTTTCACCGGGATTGCGGAAATACACCTGTTCATTTAACTTATCATTTTCTTTGAACGGTAATGTAGAGCGCAGGCGGTTACCCTGTTCCCATTCGCCGGATGTAGAGGGAGTCTTAATCAGGTTAAAGTTCGCTCCGATATGTCCGGGTATACCAATATCAACACCTGCACTTATACTTTTATCTTTTGATTTTACCTTGTTATCTCTTACATAACCATGATCGTTCCGGTAAGCACGCATCACACCTCCTGTTCCCTCCCCACTGATTGAAAATACATCGTAGGCATATTGTGGCACGGCGATAACAGGTGTCTTTGCGGTAACTTCTCTGTCTCCGAACCTGGAGAAATCCATGATTGCATCCCGGTTACCTTGTGCTTTATGAGCATACAGATACCCAACCATTGGCTTTTGCTGAACCCGGTCGGCCTGCGCGAGTTCAGATTCCTGTTTGTATACTTCAATTTCAACAGATCCTGAAATCCCCGTCATACCAGCTCCGATCTGAAAATGGCCGGAATGTGCGGAATTGCTGATTGGCATACGCATTGCAGGAGTATAAGATGGCTTTGCAAAACTGATCGTCACACCATTCCTTGTCCCAACAGAACTACTGTTAATGAGAGCTGAATTTTCAGACAACAACTTGGCTGAGTAATAATTAAACGATCCCTGTTCAGAAAGTTGCAGCGATTTTATTCCTGTTCTTGAATTGTAGCTCGTACTTGCTCCCAGGCCCGCGCCGAAATCCGCACCACTGAAACCCAGCCTGGCACTCAGCGATATATTAGGGTTAATGGTCAAACCACTCCTGGAATTCATATTGGCATCAATACCAATACCGATGCGCAAACCCAACGAGTCACTAGGTCTCTTTTCATTTGTAGAGAGATCCATTATTTTCAATGAAACCCCTCCTTTAAAACCAACATCTAATGCTGGTCCGAGATAGTTGTTAAACGAAGCGCCTAAACCAACACCAAGGTTTATCCCCAGCATATCCTTCAGCCCCACAAATTCGACATCCGCTCCAAAACGTCCTCCCCAGGTAATGTTTGGTTTGATATTCTGTTCCTGTATTACTTTCTCCGTACCATCAAAATCATCCGGTACACCACGCACGTTACGGCTGACCGTACCGGGGTTGATATTCCAACCCAGCCCCACCCAGCCCGCTTCCTGCTCGGGTGTGATACCACCGGTATAGAAAATATTCACTGGATAACCACCCACATCAAGCAGCGGTATGTTATAACTGAAATCACCGGTAAACGTATTCACCATGTCATTCGCACCGGCCGGCTTAAAGCCCAGCATCTCCGGTTGCGAAGGTCCACCGATGTCAACTTTCTTTTCACTTACCGGTCCTTCTACCGCATCAACGATCAGCTCTCCACCACGCAGCGAAGCAGTGGCGGTACGTTGCTTGTTATTACCAACAGTAGCTCTCACTTCTTTCCTTACACCCGCCGTCATAGTTGCTCCCGCACCCCGGTAGTAGTTCAACTCACGCCGGGAAGCCGCGTACAACGGCATCATCATTTCCCCGGAAAATGTCAGCAGCAATGCCAAGGCAACCGGCTTTGCGTATTTCTCCGATATTCGCTGAATCATCATATTGCTAGTTTTGTGCTGTTAAAGTGAATAAGGCTTTGTGTTTTTTACCTGCCGGTGTGATCAGTTCAATCGTGTAAACCTGTCCACCCGTAATACCTGCTTTCAGTTTTATGCGCAGGTAATTGTCTCCATACACTATGCTTTGTTTTTCCTGCTGTACGATTTTACCTTGTGCATCGCGAATCTGTATCTGTCCTTCATAGTTCCCGGTGCGTGATACATGTTTCAGATACAACTGATTCGTGGCAAGATGGAGATAGGGGGCAGACTGACCGTCGCCTGCCAGCATTGAATAACTGATTCTTGAAGAATCGGTACCGGCCGGTGCATTCTCACGAATCGAGAATACCCATGTTTCCGACTTCCCGGCATACTGGCGGCCATCCCGCGCGACCACCTGCCAGGCATACCATTTTCCTTTTTCAAGTGATGGCATTGCCGCACTGTAAGCAAGCATGTTGTTGCTCCAGTTGGCGGTATGATAGATGGGCAGGTTTTCCTGTACGGCTTCTGCTGCCCGCTGCCCTTCGCGCACTTCCACGAGAAAGTAATCGTATTGCAATACGGGAAACAAAGCCGCCGGCGCGGGTGGTGTCCACGTAAATTGTGCAGGCGCCTGATCCAATTCACTACTATCTGTCGGGTAAATGAGCATCGGCGGGCTCAACGCTTCAATGTCGAATGAAAAACATTCCTGTGATAAAGTCTCCGAGTTCTCCGATTGGAAATACACGTAGGAGTAACAAGCCGAATACGAGCCCGCAGGCAACAACCCGTTCAGGGTGTTGTCAGGCTGCATACCTGTATAGTTGTATTGTACCGGTGAAAAACTATTGACGTTAACCGTATTGGCTCCTTTTTTCAGGAGGAAGGAATTGGTAACAGCCGTCAGTAGCTCAAGACCCGTACTGCGGTCGCGGAGTGTCAGTTCCACCACGCCGTTCATGTCCTGCGCGGTACCGTTCACCAGCACCAGGTTCCACAGTTGATTTTTTTGCACCAGACCGACGGCCGGTAACGTACCCTGGATCTGTACCTGGGACAGCGCGGCGCTACCCGTAAGGAGCAACACCAGCCACGCGGCCAGTAATTTTCTTTTCATGCTTCGGTTTTAGTTTACACCACGCTTATTAAAAAGTGCGGTAAAAATTTACTCTTCCCATATCCATCGGCAACAGTTGCCGCCGGCTGCCCGGCAGGTAGCTGCGCTCATATAAAAACTGTATTCTTCCCAACCATTTTATGGCGACCGTCAGTCCGCCTGTTCCTCCCCACAGTTCCTGCTGCGGCTGCACCCGATTGTACTTTAGTCCTCCCTGTAACTGCAGCCAATCTTTCAATTGATAAGCGGCTGATTGCTCCCAGGTCGTTACTTTCAAGCCTTCCTGTCCCGCATAAGAGAACCCCGATTGCAGTTGCAGATTTTTCAGGAAAAAAGAATGATTGACGGACCAGCTTGTTGCATTATAATAAATGAATGAGGTATCGCCCGGTTGGTTATAAAAACGTAAGTACGAAATGTTGGTGGCCATGCCGGTATTGTTCAGACGACAGGCATAAGAAAGTATACCGGTAAGCGTGTTGTATTGATTCTCCACCAACACCTGGTTATCGAGCAACGTCAGTTGCGAACTTGGATAATAGCCAACCGTCAGTACCGGATATTTCGGTATTCGCACGGTAGCCATGATCGATTTAAAAACCGTTTTGCTTTGCAAACCAGGATTGAGATAAGCATTAGAAAAATCGTTCTTGCGCAATCCGGCTTCCACCTGCAATTGTTTTTTCCAGAACAGTTGTTTCAATTTAACGGCATACGATTCCTGCTGCGAATTGACCGGCTGCAGGTTGAAGGATTGAAAACGTTCACCCGATTTGCGGTAGAATGCATCAACCGTTGTAAATGTCTGCGGAAAATGGCTGCGCCAGCGCACCGCGTAAGCTTCATTACTGCGCTCGCTGACATTGAATAATTGTTTGCCATAAGCAGGTTGTCTCTCTGTACCGGCAGTGGGACTGAATGAAGAACGGGCGATCTCCAGTACAAGGGAGTGGTGTTCGTTGAGTTTCAGTTGACTTTCCACGGACAGCCCCATTATTTTATTCCGGGGTGTGGCTGTAGTGCCTGTACTATCGGTCAGGAAGTTTACGAGTGCACGTTTTCCGCCGTAGTAGGTAAAAATGATATTGTTTCCTTCTTTTTTGCCCCACCCTACCCGCACAAACTGTAAGGATTGCGCAGGCATGCGTTTGCGGTTGGCCACCACGAAATCGCGGTAGCGTGCATCGATACGTCCTGCGCCTGCGGCGACATACAGATTGCCCGGGTTCAGCTCAGCGTGCGCGCCTGTCAGCGAAATATTTTTAATGGTGAGTTCGGAATAATCGACCCAACTCCGTCCGATACCTACATTTTTGACGGCCATCAATGAACGCCAACCCTTCGGCACGGAACCGGCCATTCCGGGATTGTCTTTCAGGTATTTTTCCAGGGAGGCCTGGTCGCGGATGCCATTAACAGCCTGCCGCGCGAGTTGTTCATTTCTTTTCAATGCCTCCTGTACCTGCTTCAAATGCTGCGATGCACTGTCAAGCTTTTGTTCCATTTGCTGATGGCTATCCTTCAGGCGTTGCAAAGCGGCAATTTCCGGGTACGTTACCGTGTCTTGGGCAAAAAATGAAAGGCCTTGTTGAATCAACGAATCGTACTGGATCATCACCCTGCGCTTCAATGCTTCGATATCAGGTGCCTGCTGTTGTTCTTCAGCCGCCACTGCCTTCACGCGGGATTCGATAAACCGCTCGCGTACCTGAACGAGATTTGCATATTTTGAAGGGTCATCGAGTTGCTTACGTAAGCCGTTAGCTTTATTACGGTACTCCTCAACTGTTGAGCGTAATGCAGTCTGTAAAACTCTCAGGCTATCCAAACGGCCGGTAATCATACGTTGTGCATCTGCGGCCAGCCGTTGTCGGATGCGGTTCATGACCATTTTATCCGTGAAGCCGAGATTAAGATCAAACCGGTCCCTGAAAAAAGGTGAGTTGCTTATCCGCTGGCGGATCACGATACGCGTTGGCAGATGATCCTTGTAAACTATCCGCAGATTAGCCTGCAGGGTATGTTGTGAAAGGTCGCGTTGAAAATAGGGTGTATCAACAAATGAGCGATACATATAGTCGTACATCACGTCGCCATGCACCTGAAATAAAGGTTGCCGGGGTGCTGAGGGGAGTACGATCCAGGAACAGGAAACAGCTTCAACAGTGGAGAAAGGCAATTGTTTGCAGTAACGGGCAGCACCAATACTATCGCCTTGCTGCGCACTTGCTACCAGGTAAAAGTAGCAGGCGCACGCGAGTAGGCATACGCGTAGCGTTGTCGGTTGGTGGTGGTGGTACAATGGACGGTGGTTTGGTTCGTCGTTCTTGAAAAAAATGGCTCGTAATGCTAAGATGCATAATTTTTATCGACTCCACACGCGTTAAAGGTTTTTTTTATTTTTTTAATAAAATGTTTATACTCCGCGCACGCAAACTCACTTTAAAAACCAGAAACATTGGTTTTCAGCGTTTGTTATATAAGAAAGAAATATTTTTTGAGGAAAGGTGTGGATTCTTTTTTTCGGGCGGGTGCTCGCTGTGGTACCCCGGTTACAGATCAAAGCGGTTTTTTGGGCGCTGCTTGCAGTTGCTTGTTGGTCGGGAGACCAACAAGGGCTTCTCACTTTCAAACAACATGCTTTCTTTTCCTCAACCTACGAGATTTTTTCTTAAATATTTGTGCACCGCCTGCAGTTGCTTGTTGGTCGGGAGACCAACATGGGCTTCTCACTTTCACACAACATGCTTTCTTTTCCTCAACCTGCGAGATTTTTTCT